>NZ_LDUG01000009.1 GCF_001530125.1 Thiobacillus denitrificans | reverse complement strand
CTGTACGGCCTGGTGCACTTCTACCCGGCGCTGCTGATTCCGTTGCTGATGTGGCTGTTTGCGCCGCGCTACACGCGCGGCCGCGACCTGTTGGTGGTGCTGGCCCTCTACGCCACCGCGCTGGTGGCGGAACGCCTGGATCAAGAGGTCTTCGCGGCCGGCGGCTGGATCAGCGGCCACAGCGTGAAGCATGTGCTGGCCGCCGTGGCTGCCGCTTGGGCGGTTCGCATGCTGCGCTTGCGCAACCCGGCCCCCGGTGCGTCACAGGCGCGCTGAACGCGTGGGAGGGATAACCGGGCCTGTGTCTCACGGCGCCGGCCGGATCACCTGGCCATGGCGGCGCAGTTGCGCGAACAGCGCGCCCGCGGTCTGCGACAGCGTGGGACTGACCGGCACGCCCGCCTCGCGCAGCATGGCGGCGATCCAGACATTGCAGGTTGCGAACAGATGGAATGCTTCGCGCGAGGCGTAGAAGCGACTCGTGCCGTAAAGCCCCGGCCCGAGCGGGATCGGTCGGCCGGTGGCGTCCAGTTCGTGGCTGGCCGAAATGGCGGCGACCAGCCGCGCGAAACCCTGCGGCGTGATCTGCAGGGCGACGATCTCGGCGGACGCGAAGTAGTGCTCAACCGGGCCGCTGAAGGCCACCATGTGCAGCACGCCCGCAGTCGGCCACAGCAGCGCGCGCAGCCCGAGCCACACCGACGGATCGGCTGCCTGGTAATACGCGCGGTCGCCCCAGCCCACCTCGAGATGCTCGGCGCCGACGAACTCGCGCCGCGCCGGCCAGGCGTGCTCGGGCACCTCAGCGGCGCGCACGACGATGCCGCTGTGCCAGCCGTGACGCACGACGAGGACGCGATGCATCGTCGCCTGCGCATCCACCGCCGGCGCTGCGCCGGGACTCAACTGCGCCGCGCAGCCCGGCGCCAGCACGACGAGGGCGAGCAGCAGCAGAAGGGCGGCGAGGCGGCCGACGCTGCCAGCCATGAGCGTTTGTCGCGAAAGGCAGCTGGAGCGCATGCCGGTGCTCATGGGTGCACCCTTGGCACTGCGCGCCGTCCCGCCAGGCGGGAATTCGCCCTTCGGGCGGCCGTGCGGCCTCATGGCCACACGGGGTGATGCCGGCTGATCCAGCGGTCGGAAGGGAGGACAGGTCAATGCGGGCACTCTTGCCGATCACGCCGGGCATCGCCCGGACGGGTCAGGTAGGACACGATACCGTCCAGCGCATGCAGCCTCGGGTAGCCGGCCTCGGCCTTCAGCCAGTCATCCAGCTCATCTCCATCGACACAGCCGCGCGCCTCGTAGCAGGCGTAGGCGGTCTCGCGAATGGCTTGTTCACGCTCAGCGGCCGGCGCCGGCTGGACTGTGCGGACGGGCTCATCAGGTTCCTGCTTTGGAGGGATGTTCCTCCTCTGCGCTCTGCAATTTGCGGTCTCGGTCATTGCATGTTGCTGCTGCATTTCGACTCTCCTGTGATTGAAAGGGGAGGTGCAGCGACCGTGTCACGAGCGCATGAATGCACCCGTTCAACATAGCTGCTGGCGCGGCCGGGTCATTGCGCCACGTCAACTCGTAGACGATTGGCGGGGCGTTGGCGCGGCGTGCGGGCTCAGCAGATGCGCGGCAGCGGCTCGCCGCTCAGCCAGTTAATGCGGTAAGGGCTGAAGCTTCCAGATATCGCGGTTGTATTCCTGCATGGTGCGGTCAGTCGAGAAAAATCCGCTGGAGGCGGTATTGAGGATGCTCATGCGCGTCCAGCTGGCCTGATCCTGCCACGCGCGCGCCACTTGCTGTTGTGCATCCACATAAGCCCGAAAATCAGCCAGCGTCATCCACGGGTCGTGCGGACTCCGGACGGCGTCCAGAATCATGTCGAATATGCCCGGTTCACAGGGATTGAAGTGGCCCGCAGCCAGCAGGTCAATCACTTCGCGCAGGTCGCTGTCGGCGTCGATATAGGTCTGGGGTTGATAGTGGCCGCGCAGCGCTTCAACGTCGTTCGCACGCAGGCCGAACAAAAAGAAATTGTCTTCGCCCACCGCTTCCAGAATTTCGATATTTGCGCCGTCGTAGGTGCCGATCGTCGCGGCGCCATTCATCATGAACTTCATGTTTCCGGTGCCGGACGCCTCCTTGCCCGCGGTGGAAATCTGCTCGGAGAGGTCGGTCGCAGGCGCAATAATTTCCATGCTCGACACCCGGTAGTTGGGCAGAAACGCGACTTTCAGGCGGCCATCGACATCGGGGTCGTTATTCACCACGTCGGCCACGCTGTTGACGAGTTTGATGATGCGTTTGGCCATCGCGTAGCCCGGCGCAGCCTTGCCGCCGATCAGCACGCAGCGGTCGGCCCAGCCGTCCAGATGCCCGTGCTTGATGCGCTTGTACAGGTGAATCACGTGCAGCACGTTGAGCAGTTGCCGCTTGTATTCGTGGATGCGCTTGACCTGCACGTCGAACAGCGCCGCCGGGTCGAACGTCACCCCACACTCGGCCCTGACCAGCGCAGCGAGGCGTTCCTTGTTGGCGTGCTTGGTCGCGTGCCAGTCGGCGTGAAATGCCTTGTTTTCCAGATCTGCCAGCGGCTTGAGCTTTTCCAGTTGCGTCAGATCGGCCACCCAGTCCTCGCCGATTCTTGAGCTGATCAGCGCACTCATGCCGGGGTTGGCGTGCGCTAGCCAGCGGCGCGGGGTGACACCGTTGGTTTTATTGTTGAATTTGCCCGGCCACAGATCGACAAAGTCGCGGAACAGCCCTTCCTTCAGCAGTTGCGAATGTAGCGCCGCCACGCCATTGATCGAAAAACTGCCGACGATGGCGAGCCAGGCCATGCGCACATGGCGCACCTCACCCTCCTCGATGATCGACATGCGGCGCTGGCGGTCGACATCGCCCGGCCATTTCAGCGACACCTCGCGCAGGAAATGCGCGTTGATTTCGTAAATAATCTCCAGCAGACGCGGCAGCAAGCGTTCGAACAGGCTGACCGGCCATTTCTCCAGCGCTTCCGGCAACAAGGTATGGTTGGTGTAGGCCATGCAGCGGGTGGTGATGTCCCAGGCCAGCCCCCAGGACACGCCTTTTTCGTCCAGCAGGATACGCATCAACTCCGCCACGGCGATGGTTGGATGCGTGTCGTTCATCTGAAATACGTT
Source organism: Thiobacillus denitrificans (assembly GCF_001530125.1). GTDB lineage: Bacteria > Pseudomonadota > Gammaproteobacteria > Burkholderiales > Thiobacillaceae > Thiobacillus > Thiobacillus denitrificans_C. Next base: position 8,727 of record NZ_LDUG01000009.1, on the reverse strand, counting down.
GTCCTGGGCGAACTGGGCGAACTCGACATGCCCCAGCGACTGCCAGCGCCGCAACACATCCTTGAGGCTGGCCGAGGCCAGGAAATACTGCTGGCGCAAGCGCAACTCCTTGCCGTTTTCGCTGATGTCATTGGGGTACAGCACCATGGTGATGTGCTCGGCATTGTTCTTGTCTCGCACCGATTCAGTGTAGCTGCCGGCGTTGAATTCGCTCAGGTCAAATTCATCCGTCGCGGTCGCTCTCCACAAGCGCAGCGTATTCACGGTGTGATTGCGATACCCCACAATCGGCATGTCGTAAGGCACTGCCAGCACATCGCAGGTGTCCACCCAATGCATTCTCAAGACCCCTTGCGCATCATGATAGGCGTCGCTCCTGCCACCGAAGTGCACGCGCTGGGTATATTCACTGCGCTCAACCTCCCACGGGTTGCCGTCGCGCAACCAGTGATCGGGATCTTCTATTTGATGGCCATCTTCAATGTGCTGACGGAACATGCCGTATTCGTAACGTATGCCGTATCCCATCACGGGCAATTGCAGCGTGGCGCAACTGTCCATGAAACACGCAGCCAGCCGCCCCAGACCGCCATTGCCCAGACCCGCGTCAGTCTCATGCTCACAGATTTCTTCCAGCTTCAAACTGTAGTCGAGCATCGCTTGCTCGGTCTCGTTCGTGATCCCCAGGTTCAGCAGGGTGTTGCCGAGTGCGCGCCCCATCAGGAATTCCAGCGATAAGTAGTACGCGCGGCGCACGCCCGGTACGCTGCCTACCCCAGCTGCTGTCCTGCTCCAGTCCGGCATGATGCGGTTGCGCAGCGCGTAAGCCAGCGCGTGATAAAAATACACCGGCGGTCCATCCTGAAATCGCCCTAAATGGCAGGAGAGATAATGATGGAAATCTTTACCTATCGATTCGCCGTTGCAATCGAGCCTGTTCAGGCTCAGTGGCAAGTTGGGATCATTCGATTTGTTGGCCCACATGGTGCAATCCTCCTAAGTCTGGTATAGCGCCAGATAATGCGCAGCGCTTTCGTTCCAATCAAATGTCTGCCGCATCCCCGTCTGTTGCAAGCACCGCCACCGGGCGGGCTGGCGCATGAGTTCCAGTGCGCGGCGAATGGCGGTGAGAAACGCGGCGACATCGGGCGTATCGAACACGAAACCGGTCGCGCTGCCATCGGCGAGCGTCGTCTCGTTCGCATCGACTACGGTGTCGGCGAGTCCGCCGGTTTTGTAAACCACGGGCGGCGTGCCGTAGCGCAGGCTGTACATCTGGTTCAGCCCGCACGGCTCAAAGCGCGACGGCATCAGGAACAGGTCAGCGCCGGCCTCGATCTGGTGCGCCAGCGCCTCGTCGTAGCCGATCTTGACGAACACGCGATCCGGATGCTTTTTGGCCAGCCGGGTCAGCTTCTGTTCGTACGCCACCTGGCCGCTGCCCAGCAGCACGAAACGCGCGTCGGTCTCGACGAGCAGGATCGTCATCGCGGCAAGCACCCAGTCCACCCCCTTTTGTTCGACCAGCCGTCCTACCAGCCCCAGCACCGGCGCGGTCAGCTGGCTATCGCTGGTTGTGCCCAGAAAACGCTCCAGCAGCGCCCGCTTGTTGTGCTTTTTTCCAGGATTAATTCGGCTTGCAGAATAATGCGCAGGCAAGTGCGTATCCGTAGCCGGATTCCACACACGGGTATCGATGCCATTCAAAATGCCCTGCAGCTTGGACTGGCGCGATTGCAGCAAACCCTCGAGGCCGTGGCCAAACTCCGGGGTGCAGATTTCCCGGGCGTAAGTCGGGCTGACGGTCGTCACCGCATCGGCATAAACGATGCCGGCTTTCAACATGGAAAAGCCGCCATGAAACTCCACACCTTCGGACGTCCACCAATGGCTGGGCAGTTGCAGCCGGACAAAATCGCCATGTGAAAAATAGCCGCCGTAGGCCAGGTTGTGAATGGTGAATACCGTTTTCGGGCGATTGCTTTGCTCGTGTAAAAATGCCGCAGTCAGCCCGGTTTGCCAGTCATGCAGATGCACTACTTCGGGCTGCCAGCCAAGGTTCAGTGCATCCTGCCCCAGCAATGCCGCCACCCGCGAAAATACGGTAAAGCGTTCAGCGTTGTCCAGCCAGTCCTGCCCGGGCGCGCATACATACGGATTGCCGACGCGATCAAACAAGGGCGGGCAATCCACCACCCATAGCGGAAACGCAAAATCGGGATGCCGCGTTTCCAGAATGCGCGCGCTATGGATGCCCTCCGCGCCGCGCACATCCAGCCAGCCGAGAATGCGCACCTGATCAAGTTGATGCAGCAGCGCACGATAACCCGGCAGCACCAGGCGAATATCCAGCCCCCGCCCGTGCAAGGCATGCGGAAGGCTGTGTACCACATCGCCCAGGCCGCCTGTTTTAATCAGAGGGTAGGCTTCACTCGCCACAAATAAAACTTTCATCGCTTCGTGCTTCGTTGTTGATTTTTTGCTTATCAGGGCGACACTTTGAAAAATACCGCCGCTAGCGGCGGCAGCGTCACTTCAAACGAATGTTCGAATCCCATCCACGGAATCGCCTGGGGCAGAACTGCACCGCTATTACCGATATTGCTGCCGCCATAAAACTCGGAATCGGTATTCAGCACCTCGTGCCACAAATGTCCGGAAGGCACGCCGACGCGATAGCCGAACCGTGTCACCGGGGTGAAATTCAGCAGTACGATCATTTGCGCAGCGGGCGACTTGCCTTGCCGCACAAAGCTCAGCACCGACTGATCGGCGTCGTGACAATCGATCCAGCGAAAGCCGCGCGGATCGAAATCAAAATCGTGCAATGCGGGCTCGGTTCGATACAAGCGGTTGAGGTCCCCCAATAGCCGCCGCAGGCTGTCGTGTGCAGGGAATTCCAGCAGCGCCCAGTCGAGTTCGCCCTTTTCAGACCATTCGTTCCACTGCCCGAATTCGCTGCCCATGAACATCAGCTTCTTGCCGGGGTGACCATATTGCCAGGCGTAGAACAGCCGCAGGTTGGCGAAGCGCTGCCACACGTCGCCCGGCATTTTATCGAGCAGGCTTTTTTTCATGTGCACCACTTCGTCGTGCGACAACGGCAGCACGAAGTTTTCGCTCCACGCGTACATCTGGCTGAAGGTCAACTGGTTGTGTTGATATTTTCGATACACCGCGTCTTGTTCGAAATACGCCAGGCTGTCGTTCATCCAGCCCATATTCCACTTCATCGAAAAACCCAAGCCCCCCAACTCCACCGCGCGCGACACCGCGGGCCAGGCCGTGGACTCTTCGGCAAAGGTCAGCACGCCAGGGTGGCGACCGTGTACCTCAACATTCAGCTCGCGCAGGAAAGCAATCGCTTCAATGTTTTCGCGCCCGCCGTATTGATTTGGCAGCCACTCGCCCTCGCGCCGCGAATAATCCAGATACAGCATCGACGCCACCGCATCGACCCGCAGGCCATCGATGTGAAACTCTTCCAGCCAGTACAGCGCGTTGGCAATCAGAAAGTTTTTAACCTCGTTGCGGCCATAGTTGAAAATCAGCGTGCCCCAATCCTGATGCTCGCCGCGACGCGGGTCGTCGTGTTCGTATAGCGCCTCGCCGGTAAACCGCGCCAGCGCAAAATCGTCTTTGGGGAAATGCGCCGGCACCCAGTCGAGAATCACGCCGAGCTGGTGCTGGTGACAGGAATCGACAAAACGGCGGAACGCTTCCGGCGAGCCGTAGCGCGCGGTCGGCGCGTAATAGCCCGACACCTGATAGCCCCACGACGCGTCCAGCGGATGCTCGGTAATCGGCAGCAACTCGATATGGGTGTAGCCAAGTTCCAGCACATAGGGAATCAGCTTGGCGGCCAGTTCGTCCCAGGAATAAAAGCTGCCATCGGCGTGACGCCGCCACGACCCGGCGTGCAATTCGTAAATGCTGATCGGTTGGTGCTGCCAGTCGAATCCGGCGCGGGCCGTCATCCAGTCGCCGTCCTGCCACACCCGGCCAAGCTCGGCGGGAATCGCGCTGGTGGTCTCGGGGCGCGGAAACATCTGGCGCGCGTAAGGATCGGTCTTTTTGACCAGTTGACCCTGCGCGCTGAGGATTTCGTATTTGTACGCTTCGCCTGCCGCAAGGCCGGGGATGAATAGCTCCCAGATGCCCCCGTCGCCGCGACAGCGCATCGGGTGGCGGCGGCCGTCCCAGACGTTGAAATCACCAATCACGCTGACCCGCTGCACCGCCGGCGCCCATACTGCAAACAGGCAGCCTGCGATGCCGTCTATGATTTTAAGCCGCGCCCCCAATACCTGCCAGGCCTGCATATGGCGGCCTTCACCCAGCAGATAAATATCCAGTTCGCCCAATTGCGGCTCAAAGCTGTAGGGGCTGAGCGTGCTGTGCCACGCGCCCACCTGCTTGTCCTGCCAGCGCAACAGCGGGTGTGGATCATGCGCCACGCCCGTGCCCAGCTTGAGTTCGAAGCAATCGGTGCCGACGACGCGACTCATGCGCAGGCCTTCGGCTTCCACCGCTTCGGCCATAGGCAAGAACGCGCGCAGGATGCTTGACCCATCCGTTTCAACATGCCAGCCCAGCACTTCGAACGGATCGTGGTGCGTGCCAGTCTGGACGCGCATGATGGGCGCACTGATGGCAGGCAAACGACTGACCGGCTTTTTGGCGGGGGTGGATTCGGGTACATTCATGACGGATTTCTTGTCTCGCATCGAGCGGTTTTCTCTAATTGTTCATGCAAACAGGATGCCAGTTCAGGCACCAGCATGTCCCATTGAAAACGCCAGCGCCAGTTGCCCTCAGACGTCCCCGGTGTATTCATCCGGGCTTCGCTACCCAGACGCAGCACATCCTGCATCGGCAAGATCGCCAGCGTTGCGCGGCTCGCCAGAACGCTTGCCTGCATGGCGTCGAGCACCTGGTCGGCGTCAGCCGCGTTCAATTGCTGCTGAATCGGGTGCTGCACCTCCTCCGGCAGGCTGGCAAACCAGCCCAGCGTCGTGTCGTTGTCGTGGGTGCCGGTGTAATACACGATATCCTCACCGACGTTTTCAGGTTTGTGCGGATTGTCGGCATGCCCGTCAAACGCAAATTGCAGCACCGCCATGCCGGGCAAATGAAAATCGCGGCGCAGCGCCGTCACATCCGGGGTAATTACCCCGAGGTCTTCTGCGACCAGGGGGATTTCACCCATTTCGTCTTTGAGTTTTTTCAGTAACTCGGCACCCGGCACGGGCTGCCAACTGCCGTTGACCGCCGTGTCGTCTGCTGCCGGGATAGTCCATGCTGCGGCGAGGCCGCGGAAATGATCGATGCGCACCAGATCAAACCATTTAAAATGGTAGCGCAGTCGATCAAGCCACCAGCTAAAGCCCTCGTCCCGCATCACCGCCCAGTTGTAGTGCGGGTTGCCCCAGCGCTGCCCGGCTGCTGAAAAATAATCCGGCGGCACGCCCGCCACCACGGTCGGCCTGCCCGCGTCATCCAGCAAAAAACGCTGAGGATGCGCCCATACATCGGCGCTGTCGTGCGCAACAAAAATCGGCATGTCGCCAAACAAGGCGATGCCGCGCGCATGCGCCGCCTGCCGTATACCCTGCCAGTGCGAATAGGCGTGATATTGCTCGGTCATCACTGCGACCAGCGCTTCTTCATGAAGCCGGTCAAATGCCGACAGTGCCTGCGGCTCGCGCTGACGTAAAGACTCAGGCCAATCGACCCAGCACGCGCCATTTTGCAAGCGCTTGATCACCATGAAACGCGCGTAATCATCCAGCCAGCGTTGCTGCGCGCGACGCCAGCGGGGAAAGCTGCGCATATCGGCACGCGTCTTGGGAAACAGCGCCGGGTTGACCGCAAACGCCGACGCGCACTGATAGGGCGACAAGCCGGTGATGGGCACACCCAGCGGCAGCATCTGCCACAGCGTGCAGCCGCTCGCCTGCAAAAAATCCAGCCATGGCAGCGCGTCCGTCAGCGTGCCAGACGGCAGCGAAGTCGGGTGCAGCAAAATGCCCGCACGGCGCTGACCGGAGTTGAACAGGCTCATCAGCCGCACGCCCTATTGACCCGACCAATAAACGCGGAGCGTTGCGCGCTCATCCGACGTTCCTGCGCATGGTGCCGGCATTCGCGGCCCGGCCACCCCCGTGCGACAGCTCGACCTCGAGTTGCGGCGGCGGCACAACACCGATCAAGCGATACAGCATACGTAACTGGGTGCGAAACAGTTGCTCAAAGTCGCTGACGCTGCCGGACGGGTTGTAGTCGCCAAACCACCAGAACCAGTCCGAGCCTTCGCACACCCCAAGCTGCCGCGTGGCCAGCGCGAGTTGCTCGGAATTCAGGCTGCCTGCCGCGACCACACGGTCATAGGCCCGCTTGGCCGCGACCAGGTAATCCCAGCCGCGATTCTTGTCGTCGGAACCGATCCAGGTGGAAAAACTGCCGTACACCCAACTGCCTGCCGACAGATGTTTCAGGGGAATGGCGGGCGCATTCTTGGCTTGTTCGGCAAAGGTCGTCATGCGCAAGGCGGTGTGCTTTGACAATGCGCAATACAGCGCGTCGAGAAAGAAATGGCCGTTGTCCGGGTAATACTCCCAGGCGTTTTCGCCATCCAGAATGACCGAGACGACTTTCTTGTCCGCCTTGTCGCCCCACAGCGCGGCAATGTTTTCCAGATGCTGAATGAAATCGCCCACGGCATCGTCAGAATGCCAGTCACTGTATTTGAAACCGATCAGGTCGGACAGACCATCGTCGCGGAAAAACAATCGGGTCTGAGTGCCGTCGACCTGTGCTGGAGAAAACAGACTGTGCTTGCTGGCGAGCTCCGCATCGGTGCTGCCGGATTGCGCAAAACTATGGCGCCATACGCCTTCGCCCGACGCGGTCCAGCGGATTTCGAATTCATCGAGTTGCGTCAGCGCATCGCGGCTGACGCCGCCTTCGGACAGCCATACGCCTTGCGGCTTGCGGCCAAAATAGTGTTCGAATACGGCGATCCCTTCCTGCAAATGCCAGCGCGAACGCTCCGCGCCCCCGGGATAACCGTCAGCCGTCGGCGCGGGCGCGTCCGGCTGCGCATCGCGCATATTCCTGAAATCGTTGAGCAAAGGCACGATGGGATGGCCATAAGGCGTCACCGACAATTCGATCTGTCCACGATCAGCCAGCACACGGTAACGAGGAATCAGTCCTGCCAGACACCCCTGCATCAGGCTTAGCAGTTCGCGCCGATCCACTGCCGAATAATCCTGTTCCTGTGTCAGCAGTCGCTGCGCCAACGGCGTTTGTTTCAAGGAATGGCCAAGCCAGGCGAGGTGATACCAGGTGAGCAAATCCAGAAAATACTGCTCGCTCAGATAGCTCAGGTGCCATTGCATGCCATGGATGCCGATGCCCGCCTCATCGGTCGCGCCTATCATGCGCAACAAGCGATGAAAAGCAGGATGCGGGTGGATCATGCGCGGCGCGTGGCAACGCTGGCAGGCCTGGATCAGCGCCAGCCGCGCGGCGGCATCCGTTGGAATCGGCTCGATACCGGCCAGAAAATTCAACATGTGATCCTGAGTTGGCACCCCGGTTTTGAGCATGGCGTCGAGCTGCTGAGCGTAATCATCGAGTTGCTCCAGCAGCACCGGCGCAAAATTCACGACTGCGCGCATTGCCGGGCAGCGTTCCAGATGCGCGGCCATGTCGCTGTAATCCTTGATGCCGTGCAAGTAAACCCACGGCAGGTGATAGGCGCCCGCGAGCCCTTCACGGTAATACGGCTGGTGCATGTGCCAGCACAACACGACATTGAGCTTTTTGACTCTGGGTTGATCGGCGTGATGTGATTCAGTTGTAGTCATGGCTGCTATGCAATCTCGGATACAAAATCTGCCCGAGCATGGCCATGGTCACCAATACAATGCCCTCCTGGGTCACATGGAAACGCTTAGCGTCCTCGACCAGGTCTTCGCCGATGACGGTGCCATCCGGGATTACACAGCTCTTGTCGATAATGGCCCGAGTGATCCGGCAGTTGCGGCCAATATTCACCTTGGGCAAGATTACGCTGTCCTTGATCAGGCTGCAGCTTTCCACCGTGGTGGCGAAAAACAGCACCGAGCGTTTGACCCGCGCGCCCGACAGGATGCAGCCACCCGCAATCAGCGAATCGATCGCCTCGCCGCGGCGGTCGTCATCGTCAAAAATGAACTTGGCTGGCGGATATTGCGGCTGGTAGGTCCAGATGGGCCAGTCGTGGTTATACAGATTGAGTTCTGGATCAATCGCACACAGTTCCATATTGGTTTGCCAGTAGGAATACACCGTGCCGACATCGCGCCAGTAACCCGGCTCGCCTTTATCGGTGCGGAAAGGAAACGCCATCGCGCGCGCGTCGGCAATGTTCTCGGGAATAATGTCTTTGCCAAAATCGTGCGAGGACTGCATTTTGCCTGCATCGTCCACCAGGGCTTTGTACAGAAAATCCTTGGAAAAAATGTAAATGCCCATCGACACCAGCGCCATGCCGGGCTTGCCGGGAACCGGCTCCGGGTTGGCGGGTTTTTCGGTAAAGCGGGTAATGCGCATATCTGCATCCACCGACATCACCCCGAAGGCACTGGCTTCCGCCAGCGGCACTTCGACACTGCCTACAGTAAACTCCGCGCCGGTTTGCACGTGATACAACAGCATTTCGGAGTAATCCATGGTGTA
>NZ_LDUG01000086.1 GCF_001530125.1 Thiobacillus denitrificans | reverse complement strand
TGGTGGCTCTGGGTGCGGGGGCGGACTGGTTCAGCCTTGCCTTAGCTGAGCTACTTTTTCGCGATTCGTCCGCTGCATCGCGGCCACATCAATAATCAGGGCCACATTGCCATCACCCAGAATCGTTGCGGCCGAAATCCCCGGCACCTTGCGGTAGTTGGTTTCAAGATTTTTCACCACCACCTGATGCTGGCCCACCAGTTGATCCACCAGCAGCGCAAAACGCGTTCCTTCGGCCTGCACAATCACCACGATGCCCTGCGTCGGGTCCTGCACCGCGTCGGCGACCTGGAAAAGTTTGTGCAATTCAAGCAGCGCCAGGTACTCGCCCCGCACATGCATGACCTGCTCATCGGCTGTGATGTCATGAAGATCCCTGGCATGCGGCTGCAAGGATTCGATGACGTAATTCAGTGGCAGGATGTAAACCTCGCCACCGACCTTGACCGACATGCCATTGAGAATGGCCAGCGTCAAGGGCAGCACGATCCTGATCCTGGTGCCCTTGCCTTGCGTGGAAGCGATTTCAACATGGCCACCCATTTCCTGAATATTGCGCTTGACCACATCCATGCCGACGCCACGACCGGAGACGTCGGTAACGGCTTCTGCCGTCGAAAAACCCGGTGCAAAAATCAGTTGCCAGACCTCATCGTCAGAGGCGGTTTCGCTGATCGCCATGCCTTGCTGATTCGCCTTGGCCAGAATTTTTTCCCGTACCAGGCCACCACCATCGTCCTTGACCTCGATCACGATGCTGCCGCCTTGATGCTGGGCTGAAAGCGTCAACTGGCCTACCGGGTCTTTGCCGGCGAAGGCGCGCTGTTCCGGCGTCTCAATGCCGTGGTCAAGGCTGTTGCGTACCAGGTGAGTGATCGGGTCAATGATGCGCTCGATCAGGCTTTTATCCAGCTCGGTTTCTTTGCCAACCGTTACCAGCTGCACCTGTTTGCCCAGCTTGGCCGACAGGTCGCGTATCAGGCGCGGAAAGCGGCTGAACACGTAGTCCATCGGCATCATGCGGATGGACATGACCGATTCCTGCAGGTCGCGCGCATTGCGTTCCAGATGCCCCATGCCGCTCAGCAAGCGCTCGTGCAGGACCGGGTCCAGCGTCGATGCGGTTTGCGTCAACATCGACTGGGTAATCACCAGTTCACCCACCAGATTGATGATCTGGTCAACCTTTTCAACGTCTACCCGGATCGAATTGGACTCTTTGGCATTTGCAGCTGCTGCGGGCGCGGCGACGGCGGCAACCTGCGGCGCAGGCACGGCAATGGCCGCCACAGGGAGATCAGC
>NZ_LDUG01000085.1 GCF_001530125.1 Thiobacillus denitrificans | reverse complement strand
GGGTTGACCGGCCAGATCGGTCCGGCAAAGCCGCCTTCCAGCAGGTTGCGCATCACGGTCGCCCCAATGCTCTGCGGCCGGTCGGAGGCACCGATCACGGCGACCGACCTGGGCCGAAACAGGTATTCAAGGTTGCGCACACTCATGACGGCCTTCCTGACGGGGATGAACACTTATCCACACATGAATTGAATGGGCTCGCGTACGGAACAGCGCCGAGCCCTTTGTACCTGACGGGTGAAGCTGCGGGCATCAGCGGCGATCAACGACAGGCCGCTCCTTGTCCAGCAGCCTGCCCAGCAGATCCATCGGCAGCGGAAACACGATCGTCGAGGCCCTGTCACCGGCCACCTGCGTCATGGTCTGCAGGTAGCGCAGCTGCATGGCTTCGGGCTGCTGCGCCAGCATTTGCGCGGCCTCCAGGAGCGCCACCGCCGCCTGCTTTTCACCCTCGGCATGAATGACCTTGGCGCGGCGCTCGCGCTCGGCTTCGGCCTGGCGCGCGATGGCGCGCACCATCGATTCGTTCAGGTCGATGTGCTTGATCTCGACGTTGGTGACCTTGATGCCCCAGGCGTCGGTCTGTGAGTCGAGGATCTGCTGCACGTCCAGGTTCAGCCGCTCGCGTTCGGCCAGCATCTCGTCAAGCTCATGCTTGCCGAGCACCACGCGCAAGGTGGTCTGAGCGATCTGGCTGGTGGCCATCAGGTAGTCCTCGACCTGGATGATCGCCTTCTGCGGATCGACCACGCGGAAGAACACCACCGCGTTGACCTTGACCGAG
>NZ_LDUG01000084.1 GCF_001530125.1 Thiobacillus denitrificans | reverse complement strand
GCACGAAGCGGTAACCGCGCCCGCGCAGGGTTTCAATCGGCGCAAGCAGACCCTGCGGGTCGAGTTTGCGCCGCAGCCGCCCCACCAGAACTTCCAGCACATTGCTGTCACGGTCTTCATCGTGCGGGTACAGGTAGCCAGACAGCTCTTGCTTGCTCACCACCCGGGCGCGCTCGCGCACCAGGTATTCAAGCACCCGGTACTCGAAGGTGGTCAGCTCCAGAGCCACCTCACCCAGCCGGGCGCTCTGGGCAGAAAAGTCGATGCTCAGCGCGCCCAGTTGGAGCACATCCGACGTGGCCTTGAGCGAGCGTCGCAGCAACGCCTTGACGCGCGCCGCCAGTTCCGGGTACTCAAACGGTTTGACCAGATAGTCGTCGGCGCCCGCTTCCAGGCCCCGCACTTTGTCCTGCCAGCTGCCGCGTGCGGTCAGGATCAGAATAGGCAGGGTTCGGCCCTCGGCGCGCAGCGTCTGCACCACCGTCAGGCCGTTCACCTTGGGTAGCCCCAGGTCCACGATAGCCAAGTCCAACGGGTACTCTCTAGCCTGAAACAAGCCATCCTCGCCGTCGGCGGCGATATCGACACGGTAGCCATCCGCTTCAAGTTGGCGCTTCAGGCCAAGTCGCAATACCGGGTCGTCCTCAATCAACAGCAAGCGCATGGAGCCCCAAGCCTCGGACTCGTCTAGAGCGTGCGCCCGCTGGCGGCGTCGATCAGGATCACTTTGACTTCACCCTGCGGGGTGAGCACTTTCACGCGCCAGGCCGGGC
>NZ_LDUG01000083.1 GCF_001530125.1 Thiobacillus denitrificans | reverse complement strand
CACCGCCGACCCCGGACACCAGCGTCGTGCGCCATTTGCTGCCGAAGTAGGCCTCGGCAACCACCGGCGTGGCATCGGCAAAGCTGTTGTGGCTATAGTCCTGGTCCGGCAGCAGCTTCAGGCGCCCGGAAAGGAAGCCCGGCACATAGGCAAAGGCCTCTTTGCCATCCAGGTCGTAAAAAGCGTGCAGCATGCCATCGTTGGCGTTGACGAAGACCACGGGCTTGCGACTCTTGTTGGCGTCGTAGAACGTGCGGTAATCCGCGCCGGAGGTGCCTGAGGAAGGCTTTCCCAGGTAGACGAGGCCGCTGTTGATGATATCGCCCAGCACGATGTCGCGGGGGCGGAATGGAGCCGTCGGGTTGGCGGAAGAAATCTCGTCGCGCTGATCACCGCGCAGGTATTTCACGCGCTTGTCGCCCAAGGTATCAAACACACCGGCTGGCGTGCTGTTCAACGCGTCCTTGTGCGCTTGCACCAGATCATCCCACAGGAAAGGCGTGGGCGAGTCGGTGCCCTGGCGCCCCAAGGGTGGCCCGATCACGATGTTGCGATTGACGCCGTGGTCGATTTTGGTGGCCGTGGTCAGGACTTGGCCAGCTTCCCAGATGGGGGTCGACCCGATCACGATGCTGTTATCCGCGGACAAGGACAGTGGGTACTTGATGACCCGCCCGCTCCAGTAGTTAGCAACCGGGTTGAAGCGGGCCTGGAACACCCCTGCAGCTTCGGACGATGTCAGTCGCTGGGTGGATATCGCGCCGCCGGCAATACTGCCGGTTTCCTCGACGACGCGTGCGAACACATCGGCAATCGAGTCCAGGAATTTTTGCGCGTCGCTGACCAGGAAATAGTTC
>NZ_LDUG01000082.1:833-1244 GCF_001530125.1 Thiobacillus denitrificans | reverse complement strand
CTATAGGGAATGGGCACGTCGGGCACGGCCAGGCGGCGCACGGGTGCTTTCAGCGGTACGGTGTCGAGGTTTTCGGCAATCAGGGCCGAGATTTCGCCCGAGAGTCCAAAGCTCAGGTAATCCTCGTCGGCAATCAGCAGCCGGCCGGTCTTGCGCACCGAGGCCAGCACGGCGGCGCGGTCCAGCGGCACGATAGTGCGCAGGTCGATGATCTCGGCGCTGATGCCTTCGCGGTCCAGTTCGTCGGAGGCGATCACAGCCTTTTGCACCATCTGGCTCAGCGTCACGATGGTCAGGTCCGAGCCTTCGCGCACCACCCGGGCCTGGCCGAATGGAATGGCATAAGGTGCTTCGGGCACTTCGTTGGTGCTGCCCTCGAAGTACGACATCCAGGGCAGGCCCATGATGCCT
>NZ_LDUG01000082.1:0-624 GCF_001530125.1 Thiobacillus denitrificans | reverse complement strand
GATGTTGCCGCCGGACATGTAGATGTTCTTGGCCATGTGGTTGTAGATCATGTCCATGCAGACGCCGAAGAAGTCGACGAACATCAACTCGGCGATGGGGCGCATGCCTGCGGCCGCGGCGCCGATGGCCGTGCCAATGAAGCCGGTTTCCGAAATCGGCGTGTCCATGATCCGGTCCTTGCCGAACTTGGCGAGCAGGCCGCCGGTGGCGCTGAAGATGCCCCCGTACTTGCCCACGTCTTCACCAAGTACAAAAACTTCGGGGTCGCGTTCCATTTCCTGCGCAATGGCTTCCGAGATGGCCTGGGCCATGGTCAGCTTGCGGGTGGCGGGTGCGTTCATGAGAGTTGTCTCCTTGTCAGTACGGGTTTGCGTTCAGGCAAAGACGTGCAGCAGCGCGTCTTCGGGCTTCGGGTAGGGGCTGTTGCGGCCGAAGTCATAGGCCTCGGTGATGCGTTCGGTGACCGCTGCGCGCAGCTTCTGGTCGAGCGCGTCGTTCAGCACGCCCAACTTGCGCAGGTGGTCGCCGAGCTTGGGGATCGGGTCGTTCTTGCGTAGCGCCTCCACCTCGCCTTTGGGGCGGTAGGTTTCGGGGTCACCCTGGAAGTGGCCGAGGTAGCGGTC
>NZ_LDUG01000081.1 GCF_001530125.1 Thiobacillus denitrificans | reverse complement strand
GAAGAGTTTGTGAAGCTGTACAACCCGGCCAATCGGCATGAGCGCAAGGCCACCTGGTCAGCCGATAACCCGGAAGGTCGCTGGCGTGTCTACGACTACAGCGAGCTGATCGCCCGCGACAAGGCCAGTCTGGATATTTTCTGGCTCAAGGATGACAGCCTGGCCGACAGCGACAACCTGCCGCCGCCCGACGTGATTGCCCAGGAAATCGTCGACGACCTGGAAGCCGCGCTGGAGCAGTTCAGGCTGATTGCAGGGGATTTGCAGGCCAGCGATTTGGCAGCCTGAAAGCAGGCCCGGGGTTGATCCCTCGTTGAGGCATTAACCTGCCTCGCCGTGGAGAGCCGTGGCGCGGTCCGAACTCATGCCACCGTCCGAAGGTTTTTCGGGCTGTTTTTATTCAGGTGCTATTCAGTCTTGGGCGGCTCCGCGTCAGGCAGGCGCGTGCAGGCATCGCCCACGTGGTGGGTCATCAGAGCCAGCAAGGCCTCGCGCACCAGCTTGGCAAGCGAGGTGTCACGAATATCGTTGAAGCGGTCGGCAGAAGATTCGGTGAACCAGGGAAGCTTGTTGGTCATTAATTGAATTTGATATATCGTGTACGGAAAATGGCCGAACCCGCCCGAATGGGGTCGGTCAGCAGGTCAGGCGCGGTTTCGGGTTGGATTGATCCTCGTCAAATGCGAATCCAGTTTTGGCGATGATCATGACAGTGAGCGGTCGGAAGCGTGCCCGGCAGTTCTTGGCGGGTTCGCGCAGCTTCAGCACTGCGTTCACAAGGCGTACGCAGTTTCTGTCGGCTCCGCGCCGATTCATAAACACATTCAATGATGGAAAGGCGAGCCCATGAACACCGTGTTGCTGCCGATCGACAGGTCCCCCGCCGCACAGGGAGTGCCGGCGACTGTGGTGGTTGGGGCGGCCCAACTGCATCTGCTCAAGGCTCGGAGCTGGCTTTTTAAACAACGTGAGCAGGTGGTGTCGCGATGACGAATGGAACTGCGCTCGCAAGGCCGCTGCGCGCCGCATGGGTGCGCGCACTGGTCACTGCGATCCTGCTGGGCTTGGCCGCATTCGTGGCCCGTGCAGCGCCTGTCCTTTTGCTGGAGGTGCAAGGGGCGATCGGCCCCGCCAGCGCGGCCTACATGATCCGCGGCATTGCCAAGGCGAAGGAGGCGGGTGCGCCCCTGGTGGTGATCAGGCTGGACACGCCGGGTGGCCTGGATACGTCGATGCGACAGATCATCCAGGCCATTTTGGCGTC
>NZ_LDUG01000080.1 GCF_001530125.1 Thiobacillus denitrificans | reverse complement strand
CCGACCATCTCAAATTCGAAGACCGCGCTCCTTCCGTCCAGCACGCTTGCTTCGAAGGCGCGATAAGCTTCACGCTGTGACGGAACCACAAGCTCGACGATCTTGACGCCCAGAACCTGCTCAAGGCTGTCCGCCTCGATCATGGCGAGCCCTGCGACATTCATCTGCACGAGCCGCCCCTCCGAGTCCACGATCATCACGCACTCCGGTTCCGCCTCGATGATGGTGCGCAAACGCGCCTCGCTTGCGCGCAGCGCCGCGGTCCGCTCCTCCACCAAGCGCTCCAGATTCTCGTGCAGATGCGCCCGCTCCAGCGCCACCGCCACCTGGTGGCCCACGCTGTACAGGACTTTCAGTTGATCCTCATCGAACAGTCCTTTTTCCGGCCCGACAAGATTCATCACGCCCAGTGTCCGGTCGCCGAGCCACAAGGGAACGCTGGCGTGGTAGCGCAGTCCGCGCGTGTCGTCTGTTGCCTTGCCGAGGCGTTCGCATTCCAGGATGTTGGTGACATGGTCGAGCTCGCCTGAGATGAGGCGGCGGCGGCAGGCGCAGTCGCCGTCCATGGCGCCGGGCGCATCGAGTGTCGGCGGCAGGTTGCGCGCGGCGGCCAGCCGGAAGCCGGACTCCCCTTCCCGCAGAGAAATCCAGCCGGCCTGGATGCCGGGCAGCTCCAGCGCCCGCTCCAGAGCCATTTCCACCACCTCCCGTTCACCGCCCGCCTGATTGAGACCTTCGGCGATGCGGTACAGGCCATTGAGCACTTCGTTGGAGTGCGTCAGCTCCTTTTCCCGCTGCTTGAGCTCGCTGCTGATCTCGACCGCCTGTTCGTAGGTCGAGATCAGCAGGTCCAGTATCTGCTGCCGCTCGGAACTGATGAAATGTCTCTGACCTCCCAGGCTGATCTCCACGCCCATCTGCATGTTCTGGTTCTTGCGCAGCTCGAGGTTCATCAACAGGTAATCGATGCGCGCCAGCAGGTAGCGCTCGTCGTACGGCTTGCGCAGGAAATTGTCCGCGCCGCACTCCAGCCCGCGGATCACATCCTGCGCATCCGAGAGCGTGGTCACCAGCATGACCGGAATGCCCTTCATATTTTTGTCCGCCTTGATCGCCTTGCACAAGCCGTAGCCGTCGAGCTCCGGCATCACGATGTCGCTGATCACCAGGCTGGGCTTGCGCCGCTCAAGCAAGGCGAGCGCCTCGCGGCCGTTGGCGGCAACCGTCACCAAGTAGCCG
>NZ_LDUG01000008.1 GCF_001530125.1 Thiobacillus denitrificans | reverse complement strand
TCGGAATCACCCAAGTCGAGACACATAAATTGAATCTCGGCACCAGCAAGTTGTTGCTCCTTGACGCTCGAGTTGTTTTGTTTCGTACTCACGGCTTGAAATTTTTTGCCGATACTTGTGCAGTACTGTGACGCTTCTCGAAATACCGAGGCTTTGACATCAGCGCCAGAGATAAACGGACGACTATTGTCTGACATGGAGATCATGTAAGTGTCTTGTCCGATTGGGACTACGCCAGTTGATGTTGCGCAACCAACCAGCAGAAGCAATGCAAAAATTACGGATAATTTCATTTTCTGAGTTCCTTCGCTGGGGGGAAAGTGTGAAATTGCAGCCCCGGAAACATGGGGGCCAATATGGCCAGCCACTACATAATACCCGCCATCAATGCCCGTTGATGATACAGACGATATGCAGACGGACACAAACATCCGCAGGTGTTGCAGGGTCAGGTCTTGCCTTTTGCGGCAAGAGGCAAGACCTGACCCAATACTGTTCGTTTAAGCAAAATTCCGTTCGTCCTGAGCCTGTCGAAGGGCTCTTGGTGAGTAGCTGGTGGTTCGACAAGCTCACCACGAAGGTTAACCGAACAGCATTGAGACCTGACCCCGTCGTTGCGTTGCGTCGTTGCGTCGTTGCGTCGTTGTGTGCGAAGCACGGCCTGCCGATAGCGGACAACCTGCTGGATAGGAACTTTACGCCCGAAGCCCCGTGGGAAAAACGGTGCCGACCCCATTTGATTCACAAGGCATCGCCGCTTATCTTATGAACCCCGGCGTTCCTATCCCGGATTTCGAGACGAATAAATTAATTCGACCCTCGCACCTTTAATTCGCCATTTTCGGGCTCTGGAGACAAAACCTTCAGATAGTCTCGGAAATCCATCGTAGGAAGAATCATCGGGCCTGGTAGACATCGCGACGACAGAGAAGTGACGAGCTCACGTATCGCACCATATACCAGACTCATACCATTAACGGCGGCCACGCCAGCACGTTTCTCATTCTCTAATTTCTTGGAGACCTCCACGATGCCTAACGCAAGGACATTGACATTGTATGGAGATGGTTTCCCTTCCTTATTATCAATGTTTATCCCCAGAGAAATCAGGAAAGCTACCGGATCGCTTCCATCCTCTGGGTCAATAGGTGAGATATCTTGGTGCAAACCAAAATTGACTCCCTCGAAGTCAAAATCCACCGCCTCACCTGCTGCCTGGGAGTCAGGATTGGCCTCCTCGATACTTATGCGTTGAAACACAAGCTGCCGAAGCTGAATGATACTAGGACGCAAAGATGACTCCTTGATCAGGCGACCATGACATCAGGTCGATTAGGCTGGAAAGAGTCATTCGCAGCTGAATAGAGAAACTCAGAATGATGAAATTCTCGTGCAAATCCACGGGCAGCTGCTGCTTTGCTTGATACAAGTGCTTCAAAATGCTGTCGGAAGTGCTCTTCATTAATTCTCGAGAGCAAGTCAGAGTGCAAAGCCAACTTAGCATCAATAGCAGAACTAACAGAAGTCTGAACAACTGGGATCCCGCCACGACGGAGTAACCAATTTGCCGCTTCTGGAACCTCGTTAGATATGCGAAGTAACTTCTCCATCCCGTCGGATGGGGTTACATCACCGTTCTCATACTTGGAAAATGCATTGGCACCACCGCCAAACACTCTGGCTGCTTGAGATTGCGTCAAACGAAGCTTCTTGCGTATGGCGAGAATAGTCGAAGGCGTAAGTCGCTGCTCACGATCACGCTCTGTCAGAGCATTCGCACGCGCCTCTATAACTACTTTTTTATTTTGGCGCGACAGCTCTGGCGTAGTAACACGCTCATGGCAATGGTCACAGACAGAGTACAAGAGACCATGAATGACAAATTTATAGCCATCAATCTCAGAGTCACGGTCATGTATGTGTTGCACCAGTGCGCCTTCCCCACAGACGGGGCAGCCCTTTAGATCGGCATTCATAATGTTCTCGAAAGGTGGCAACTAAATAAAAAAATGATCAAACGTGGATCATTGTTCCGGAAGCCAAACTTGATGTAATAAATAGGGTGGATGGACGTACCACGGCATTTCTCAATATGGTCGTATCGGACAGTGTATGTATCGGCATCAATTACGATTCCATTACTTCCTTTACACCACTCTGAGGCATCGTAGTCACCTGTTTCCAAAGTGGTAATGAGCTTTGCAACATCATCAACATCCCACTCAAGATCTTCCAAATCAGTTTCACAGCGATCTGTAACGACAAATATTTGATCACCCTTAGCCAAACTCTGTACAGCCGCCAAATCATAGACTGGCCCAGGTTTTCGCCTTGCCTTTTCCCCTTCTGGCAAGGGGTTCGGTGGTGGAGTCCAAAGTACCGTTCTCAAAGTATCAACCATTATGGTTAGTTTTTGCAAGTTTTTTTTCTATCTAACATCTGCAACCCCCAACAAAAAAGGCGCAGTTCCCTGCGCCTTTTTCCATGTTTCCGCTCAATCCCAGCTCAACGCCCCGCCCGTCTGATACTCGGTGACGCGGGTCTCGAAGAAGTTCTTCTCCTTCTTCAGGTCGATCATCTCGGCCATCCAGGGGAAGGGGTTGGTGACGCCGGGGAACATCTCGTCCAGCCCGATCTGCTGGCAGCGGCGGTTGGCGATGAAGCGCAGGTATTCCTTGAACTGGGCTGAGTTCAGCCCCAGCACGCCGCGCGGCATGGTGTCTTCGGCGTAACGGTATTCGAGTTCGACGCCCTTCTGGATCAGGCTGTTAATTTCGGCCTTGAACTCGTTGGTCCACAGGTGCGGGTTTTCCAGCTTGATGGTGTTGATGAGATCGATGCCGAAGTTGCAGTGCATCGACTCGTCGCGCAGGATGTACTGGTACTGCTCGGCGGCGCCGGTCATCTTGTTCTGGCGGCCTAACGCCAGGATCTGCACGAAACCGACGTAGAAGAAGATGCCTTCCATGATGCAAGCGAAGACGATCAGCGACTTCAGCAAATCCTGGTCGGCCTCGGGGGTACCGGTCTTGAATTCGGGGTTGGTGAGCGTGTTGATGAAGGGGATGAGGAACTCATCCTTGTCGCGGATGCTGGCGATTTCATGATAGGCGTTGAAGATTTCGCCTTCGTCCAGGCCCAGCGATTCGACGATGTATTGGTAGGCGTGGGTGTGGATCGCCTCTTCGAACGCCTGGCGCAGCAGGTACTGGCGGCACTCGGGCGCGGTGATGTGCCGATAGGTGCCGAGGACGATGTTGTTGGCGGCCAGCGAATCGGCGGTGACGAAGAAACCGAGGTTGCGCGTGACCAGGCGGCGCTCGTCTTCGGTGAGCGCGATGGGGTCTTTCCACTGCGCGATGTCGCGGCTCATGTTCACTTCCTGCGGCATCCAGTGGTTAGCGCAGGCATCCAGATATTTCTGCCACGCCCATTTGTATTTGAAGGGGACGAGCTGATTCACGTCCGTGGCGCCGTTGATGATGCGCTTGTCGGATGCGCGCACGCGTTGCTGGCTGGATTCAACCGGGCGCGGCGCGGGGTCGGCAACATCGGCAGCCGCTGCGGATTCCTTGCGCAGGAAGGCCGGCACGTCCAGGGGTTTGGCGGCGGGGGTGAAGTCGTCTTCAAAATTCAACATCGTTTTTTATCTCCTTTGGTCTTCCCAAAGTGGGCTGGGCCCACACTGCTTTTAACGAATCTGGCGGTGGGCATCGCCCACCAATGAATCGCTGAGTAATTTGATATGGCCGTCATTGCGAGGAGCGCAGCGACGCGGCAATCCAGAAATGCCCGCTTAATTAATGCGCTGGATTGCCGCGCTGCGCTCGCAATGACGAATTATTCAGCGGCTTCCTAATCCTTTACTGGCACGCCTCGCATTCCTCGAACCCCACATCCCCCGGCCGCATGGTGCAGGCGCGGCCTTCGATATCCGCCTCGGGCAAATTGGCCGCCGCCCTGCCCATCGCGCTGCTGCCGCCGCTGCTCATCGCCCCCGCCCCGCCGCTCGACGACACGGCGTTCAACTCGCCACCCTTGCCGGTCGATTTCTCGGCCGAGGTGGCGCTCAGGGTGCGCAGGTAGTAGGTGGTCTTGAGACCGCGAATCCACGCCAGCTTGTAGGTTTCGTCGAGCTTCTTGCCGGAGGCGCCCGCCATGTAGATGTTGAGGCTCTGCGCCTGGTCGATCCACTTCTGGCGGCGGCTGGCGCACTCGACCAGCCAGCTGGTTTCCATCTCGAACGCGGTAGCGTAGAGCGTGCGGATGTCGGCAGGGATGCGGTCGATCTTCGCCAGGCTGCCGTCGAAATACTTGATGTCGGCGACCATAACTTCGTCCCACAGGCCGAGCTTCTTCAGGTCGTTGACCAGGTACTTGTTGGCGACGGTGAATTCGCCCGACAGGTTGGATTTGACGTAGATGTTCTGGTAGGTCGGCTCGATGCTGGCCGAGACGCCGACGATGTTGGCAATGGTCGCGGTCGGCGCGATCGCCAGACAGTTGGAGTTGCGCATGCCGTACTGGCTGATGCGTGCGCGCAGTGCGTCCCAGTCGAGCGTGCTGCTGGTGTCCACTTCCAGGTAGCCGCCGCGTTCCTCGGCCAGCAGCTGCAGCGAATCCTGCGGCAGGATGCCGCGGCTCCACAGGCTGCCTTCGTAGCTGGAATAGCGGCCGCGCTCGGCGGCGAGTTCGGTCGACGCCCAGAAGGCGTTGTAGGCGACGGCTTCCATCGAGCGGTCGGCGAATTCCACCGCGGCGTTGCTGGCGTAGGGCACGCGCAGTTGCTGCAGCGCATCCTGGAAGCCCATGATGCCAAGGCCCACCGGACGGTGCTTGAGGTTGGAATTGCGCGCCTTGCCGACGGCGTAGTAGTTGACGTCCACCACGTTGTCGAGCATGCGCATGGCGGTGTGGATGGTGGCCTTGAGCTTGTCCAGGTCGAGCGCGCCGTCCTTCAGGTGATTGACGAGGTTGACCGAGCCGAGGTTGCACACGGCGATTTCGGTGTCGCTGGTGTTGAGCGTGATCTCGGTGCACAGGTTGGAGCTGTGGACGACGCCGACGTGCTGCTGCGGGC
This sequence comes from Thiobacillus denitrificans, assembly GCF_001530125.1. Classification (GTDB taxonomy): domain Bacteria; phylum Pseudomonadota; class Gammaproteobacteria; order Burkholderiales; family Thiobacillaceae; genus Thiobacillus; species Thiobacillus denitrificans_C. The sequence continues at coordinate 72,671 of NZ_LDUG01000008.1, read as the reverse complement.
TGCGGATGTTGCATGGGTCCTTGAAGGTGATCCAGGGATGGCCGGTTTCGAACAGCATCGACAGCATCTTGCGCCACATCTGGTTGGCGGGAATGCGCTTGAACACCTTGATCTCGCCGCGGTCGGCTTTACGCTCGTATTCGCAATACGCCTCGGCGAACCTGCGGCCGTAGAGGTCGTGCAGGTCGGGCACGTCGTTGGGCGAGAACAGGGTCCAGTCGCCGCCTTCCATCACGCGCTGCATGAACAGGTCCGGAATCCAGTTCGCGGTGTTCATGTCGTGGGTGCGGCGGCGGTCGTCGCCGGTGTTCTTCCTGAGCTCGAGGAATTCTTCCATGTCGAGGTGCCAGGTTTCCAGGTAGGCACACACCGCGCCCTTGCGCTTGCCGCCCTGGTTGACCGCGACGGCGGTGTCGTTGACGACCTTGAGGAAGGGCACCACGCCCTGCGACTTGCCGTTGGTGCCCTTGATGCGGGCGCCCATGGCGCGCACCGGGGTCCAGTCGTTGCCCAGGCCGCCTGCGTACTTCTGCAGCATGGCGTTTTCCTTGATCGCCTGGTAGATGCCGTCGAGGTCGTCGGTGACGGTGGTGAGGTAGCACGACGACAGCTGGGAATGCCGCGTGCCGGCGTTGAACAGGGTCGGCGTCGACGACATGAAATCGAAGCTGGACAGCACCTGGTAGAACTCGATGGCGCGCGCCTCGCGGTCGACTTCGTTGATGGCCAGCCCCATCGCCACGCGCATGAAGAAGGCCTGCGGCAACTCGATGCGCGACTCTTCGATGTGCAGAAAATAGCGGTCGTACAGGGTCTGCAGGCCGAGGTAGCCGAACTGGTAGTCGCGGCCGGCGTCGAGCACGGCAGAAAGCCGCGCCAGGTCGAACTGGGCGAGCTTCTCGTCGAGCAGTTCGGCGGCGATGCCCTTCTTGATGTAGGCGGGGAAATACTCGGCGTAGCGCGTGCCCATCTCGGCCTGCGTCACGGTTTCGCCCAGCACTTCGTGGCGGATGGAGACGAGCAGCAGGCGGGCTGTGACCAGCGAATAGGCCGGATCCTGCTCGATCATCGAGCGCGCGGCGAGCACCAGCGCCTTTTCGACTTCGGCCATCGGCACGCCGTCGTAGAGGTCGCGCAGCACGGTGTGCATGATCGGCTCGGCGCGCACGTTGTCGCCGAGGCCGGCGCAGGCGTCGGCCAGGAGGCCGGCCAGGCGCGCGGTGTCGAGCGGCTTTTTCACGCCGTCCTCGATCACGTGGAGGGTGACTTCGGGCACGCCGGCGGCCTTTTGCGCGGCGCGTTCCTGGGTGCGTTTTTCGCGGTACAGCACGTAGGAACGCGCGACTTCATGCTCGCCCGAGCGCATCAGCGCCAGTTCGACCTGATCCTGGATGTCCTCGATGTGGAAGGTGCCGCCATTCGGGGTGCGCCGCATCAGCGCCGCCGTCACCTGATTGGTGATCGACTCGACCAGCTCGCGGATGCGCGCCGAGGCCGCGGCCTGCCCGCCCTGCACCGCGATGAAGGCCTTGGTCACGGCAATGGCAATCTTGTTGGGCGCGAAGCCGACCACCGCGCCGTTGCGGCGGATGATCTTGTAGTCGGCGTAGCGCGTGTCGACCACCGCCGGTTCGGCAGTTTCGATCGAGGGGACGTGGGGGGATGCGGCGGATTCGGTGGCGACGTTCAACATCTACAGGGCTCCTTGGTGGGGATGACGAAAAACCAGGCGGCTGTGTCCAAGCGCGAAACGCACACCTTATGCACAGCTTTCCCAGCACCCGCCAACAGATTTATACACAACATATTGTGGTGCGTGCGGGGGCTAGGTACAAATTCTAGGTATCCAGCCGGGCATGTCAACCCGGATATGCAATGTCTTGCAGGCATTTTTCGGCGGCCGAAAAATTCCATGGCAAATCAAAGTTTTTGCCGAACGGCATGCCTAAAATTTGAACAGAATCACGGCTGGATGCGGCCTAGCGCCGAGAAACGCCCGGCCGGCCCCATGAACACGTTACAATTCAGTTTATTAGCCAACGTGAATACAGTGTGCGCTGCGCAAAGACTGCTGAATCTTTGCGCGCCCCGGCGCCAGGCCGGCTCGCCTTAAGGCGAACAGGGGAATTTTGGTTATGATGGCGAAAAAACCCACCCGGGATTGCACCCGGGGTTGCCACCCAGGATTGCCAAGGTCCCGCCATGCGTCATACCGCTGTTCTGCTGATTTCCTGCCCCGACCAGAAGGGACTGGTCGCGGCGATTGCCGATTTCCTGCTGCGGCACAACGCCAACATCCTGCACGCCGACCAGCACCAGGACGCCGAACTGAAGCTGTTCCTGATGCGGGTGGAATGGGAACTGGCGGACTTCAGTCTCGACCTGGCGGAGTTCGCCGCGGCCTTCGGGCCGATTGCCGCCCGCTTCGGGATGACCTGGCGGGTCGCCGAATCGAGCCGCAAGCAACGGCTGGCGGTGTTCGTGTCGAAGTTCGACCACTGCCTGGCCGACCTCTTGTACCGCTACCAGAGCGGCGAACTGCACTGCGAGCTGCCGATCATCCTCAGCAACCACGAAGACACGCGCTGGCTGGCCGAGGCCTACCGCGTGCCCTACCAGCACCTGACGGTGCACAAGGATGCCAAGCATGAAGCCGAGCTGACGCAGCTGGGGATCCTGCGCGACCGCAAGATCGACTTCATCGTGCTGGCGCGCTACATGCAGGTGCTGTCGCCTGATTTCATCCGCCATTTCCCCAGCCGCATCATCAACATCCACCACTCGTTTTTGCCCGCGTTTCACGGCGCCAAGCCGTATCATCGGGCGTTCGAACGCGGGGTCAAGCTGATCGGCGCGACCGCGCACTACGTCACCGAAACGCTCGACGACGGCCCCATCATCGAACAGGACGTGGCGCGCATCTCGCATCGCGACGCCCTCGACGACCTGGTCAAGAAGGGGGCGGATCTGGAAAAGGTGGTGCTGTCGCGCGCAGTGAAATGGCACCTGGACAATCGCGTGCTGGTGTACGCCAACAAGACCGTCGTGTTCGACTGAACCCATGCTCACCCTCAATGTTCCAGGCACCGACACGGTGCTGCAGCACACGGTTGAAACCCGCCCCAAAGCGGTCGCTGAATGGCTGGGGCGCCTGCCCTTCGCCAGCCCGGCGGACACCGCCCAGCAGCTGCTCATCGCCCTGTACGCGCTCAACCGCCACACGCTGGGGGCAGACGAACGCCACGCGCTGCTGGCGCTGTACCGCCCGGTGCTGGCGCGCGCCGTCGCCAGCCTGGAAGCGCTGCTCGCCGAATCAGGCGTGCCGCCTCAAGCACAACAACGGCAGACCGGCACGCTGCTGCGCGAACTGCATATCGAGCACAGCATCGGCTACAAGCAAACCTTGCTGGCGCTGGCCAACCGGCGCTTCGGCCGCGCCAGTCCCAAGCGCACGGCCGAAGTCAGCGCACGGCTGCTGGCTGCACTACGCGACGTCCAGACCGCCTGCCATCTGACCCACACGCCGGCACCTGCCGGCCTGTGGCAGGAAATGCACCAGATTCACGCCTTCGCACAGAACTCGAAACTGGCCGACATCGCGGTGGACGATGCGCCGCAGCCCAGCCTGGCCTACTGTCAGGCCTTGCTGATTGCGCTGGCCGACCCGCCGCACATGAGCCACGCCGAACTGGTCCACACCCGGCTGTACCTGGATCAGTTTGTTGCGCGTGCCATGCTGGCCGCCACGCCGATGGCCGGCCACCATGGCTTCCCGATCCGCACCGACGGCGACGCCCCGCCGAGCCTTTTCGCGACCGGCCCGACGCCAGGCGGCCTCTGGCTCGACACCGATGCGCTGTGTCACCATCTGCATGACACCTCGGTGCGCCTGCGGACCGGCGAGACGCCGCGCCGCATCGGCCTGCCGCCGGGGATGGAAAGCGAACTCAGCCAGACGCTGTGCAAACGCCTGCTCAAACAGTGGAGCAATGGTGCGCAGCGCGCATTCAGGCGTCATGCCACCCCCGGCAGCACGGTGCAGGTGGTGGCCGGCGTGAGCGCCATCCACCGCCTGCTGGAACCGGTGCCGCAAGCGGCCCGACTAACACCGGATGAAGCGGACAGCCTGCCGAACTCTGACGTCGAACCGGTACTTGCCGCGCCGGTCGTTGCCAACACCAGCCAGTGGACGGTCGACAACGACAGTGCGACCGGCCTCGCCCTCAGCGGCACACCGGATGCCCCGCTGAACCTGAAGGTGGGCGACCCGCTGGCGCTGCGTACCGACGCCGAGGCGGGGTGGTCGCTGGGCGTGATCCGCTGGATCCGCATGCGCGATACGCGGCAGGTCGAACTCGGGGTCGAGCGGCTGTCGCCGCAGGTCCAGCCGGTGTGGGTGCGCCCCCTGCGCGGCCACCGCAAAGCGAGCCTGGAACCGGCGCTGTTCGTTCCGGGTCTGGCCGCGCTGAAGCAGAAGGATCGCCTGCTGCTGCCGCGCTATCTATACCAGATCGGCATGGACGCCGACGTCCTGCACCCGCCGCACCAGTACACCCTCACCTTCGGGCGCCGCCTTGCGCACACGCCGAGCTACGACTTGATCGATTTCACCGTTCTTGAAGACGAGCAGCCATGACCGAGATTCTTGTTGTGTATTACAGCGCCGGCGGCAGCGTGCGCGAGATGGCGCAGCTAGTCGCGCGCGGCATCCATCAGGTGACGGGCGCCGCTGCCCGCGTGCGCACGGTGCCGCCGGTGGCGCCGCGCACCCAAGTGGCCGAGCCGCCGGTGCCGGACGAAGGCGCGCCCTATGTCGAACTGGCCGACCTCGAACAGTGCGCCGGCCTCGTGCTCGGCTCGCCCACCCGTTTCGGCAACATGGCGGCGCCGCTGAAGTATTTTCTCGACACCACCGGCGCGCTGTGGGCCAAGGGCACGCTGGCCGGCAAGCCCGCCGCCGTGTTCACCTCCACCGCCAGCCTGCACGGCGGCCAGGAAACCACCCTCACCAGCATGATGCTGCCGCTGTTGCATCACGGCATGCTGATTGTCGGCCTGCCCTACACCCTGCCTGAAGTGACCCACACCGCGAGCGGCGGCACCCCCTACGGCGCCAGCCACTGGGCCGGCGCCAACGACGACCGCCCGCTCACCGACGACGAGCGCACGCTGTGCATCGCGCTCGGCAAACGGCTGGCCGAAGCCGCCGTGAAGCTGGCGGCATGAAGGCGCTGCAACATACCGCGAGCGCGAGCCTGATCGCGCTGATTTTCCTGTGTCTGATTTGGGAACTGTGGCTGGCGCCGCTCCGCCCCGGCGGCTCCTCGCTGGCGTTCAAGGCGCTTCCCTTATTGTTGCCGCTGATGGGCATCCTGAAAGGCCGCCGCTACACCTACCAGTGGGCGCCGATGCTGGTGCTGGCCTACTTCACCGAAGGCGTGGTGCGCGCGTGGTCGGACAAAGGGCTGTCAGCGTGGCTGGCCGGCGCCGAGGTGGCGCTGTCGATGGTGTTTTTCTTCGCCGCGATCTACTACGCCAAGCTCAGCGCGCCGTCGCGGCTCGTCCAGTAAAAAAAGCATCGAAAAGCTGGCCGGACCGTCAGTCGTGCGCGATGCCGACCAGGCGGGCATTGAGCATGCGCGCCAGGGCTTCGCCGCCGCGCCGCATGACGCCGTCGTGGTTCCACTTGATGAGGGGGCGCGCAAACAGCGCCAGCAGGTTCATCCACACGGTAGTGGTGCGTATCTGCCACTCGAAGCGTGCGCTCGTCACCGCACCGTCCGTCGCGAAAGACCAGCGGCCCTGGCCCTCGACATCGCCGCTCGCGATCCCTTCGACACTGGTCAGCGGAACGGCATGGATCACGCAAATATCGAACGTCAGCCGATAAGGCAGGCGCCCCCGCCACGTGTAGCGGCGCACGCTGCCAATGCCGCGGGCGTCGCCAGGCGCGAATTCCACGACGCTTTCCACATTGCGCCACCACTGCGGCCAATTCAGGGAATGGGAGATGGCCTCGCAAACCGCCTCGATGGGCGCATCGATATACCAGATGGTGACAAAGCGGTACTCCATCTTCATTCCCCCTCAGGATTGAACAAGGTTTCCGGCAGCGGCACGTTGATTTCCAGGGCATCCATTATGACGGTCTCGATAACGACATCCGCCTGATTGCGGCTGATCACCTTGAGCGGAAACTGGCTCGCCGTGTCCAGCCACAATTCGTAGCGATGCACGCCGGCAACCGCAATCCCCGGCGCGCCGGTCACCACCAGATGCAGGGCGCTGCGCCCCGCCATGCGCGCTTCGCCCCGCACCTCCGCCCGGCCCTGCTCCAGCAGGGTGCGGACATTCTCGAACAGCGCCCCGACATCCGAATTGTCCACGGTTTGGCCACCCGCCCCCCGGATGAGCGAGTTGTGCGGACTCAGGCTGAGTTCCGGGAAGCGGCCGGCGCCAAACGGCCACACGCGCACACGCTGGGTGTGCGGGCTGTAGACCAGCACCGTTCCCGCATGCGGGCGGATGAACTCCATGCGCACAAACCCGGGCTTTTTGTAGAAATAGCGGATATGGTCCTCGCCATCGGCACGGGCGACGCGGAGGGTGACCTGGTAGGTCTCCACCGTGCGGTAATGCTCGATGGCGTCAGCCAAGGGAGACGCGTGTGTTCCGGTGAGTGCCGCGGCCAGCATCAGGGCGGACAGCATCGCTACTCCACCACGTCGAGCACACCCTCCATGTCCTTCCCGCGGTGGTTTTCAAGAAACAGCAGCCTGTTCCTGCAATAAAACGGATAGCTGCCAACGGCGGTGGGCGTGAAGCGGATGCTCCTGGGCTGGCTCGACAGGCTTTCATCGACCACGATACCTGCCTCGGGCGCCTGGATGACGAAGGTGTGGGGAATCACGCTCCTGCCCACGCTAACCGTCAGCTCGACCGGCACATTCAACTTCACGATCACCCGGTTGGGCTTGAAGAAATAAGCCCCGCCTTCGATCCTGACGTGCTGCACGCCGTCGGCAGCGCGGGTTGCCCGATAGACTGTCTCGTCGGGCGCGACGTCGGCATGGCTGTATCCGGCAAGCCCAAGGCAGAACACAAGACATGTCACGGAGGCTTTCATGGTCTGGCGCGTCAAACCCTTGCAACGCGTGAACACTGAATTGCCTGATTTATAGTATGAGTGCCGCCCAAATCAAGCGACCTGCCCGGTTTCTCCGGCGCACCCGGTTGCCGGTTTTCGCCCCAGGCCTGCGCCATGGCCAAACCGGCAGGCGCTGGCGCCACGGTTTCAGTGAGGCCAGGAATCAGCCCATCACGCTTCCCCTTGTTGCGGACACAAAAAAACGCCCCAAAAGGCGTTTTTTTCGAGTGCACCGCTCACACCTGCGGATGCGCCCGTTCGCGCTTGCTGTGCAGCTTGTTCAGCGCGTGCAGGTAGGCCTTGGCCGAGGCCACCACGATGTCGGTGTCGGCACCCTGTCCATTTACCACGCGGCCGTCCAGCGCCAGCCGCACGGTCACCTCGCCCTGCGCGTCGGTGCCGCGGGTGATGTTGTTGACCGAATACAGCAGCAGATCGGCGCCGCTGTTGACCACCGATTCGAGCGCCTTGAAGGTGGCGTCGACCGGGCCCGAGCCGGTGCCGCCGGCCTGTTTCTCGACACCTTCATCGGTGAACACCAGTTGCGCGTTCGGGATTTCGCCGGTCTCCGAGCACACCTTCAGTGAGCGCAACTTGAAGCGCTCGTGCCCGGCCGCATAGCCTTCGTCGGAAACCAGCGCCTGCAGATCCTCGTCGAAAATCTCGCGCTTTTTGTCGGCGAGGTCCTTGAAGCGGGCAAACGCGGTGTTGAGCGCTTCCTCGCTGGCCAGAACGATCCCCAGCTCGGCCAGCTTGGTCTTGAACGCGTTGCGGCCGGACAGCTTGCCGAGGCTCAAACGATTCGCGTGCCAGCCGACGTCTTCGGCGCGCATGATTTCATAGGTCTCGCGGTGCTTCAGTACGCCGTCCTGGTGAATGCCCGATTCATGCGCGAAGGCGTTGGCACCGACGATGGCCTTGTTTGGCTGCACCGGGTAGCCGGTGATGGTGGAGACGAGCTTGGACGAGGGCACGATCTGGGTGGCGTCGATGCGCGTGTCGCAGTTGAACACATCACGCCGGGTGCGCACCGCCATCACGATTTCTTCCAGCGAGGCATTGCCGGCGCGTTCGCCGAGGCCGTTGATGGTGCATTCGACCTGGCGCGCGCCGTTCATCACCGCGGCGAGCGAATTGGCCACCGCCATGCCGAGGTCGTTGTGGCAGTGGGTCGACCAGATCACCTTGCCGGAATTCGGCACGCGCTCGATGAGCTGCTTCATGCGCTCGCCCCACAAGGCCGGAATCGAATAGCCGACGGTGTCCGGCACGTTGATCGTTTTGGCGCCGGCCTTGATCACCTCGTCGAACACACGGACGAGAAAATCCATCTCCGAGCGCACCGCGTCCTCGGCCGAAAACTCGACGTCGTCGGTGTATTCGAGCGCGAGCTTCACCGACTTCACCGCCGCCTCGAGCACCTGGTCCGGCTGCATCCGCAGCTTCTTTTCCATGTGGATCGGGCTGGTGGCGATGAAGGTGTGGATGCGTCCCGACTTTGCCGGCTCGATCGCGCCACCTGCCGCGTGGATGTCGCGCTCGTTGGCGCGCGCCAGCGAGCAGATGGTCGAGCCCTGGATTGCTTCGGCAATCGCGCGAATGGCACCGGCATCACCGGGGCTGGCTGCGGCAAAGCCGGCCTCGATGACGTCGACGCCGAGCTTTTCCAGCTGACGCGCGATGCGGAGTTTTTCTTCCTTGGTCATCGACGCGCCGGGGCTTTGCTCGCCGTCGCGCAAGGTGGTGTCAAAAATGAATAAACGGTCTTTCATGGCTGGCTCCATGGGGGTCGGGGCGATGTCGATGTCGATGTCGACTCGGGCCGACGCATTATAAAGGGGTTGCCGCGAGAAGCTGGCGGCGAGGGGTACTGCAGGGAGGGGGTTTAGTATGCGCGCGCGCAGCGCAGCAGCAAGCTGCTGAACAGAAGGCTCGGCAGGCAGAGGAGAAAGGACGGTTGCGACCAATTAGACATAGTCTAAATTCTATCTATTTTTCGCCGCCCTGCAAGGGGGGCGTTTTTTTGCGGCGCGACAGCCGCCACAGCGCATCGGCATAGCCCGACAGGCCATACAGAACGAACACGCCGAACAGCACCTCGGGCGGGCTGGTCGACACCAGGATGAAGGCCAGCACGATCAGCAGGATCACGAAGAAGGGCACGCTTTTCCGCAGGTTGATTTCCTTGCCGCTGTAAAAGCGGAAATTGCTGACCATGGTGAGCCCGCCGAACAGCGCAATCACTGCGGCCAGCCAGCGCACGTCGCCGCCTGCCACGTTGTATTCGACCATCACCCAGACAAAACCGGCGATCAGCGCCGCCGAAGCCGGACTCGGCAGCCCCTGGAAGAAACGCTTGTCGGTGATGGTGTCGAGCTGGGTATTGAAGCGCGCCAGACGCAAGGCCGCGCCGGCACAATAGACAAAGGCGGCGATCCAGCCGAGCTTGCCCATGCCCTGCAGGGCAAATTCATAAATCACCAGTGCGGGGGCAACGCCGAACGACACCATGTCGGACAGGCTGTCGTACTCGGCGCCAAAGGCACTTTGCGTGTGCGTCATGCGGGCGACGCGGCCGTCGAGGCCGTCGAGCACCATGGCGATGAAAATCGCCACCGCGGCATACTCGAACCGCTCGTTCATCGCCTGGACGATGGCGTAGAAGCCGGCGAACAGCGCACCGGTGGTGAACAGGTTCGGCAGCAGGTAAATGCCGCGGTCACGCATCCGCGGTCGCGTCATATCGGTCTTGCGGTGATCGAATTCGAGCATGGCGAACCTTGGCTACCAGCGAGCCAGTATGGTACGCCCGCCGGTCACTTTCTGGCCAATCGAGACTTCGGCGCGCGCCGTCGTCGGCAGATAGACATCCACCCTTGAGCCGAAGCGGATGAAGCCGTAACGCTGGCCGCGCACCAGTTTGTCGCCGGTGCGCACGTAACACAGGATGCGCCGCGCGATCAGCCCGGCAATCTGCACCGAGGTGACATCGCCGCGCACTGACTGGATCCACAGTGCATTGCGCTCGTTTTCGGTGGAGGCCTTGTCAAGGTCGGCATTGACGAAGCTGCCCGGGGTGTACCAGACGCCCTTGACCTCGCCGTCGACCGGGCTCTTGTTGGAATGCACGTTGAACACGTTCATGAACACGCTGATCTTCAGCGCCTCGCGTTCCAGATAGGGATCGCTGACCTTTTCCACCGCAACAATGCGGCCGTCGGCCGGCGAGATCACTGCGTCGGCATCCATCGGCGGCACGCGCGCCGGGTCGCGGAAGAACTGCAGCGCGAACACCGCCCAGATCCAGAACGGAACCGACCACCAGCCGATCAGCCAGGTCGTGATCAGGGCGGCTGCAAACGCGGCCAGCAAAACCAGCCAGCCTTCGCGGGCAATGAGGGGATGTGTCATAGATTCAGTGGGGGGTGAGGAGAAAGGGGTGAGGCACGCGGGCTAAGCTCCCCGCACGCCTCACCCCTGACGCCTCACGCACATTAGTTCTTCGATTGGTCGACCAGCTTGTTCTTGCTGATCCAGGGCATCATCGCGCGCAGTTTGGCGCCGACGATCTCGATTGGATGCTCGGCGTTGAGGCGGCGACGGGCGGTCATCTCGGGGTAGTTGGTACGGCCTTCGAGGATGAACTGCTTGGCGTAGTTGCCGTTCTGGATGTTGTCCAGGCATTCCTTCATCGCGGCCTTGGATTGGGCGTTGATGATCTTGGGGCCGGTCACGTACTCGCCGTATTCCGCGTTGTTGGAGATCGAGTAGTTCATGTTGGCGATGCCGCCTTCGTACATCAGGTCGACGATCAGCTTCAGCTCGTGCAGGCACTCGAAGTAGGCCATTTCGGGCGCGTAGCCCGCTTCGGTCAGGGTTTCGAAACCGGCTTTCACCAGGTCGACGCAGCCGCCGCAAAGCACGGCCTGTTCGCCGAACAGATCGGTTTCGGTTTCTTCGCGGAACGAGGTTTCGATCACGCCGCCCTTGGTGCCGCCGTTGGCGCAGGAATAGGACAGCGCCAGGTCACGCGCCTTGCCAGTCTTGTCCTGATACACCGCGATCAGCGAGGGCACGCCGCCGCCCTGGGTGTAGGTCGAGCGCACCAGGTGGCCGGGGCCCTTGGGGGCGATCATCACGACATCGAGGTCGGCGCGCGGGGTGATCTGGTTGTAGTGCACGTTGAAGCCGTGGGCGAAGGCCAGCGTCGCGCCCTTTTTCAGGTTGGGCTCGATGTCGTCCTGGTAGACGGCGGCCATCAGTTCGTCCGGCACCAGGATCATCACGAAGTCGGCAGCTTTCACGGCATCGGCGATTTCCTTGACGTCGAGGCCGGCCTTCTTGGCCTTGTCCCACGACGCGCCGCCCTTCCTCAGGCCGACCGTGACCTTGACGCCGGAATCCTTCAGGTTGTTGGCGTGGGCATGGCCCTGCGAGCCGTAGCCGATGATAGCGACCTTGCGCTTCTTGATGAGGGAAAGGTCGGCGTCCTTGTCGTAAAAAACTTTCATGATGAATTCCCGGAAAAATGAATAAAAAGGGTAAATTGAAAATCAGATTTTGAGGCTACGCTCCCCGCGCCCGATGCCAGACGCGCCGGTGCGCACGGTTTCGATAATGAAGGCGGGGTCGATCGCTTCCAGGAAGGCGTCGAGCTTGGAGCCGGTGCCGGTCAGCTCGATGGTGTAGGTCGCATCGGTGACGTCGATGATGCGGCCGCGGAAAATGTCGGCGGTGCGCTTCATTTCCTCGCGCGCCAGGCCAACCGCTTTGACCTTGACCAGCATCAGTTCGCGCTCGATGTGGCGGCCATCGGACAAGTCCATGACCTTGATCACGTCCACCAGCTTGTTCAACTGCTTGGTGATCTGCTCGATGACGTCTTCCGAGCCCACGGTGACGATGGTCATGCGCGACAGCGTGGCGTCTTCGGTCGGCGCAACGGTGAGCGACTCGATGTTGTAGCCGCGCGCCGAGAACAGCCCGGCCACGCGCGACAGCGCACCGGCCTCGTTTTCCATGAGGAGCGAAATAATGTGTCTCATAGCTCCTCCGCCAGAATCATTTCGGACAGGCCCTTGCCGCCTTCCACCATGGGGAAGACGTTTTCGGTCTGGTCGGTCTGGAAGTCCATGAACACCAGACGCTCCTTCAGCGCGGGCGAGAACGCTTCCTTCAGCGCGGCCTCGACGTCTTCCGGCTTGTCGATGCGCATGCCGACGTGGCCATAGGCTTCGGCCAGCTTGACGAAGTCGGGCAAGGACTCCATGTAGGACTCGGCGTAGCGGCTGCCGTAGAAGAACTCCTGCCACTGCCGCACCATGCCCATGTAGCGGTTGTTGAGCGTGACGACCTTGACCGGGATGCGGTACTGCTTGCAAGTCGACAATTCCTGGATGCACATCTGGATGCTCGATTCGCCGGTGATGCAGGCGACCTGCGCGTCGGGGAACGCGAGCTGCACGCCCATGGCATACGGCAGGCCGACGCCCATGGTACCGAGACCGCCAGAATTGATCCAGCGGCGCGGCTTGTCGAACTTGTAATACTGCGCCGCCCACATCTGGTGCTGGCCGACATCGGAGGTGATGTAGGCGTCGCCCTTGGTCACCTCCCACAGTTTTTCGACCACGTATTGCGGCTTGATGATGGCGCCGCTCTGGTTGTACTTCAGACAGTTTTTCGAGCGCCACAATTCGATCTGCGTCCACCAGGCATTGAGCGCGGCGGCGGCGGGCTTTTCCTTGGCCTGCTTCAAAAGGGCCAGTATGTCGGTCAGCACGTTTTGCACGTCGCCGACGATGGGCACGTCGACCTTGACCCGCTTTGAAATCGACGACGGGTCGACGTCGATATGGATGATACGGCGCTGTTCGCGAGCAAAGTGAGCGGGGTCGCCGATCACGCGGTCATCGAAGCGCGCGCCGACGGCCAGCAGCACGTCACAGTGCTGCATCGCCATGTTGGCTTCGTAGGTGCCGTGCATCCCCAGCATGCCGAGGTTCTGCCTGTCGGTGGCGGGATGGCCACCCAGCCCCATCAGCGTGTTGGTGATGGGGAAGCCGAGCAGGCGGGTCAACTCGACCAGCTGCGGCGAGGCATCGCCCAGCACCACGCCGCCGCCGGCGTAGATCATCGGGCGCTCGGCTTCGAGCAGCATCTGCACCGCGCGCTTCAGCTGGCCGCTGTGGCCCTTGACCACCGGGTTGTACGAGCGCATCTCGACCGTGGCCGGATAAACGAATTCGGTGAGGTGCGCGGTCACGTCCTTGGGCACGTCGACCACCACCGGACCGGGACGGCCGGTGGCGGCAATGATGAAGGCCTTCTTCATCGTGACTGCCAGATCTTTCACGTCCTTGACCAGAAAGTTGTGCTTGACGCAGGGACGCGTGATGCCAACGGTATCGACTTCCTGGAACGCATCCAGGCCGATCGCCGGGGTCGGCACCTGGCCGGTGACGACGACGATGGGAATGGAATCCATGTAGGCCGTGGCAATCCCGGTCACGGCATTGGTGACGCCCGGTCCCGAGGTCACCAGCGCCACGCCAACCCGGCCGGTGGCTCGCGCATAGGCATCGGCAGCATGCACCGCGGCCTGCTCATGGCGAACCAGCACGTGCTTGAATTTATTCTGCTTGAAGATTTCGTCGTAAATGTTGAGCACGGCTCCGCCGGGATAGCCGAACACAAACTCGACCCCCTCTTCGGCCAGACAACGTACGACGATCTCGGCGCCCGTGACTTCCATAAAATGGCAATAAATCAATTCGTTGGTGGACCTGCGAGAGTAATCGCTTTGCCCTGATCCGGTCAAGAAATCATGCCGCAGCGGTTATCCGGCCGGCTTTCGCGCGCCGCCAGCCGCCCCGATATCGGGAAAAACCACCCGGCAACCATAAAAAACCCCTCCGCGCACGGAGGAGTTGATTGCCTGCAACGCACCGCCGCTGGGCATATTGCGGCAAGTGCGAAAGATCGGCCGTGCCCGATTATTCGTGCGCGGCGTCGCCCAGCGCCTGCATGATTTGATTCAGCGAGCCCTGTGCATTCTCGAACATGCAAACCAGGTTGCCTGCACTGCACACCGTCATTCCCTCGCCCTGCACGATCCAGCCCTGTGACGGCGACCAGCCGCGCATCTGGGTAAACAGGGACAACAGATCGGTGTTGCCCGACACCATGCGGCGATACCACTGGGCAAACTTCGCCAGGCGCTCCATCAGCTCCTGCGGCAGCACGCCTTCGGCCTCCATGACCACGCCATCGTCACGAAAGCGACACACAGCCGTCACGCCATCGAGGACCAGGATTTTTCTTAGCGACATACGCGCTCCTCAGTCAGCCTGGACGGCATTGAAGGTGGCTTCGTAGTCGGCGTCGCGGTTCTTGACGACCACGCCGCAGTTGCCATTGACGACGACCGACCATTCCAGCCCCACCACCGAGAAGCCCTTGATCGGCTGAAACCCGCTCTGTCCGGTGAGCGCTTCCCAGCCGCGTGCTTCCATGCCGGCGATCGCCAGATTGGCGACGCACGAGCGGGCCAGCAAATCCAGCACCTGCGGCGTCAGTTCGGTGCCCTCGCGCAGCACATGCGACTGCAGATCGCCCTTGTCGCTATAGGTGAACGCCGCCAGCGCGCCCGGCAAATCCATCATTTTTTGCAGATCCATATCCCCCCCTATTTGGTATCAGTTCAGTACAACGCTTCCTTGGTGTCGCCGCCCAGCCTGGCGTACAGATTGACCAGCAAGTCGTCCTGCACGTCACCGACCTTGGCGCGCATGATGGTCATGACATCGTTCAGCAACTCGTCACGGTTGTCGATGAAGGCGAAATAATTGCCCACCGCGCAAACGGTGAGCTGCGCACCACGCACGATCCAGCCCTGCACCGGGCGGCAGCCGCAGTTTTCGGAAAAGGAATCGAAAATTTCAGATTGCATGTTGACCGACAGCGTGTTGGCACGACACATGATCGATGCCATGCGCGCGAATTCGTCGGTAAGCGCGCCTTCATACGAGAAACGGTCGCCACGATAGGCATATTCGCCAGCGGCGATCACACCGGGAATCGCCATGAGTTGCTTTACGATACGCATTCAGCCCCCTCTTTGATTTTGATTATGGTTGCGGTCCATTGTGGCAAAGTATCGCACCAATCCGCAATATAGAGCCACCATGCAAGACAACGCAATAGCCTCCACCCCGGCACCCTTGCTGGCACGCATCGCCGCCATGATCTATGAATCGCTGCTCGTCACGGCAGTGGTATTCGTAGCGTCATTCATCATCATTCCGGTCGTCGGCGAGATGCACGCAGCGTGGCAGCGCCACCTGTTCCAGTTCTACATCGTGGGCGTGCTGTTCGCCTATTTCAGCGCGTTCTGGCTGCGCAGCGGGCAGACGCTGGCAATGAAAACCTGGCGCATTCGCCTGGTCGACCAGAACGGCGGCCGCATCAGCTTCAAGCAGGCCCTGCTGCGTTTCTGCCTCGCCTTGTTCGGCCTGCTGCTGGCGGGAATCGGCTTCTGGTGGGCCCTGATCGACCGCGACCGGCAGTTCCTTCACGACCGGGTCGCGGGCACCCGACTGGTGCGCGTGCCGCACAAGGCCTGAAGCATGAACTGGCGCGATCACCTGCAGGCACGCCTGCTGGACATCCGGCCCGCAAGCGTGTGCGCGCTCGATGCGGCCGCCCATCAACTGGCCGGCGGTGTGCTGCGGAACACGCCCATGCATCTGCATGGAAATCAGCCGGGGCAGGCGGCCGAGCTGGCTCTGGGGATCGATGCATTGAACGGGCTGGACGCTCAGCAAGCCCAGCATTTGATCAGCCAGACGCGTCTTTACACCGCCCCGCGCATCCTGCTCGCCGTGCGATCGGATTGCGCGCTGAACGAGGACATGTTTATCGCACTCGGCTTCACGCTGTCCGCAACCGACACGTCAGCAAACGTGCGTGTCCACTACTATGATCTCGACACCTACAAGACGGTGCCGGACTGGCTCAATGCCCGCCATTGGGCCAACCCGGAACGCTGGGAGCCCTAAGGCGATGCTGATCAATCCGTCGTTGCGAGGAGCGTAGCGACGCGGCAATCCAGAAATGTCTGCTTAGTCAATGCGCTGGATTGCCGCGCTTCGCTCGCAATGACAGTCACACCGAATTAATCAGCGTTTCCCTAAAGGACTCCGATCCACTATGCGCTGAAGCACATGTGGAGTCGTATGCCCTGACCGCCGCCCCCGCAAGCGCCATGGCTTACGTTACACTGGCCGTACCCCCTGCATCCGTTCCAAGACCATGAACTTCACTCCCCACAACGCGCTTGAAGAACAACTCGTCGCCGTCCACGCCGGCACGTTGGATCCCGAGACATTCGTGCTGCAACTGGTCGACCAGCAGTTGTTCATGCCGGTGCGCGACGAGAAGAATCCCATCCAGGGCTTCCAGCGCACCACCCAGGCCGAACCGCTGATCATCGAGGACGAGGACGGCGAGCGCGTGCTGGTCGTCTTCACCAGCCCCGAGCGCGCCAAGCCTTTTGCCGAGCATTACCCCGATTTCTCGGGCGGCCTGTTGACCGAATTTTCCTGGCTGCTGCGCCGCATCGGCGGCGGCGTGCCAATCTCGCTGAATCCAGGCTGGGACATCGGCATGGACCTCGACGCCGACATGGTCGGCCAGTTGATCGCGCAGTTGCCCCCCGAACATCCGGTCTGACCCGCACCGAGCCTTAACCATGCTGTCCGATCGCGCGCTTGCCGCTTTCCGTTCCGCCCTCGGCGCCGATCGCGTCTTCGACGACGCCGCCACCCGCGCGGTCTACGCCTGCGACGAGACCCCGCGCCGGGTCGAACCCGACGCCGTGCTGTTTCCGACCTCGCACGATGAGGTCGTCGCGCTCGCGCGCATCGCCTTCGAACACCGCATTGCATTGACCCCGCGCGGCGCCGGCTCCGGCAACGTCGGCGGCGCCCTGCCCGCGCCCGGCAGCGTGGTCGTCAGTTTCGAGTGCATGCGGCGCGTGCTCGAATTCGATCCTGCCAACCGCCTCATCGTCGTCGAGGCCGGCGTGGTCACCGGAGAAATCGACCGCATCGCGCGCAGCGCCGGCCTGTTCTACCCACCCGACCCCGGCAGTAGTACGTATTGCCGCATCGGCGGCAACCTCGCGATGAACGCCGCCGGCCCGCGCGCCGTCAAGTACGGCGTCACCCGCGACTACGTGCTGGGGCTGCGCGCCGTCACCGGCAGCGGGCAGGAAATCCGCACCGGCTGCCGCACCACCAAGGGTGTCACCGGCTACGACCTCAGCCGCCTGCTGGTCGGCTCCGGCGGCACCCTCGCCCTCATCACCGAAGCCACGCTGAAACTGCTGCCCGCGCCCGAAGCCGTCGCCACCCTGCGCGTGTGCTTTAACAGCAACCGCGCCGCGCTCGACGCGGTCAGCCGCGTCATGCAGCAGGCCGTCGTGCCCTGCGCGCTCGAATTCATGGATCACCGCGCCATCGACGCCATCCGCCCGACCGGCGCGGCGGACGACCTGCCGCCCGGCACGCGGGCATTGCTGATGGTCGAAGCCGACGGCGCCGCCGAGGACGTGCCGCGCCAGATCGCCGCGCTGGAACAAGCGCTCGCAGGCGACGGCCTGCTCGGCATGAAGAGCGGCTTCGAGCGCGACGAAATCACGCTACTGTGGACCGCGCGCAAATCGCTGTCGCACGCGGTCAAGCAGATCGCCCCGCTCAAGATCAACGAGGATGTCGTGGTGCCGGTGTCGCAGCTTGCCGACCTCGTCGACTTCATCGACCACACCGCGCATGCGCATCGGCTGGCTGTGGTGTCGTTCGGCCACGCCGGCAACGGCAACCTGCACGTCAACCTCATGGTGCACCCCGACGATGCCGATGAAATGGAACGCGCCCACCTGGCGCACGACGCCATCCTGTTGCGCGTGCTGGCACTGGGCGGCACCCTGTCGGGCGAACACGGCATCGGCACCGAAAAACGCCGCTTTGTCGACCGCGAAATCGATCCTCCCACGCTGGACCTGATGCGCGCGATCAAGCTGCAGTTCGATCCGCACGGCCTGCTCAACCCCGGCAAACTTTTTCCTGATTGAGATGGCGCGGAGACTTTACAAGCGCGCGGGTCCTCTATAGAATGCGCGGCTTCGTTGGGGGTATAGCTCAGCTGGGAGAGCGCTTGCATGGCATGCAAGAGGTCAGCGGTTCGATCCCGCTTACCTCCACCAACTAACAAGGAAGTACGATGCACAAGCTTGGCGTCATCACCACGCTGCTGGGGTTGATGCTGAGCGTTGTAGGATTGGTTGTTGGGTTTTGGAAAATGCTGAATGGCAGTGAGAATGCCGAAGTCTGGATCTCGCTGGTACCATTGGGGTTCGTCGGATTGTTGCTCGGCGTTACCTTGACCCAGCTTTCCAACAAGCAGTAGCGACGCAAGTCGTGTAGTAAAAATTGGCGGTTCACACTGCCGTCCGGGTCCCCATCGTCTAGAGGCCTAGGACACTACCCTTTCACGGTAGGTACCGGGGTTCGAATCCCCGTGGGGACGCCACCTTACACCCTGTAAGGTGCTCAATATCCAGCCCTTCCCGGGTTGTGACACAAAGCAGATGTGGAAATAATCATAGCGGCCAAGGCCGCTATTTTCATTTGTGTTTGTGCGTCGCGCACCGATCGAATGTGGCGCCCCGAAGACGAATCGAACGTCCGACCTACCCCTTAGGAGGGGGTTGCTCTATCCACTGAGCTACCGGGGCGTGGCGCGCATTGTACCGAATCCCGCATGGATTACCGAAGCCCGCCGCTTGTTTCGATCCCGCTATATGATGCGGGTTGGAGGAACACATGCTGAAACTGGTGCTGGGTGGATTGGCAGCGCTGTTGCTGGTGGCGAGCGCGGTTCTGTGGATGCTGCGGCCGGGCGCGCAGCGACTGGGGGGCAGCGCCGCGCCGGACTTCGCCTTGCCGGACCAGAATGGCCAAACCCATCGCCTGGGCGATTATGCCGGGCGCTGGCTGGTGCTGTATTTCTACCCCCGGGACGACACGCCAATTTGCACCCAGGAGGCATGCCGCTTTCGCGATGACATCGGCGTCCTGGGCGATCTCGACGCGGCGGTGGTCGGGGTCAGCCTCAACGACACCCGCTCACATGCCGTTTTCGCCCGCAAATACCAACTGCCGTTTCCGCTGCTGTCGGACCCCGACGGGCAAACGGCTGCCGCCTACGACAGCCTGCTGAATCTGGGTGTGGTGCGCTTTGCGCGCCGCCATACCCTCATCATTGCGCCGGACGGCCGTATCGCGGCACGCTTTGACAAGGTCGATCCGGCAAGCCACGTGCAGGAAGTGGCCCGCACCCTGCGGGCCTTGCAACATGCCGGGACGGCGCATGCAGCCCAGCTATCCCGCCAATAATGAACTAAATTTCAATGATGGTCTGATCGCGAGCGTATATGCCCCTGCAGCGCGGATTTTCCCTCACCACCAGCATGGCCTTCGCCGTGTTGATCGCCTTGATTTGCGGGCTCACTTTAAACGGTTTGCTGCAGTTGCAAACGCTGGGCTCGCAGATACGCACGGTGCTCGAGATTCACAACCGCAAGATCGATCTCATCACCAAAATCCAGGTGGCGGCGCACCTTCGCACCGACAGCCTGTTCCGCATGGCGCTGGCCAACGATCCATTTGAGCACGATGCCTATTTTCATGAATTTAATCGCGCCGGCTTCCTGGTCGGAAGCGGACGCAACCTCCTGCGCCAGATGGGACTCTCCGCGGCCGAGCAGCGCAGCTTCGATACGCAGACCCGTCTGGTCAACGACATTGAATCGGTGCAGAAACAGGTGATCGATCTGCTCAATGCAGAACGCAGTGCAGACGCGCGCCGGGTATTGGTGCAGGAAGCCATCCCGCTCCAGGAAGCCTTCAACCAGCAGCTAGCCGACATGCGCAATCTGTATCAACAGGTTAACCTGACCGCCCAGCAGCAGGCGCAGCAAACTTACCAGAACACCTTTTTATTCACGTTGGCACTCGGCATCGCGGCGGTTGTCCTGGCGCTGCTGATCGCCCGGCACACGCTACGGGGAGCGCGACTGAGGTCACAGCTGATACGCGAACAGATGGGAGAGCTTGAGCGCTCGCGCGCGGCGCTGCGTGAGGAGGCCACGCACGATCCGCTCACCGGGCTGGCCAACCGGCGGCTGTTTTATGACCGGCTGCACCAGGCGATCCGCCACGCCCATCGCTACGGCGGCAAGGTGGGCATTCTGTATGTGGACCTGGACCGCTTCAAGGACATCAATGACCGGCTTGGCCACCATGTGGGCGACACCGTGCTGACCGAAGTGGCGAAACGCCTCACCACCAACATTCGCGACTCCGATTCGGTTGCGCGCCTGGGGGGTGACGAGTTCGTGATGTTGCTGGAAGCGGTGCAGGGGCGGCAGGACTGCCTTGCCGCCGCGCGCAAGATCGAGCAGTCGCTGAACGGGGAAACGAGTTTCTACGGACTCGATGTGGAAATCGCTGCGAGCATCGGCCATGCGCTATACCCCGACGACGGCACCGACGAAGACGCCCTGATTCGCGCCGCCGACGCCGCCATGTACCGGGTCAAATCCGGCAGCGAGTCGGCGCAGCAGCACCGCCTGCCGTTTCAGTGAAGCCCGTCAGTGTGGCTGAGGCGAGCCGCCCCGCGCTCGCGGCGCGCCTTGGCACCCCATATCCACACATACTGCATGCCGGAGGCCACGGCGATGACGAATACCGTCACAAATAACGGCAACCGCCAGTCGTCGAGCGCCAGCAGACCGGCCAGTCCGCCCAGTACCAGCGCCAGCAGCGAAAACTCGGCAAACATGTGCGTCTTGCCGAGCCAGGTCGGGTGAATCTCAAGATGCCCGGCCAGCCCGCGGTAGCTCAGCGCACCCAGCACGATGACGCTGTCGCGTAGCAGGATCGCCAGCGTCACCCACAGCGGGATCGCGCCCGCCTGCGTCAGCATCACCAGCGTTACCACGCCCAGCGCCTTGTCGGCGACGGTGTCGAGCGCGGCGCCGAGCTGGGTCATCTGATTGAGCCAGCGCGCCAGCAGGCCGTCGATGCCGTCCGAGACCGCGGCGGCGAGGAACAGCCAGCAGGCCGCTTCCCAGCGCTGCTGCAGGATCAACCACCCCACCACCGGCACGGCGGCGATCCGCAGCAGGGTGATGATGTTCGGCAGGTTGAATACGCGTTCGCTCATGCGGGTATCTGGTTGAGTAAGTCTGCGTCAATATAGAGGCCAAGGATTTGGCGTGTCTGGCGCGAAGGCAACCGCAGCCATAGTCATTCTATGGCGAAGATTGCCGACAAAGCCAGGCGTGTCAAAGACTGGCCGAATATAGCAAGGCTTGCTCAAACAGACACCGAAACGCTACTCAGTACAAGGGCTGTCTGGCAAGCTCGCCCCACAGCTTGTCGAGCCGCTTGGCCGACACCGGGTACGGCGTTTTCAGTTCCTGGGCGAACAGGGAAATGCGCAGTTCTTCCAGCTGCCAGCGGAAATCCTCCAGCGCCGCAGGCACTGCGCCAAGACCGCCTGAAAGGCGAGTGTCTGGCGGCGTACCCCTTGCGGGTGCCTCGCCCTTCATCTGCGCGCGCCGCGCCAGATACTTGTTCTGCAGCGTCAGCACGCCGGCCATGCCGCGTGAGTCGCGCTGCTCGGACGCGGACAGCTTTTCCAGCCGCTTGAGGATGCCCCTCAAATAGCGCGGTAAGTCCTTCAGGTGCGTCCACGGCGTGGCGGTGATGAAGTCGGGGGGCACCAGCGCCGCCAGGTGCGCGGTTTCGTCGCGCATCGCGGCGGTGAACTGCGGCTTGGCGGCAAGGCGCGCCGCCACCTGCGCATGCAGATCGAGAATCTCCGCGACGTCGCGCAACAGCGCCTGTTTCACCACTGAAATTTTTGGTTTGGCGCGTTCCTTCTGCTTGTTGAAGGTCTTCGCGTCGCGCGGGGTGTCGTCGTCGCCCAGCAGCGCGCGTGTAGCGATGGCATCGATGAGCGCGGCGCGCAGCTGCTCGGGGCTGCCGAAGCTACGGTATTTCAGTGCCAGCGCGGTTTCGCGGGCGAGGTCCTTGTCGAGCTGCTTGAACTGCGCGGCGAGCGCAATCCGCAGCAGCCGCACCACGCCACGGCGGGTTTCGGCCTCTGCCACGTCGGCGGCGTCGAGCAGGCGCAGGTCGACGCTCTCGCCGTTGTCGACCAGCGCCGGATAGCCGACCAGTTCGCGTCCGCCGCGTTTGAATTTCACCTGCTCCGGCAGGTCGCCGAAATTCCATTCGACGAGACCGGTGCGCTCGAATTCGCTGTCCTCGGCGCCGCCGCCGTAGGTGATGCGCGCAGCCCCCCCGAGCTGCTGGCGCAGGCTGGCAAGATCGCGCCCGCTGGCGAGCTCCTGCCCGCTGTCGTCGATCACGCTGAGGTTCATTTGCAGGTGCGCCGGCAGCTCGCCCTTCCATTCGTCGGGATGGATGTCGGCGCCGATTTTCCTGTGGATGAAGGCCGCGAGCGCGGCGGTCAGTGTCTGCTCGCCCGGCTTCGCCACCGAGAGAAACGCCGTCACCGTGTCGGGCAGGGGAATCAGCGGGCGGCGGCGGTCCTTGGGCAGCGACTTCAGGAGCAGGGTGAGTTTTTCGCGGATGAGGCCGGGCACCAGCCAGTCGACCTGCGCCGGCTCGATGCGGTTGAGCAGATACAGCGGCAGGTGCAGCGTCACGCCGTCGAGCGGGTGGCCGGGCTCGAAGCGATACTTGAGCTTGCACGCGACGCCGTCGACCTGCATCGTTTCGGGAAACAGCGCGTGGTCGGCGCCGAGCGCCTCGCCGAGGATGTCCTCGCGCTGCAGGAACAGGATGTTCGGGTTGGCGGCTTCGGCCTCACTCCGCCAGGCCTCGAACGCTGCGCCGTTGTGGAGGTCTTGCGGCACGCGCGCGTCGAACAGGCGAAAGATTCGTTCCTCGTCCAGCCACACGCCTGACTTGCGCGCCTTGTGTTCGAGGTCCTCGATTTCCTGGATCAGCGCGCGATTGTGCGCGAACCACGGCGCACTCGTGTCGTATTCCCCGGCCACCAGCGCGCCGCGAATGAACAGCTCGCGCGACAGCACCGGGTCGATGGGGCCGTAGTGGATCTTGCGCCGCGGCACCAGGGTGATGCCGTACAGGCTCACCCGCTCGAACGCCACCACGCGCGCGCCGTCCTGCTCCCAGTGCGGCTCGATGAACATGCGCGTCAATAAATGACGCCCCGCCGCCTCGATCCATTCCGGGCGCACCTCGGCGACGGTGCGCGCGAGCAGGCGGCCGGTGTCGGTGAGCTCGGCCGCCATGACCCACTTCGGGCCTTTTTTCGCCAGCGCCGAGCCGGGGTGGATCGACAGCTTGATGCCGCGCGCGCCCTGGTAATTTCCCTCGCCGGGCCTGGCGCGGCCCGCGCCTTCACCCAACCTGACGCGGCCCTTCGCGTCGTCCGACTTGAAGCCGATGTTGCCCAGGAGCCCCGTCAGCAGCGCCTGGTGGATCGTGTCGTAGCCGGCGTCCTTCTCGTTTTCCCGCAAACCCAGCTCGCTCGTCTGCGCGTGCAGCTGGCCGTGGATGTCGCGCCATTCGCGCATCCGGCGCGGCGACAGGAAATGGTCCTGCAGCAGCGTCTGCAGCTGGCGGTTGGTCTTCTTGTGCTGCACCTGCTCCTCGTACCAGCGCCACAGTTTCAGCCAGCCCATGAAGTCGGAACGCTCGTCGGCGAACAGCTTGTGCTTCTCGTCGGCTGCCTGCGCGCGCTCCATCGGGCGGTCGCGCGGGTCCTGCACCGACAGCGCGCTGGCGATGATCAGCACTTCTCGCACGCAGCGCTGCTGTTCCGCCGCCAGCAGCATTCTTGCGATGCGCGGGTCAAGCGGCAGCTTGCCGAGTTTCTTGCCGACCGCGGTGAGCTGCCCGGCTTCGTCCAACGCGTGCAGCTCGGCCAGCAGCTGGTAGCCGTCAGTGACGAGTCTTGAACTCGGCGGATCGATGAAGGGAAAGCCCACTACGTCGCCCAGGCCGAGCGACTTCATGCGCAGGATGACGCCGGCCAGCGACGAGCGCAGCAGTTCGGGGTCGGTGAAGCGTGGGCGGCTGCCGAAATCGGCCTCGTCGTAGAGGCGGATGCAGATGCCGTCGGCGACCCGGCCGCAGCGCCCGGCGCGCTGGTTGGCCGACGCCTGCGACACCTTCTCGATCAGGAGCTGCTCGACCTTGTTCCGCGCCGAATAGCGCTTCACCCGCGCGCTGCCGGGGTCGATCACGTAGCGGATGCCCGGCACGGTGAGCGAGGTCTCCGCCACGTTGGTCGCCAGCACGATGCGGCGCAGCGCATTCGTGGGCTTGAAGATCGCGTCCTGCTCGGCGACCGACAGCCGGGAAAACAACGGCAGGATTTCGGTGCCGGGCGGATGGTGCTTGCGCAGCGCCTCGGCAGTGTCGCGGATCTCGCGCTCGCCCGGCAGAAACACCAGAATGTCGCCGGCGCCGAGCCGCGCCAGTTCGTCAGTGGCGTCGAGGATGGCCGCGATCTGGTCGGGGGCGTCCTTGTCCTTTTTCTCGCCTTTTGGGGACGGCGCGGGCTCCTCGCGTTCGATCGGCCGCCAGCGGATTTCCACCGGGTAGGTGCGCCCCGACACCTCGATCACCGGCGCGTCGTTGAAGTGCTTGGAGAAGCGCTCGGCGTCGATGGTGGCCGACGTGATCACCACGCGCAGATCGCTGCGCTTTTCCACCAGCGTTTTCAGATAACCGAGCAGGAAATCGATGTTGAGGCTGCGCTCGTGCGCCTCGTCGATGATGATGGTGTCGTAGCGCGAGAGCAGCGGGTCGCCCTGGCTTTCGGCCAGGAGGATGCCGTCTGTCATCACCTTGATCGCGGTATCAAAGCGCACCTTGTCGGTGAAACGCACCTTGTAGCCGACCACGCCGCCGAGCTCGCCGCCCAGTTCCTGCGCAATGCGCGCCGCCACCGAACGCGCGGCGATGCGGCGCGGCTGAGTGCAGCCGATCAGTTTCCCCGGACGAACGCCAGCTTCAAGACACATCTTGGGAATCTGCGTGGTCTTGCCGGAGCCAGTCTCGCCGCACAGGATCAGCACGCGGTTGGCCTGCAGCGCGGCGAGGATGTCGTCGCGGCGCGCGCTGACCGGCAGGTCGGGATAGGTGATGTGCAAGGGGCTACTTGTTCTGAATGTATTGGGCGTCATCGAAGGTTTCCAGCCAAGCCGGCCGATACACCGCCATCACGGTGATCGCCATGCCGGTGGAAAAGGCCTCCGCCCAGCTGAGCATCAGCGTGGCATAAGGCGTGTAGTGGGTGAGCAGATAGTCGAGCGAATACGCGTCGGCAACGGTCATCAGCGCGGTGGTGGCAAGGCCGATTGCCGCCACCGACAGCGCCGCGCCGAAAAAGCCGTTGCCCATCACGTAAACGAAGAAATGGTTCGGCAGGCGGCGTTCCAGCAGACGAAAAACGCCCCAGCTCACCGCCGCGGGCAGCGCCGCCGTCAACAGCGCATCGAAACCCAGCGCGGTCCAGCTGCCGCGCCCGAAGGCCGCGTTCGCCAGCAGGATCAGCACGCCGGCAAAGGTGGCGCGCCAGAACCCGAACATCAGTGTCAGCGCCGCCACGCCATAAAAGTGAAATGTCAGACCCGGCTTGATGCCGGTGCGGATCTGCCACAGCGCCAGCACCGCCACTGTGGCGGCCAGAAACAGGTTCAGCCGCGGCGGCTCAGCCAGGCGGCGCCAGTCGCCCGACATCAGCCAGCGCCAGGCCAGCAAAGCCAGCCCCAGCCAACCGATCAGATAAAAGGATTCGGGCAATACCGTTGCAGATAAGCCCAGCGCGGTAAAATTCATGAGTCGATTTTACGCGATGCGCCGCCCCCTTTCTTCGAGTCCCAGCCATGTCCGCCAGCCCTGTATCAAAATCCCCCAATGCCCCGCTCGGCGACGACGAGATCGACGCGCTGGCCGACCTGGTCGACCTGATCGACGAGCGCACCGACGTGCCGCTCTCGCTGGAAGGCCTCGACGGCTTCATCACCGCGCTGGCCTGCAGCCCGCGCGCGATCCCGCCCGAAGAATATTTCCCGGTGCTGCTCGACCGCGCCGACGGCCTCGCCACGTTGTTCGAGGACGCAGCCGACGAGGCGCGCTTTCTGATGCTGTTCAATCGCCGCCGCAAGGAGATCGACCGCGCGCTCGGTGCGCCGATCGAGAACCTGGCCGACCCCAAGGCGCTATCGCCGCTGGTGATGGACTGGGACGGCCTGCTGGCCGAACTGCCGCCGGACGAGGCCAAATGCCTGCAGGCCGCCGGTATTCCGCCCTATGCCCAGTTGTGGGCCGGCGGCTTCCTGCTGGCAGTGGAGCACTGGGAGGACGACTGGACCCTGCCCGTCGGCAGCAAGGACGAAGCCTTCGTCGACGAAGTGCTCGATCCGTTCTATGTGCTGGCGGCGCCGCTCGACGAACTCAGCCCCGAAGAGCTGGCCGTCCGCCGCGAAGATCACCTCGCCCTCGCCCTCTGGGGCGCCTACGAACTGCGCGAATTCTGGCTCGACCGCGGCCAGGGACCGCGCAGCTGAATACTTGTAACGTGAATCCTGTAAGCTGAATCTGATGAAACTCGTCCTCTTCGATCTCGACAACACCCTGCTCGCCGGCGACTCCGACTATGAATGGGGGCAATTCCTCATCGCCAAGGGCGCGGTCAACGGCCCGCATTACGAAGCCAAGAACAAGGCGTTCTACGAGGACTACAAGGCCGGTGAACTCGACATCTACGCCTTCCTCGCGTTTGCCCTGCGCCCGCTCGCCACCCACACCCGCGAACAGCTCGACGCCTGGCATGCCGAATACATGGAAACACGCATCAAGCCGATGATCCCCCAGGCCGCGCGCGACCTCGTCAACAAGCACCTGAACGAAGCCGACCTGGTCGCCGTCATCACCGCCACCAACAGCTTCGTCACCGGGCCGATCGCCAGGGAATTCGGCATTCCCCATTTGATCGCCACCGATCCCGAGGAAATCGACGGCCGTTTCACCGGCGAAGTCGCCGGCACCCCGTGCTTCCGCGAGGGCAAGGTCGTGCGCATCGAGCACTTCCTCCAAGCCCACGGCACCCGGCTGGACCGCCTCGATACCAGCTGGTTCTACAGCGACTCGCACAACGACCTGCCGCTGCTGGAAAAAGTCCGCCACCCGGTCGCCGTCGACCCCGACCCCACCCTGCTTGCCCAGGCCGAGGCCCGCGGCTGGCCGGTGATTTCATTGCGTCATTAATATTGAAGATAATGCAGGCTACCGTCGCAGATCGATCGCCCATGTCCCCCTCCACCACCCTTGCCGAAAGCGTCACCAAACAACGCGAAGCGCTGGCCAATCTGCTGCGCGAACCGCTGGCGCTGGCCGCCCAGGCCTGCAGCCGGGCCTGGCCGAGCCGTGCCGGCCTCAACGCCGCGCTGATGCATGCGCTGTCAACCATGCCCGCGTGCAAATATCTGTATGCGCTGGACACCCGGGCAATTCAGCTTTCCGACAACATCAGCCGCGAGGGCCTGATCGAGACGGATTACGGGCGCGACCGCTCCGACCGCCCCTACATGCGCGAGGCGGTGCCGAACCAGGGCTTTCTGCTGACCCAGGCCTACATCAGCCTGCGCGCCAAGCGGCCGTCGCTCACCGCGGTCCAGATCGTGCGCGACGACGACGGCCAGGTGCTCGGCTTCGTCGGCGCCGACTTCGACCTGCGCGACCTGCCGATCACCGGCAAGCTGTATGACGAACCCACCTACTGGCGGCAGATCAAGGGCGACCCGGCAATCCGCGGCGCGGTGTTCCACCAGACCCGCGTCGACAGCCAGATGGACCTCAACCTCGACACCGTGCTGGGGGTGATGGCAGAGCTGATGACCGATCACGGCATCTTCCACGGCAAGCTGCATTTTTCCAGCAGCCGCGCCACCCTCTGGCTGGTCGACGACCCCTATCGCTACCGCCTGCTCGACATCGACGCGCTGACCGACCCCGACACCTGCCTGATCTACCCGCACCACGATTACCCGGCCGACGCCGTGGTGCCGCGCGACAAGATCCGCCCGGTGCTCGACGGCCTGCGCGCGCTGCGCTTCATGGACGAGACGTTTTACCTGCGCGCCGGATCGCTCAACATCTTTAACGGCATGGTCGGCCTCACCTTCTCGTGCGACGGCTCGCACTACCTGCCGTGGGACGAATTCCTCAGCAAGGGCTACGATTTCTGGGCCAGCGGCAAGGCGCTCGGCTGACCGAGTCGGACCGGAGTTCCAATATCCCTACCCACAACAGCTTGAATTTGGCGCCCTTCACGGCAGATAGTCAGCTACCCTCGGCCGACCTGCCTTGAAAACCCACATCCTCATCCCCTGGGGTCAGTTGGAAATAGTGGGGTCCAACGAGTTAAGCAGCGAGCAGATTTTCAAAGAATCGCTGTGTGAAAGCGGCGGATGACAGTAGCCGGGGCGTACGTGTTTCCGCTGCCGGTTTATAGAAGATATCGATGTACTTGGTGATCTCCTGCATTGCCTGCGCTCAGGTCACGCGCCCTCGGCGCCTAGTCGTCCATGCTG
Source organism: Thiobacillus denitrificans (assembly GCF_001530125.1). Taxonomy (GTDB): domain Bacteria; phylum Pseudomonadota; class Gammaproteobacteria; order Burkholderiales; family Thiobacillaceae; genus Thiobacillus; species Thiobacillus denitrificans_C. Next base: position 43,797 of record NZ_LDUG01000008.1, on the reverse strand, counting down.
CCGAACGGTTCCCCTCTTTACAGCCATTCCGTCTAGAATTGCCCACCGCCCAACCGGGTCTTCCTGCCGCGACAACAAGAATCGATGAGCGCCCCCCATTCCCGGAACAACGATTCCCAAAACAATAAACTGCTCACCTTGGTCCTTGGCGCTGTCGGCGTGGTCTTCGGGGATATCGGCACCAGCCCGCTGTATGCGCTGAAGGAAGCCTTCAATGGCCCACACGGCGCGGACATCAATCCCGCCAATATCCTCGGGGTGCTCTCGCTCATGCTGTGGGCGCTGATCCTGGTGGTGTCGCTGAAATACGTGCTCTTCATCATGCGCGCCGACAACAAGGGCGAAGGCGGCATCATGGCGCTGATCGCGCTGACCCAGCGGCTATTCCACGCAAATTCGCGGCGCAAATGGGTGTTGCTCACGCTGGGGTTGTTCGGCGCCGCGCTGTTCTATGGCGACAGCATGATCACGCCTGCCATCTCGGTGCTGTCCGCCGTGGAAGGCCTGGAAGTCGCCGCGCCTGCCTTGCATCACTATATCATCCCGATTGCATTGAGCGTGCTGGTGGGGCTGTTCCTGATCCAGAGTCAGGGCACCGCGTTGGTAGGAAAACTATTCGGCCCGGTCATGATTCTCTGGTTCATCGTGCTGGCCCTGCTGGGGCTGCTCAGCATTGCCGAGACGCCCGCGGTGCTGGCCGCGTTCAACCCGCTCAATGGATTCGCTTACTTTCAAACCCATGGCATCACCGGCCTTGTCATCCTTGGCGCGGTGGTGCTGGCCGTCACCGGCGGCGAAGCGCTGTATGCCGACATGGGCCACTTCGGCAAACGCCCCATTCGTTATGCCTGGCTGGGATTTGTCTTTCCCGCGCTGGCGCTCAACTATCTGGGCCAGGGCGCCCTGCTGCTACGCGACCCCGCCGCCGCCAAAAATCCCTTTTATCTTCTGGCCCCGGAATGGGCGCTTTACCCCATGATTTTGCTGGCGACGCTAGCCACCATCATCGCCTCGCAGGCGGTGATCTCCGGCGCGTTTTCCGTCACCCGCCAGGCCATCCTGCTCGGTTATCTCCCACGCATGCAGGTGCGCCACACCTCGGATCAGGCCATAGGGCAAATCTATATTCCCTTCATCAACTGGACGCTGCTGGCCGGTGTTGCGCTGCTGATTCTGGGCTTCCAGTCCTCCAGCAACCTGGCCTCGGCCTACGGCATCGCCGTGACCGGTACCATGGCGATTGACACCATTCTGGCCTTCACCGTGGCATGGGCCTTATGGAAATGGTCGCTTCCCACCGTTATCAGCGGCGCGGCTTTTTTCCTCATCATCGACCTCGCCTTCTTTGGTGCCAACGTGCCCAAGGTCGTTCATGGCGGCTGGTTTCCGCTGGTCATCGGGCTAGTGATCTTTACCCTGCTCACCACCTGGAAGCGCGGCCGCGAACTGCTCTTACAGCGCATGCAAAGCGACGACATCGACCTTGCCAGCTTCATCGAGGGGATTACCGCCTTCGACCATCAGCGTGTATCGGGCACCGCTATTTTTCTTCACGCCACCGGCAAAGGCGTGCCCCACGCCCTGCTGCACAACCTGTCGCATAACAAGGTGCTGCATGAACGGGTGGTGATCCTGCGCGCCATCACCGAAGAAGTGCCCAGCATCCCCGACGCGGAACGTATCCGCCTGACCGAACTGGGCAGCGGCTTTTACCGACTGGAAATCCGCTTCGGCTTCCGCGAGGAACCGGACATTCCCAAGGCGCTCCAACTGTGTGACGCCCTGGGCCTGCATTTCGCAATGATGGAAACCAGTTTCTTCCTGTCTCGCGAAACCCTGATCCCCACCAAAATGCCTGGCATGGCACTGTGGCGAGAAAACATTTTCGCGACCATGGCGCAAAACGCCGAATCGGCCATGCGGTTTTTCAAACTACCCGTCAACCGGGTGGTCGAGTTGGGCACGCAGATCGAGATTTGACCCTCGATGTACATCGACACCTCGCGAGCTGATTACGGATACCCCGAGTATCGGCTTGATCTTCGTTAAACACGCTGCGCGGACAGGGTTGAACCCCACCACCACATCAGCGGATAATGCGTCATTGCGTCGGGCTGCCTGCTTTGGAAACCTACCTCCTCATCCTCATTTCCACGGTGTTCGTGAACAACATCGTGATGGCCAAGATTCTCGGCCTGTGTCCCTTCATGGGCGTGTCGAAAAAGCTGGAAGCGGCGATCGGCATGGGGCTGGCGACGGCCTTCGTGTTGACGCTGGCGTCCGGCGCGAGTTATCTCGTCAACGAATACCTGCTCGGCACCGAACTGATCTATCTGCGCACGCTGTCGTTCATCGTGGTGATTGCCGGCATCGTGCAGTTCACCGAGATGTTCATCCACAAGACCAGCCCGGTGCTGTACCAGGTGCTGGGCATCTATCTGCCGCTGATCACCACCAACTGCGCGGTGCTGGGGATTCCGCTGCTGAACGCGCAGGCGCAGCACAATTTTGTCGAATCTCTATTTTTCGGCGCCGGCGGGGCGCTCGGCTTCACCCTGGTGCTGATCCTGTTTGCCGGCATCCGCGAACGGCTGGAGACGTGTGATGTCCCTGCGCCGTTCAAGGGCACCAGCATTGCGATGATCACCGCGGGGCTGATGTCGCTCGCCTTCATGGGCTTCTCCGGGCTGGTGAAATAATGCTCACTGCCATTCTGGTGATGGTCGGCATCGCGGTGGTGATCGGCCTGGTGCTCGGCTGGTCGGCGATCCGCTTCAAGGTGGAGGGCAACCCGCTGGCGGAAAAAATCGACGCCATCCTGCCGCAGACGCAGTGCGGGCAGTGCGGCTTCCCCGGCTGCCGGCCCTATGCCGAAGCGATTGCCAAGGGCGAAGCCGACATCAACCAGTGCCCGCCGGGCGGCGAGGAAGGGGTGAAAAAACTGGCCGAACTGCTCGGCGTGGAACCCAAGTCGCTCGACGAAACCCATGGCACGCCCAAGCCGAAATCGGTGGCTTTCATCGACGAACAGATCTGCATCGGCTGCACCCTGTGCATCCAGGCCTGCCCGGTCGACGCGATTTCCGGCGCGGCCAAGCAGATGCATACCATCATCGCCGCCGAATGCACCGGCTGCGAGTTGTGCCTGCCGCCGTGCCCGGTCGACTGCATCTCGATGGTGCCGCTCGCCGAAGACCTGCCGCACTGGAAATGGAAGCATCCGGTGATCGAGTTGAAGCGCGTCGCATGAGCAGCGAGCCTCGGAACGTGCGAGTGGCTGCGAATGCGCGCCTCCCCCGACGCGATGGCGAGCGCCCTTTCGCCATCTTGCCGGAGGGGGAAGTCGCATGAGCCGAGAATTGTTCAGATTCAAGGGCGGCGTGCACCCGCCCGAGCACAAGTCGGAATCGAGCACCCACCCGATTCATGCCGCGCCGCTGCCCAGAAAACTGGTCATCCCGCTGCGCCAGCACATCGGCCAAGCGGCCAAGCCGGTGGTCAACGTGGGCGATCGGGTACTGAAAGGGCAGATGATCGGTGCGGCAGATGGTTATATTTCCGCAGCCGTCCATGCATCGAGTTCGGGCGTGGTCACCGCGATCGGCCTGCAGCCGGTTCCGCATATCTCCGGCCTGCCCGACCTGTGCATCACCCTCGAAACCGACGGCCGCGACGAATGGATAGACCACGCGCCGCTCGATTACCGGACGATGGCGCCGGCCGAGCTGCGCATGCAACTGCGCGACATGGGATTGACCGGTCTCGGTGGCGCGGTGTTTCCCAGCGCAGTCAAACTCGACCCCGGCACGGCACACCACTGCCCCACACTCATCCTCAACGGCGGCGAATGCGAGCCGTGGATCACCTGCGATGACGCGCTGATGCGCCACCACGCCGACGAAATCCTGCAGGGCGTGGCGGTGATGCGGCATCTGCTGGGCAGCACGGAAATTCTGGTCGGCATCGAGGACAACAAGCCCGAAGCCATCGCCGCGATGCAGGCCGCCGCACAAAAAGTGGATTTTGCAGTGGAAGTCGTCGCCGTGCCGACGATCTACCCCGGCGGCGGCGCCAAGCAAATGATCGAGACGCTCACCGGCAAGCAAGTCCCCTCCGGCAAGCTGTCCACCGACATCGGCATCCAGGTGTTCAACGTCGGCACCGCCCATGCGCTGGCGCGTGCGGTGCACCACGGCGAACCGCTTATTTCGCGCCTGGTCACGGTCACCGGCCACGTACTGCGCCGGCAGAATTTCGGGGTGCTGATCGGCACCCCGATGCACACGCTGATCACGCTGGCAGGCGACCGCGACGGCACCACCGGCGTGCTGATGGGCGGCCCGATGATGGGCGTGCCGATGCCGAACCTGGAGGTGCCGGTGGTCAAGGCCACCAACTGCATCCTGGTGCAGTCAAACGAGCTGTTCCCGCCGCTGCCTAAAGCCCTGCCATGCATCCGCTGCACCCGCTGCGCCGATGTCTGCCCGGCCGAACTGCAGCCGCAGGAACTGTTCCGCTTTGCCAAGGCCGGCGACTTCGGCCACGCACAGGAATATCACCTGTTCGACTGCATCGAATGCGGCGGCTGCAGCTATGTCTGCCCCAGCCATATCCCGCTGGTCGATTTCTATCGCTACGCCAAGAGCGAGATCTGGGCGCGCGAAAAGGAAAAGCGCGCTGCCGACCTGGCGCGCGAACGCCACGAATTCCGCCAGTTCCGGCTGGAGCGCGAGAAGAAGGAAAAGGCCGAGAAGCTCGCCGCCAAGGCGCAGGCCGCGCGGGCGCAAGCTGCGCAGGATCAAACGCGGCGCGCCGAACTCGCTGCAGCCCCCGCGGCCGAGGGCGCCGCACCCAGCGACGCCGACGCCAAGAAAGCGCTGATCGCGGCTGCGCTGGCGCGCGCGCAGGCGAAAAAGGCCGAGCTTGCCCCAAAGAACACCGACCAACTGTCGCCCGACACCCGGCGCGAGATCGAGGAAATCGAGGCACGCCGGGCTAAAATCCTCGAACAGGCGCGCCAGCCGCTTGACACCCAAGAGAAGAATTAAGGAAATGCATAACCATTCATTCCTTGTCATTGCGAGCGTAGCGAAGCAATCCAGAATGCCAGCGGCATCAATCAGCTCTGGATCGCCACGGCCCTGCGGGCCTCGCGATGACGGGATTAATCAGAATTTCCTTCAGGCGTCAGAAAAGAAAACAATCCATGCCCGCTCCTTTCATTCTCGACCGCAGTAGCGTCACCCAGGTCATGGCCTGGGTGCTGGCGGCCCTGCTCCCGGGCATCGCGGTGTATGTCTGGCTGTTCGGGCCGGGCATTCTGGTGACGCTTGCGCTCGCCACCGTCACCGCGCTGGCGGGCGAAGCCGCAATGCTGAAGGCACGCGGCTATCCGGCCAAGCCCTTCCTCCTCGATCTCTCCGCCATCGTCACCGCCTGGCTGCTGGCCTTGTCGCTGCCTGCGCTGGCGCCGTGGTGGCTGATCGTCACCGGCACGCTGTTCGCCATCGTGGTCGCCAAGCACCTGTATGGCGGACTGGGGCAGAACATCTTCAACCCGGCGATGGTGGGCTACGCGGTGCTGATCGTGTCGTTCCCGCTGCAGATGACACAGTGGGCGGGGCCGCTCGAACTGACCTCGGCCTCCCTCACGCTGGAGCAGAGCGCAACGGTGATTTTCGGCGGCGACGTCCCCAAAACCACGCTCGACGCCGTCACCATGGCCACCCCGCTGGATGCGCTGCGAACCGGCCTGCTGCAGCAGTTGACCGTGGACGAAGTGATGACACAGCCGATTTTCGGCCACTACGGCGGCACCGGCTTCGAGTGGCTGGCGGCGGCGTTCCTGCTCGGCGGCCTCGTGCTGTGGGCGCTGCGCATCATCAGCTGGCACGTGCCGCTGGCGTTTCTCGCCGGCGTCTGGCTCACCGCCGGCTTCCTGCATTTCTTCGACGCCGGGCGCTTCGGCGCGCCGTGGTTCCACCTGTTCGCGCCGTCGGTGATGCTGGGCGCCTTCTTCATCGCCACCGACCCCGTTTCCGGCGCGACGACGCCGCGCGGCAAGCTGATTTTCGGCCTCGGCGCAGGCTTCCTCACCATCGTCATCCGCACCTGGGGCGGCTACCCGGACGGCGTGGCCTTCGCGATCCTGCTGCTGAACCTCGCCGTGCCGCTGATCGACCAGTACACCCAACCGCGCGTTTATGGCGGGGCACGCAAAGGCAAGGAACCGCAGGCATGACATCGCCAATTCAGTTTGCCCTGAAGAATGCGCTGCGCACCGGCACCATCCTGTTCGTGTTCGCGCTCTTCGGCACCGCCATGCTGGCGTTTACCCACGACCGCACCGAACCGACCATCACCCGCAGCCAGCAGGCCGAAAAACTCGCGCTCATCAACCAGGTGCTGCCCGCCGCGCTGTACGACAACGACCTGCTAGCCAGCCAGCAAAGCGTGCTGCCGGATGACCTGCTGGGCACCCGCCAGCCCTCGGCCAGATGGATCGCCCGCCGCGGCGACGCGGTCACCGCCGTGGTGCTGGAAGCGATCGCACCGGACGGCTACAGTGGCGACATCGCCCTGCTGATCGGCATTGGCATCGACGGCAACGTGACCGGCGTGCGCGTCACCGCCCACCGCGAAACGCCGGGCCTGGGCGATTACATCGATCGCGCCAAGAGCGCGTGGATCGACCAGTTTGCCGACAAGTCGCTGACGAACCCGGCGCCCAAGCACTGGAAAGTCGCCAAGGACGGCGGCGCCTTCGACGCCCGCGCCGGCGCCACCATCACCCCGCGCGCGGTGGTCAAGGCCGTCAGGAACGCGCTCGATTATTTCGCACGGCATCGCGCGGCATTCGTCGCACCACCGCCAGCCAAGGAGAAAATCGCATGATGACGATGAACGAATTCCGCAGCCTGTTCCATAACGGCCTCGTCAAGCAGAACACCGGGCTGGTGCAGCTGCTCGGCCTGTGCCCGCTGCTGGCGATCAGCAACAACATCATCAACGCGCTGTCGCTGGGGCTGGCAACGACGCTGGTGATGGCGGCCTCCAGCGGCGCGGTGTCGAGCGTGCGCAATTTTGTGCCGAACGAAATCCGCATCCCGGTGTTTGTCCTCATCATCGCCGCGCTGGTCACGGTGATCGACCTGCTGATGAATGCTTTCGTGCACCCGCTGTATCTGGTGCTGGGGATTTTCATTCCGCTCATCACCACCAACTGCATCGTGCTGGCGCGCGCCGACGCCTTCGCCTCGAAGAACCGTCCGCTGCACAGCGTGGTCGACGCCGTCGCGATGGGCCTGGGCCTGACGATGGTGCTGGTGGTGCTGGGCGGCATCCGCGAACTCGCCGGCCAGGGCACGCTGTTGTCCGGCATCGACCTGGTGTTTGGCGAAGAGGCCAAACAGTTCGTGCTGCACGTGCTGCCCGATTACCAGGGCTTTCTGCTCGCCATCCTGCCGCCCGGCGCCTTCATCGCGCTGGGCCTGCTGATCGCCGTGAACAACTGGCAGAAGGCCCGCGCCGAGCGGCGGGTCCATGCCGCCGCCCCGATGCCTGCATGAAGCCGCCGCTGAAAAGGCGCCGGGCCGAACGATGAACGCCGCCAAACGTCGCGAAATATTCAACCGCTTCGCCGCCGCCAATCCGCACCCCACCACTGAGCTTGAATACAGCACGCCGTTCGAGCTGCTGGTGGCGGTGGTGCTGTCGGCGCAAGCTACCGACAAGGGCGTCAACCTGGCGACGCGCAGGCTGTTTCCGGTCGCCAACACGCCTGAAGCCATTTACGCGCTGGACGAAGCGGGTCTTGCCGAGTTCATCAAGACGATCGGCCTCTACAAGAGCAAGGCCCGCCACCTTATCGCCGCTTGCAAAATGCTGATCGAGCTGCACGGCAGTCAGGTGCCCGTCGACCGTGCCGCGCTCGAGGCGCTACCAGGCGTGGGGCGCAAGACTGCGAACGTCATTCTGAACACCGCGTTCGGCCAGCCCACCATGGCGGTCGACACCCATATCTTCCGCGTCGCCAACCGCACCGGCCTCGCCCCAGGCAAAACCGTACTGGAGGTGGAAAAGAAGCTGCTCAAGACCATCCCGGATGAATTCCGCATCGACGCGCATCACTGGCTGATCCTGCACGGGCGCTATGTGTGCCAGGCCAGAAAGCCCAGATGCGGCGAGTGCCTCATTGCGGACCTGTGCGAGTACAAGGGCAAGACATGGCCCGCTCCTGCTCCCGCAAGCGGAGGCGGGCGCAAACGCCAGGCCCAAACCGATGGCTCCGCCTCCCTCTCCCCAACCCTCCCCCCGAACGGGGGAGGGAGCAAACGTCGGGCTGCGCCCACCCAAACCGGCTAATGTTTAATCCAAGCCGCGACCAGGTTCGCCAGTTCTTCTTCGACGTGTGGGCAAAATACCGTGCCGGGCAGCCGCTGACGGGCGCTGAACTGCCGGCGCTCGACGCCGTGCTGGCGCACCCCGAATACCACGACCTGCTCGATCAGCCTGATCGTTATATCGAACGGGATTACCAGCCGGAATCCGGCGAGACCAACCCCTTTCTGCACCTGTCGATCCACCTCGCCATCAGTGAGCAGCTGTCGGTCGACCAGCCGCCGGGCATCCGCGACCGCTACCAGCGCCTGCTGAAACAGCATGGCGATGCGATGGAAGCCCAGCACGCGGTGATGGACTGCCTGGCCGAGATGATCTGGCAGGTTCAGCGCTACCAGACGGCGTTTGATTCGGCGGCTTATCTGCGCTGTCTGGACCTCAAACTCGGCGAGACCTGAGCGGCCGGTCAGCGCCCCGGTCGGCGCATGGCGGGCTTCATTTTGTCGGAATTCTGCCGATATCCCTGATGGACGCATGACGTTTGGCGCCTCCCAGCACCCACTGTCTGCCTGCCCCCTACGGTCTTTGATCGACTCGGCTAAAACGCAGCCAAAGTCATTCCTCGTCGTGCGGCCATCGGGGCTGATTCGGTCCACCCATCCGTAAATAACAGCGGCGCATTCGCTTCATCGAAACAGGTTGATTGATGGCACAGCTTGAACAACTCAAACTCAGCGGGCAGCTGCCCACGCCGCGCGGGGTCGCGTTGGCGATACTTGAGCTCTCCCAGCGCGAGAATGCGACGCTGGGTGAAATTGCGCGGGTGGTGCAGACCGATCCCGCGCTGTCCGGGCGGCTGATCAAGCTGGCCAACACCGCTTCGCACATCGCACGCCCGGTGGTGTCGGTACAGGAAGCCGTGGTGCGCCAGGGCATGGCGACGGTGCGCCAGCTAGCATTGGGGTTTTCCCTGGTGGACCAGTATCGAAATGGCGCCTGCAAGGCATTTGACTATCAGGAATACTGGTCGCATTCGCTGCTGATGGCCCTGGGCATGCAGGCGCTTGGCATGCGGCTGCACGTGGCGGCTGCGGACGAACTGTTTGTCTGCGGCCTGCTGGCGCAGGTGGGCCGGCTGGCGCTGGCGACGGTGTACCCCGATGAGTACAACGCGGTTCTGATGGCGCAACACGCCGATCCCGCGCAGGCGATCATCGTCCATGAGCGTGCCCGCCTGGAAACCGACCACACGGAACTGGGCATCGTCATGCTGTGCGACTGGGGCATGCCCAAGGTCTTCACCGGGCCGCTCACCCAATACGAATATCCGGGGCACCCGAGTTATCCTCAGGATTCGCGCTCCAACAGCTTGATGCTGATGCTGCGTCTGTCGCATCGTCTGGCCGATCTCGGGCTGGCCAATGCCGACGTGCGCCCGAAGCTGTTGAAGGAATGGATGGCGCTGGCAACCGAGCTCGACATTCCGCAGGAAGACGCCGGACGCTTTATCGACCAAGTCATCGACAGCTGGCGGGAATGGAGCGAACTGCTGAAGATTCCGGCGACAGCGCTGCCGTCATTTGCCGAAATCTGTCACGGCTACCACGAGACCAAGGAGGAAACGAAGGAAAGCGACATCCCGCTGCGCATCGTGGTGGCGGATGGCAACGCCATCAACCGCCGCAAAACCATGGCGCTGCTGGTCGAGGACAGCGAGCACACCGTGTACCCGGCCGAAAACGGCAACACTGCGCTGGCGCTGGCGATGGAAGTGCTGCCCCACGTCATCATTGCGCATGTCGACCTGCCGCTGCTCGACGGCCTGGAGTTGTGCCAGGCCCTGCGCGCAACCGAAGAAGGCCGTCGCATGCATATCCTGCTGACGGCCGACGAGCACGGCGAAGAACAGTTGATCAACGCCTTCGAGGCGGGCGCCGACGGCTATGTGCCCAACGCCATCAGCGCCAAGGGTCTGCGCATCCGGCTGTGCGCCGCACAGCGACTGGTGCAGTTACAGGCCGCCTGGGAAAAAGACCGCATGCAGCTGCGCCAGATTGCGGCCGAGCTGGTCGTGGCCAACCGGCGGCTGGCCACGGCCGCGCTCACCGACCAGTTGACCGGGCTGCCCAACCGTCGCTCGGCCATGGATCAACTCGAACAGGCCTGGAGTGCCGCTTCGCGCTCCGGCCTGCCACTTTCGGTGATGGTGATCGACATCGATCACTTCAAGCAGATCAACGACAGCCACGGCCACGCCGCCGGCGATTTGGTGCTGCGCGAGGCCGCGGCGACCCTGCGCGCATCGGCACGCCGCGAAGACAGCGTCTGCCGCATCGGCGGCGAGGAATTCCTGGTCATTTGTCCCAACACCGACCTCAAGTCCGCGATGCAATCGGCCGAACGCCTGCGCGTGAACCTGGGCGCCAAACGGATGGCCATCGGGCAAACGGAAAAAACGCTCACCGTCAGCATCGGCGTGGCAACGCGCGAATCCGGCATCGCCGACATGGACGTGCTGGTGAGCCTGGCCGACCAGGCGCTGTATGCGGCCAAGGAGGCTGGTCGCAACCTGACTTGCACCCGGCAGCAGAGCCTGTTCCCTTGATCCTGAAAAAAAACCATTCACCACAGAGGCACAGAGACACAGAGTTGAAAAACAAGGAAAAAGTCCTGTGGCCGTCATTCACGGGTTGGGGTGGCAGGTCTTCCTGCAACCGATTGTTTCCTCTGTGTCTCTGTGTCTCTGTGGTGAATGACTAAGGTTGTAAAGTTCGCCTGACCGCGCTACAACGCGCGTGAAATCTTTCGCACCGTCTCATCCTCGGGATGCGGCTCGATCTGAAACCCCAGGGCTTCCACCAGCTTCAGCATGGGGCGATTGGTTTTCAGCACTTCGCCTTCCATCACCTTGAGGCCGCGGCCGCGCGCCACGTCCATCAGCACGTCCATGAGCTTGTGGCCGATCCCCTGCTTCTGCCACTGGTCGTTGACCACCAGGGCAAATTCGCAGGTCTCGCCATCCGGATTGATGGCATAGCGCGCCACGCCGAGCTCCATTTCCCGGCCATCGACCTCGGTCAACGCCAGCAGCGCCATTTCGCGCGTGTAGTCAATCTGGGTCAGGCGCGCCAGCTCGGTCGGCGACAGCTCGCTCACCGCATCCATGAAACGGAAATATTTGGTTTCCGCGGACAGGCTCTTCACGAAGCCCTGGGTCAGATCGGCATCCTCGGGGCGGATCGGGCGAATGACGACGTCGTTGCCGCTCGGCAATTGCCAGTGCGTCACCAGATGCGCCGGATAGGGGTGGATCGCCATGTGGCCGTAGCGGTCGGCCATCGGCACGCGCGGCGCGATGACGATGCGCGCATCAAGCGCCAGCGCGCCGTGTTCGTCCACCAGCAGGGGGTTGATGTCCAGCTCCGCCAGCCAGGGCAGCTCGCAGACCATTTCCGACAGGCGCAGCAGCACGTTCTCCAGCGCATCCATGTCGACCGGCGGGCGATTGCGGAACGGGCCCAGCAGGGTCGCGACGCGGGTACGCTGGATCAGATCGCGCGCCAGGTAGCGGTTGAGCGGCGGCAAGGTCACCGCACGATCCCGGAAGGCTTCGACATCGACGCCGCCGGCGCCGAACACGATCACCGGACCCAGCACCGGGTCCGAGGTCATGCCCAACAGCACCTCGCGCGCGTGCGGGCGGGCCGCCATGGGCTCGATGACGATGCCTTCAAGGGTGGCGTCGGGGCGCAGGCGCTTCACATCGGCGAGCATCTCGCCGAAGGCGGCGCGCACTGCCTGGCCGCTCGACAAACCGAGGCGCACGCCGTTGACGTCGGACTTGTGAGTGATGTCCGGCGAATTGATTTTCATCGCCACCGGAAAGCCCATCTGCTGCGCCATTAGCATCGCTTCCATGGGATCGCGTGCGATCAGGGTCTGTGCGATGGGGATGTGGAACGCCGCCAGCAGCGCCTTCGATTCCACCTCGTTCAACAGGTGGCGGCCGTGCGCCAGGGCGCTCTCGATGATCAGGCGCGCGCCTTCGACGTCCGGCTCGGCCTGCTGCGACAGTGGCCCCGGCGTCTGCATCAAGAGCCGCTGGTTCTCGTAAAAGGCGGAAAGATAAGAGAACACCTCGACCGCCGGTTCCGGCGTGGTGAAGTAGGGAATCCCGGCCTGCTTGAACAGACGCCGGCCCTCGTGCACCTGCGCCTCGCCCATCCAGCAGGTCAGCACCGGCTTGCTCGAGGTCTTCGCCACCTCGATCACGGCCTGCGCCGCCTCGGATGGCCGGGTCATCGCCTGCGGCGTCAGCATCGCCAGCACGCCGTCGACGTTGTCGTCGGCGAGGCAGGCGCCGACCGCCGCACGATAGCGCTCGGCAGTCGCATCGCCGATGATGTCGAGCGGATTGGCCTGCGACCAGTTGGGCGGCAACACGCCATTGAGCGTCGCGATCGTCGCCGGTGACAGCTCGGTCATGCGCACCCCCAGGTCCACCGCGAGGTCGGTCGCCATGACGCCAGGGCCGCCGCCATTGGTGACGATGGCGAGGCGGTTGCCGGTGGGCTTGATGTGGGTGGACAGCGCGCGTGCCGAGGCAAACAGCTGCAGGATGGTGTTGACCCGCACCACGCCGGCACGCCGCACCAGCGCGTCGAACACCGCGTCCGAGCCGACCAGCGCGCCGGTGTGCGACAGCACCGCGCGGCCCCCCGTCGCGTGGCGCCCCACCTTCACCATGACGACGGGCTTGAAACGGGAGATCGCACGCAGCGCGCTCATGAAACGGCGCGCGTCACGAATGCCCTCGATGTAAAGCAGAACGCCGCGGGTCTGCGTGTCAAAGGCGAGGTAGTCGAGGATTTCGCCGAAATCCAGGTCGGCCGACGCGCCGGTGGAGATCACGCTGGAAAAGCCGATGCCGTTGGTTTCCGCCCAGTCCAGCATGGCGGTGCAGATCGCGCCGGACTGCGACACCAGCGCGAGGTCGCCGGACAGGGTCGCACCCTGGCTGAAGGTAGCGTTCAGCCCGATGGAAGGCCGCTGGATGCCCAGGCAGTTGGGGCCGATGAAGCGGATGCCGTGTTTTTTGGCAACTGCCTTCACGCTGTCTTCCAGCGCCGCGCCCTTCTCGCCCACCTCGCGAAAACCGGCGGACAGCACGATGGCATGGCGGATGCCGCGCTGTCCGCATTCCTCCATGACCTGCGCCACCGTCGGCGCTGGGGTGGCGATCAGCGCCAGTTCCGGGACCGCCGGCAATTCGCTGGCCGAGGCGTAGCAGCGCGCACCGAACACCGTCTCGTGCTTGGGATTGACCGGATAGACCTCGCCTTGGTAGCCGGCATTGCGCAGGTTCCTGAACAGGATGCCGGCGACCGAGTCCGCGCGTTCGCTGGCGCCGAAGACCGCCACCGAACGCGCGTTGAACAGGGGGTGAAGATAGTGTTGGGGCATGGTTTGCTTTGGGATGGAGTACGGCAAATCAATTGGATCGGGAACAGCCTATGCTAGGCCATCCCCTGTTACCGCGCCATCACGCCGGGCGTATAGTTTGTTATTCCCTTGCTTCCCCCGCGCCATGCATACCGCCTACATCACCCACCCCAGCTATCTCCTGCACAACATGGGAAGCTGGCATCCGGAGAGTCCCGAGCGGCTGCGCGCCATCGACGACCGGCTGCATGCCGCCCACCTGTTCGATTACCTGACGCATCTCGAAGCCCAGCTGGTGCATCGCAGCCAGCTGCTGCGGGTGCACGACGCCGCTTACATCGACACCATCGAAGCTGCCTCGCCCAGCGAAGGCTTCCACGCGCTCGACCCCGACACCCGCATGAACCCGCATACCTTGGACGCCGCCTTGCATGCTGCGGGCGGCGCAGTCATGGCGGTGGATTGGGTGATGCGCGGTGAAGTGGCCAACGCCTTCGTCGCCTGCCGCCCTCCCGGCCACCACGCCACCCGCAACCAGGCCATGGGCTTCTGCCTCTTCAACAATGTTGCCGTCGCCGTCGCGCACGCGCTGGAAGCACACGGCCTCGAACGGGTCGCCATCGTCGATTTCGACGTCCACCACGGCAACGGCACCGAGGACATCTTCACGGACGATCCGCGCGTGATGCTCTGCTCCACCTTCCAGCATCCCTTCTACCCCCACTGCGGCGCCGACACTGCCAGCGCGCACATCGTCAACGTGCCGCTGCCTGCCGGCACCACCGGCAATGCCTACCGCGAAGCCTTCAGCGCGCAGATCATGCCGCGCCTGGAAGCGCACCGGCCGCAAATGCTGTTTTTCTCCGCCGGCTTCGACGGTCACCGCGAAGACGATATGGCGCAGTTCGGCCTGGTCGAAGTGGATTACGTCTGGATCACCGAGCAGGTGATGGATGTGGCCGCACGCCACGCCGAAGGCCGCATCGTCTCGGTGCTCGAAGGCGGCTACGACCTCAGCGCCCTGGGGCGCAGCGTGGCGGCGCACATCAAGACAATGGCGGCGTTATAAACCGCGCTTCGTGGCCTTCGCGGACTGAATCAGCAGGATCCTGAATGGGGCGTGGGTATTAGCCAAACGTGACAGGCCGGGTTCGGCCATCAGCCGTCACTGGCGGAGCGGTAAAAATGCGTTACTGGGCGGCCGGTGTAGGCCAGTAAGCGGTCGGCCGTGGAACCAGCGCGTACTTCTGTTGATCGGCCTAAGCCGTCGTTCAGGTTTTGCTGGGGGAAGACAGCTTCGCAGCGGGAGCAGACATTCCTTTCTTTCACTGTGCCAACGGCAGAACTGACTTCTGCCCTTCGGGACAAACCTGCGTGACTAGCTATGATGTATTAAAAGCGAAAGGAATTTGTTAATGGAACCACGTTGGCTCATTCATCTTTCTCACTCGCTAGGCTGAAGGATCCAGACACTATGGTCGATGAAATATTTTTCAACTAAATTGTCTTGCTCGTCGAGTATCCGTACCTCCACTCCATCCGCATTGCATGACCACGCAGAATCCCTGATTGATTCAACGGAGAAGTCCTCGCATGGGAAGGTTTTTACCCAGAACCACTTCCCATCCGGCCTTGCTGGTGAATAACCATCTTGCTTCAGAAAATCTTTGATACTGACGGTCGGCGTGCTGCCCCGATATGGCTGGTTCCCGACCATCACGAGCAGTCGATCGGACTGCGCAACAACGGGTGGGTAGTCCGACCAGCGTATCGGCATGAGTGGCTTTTGCTTCTCAATGTCCTCAAGGAACGGAGATTTTTTGTTCTTCTCGGTAAATATCACCAACGTATCGACCGCCCGCGTCAGAGCGACATAAAAGAGCCGGCGTGACTCTTCAGTGATTTGTGCAATGTTTTCCCCTAGAACACGCAGAAAAATCCAATCTTGGTGAATCAATGGATAGCAGCCTGCCACAGCATCTAACACCACAACGAGATCCGCCTGGAGCCCTTTAAATCCATGCGCTGTGGAAACCTTTATGCGTGGCCTTTGGTGCTCAGGAAAGTAAGATCGAATCAACTTTCCGAAGCGCACAATGTACTTTTCATGGGCATCGCCGTCGCTCCCCTGATGAGCGCCATAGTCGATATATCCTGGCGCATTATTGGTGCGGGAAAGCAAAACGACATCCTTCTTCCCTTGGTCCAGGGCCTTGGCAACGAGACGTAACACCATCGGTGTAATTTTGTCGTCGCCATGGCGCGCTTCTTCGGATGGGGATGACTGGAAATTATCTTTTTCCGCAAGCCAGATACTTCCTGCAGATGTCGAATGCGCAGACGCCGGTTTTCCTCCCTGTTTCTTCATGACTGCATTTCCAATCTCGACGATACCTGCCGACGATCGGTAATTAGTCGAGATATGTAATCGCTCGGAAGACGGGAAATAGGTCTTGAAGTCTTTGTAATACTTAAGGTCTGAACCGGCATAGCCATTTATGGCCTGCCAATCATCGCCAACGCAGAATAGCTGCAGACTAGAGTTCTTACTTAAAATTGCATTGACCATCGAATGGAACGGCTTGGAAAAGTCCTGATATTCATCGATCAGAATGAAGCGTAGATTCGCCAAATCACCCTGCTGTTTTTTTATGTGACGTGAGAAAGATGTCCTGCCATCTTCCACTGCTCTTGTGGCGCGGTGCATCAGTCCATCGAAATCTTCCTTGTCGTCAACGTCGAGGCGTTCAAGGTAATCGCTGTAGATAGGCTGAATGATTCCCAGAAAATCCGCCTCAACCTGCCAACGCGCCTTGTCCCCATCGATACGAATTTGCAACGACTGTGGTGTTAATTCCAGCTTCCGGCAGCGGGCAATGAAACTTTTTGTCATTGTCGAAAAGCGGTCGATGGATCGCCTGGAAATCTGGTGCCATATTTCATCCTCGCTCATGCGCCGAAAAACGCATCCCTCTCTTTCCAAGGCTGTCTGCAGCATGCGCAAAAAACCATCTATGCCATACATCCTGATGCCATCAGGCGAACATTCGATCAGGGTCCAGCCAGGCTTCTTGCGCCAATAGCCCCGCTTTGTTTCAGACATTTCATCGTAGTCTGGATCACCAGACATACCGAAGTACTCGATGGCAACACCGGTTCCATCTCCGCGTAGGATTTTGAAGTCAGGATGATAGTTCTTCAGCCAGCCTCGTTCGGCCGGCTCATAGAGGTAGTCAACCTGATGTTCAAACAAAAAATTCGCGATCAGCTTTTCACCAAATGACTTGACGAATTTCCCGTCCAGCGATTCGCGTTTAAGCGAACGGCGATAGTCGAGCATTTCGTCCTTGCTCAGGTGGTAGCCCCCCGCCTCAATCTTGTCCCAGTCTTCCTGAAAGCTGGCCACCATCACCTTGCGGATGAGGTGCATGAATTCTGGATGCCTCAGTCGATCATCAATAACTTTCTGCACGAAGCTGCTGAGAGCCAGACTGCTGCCATCCGAACTGTCGTGGATTAGATTTTGCTCGGGATGGACGAGGGAATGTGCCAGCGCATGGAACGTCATGACATAGGGCGTTGGCTGACCATCAAGCAACTTTCCAAGCCGATGCTCCATTTCTTCTGCCGCCTTCTTGTTGAAGGCGAGCAACATTATTTCGCTGGGTCTGACACCACAGTGTTTTTGCAGGAAATAGGCGCGATTAACCAGCGTGGCTGTTTTTCCGCTGCCAGCGCGGGCCACCACCTGAACATGGCCATGAACGGCTGCGATGGCTGCGGCCTGTTCATCGTCTATAGAGCGCGTGATGTTAGCTGCGAACCATGATTGAATGAACGTTGTTTTCTCTGATTCATAATCATTTTGATCGATTAGGTGTGCGCAGGATGCGTTGAAAAAAGCATCTGCATCCATAAATGCGGTCTCAAACTCTCCATGAATCTCTTCGAGCAGGTATTTGCGACTCTGAGCTGCAGCTATTTCCGCTTCAATTGAAACAACTGTGTCGATCGGGATGCCGCTAAACCTGCCATGCAGGAAAACAATTTGGCAAGTACCATCAGGATATAGTTCGGCAATTTTTCCTGCCCCCATATCTGGACGGCTACGGTGGCGGACTTGCTCTCCGATTTTCATTTTTGTTTTCGAGTTAATCTTGTCATTGATGACCGATTTAGCTGCGCTCTAAAATGCTTCATTATCAATCAGCGCATTCTCCCAGTCCTGCGCCACATTCTCATTCAACATTGCGTTGTTCATTAATTTGCCTTCCCCATACTCGTGTCCGAACAAGTGCGCACAGATCAAAGCACGTGTAAATTCACCGAGAGTCACTCCGGCGCGTTCCGCCAGAGACCGAAGACCACCCTTGATTTTCTCGGGCACCCAAATTTTTAGCGCAAAGATGTTTTTGCCAAGGTTGGGTTCCGCTGGCACACCAGCAGATTCCAGGTTATAGCGCGTCACAGGCTTTGGCTCGTACAACCCAACACCACCTGAGCGCATTCGCAGCAGTTCGTGACTACCAAAAAGATAGGTTGCGAAGTATTCGGTCAAATAAACAGTCATCGATGTTTCGTTTATTTCGCACACCTCTTCCAATGCCCGCTTAGCGGGGTCTGGAAGCCAGACTCGTAGCTGACAATCCTGCCGGTTCAAATTGCTGTAATCGCGCGCTGGAATCAACTCCGATAGACGGGTGTTGGAATCCAACTGCAATCCTGCCATGGTGCTGCGCGAGATTCTCATTTTTCCCCTACGATTTTTCTTGCACGTCGTTAGTTATGCGTCGAACATGAACTGCGTACCATCCAGACCGTTTCCTAAAGCCATTCCGTTATCGAAAATATTCGTGGTAGACGGCAAATAAACGGCTTGGGATGGAACCACAAAGCTGTTATCTGCAATCAGATGCCATCAAGGAGAGCGTAATGGGAATCGGGCTGGCACACATGGACTTTACGCCTTTGTTTTACGGCGTTGTAATGTTCCTTGGGTTGTGGAGCATGTGGCACAAGATTACACACGGCCAAGTTCTCGGCTTTACTGTAGAGGTGTCTGTGTTTGCGCTCGTGTTTATGCTGCACGGAGGCACGATGGCAGGCGGATTTGCTGCCATGGTTTGTGCCTTACTGGGGGGTAGCATCTTGCCGCGCACGATACGGAGAAATAAGTGACTCAGACCAATGCCGCGAGCATCGAACACTTCTGCGCATACTTCTACCGCCAGGTTTCAGAAATTGGACGCGTGAAGATCACGCCATTGACTGGTGATGTAGACAGTAGGGCCGATAGTGAATCTCGTCACAGGAAGGTACTTTACGTGTCCGCTATTGATACTCTAGCGGGGATTAGGTATCACAAATCAACGTACCCACAACTTTCACGACAGAATCGCGAGCGATTTGTGCGTTTCGTGAAAGAGCATGGCGCCTGGCCAGAAGGTGAGCTTGTTAGTCTTCCATTTCTGCGAGACGAACTCGAAGCATTGAAGCTCTTGCAACGCCCGCTCGGGCAGTACGTGACGGAAAAGCTGAGCTCGTTCTCGACCGAGGACGGTGGGGCGCTCCCAGTTTCCAGGATTGACGAACCTGTCTCTGACCTACTGGCGTTAGCCTCAGTTGAGGAGGAGAAAAAGGCGGTTCGCGATTATCAACACCACGCGCTTCTTTATCGCTACAGAAACAGCTTAGTCCACGAGTTGCGTGAGCCCGGTGAGGCAATGGAGGTTTTTACGTCCTCCAGTGATCCCTATTATCATGGCTACATCGGTGATCCGAAATGGTATCTGGTATATCCCTCGCTTCTCTTTGAATCGTTGCTTCAACGGGCAATCGCGAGTTTTCAGACTTACCTAAGATCAGAATCGATCGACCCATACTCTTTGGTCGAAGACAAGGCACGTTGGTAAGTTCTAACATTCCCAATTTCCTGTGAGCTGCCCTCGGTAGCAAATGAAGTCGGGCGTTGAACGTCTGCTCCAAATCTTGAACCGTCGTTCGCGGTAGGGTACTTCAGCGGCCGCAATGGCCGAGGAGCCGAAGTCCACGGCCAACTGGCGAACGGCGGCTCCGCCTCAGATTGCTGACCTTCATGGCACCGATGGCCGAACGGCCCTTCAGGGTCGAAAACCGCCGCTTATATCGGATTCCATCACTGATGGCCGCCACCCGTTAATCAGGCATCCCCCCACTCCCAGTTCAAGAGACCCAATAAAAAACGGGCGCCGCCTGTTCAGCCGCACCCGTTTTCTTCCCGCACCCTCAATTCAATACTTCAGATACAGGCCTTTCTGTTTGGAGAAGTAAAGCGCCAGATCAAGCATGTCGGCATCGGACAGGGTTTGCACCTGGCCAGCCATGATCGGGTTGTTGCGCTTGCCCGACTTGTAGTCCTTGAGTGAGTGAAAAAGATAATCGCGGTTCTGACCCGCCAGCTTGGGAAAAGAGGGCACGGTGCTGTTGCCGTCCGCGCCGTGACAGGCGGCGCAGGTGGTCGACTTGGCCTTGCCCGCTTCATAATTGCCCTTGGCGTGAACCGGCAGTGAAGCACCCAGCGCGACCGCAGCGAGGATGAACAATGTTTTTTTCATGGTGTTATCCTCGGTGGTTAGTTGGCAGGGCCGGTGTAGGACGACGCGTAGTACGCCGCGAGGTCTTCCATGTCCTGCTCGGACAGGCTGCCCGCAATGCCCACCATGCTGGGATGGCTACGCTCGCCGCTCTTGTAGGCTTTGAGCGCGGCCACCATGTATTCGGCGTGCTGTCCGCCCAGCTTGGGAACGCTGTATACAGTGGGATAGGCGGTGCGCCAGCCGGGAATGCCGTGGCAGCCTGCACACATCGAAGTTTTGAGTTGTCCGGCCTTCGGGTCGCCCGCTGCCTGTACCGGCACGGCCAACGCCATCAGCACGGACGCGCACAGCGTCATCGTGATGGTTTTCATCTTCCTCGCTCTCTCTGGTTGTGTTGTCGTCAGACCCTGTCTAATGCAGGGTTTGGGGCCAATTATAAAGCCTGACGACCCAATTGACGAACGCACCCCCATGTAAAAATCCTTTTATACCAACGAGTTATAGTATTATTCACTAATATGCTTCTGGACTTTACATGATCGATCTCAAGGCCTGCCCGCTCTGGCTCTACCGCCTGTTTCCCTTTTTGCGCTGGTTGCCCAACGTCACCCCGCAGGCCTTCAAGGCCGACACGATCGCCGCGTTCACCGGCGCGCTCATCGTGCTGCCGCAGGCGGTGGCGTTTGCCACCATCGCCGGACTGCCGCCGGAGTACGGCCTGTATGCGGCGATGGTACCCGCCATCGTCGCGGCGCTGTGGGGGTCGAGCTGGCATCTGGTGTCGGGGCCGACGACCGCGATCTCGATCGTGGTGTTTGCCTCGATCAGCCCGCTGGCCGAACCCGGCAGCCCGCAATTCATCGGCCTGGTGCTCACGCTGACGCTGCTCGCCGGCCTGATCCAGCTGGCGATGGGCCTGGCGCGGCTGGGCATGCTGGTCAATTTCATCTCGCACAGCGTCATCATCGGCTTCACTGCCGGCGCGGCGATTCTCATCGCGGCCAGCCAGATCAAGAATTTCTTCGGCCTCGACATGCCGCGCGGCGCGCATTTCCACGAGGTGCTGATCCAGTTCGGCTCGCATATCCCGGACATCCAGCCCTGGGTGCTGGCGGTCGGCGTGGTCACCCTGGTGTCGGGCGTGCTGGCGAAACGCTATCTGCAGAAGCTGCCGTACATGATCGTTGCCATGGTGGTGGGTGGCGTCGTGGCGGCGATCCTCAACGCTCAATTCGGCAGCGATGCGACCAACATCCGCACCGTCGGCGCGCTGGTGGCGTCATTCCCGCCGTTGTCGCTGCCGGATTTCTCGCTCACCGCAATCAAACAAACCCTGTTTCCGGCCACCATCATCGCGATCCTGGCGCTGACCGAGGCGGTGGCGATTGCGCGTTCGGTCGCCACCAAGTCCGACCAGCGCATCGACAGCAACCAGGAATTCGTCGGCCAGGGCTTGTCCAATATCGCCGGCAGCTTTTTCTCCGGCTACGCCGCCAGCGGCTCGTTCAACCGCAGCGGGGTGAATTACGCCTCGGGCGCCAGGACGCCGCTGGCCGCCGCAATGTCGGCGGTGTTCCTGCTCCTGATCGTGCTGCTGGTTGCGCCGCTCGCGGCCTACCTGCCGGTGCCGTCGATGGCGGCGATCCTGTTCATCGTGGCGTGGAGCCTGATCGACTTCCACCACATCGGCGAAATCATCAAGCGCCACAAGCGCGAGCGCATCGTGCTCGCGCTCACCTTCATCGGCACCCTGGTCGACCTGGAAAAAGGCATTTTTCTCGGCATTCTGGTGTCGCTGATGTTCTATCTGTATCGCACTTCGCAGCCGTCGATCCGTGAACTGGTGCCGTCCCACGTCAACCGCGACAACCCGCGCCGCAAGTTCGTGCCGGCCGACATTGATACGCCGGGCTGCCCGCAGCTGACCATGCTGCGCGTGGAAGGATCGATCTTCTTCGGCGCGGTCGAGCACGTGCAGAAGCATTTCCGCAACGTCGACGAATCCGACCCGCAGAAAAAGCACCTGCTGCTGACCTCGCGCGCGATCGGCTTCATCGACCTGGCCGGCGCCGAGCTGCTGGCCAAGGAGGCCGCACGGCGGCGCAAGCTGGGTGGCGGCCTGTATCTGGTGGGGGTGCAGCCGGACCTGTGCGAGATGCTGCGCCGCAGCGGCCAGGTCGACACCATCGGCGAGGAACAGATTTTCCGCCGCAAGGGCGACGCCATCCAGGCGATCTACCCGCGGCTGGACAGCGAGATCTGCCGCACCTGCAGGGTCCGGGTTTTCCGCGAATGCCACATCGCGCTGCCGGACGGCACGCCGCGCGAAGCGGCTGGCTAAGAAGCGGGCTCAGACTGTGCGCGCCGCCACGCCCACGGCGGCGTCGGCGCGGCATCCTGCCACAGCCCGATCCGTTGACGCCGCGCCTCGCGCTGCAACGCCAACAGGTCATGGTGATCTCCACCGCGTGTCGACGCCCAGGCAAGGCCGCGCCGCACCATTTCCTGGTTGACCCGAACCGCCCCCACCCGAATGCGCGCGATCGTGCGGCCGTAGGTGTCGATGGCAACCGTGTCGGCCTCAACCCGCTGATTCAGCAGCAGCGCCGATAGCGCACGCGTGGCAGCCTTGCCATGCGGCTGATCCTGTTCCGGCGCGTCGATGTCGGCCAGGCGGAGTTTCAGGAAGGCGCGCGATCCGGGGGAAGAGTGGTCCGGTTTGAACAGTACGGTATCGCCGTCGATCACCACGAAGACGACGCCCGCGACCGGGGCTGCGCCGGCTGCGGCAGCCAGCGCGAACAGCAGGCACAGCGCCAAGACCGCCCGAAGGGCGAGCACCCGCAAGGGGTACGCCGCCAGACACTCGCCCTGCAGGCGGTCTTGGCGCAGCACCCGCAAGGGGTACGCCGGAGGGTTCCCCGCTGCTGCGCAGCGACCCTTCCGCAGTGTCTGGCGGCGTACGCCTTGCAGGTACAGCCCGGGCAGGACGCTCACCCGGCGAGCATTTCTGCGGCGTGCTGGCGCGTCGTGTCGGTGATTTTGAGCCCGCCCAGCATGCGCGCGAGCTCTTCCACCCGCGCGTCCGCATCGAGTGATTCGATGTTGGACGACACGAAGCCACCGCTGGCCTGCTTGGCGACCCGCAAGTGCTGGGTGCCGCGCGCGGCCACCTGCGGCAGGTGGGTAATGACCAGCACCTGGCGGGTTTCCCCCAGCTTCGCCAGGCGCCGTCCGACCGCCTCGGCCACGCTGCCGCCGATGCCGACATCGACCTCGTCGAAAATCAGCGTCGGCACCCCGGCCACGCCGGACAGCGCGGTCTGGATCGCCAGGCTGATGCGCGACAGCTCGCCGCCCGAGGCCACCTTTCCAAGCGGCCCCGGCGCCAGACCGGGATGGCTGGCGACGAGAAAGCCCACGTCTTCCAGGCCGTGCGTGCGCGGCTCGCTCACCGGCTGCAACTGGATGTCGAGCTTGCCGCCGGCCAGCGCGAGTTCGTGCATCGCCACCGTCACCTGCTTCGACAGCGCCGTCGCAGCCTTGCGGCGCAGCGCGCTGAGCTGTTTGGCGGCGGCCTGATATTGCGTCCAGGCGGCGGCTTCATGTGCCTGCAGCGCGTCGAGGTCGTCGCTAGCGGCGAGTTCGCCCAGCCGTGTCTCGAACTGCTGCAGCAACGCGGCCAGCGCGTCCGGCTGCACCCGGTGCTTGCGCGCCATCCGGTGCATGTCGCTCAAGCTGCGGTCGAGTTCGCCGAGGCGCTCGGGGTCGAGGTTCAGGTTGCCCGCATAGCGGCGTAGTGCATGCACCGCTTCGGCCAGATCGGCGCTGGCCGAATTCAGCAGGGTGGAAACTTCGCTCAAGCTGTCGTCCACCGCCTGCATGGCGTCGAGCCGCGCGCTCATCTCGCCGAGCCGGCCGAACACCGCCGCCTCGCCCTCGTCCAGCCCGTGAATCAGCGCATGGCTGCCTTCGAGCAGGGTGGTGACGTGCGCCAGCCGCGCATGTTCGATCTGGATTTCGTCCCAGCGCGCGAGGTCGTCGCCGAGCGCGCGCAATTCCTCCACCGCCAGATTCAGACCCTCGCGTTCGATCTGCCGCGCCTGGCTGTGGGATTCGGCGTCCTGGCGCTGCGCCCGCGCCACCTGCCAGGCATACCAGGCAGCGCTAACCGCGGCGGCCGACTGCTGCGCGCCGGCATAGGCATCGAGCACTTCGCGCTGGGTCTGCGGGCGCAGCAGCGCGTGATGCGCATGCTGGCCGTGGATGTCGAGCAGGAATTCGGCGGCATCCTTCAGCTGCGCCAGCGGCGCGGCGCTGCCGTTAATGAAGGCGCGCGAACGGCCGCCGGCGTCGATCACGCGGCGCAGGATCAGCGCGCCGTCGTCCGACGCGAAGCCGGCTTCTTCAAGCCAGGCCGCAAGTTGCGGCAGGCCGTCGATCATGAATTCGGCGGCGATCTCGGCGCGCGGCGCACCCTGGCGCACCACGCCGCCCTCGGCACGGTCGCCCAGCGCCAGCGCCAGCGCGTCGATCAGAATCGACTTGCCGGCGCCGGTCTCGCCGGTGAGCACGGTGAGCCCCGGCGCGAAATCGAGCTCGACCGATTCGACCAGCAGGTAATTGCGGATGGACAGATGAACGAGCATGAACTGCTCAACCTGGAAAAAACCGTTTAACCACAGAGGCACAGAGGCACAGAGGAGAAACATCAAATTGTGATCGCGCCGGTCGAGCCCCATTGGCAGGCAAGGAAAAACGCTGCACAGGGGATTTCTCTGTGCCTCTGTGTCCCAAGGGATACCGTCCCTGCGGGACATATCTCTGTGGTGAAGGGTTTTCGATTTCCCGCTTCAAAGCTTTTTGCCCCAGTGCAGCTTCTGCCGCAGGGTATCGTAGTAACTGTAGGAATGCGGATGCAGCAGGGTAACCGTGCGGCTGGCGCGGGTGATCCACACATGGTCGCCGCTCATCAGGTCGAAATGATGCTGGCCATCGAAATGCACGCGCGCGTCGTCGGCATAGGTCAGGTGCAGTTCGATGCGCGAATGGCTGCTGACCACGATGGGGCGCGCCGACAGGGTGTGCGGGCAGATCGGCACCAGCGCAACGGCTTCCAGCGTCGGATGCACGATGGGGCCGCCAGCCGACAGCGCATACGCCGTGGTGCCGGTGGGGCTGGTGACCACCAGGCCGTCGGCCCGCTGACTGTAGACGAACTCGCTGTTGATGGCGATTTCCAGATCGATCACGCGCCCCGAACCGCCCTTGCCCACCACCACATCGTTGAACGCGGTGGCCTCGAACACACACTCGCCGCCACGGCGGACCTGCCCGTTCAGCAGGATGCGTTCTTCCGCCACGTACTGGCCGCTGAGGATTTCGGCGACGGCGTCGAACATGTCATCGACCATGATGTCGGTGAGAAAGCCCAGCCGCCCCTGGTTGATCCCGATCAGCGGCACCCCGTGGGGCGCCAGTTCGCGCGCGATCGACAGCATGGTGCCGTCGCCGCCCAGCACCACGACGGCATCGCTTTCGGTCGCCAGATCGTGCAGGGCGCGCCGGGGAAAATCCTCGATCCCGAGATGCTCCGCAGTCTGGCTGGCAAGCAGCACCGCATGCCCGCGCGCGCGCAGAAACTCCCCCAGCGCGCGCACGGATGCTTCCATGTCCTGGTTATCGTATTTGCCAACGAGGCCGATGGTGTGGAAAGGGGTTTGCATGAGGGACGATTATAAAGGGGTCAGGGGCCAGGATTCGGGATTCAGGGAATGTGCTGCGCGTTTTTTGATCAAACCAATGCGCCCCCTGACCCCTATATAATCCAGACATGCTCAACGACCGCGCCCGAATCCTGCTGAAAGCCCTGGTGGAACGCTACATCGCCGACGGCGAACCGGTGGGATCGCGCACCCTGTCGAAGCACGCCGGGCTGGATCTGTCGCCCGCCAGCATCCGCAACATCATGTCCGACCTCGAGGAAATCGGCTTTGTCACCAGCCCGCACACCTCGGCCGGACGGGTGCCGACGACGCTCGGCTACCGTTTTTTTGTCGACACGCTGCTGACGGTGCGCCCGTTGGAGCAGAGCGCGGTCAGCCAACTCGAAAGCAGCCTGACGCCATCCGACCCGGCGCGGCTGATGACTGCGGCGTCGACTCTGCTGTCCGACCTCAGCCAGTTTACCGGGCTGGTGATGACGCCGCGCCGCAATCCGGCGTTTCGCCAGATCGAATTCCTCAGCCTGTCGGACAAGCGCATCCTGCTCATCATCGTCACGCTGGAAGGCGAGGTCGAAAACCGCGTCATCCTCACCGACCAGCCCTACAGCGCCTCCGCGCTGACCGAGGCCGCCAACTTTTTCAACAAGAATTTTGCCGGCCACAGCTTCGACCAGGTGCGCGGCAAGCTGCGCGACGAACTCGGCCGCATGCGCGACGACATCACCCAGCTGATGGCCGCCGCGGTCGACGCCGGCAGCAAGGCGCTCGACGGTAGCCAGGAAAGCGTGGTGGTGTCGGGCAGCCGTAAGCTGCTCGACGTGCAGGAGCTCTCCAGCAACATGGGCAGCCTGCGCCGTCTGTTCGACGCCTTCGAGCAGAAAACCGGACTGCTGCAACTGCTCGACCGCTCGCGCAATGCCACCGGCGTGCAAATTTTCATCGGCGGCGAATCCGACATGCTGCCATTCGACGAATGCAGCTTGGTTAGCGCGCCCTATTCGGTCAACGGTCAGGTGGTCGGCACCCTCGGCGTCGTCGGACCCACCCGCATGGCCTACGAACGCGTGGTGCCGATTGTTGACATCACCGCCAAACTTTTATCGAGCGCGCTGTCCCACCACTAATGAAATACTTAAAAGAACCCGATTACAGCCACGGCCAGCAGTCCAAAACCGGCATCCTGCTGGTCAACCTCGGCACGCCCGAGGCGCCCACCGCCAAGGCACTGCGGCCCTACCTGAAGGAATTCCTGTCCGACCCGCGGGTGGTGGAAATCCCGCGCGCGGTGTGGTGGCTGATCCTCAACGGCATCATCCTCAACACCCGGCCGAAAAAATCCGCCGCGAAATACGCCGCGATCTGGACCACCGACGGCTCGCCATTAAGAGTCCACACCGAGAAACAGGCCAAGCTGTTGAAAGGCTGGCTCGGCGAGAAAGTCGCCAGCCCCTTGATGGTCGAATATGCCATGCGCTACGGCAAGCCGTCGGTGTCCGCCACGCTGGCGCGCATGAAGGCCGCCGGCTGTGACCGCATCCTGATCCTGCCGTCCTACCCGCAGTACGCCGCCTCCAGCACCGCCACCGCGTTCGATGCCGCCTATGCCTGGCTGTTGAAAACGCGCAACCAGCCGGCACTGCGCACACTCAAGCACTACCACGACCACCCCGCCTACATCCACGCGCTGACTGCCAACATCCGCGACTACTGGCAGATGCACGGCCGCCCCGATGTGCTCTTGATGAGCTTTCACGGCGTGCCGCGCTACACGCTCGACAAGGGCGACCCCTACCACTGCGAATGCCAGAAGACCGGGCGTCTGCTGAGCGAGGCGCTCGGCCTCGAACCCGGCCAGTTCCGCCTCACCTTCCAGTCGCGCTTCGGCCGCGCCGAATGGCTACAGCCCTACACCGACAAGACGCTGGAAGCGCTCGGCCGCGAGGGCGTGGGCCGCGTCGACGTGGTCGCGCCCGGCTTCACCGCCGACTGCCTGGAAACCCTGGAAGAACTGGCGATGGAAGGCCGCGCCGGTTTTCTTGCGACAGGCGGCAAGGAATTTCATTACATCCCCGCGCTCAACGAACATCCGCAATGGATCGCCGCGCTGGGGCAAATCGCGCTGGACAATCTGGGCGGCTGGGTCAGCGAAACCTGGGATCGCGACGCCGACGAACAGGCGCGCCAGACCAGCAAAAATCTGGCCCTGAACCTGGCGCGGCGCTAAATAGTCTAGTATAAGAACACATAAATAACGATACATGTATTATGCTGTTGCATATCCATCCAGAGCTGAGGAGTTGGCCATGCGACAGACCGAATTGCATCTTACCGATGAGGAACGCGAGTTGATTGAGTCGTACCGGACCAAGGGTTTGCACCACGCACGAGAGGTCAATCGGGCGCATGTTCTTTCCGCGCTTGATCGCGGCATTCCGGAGGCCCAGATCATGGCGGTTCTCGGCGTTGGGCGGATGCTTGTCTGGCGGACGCGATCCGCATACTTGGAGGGCGGTGCGGAATACGCACTGCGCGATGCTGCGCGCCCGGGCAAGCCCCGGCAGTACGACACCGATGTCGAAGCGCAAATCTCCGCCCTGGCTTGCTCGACGCCTCCAGCGGGTGCCCGGCGCTGGACGATTGCATTGCTGGAGCAAGCCGCGCGAGCACAGCCGGGGATTGACTCGATCAGCCGCGAAACCGTCCGTCGGCTGCTAAAAAAAACTGCCTCAAGCCGTGGCGCAAACTGATGTGGTGCATCGGCAGAATGACGAAGGAATATCGGCAACGGATGTACGATCTGCTCGATCTCTATGCCCGTCCGTTCAGGCCGGGAGAGCCTGTCGTTTGCCTGGACGAGAAAAGCAAACAACTGCTTGGGGACTCCCGCGCGCCTTTGCCGATCCATCCGGGAACCCCTGTCCGGCAAGATTACGAATATGTGCGCGCCGGCACCTGCAATCTGTTCGTGGCAGTGGAGTCCAAGGGCGGGCGGCGAACGGTCTTGGTTACCGACCGCCGCGCCAAGCCCGACTTCGTGGCCTTCGTCCGGTATCTGCTCGAACAGGTCTATGCCACGGCGCGTCGCGTCCATCTGGTCATGGACAACCTCAATACCCATTTCCGCAAGTGCTTCGAGGAAGTGCTCGGCGTCAAGGAGGCGCAAGCACTTCTGCGCCGGGTCGTCTTTCACTACACCCCGAAACACGCCAGTTGGCTCAACATGGCGGAAATCGAAATCGGCATTCTGGATCGCCAGTGCCTGAATCGGCGCTTGCCCAACCGCGCCGTACTCGTTGCCGAGGTCGATGCCTGGCAGCAGCGCAGGAATGCCGACCAGCGAGGCATCGCATGGTCGTTCACCCGGCAGGACGCAGACAAGAAAATGGCTCGACATTATGTCTCGTAATTATTGTGTCAATATACTAGTCTTAAAGAAATACCCATTCAGCACGCTGGATAACCGCGCTATATAAGCGATATAAGCGCCTGCTTGTTGGCAAGCTTTTCCCACTACCCAAGCATAGTATATATAAACTACCAGCCTCCAAGGCGGGCTAGTTTAGAGGCTTCCGGGGCATCCCCCCCGTTTCTGTCCCTCAATTCCATGGATGGAGTCTATGTACAAGAAAACCACCCTGGCGCTTGCCGGCTTCGTCGGCCTCGCGCTTTCCGGCATCGCCGGCGCTGCGGATATCCATACTAAATCGATCTCATCCACCTGCATGTCCTGCCACGGCCCCGGCGGCAAGAGCCTGGGCACTATCCCCAGCCTGGCCGGACTGGACAAGGATTACTTCGTGAAGTCCATGAAGGACTTCAAGGCCGGCACCCGCGCCGCGACCATCATGAAACGCCACGCAGCCGGCTACACCGACGCCGAAATCGAGGCCATGGCTGCCTATTTCGCCAGCCTGAAGTAATCCCCTCTAGGAGACCGATAACATGACTCTGAATCGTCGCGGTTTTCTGAAAATTTCCGGCGCAGGTGCAGCGGCAGCGCTCACCGGCTGCGCCACCCAGCCCGGCGCCTCGGCAGCCCGTGCCCGCGTCGTCGTGGTTGGTGCCGGCTTCGGCGGCGCCACCTGCGCCAAATACCTGCGCCAGTGGGGGCCCAACATCGACGTCACCCTGATCGAGCCGAACGACAAGTTCGTCTCCTGCCCGATTTCCAACTGGGTGATCGGCGGCCTGCGCAGCATGGATGACATCACCCACGGCTACGACAAGCTGCCTAGGCACGGCATCAAGATGGTGAAGGACACCGTCGTCGCCATCGACCCCGCCAAGCGCACCATCAAGACCCGCGGCGGTGCCAGCATCGGCTACGACCGCCTGGTGCTCGCCCCCGGCATCGAAATCCTCACCGACACGGTGAAAGGCTTCAAGGAAGCCGAAGCCGCCGGCAAGGTCGTCCACGCCTGGAAAGCCGGCGCACAGACCGCGCAACTGCGCAAGCAGCTCGAAGCCATGCCCGACGGCGGCACCTTCGTCATGTCGGTGCCGACCGCGCCCTACCGCTGCCCGCCCGGCCCCTACGAGCGCGCCTGCATGGTCGCCCACTACTTCAAGCAGGCCAAGCCCAGGTCCAAGATCACCCTGCTCGACGGCAACCCCGACATCGCCTCCAAGAAAGCTCTGTTCATGGATGCCTGGAACACCTTCTATCCAGGCATGATCGATTACCGACCCAACAACGCCCCGCTCGCAGTGGACGGCGGCACGATGACCGTCACCACCGAGTTCGACGCGGTCAAGGGCGACGTGTTGAACGTCGTTCCCAAACAGCGCGCGGGCGAACTCTGCGCCCTGGCCGGCGCACGCAACGACAGCGCCGGCAACTGGTGCACGGTGAACTTCGCCACGTTCGAGTCGACCACTGTGCCCAACGTCCACATCATCGGCGACTCGGTGCTGTCCAGCCTGCCGAAGTCCGGGCACATGGCCACCAACATGGCCAAGGTCTGCGCCGCCGCCATCGTCGAACTGCTGGCAGGCCGTCAGCCCGACCCCATCCCGGTCGTCGCCAACACCTGCTACTCGGCCACCTCCGGCACCACCTCCGGCTATGTCGCCAACGTGTACCGCTTCGAGGCTGGCAAAGGCTACGTCAACCAGCCCGAAGGCGGCGCCACCGGCAAGGGCGACGAACTCAACTTTTCCTACAACGCGTCCTGGGCCAAGAACATCTGGGCCGAAGTACTGAGCTGATTGCAGTTGAGGGGGCAAACAAAAACGGGGCCACGGCCCCGTTTTTGTTTGCCGGACCGATAGCGGTCCGGCGGCGCCATCCATTACGCCTTCCTGACAAATTCCGATTTCAACTGCATGGCGCCAATGCCATCGACCTTGCAGTCGATGTCATGATCGCCTTCGACGATGCGGATATTCTTCACCTTGGTTCCCACCTTGACGACTGATGACGAGCCTTTGACCTTCAGGTCCTTGATCACCGTGACCGTATCGCCGTCCTGCAGAACATTGCCGTTGGCATCGCGCACGACACGTGCGTCATCCGCGCCCGCCGGCGCATCCTTGGCCCATTCATGCGCGCATTCCGGGCACACATACATGGTGCCGTCTTCGTAAGCGTATTCCGAACCGCACTGGGGGCATTTAGGCAAACCGCTCATGCTGCACTCCGTTGCAAAGTTGCGTTGCTGTCTTTCAGATCCATAATGCGTTCCTTTAACCCCTCATCAAACTCGTAGGTTGGGCTGACAAGCCCAACGCCTCCCGTCTCACTCGCCATACCCCCCGCTCACCTCGATCCCAACACCCCAGTCTTCCTTCATCCACC
Source organism: Thiobacillus denitrificans (assembly GCF_001530125.1). Classification (GTDB taxonomy): domain Bacteria; phylum Pseudomonadota; class Gammaproteobacteria; order Burkholderiales; family Thiobacillaceae; genus Thiobacillus; species Thiobacillus denitrificans_C. Next base: position 11,917 of record NZ_LDUG01000008.1, on the reverse strand, counting down.
CCATTCGAATATAACGGTGGATACTCGAATGCTGCCACGCCGATGCCTGCGTCACATAACCATGCTTGACCAGATTGTGATGAATGTAATCAACGTGCGCCTGCAAATCCTCATCATCCCGTATCAGATGCTCCCAATAGCGGCGTTGCCAGATACCGCGCTCCCGTTTCGCGGTGCGGCTCGGGCGAATGCGCTCATCCTTTTGATTGAATGCTGCGCGAGAAGCCCGCCTTGATCAGCGACCAGCGCGTCGGATAGTCCGCGTCCCCGGGCGGCAACCGCCAGACCGCATGAAGATGATCCGGCAGCACCACCATGGCCACAATCTCGAACGGGTGACGGAGTTTGACGACGCGGATGGCTTCGCGCAACCGGTCTGCCTGATCGATCAGCAATGCGCTTTTACGGTCCGCAAGCGCAACAGTGAAGAAATAAGTGCTGCCCGGAATCAGCGCTCGCCGATAGTGCATGTCATGCGGGGGTTGTGTTGGGCTTCATTTCATTCAGCCCAACCTACGCGGGCTGATTTACATGGCCGTTGAGGCTCTGCCGGACTGCGGGATCTTGTTTTGAAAAGAGTTCCATTTGCTCCCTTTTGAACACCTAACGTGGCATGAGGGGCCGCATCATAAGTTGGGCTGCCAAGCCCAACACCCCTCGCGAAATTCACCGCGACCTTCTTCCATACACCACAAAATCAAACCCCAACACATCGCCTTTCTCGCCAGTGTGCGAATCGCGCGAGACTTCCCTGAACACGCTGCGGTCGTAGTCGGGGAACCAGGCGTCACCCTCGGCTTCGATATCCACTTCGGTCAGGTATAGACGATCGGCGAGCGGGATGGCCTGGGCGTAGAGGTCGGCGCCGCCGATGAAGAAGACTTCGTCGGCGTCCTTGCACAGCGCGAGCGCGGCGGAAATGGAAGCGGCGACCAGACAACCATCCTTGCAGTAGTCTGGGTTGCGGGTGATGACGATGTTGGTGCGCCCGGGCAGCGGGCGACCGAGCGATTCGAAGGTTTTGCGACCCATGAGGATGGGGTGGCCGAGGGTGAGTGCCTTGAAGTGGGCGAGGTCTTCCGGCAGCCGCCACGGCAGGCGGTTTTCGATGCCGATGACGCGGTTCTTGGCGAGCGCGGCGATGACGCTGATGCGGGGGTGCTTAGCTGGGGTCATAAAACATCTCACCACAAAGACACAAAGGCACCAATAAAAACGGGACAGGTTTTTTCCTTTGTATCCCAAGGGATACCGTCCCTGCGGGACATATCTTTGTGCCTTCGTGGTTAAAGGGTTTGCTCATACGGCGACCGGCGCCTTGATCGCCGGGTGCGGGTCGTAGCCGCTCAAGCTGAAGTCCTCGAAGCGGAACGCGAAGATGTCTTTTACCTCGGGATTCAGCGTCATCGTCGGCAGCGGGCGCGGGTCGCGGCTCAGTTGTTCGCGCGCCTGGTCGAGGTGATTCAGATACAGGTGGGCATCGCCCAGGGTGTGGACGAAATCGCCCGGCTTGAGTCCGGTGACCTGCGCCATCATCAATGTGAGCAGCGCGTAGGAGGCGATGTTGAACGGCACGCCGAGGAAGATGTCGGCGCTGCGCTGATACAGCTGGCAACTCAGCTTGCCGTCGGCGACGTAGAACTGGAAGAAGGCGTGGCACGGCGCCAGCGCCATTTTGTCGAGGTCGGCGACGTTCCACGCCGAGACGATGATGCGGCGCGAATCGGGGTTGGTCTTGAGCGTGTTCACCACTTCGCTGATCTGGTCGATGGTGCCGCCGTCGGGCTTCGGCCAGTTGCGCCACTGGTGGCCGTAGACCGGGCCGAGGTTGCCGTTTTCGTCAGCCCATTCGTCCCAGATCGAGACGCCGTTTTCCTTCAGGTATTTGATGTTGGTGTCGCCCTGCAGGAACCACAACAGTTCGTGGAGGATGGAACGCAGGTGGCATTTCTTGGTGGTGACGAGCGGGAAGCCTTCGGCGAGGTTGTAGCGCATCTGCCAGCCGAATACCGACAGGGTGCCGGTGCCGGTGCGGTCGTCTTTTTTCGTGCCGTGCTCGAGCACGTGGCGCATCAGGTCGAGGTAGGGTTTCATGGCGAGTTGGGGTTAGGGTTTTGCGGGCGCGGCCTGGACCGTCTGATTATCGTTGAATATGGGGTCGCTCTGAACGCCGTCGAAAAACCCCGCGAGCCGGGTGGCGTGCCCCTGGCCGTAAACATTCCAGAAGGCAATTTCAAAGTCTGTGTTGTCCTGCACGGCGAGCACAAGCGCCTTGAAGCGCGATTCGTCCTGCGCACGCAGCCAGCCGACCAGCAGCATGGACTGACGGTAGAACTCGAAGATATTGAGCTGGGATGCGCCCGCGCGGTGGCGTTTGTCGGGGGTGTCGCGCGCGCCGAGATTGACCCGGCGGCCGGCGCGGATGGCCGCGTAGGCCTGGGCATCGGTCGCGTAGTCGGCGCCGCCGCCGTCGGCTGTCAGCGAAGCCCAGCCTTCGTGGAACCAGATCGGCAGGGTGCTGTGATAGTGGCCGATGCGCTGGCCCAGATGCAGGTGCGCGAGTTCGTGCGTCAGCAGCGCAGACAGCCGGTGCTTTTCGCGGCCGTCGAGATTGGGCGACAGGATCAGGCGGTTGTCCGGCACCACCGCAGCCGAGAGTTTTGGGGTCAGCACATAGCGCCTGAAGCAGTCGTCGCTGCCGCACACATGCACGCGCGGCGCATGGGCAAATGGCAGGTAATGCGCCGCCTCGACCGCGGCGATGGCATCCGGCAGCGCCGCCGCCACGCGCTCGCCATACGCCTCGTAACCGGGCTCGACCTGGACACGCGAATCGGCCGGGAGGGGGACAAAGTTTTCAAGCGGATGCAGCGCCCTGGGATGGCTGACGGTCAGGGCGCAGCCTGAAAGCAGCATGCATACAGCGGTCAGAAACACGCCTTGAAGCGACCCTCTCGTATTGGAATTCGGGTAGTTCATCTTCCGGAAAGTTGTCTATATTTAGATTTGCCACGCAGGCACGTTTTATCCGAATTCGCATTCAATCGTCGCCCAGGAGGAATCTCAAATGGAGAATTCAGCCTTCCCGCCCGCCAAGGCCGCGCGCCTTTCATTATCCACCCTGCTCGGGGCGATGGCGTTTGTCGCGTTTCCGCTCGACAGCGATGCCCAGCAGAAGAAAGCCGCGCCGGCAGCCGTGCCGATGGAACTGGAGCAGCCGGCGTCCGCCAGACCCTGGTCACGCTACAGCGGTTGGCCTGTCACCGACTGGAAAGATTACAACACGCTGGCCAATATCGCATCGCCAGTCTATGCCCCGCCGCCGAAACTGGATGGCCCGATTACCGGCGACCCCAAAAACGGCGAGAAACTGGCTTACGATCGGGGGCGAGGCGGCAGTTGCGTGGCGTGTCACATCATGGGCAAGACCACCCCCGCGCTGCCCGGCAATATCGGCCCCGACTTGTCCACGGTCGGCACCTGGGGACGAACCGACCAGTGGCTGTTCGATTATGTCTACGACCCGCGCAAGGTCAACCCGAATTCCATGATGCCGCCCTGGGGAACCCACAAGCTCTTCAACGTACAAGAGATCCATGACATCGTGGCGTTCCTGAAAACCCTTAAGGAACCCCACACGTTCAAGGATGAGCTGGAAAACCCTGCCACGCGCCCCGTTCCAGTCGAAACCCGTGACAACCTGGACCCCTTTGTGAACGACGGCATGGCTGCAGTGGAGCGCGCCCGGTTGATTTATTCGCGTGTCGGTGCCCGCGGCAAATCCTGCGCTTCGTGCCATGCCGCGCCGGAAAAAAGCTTCAAGACCTGGGCCGCCACCATGCCCCGATATGAAGCGCGTCTGAAGAAAGTCATCGGTGTCGAGGAGTTCATCACGCGCCACGCACGCAGCACAACGAGGGATAACCTGTTGATGCAAAGCATGGACAATATCGACCTGTCCATTTATCTGCGACACCTCGCCAACGGCACCCCGATCAAGGTCGATACCACGTCGAAGGACGCGGCCGCCGCGATCAAGCGCGGCAACGCCTTGATGACGCGAAAAATCGGGCAACTCAACTTTGCCTGCATGGACTGCCACAGCCTGGGCGCCAACAAGTGGGTCCGCGGCCAGTGGCTGACCGGAACCAAGGGACAGATTGCCCACTTCCCCACTTTTCGCACCAGTCGCAGCGAAATCTGGGATTTGCGCAAACGTTTCCAATGGTGCAACGTCGCCATCCGTGCCAACGAACTTCCGCCTGATGCTGTTGAATACGGCGACATTGAACTCGCCCTGGCAGCCCTCAATCAGGGAGAGAAAGTGAACGCACCGGGCATCCGCCACTGAGCAACTTGGTGACACGACGGCTCGCGTGCTACGGGCCATTTTTTTGCCGCGCGTTGGGTCATATCGTGAACCGCTTCAAAAATCGAAGCGGGGCGCTAACCCATCAGGCACCGTCGGTCGATGCAGGCTCCATCAGCTGCCAGCGGCCGTCGACCAGCCCTTCCAGCGGCGGGTACTGTTTCTTGTACGCCATCTTGCGGCTTTCAGCGATCCAGTAGCCGAGATAGAGATAGGGCAGTTCCAGCCGTTTTGCCAGTTCGATCTGCCACAGCACGCCGTAGACGCCGAGGCTGTCACGGTCGCGCTCGGGGTCGAAGAAGGTGTAGACAGCAGAGAGGCCATCGTCGACCTGGTCGACCACCGACACCATCATCAGCGTGTCGCCGTCACGGAATTCGACCATCACGCTGTCGACGTTGGACGACAACAGGAACTGTGTGTACTGGTCAGGGCCGTCGCGGTCCATGCCGCCGCCGGCATGGCGGCTGCCGAGATAGTTGCGGTACAGCGCGTAGTGTTCTTCCTTGAAATCGAGCGGCAAAAAGCGGGCGCTGAGGTGCTGATTGCGCTTGAAGCAGCGGCGCTGGGTGCGGTTGGGAACAAAATCGGCCACTTCGACCCGCACCGGCACGCAGGCGTGGCATTGCTCGCAGTGCGGGCGATAGGTGAACTGCCCGCTGCGGCGGAATCCGGCGCGGATCAGCGCGCTGTAGGCATCGCCATCAATCAGGTGGGTGGGGGTGGCGACCTGCGAGCGCGCCTGCCGCCCCGGCAGATAGCTGCAGTCGTATTGCGCGGTCAGGTAGAACTGGATGCGCTGGAAAGGGGGTTCAGTCGGGTGCATTAGGGGTTAAACGTCCACGGCCCGGGGTGATGGGGCAATTTTACCAACTCCGCCAGCCGCGCGATGAATGCCGCGCGCGGCATCGTGCGCGCGCCCAGGCTGGCGAGGTGCGACGTTTCCATCTGGCAATCGATGAGGCCGAAGTCCCAGCGCTGCAACTGCTGAGCCAGCCTCACCAGCGCGACCTTGGAGGCGTCGGATTCGCGGCTGAACATCGATTCGCCGTAAAACATGCGGCCGATCGCCACGCCGTAGAGGCCGCCAACCAGTTTGCCGTCGCGCCAGGTTTCGACCGAATGCGCGTAACCGAGCTGGTGTAGGCAAGTGTAGGCGGCGACCATCGCTGGCGAAATCCAGGTGCCGATCGCGTCTTCACGCGGGCCGGCGCAGGCACGCATCACCTCGGCGAACGCGGTGTCCATGCGCAACTCGAAGCCGCCATTGCGGATGCGCTTGGCGAGCGAGCGGCTGACGCGGATCTGGTCCGGCACCAGCACCATGCGCGGGTCCGGGCTCCACCACAGGATCGGTTCGCCGGGGTTGAACCAGGGGAAAATGCCGTGGCGGTAGGCGTCGAGCAGGCGCTCCACCGACAGGTCGCCGCCCATTGCCAGCAGACCGTTGGGGTCGGCGAGCGCGGTCTCGACCGGGGGGAAGAATGTGGCGTTTTGGAGACGTTCGCTCATGCCGTCATGGTAACGGATTCGAATTCAGTTGCGCTCGATACAAAAATAGAATTAAGATATTCTTATCTTGATTTTACTTAAAGAGAGACCCGGACATGAAAAAAAACCTGCTTGCCCTGGCATTGATTGCCGCCCTTCCCGCCACTGCCCTGGCTGAGAACTGGATGATGCGTGTGCGCGCCATCGATATCGTGCCGGACGTTTCCACTTCGCCCACACTGGCCGGGCTCGACGTGTCGAACGAATGGGTGCCGGAAGTCGATTTCACCTATTTCGTCACGCCCAACATCGGCGTGGAACTGATTCTGGGTACCGCCCGCCATGAAGTCACCCTGGGCGGCGCCAGCCTCGGCAAGCTGAACCACCTGCCACCCACCCTGACGCTGCAGTACCACTTCCAACCCACACCCACGATCAAACCTTATGTTGGCGCGGGCGTGAACTACACCCGCTTCTATAATGTCGATCTCGCTCCCGGTCTCAGCATCGACAAAAACAGCTTCGGCGGCGCCTTGCAGGCAGGCGTGGACATCGCTGTCACCAAAAATGGCTATATCAACCTCGACGTCAAGAAAATCTGGATCGACACCGACGTCAAGTCCGGTGGCGTCAAGCTCACCACGCTGGATATCGACCCCGTGGTCTGGGGCATCGGTTACGGGTTCCGTTTCTGACAACAAGCTGTTCCTGACGCTGGCAACCGGCCCGACCTCTCTCCCGGGCCTGCGTTGCCGCGTTTTTCTGCGGGGCGATTCATGAGCGACTCTCCTGGGCTCACGGACGCCCCGTCTTTTTCGGGCTGCTTTCACTGCGGCCTGCCGGTGCCGGACGGCGCCCACTACCCGATCCAGTTCGAAGCCGAAACCAAACAGACGTGCTGCCGCGGCTGCCAGGCAGTGGCGCAGACCATCATCGACAGCGGCCAGGGCGCCTACTACACCCACCGCACCGCCTTGCCCGCGACGCCCCAGCAGGCCGAGGCCGAACTGGCGCAGATGGGCCTCTATGACCTGCCTGAAATCCAGGAAAGCTTCGTCCGCATAGAAGCGGAGCACATCCGCGAGGCCGCGCTGATCCTGGAGAACATCGTCTGCGCCGCGTGCATCTGGCTCAACGAGCGCCACATCGCCGGCCTGCCCGGCGTGCTGTCGGTCGAGATCAACTACGCCACCCGGCGCGCGCGGGTGCGCTGGGACAACAGCCGCATCCAGCTCTCCGCCATCCTCAAGGCCGTCTCCGACATCGGCTACATCGCCCATCCGTTCGACCCCGGCCGCTCCGACGACATTCACCGGCGCGAGCGCAACACCGCGATCAAGCGGCTGGCGATCGCCGGCCTCGGCATGATGCAGGTGATGATGTACGCGCTGCCCGCCTACACCGCGACCGACATGACCGACGACATCCGGCTGCTGATGAGCTGGGCGAGCCTCATCCTCACCATCCCGGTGGTGGGGTATTCGGCATGGCCTTTCTTCATCGGCGCCTGGCGCGATTTCAAGCGGCGCATGCTGGGGATGGACGTACCGGTCGCGCTGGGCGTGGGCACCGCCTTCGTCGCCAGCGTCTACAGCACCTTTTCCGGCCACGGCGAGGTGTATTACGACTCGGTCACCATGTTCGTCTTCCTGCTGCTCACCGGCCGCTTTCTCGAAATGAACGCGCGCCGCCGCGCCGGCGCCGCGGTAGAGGAACTGGTGAAGCTCATCCCCGCTGCCACCACGCGGCTGCCCCACTGGCCGGCGCGCGACGAGGAGCAGGTGCCGGTGGCAAGGCTGGCGGTGGGCGACCACGTGCTGGTGCGCCCGGGCGAGACGCTGCCGGCCGACGGCGAAGTGATCGAAGGCGACAGCGCGGTGAGCGAGGCGCTGCTGACCGGCGAATCGCTGCCGGTGTCGAAAAGCGTGCACTCGAAAGTGGTCGGCGGCAGCCTCAACCAGGCCAGCCCGTTGGTGGTGCGGGTCGACAAGCTCGGCGCCGACACGCGCCTCGCCTCCATTGTGCGCCTGCTCGACCGTGCGCAAAGCGAAAAGCCGCGCATCGGCCAGCTGGCGGATCGCGCCGCCGCCTGGTTCGTCGGCCTGCTGCTGGTGATCACGTTCTTCGTCGGACTGGCGTGGTACTTCATCGAGCCTTCCCGCACCTTGTGGATCGTGGTGTCGATCCTGGTCGTTACCTGCCCCTGCGCGCTGGGGCTGGCCACCCCCGCCGCGCTGACCACCGGCACCGGCCGGCTGACGCGGCTGGGCCTCTTGACCACGCGCGGCCACGCGCTGGAAACCTTGGCGCGCGCCACCGACCTGGTGTTCGACAAGACCGGCACGCTCACCCACGGCCGCCTGTCCGTGCGCCGCGTGCTGCCGCTGGGCGGCCGCAGCGCGGATGAGGTGAGCCGGATCGCCGCCGCGCTCGAAGCCGGTTCCGAACATCCCATTGCGCGCGCACTGCGCGAAGCCGGCTCGGCAAGCCTCAGCGCCAGCGACCTTCGCAACACCCCGGGACGCGGCGTCGAAGGCTCGATCGACGGCCGGACCTATCGCCTGGGTTCACCGCGCTACGCCGCCGCCGGCGAGACGCCGCCGGAATCCGATGGCGGCGAGCACCCAGAAAACGGGCACGCGAGCTGGGTAGCGCTGGCGCAAGGCGGCGAAACCATCGCCTGGTTCGCGCTGGCCGACACGCTGCGCGCGGACGCCCCCGCCGCGCTCATCGCATTGCAAGAACTGGGCGTGCGCCTGCACCTGCTGTCGGGTGACGCCGAGCCTGCGGTGAAGGCGGTGGCACAGCAGCTCGGCATCGCCGAGTGGCACGCCGGCGCGCTGCCGGAAGACAAGCTCGCCTACGTCAAGGCGCTGCAGCAGCAGGGCCGCATCGTCGCCATGGTGGGCGACGGCATCAACGACGCCCCGGTGCTGGCCGGTGCCCAGGTGTCGATCGCCATGGGCGAAGGCGCCGACGTCGCGCAGGCCGCCGCCGACATGGTGATGCTCGGCAGCCGGCTGGGCACCCTGGCCGAGGGCGTTGCGCTCGCCCGCAAAACGCAGAAGATCATCCGCCAGAATCTGGGCTGGGCGCTCGGCTACAACCTCATCGCCATCCCTGCCGCCGCGCTCGGCTTTGTCACGCCGTGGATGGCCGGCATCGGCATGTCGGCCAGTTCGTTGCTGGTGGTGCTGAACGCGCTGCGGCTGTCCGACTTCAAACAACCCGCCGATGGCAGCAGCCTCAAGGCGCAAGATTCAAGACTCAAGTCGCAAGAGGCAAGCCTCTGAAATGGACATCCTTATTCTGCTGATTCCCCTCAGCCTCGTCCTCGTCGGCGTCATCGCCTGGGTCATGCTGTGGGCGGCCAGAAGCGGCCAGTTCGACGATCTCGAAGGCCCGGCGCACAGTGTCATCATGGACGACGACAACCCGCCCAAGCGGGACGACGTGCCCAAGGTCTGAAACCCGATCGCGTATGCGGATGAATTGCCTACCCATCGCGTCACGGCCGGTTTTCCCATGAGCGCGCCCCTCCTCTGGTATTTCGCCGACCCGATGTGTTCGTGGTGCTGGGGTTTTTCGCCGGTGATCGAGACACTGCGCGACGAATACCATGAGCGCACGAAAATCGCGCTGGTGCTGGGCGGCCTGCGGCACGAAACCTCGCCGCTGACGGCAGCCGGGCGCGAGGACATCCTGCATCACTGGCATCAGGTGCACGCCCGCACCGGCCAGCCCTTCCGTTTCGACAATGCGCTTCCGCCAGGCTTCGTGTACGACACCGAGCCCGCCAGCCGCGCGGTGGTGACGGTGGGCGGGCTCGATCCCACGCTGATCTTCCCGCTGTTCAAGTCGATCCAAAGCGCTTTTTATGCCGCAGGGCGCGACGTCACCCAGTCCGGCGTGCTCGCCGATCTGGCGGTGGAACTCGGCGTCGATGCCACCGCGTTTCTGCAGGCGTTCGACAGCGACGCCGCCCGCGCCAACACCCAGGCGCATTTCCGGCAGGCGCGCCAGGCCGGCGTGCGCGGCTTCCCCGCGCTGATCCTTCAGCAAGACACCCGGCTGCAGACGGTCAGCAACGGCTGCCAGCCACTGGACACGGTGCGCGCGGCAATCGACGCCGCCCTGTCCCCATGAGGCCGCCCATCCTCTTCCTGCTTGCCGTGCTCGGCGGATTGTCCGCCGCTGGCACTGTCGCGAATCCCCTGCCCGCGATGATCGACGCCCACGCGCACTACGCCGCGCCCGATGCGGCCGCATTGTCACCCGCTGCCATGCTGGCCAAACTCGATGCCGCAGGGGTGCGCCGGCTGGTGCTGACGAGCTCGCCGCCGCAACTGGCGCAGCGCCTGTATCAATACGCGCCCGACCGGGTGATTCCCCTGCTCGGGGTGTATGGCTCGGATCTGAATAAAGCCCACTGGGTGCATGACACCGGCCTGCCGACGCGGGTCGCTGCGCAGTTGGAAGAGGGCGAGTGGGCAGGCATCGGCGAGCTGCATCTTTTTGCCCGTGACGCGCGTCAGCCGGTATTCGAGCAACTGCTGCGGCTGGCCACTGCACGCAAGCTGGTCGTGATGATTCACGGTAATGCCGCAGTGGTCGAGCGGGCGTTTGCCGTCGCGCCCGAGGTGCGGGTGCTGTGGGCGCATCTCGGCACAGAACCGCAGCCCGATTTGCTGGCCGCGATGCTGGCACGTTTTCCGGGACTGTGGATCGACACCTCGGTGCGTGACGAACGCATCGCCCCGGACGGACACCTTCTGCCAGAATGGCGCGCACTGTTCGAGCGCCATCCCGAGCGCTTCGTGGTCGCCGTCGACACCTTCAGCGTCAACCGCTGGCAGCAGTATGAAACCGTGGTGGCGCAAATCCGCAGTTGGGTCGACCCCTTGCCGCAGCCGCTGAAAGACAATCTGCTGCACGACAATGCGGCACAGCTGTTCGAATCTTTTATGCCGCCGCGCGCTCGCCGGTAGAATCCCCCCACCTTTTGCCAGGAGCCTTTCCGATGACCCGCCTGTCCCTGTTTCTCTCCACCTTCTTTCTCGGCACGCTGATGCTCGGCATCTCCGGCTGCGGCGCCAGCGAACCCACCACGCAGACCGTCTCCACCGCCCCTGCCGCCAGCCAGCCGGCCAACCCGCGCGTGCTGATCGAAACCAGCAAGGGCAACATCACGGTAGAAGTGTTCCCAAGTCAGGCGCCGCAATCGGCCGGCAACTTCCTCAACTACGTGAAGACCGGGTTTTACGACGGCCTGGTGTTCCATCGCGTCATCCCCAACTTCATGATCCAGACCGGCGGCATGACGGCGGACATGGCAGAAAAGCCCAAGAACGCGCCGATCCAGAACGAGGCCGACAACGGCCTGAAAAACCTGCGCGGCACCCTGGCGATGGCGCGCACCGGCGACCCGCATTCGGCCAGCTCGCAGTTCTTCATCAACGTGGCGGACAACGCCTTTCTCGACCATCGCGGAAAAACGCCCCAGGGCTGGGGCTACGCCGTGTTCGGCCAGGTGGTCGACGGCATGGACGTGATCGACGCCATCGTCGCGGTGCCGCGCGGCAATCGCGGCCCGCATGGCGATGTCCCCGTTGAGCCCATCGTGATGCAGCGCGTCAGCGTGCTGCCCGAGGCGGCTAAACCCTGACCCCCACCACCAGACTGCTGCTGCTCGGGCTGGCCGCGCCGCTCGCCATCGCGCTCGGCCTGATGGCCGGCTCGCTGCCGGCCGATCACGCGTTGGCCATGCAGATCCTCGCCGAACTGCGCGGCCCGCGCGTGGCGGCAGCGTTCGCCTGCGGCGGCCTGCTGGCACTGGCGGGCGCACTGATGCAGACGCTGTTCCGCAACCCGCTGGCCGAACCCTACCTGCTCGGCGTGTCCGGCGGCGCCGGCCTGCTCGCGCTGCTTGGCATGGCGGCCGGCCTGGCCTGGCCGTGGGTGTCGGCGCTGGCGTTCGCCGGCAGCCTGCTCGCGCTGGCGCTCGCCGCCGCGCTCGGCGGCCGCCTGCTGGCGCCCGACCACACGCCACGGTTGCTG
>NZ_LDUG01000079.1 GCF_001530125.1 Thiobacillus denitrificans | reverse complement strand
TCCTACAAACGGAGTGACTCCGACATCGCGGCGGCGGTGCAGCGCGCCATCGACTGGAACGTCGTCATACCGGACAACTGCATACAGCCGATGGTGGAAAACGGCTGGATCACCCTGAACGGCGAGCTCGAGTGGCACTACCAGCGCAAGGCCGCCGAGCGCGCGGTGCGCGATCTGTTCGGTGTCGTTGGTGTCACCAATCTCATCAAGGTCAAACCCAAGGTAGCGTCCAGTGATATCGAAAAAAACATCAACGATGCGCTGGTGCGGCAAGCCGAACGGGAAGCCAGGAAGTTGCAGATCGAGGTCGAGGGCTCCCGCGTCACGTTGAGCGGAAAGGTTCACTCGTGGGCTGAACTCAGGGCGGTCCAGGGCGCAGCTTGGGCCGCGCCTGGCGTCTCGATGGTGGAGAACAAACTCACGGTTGAAGCTTGAGCGCGGCACTCCTGCCGGACGGAAATCCGGCAGCGGCAGGAGTAGCCAGTCGCCGCCCCACCGGGAAAAGCAGCATCATCACTGCAGTGCTCGGGGCCGAAGCGCCGGAACCAGGTCAGGGCCGCGTCGTTATTTCGGAGGGAATGGCACGCGACTCGAACTGCGTCTGGCAGACAATACAGCGCGCCGCCGAAGGCGTTGCGGCCAGGCGCTGGAGATCGATGGGCTGGGCGCAATCGATGCAGGTGCCATAAGTTCCGTCGTTCAGCCGAACCAGCGCCGCACGCACATCGGCAAGCTCCTTGCGATCGCGCTGCACCTCGGCATCTTGCAGCGTCGTACGCTCACGCTTGCTCGCCTGGTCTTCCAGATCGTTGACGTCCGTGGCGGCGATACCGGTCGCGGCTGCCGCGTCGATGGCGGCTTCCCGCGCTGCGCCTATTTCGGCAAGCAGTTCGGTCTCCCTTGCAAGCAACCAGGCTCGCAACGGCGTGAAGGGATTTTCAGTAGAGGTGTTCATTCTGCAAGGATGTTCTTTCCCCCAAGGAAACAGCTTGATCTGCGTCAATAGCCTTGCGTTAGCGGCTGCGGAACTCGACTGCAGGCCGGCGCAGGCAGGTCGATGCGCTCAAACCCGCAAAAGCCAGCGCGCGTGCAATGCAGCTACATCCACAGCGTCGTCGGTGACGACCTGCAGCGCGATGGCGCGTTCCCCATCGTCCAGGGGCTCGTGGTCCGTCACCTGGTGTTCCAGTACCTTCACATCGGCCTCAGAGGCGTCGTTGCCACCAAGATTGCGAGCGGCCAAGCGTTGGCGCAGCTGCGCTTCGCTGGCCTGGCAATGCAGGATCGAAAAGGG
>NZ_LDUG01000078.1 GCF_001530125.1 Thiobacillus denitrificans | reverse complement strand
GCCCACGCCGCCATCTCGGGGTGCATCTTGCGGTGCAGGTCGCCGGTATAGGCGTAGCGCATCGTTTCCTTGAACGCGGCCACGTGTTTTTCCCAGCTTCCTTCAGAGTCGCCGTACTTGTCATTGGGTCCGGCCTTGCTGACCTTGACGACAGTGTCGTACCAACCCTGCGAGCCGCCAATCGGGTCGGCTACCACGGGGATGATGTTGTTCGGATGCACGCCCTTGTCGTCCCACCAGACGTTGTTCAGATCCGGATCGTCCTGGCCGTGGCTGGCATCACTCTTTTTGCTCTTGAGCTTGAGGGTGGCGAGGCGACCGTACTCCCAGTGACCGAAGCCGGTGGGGATGGAAACCACCTTGGGGTGGATACCCTCGGTGACGTAGGCCTTGGTGACCAGATGGCCTACGGCGCTTTCGAGGCGCACCAGGTCACCGGTCTTGACGCCCAATTTCGCGGCTGTCTCCGGGTTCATCCACGCCGGGTTGCTGTGCGCAATTTCAGCCAGCCATTTCACGGCGGCGGTGCGTGACTGCTTGTGCACGTTGAGCTTGAAGGTGGACAGGATCAACTCGTCATCCTTCATGGTTTCGTGCCAGGGGATTCGCTTGAAAGTGGGCATGGGGTTGAATCCATAGTCCGCCCACTGATCCACCCGCACGTTGATGACCCGGTTGCCGGTGGGAAAGCCCACGTAGTTCTTGCCGTCACGCTTGACCCCGATGGCCTTGCCATTCTTGCTGATGGCGCCCGCCTTGTCCACCGTGGCCCCGGCCATATCGGCTGCGGAAAGTTCTTTCTTGTAGAGTCCGTATTCGGCCTGGATCTCGCGTCCGGTCTTGTCTGACACCTTGCCCGTTTTGGGATTGAGTTTGCCGTAGATGGGCCAGACGCCATGCTGCTTGAGGAAGTTCAAGCCACCCGCCTCCTTCAGGCCGGGCACGTTGTCAAAGTGGTGACGCATGTAGTCCTCGCCATCCTTGAAATTCCAGAACTGCTTCATGCCGCGCTTGCCGTCCGGGTCCAGCTTGTGGATGATGTCGCGCAGCATGACCCGGTTTTCGCGCGACTCGCCCAGCGACTTGTGCACTGGCTGGCGAATGCCGAGCCAGGGCCACAGGGAGTTGGGCATGGACTCGGGCTCCCAGCGCTCCAGGTAGGGGCAGTCCGGCAGGATCAAGTCAGCCAGCGCGGTTTCCTCGCCCATGAAGGGACTCATGGACACCAGATAGGGAATCAGCTTCTCGTCCTTGAACAGCTTGCCCCACACGGCCATGGATCCCGGGTTCGTATAAACCGGGTTGTCCTGGTAGGTGAAGTACACGTTGATTTTCTGCTTGCCCTCGGCGATCCAGAACGGCACCAGATGGCTGACCTTGTGTGCAGCCAGCGGATAGTCTGGTGGGTTTGAAAGATAGGAGCCCTTGGCGGGTTTGCCCGGCTCCGGCATGGGCTGTGGCCAGCCCATGCCGCGCGGCAGGCAGTAGCCGCCTTTCTTTTCAACGTTGCCGGTCATGATGGGCAGCATCATGCAGGCCTTCTCGTTGTAGGAGCCGTACAAGTGTTTGGCCGGTCCGCGGTAGGTGAACAGCGTGGCGGGCTTGGCCGTGGCGAATTCACGGGCGACGCGCTCGATGGTTTCCGCGGGAACGCCGGATATCTTCGCCGCCCACTCGGGCGTGTATTGCTTGTAATGGGCCTTGAGTTCGGCCACGGTGACGTTGGTCCAGTTGTCGATGAAATCGGAGTCCTGCATGTCTTCGCCCAGGATCACATGCCCCATCGCCAGCGCGACGGCGCCGTCTGTGCCGGGAAACACCGGAATCCACTCATCCGAGAAGCCCGCCGTGTTGGACAGCCGCACGTCAAACGTG
>NZ_LDUG01000077.1 GCF_001530125.1 Thiobacillus denitrificans | reverse complement strand
CAAGAAGAGCCCGGCGCCAAGTCGGCTTTATCCCATCGAATCCTAACGAGAAAATTGAAGATGACAAACAAATCAAGCGCAGCCGCTGGCCGCAATGTTGTGGTCGTGGGCACCCAGTGGGGCGACGAAGGCAAGGGCAAGCTGGTCGACTGGCTGACCGAAAGCGCGCAGGGCGTGGTGCGCTTCCAGGGCGGCCACAACGCCGGCCATACGCTGGTCATCAACGGCGTCAAGACAGCGCTTAACCTGATTCCGAGCGGCATCATGCGCCCGGGCGTCAAGTGCTACATCGGCAATGGCGTGGTGCTGTCAACCGAGCAGCTCTTCAAGGAAATTGAGCGGCTTGAAGCTGTCGGCGTCGAGGTGCGATCGCGCCTGCGCGTGAGCGAAGCCTGTCCGCTGATACTGCCATTTCACGCCGCGCTCGACATCGCGCGTGAATCTGTGCGCGAAAATGCCGGCAGCGAAAAGATTGGCACCACCGGCAAGGGCATAGGTCCGGCCTATGAGGACAAAATCGCGCGCCGCGCCCTGCGCGTGCAGGACCTGAAATACCCGGACCGCTTTGCCGCCAAGTTGCGTGTTCTGCTGGAACTGCACAACCACATCCTCACGACCTTCCTGCATGCGCCGGCGATCGATTTCGACAGCGTCTATGCGCGTGCGATGGAAGATGCCGAACGACTCAAGCCCATGATGGCCGACGTTTCGCGCGAACTCAATGACGCACACCGTGAGGGTGCCAA
>NZ_LDUG01000076.1:1580-2446 GCF_001530125.1 Thiobacillus denitrificans | reverse complement strand
CGCGAAGCGACTGCCGGGCAGCTTGAAACGCTCAAGGCCAGGCTCAAGCCAGTCGATCAACCGATCCTGCTGCACGGCCATTGCCACCAGAAGGCCTTTGGCGCGGTGAGCCCGATCATCGACGTGCTCAAGCTGATTCCGGGCGCCAAACCCGAACTGATCGAGTCGAGCTGCTGCGGCATGGCGGGCAGTTTCGGCTACGAGGCCAGCCATTACGAGGTGTCGATGCAGATGGCCGAGCTCAGCTTGCTGCCCGCCGTACGCCAACAGCCCGACGCCATCGTAGTGGCCGACGGCACCAGTTGCCGCCACCAGATCCGTGATGGCGCGCAGCGCGAAGCGGTTCATGTTGCGGTGTTGCTGGCCCGGCAGCTGCAGGACTGAAGCCTGCAGCTGCGCTGGATGTTACGGGCGGGACAGGCGCCACGCATTCACAGCCAGGTAGCCGTGCCCCGCAGCGCAAGGGGCGCCAACGCACACGGAATGCGTTAAGCTTGTTGCGCGTCTGAGGACGCTTTTTTGTGCAGCGTTTCCATCAAGGTAAAAATGTCCCGTCAAAAATTAGAACACCTTCCTTTCACGATGGACGCCGGTGTCGCCCATCGCGCGGCGCTGGGCCTGATCGTCCTTGCCACCGACATCACCCTGGAACACGAGTGGCACGAGATGATCCACCTGCCCGGCGTGGTCACGCACACCAGCCGCCTCTACAACGCGGCGGCGATCAACCCGGATACCCTGGCGGCGATGGAAAAGGACATCGCCGGCGCCACCGCGCTGCTGCGCCCCGGCGAAAAAATCGACGTCGTCTCCTTTGCCTGCACCTCGGGGTCCATGGTCATCGGCGAGGAGCATGTGTTTTCCCG
>NZ_LDUG01000076.1:0-1471 GCF_001530125.1 Thiobacillus denitrificans | reverse complement strand
CGCCCTGCTCACGCCCTACGTCGAATCGGTCAATAACTGGATGTGCGATTACATCGAGGCGCGCGGCGTGGCGGTGCCGGTATTCGGCTCCTTCAACCACGAGGATGACAACGAGGTGGCGCGCATCGACGGCCCCTCGCTGGCGGCGGCGGTGGAACAGCTTGGGGCGCAGGAGGTGGATGCGGTTTTCGTCTCTTGCACCAGCGTACGTATCGCCCACCTCATCGCCGGCCTGGAGGCGAAGCTCGGCAAGCCGGTCATTTCCAGCAACCAGGCGCTGGCCTGGCATACCCTGCGCCTGGCCGGCATCCGCGACACGCTGCCAGGCTGGGGCCAGCTGCTTACCCTGTAAAGCGCGCACACTGCGGCAAGCCGACGGCCAGGTCACTTGAGCCATGCTGCCGGGGTAGTGCCAGCGGGACGAGCCGTCAGCTGATGATGCCGGGCTTGCCCAGCAGTTTGGCCGTATCCATCAACCTGCCGGCAATCAGCAGCAAGACGTTCACCACAATCAGGAACTGCCAGAT
Organism: Thiobacillus denitrificans; assembly: GCF_001530125.1. GTDB lineage: Bacteria > Pseudomonadota > Gammaproteobacteria > Burkholderiales > Thiobacillaceae > Thiobacillus > Thiobacillus denitrificans_C. Next base: position 944 of record NZ_LDUG01000076.1, on the reverse strand, counting down.
CAGGGAGATCCGTGAAAAGGTTTTGAGGGCTGGAAGCCAATTTGGCTTCCAAAAACTACCCGCTTAATCGGCGTAAATGCCAGCCTTCTTGATGACCGGCGCCCACTTCGTGATTTCAGCTTCCAGATGGGTTTTCAGGCCTGCCGGAGAGATTTTGTCCATCGGTGGAATGTCCGAGCTGAGTTCGGCCAGTCGCTGCTTGACCATCGGGTCCTGCATCGCTGCGCGCAAGGCGGCGTTGATTTTTTCGAGCACCGGCGCCGGTGTGCCTTTGGACGCGTACATGCCGTGCCAGACCTTCACTTCAAACCCCTTGAGCCCCTGCTCGTTAAGCGTGGGCACATCGGGCAGCGCGGACAGGCGGCTCAAAGAGGTCACGCCATAGACCTTGACACGCCCGTCCTTGATCAGCGGAACGGTTTGGGTGGTCTGGTCACACAGCAAATCCACCTGGCCGCCGAGCAGGTCGTTCATGGCCGGGCCTGTGCCCTTGTAGGGAATGGTGTTGAGCTCGACGCCGATGTGGCTCATGAACAGCAAGCCGCACAGGTGCGAGACCGCGCCCAGCCCGGCGTTGGCCAGCGACACCTTGCTGCCGTTGGCCTTGAGGTAAGTCTGCAGCTCGGCAAAGTTGGCGGCGGGAAAATCCTTGCGTGCCAGCAAGGTCATGGGCACATCCACCACCTGTCCGATGTATTCGAAGTCCTTCAGCGGATCGAAGGCTAGTTTCTTGTACAGCGCCGGTGCGGTGGCCATGCCCATGTGGTGAATAAAGAGCGTGTAGCCATTGGGTGCGGCGCGCGCCACCCGGGTAGCCGCAATGGTGCCGCCGGCGCCGACGGTATTTTCGACCAGCACGGTCTGGCCCAGCGCCTTGCCCATCGGTATGGCAATCATGCGGGCCACCACATCGGTCGGGCCGCCGGCGGCAAAAGGCACGACCA
>NZ_LDUG01000075.1 GCF_001530125.1 Thiobacillus denitrificans | reverse complement strand
GGCATGGAGTTGATCCCGCAGTTCGCGCAGACGGCTGCTTGCCTGAGGCAGTCGTTCCCGCGCAAGCTGCGCCGCGACCCCCAAACCCACAATGGCGGGTACGTTCTCGGTGCCCGGCCGCAAGCCGCGCTCATGGTCCGCGCCGAAACTGATGTGACGCACGGGCGTGTTCTGACGGATATACAGGGCCCCGACGCCCTTGGTCGCGTAAAACTTGTGCCCGGCCAGCGTGAGCAGGTCGACACCCAATGTGTCGACGTCGACCGGAATCTTGCCTGCCGACTGGGCCGCGTCGGTGTGCAGCAGGACGCCGCGTTCGCGCGTGATGTGCGCGATCTCCCGGATCGGCTGGATGGTGCCGATCTCATTGTTGGCGTGCATCACCGACACCAGCGCCGTATCGGGCCGCAGGGCTTGCGCAATGTCTTGCGGCGAGACGCGGCCGAAATCGTCGACCGGCACCACGGTGAGGCGCCAGCCCTCTTCCTGAAGATGCTGCGCCGGGGCCATCACCGCCGGGTGCTCGATGGC
>NZ_LDUG01000074.1 GCF_001530125.1 Thiobacillus denitrificans | reverse complement strand
AGGCGGGCAAAAAAACGCAGGGTTTCAAGGCCACTCAGGTTGTCGTAGAGCACGACGTTTTCGGGCAGGTAACCCAGGTGGCGTCGCGCCGCGCGAAAGCCGCGCCCGGCTACCTGCGCACCGCCCACCAGAATCTCGCCCGCCGTAACCGGTACCAGTCCGAGCATCATCTTGAACAGCGTGCTTTTGCCCGCGCCGTTGTGCCCGATGAGGCCGAAGATTTCGCCGCGCTGAATGTCCAGATCGACACCGTCGACCGCATGCAGCGGGCCGTAATGCTTGGTCACGCCGCGCAGCGAAACCGCGATGCCGTTATTGACCGGAAAAATGCTTGCCACGCCATTGACTCCAATGTTGGTTGCCCGGTTGCATGCGCGGCTTGGGATCAACCACCGAAGGCACGCGCAAAATCGGAAACTGCTGGCCCACCAGGCGCAGCGCCTGCACGGCCGGGCTGGCCAGCAGCAGCTTCATGCTGGGATGTTGCCAGGTCAGGCGATCGACCATGTCGTTGGCCTCGTAGGGCACATCGCCAATGCCATTGCCGTCGCGGTCCCAGCCGAGGTAGTTGCTCCAGTGGTTGCCGCTTTGGGCACCCCAGCGCTCGTCTCGCGCCCCGACATAGCGTACCTGCTCGCGGTTGGCGATGAAATCGTTGCCCTCGACCACGTTGCGCGTCGAGCCCGCCGCCAGGTGCACGCCAACCACGTTGTCGACCACCAGATTGCCCCTGAGCGTGGCGTACTCGACGTCGTAGATGAAAAACCCGCGATTGTTGCCGGCCACCACGTTGTTCTCGATCACCGAATCCTGGATGGTGCGCAGCATGATGCCGTGGTCGGAGTTGCCCCAGGCGCGGTTGTTGCGCACGACCTGGTCGCGCACCTCCATGAGCGCCAGGCCGCCCCGGTTGTAGTAGCTGTCGTTGTCTTCCCACAGGTTGTGGTAGGAATTCATGTAGTGGGTGCCGTAGCGGCTGTGGTGCAGCTTGTTGCCGCGAAAAATCGCATGGTGCGACACGTCCACGTACAGCGCGTCGCGCACGAAGCTGATGTTGTTGTCAAAGATGCGCGCGCCCGTGGTGTTGTAGAGCTGCACGCCGTTGCCGCGCTGCGAGGAGTTGTACTCGCGCTTGCCGGTAATCGTGTTGCCCTGCACCCGCACGTCGTTGGCCTTTTCGATCCACAGGCCGAACAGGTTGTAGGTCAGGTCGCAGTTCTGCACCACGGCGCGGTGCGCGCCCGGGTAGAGGTAAATGCCGGCGTTCTGGTCCTTGAGGCTGTCGCCAGAGTCGCGCACTATCAGGCCCTCGATCACCACGTCGGGCGCCGTGACGCGGATGGTGTCGCCGGTCTGGCCGCCGCTGAGCGTGGGGCGATTGATGCCGCGCAAAGTCAGCGGCTTGTCGATCAGCAGGTTGACACGGTAAAAGCCCCGCGCCACCTCGACCACATCGCCCGGCGCCGCCGCCTTGACCACGGCGGCCAGGTCGTCGCCTGGCCGCACCGTCAGCGTGGCGGCGACCGCACTGCCCGCGCCGATGAGGGCCGCCAGGGCTAGCGCCAGAGCCAGCACCGGCGTTTTCATAATGACAACAAGCCCAGCGCCTTGAGCGCGAGGAACAGCGCCGCGCCGATCAGCAGATTCTTGAATCCGACATAGCTCAGCATGTCCATCACGCTGGCACGGCGGTAATGGTCCTGCCACCACGGGCCGTCCTTCACGTAGCGCTTGCCCGACAGGCGGATCAGCACCTCGTAGACGCTCCAGCCAAACCACCATCCAATGATGGCCCCTGAGGAAAGGGTTCCCATCGCCGTCATCACCCAGGCCACGCTCGCCGCTACGGCCAGCGAGAAGCCCGCTACCTGCAGCGCCCGCTGCGAGTGC
>NZ_LDUG01000073.1 GCF_001530125.1 Thiobacillus denitrificans | reverse complement strand
CGCACCTGCTGCGCCGTGGAACGGGTACCTTCCCCGGTTTGCTCCGTCACCGCAAAAATGTGCTGCATGTTGCCTGCCACGACGTTGGCGGATGCAGCCTCCCTGGACGCGGCACTGGAAATCTGCTCAATCAGATCCGCAAGGCGCCGTGACACCTGGTCAATTTCAGTGAGCGCCGTACCCGCATTGTCGGACAGCCTGGCTCCTTCGACCACACCCTGCGTGGAGCGCTCCATGGCGGCCACCGCATCCTGGGTATCGGTCTGAATGGCTTTCACCAGCGCCGAAATCTGACGCGTCGCATCCGCAGAACGTTCAGCCAGACGCTGCACTTCTTCTGCCACCACCGAAAAGCCTCGCCCGGCTTCACCGGCTGACGCGGCCTGGATGGCCGCGTTGAGCGCCAGCACATTGGTCTGCTCGGTAATGTCGGAAATCAGCTCGGTAATTTCACCAATCTCTTGCGATGATTCACCCAGCCGTTTAATCCGCTTGGAGGTTTCCTGAATCTGGTCACGGATGAAGTTCATGCCTCCGATGGCACTTTGCACCGCCTGCAGACCGGATTCGGCGGCCGTCAGCGACTGGCGGGCGACCTGGGAGGATTCCTGCGCCTGGGTGGACACCTGGTTAATGCGCGACGCCATGTCGAGCACGGACTGACCGGTTTCGCGAATCTCGCGCAGTTGCTCGGTGGACGCTGCCAGCAACTCCGTGGAGGTGCCTTCCACCTGCGCTGTCGTCTGCGCAACGCGTGTCACCGTACTTTGCACGTTCCCCACCAGCTGGCGCAACTCTTCCACCGTGTAGTTCACCGAGTCGGCAAT
>NZ_LDUG01000072.1 GCF_001530125.1 Thiobacillus denitrificans | reverse complement strand
TGAAGGTCGCGAGGGACAGGCAAAATCGACCCTGAGCGGCTGGTCGAGGTTTCCAGCTAACGCACACCCTGAAGCAGGCCTTGGCACGCGATGCTGACCGGCTGGTTTGTGCTTGTGAGTCGGCCGGATGCTGGCGCCCAAAAACAGAAAAATGACTACTGTTTTTTTCATTCAAATATTCGCTAGAATGTTCGAATGAACAAGCGATTACTTAAAGACCTTCTTTATGAACAGGTCGCCCGCATCGGCAAGGCCGTCTCCAGTCCGAAACGGCTGGAGTTGATGGAGTTGCTCGCGCAGGGCGAGAAGACGGTGGAGGTTCTGGCCAGCGAGTTGTCTATCGACGTCAAACTGGCCAGCGCCCATCTCAAAGCACTGCGACAAGCCCGTCTGGTGGAGAGCCGGCGCGATGGCAAGTACATGGTTTATCGGCTCAGCGGTGATGACGTCGCCAACCTGTGGGTCACGCTGAGATTGGTGGCTGAAGAGCATCTGGTCGAGCTGCAGATGGCCCTGCAACACATGGTGTCCGCGCCCGAAAAGCTTGCGCAGGTGGGACGCACCGATCTGCTTGAACAGGCGCGGCGCGGCGAGGTGATCGTTATCGATGTGCGTCCGCAGGATGAGTATCAAGTGGCTCACTTGCCGTTCGCACGCTCCATGCCCCTGCCCGAAATCGAGCGGCGCCTGGCCGAACTGCCCAAAGATCACGACATCGTGGCCTACTGTCGCGGGCCGTTTTGCATGCTGTCGGATGAGGCGCTGAAGCTGCTCTCCGGCCAGGGCTACCGGGTGCGCAAGATTCTCGATGGCGTTGCCGAATGGCAGGCCGCTGGCATGCCGGTTGAGCGGCCGCTCGAGTCCTGATCCACGCACAGTTCAACCCACAGACTCAACCCGGAGGATAGGTCATGACGTCCACACTTTTCATTCTGAATGATGCCCCGTATGGCCATGAGCGCGCCTATAACGGCCTGCGGCTGGCCAGTGCGCTGGCCGGCAAGGAAGGGCAGCAGGTGCGGCTGTTCCTGCTGGCCGACGCCGTCGGCTGCGCCAAGGCCGGCCAGAAGGTGCCGCCGGGTTATTACAACATCCAGCTCATGCTCGGCAAGGTGGCCCGGCAAGGTGAGGTGGGTCTGTGCGGGACCTGCATGGATGCGCGTGGCCTGACGGACACCGAATTGACCGATGGGGCCAAGCGTTCAACGCTCGCACAGCTGGCTGACTGGACCGCCGAAGCCGACAAGGTAATCGTTTTCTAAGGAGAAAAAATGTTTTTCAAGCAATTTGCAACGAAGGAAGCCTCGCTGTCCTATTTTTTCGGCTGTGCCACTTATGCCAGGGCCATCGCCGTGGACGTGGTGGCCGGCGACGAGGCGTGGTTCGTCGAGGAGGCACGCAAGGCCGGCGTGCAGATCACGCATGTGATCGACACCCACGTCCATGCCGATCACTATTCGGGCGGGCGCAGGCTGGCCGAAATGCTGGGCACGTCGTATTGTCTGCACGAATTCGACCA
>NZ_LDUG01000071.1 GCF_001530125.1 Thiobacillus denitrificans | reverse complement strand
CGGGTGCGGGTACACACCGGGCCCCTGCTGAATCAAGCCGAACTGTTTGCGAGCGGTTTCGACGCTGTGTTCCACCTGGCCTCGGCCGTCTCGGGCGAATGCGAACTGGACTTTGACCTGGGCCTGCATTCCAACCTCGACAGCACCCGTGCCCTGCTGGATGGCCTGCGCAAGGCCGGCAATACCCCCCGCCTGGTGTTCGCCAGTTCGGTCGCGGTGTTCGGGCCGGACGCCGCCAACCCGCTGCCCGACCTGGTGACCGACAACACCTTGCCGTCGCCACAAACCTCGTACGGCACGCACAAGCTGATGTGCGAGCACCTGATTGCCGACTACACGCGCAAGGGCTTCATCGATGGCCGGTCCGCGCGCCTGATGACCGTCACCGTGCGCCCGGGCAAGCCCAATGGCGCCGCGTCGTCGTTTTTCAGCGGCATCATCCGCGAGCCTCTGGCGGGCGTCGAAACCACCTGCCCGGTCGATCCCGATGTCATGCACCCCGTGTCATCCCCATCCAACACCGTGCAGGGGCTGCTGACCGTGTTCGAGGCCAGCCGGGAAGCCATGGGCGGTCGCCTGGCGCTGAATCTGCCGGGGCTCAATGTGCACGTGGGCGACATGCTGCAGGCCCTGGAGGAAGTGGCCGGCCCCCAGGTTCGCCAGCGGGTGCGTTTCGAACGCGACGACCGCATCGCCGGCATCGTCGCCAACTGGGCCCGGGGCGCGACCGCCGATCGCGCGCTGGCGCTGGGCTTGCGTCCGGATGCATCGTTCAAGGCCATCATCGAGCAGTACATCGAGGATTGCCGGCAGCCCACCTATCCGGCAGACGCTCTGCGGGGCCTGAACCGCTGAGCGGGACCAAACGGGCATGAATCGGCCATCCGGCGACAAAGGGACAGCATGAACGTTCGCACCTTGCTGGCGGTCGACTGGGGCACCTCATCGCTGCGTGGTGCCTGGCTCGACGCCCGGGGCCAGGCCGTGGAAGAGCGGTCTTTTGCCCGGGGCATCCTGACGGTGGCGCCCGGTGAATTTGCCCCGGCGTTTGAGAGCTGCTTTGGCGACTGGATGCAAAGGCCTGATGCTTTATGCCTGATGTCTGGCATGGTCGGCAGCAAGCAGGGCTGGCTGGAAGCACCCTATTGCACCTGTCCGGCCGGGTTCGAAGAAGTCGCCGCCAACCTGGCATGGGTGAAACCGGGTCGCGTGGCCATCGTGCCGGGGCTAGTCTGCGAACACGATGGTCTTCCTGACGTCATGCGGGGCGAAGAAACCCAGGTCTTCGGCGCCCTGCAGCTGCTCGGCCTTCAAGACGCCCTGCTGGTGCTGCCCGGTACGCACAGCAAATGGGTGCGGGTGCAAGCCGGTCGTATCCAGTCGTTTGCCACCTTCATGACGGGCGAGTTCTTCGCGCTGCTGCGCCAGCACTCCATTTTGTCGCGCACCTTGCCCGCCAGCGATGGCGCATTCGACAGCGAAGCTTTCGACCAGGGCGTGACACTGGCGCTGCGCGGCAACAGCCTGCTGCACACCGCCTTCAGCACGCGCACCCTGTCGCTGTTCGATCGCCTGCCGGCCGCCGCGCTGCCCAGCTATCTGTCGGGCCTGGTCATTGGCGAAGAATTGCGTGCCCAGACATTGCAGGCCAATACCCACGTGGTCATCATCGGTTCCGCGGCATTGACTCAGCGCTACCAAAACGCATTGGCCCTGCGGGGCGTACCCGCGCAGCGGATAGGCTCGGAGGCGACTTGGGCCGGTCTGTGGGCGATTGCCCAAACCATCCATCCCAGCTTGTTAAAAACAGTATGAACGCACACCAA
>NZ_LDUG01000070.1 GCF_001530125.1 Thiobacillus denitrificans | reverse complement strand
AGGTTGATCGCGCGCATGCGCTGGCGAGTGCCGCGGCCTTTGCCGGCCCGGCGGTTGCCGCCGACCATGAAGGAAGCATCGACGAAGACGCCTTCACCCATTCGCGCGGACTGGACGCGCATCGCCCGCTGCACCGGGTGCAGCTTGCCGACGCCGATCACACGCTGCTGTATGTCTCCGGAACCACCGGCGAAGTGGTGCGCGATGCCCCGCGCACCGAGCGCCTGTGGAACTACGCCGGCGCGTGGATCCATTGGCTGTATCCGTTTCGCGGCAATATGTTCAACCCCTACTGGAGCGACATCGTGAACTGGCTGTCGGTCATCGGCATCGGCGTGACCCTCGCCGGCACGGTGGTTGGCATCATGCGGTGGCGCTTCACGCACGCCTACAAGAGTGGCTCGCACTCGCCCTACCAGGGTTTCATGATGCGCTGGCACCACATCACCGGCCTGCTGTTCGCGCTGGTCACGCTGACGTGGATCTTCAGCGGGCTCATGTCGATGAACCCCTGGCGCATCTTTGACAACGGCGCGCCCGCCCTGCGGGCACAGGCCATGCACGGCGGTCCGCTGGCGATTTCCAGCCAGCAGGCTTCATCGCAGGCGCTGCTTGCCGCAGCCTCTGGCGAGGTGCAGGAGCTGCGCTGGACGCGCACTGCGGGCCAGACCCTGGTGTTGGCGAGCGGCAGCGGTGGCGGCCGGCCGACCGTGCTCAATGCGGCAACGGCGCAAGCCCATGTGCCTGATTCCGATGCACTGAAAACTGCGGCCGCGCGCCTGCTGCCGGACCCGGTCGCGCGCATCGACGTACTGACCGCCTACGACCTGCACTACTACGAACGCGAACCGCACACGATGACGGGGGGCGCTGAAAAACCGCTGCCGGTGTGGCGCGTCGTATTCGGCGATGCCCACGCCACCTGGGTGCACATCGATCCGGCGACCGGCGCCGTGCTCGGCCGCACCGACAGCACGCGGCGCCTGAACCGCTGGCTGTTTGGGATGCTGCACAGCTGGGACTGGTTGCCGCTGCTGGACCGGCGCCCCCTGTGGGACATCGTGCTCATCGCCCTGAGCCTGGGTGGCGCCGCGCTCAGCCTGACCGGCGTCGTCATCGGCTGGCGGCGGCTGGGACGCAAGCTCAGAACCGCGCGCGTGCGCCGCCCGGCCTGACCGTGGC
>NZ_LDUG01000007.1 GCF_001530125.1 Thiobacillus denitrificans | reverse complement strand
CGGTGCGATGGCATTTCACGCATTGGTGACACTCTCCATCGGCGCGGTGCTGGTGGACCCCACCCATTTCCATCAATATCAGGAAGTGGCGCGCGCCGCCTCCGAAGCCAAACACATGGCCAAACGCGTCGACGGCAGCAGCCTGTTCATCGACCAGCGCCGCATGCCTTTTGGCCGACGGCTGCTGGAGGAAACAAGCCCTATCCGGCCGGACGTCAGGTCAGAAGTCGCCTTCCCGCCGCTCTCCCACGCAATTTGACCCGCAGCACGCCGCCGCGGCTGCGGCCCAGTGCACGACCTCGGCTTTCCATTTCACAGCCTGGCGCCGGTTGGCGCTCATTACTCCAACAGCCGTTTGGCGCTGATCGTCAGCCTGGCTGACAATCTGTTTGGAACTTTCGACGTCGCCCGGTATAGCGCGGAGCATATCCCGCACGCCCGCTTCATCGGTTACGCGAGTGGGGGGCATCTATGGGTTGGGCACCAGTTGGGCACCAGAATGGAGTGATGTCGGAAATGGCTGCCTTTCTCCGGGAAGCGATGCAACCGGACGGTGACCCGACCGGGGCGCTTGGCATTGAGTTTGGGCGCAGTCTTGGCGAAGAGATCAGTCACACTGATGCTGCGCCCAACACCCGTTTCAATCCGGCCGTAACCTTCGCTAACGCGCCGAAGCACCCTTCCCTTGCCGCCATATCAAAACCATGACCAAGCTGACGATCTACCACATCCCCGTATGCCCTTTCTGTCAGCGACTGGAAATCCTGCTATCGCTGAAGGGCCGGCAAAACGACGTGCGTTTTCAGGTGATCGATATCACGCAACCACGACCCGCCTGGCTGCTGGAGAAGACACGCGGGACGACTGCGCTGCCTGTCCTGGAGACTGCTGACGGGCACATCATCAAGGAAAGCCTGGTCATCATGGAATATCTGGAGGCCATCTTCCCGGAGCGATCCGTTGCGCAGCGTGATCCCTATTGGACACCAACCTCTACCCAAAAGGCATTCGTGTAAGCGACGATGAACTGGAAATGGTTAACCTAACCAAGGCGCCATTCCACGGCGAATGGAACTACGCCATTGCTAATAACTGTTCAGGTTAAATCTGGACGGGCCCTTAGCTGACTTCGTCGATCCACGCCATCTGGATCGCTTCGAGGATTTTCTCGCCGGAGTGCTCGGGGTTATCGTCGAAATCCGGCAATTCCATGACCCAGCGATGCAGGTCGGTGAAGCGGATGCTGCGGGGGTCGATTTCGGGGTGCGCTTCGGTGAGTTCGATGGCGATATCGAGGGAATCCGTCCACTTCATTTCAATGCCCTTCCTTGACCATGTTGATGGTGTACTTGGGGATTTCGATCACCAGGTCTTCACCGTTGACGCGCGCCTGGCACGACAACCGCGACTGCGGTTCCAGCCCCCAGGCCTTGTCGAGCAGATCATCCTCTTCTTCGGTGGACGCTTCCAGCGTATTGAAGCCTTCGCGCACGATGACGTGGCAGGTGGTGCAGGCGCAGGATTTCTCGCAGGCGTGCTCGATCTCGACGCCATTGGCGAGCAGGGTGTCGCAAATGGTGTCGCCCGGCTTGGCTTCGATGACGGCGCCTTCGGGGCAGAGTTCGACGTGGGGCAGTACGATGAGTTGGGGCATAGGTTTGAGTTAGTTCAGTAAGTCAGGCGGCCTGGGCGTGTTGGCTGGGCAATGCTTTCAGCACACCGTCCCAGAATTGTAAGCGAGCGTTGACCGCGGCTTCGGCTGCGGCTTCGGCCTCGCGCCATTTATCGGCATCTTCGCCGCACAGGGCGGCGAGCAGGCGCAGCGACAGCGGCGCGTGGAAATCCTCGTCCAGGTGGACGTGGCGGTTGAGGTAGTAGTGGAAGCTGGGCGCCTGCGCTTCGGTCACCGCCATGCGCGACAGGAAGGCGCGGAACATCGACGGGATGACGTGCTCGCGCCCCAGCGCCAGCGCGGCGGCGACGGTGTGCGGCTTGCCGCTGGCAAGAAAACCAAAGGTAGTGCGGGTAAACGCAGCCGATGGCGCGGGCGCGAGACCCGAGGCGAGCGCAGCGTCGATCCCCTGTTCTGCCACGTGCTGCACGAATCGCTCGGGCGTGTCGGCATCAGCGTCGATTTCGCGCATGGCGGCGAGATACAGCATGAAATGGCTGGTGTGCCCTTCGTGTCCCGGCAAGGCGATATCGGTTTCCTCTTCCAGCACCAGTTCGTTGATGAAGCGCTGCACCGAGGCGTCACCGCCCGGCGTCCATGGCCAGCGCGCGGGAGCGACTTCATTCTGCAGGTACTTGATCAGCGACATGAAGTCCCACACCGAATAGACGTGGTGCTGCATGAACACGCGCAGGTCGTCCAGCGTGGACACGGCCGCGTAGATCGGGTGCACTTCGAGCTTGACCCGCAGGGATTCGATGAATTCATCGTTCAGCATGCGCTTAACCAAAGATTTCCAGTTTCTGCCCGGCCATCGCGCGGCGCACGTTCTGATCCATGCGACGCTGGGCAAATTCGGTGGTGGCCGCATTCAGCGCCTCGATGCCGCGCTTGATGGCCTTATGGTCGGTGCCGGCCAACAGGTTTTCAAGGGCAGCGATGCTGGCTTCGATCGCCACGGTTTCGGCCGCATCAAGCAGCGCAGCGTCTTCGGCCATCGCCGCGCGGGTGGCGGCGATCAGGCCCTGCGCGTCGACGATCTGCTCGTTCAGCGCACGCGCAAACATGTCGCCCTTGGCATACGTGAAGGCGTCCTTCAGCATGCGGGTGATGTCGTCGTCGGCCAGGCCATACGACGGCTTGACCTGCACGCTGGCCTCGACGCCGCTGCTCTGCTCGCGCGCCGACACCGACAACAGGCCGTCGGCGTCGACCTGGAAGGTGACGCGGATGCGCGCCGCGCCCGCCACCATCGGCGGGATACCGCGCAGTTCGAAGCGCGCCAGCGAGCGGCAGTCGGACGCCAGTTCACGCTCGCCCTGCAGCACGTGCACGCTCATCGCGGTCTGGCCGTCCTTGAAGGTGGTGAACTCCTGCGCGCGCGCGGTGGGAATGGTGGTGTTGCGCGGAATGACTTTCTCGGTCAGCCCGCCCATGGTTTCGAGGCCAAGCGACAGCGGGATGACATCGAGCAGCAGCCAGTCGTCGCCGGCGCGATTGCCCGCCAGCACATCGGCCTGCATGGCGGCACCGAGCGCGACGACCTTGTCGGGGTCGAGGTTGGTGAGCGGCGTCTGCTTGAAGAGCCCGGCCACGGCGTGGCGGATGCACGGCATGCGGGTGGAGCCGCCGACCATCACCACGCCCTTGACCTCGTCCACACTCAAGCCGGCATCGCGCAGCGCCTTGCGGGTGGGTGCCAGTGTCTTGTTGACAAGGCCGGTGGTCATGGCATTGAACGCGGCCTGGGTCAGCGTCGCGTCCATCATTTCGCCGGTCGACAGTACGGCGGTAACGCGCACTTCGGTGTGTTCGGTCAGGGCTTCCTTGGCGTCGCGCGCCTTGGTCAGCAGCATCCGCATGTCGCCCGCCGACAGCGGCGCAAATCGGCCCTGCTCGAGCATCCAGCAGAAGATGCGCTGGTCGAAGTCGTCGCCGCCCAGCGCCGAGTCGCCATTGGTGGACAACACCTCGAACACGCCCTTGGATAGCTTCAGAATGGAGATATCGAAGGTGCCGCCGCCGAGGTCATACACCGCATAGATGCCTTCGGACGCATTGTCGAGGCCATAGGCGATGGCCGCGGCAGTCGGTTCGTTCAGCAGGCGCAGCACGTTGAGGCCGGCCAGTTGCGCGGCGTCCTTGGTGGCCTGGCGCTGGGCGTCGTCGAAATACGCCGGCACCGTGATCACCGCACCGACGAGTTCGCCGCCCATGGAAGCTTCGGCGCGCTGGCGCAGCACCTTGAGGATTTCGGCCGAGACCTCGACCGGGCTTTTCACCCCGGCGGCGGTTTTCAGCTGCACCATGCCGGGCGCATCGACGAAGTGATACGGCAGGCTGGCGACGTCGTCGATGTCGGCAATGCCGCGGCCCATGAAGCGCTTCACCGACGCGATGGCGTTGTGGGGATCGCTGTTTTGCGCAGCCTGGGCGGCGTAGCCCACCTCCACGTCGCCGCTGGCACAGTAGCGCACCACCGACGGCAGCAGCGAATGCCCGGCTTCGTCGTCCAGCACCACGGCCAGGCCGGAGCGCACCGTGGCCACCAGCGAATTGGTCGTGCCCAGATCGATCCCGACTGCCAGCCGATGCTGGTGCGGGGCGGTGGTTATGCCAGGTTCGGCAATTTGCAGCAAGGCCATTAACTTTCCAGTTCTTCGTAGACGTCGCCTACTTCGGCGATGAGTTTGTCCATGAATCGCAGCTGGCGCACGGCTTCTGAGGCCGCCGCAAAATCGTGTGCGGCGTCGATCAGTTCGGCCAGTTGCGCCTCGATTCGGCGATGTGCCGCGCGCAGATCATCGGACAAGGCATCCAGCGCCGCTGCATTTTTCGCCGCGCGCGCATCCTCGACTGCCTCGCGCCATTCCATCTGCTGCATCAGGAACGCCGGCGCCATTTTGGTGTTGCTGGCGTCGAACGCGTCGATGCCCTGCAGTTTCAACAGATACACGCCGCGGTTCACCGCATGCTTAAGCGTCTGATACGCCTCGTTGACCTGCGTCGCCCACTGCATCGCCACCCGCTGTTCCGCCTCCGGCTGCGCGGCGAAACGGTCGGGGTGCACCGTGTTCTGCAGCTCGCGGTAGGCCGTGTCGAGCTTGTCGCGATCCAGCGCATACGATTGCGGCAGACCGAAGAGTTCGAAGTGGGTTTGGGAAAAGTCCATTTAGGGGTCAGGATTCAGGGATCAGGATTCAGGGGGCTTTGTGCTGCGCTTTATTTAAAATGCGGCCAGAGGCCGCACAAGAAACCCTGACCCCTGGCCCCTGAATCCTGACCCCTACTATCAAATGTTGAACGACTCGCCACAGCCGCACTCGTTCTTCACGTTCGGGTTATTGAACTTGAAGCCTTCGTTCAGGCCTTCACGGGCGTAGTCGAGTTCGGTGCCGTCGATATAAGGCAGGCTTTTCGGGTCGACGAACACGGTGACACCGTGGCTGGTGAACACCTCGTCGTCCTGCGGCGCCTCGTCGGCAAACTCCAGCTTGTAGGCCATGCCGGAGCAGCCGGTGGTGCGCACGCCGAGACGGATGCCGACACCCTTGCCGCGTTTGGCCAGGTAGTTGGAAACGTGTTGCGCTGCGCGCTCGGACAGGGTCACCGCCATGACTTACTCCATACCCTTTTTCTGCTTGTAGTCGGCGACCGCAGCCTTGATCGCGTCCTCGGCCAGGATCGAGCAATGGATCTTTACCGGCGGCAGCGCGAGCTCTTCGGCAATCGCGGTGTTCTTGATTTCCATCGCCTGGTCGAGGGTCTTGCCCTTGACCCATTCGGTCACCAGCGAGCTTGATGCAATCGCCGAGCCGCAGCCGTAGGTCTTGAACTTGGCATCCTCTATCAGGCCATCCTTGCCGACCTTGATCTGCAACTTCATCACGTCGCCGCAGGCGGGCGCGCCCACCATGCCAGTGCCGACGCCATCGTCGTCCTTGGTGAAGGAACCGACGTTGCGGGGGTTTTCGTAATGGTCGAGTACTTTATCGCTGTAAGCCATGTTTGTTCTCCTTGATTTAAATCAATGTGCAGCCCACTGCACGGTGTTCAGATCGACGCCTTCCTTGAACATCTCCCACAGCGGGGAAAGTTCGCGTAGTTTGCCAATCTTTTCATGTAACAGTTTGATTGCATAATCAACTTCTTCTTCAGTGGTGAATCGACCGATCGAGAAGCGGATCGAGCTGTGTGCCAGTTCGTCGCTGCGGCCGAGCGAGCGCAGTACATAAGAGGGTTCCAGGCTGGCCGAGGTGCAGGCAGAACCGCTTGATACCGCCAGTTCCTTGATCGCCATGACCAGTGATTCGCCTTCGACAAAGTTGAAGCTGACGTTAAGGTTATGCGGAACACGCTGCTCCATGTCGCCGTTCAGGTGCACTTCCTCGATGTCCTTGAGGCCGTTGTAAAGGCGGTCGCGCAGCATACGGATGCGCTCGTTTTCGGTCGCCATTTCTTCCCGGGCAATACGGAAGGCTTCCCCCATGCCGACGATCTGGTGAGTGGCCAGGGTGCCCGAACGCATGCCGCGTTCGTGACCGCCGCCGTGCATTTGCGCTTCCAGACGCACGCGCGGCTTGCGGCGGACGTACAGTGCGCCAATGCCCTTGGGGCCATAGGTCTTGTGTGCCGAGAACGACATCAGATCGACCGGCAGTTTGGTCAGGTCGATCGGCATCTTGCCGGTCGCTTGCGCCGCATCAACGTGAAAAATAATGCCTTTTTCACGACAGATATTGCCGATCGCTTCAATGTCCTGAATTACGCCGATTTCGTTATTGACCAGCATCACCGAAGCCAACACGGTGTCGGGGCGGATCGCCGCGCGGAACACGTCCAGATCGATCAGGCCGTTTTCCTTGACGTTGATATACGTCGCCTCGAAGCCCTGGCGCTCCATTTCGCGCACGGTATCGAGCACGGCCTTGTGCTCGGTGCGCACGGTGATGATGTGCTTGCCCTTGGTGCCCGAGTAGAAGTGGCCTGCACCCTTGATGGCGAGGTTGTTCGATTCGGTGGCACCCGAGGTGAAAACAATCTCCTTGGGGTTCGCACCGACTAGCGCGGCCACTTGAGCGCGCGCGTCCTCCACTGCCGCTTCAGCTTCCCAGCCAAACGGATGGGAGCGCGAAGCGGGATTACCGAAATGCTCGGTCAGATAGGGAATCATCTTGGCCGCCACACGGGGATCGACGGGAGTGGTGGCGGAATAATCGAAATACAGTGTTTTCATCGTGTTGCCCTTAATAGCTGAATCTGAGATAGCCCATTCCGGAGTCAGGCCGCCAGCGGCGTCACCTTCAACGCACGGCGATCCTGCATCACCTTTTCCTTGCATTCGTCCTGCTTGGCCACCAGGGTCGCCAGCGTCACGTTGTCGAGGTAGTCATATATATGGGCATTCAGGCCCATCCACAGGTCGTGGGTCATGCAGCGGTGCTCGTCCTGGCAGTTTTCCTTGCCGCCGCACTGGGTCGAATCGATGGGCTCGTCCACGGCGCGGATAATGTCGGCCACGCTGACGTCGCCGAGCGGCCGGGCGAGATAATAACCGCCACCGGGGCCGCGTACACTCTCGACCAGTTCGTGCCGGCGCAGACGGCTGAACAGCTGCTCCAGATACGACAGGGATATGTCCTGGCGCTCGCTGATGCCGGCCAGTGTCACCGGATTCTTGCCGCCGCGCAGCGCCAGATCCAGCATGGCGGTGACGGCGAAGCGGCCTTTGGTGGTCAATCTCATGACTTGTTCTCCTGAAATTTCGCTCGAACTATAAAATTCCCGAGCATTTCAGTCAACTATTGCTTACCTTAGCAATTTAGTCAACTATTTTGTTCAGATAGTTTGGGTCGAAATCGTCGGGCTGGTCCTGCCCGATCGGAATTTCCACGCCCAGCTTCTGCAACTGCGCCAGAATCAGCTCCAGCCGGTGGTCGACGTGGGCCGAATGATCGACCAGGCCGTGGATCGCCTGGACCACCGGGTCGTTCATGTCGGCCGATATGGCATAGGCCGAGAACCCGAGCTTTTCCGCCTGCTGATTGCGCTGCTTTTCGGCTGCGCTGTCGAGAATACGGGCGGGAATGCCGACCGCCGTCGCATTATCCGGCACGTCCTTCACCACCACGGCGTTGGAGCCGACGCGGGCATTGGCGCCGATGGTGATCGGGCCGAGAATCTTGGCCCCCGCCCCCACCACCACGCCGGGCATCAGGGTGGGATGGCGCTTGCCCTTGTTCCACGAGGTGCCACCGAGGGTGACGCCGTGATACAGCGTGCAGTCGTCGCCGATCTCGGCGGTTTCACCCACCACCACGCCCATGCCGTGGTCGATGAACACCCGGCGGCCAATGGTGGCGCCGGGGTGGATTTCGATGCCGGTGAGCCAGCGCCCGATGTGCGAGGTGAAGCGCGCCAGCCACTTCCATTGCATGCGCCACAGCTTGTTCGCCAACCGGTGGATGACCATGGCATGAAAGCCGGGGTAGGTGGTGACGACCTCGAAGGTCGTGCGCGCCGCCGGGTCGCGGTCGAACACGACGGCGATGTCTTCCTTGAGTTGGCTGAAGAGGTTCATGCGCTGAGGATGCTATTTCCGAGTAATTTAGTCAACTATTTCGCATCGGGGTTCCGTGCCGATAGCGCTGCACGCTTCGCGCCCTGCGCCGCGGTCAGTATCCCGCGCAGGATATTCACCTCCTCCTTCGCCAGCCGGGTGCGCGCAAACAGCCGCCGCAGTTTCAGCATCAGTTTGCTGGGCGAGCCGGGGTTGAGAAACTCCAACTCGGCCAGCGCGGTTTCCAGGTGGCCGTAAAACCGCTCCAGTTCGTCCCCCGTCGCCGCGTCCATTTCAGGCTGCGGCGTGCTCGCATGACCCAGCCAGGCCTGGCGGATTTCATAGCTCAACACCTGCACTGCCGCCGCCAGATTGAGCGAGCTGTAGTCCGGGTTGGCGGCTATCGTCACCAGCCTCTGGCACAGCCCCAGTTCCTCGTTCGACATGCCGCTGGTTTCGTTGCCGAACACCAGCGCCACCGGGGCGGCCTGCGCCTCGGTCAGCAGGCGAATGGCCGCTATGGGCGGGGTCAGCACCTCGGCCACGATGTCGCGCCGGCGCGCCGACACGCCCAGCGCCAGCGTGGTGTCGGCCAACGCCTCGGCCAGCGTGGCACAAACGCGTGCCTGCGCCAACACGTCGCCCGCGCTCGCGGCCATTGCATCGGCCTGGCTATTGGGAAAAACGGCGGGGGCGACGAGATATAGCTGCGACAGCCCCATCGTCTTCATCGCCCGCGCCGCCGCGCCGATATTGCCGGGGTGGCTGGTGCGGGTCAGCACGATGCGAATATTGGCGAGAAGTTTCGGGTCGGCTGAGTCCGTATGGTTCATAAATTCACGTGATGATCGCGCAGGATTTTGCTTTGTAGGGGAATTGGGGGATGGAGTGGCGTAGTTATTCATACGCCCGACTGAGCAAAGTTTCCATACGAAACAAAAGACCAGCGAGGGCACGTGAATTTATGAACCATACGGACTCGATACATCAAGTAAAATATATGTTCGTTCTTTGAATCTATTGCCAGACATCATGCATCCCATGCTCAATACGGCGGTGAAAGCTGCCCGCAAAGCCGGGGCGATCATCAATCGCGCCTCGCTCGACCTCGACCAACTCACCGTGCGCAGCAAGCAGGACCGGGATTACGTGACCGAGGTCGACCAGATGGCCGAGCGCGCCATCATCGAAACCCTGCTCGACGCCTATCCAAACCATGGGATTTTAGCAGAGGAGTCTGGCACGGCCGACGCCAAGAACGGCGAAGACTACCAGTGGATCATCGATCCGCTCGACGGCACCACCAACTTTCTGCACGGCCTGCAGCAGTATTCAATCTCGATCGCGTTGAAGCACAAGGGCCAGATCACCCAGGCCGTGGTGTACGACCCCGCGCGCAACGAACTCTTTACCGCCAGCCGCGGCCGCGGCGCCATGCTCAACGACCGCCGCATCCGCGCCAGCAAGCGCGCCAAGTTAAGCGAATGCCTGATCGGCACCGGCTTCCCCTTCCGCGATTTCAGATTCGTCGATGCCTACCTCAACATGTTCCGCGACATGATGCTCGCCACCTCCGGCCTGCGCCGCCCCGGTTCGGCCGCACTCGACTTGTGCTACGTGGCCTGCGGCCGCTATGACGGCTTCTGGGAAATGCACCTGCAACCCTGGGATCTCGCCGCCGGCAGCCTGATCGCGCAGGAATCCGGCGCGCTGGTCGGCAACTTCATGGGTGACGAAGGCTTTCTGGAGTCCGGCAACATCGTTGCCGCCACCCCGAAAATCTTTGCGCAGATGCTGCAGATCATCGCCCCGCACCTGCCGCCCGAACTGAAGGTCTGATCCCGACGCGCTTCCGTCCATGTCCATCGCCAAGGAGCCCACTGCCCACACGCCCATTGTGTTGGGACACTGACTCAATGCGCTGCCAGAAATCGACTTTCCCCTTTTGCAGCAACAGGTTAGGCCGAGGACGACCATCGCCTCACGAAGGTCGAATTGGCATAGATGGGCATGGTTTGGCGCTCAAATTGCCCCAAATTTGCCCCACGAAATCAGGTCGAATACTGGGGCATAGCCTGTCGTGTGCGAGCGTAGTTTTCAAGAGGACTACGCGGCACTGCGCTGGACTGTGACGACATGCGATGGACGGCGCGATTGCCGGAGCACTAATCCAATGCGTACCCCTCCTGAAGAGTTTGACTTGCGTCCTTAGTGCGTATAATATTTTATACATGGTGGAATAATGAGTGACGAAAAAGAGATTCGCTGGTTAGGTTCCGCCTATGACGACTTGTTGGCATTCCCGGACGAACCACGCCGCTATGCCGGTTTTCAGTTGGGCAAAGTGCAAGTTGGGTTGGACCCGGACGACTGGAAGCCATTCGATGATGTCGGGGCCGGCACCAAGGAAATCCGCATTCGGGAAACCAGCGGCATCTATCGGGTGATGTACATCGCCAAGTTTGAGGAAGCCGTGTATGTCTTGCACTGCTTCCAGAAGAAGACGCAGGCGGCCAGTAAGCAGGACAAGGGCATTGCCGAGGCGCGCTACCGCGCCGTGGTCAACGCGAGAAAGGCACAGAAATGACGATCGACACCGAAATCCGCCATGTGACGAAGCCGGGAGCGAACCTCTTCCTGGAGCTTGGCTTCGCGCCTGCTGAGGCCAAGCGCTTACAGGCAGCCTCTCGCAAGCAGATCAACGACACCCAGTTGCTGAAGCAGCAGCTGATGGACGAGCTGTCCACCTGGATTACCGAGCATCACCTGAAGCAAGCCGAGGCCGCCGAGATCCTGATGGTCTCGCGCCCGCGCGTGTCCGACGTGGTAAACAAGAAGACGGCCAAGTTCACCATCGACACGCTGGTGGAAATGCTCAGTCGCGTCGGCAAGTCGGTCAAGCTGGCCATCGGTTGACATGAAGTGGAGCAACCTGACCCGGCGCGCCGAGGTCCGGCACCGCCCGCCTTACCAGACCCGCCACACTTATGCCTGCTGGAACCTCACCGCACGCGGCAACCTGGCCTTCATCGCCAACCAGATGGGACACAGTGACTACTCGATGCTCGTGAAGGTCTACGGCCGCTGGATAGATTCGGAGTCCCCCAGAGAGCTGGGGCGCATCTGGCAGGGCATGAAAAAACTCGTTCAAATTGCCCCAAATTTGCCCCAATAAAAATAATAAAATAATATAAATAATTGATTTTTATGGGTAAAGAAGACTTATATACGCACACGCCCATGATGCAGCAGTACCTGGGCATCAAGGCGCAGCATCCCGACATGCTGCTGTTCTACCGCATGGGCGATTTTTACGAGCTGTTTTTCGAGGACGCCGAAAAGGCCGCGCGGCTCCTGAACATCACGCTCACCACGCGCGGCGCCTCCGCCGGCAGCCCGATCAAGATGGCCGGGGTGCCCTACCACAGCGCCGAGCAGTATCTGGCGCGGCTGCTGAAGCTGGGCGAGTCGGTGGTGATTGCCGAGCAGGTGGGCGATCCTGCAACGTCCAAAGGCCCGGTCGATCGGCAGGTGGCGCGCATCGTCACGCCCGGCACGCTGACCGATTCCGGCCTGCTGGACGAGACGCGCGACACGCTGATTCTGGCCATCGCCCCCGGCATGGTTAATACAGCGCCGGGAAACGAAACGGTCGGCGTCGCATGGCTCAACCTCGCCGCCGGGCGCTTTCAGGTCACCCAAGTCAATACAGCAACCCTGCCCGCCCTGCTGGCGCGAGTGCGGCCAGCGGAAGTCCTGGCACCCGATGACTTTGCTTTCGACGGTGCCCCTTGCGCGGTACGCCGACTGGCACCATGGCAGTTCGACCCGGGCGGCGCGCAGACCCGGCTGGCGCAGCAATTCGGCAGCCGCGACCTCGCCGGTTTCGGCGTGGCCGACCTGCCGCTGGCAATTGCCGCCGCGGGCGCCCTGCTCGACTACATCCAGACCACCCAACGCACCGCCCTGCCGCACATCCAGGCCATCCACGCCGAGCGCGACAGCGATTTCGTGCAGCTCGATGCCGCCACCCGGCGCAACCTGGAACTCACCGAGACCCTGCGCGGCGAAGCGGCGCCGACGCTGCTGTCGGTGCTCGACACCACTGCCACCGGCATGGGCACGCGTCTGTTGCGCCACTGGCTGCACCACCCGCTGCGCGACCGAACCGTGTTGACCCGGCGGCGCGATGCCATCGGCGTGCTGGCCGAGGCATCCGACGCGGCGGCGGCGATCAACCGGCTGCTGAAAAGCTGCGCTGACGTCGAGCGCATCAGCGGCCGCATCGCGCTGAAGAATGCGCGGCCGCGCGACCTCTCAGGCCTGCGCGACACCCTCGCCCTGCTGCCCGGGCTTGCCGCGGCGCTGCCCGACGACCGCGCTCGTCTGGCAGACCTGCAGGCCGCGCTCGCCGCGCGTCCCGACCTGCATGAGCTGCTGGCAAGTGCGATCCAGCCGGAGCCCGCCAGCGTGCTGCGCGAAGGCGGGGTAATTGCCGATGGCTATGATGCCGATCTAGACGAGTTGCGCGCGCTGACGCGCGACGCCGGCGCATTTTTACTGGAACTGGAAACGCGCGAGCGCGCGCGCTCCGGCATCGGCACCCTCAAGGTCGAATACAACAAGGTGCACGGCTTCTACATCGAGGTCAGCCGCGCGCAATCGGAAAACGTCCCCGACGATTACCGCCGCCGCCAGACGCTGAAAAACGCCGAGCGCTACATTACGCCGGAACTGAAAGCCTTCGAGGACAAAGCGCTATCAGCGCGGGACCGCGCGCTGGCACGTGAAAAAGCGCTGTTCGATGCGCTGCTGGACACGCTGACGCCGCATGTTCAGGATCTGCTGGCGATTGCCGCCGCGCTGGCCGAGACCGACGTGCTGGCGAGCCAGGCCGAGCGCGCGGGCACGCTCAGGCTCAACCCGCCCGAGTACGACGAGGAACCCGGCATTGTCGTCTGCGGCGGCCGCCATCCGGTGGTCGAGGCACAGGTGACGCACTTCATTGCCAACGACGTCAGCCTGACCCGCAGCCGCCAGATGCTGCTGATCACCGGCCCCAACATGGGCGGCAAGTCAACCTACATGCGGCAGGTGGCGCTGATCACGCTCCTGGCCTGCTGCGGCCTGTGGGTGCCCGCCAGCGCGGCGAAGATCGGCGACGTCGACCAGATTTTCACCCGCATCGGTGCGTCCGACGACCTCGCCGGCGGCCGTTCGACCTTCATGGTCGAGATGACTGAGACCGCGCACATCCTGCACAATGCCAGCGCGAATAGTCTGGTGCTGCTGGACGAAATCGGCCGCGGCACCTCGACCTTCGACGGCCTCGCGCTGGCGTGGGCAGTGGCGCGCCATCTGGTTACCGCGACCCGCGCGTTCACCCTGTTCGCCACCCACTATTTCGAGCTGACCCAGCTGGCGCAGGAATTCCGCCAGCTCGTCAACGTGCACCTGGATGCCAAGGAACACGGCGCTGACCTGGTGTTCCTGCATGCGGTGGAAGAAGGCCCGGCCTCGCAAAGCTACGGCATCCAGGTCGCGCGTCTGGCCGGCGTGCCCACTCCGGTCATCCACGCGGCGCGCCGCCACCTGCGCGAACTCGAGGACGCGCAACTGCAACCCGGCCCGCAGGGCGACCTGTTCGCCGCCCACCTGCCCAACGACGAGCCGCCACCGCACCCCGCGCTCGACCAGCTGCGGGAACTCGACCCCGATACGCTCACACCGAAGGCGGCGCTCGATATGCTCTATGCGCTGAAGGCGCATTTATGAAGGCAGGCGCATTGAAGGCTCTGACCGATACGTCACTATGAAAACCCTGCATCTGGAGAGCGCCGAACTCGGCCTCGACTTCAATACCGCACTGAAATTGGCGACGGCCATCGCCCAACAGCAGCTGGGGGATGACACGATGTTGTTGAGCTGGTACGACCTTGAACGCGATCTCGAATCCCCGGCGGGGGTGAGCGAATGCCACGTAGGCTGCGCCACCAAGGGCTCGTGGGACTATGCGAAGAACCGCGGGGCGCGGCTGGCGGTAGAGTTTGATTCCGGCCGTTTCTTCTTCTGCTTTCTTTGAGCGCAGCCGTTTTGGGCCTGAAAGCTTAGTCCGCCACAACCCGAACAGTCTGCCCAAGACACTGCACCGTCTGATTGGCCCGAATTTTTGCTGTCTTGCGGCTTTCGGGCCGGCCGTCAACGGTGACTTCGCCGTTGGCGATCATGAGCTTGCCTTGCCCGCCGCTGCCGGCGATACCGGTGAGTTTGAGCAGGTCGCAGAGTGCGACGTGTTCTCCGCGCAGTTTGAATTCCATGGTGTCCATGCCGCCTAACCCCCGCGCCGCCGCCACAAGTAACGGTAAACAAACCCCGGATAGGCAAACACCACGAACAGCGATGCGTTGACCGCGTAGAACTCCCAGTTCTGTTTATGGATATCGCCAAGCTTGCCTTCCAGCAGCAGCCCGATGCCACCGACCACAAAAAACAGCACGATCAGTTCCAGCAGCCGCCAGGCGAAGGACTTGCTGCCGGTTTTGGGTTTGACGACGAAGAAGATGCGTCCGAACAGGAACGGCAGGTTGGCGGCGATGAACGCCAGAATCAGCAGCAGGGTAGTGGAGAAATTCACGATGGATCCGAAAAACAGATGATGCCGGAGCAGACCTGCTCCGGCGGGGTTTGGTTCAGAACGACGCACCAATAGCGTACACGCACACCGTCATCAGCGGCTGCGGCAGGATGCCGAGCGCCAGCACGGCCAGGCCGTTGGCCGACATGATGACACGGGTGTCGGGGCTGGTGACAATCGGTGACGTGTCGTGCGGGGCATCGAAATACATCAGCTTGACGATGCGCAGGTAGTAAAAAGCCCCCACCAGTGAGAACAGCACCGCAGCCACCGCCAGCCACACATAACCGATCTCGACCACGGCCTGCAGCACCGCCAGCTTGGCGTAGAAGCCGACGGTCGGCGGCACGCCGGCCATCGAGAACATCAGCAGCAGCATCAGGAAAGCCAGCCACGGGCTGCGGCGGTTGAGGCCCTTGAAGTCGTCAAGCTGATCGGCCTCGAAGCCGGCGCGCGACAGCAGCAGGATCATGCCGAAACCGCCTAGGCTCATCAGCGCATACACCAGCACGTAGAACATCGCGCTGCCGTAACCGTTCTGCGAGCCGGCCAGAATGCCCAGCAGCATAAAACCCATGTGCGAGATGGTCGAATAGGCCAGCATGCGTTTGAGGTTGGTTTGCGCGATGGCCGCGATGTTGCCGACCGCCATCGACAGCACCGCCAGGATCACCAGCATATCGCGCCATTCGGCCACCTGCGATTCCAGTCCCTGCCCCAGGATGCGCACAACGAGGGCGAAGGCGGCAATCTTGGGGGCGGAGCCGATGAACAGCGTCATCGCGGTTGGGGCGCCGTGGTAGACGTCGGGCACCCACATGTGGAATGGCACCGCGCCGAGCTTGAATGCGAGACCGGCGACGATGAAGACGATGCCGAACACCAGCGGGATGCGCAGATCGGTGCCGTCGGCCAGGATCTGCGCCATGTCGGCCAGCGCCAGCGAGCCGGTGACGCCGTAGACCATCGACATGCCGTAGAGCAACATGCCGGATGCCAGCGCGCCCAGCACGAAGTACTTCATCGCCGCCTCGGTCGCCACGCTGGAATCGCGTTGCAGCGCGACCATGGCGTACAAGGACAAGGACAGCAGTTCGAGGCCCATATACAGCGTGAGAAAATGGCTGGCCGACACCATCACCATCATGCCCAGGAGCGCAAACAGCGCCAGCACGAAGAATTCGCCCTTGTAGAGCCCGCGCTGCCGCAGGTAATCGCGTGAATACACCAGCACTATCGCGACAGTCAGGTAGAGGAACAGCTTCAGCACGTCCGACAGCGGATCGTCGATAAACAGACCGCCGAGCGCCAGCACCGGCATGGTGGAGAAATCGCGCACGGTGAGGAAAGCTGCGCCGGCCAAGGTTGCGAGCGACAGCACGTAGGCGATGTAGCGCTTGCTGTCGCCGACGGCGGCGTCGATCACCAGGATCAGCGAGACCATCGCCAGCACGAAGATCTCGGGCAGTGCGGGGGTGAATTGAGTGAGGAAGTCGCTCATCTTGGAACCTTAAGGCAGTTTGCTTTGGGCGACGTGCGCCAACAGGTCGACCACCGACACGTGCATGACGTCGGTGAACGGCTTGGGATACAGGCCCATGGCCAGCACGAGGACGGCGAGGACGCCGAGCAGCAGAATTTCGCGCGCGTTGATGTCGGTCAATTCCTCAACGTGCGGGTTGGTGACTTCGCCGAACACGACGCGCTTGTACATCCACAGCGTGTAGGACGCGCCGAGGATCAGCGTGGTGGCCGCAACGAAGGCATACCAGAAATTGACCTGGGTGGCGGCCATGATGACCATGAACTCGCCGACGAAGCCGCTGGTAGCGGGCAGGCCCACGTTGGCCATGGCGAACAGCATGAAGAAGGCGGCGAACAGCGGCATCTTGTTGACCAGGCCGCCGTAGTCCTTGATCTGGCGCGAGTGCAGACGGTCGTACATGACGCCGATGCAGAGGAACAGCGCCGCCGAGACGAAGCCGTGGGAGATCATTTGCACCAGCCCGCCTTCGACGCCGAGCGGGTTGAACATGAAGAAGCCGAGGGTGACGAAGCCCATGTGCGCAATCGACGAATACGCGATGAGTTTTTTCATGTCGGACTGCGCCAATGCCACCAGGCCGATGTAGGCGACCGCGATCAGCGACAGGGCGATGACGAACCAGGCGTGTTCCGCACTGGCATCCGGCAGGATCGGCAGGATGAAGCGCAGGAAGCCGTAGGCACCGACTTTCAGCGTGACCGCCGCCAGCACCACCGAGCCGCCGGTGGGCGCCTCGACGTGGGCGTCGGGCAGCCAGGTGTGCACCGGCCACATCGGCACCTTGACGCCGAACGCCAACAGGAAGGCGAAGAACATCAGCGTCTGCGCCGTCATGCCGAGCGTGGTGGTGTGCCAGGTCTGGATGTCGAAGCTGCCGCCCGACTGGAAGTAGAGATAGATCATCGACACCAGCATCAGGAGCGAGCCGAGCAAGGTGTAGAGGAAGAACTTGAACGCGGCATAGACGCGCTTCGGCCCGCCCCACACGCCGATAATCAGATAAAGCGGGATCAGCATGCCTTCGAAGAAGACGTAGAACAGGATGCCATCGAGCGAGGCGAACACGCCGTTGATGAGGCCGGACATGATGAGGAAGGCCGCCATGTACTGCGCGACCTTGTCCTGGATCACCTGCCAGCCGGCGATCACCACCAGCACGGTGATGAAGCTGTTCAGCAGGACCAGCGGCATCGAGATGCCGTCGACGCCGAGGTGGTAGTGGATGTTGAACGCTGGAATCCACGCCGCCTTTTCGACGAACTGCATCGCCGACGTGCCGGTGTCGAATCCGATGACCAGCGGTACCGCGACGACCAGGCCCAGCAGCGCACCCGCCAGGGCAATCCAGCGAGCAAGTACGGCATTGCGGTCGGAGCCGGTGGCGAGCACGGCCACCCCGGCCAGAATCGGTACCCAGATGACGAGAGAGAGAATCGACTGTCCGAACATGGGTAGGCTTTAGTTGAGTCGCGCGAACCAGGTCACCAGGGCAAACACCCCGATCAGCATGGCAAACGCGTAGTGGTAGATGTAGCCGGACTGGAAGGCTTTGAGCGAGCGGGACAAGCGTTCGACCAGATGTACCGTGCCGCTTACGAAAAAGCCGTCGATCATGCCTTGGTCGCCACGCCGCCACAGGCTACCGCCCAGCACGCGCGCCCCCTTGGCGAACACCCAGCTGTAGAGTTCGTCGAACCAGTATTTGTTGAGCAGCATTTGATGCAGGAACTTGAAGCGCTGCGCAATGGCTGCAGGGATATCCGGACGCTTGAGATAGAAGAACGCCGCTAGCGCCACCCCCGCCACCGCCAGCCAGAACGGCAGCGTCACCAGCGCGTGCAGCCCCATCGCCGCCGCGCCGTGGAAATGCTGGTTGAGCTCGTGCATCACCGGATGGCGATCGGCGACGTAAATTGCGCTGCCGAAAAAGTCGCCGAACAGCATGGACTCGATCGTCATGTAGCCAATCGCCAGAGAAGGCAGCGCCAGCGCAAGCAAGGGCCCGGTGATGACCCATGGGGTTTCATGCGGCTTGCCGCCATGGTGCTCATCGTGGTGCGCGTCGGGCTCGTTGCCGTGGGCATGTCCCTGATGGAAGCGCTCCTTGCCGTGGAACACCAGGAAATACATGCGGAAGGAATAAAAGGCGGTGACGAAGACGCCGATCAGCACCGCCCAGTAGGCGATGTCGGCCACCGGCAGGTGCGACAGCCTGACCGCCTCGATGATGCTTTCCTTGGAATAGAAGCCCGACAGGAAGGGCGTGCCGATCAGCGCCAGCGAACCGATCAGCGAGGTGACCCAGGTAATCGGCATGTACTTCTTCAGGCCGCCCATGTAGCGGATGTCCTGGTTGTGGTGCATGGCGATGATGACGCTGCCTGCGGCAAGGAACAGCAGCGCCTTGAAGAAGGCGTGCGTCATCAGGTGGAACACCGCGACCGAATAGGCCGAGGCGCCGAGCGCGACCGTCATGTAGCCCAGCTGCGACAGGGTGGAATACGCCACCACCCGCTTGATGTCGTTCTGCACGATGCCGAGGAAGCCCATGAACAGCGCAGTGATCGCGCCGATCACCATGATGAAGGAGAGCGCCACGTCGGACAGCTCATACAGCGGCGACATACGTGCAACCATGAAGATGCCGGCAGTCACCATCGTCGCCGCGTGGATCAGCGCGGAAATCGGCGTCGGGCCTTCCATCGAATCGGGCAGCCAGACGTGCAGCGGAAACTGCGCTGACTTGCCCATCGCGCCGATGAACAGGAGGATGCCGATGACCGTCATCAGCATCCACGGTGTGTCGGGCAACAGGGTGATGGTCTCGCTGGCCAGCGACGGCGCCAGGGCGAACACGGTGGCGTAATCGAGCGAGCCGAAATGCGCCAGCACCAGGCCGATGCCGAGGATGAAGCCGAAGTCGCCCACGCGGTTGACCAGGAAGGCCTTCAGGTTGGCGTAGATCGCCGTTTCCTTGTTGTACCAGAAGCCGATCAGCAGATAGGACACCAGACCGACCGCTTCCCAGCCGAAGAACAGCTGCAGGAAGTTGTTGCTCATCACCAGCATCAGCATCGAGAAGGTGAACAGCGAGATGTAGCTGAAGAAGCGCTGGTATCCCGGGTCATCCTTCATGTAGCCGATGGTG
Source organism: Thiobacillus denitrificans (assembly GCF_001530125.1). Taxonomy (GTDB): domain Bacteria; phylum Pseudomonadota; class Gammaproteobacteria; order Burkholderiales; family Thiobacillaceae; genus Thiobacillus; species Thiobacillus denitrificans_C. The sequence goes on along the minus strand of NZ_LDUG01000007.1, from coordinate 61,185 downwards.
TAGATGTGCACCATCAGCGAGACGAAAGTGACGACCAGCATCATCATGACCGTCAGCGCATCGATCAGGAAACCGACCTCGAAACGAAGGTCGCCCAGCACCATCCAGGTGTAGACCGTGCCGTTGTAGGTATGGCCGGCGAGCACGTCCTGAAACACCAGCACCGAGGCGATCAGCGACACCGCCACGCCGGCGATGGTGACGCCATGGGCGCCGGTGCGGCCGACCAGCTTGCCGAAAAAGCCCGCAACGATCGCGCCGAACAGCGGCGCCAGCGGCACGATCAGATAAAGCGTCTGCATGTCCATCGTCATCAACCTTTCAGATGGTCGAGGTCATCGACGTTGATGGTGTGCAGGTTGCGGAACAGCACCACCAGGATCGCCAGGCCGATGGCGGATTCCGCCGCGGCAACGGTAAGGATGAAGAAGACGAAGATCTGGCCGTGGATGTCGCCCAGATAATGCGAAAACGCGATGAAGTTCATGTTCACCGCAAGCAGCATCAGTTCGATCGCCATCAAGATGATGATCACGTTCTTGCGGTTGAGGAAGATGCCCAGCACGCTGATGGCGAACAGGATGCCGCCCAGCACCAGGTAATGCGATAAGGAAATCATGCGCCGCCCTCCCCTGCGCCCGGCTTCTGCGTGGCTTTCATTTTGATAATGCGCAGCCGGTCATTGCGCTTGACCTTGACCTGCTCGGCAGGGTTGATGTATTTGCTGTCCTTGCGACGGCGCAACGTCAGTGCGATGGCGGCGACGATCGCCACCAGCAGGATCACCGCGGCCAGCTCGAACGCGTAGATGTAGTCGGTATACAGCAGCCGCCCAAGCTCCTTGGTATTGCTGTAATCCGCCGGGTGCGCCTCGGGCGTGGCCATCACATCGAGCCCGAAATGGCGGCTGCCGAGGATCAGCGCCATTTCGATCATCAGCAAGACCGAGACGAATCCCGCGATCGGCAGGTAATCCCAGAAGCCCTCACGCAGTTTGTCCAGGTTGATGTCGAGCATCATTACCACGAACAGGAACAGCACCATCACCGCGCCGACATAGACCAGCACCAGGGTGATGGCGAGGAATTCGGCCTCCAGCAGTATCCACAGGCCGGCTGCGGTGAAGAATGCCAGCACCAGAAAAAGGGCTGCGTGCACCGGGTTGCGCGCGGTGATCACGCGCAGCCCGGCAAACACCAGGATGGCGGCGAAGAAATAGAAAATCGCGGTCGTATAGGTCATGTTTATCGTGATTAAGGCTCGGCGTCAGCGGTACTTTGCGTCGGCCGCGCGGTCTTTTGCGATTTGTTCTTCGTTCTGATCGCCGATGGCGTGCAGCATGGGCTTGGTGTAATACAGGTCACCGCGTTTTTCACCGTGGTATTCCAGGATGCGCGTCTCGACGATGGCATCCACCGGACAGGCTTCTTCGCAAAAACCGCAGAAGATGCACTTGGTGAGATCGATGTCGTAGCGTGTGGTGCGGCGGGTGCCGTCATCGCGCTTCTCCGACTCGATGGTGATAGCCAGCGCCGGGCAAACGGCTTCGCACAGCTTGCAGGCGATGCAACGCTCCTCGCCGTTGGGGTAGCGGCGCAGCGCGTGCAGCCCACGGAAACGTGGCGACTGCGGGGTTTTCTCTTCGGGGAACTGCACTGTGATCTTGCGCGCGAACATATTGCGGCCGGTGAGCATCATGCCGCGCAGCAGTTCGATCAAAAGCAGGCTGCCGAAGAATTGGGTGATCCGTTTCATCCTAGAAACCGTAGTTGGACGCACTCGATGGCGCGTTCAGGCGAGTGGCTGGCGCGAAGCGATGACGCTGTCTACCGGGGTAGGCAAGGAGGAGCGACAAAGCAAGGCGCTTGACTGGACGTGCCAGCGAGTGCGTAGTGAACTCACCTAAAGGGCACACTGCATCGAAGGCACGAAGCTCAATTTTCATATGGCCTTTGAAACATGATAAGCGGTCAACTGCGGTTTTTAGGATCATGGCGCGCTCAATGGAAGAGGTAACCATACGGCGTCTGCATCATGCCGCCGACGACGACGATCCAGGCGATGGTAATGGGAATGAACACCTTCCAGCCCAGACGCATGATCTGGTCGTAGCGATAGCGCGGGAAGGTGGCGCGGAACCACAGAAACAGGAACAGCACGAAGCCGATCTTGAAGAACAACCAGACGATGCTGTCGGGCAGGAAGGGGACCGGAGACTGCCAGCCGCCAAGGAACAACAGGCTCGTCAACGTCGCCACCAGGATCATGTTGGCGTATTCGGCGAGGAAGAACACGGCGAATGCCATGCCGGAATATTCCACATGAAAGCCGGCAACGATCTCGGATTCGCCCTCGGCGACGTCAAATGGCGCGCGGTTGATTTCGGCCACGCCGGCGATCAGATACACCACGAACAGCGGGAACAGCGGCCAGATGTACCACTGATGCAGACCGCCCGACTGGCCCTGCACGATGTCGATGAGGTTAAGGCTCTGCGCCGCCATCAGCACGCCGACCAGTGCGAAGCCCATGGCGATTTCATACGACACGATCTGCGCCGCCGAACGCATCGCGCCTAGGAAGGCATATTTTGAATTGGACGCCCAACCCGCGATGATGACGCCATACACCCCCATCGAGGTGATCGCCATCACATACAGCAGGCCGGCGTTGATGTTGGCCAGAACCAGCGTATCGGTGAACGGAATCACCGCCCACGCCGCCAGCGCCGGTGCGATGACCAGAATGGGGCCGAGGATGAACAATCCGCGGTTGGCGCCGGCAGGAATGATGATTTCCTTCATCAACAGCTTGAGACCGTCGGCAATCGGCTGCAGCAGGCCCAGGAAGCCGACGCGGTTGGGACCGATGCGCACTTGCATCCAGCCGATGATTTTTCTTTCGGCGTAGGTGAGATAGGCCACGCCCAGCATCAGAGGCATCACCAGTGCCATGATCTTGATCAGCGTCCAGACGACGGTTTGAATGGCGGTCCAGTCCATGCCCACGCTCTCCATCAGACTGACTCCGCCGTGATCGGGCCGAACATCGGACCCAGCCCCGCTGTCAGCGGATGGCCGCTGGGGATTCGCACGCAGGTATCGGGCAGCAGGTCGTCGCGCTGCACCTTGAGGGTCAGCGCGCAAGCCGTTTGGCGCACCGAGACACGACCGTTTTCCGTGAGACCCAGCTTCGCGATCAGGCGGCTGTGCATGCGCGCCACCGGCAGCGTGGCATCCTGCGTCATCTGCAGCGAGGGCGAGCGGCGCACCACGGCGTCGGTCTGGTAAATCGGCACCTCGGCGACGCGCTCCAGGCCTTCGTGCGTCTGGGGTGGTGCCACCGTCACGCCACTGACTTCATTATTGAGGAAGGCCTGGACGCTGCCTGTGGGGGTATCGCCGATCGCGTCGCGCAGCACGTCCTTCGAGTCGTTGTGATCGAAACCGGCCAGTCCCAGCAGATTGCCCAGCACGCGCAGCACCTTCCACGCCGGGCGGGTCTCGCCTAGCGGCTTGACCACGGCGCCGAAGCTCTGCACGCGGCCTTCGGTATTGATGAAGGTGCCCGAGGTTTCGGTCCACGGCGCAATCGGCAGCAGCACGTCGGCATAGTCGAGCGACATGCCCTTGTAGGGCGACATCACCACGACGAATTCCGCGGCGTTGATGCTGGCCATCGCCGACACCGGATCGTGGGTATCGAGTTCGGCTTCGACCCCCAGCAGCAGATAGGCGCGCAAGGGATTGGCCAGCATCTGTTGCGCGTTCAGCCCCTTGACGGCTGGCTGCCCGAGCGGGCCGCAGCCCGGAATCGCGCCGACCGCCACCGCCCCGACGCTGTTGGCAGCCTCGCCCAGCACGCCGAAACTCGCGCCGGCGAGCTTCGCCACTTCCTGCGCCAGCGCGTGGATCTGCCCATAGCTGGAATGATGCTGCGCCATGTTGCCGAGGAAGACCGCGCGGGTTTCGCCGCCTGCGAGGCTATCAGCCATCTTCTTCGCGGTGTCGTCGACAATGCCGTGTGCGGCAATAGCGGGCAGCGGCAGGTTTTTCAGCTCGGCCAGCGCACGACACACGCCGGCGAGCGCAGCGGCAAGCTGCGACGGCGCGACGATGCGCTTGGCGTGCACCTTGCCGAGGAATTCGTCTTCCGCCGCGTTGATGAGATTGAGCTGGCCGTACCAGCGCACCGATTCACGGATGCGATGTGCCATCAGCGGGTGGTCTTTTCTGAGATTCGAACCCACCACCAGCATGCGCTTGAGGCGCGACATGTAGGTCACCGGCATACCGAGCCAGAAACCGCCGTGCGCCTTGTCGTCAAGCGAGAAGTCCGACTGCCTCAGGCGGTGGTCGACGTTGCCGCTGCCCAGTCCGCGCATCAGCTTCTGCAGCAGGAACAATTCTTCCGCCGGACGGTACGGCGTCGACAGCGCACCGATCTGGTCGGCAGGGATGGCTTTCAATTTGTTCGCGACCAATTCGAGCGCTGCCTGCCAGGTGGCTTCTACCCACTGGCCGTCGTGCTTGAGCATCGGCCGGGTCAGACGCTCGGCCGTGTTGAGGCCTTCGTAGGAGAAGCGGTCGCGGTCAGCCAGCCAGCATTCGTTGACGTCTTCGTTCTCGCGCGGCAGCACACGCATTACCTTGTTGTCCTTGACGTGGACTTCAAGGTTGGAGCCGAGGCTGTCGTGCGGGCTGATCGAGGGGCGGCGCGACAGCTCCCAGGTGCGGGCGGAGTAGCGGAAGGGCTTGCTGGTCAGCGCGCCCACCGGACACAGGTCGATGACATTGCCAGACAGTTCGGACGCCACCTGATTTTCCAGGAAGGGCATCACTTCGACATGCTCGCCGCGCCCGGCCATGCCGAGTTCCATCACGCCGGCGATTTCCTGGCCGAAGCGCACGCAGCGGCTGCAGTGGATGCAGCGCGTCATGTCGGTGGCGATCAGCGGGCCGAGGTTTTTCTCGCGCACCACACGCTTGATTTCCTGGTAGCGCGACGACGAGCCGCCGTAGCCTACCGCCAGATCCTGCAGCGTGCATTCGCCGCCCTGGTCGCAGATTGGGCAGTCGAGCGGATGGTTGATGAGCAGGAATTCCATCACGCTTTTCTGTGCATTGATCGCGTATTCCGAACGCGTATGCACCTTCATACCCTCAGTCACCGGGGTGGCGCAGGCGGGCAGCGGCTTCGGCGCCTTCTCCACCTGCACCAGGCACATACGGCAGTTGGCAGCGATCGACAGCTTCTTGTGATAACAGAAATGCGGGATCGTAATGCCGGCCGCATTCGCCGCATCCATGATGGTGTCGCCGCTTTCAACCTGAAGCGTGCGGCCGTCGATTTCGATATTGAGCGTGGCCATTCTTACTGCTCCGTTCCGTCCATGCAGCGCTTGTGTTCGACGTGATGCTCGAACTCGTGGCCAAAATGCTTGAGGAAGCTTTGCACCGGCATCGCTGCCGCGTCGCCCAGCGCGCAGATGGTGTGACCGCCGATTCGGCCCGCGACACTGTTGAGCAATTCGATGTCTTCCGGCTTGCCCTGCCCGTGTTCGATGCGGTGAATGATGCGATACATCCAGCCGGTGCCTTCGCGGCATGGCGTGCACTGGCCGCACGATTCCTCGAAATAAAAATAGGAAAGCCGCTCCAGCGCACGCACCATGCAGACGGTTTCATCCATCACAATGACCGCGCCCGAGCCCAGCATGGATCCGGCCTTGGCGACGGAGTCAAAGTCCATGGTGCAGTCCATCATGATGTCGGCCGGCAGTACCGGTGCCGACGAGCCGCCGGGAATCACGGCTTTCAGTTTGTGGCCGCTGCGCACCCCGCCCGCCATCTCCAGCAGCTTGGCAAACGGCGTGCCGAGCGGCACTTCGAAGTTGCCTGGCTTGTTGACGTGGCCCGAGACCGAGAACAGCTTGGAGCCGCCGTTGTTGGGTTTGCCGAGTTCAAGAAATGCCTGGCCGCCGTGCTGCATGATCCACGGCACGCTAGCGAGTGTCTCGGTATTGTTGATGGTCGTGGGCTTGCCGTAGAGGCCGAAGCTTGCCGGAAATGGCGGCTTGAAGCGCGGCTGGCCCTTCTTGCCCTCGAGGGATTCGAGCAGCGCGGTTTCCTCGCCGCAGATGTAGGCGCCATAACCTGCGTGCGCATGCAACTGGAAGCAGAAGTCGGTGCCGAACAGCTTGTCGCCCAGATAGCCGGCGTCACGCGCTTCCTTCAGCGCGGCCTCGAATATCTGGTAGCAATCGAAAATCTCGCCGTGGATGTAGTTGTAGCCGACGCGCGCGCCCAGCACGTAGCCGGCGATCGCCATGCCCTCGATCAGCTGGTGCGGGTTGTAGCGCAGGATGTCGCGGTCCTTGAAGGTGCCCGGCTCGCCCTCGTCGCTGTTGCAGACAATGTACTTGTCGCCGGCGAACGCGCGCGGCATGAAGCTCCACTTGAGGCCCGTGGGGAAGCCCGCGCCGCCGCGTCCGCGCAGCGCGCTGGTCTTGAGTTCGGCGATGATGTCGTCGCCGGAAACCTGTTCCGTGATCACACGGCGCAGCGCCTGATAGCCGCCGTTTGCGACATAGGTCGCGAGCGAGCCCGGGTTGTCGAGCGCCTGCGTCCAGCTGCAGACCTGTGGGGTGGGCGCCAGCAGGCTCATTTCAGTTCATCCAGCAATTCATCCACCTTGTCGGGGGTGAGATGCGTGTGCATGGCATGGTTGTTGTGGAGGCACATCGGCGCATCGCCGCAGGCGCCCATGCACTCGCCTTCCTTCAGCGTATAGCGGCCGTCCTCGGTGGTTTCGCCGAAATCAATGCCGAGCTTGTCCTTGAGATGCGCGGCAATCTTGTTCGCGCCCATCAGTACGCACGGCAGATTGGTGCACAGGGTGATCTTGTGCCGCCCCACCGGCTGGGTGTCGTACATGTTGTAAAAGGTGGCGACCTCATACGCGGCAATCGCGGGCATATCGAGATATGCCGCAACGTATTCAATGGTTTCAGGCTTGAGCCAGTCTTTTTCAGACTGGGCGATGCGCAGCGCGCTCATCACGGCGGACTGCTTCTGGTCGGCCGGATATTTGGCGACCTCCACATCGATCAGCGCAAGCGATTCAGCACTCAGCGGAAGGCTGTCGTTCAGATTGGGATTGGCCATCAGCGGTCGATCTCCCCGAAAACAATATCCTGCGTGCCGATGATTGCGACGACGTCGGCAATCATGTGGCCACGGCTCATTTCGTCGAGCGCCGACAGATGTGCATAGCCCGGCGCGCGGATTTTCAGACGATAGGGTTTGTTGGCACCGTCCGACACCAGATAAATGCCGAACTCGCCCTTGGGGTGTTCCACCCCAACATAGGCTTCGCCCGCCGGCACGTGCATCCCTTCGGTAAAAAGCTTGAAGTGGTGGATCAGCTCTTCCATGTTCTGTTTCATGTCGATCCGTGACGGCGGCGCGACCTTGTGGTTCTCGACGATGACCGGTCCCGGATTTTTGCGCAGCCAGTCGACACACTGCTTGATGATGCGATTGGACTGCCGCATTTCCTCGACCCTCACCAGATAGCGGTCGTAGCAGTCGCCATTGGTGCCGACCGGAATGTCGAAATCCATGCGGTCGTAGACTTCGTAGGGCTGCTTCTTGCGCAGGTCCCATTCGACACCGGAGCCGCGCAGCATCGGGCCGGTAAAGCCCAGCGCCAGCGCGCGCTCGGGCGACACCACGCCGATGCCGACGGTGCGCTGCTTCCAGATGCGGTTGTCGGTCAGCAGCGTCTCGTACTCGTCGACATAGGTCGGGAAGCGCTGGGTAAAATCCTCGATGAAGTCGAGCAGCGAACCCTGGCGGTTGGCGTTCATCGACTTCATCGTCGCCTCGTTGCGGGTGTGCTGCGCCGCGTACTGCGGCATCGTGTCGGGCAGGTCGCGGTAGACGCCGCCGGGACGGTAGTAGGCCGCGTGCAGGCGCGCACCGGAGACCGCCTCGTAGCAGTCCATCAGGTCTTCGCGCTCGCGGAAGGCGTACAGGAATACCGTCATCGCGCCGACGTCGAGCGCGTGCGCGCCCAGCCACAGCAGGTGATTCAGCACGCGGGTGATCTCGTCGAACATCACGCGGATGTATTGCGCGCGCTCGGGGACGTCGATCTGCAGCAGCTTCTCGATCGCCATCACGTAGGCATGCTCGTTGACCATCATCGACACGTAGTCGAGGCGGTCCATGTAGGGAACCGACTGGATGAAGGTCTTGTGCTCGGCCAGCTTTTCGGTGGCGCGATGCAGCAGGCCGATGTGCGGATCGGCGCGCTGGATCACTTCGCCGTCGAGCTCCAGCACCAGACGCAGCACGCCGTGCGCCGCCGGATGCTGCGGACCGAAGTTCATCGTGTAGTTCCGGATTTCAGCCATTTGAACACTCCGGGACAACACCCATTAATCTAGCGTAGTTACGGATTTCGGCCATCAGCGCACATCTCCGTAGCTTTCGTCGCGCACGATGCGTGGCACGATTTCGCGCGGCTCGATCGACACCGGCTGATAAATCACCCGCTGCTGGCTTGGGTCATAGCGCATCTCGACGTTGCCGGAGAGCGGGAAATCCTTGCGGAACGGATGGCCGATAAAGCCGTAGTCGGTAAGAATGCGACGCAGATCGGGATGGCCTTCAAACACGATGCCATAAAGGTCGAAGGCTTCGCGCTCATACCAGTTGGCCGATGGCCAGAGGTCGACCATTGAGGCCACCACCGGCAGGTCGTCTTCGGGGCAAAATACACGCACCCGCACCCGCTGGTTGCTCGACACCGACAGCAGATGCACCACCACGGCAAAGCGGGCGCCGTCCCACGACCCGTCGCTGCCACCATCCGCACCGTAGCCTGAGTAATCCATGCCGCACAGGTCGATCAGCTGATCGAAGCGGCAATCGGGATGGTCGCGCAGGGTGCGCATCGCCGATTCGTAATGCTGCGACTTGATGACCAGCGTCAGTTCGTCCAAACGAACGAACGACTGCGCCAGCGCATCGCCTAGCACCATTTCAAGCGACAAAGAAAGAGCTTCCACAGTCTGGGGCATGGGCAATCAGCGGGCGATGGTGTTGGTGCGACGGATCTTGTTCTGCAGCTGGATGATGCCGAACAACAGCGCCTCCGCGGTGGGGGGGCAGCCGGGAACATAGATGTCGACCGGTACGATGCGGTCGCATCCCCGCACCACCGAATACGAATAATGGTAATAGCCGCCGCCGTTGGCGCAGGAGCCCATGGAAATCACCCAGCGCGGCTCGGCCATCTGGTCGTAGACCTTGCGCAACGCGGGCGCCATTTTGTTGCACAGCGTGCCCGCCACGATCATCACGTCGGACTGCCGGGGGCTGCCACGGAACACAATGCCGAAGCGGTCGAGGTCGTAACGCGCGGCGCCGGCGTGCATCATCTCCACCGCGCAACATGCCAGACCAAAGGTCATCGGCCACATCGAGCCGGTGCGCATGTAGTTGATCAGCTGATCGGCCTTGGTGGTGACAAAGCCCTGCTCGAGAACGCCTTCGATGCTCATGACCGGATCCTCCTGGCAAGCTTGACTGACGCCCCTGGGTTCAAAACCCTTACTCCCATTCCAGCGCCCCCTTCATCCATTCGTAGATGAAACCAACCACCAGGATGCCGAGGAACATCATCATGGCAAGGAAACCTGCCAGGCCGATTTCCTCAAGCACAATGGCCCAGGGAAAGAGGAAGGCGATTTCCAGGTCGAACAGAATGAAAAGAATGGCTACCAGGTAATAGCGCACATCGAACTTCATGCGCGCATCCTCGAATGCCTCGAAGCCGCATTCGTAGGGGGAGAGTTTTTCGCTATCGGGGCGATTCGGCGCCAGCAGGCCGCCTGCAACGATGGGGACAACACCAAAGGCCAGCCCGACCAGAACGAACAACAGAATGGGGAGGTAGTTCTCCAGCACCGGGGTCCTCCGTTATGCCTATTTCAGGCTATTGAGTGATTATGACCCGAGTTTATTAGCGGAGCGGCTCGACTGTCAAGCCGAAAAATTGGTATTTTTGTCTTAAAAATCAAAAGCTTATTCGATAGCGAACGCTAATGAATGAATCAGGAAATTTGATGGTGCCGACGGCGAGACTCGAACTCGCACGACCTAGGTCACTACCCCCTCAAGATAGCGTGTCTACCAATTCCACCACGTCGGCCAAAGGGCTTGCGCCCCAATGTGTTCTGCTGGTTTACTGCGGAATGTCACCCGCTTTCGAGCCGTTGCCCTGGCCTGGAATTTGTGCGGGCGCAGCGGGCTGCGTCGCTGTCGCCGGCACCGATGTGCGATCCAGCACACTGGCGGCCGGCTTGTGCTGCTGCAGCCCGAAATAGGCCAGCCCCAGACTGGTCAGGAAAAACAGGGTCGCCACGATGGCGGTGCTGCGGCTCAGAAAATTGGCAGAACCGGTCGCGCCGAACAGGCTGCCGGACGATCCGCCGCCAAACGCCGCGCCCATGTCCGCGCCTTTCCCATGCTGCAGCAGCACCAGCGCGATGACCGTGATGGCAACGATAACGTGAACGATCCAGAACAAGGTTTCCATATTTTGACTCTTACTTGGCTGCCGCGCGGCAAATCGCGATGAACTCGTCAGCGACCAGAGAAGCGCCGCCAATCAGGCCGCCATCGATATCCGGCTGAACCATCAATTCTGCCGCATTCGCGGCTTTTACGCTACCCCCATACTGGATCACCAGCTGGTCTGCCACGCCCGCATCGAGTGCGGCGATCTTGCCGCGTATGAAGGCGTGTACCGCCTGTGCCTGCTCCGGTGAAGCCGTTTTGCCGGTACCGATTGCCCACACCGGCTCATATGCCACCACCGCCTTGGCCAGCGACGCCACGCCGGCGGCGTTGATCACGGCATCGAGCTGACGCGCGACGACAGCTTCGGTCACGCCCGACTCGCGCTCGGCCAGCGATTCACCCACGCACAGAATAGGCGTCAAGCCCGCTGCCTGCGCGGCCACGTATTTGCTCGCCACCAGCGCGTCGGATTCGCCGTACAGACTGCGCCGCTCGGAATGACCAACAATCACATAGGTGCAGCCGAAATCGAGCAGCATGGAGGCCGACACTTCGCCGGTGAAAGCACCTTTGGCCTGCTCGGATACGTTTTGCGCACCCCAGGCAATCGACGAACCGGCGAGTTCGGCCTGCGCCTGCGCCAGATACGGAAAAGGCACGCACACCACGGCCTCGATACCGGACAGGGCGGGTTTGAGTGCGGCCAGCAACGCGGCGTTTTCCGCCAGGCTGCCGTGCATTTTCCAGTTACCGGCTACGAGCTTCTTGCGCATGGGAGTCTGCCGAACAAAAGTGCGCGATGGTAAGCGCAACGCGCCCGCCGGTCAACCGCCGAACCCGCTGCGCGCGCAGAGGGATTAGCCGAATCGGCCGGTAATGTAGTCTTCGGTCTGCTTCTTGCCCGGCTGCATGAAGATAGTGCCGGTTTCGTTGAACTCGATGAGTTCGCCCAGGTACATGAACGCCGTGAAGTCGGAAATCCGCGCAGCCTGCTGCATGTTGTGGGTGACGATGGCAATGGTGTATTCGCTTTTCAACTCGTTGATGAGTTCTTCGATTTTGGCGGTGGAGAGGGGATCCAGCGCCGAGGTTGGTTCATCCAGCAATACAATTTCTGGCTTGACCGCGACCGCGCGCGCAATGCACAGACGCTGCTGCTGGCCACCGGAAAGCGACAGGCCGTTCTGTTGCAACTTGTCTTTCACCTCGCCCCACAGCGCAGCTTTCTTAAGCGCCCATTCAACACGATCGTCCATCGCACTTTTCGACATGGGCTCGTACAGTCGCGCGCCGAAAGCAATGTTTTCATAGATCGTCATCGGAAATGGCGTCGGCTTCTGGAACACCATGCCGATCTTGGCGCGCACCAGGTTCACGTCCTGGCTCTTGTCGAGCAGGTTCTTGTCGTGGAACAGGATCTGGCCTTCGGCACGCTGCCCCGGATACAAGTCGTACATGCGATTGAAGGCACGCAGCAAAGTGGATTTACCACAACCGGACGGCCCGATGAAGGCCGTCACCTTCTTGTTGGCGATGTCCATATTGACATTGACGAGAGCTTTGAAATCGCCGTAGAAAAAATCCAGGTTGCGGACCTGCAGGGCAGCATTTTCGCCGGTGGGCAGGGCTTGATCGGGCATCGTGAAGCTCCGGAGAAATTAACGTTTGACTTTGTTGCGGAAAATGACGCGGACACCGATATTGACCGCCAGCACCAGGATGGCAATTAGCAATGCGCCACCCCAGGCCAGATTGACCCAGTTGTCATACGGGCTCAGTGCGAACTGATAAATTACCACCGGCAGGTTACCCATCGGTTCGGCCATATTGGTGCTGAAGAACTGGTTGTTCAGCGCGGTAAACAGCAGCGGCGCGGTCTCGCCGGTGATGCGCGCCATCGCCAGCAATACGCCGGTCACCACGCCCGACTTGACTGCCCGCAGCGTCACTTTGAGCGACACCTGCCAGCGTGGCGCACCTACCGCAAAGGCCGCTTCACGCAGACTGGTGGGTACCAGTTTCAGCATGTTTTCAGTGGTGCGCACCACCACCGGGATGGCGATCAGCGCCAGCGCCAGCGACCCCGCCCAACCTGAAAATCCGCCGGTGGTCGCTACGAACAAGGCATACACAAACAGGCCGATGACGATGGAGGGAGCCGACAGCATGATGTCGGTCATGAAGCGGGTGAACGACGCAAACCGGGAAATGCGCCCGTACTCGGCCAGATAGATGCCGGCCAGAATGCCGATCGGCGTCGAGATCAGCATGGAAAAAAACAGGATGAGGCCGCTGCCGACGATGGCGTTGCGCAGGCCGCCGCCTTCGGACCCCGGCGCCGGCGTGTCCTGGGTGAACAAATCCCAGCTCAGCGCGGCAAAGCCCCTGGAAAACAGCGTCCACAAAATCCACAGCAACCCGATCAGCCCCAGGCTCATCGCGACCATCGACAGAGCGATGCCGATGCGGTTGATCCAGACGCGGCGGGTGTACAGACTCATCATGATTTACAGGCCCTCGGATCCCATGCTGCGGCTGATCAACCAGCGCGAAATCGCCAGCACGATAAAGGTGAGGATGAACAGCACAAGGCCCAACTCGAACAGGGAAGCGATATGCAGACCGGGATCGGCCTCGCCAAATTCGTTCGCCAGGGTCGAGGCAATCGAGGTGCCCGGCGCAAACAGGCTGCCGTTGATGCGGTTGGCGTTGCCGATGACAAAAGTCACCGCCATGGTTTCGCCCAGCGCGCGCCCCAGCCCCAGCATGATGCCGCCGATGACGCCAACGCGGGTGTAGGGCAAGACAATGTTGCGCACGACTTCCCAGGTGGTGCAGCCGACAGCATAAGCCGACTCCCTCAGTACGTCCGGCACCGTCTCGAACACATCGCGCATCACCGAGGCGATAAAGGGAATCACCATCAGCGACAGCACGATACTGGCGGCGAAAATGCCCACCCCGATGGGCGGACCGGAGAACCAGCCGCCGATTACCGGCACATGACCCAGCAGATCCTGCAGGTGGGGTTGTATATATTCAGCAAACAAGGGGACGAAAACGAACAGGCCCCAGATGCCGTAGACAATGGAGGGGATCCCTGCCAGCAATTCAATCGCGGTGCCCAAGGGGCGACGCAACCACACCGGGCAGGTTTCGGTCAGGAACAGGGCGATGCCGAAGCTGATCGGCACCGCAATCAGCAGCGCCAGCACGGATGTCACCACCGTGCCATAGATCGCGGCCAGTGCCCCGAATTTGTCATCCGGCACACTCCAGATGTTGGTCCACAGGAAAGCCGGGCCGAATTCCTTGAGGCTGGGCCAGGCCTCGATGGTGAGCGACACCAGAATCCCCACCAGCGCCGCCAGCACGACAAACGCAAACAACTGGGTAGTGCGATGGAAAAGCAGGTCCTGCAAGCGGAATTTCCTGACCTGCCTGGCATGCAGATCGATTCCGGCGGTTACGCTGGGCTCACTCACGGTGGGGGGTGCCTATCGGTTCGTCTATTATCTGCGGAAGCACCCGCTGGAACAGGCAGGTGTTTTCGTAGAAAAGCCGGAGGCGGCAAGCCGCCTCCGGCATCCATCAAGTTAACAGATGCTTACTTGATTTTCTTCATTTCTGCTTCGACCATCTTCACGACATTGGGTGGCAGCGCCACAAAGCCGAGATCGGCGGCCATTTTCTGACCGTTGTTCAGGGACCAGGTAAAGAAGTCTACGATACCTTTCTGCTTGGCGGCATCGCTGCCCTTTTCATACGCCAGCATGTAGGTGGCGCTGGTGATGGGCCAGGCGTTCTTGTGCGACTGGTCCAGCAGGTCAGGCGCCATGCCCTTGACCTTGAAGTCGGCACCGGCAGCCGCGTCGGCAACCGAATCCTGGCTCGGCACGATATAGTTGCCGGCACGGTTCTTCAGCGCCACGAAGCTCATGTTGTTCTTCATCGCATCGGCGATATCCACATAGCCGATCGTACCCTTGATCTTCTGCACGTTGGCCGCGACACCCGGGTTGCCCTTGCCGCCCACCGCGTTCGAAGGCCAGTTCACTGTGTTGCCGGCGCCAACGTCACGCTTGAAAGCCAGCGACTGCTTGGCCAGGTAGTTGCTAAACGCATAGGTGGTGCCCGAACCGTCGGAACGATGCGACACCGTGATGGCCAGGTCCGGCAGCGTGACGCCGGGATTCAGCTTGGCGATGGCGGGATCGTTCCACTTGGTGATGGCGCCGCGGAAGATGTTGGCGGCAGTGTCGCCGTCCAGCTTCAGCTTGCCGGATTCAATACCGGGAACGTTCATGACGATGGTCACGCCGCCCATCACGGTCGGCACCTGAACCAAGCCTGCCGCACCCAGGTCGGCCTCCTTGACCGGTGCATCCGTACCGCCAAAATCGACAGTCTTGGCCTTGATTTGCTTGACGCCGCCCGATGAACCGATCCCCTGGTAGTTGACCTTGTTGCCGGTGGCAACCTGATAGGCTTCGGCCCACTTAGTGTAAACCGCGTAAGGGAAGGTTGCACCCGCGCCCGTGATGTCCGCGGCCAGCGCGCTGATCGAGAAAGCCAGTCCCATGGCCGCAGCCAGGGTACCTTGAGCGAGTTTGTTGAGTGTACGCATTTGAAATATCTCCGGTAGTAGTTGACGTTGCCGCATGGGCGACGTCGCCATACTAACGGGCGAATATTACAGAAATATTTCAGGACGGGAAATCATCCGGCCGCGGCTGCAATCTTTACAACAGAGGCGATTGTTTCAGCTGTGTGTCGGACCTGATCAACATCGCGCCCCTCCACCATCACGCGAATCAACGGCTCAGTGCCGGACGCACGCAGGACAACCCGCCCGTTGCCGTTCAAGGTCGCCTCGGCTTCCGCCACCGACGCACTGACTGCCGGCGTTGAGTCCACCTTGAAGCCTTTTGCCACCTGGACATTGATCATGACCTGGGGGTAAATGGCCAGATCGGCGGTCATTTCATCCAGGGTTTCACCGCTCTCCCGGACCGCGCGCAGCACCTGCAGCGCTGAGACAATCCCGTCTCCGGTGGTGTGCTTGTCCAGGCACAGAATATGTCCGGAGGTCTCGCCGCCGAGGGTCCAGCCGTTGGCATGGAGACGCTCCAGCACATAGCGGTCGCCCACCTTGGCGCGCTCGAACGGGACATGAATACGGCCGAGCGCGTGCTCCATGCCGAGATTGGTCATCAGGGTGCCGACCACCCCGCCCTTCATGTAGCCGGTCTGGATTCGGTGACGTGCGATGACATAAACCAGCTGGTCGCCGTCGTAAATCCGTCCATGGGCGTCGGCCATCATCAGGCGGTCGCCGTCGCCATCAAGCGAAATCCCAAGATCCGCGCGATGCGAGCGCACCGCATCGGAAAGTGTCTTGGTATGGGTTGCGCCGCATTCGTCGTTGATATTGAAGCCATTCGGTTCGTTGCCAATGGCAACCACCTCGGCGCCCAGTTCGTGCAGCACGTGCGGGGCAATGTGGTAAGTGGCGCCGTTGGCGCAATCGACCACGATGCGCATCCCCCGCAAGTCGAGCTGATTGGGGAAGGTGCTCTTGCAAAACTCGATATAACGCGCCGCTGCGTCCTCCATGCGGCGGGCGCGTCCCAGCTGGCGCGCATTGACCGTCACGATCGGGTGGTCCAGCCGCGCCTCGATGGCTTCCTCGACGCTGTCGGGCAGTTTCTGGCCGTTGGCCGAAAAAAATTTGATGCCGTTGTCCTCGAACGGATTATGCGAGGCCGAGATCACCACCCCGGCCTGCAGGCGCAGGGCACGCGTCAGATACGCCACCGCCGGCGTCGGCATCGGCCCGGTCATCAGCACGTTCACGCCGGCGGCGGTGAGCCCAGCTTCCAGCGCGGCTTCCAGCATGTAGCCGGAAATTCGGGTGTCCTTGCCGATCAGCACGGTCGGATGCTGGTTCGGCGGCAGGCTGCCGCGGTCGGCCACCAGCACCTGTCCGGCGGCGTAGCCCAGATGCATGACAAATTCGGGGGTGATCGGCGACTCGCCCACCCTGCCCCGCACGCCGTCGGTACCGAAATATTTACGTCCCATCCTGTTGTTCCTCCACTGCATTCCAGATGACCAGCGCATCGCGCATGGCCGCTACATTGTGTACCCGGAGCAGCCGCGCGCCGCGCGCCACGGCAGCCAGATGCGCCGCCACCCCGGCGAATTCGCGCGCCCCGACATCGCGTCCGGTCAGCGTGCCCAGCATGAACTTGCGCGACAGGCCGGCCAGCACCGGCAGCCCCAGTTCAACCAGGCGATTCAAGTGGCGGAGCAAGGCCAGATTGTGTTCCAGCGTCTTGCCGAAGCCAAAGCCCGGGTCGATTACCAGCCGCTCGCGGCTGATGCCTGCCGCTTCGCAGGCCGCAATGCGCTCCTGCAAAAACCGCTTCACATCTTCCACCACATCGGTGTAACAGGGCGCCTGCTGCATGCGCTGCGGCTCGCCCTGCATATGCATCAGGCACACCGCCGCATCGGACGCTGCCACCGTTTCCAGTGCGCCGGAGGCGCGCAAGGCCATCACATCGTTCACCATGACCGCGCCGGCACCGAGCGCCGCCCGCATCACCGCGGGCTTCATCGTGTCGACCGACACCACGCAGCCGCGACCGGCAAGCGCCTCGATCACCGGCAACACGCGGCGGATTTCCTCGTCGGCAGGCACAGCCGCCGCGCCAGGGCGAGTGGATTCCCCACCCACGTCAAGGATATCGGCGCCTTCTTCCTGCAACTTGAAACCGTGTCGGATCGCCGCCTGCGCATCGTCCAGACGGCCCCCATCCGAAAATGAATCAGGCGTGACGTTGACGATGCCCATGATGAGGGGCCTTGCCAGGGAGAGGCAGTGCGGACCTGCGCGGAGAAAGGACATAAAAATAGAGGAGCCTAAGCCCCTCTATTGTAGTGCGTGAACCCGAATCCTCATTCAGCCTTCCTGCACAGGCTGGGTGGTCGGCGCCGGTGCGCTCGGCTTGTCATCGCCGCCTGCCGGAGGCTGCGGGGTGGCGAGCGGCTTGGGCTGACGCACCGGACGCCCCGCCATGATGTCGCCGATCTGATCGGAATCGATAGTTTCGAATTCCAGCAACGCGGCAGTCATTGCTTCGACCTTGTCACGGTTGTCTGTCAGGATTTTCTTTGCCACCGCGTATTGCTCGTCCAGAATGCGGCGAACTTCGGCGTCGATCTTCTGCATGGTGGCTTCGCTCATGTTCTTGTGCGTGGTCACCGAACGCCCCAGGAACACCTCGCCCTCGTTTTCGCCATACACCATCGGCCCCAGGGCTTCTGACATGCCGTAGCGCGTCACCATGTCGCGCGCGATGCTGGTGGCACGCTCGAAATCGTTCGATGCGCCAGTCGAGATACTGCCAACGAAAATTTCCTCGGCCACCCGGCCGCCGAACAGCATGCTGATCTGCGACAGCATCTCATCCTTGTACAGGCTGAAACGGTCCATGGTGGGCAACGACATGGTCACGCCCAAGGCTCTGCCACGCGGGATCACGGTCACCTTGTGGACCGGGTCGCACCCTGGCAGGGACATGCCGACCACCGCATGGCCCGACTCGTGGTAAGCGGTTTTTTTCTTGTCCTCGGGCGTAATCACCATGGACTTGCGCTCGGCACCCATCAGGATCTTGTCCTTGGCCTTCTCGAAATCGTCCATATCGACCAGGCGCTTGTTGCCACGGGCGGCAAACAGGGCTGCTTCGTTGATCAGGTTGGCAAGATCGGCGCCGGACATGCCAGGGGTGCCGCGCGCCAGGATATCGGCCCGCACGTCGGGGGCGACCGGCACCTTGCGCATGTGCACCAGCAGGATCTGCTCGCGGCCGCGAATGTCGGGCAGGCCCACGAACACCTGGCGATCAAAACGGCCCGGCCGCAGCAGGGCTGGGTCGAGCACGTCGGGACGGTTGGTCGCCGCGATGACGATGACGCCAGTGGTCGCTTCGAAGCCGTCCATTTCCACCAGCAGCTGGTTCAGGGTCTGCTCGCGTTCGTCGTTGCCGCCGCCCAGGCCTGCACCACGCTGGCGGCCGACCGCGTCAAGTTCGTCGATGAAGATGATGCAGGGCGAACTCTTCTTCGCCTGCTCGAACATGTCGCGCACCCGTGCGGCACCCACGCCGACGAACATTTCGACGAAATCCGAACCCGAGATGCTGAAGAACGGCACTTTGGCTTCGCCCGAAATCGAGCGCGCCAGCAGCGTTTTACCCGTGCCCGGGGGACCCACCATCAGCACGCCGCGCGGTATATGGCCACCCAGTTTCTGGAATCGGGTCGGATCTCGCAGGAAATCCACCAACTCGGCCACGTCTTCCTTGGCCTCGTCACAACCCGCCACATCGGCAAAGGTCACCGGGTTGGTATTTTCGTCAAGCAGACGTGCCCGGCTCTTGCCGAACGAGAACGCACCGCCCTTCCCGCCCCCCTGCATCTGGCGCATGAAGAAGATCCAGACGCCGATCAGCAGCAGCATCGGGAACCAGGAAATAAGCAGGCTCATCAGGAACGACGGCTGCTCTTCCGGCTTGGCTTCGATCGAGACGTTGTTTTTCAGCAGGTCGGACACCATCCACGGATCGCTTGGCGCATAGCTGGTGAAGCGCTGGCCATCGCTGCGCTCGCCCTTCAGCACGTTGCCCTCGATCACCACCTTGGTGATCTGCTGCTGGCGCACCTCTTCGATGAACTGCGAGTACGGCATCTGCGTCTGCGCGGTGCGCTGCGCGCCGAACTGGTTGAAGACCGTCATCAGGACGACGGCGATGATCAGCCAGACAGCGATGTTTTTAGACAAATTGTTCACACTTACTCCTTGTGCAGCATATTTAATTCAAGCGCAGCACGTTAAATCCCAGCGCAGCACGTTTAGACTCATTCTAATCCGACTCTTGCCGGCTTGTCACGGCAGTTTCCTCTGCCGCAGCCTTGGTCGCAACGGGGTGACGCCCCAGCAGATAAACCTCGGCACTGCGGTCGCGCGAGGCATCGGGCTTGCGGATCTGTACCTGCTCGAATGCCTGCCGCATCTGCGCCCGAAAATCCTCAAAGCCGACGCCTTGAAATACTTTGACGAGAAAAGCGCCGTCTGGTTTCAACCAGTTCACAGAAAATTCGAGCGCCAACTCACACAATTCATACTGTCGCGCCTGATCTGACAGCATCACTCCACTGATATTGGGCGCCATGTCACTTAATACAAGGTCAACCCGTCCGTTTTGCAACTTTTCTTCCAGCCAGGCCAGCGCCGCCGGCTCGGTAAAGTCGCCTTCCAGGCTGTCGACGCCGGCGATGAGCGCCATTGGCAGCAGGTCGATCGCCAGCACCCTGCCCTGCCGCTTCATCTTCTCCACCGCCACCTGGCACCAGCTGCCGGGGGCCGCGCCCAGATCTACCACCGTCATGCCGGGGCGCAACAGATGGTCGCGCTTGTCGATTTCCAGCAGCTTATAAGCGGCGCGCGAGCGATAGCCGTCCTGCTGCGCTTTTTTGACGTAGGGATCCGTCACGTGTTCGTGCATCCAGGCACTGCCCGATTTGGTTCGCTTCGGTTTCTGCGCCATATCGTCTTTCAGCTACAATCCGCGCTCAGATTTAAGGAAAAAGCATGAAATCACTCACGCCCGCACAACGGCAATACTTGAAAGGGCTGGCCCACACGCGCCAGCCGGTGGTCATGATCGGCAACCAGGGGTTGACGGCTGCCGTGTTGAAGGAGATCGACCAGGCGCTGAGCGCGCACGAACTGATCAAGGTCAAGGCCGCCAGCAACGAGCCGGACACGCGCAGCGCCTGGCTGGATGAAATCTGCACTGCCACCGGCGCAGCGTCGGTGCAGCAAATCGGCAAGGTATTGGTGATTTATCGCACTGCCGCCAAGCCCGTCATCGTCCTGCCGGGCTGAATGTCGTCTGACGGGGCTTATCGCGCCAATCCCGAACGCCAGACCAGCAACAAGCCCAGCGCGCTCTGGATCAGGTAGAGAATGCTCGAAACGCCGTGCCAGTGGCGGAAGCGGTCGGCAAACACGCTTTGCATCACCGCGTGCGGCATGGCCTGATCCTTCAGGCTCTGCATGATGGGTTGGATGCCAAAGAGGCCGATCAGGATCAGGGCCAGCATGACCACCACTGCCCAGAAAAACAGCGTTTTCAGCGCAGCGCTACCGTCACGCGCGATGCGATAAATCAGCAGATAGATCGCCGCAGCAATGCCAATCCACGCCATCACCTCGAACAACTTGCCGGCCAGCATCCCGGCCAGCTGCTTGTCGCCCAGGCTGGCAAACAGCACGGGCGCGGCGACATAGCCGATCGCCCAGATGCCGCCGATCCACAGCACCAGCATCGTCCCGGCGAGGCCGTCCCAGAAACGCCGCATTATTTGTATTGGACGTCCAGCACTCCGTACTGACGCACGCCACCTGGCGCCTGAACGTCCACGCTGTCGCCTGCATACTTTCCGATCAGCGCGCGCGCGATCGGTGACGACACGGAAATCATGCCCAGCTTGATATCGGCCTCGTCGTCGCCGACGATCTGATAGGTGACGGACTCACCCGATCCGACATCTTCCAGTTCAACCGTGGCGCCGAAAACGATGCGGCCATCTGCATCGAGCGTCTTGGGATCGATGATCTGCGCATTCGACAATTTGCCTTCGAGATTGGCAATGCGGCCTTCGATGAAACCCTGTTTTTCCTTGGCCGCATCGTATTCGGCGTTTTCCGACAGGTCGCCCTGCGCACGCGCCTCGGCAATCGCCTGGATGACAGAGGGGCGCTCCACGCTCTTCAGATTCTGTAACTCAGCGCGCATCTTTTCTGCGCCCACGACAGTAATGGGAAATTTGCTCACTAGCTTGCCTTTTCAGATCAGTGCAGACGCTGATGCAGCGACTGCAGGGAATATATTTTTAACGAATCGCCGTGCTGCATGCCCATGCAGGCGGCATGCGCACCGGCCAGGGTGGTGAAGTACACCACCCTACGTGCCAGCGCCTCTGCGCGGATGGCGTAGGAATCCTTCACTGCTTTCTTGTCTTCGACCACGTTGACGATGAAGTCGATGTCGCCATTCTTGATCATGTCGACAATGTGCGGGCGGCCTTCTTTGACCTTGTTGACGATGGCCACCGGAATGCCTGCCGACTCGATCGCCTGGGCGGTGCCGCGCGTCGCGACCAGGTTGAAGCCGAGATCGCGTAGCGCCTGCGC
The DNA here is from genome assembly GCF_001530125.1 of Thiobacillus denitrificans. GTDB lineage: Bacteria > Pseudomonadota > Gammaproteobacteria > Burkholderiales > Thiobacillaceae > Thiobacillus > Thiobacillus denitrificans_C. The sequence goes on along the minus strand of NZ_LDUG01000007.1, from coordinate 39,324 downwards.
GACCTCGACGATGGCGTCACGGTCGCCCGACCGCACGCTGACAAAGGCGCGTCCGCCCGGCTTCGGCAGTTCGGAGCTCGACGCCAACTGCGACTTGACGAAGGCTTCGCCAAAATTGTCGCCAACACCCATGACTTCACCGGTTGATTTCATTTCCGGGCCGAGGATGGTGTCGACGCCGGGAAACTTGCGGAACGGGAACACCGCTTCCTTGACCGAGAAATACGGCGGGATGATCTCTTTTTCGAACGCCTGTGACTTCAGCGAAATGCCCGCCATCGCGCGGGCGGCAATTTTCGCCAACGGTGCACCGATGGCCTTGGACACGAAGGGCACGGTGCGCGACGCACGCGGGTTTACTTCCAGCACGTACACGGTGCCGCCCTGAATCGCGAACTGCACGTTCATCAGGCCGACCACTTTCAGCGCCTTCGCCATCGCCACCGTCTGGCGGCGCATCTCGTCCAGCACGTCCTGCGTCAGGCTATAGGGCGGCAGCGAACACGCCGAATCGCCCGAATGCACGCCGGCCTGCTCGATGTGCTGCATGATGCCGCCAATCACCACCTGTTCGCCGTCGGACAGCGCATCGACATCGACCTCGATCGCGTCGTTGAGGAAACGGTCGAGCAGCACCGGCGACTTGTTCGATACCTTGACCGCCTCGGTCATGTAGCGCCGCAGGTCGGATTCCTCGCGCACGATTTCCATCGCGCGGCCACCCAAAACATAGGATGGGCGCACCACCAGCGGGTAGCCGATTTCCTCGGCCATGCGGATAGCGCTCTCGGGATTGCGCGCGGTGCGGTTGGGCGGCTGCTTGAGACCGAGGTCGTGCAGCATCTGCTGGAAACGCTCGCGGTCTTCGGCCGCATCGATCATGTCGGGACTGGTACCGATGATGGGCACGCCGTTCCGTTCCAGGTCGCGCGCCAGCTTCAGCGGGGTCTGGCCGCCGTACTGCACGATCACGCCCCAGGGCTTCTCGATGCGCACGATTTCGAGCACGTCTTCCAGCGTCAGCGGCTCGAAATACAGCCGGTCGGAGGTGTCATAGTCGGTCGAAACGGTTTCCGGATTGCAGTTGACCATGATGGTCTCGAAGCCGTTTTCGCGCAGCGCCAGCGCGGCATGCACGCAGCAGTAGTCGAATTCGATGCCCTGGCCGATGCGGTTCGGCCCGCCGCCCAGCACCATGATCTTCTTGGCGTCGGTCGGATGCGACTCGCACTCTTCCTCGTAGGTCGAGTACATGTAGGCGGTTTGCGTGGAAAACTCGGCCGCGCAGGTGTCGACGCGCTTGTAAACCGGATGCAGCGCCAGTTCATTGCGGCGCGCGCGCACCGCATGCTGGTCGGTGTTCAAAAGCTTGGCCAGGCGGCGGTCGGAGAAGCCGGCGCGCTTGAACTGGCGCAGTTCATCGCGCCCGAGGTCAATCAAGGCTCGTCCGGCCAGCGAGGTTTCCATCTCGATCAGACCCTGGATCTGGTCGAGGAACCACGGGTCGATTTTCGAAAGCGCGTGGATTTCCTGCATGCTCATGCCGACGCGGAACGCATCGCCGACAAACCAGATGCGATCGGGGCCGGGCGACATCAGTTCGGCCTCGATCTCTTCCTGGTCGGTGGTCTTGGGGTCGAAACCGTCGGCGCCGACTTCCAGCCCACGCAGGGCTTTTTGCAGCGATTCCTGGAAAGTACGGCCGATCGCCATCACCTCGCCGACCGACTTCATCTGCGTGGTCAGGCGGTCGTCGGCCTGCGGGAATTTCTCGAACGCGAAGCGCGGGATTTTGGTCACCACGTAATCGATCGAGGGCTCGAACGAGGCTGGGGTCGCGCCGCCGGTGATGTCGTTCTGCAACTCGTCGAGCGTATAGCCGACCGCCAGTTTGGCCGCCACCTTGGCGATTGGAAATCCAGTCGCCTTGGACGCCAGCGCGGAAGAACGCGACACCCGCGGGTTCATCTCGATCACCACCATGCGCCCGTCTTCGGGGTTGATGGAGAACTGCACGTTGGAGCCACCGGTTTCGACACCGATCTCGCGCAGCACTGCCAGCGAGGCATTGCGCATGATCTGGTATTCCTTGTCGGTCAGCGTCTGCGCTGGCGCCACGGTGATGGAGTCGCCGGTGTGCACGCCCATCGGGTCGAAGTTCTCGATCGAGCAGATGATGATGCAGTTGTCCTTGCGGTCGCGCACCACTTCCATCTCGTATTCTTTCCAGCCGAGCAGCGATTCCTCGATCAAGAGCTCGTGCGTCGGCGAAGCTTCCAGACCGCGCTCGCAGATAGCGATGAATTCGTCGCGGTTGTAGGCGATGCCACCACCCGAGCCGCCCATGGTGAACGAGGGGCGGATGATCGAGGGGAAGCCCAGCGCAGCCTGAACCTGCAGCGCCTCTTCCAGGCTGTGAGCGATCGACGAGCGCGCGGAGCCCAATCCGATCTTGGTCATCGCAGTCTTGAATTTTTCGCGGTCTTCGGCCTTGTCGATGGCCTCTTTCGACGCGCCGATCATCTCGACGCCGTATTTCTCCAGCACGCCGTGCTTGGCCAGATCGAGCGCACAGTTCAGCGCGGTCTGCCCGCCCATGGTCGGCAGCAGCGCATCGGGGCGTTCCTTCTCGATGATCTTCTCGACCACCTGCCAGGAAATCGGCTCGATGTAGGTGACATCGGCCATGTCCGGGTCGGTCATGATCGTCGCCGGATTGCTGTTGACGAGGATGACCTTGTAGCCCTCCTCGCGCAGCGCCTTGCATGCCTGGGCGCCGGAATAGTCGAACTCACACGCCTGCCCGATGACGATGGGGCCGGCGCCGATGATGAGGATGCTTTTAAGGTCAGTGCGCTTGGGCATGGTCGGCCATCAACTTGATAAATCGGTCGAACAAATAGCTCACGTCGTGCGGGCCGGGGCTGGCTTCCGGGTGGCCCTGGAAGCTGAATGCGGGGGCGTCGGTGCGCGCAATCCCTTGCAGCGAGCCGTCGAACAGCGATACGTGGGTGCTGCGCAAGTTGGCTGGCAGGGTCGCCGGGTCCACCGCGAAGCCGTGGTTCTGGCTGGTGATCGCCACCCGCCCACTGTCGAGGTCCTTGACCGGATGGTTGGCGCCGTGGTGGCCGAACTTCATCTTGACGGTCTTGGCGCCCGAGGCGAGCGCCAGCAGCTGATGGCCCAGGCAAATGCCGAAGGTCGGCACGCCTGCGGCGACCAGCTCACCGATCGCCTTGATCGCGTAATCGCACGGTTCCGGATCACCGGGGCCGTTGGAGAGGAAAATGCCGTCCGGCTTCAGCGCCATCGCCTCGGCCGCGGTGGCGGTGGCAGACAGCACGGTGAGGCGGCAGCCGCGCTCGGCCAGCATGCGCAGGATGTTGCGCTTGACGCCGTAATCGAAGGCCACCACATGGAAGCGCGGCTCGGTTAGCTGGCCGTAGCCGCGCCCGAGCTTCCATTCGGTCTCGCTCCACTCGTAAGACGCCGGCGCGCTCACCACCTTGGCCAGGTCCATGCCGGCCAGGCCTGGGAATGCGCGCGCAGCCTCGAGCGCGTTCGCCTCGTCCACCGCGCCGGCCATGATGCAGCCGCCCTGCGCACCCTTTTCACGCAGGATGCGCGTCAGCCGCCGCGTGTCGATGTCGGCAATCGCCACGATGTTCTGGTGTTTGAGATAGTCGGCCAGCGAAGATCCGGCACGGAAATTGGAATGCAGGCGCGGCACATCGCGCACCACCAGGCCGGCGGCATGAATGCGGTCCGCCTCGATGTCTTCGAGGTTGATGCCGGTGTTGCCGATATGGGGATAGGTCAGCGTCACGATCTGACTCGAATACGAGGGATCAGTGAGGATTTCCTGATAACCGGTCATTGCTGTATTGAACACCACCTCACCGGTCGTGACACCGTCGGCGCCGATGGATAGGCCGCGAAAAACCGAACCGTCAGCTAGAACAAGGATGGCGGGCTGGGCACGTAACAAGGAGGACTCCGCAAGGCAGTAAGCGTGGTGCAGGTGACAAAATTCAGGCGAGCCGCTTGCGCGAACCCGCCTGAACTTGAATATCGTAATTATAGCCGAACTAGCGCCCGGCTTCAATGCTCGACGACGCTTGAGCGGGCTATTCCCCGCCCGGATCAGGGCTGCAGGTGATCCAGCGCGCCGTCCATGTCGAGTTCGGTCAGCTCGGTGAAGCCGCCGATACAGGTACCTTCAACAACGATCTGCGGAACGGTGCGCGCGCCGTTGGTGACAACGGCGAATTCTTTCATCGCCTCGCGGTCGAGATCGATGCGGACTTCGTCATAGCCGATGCCGCGCTTGTCGAGAAAGGCCTTGGCCTTGACGCAGATGGGGCAGGTGCCGGTACTGTAGACCTTGACGGCGTTCATGTTCGTTTCCTGGTTGGTGCGGTTAATTCAGATTCAGCACGTCGCGCATGTCGTAAAGACCCGGCGCACGGCCCTGCAGCCATTTGGCAGCACGCAGCGCGCCCTGGGCGAAGGTGGCGCGGCTGCTGGCCTTGTGGGTGAGTTCGACGCGCTCGCCGATGCCGGCGAACAGCAGCGTGTGGTCGCCGACGATGTCGCCGCCGCGCACGGTGGCAAAGCCGATGGTTTTGGGGTCGCGCTCGCCGGTGATGCCCTCGCGCCCGTACACCGCGCAACTGGCCAGATCACGGCCGATGGCACCAGCCACGGCCTGGCCCAGGCCCAGCGCAGTGCCGGACGGCGCATCGACCTTGTGGCGGTGATGCGCCTCGATGATCTCGATGTCGTAGCCGTCCTGCAACACCTGGGCGGCGAGTTCGGCCAGCTTCATCAGCAGGTTCACCCCCACGCTCATGTTGGGCGTGAACACGATGGGAATCCGCTTTGCTGCCGCAGCGATGCGTGCCTTGCCGGCTTCATCGAAGCCGGTGGTGCCGACCACCAGCGGCACGCCGGCCGCCATGCAGGCATCGAGATAAGCGAAGGTGGCTTCGGGGCGGGTGAAATCGATCAAGACGTGCGCGCCATGCAGAACGGCGGCGGGCTGGTCGGTGACGTTCACCCCGCTGGCCGCACCCCAGGCAGCGCCTGCGTCCTGCCCCAGCAGCGGGCTGCCGGGACGATCAATGGCCGCATGCAGTGCGCAACCGGCATCGGCCGCCACCGCTTCGAGCAACGTGCGCCCCATGCGGCCGGACACGCCGGCAATCGCGGTCCGCACCGTCAAGGCTGGACGCCTTGCCCGGTCGACGCAGGCGACGGCTCGACCGGGGTTGCAACCGGCGGCACATCGCCTTCCATGCGCACCAGCGTATCACCCTCGAAAAACAGCGTGATGCGCTTTTGCTCGGCAAGCTTGCCCGCCTTGTAATACATGTACACATAATCCCAGCGATCGGTGCGGAACGGGTCGACCACCAGCGGCGTTCCCAGCAGGAAGCGGACTTGGGAACGGCTGAGGCCGGGCTTCAGGCGGGCGACGCTATCCTGGTCGAGCGCATTGCCCTGCTGCACATCGATGCGGTGGGGGCCGATATTGACGCTGGAACACCCGGCGGCCAGGCTCAAAAACAGGACAGAAATCAGGAAATGACGCATAGCCAGGAAACCGGGAAAGTTGGGACGGTTGGAAAAAAACGTATCATAACGTATTCCCGTTCCCGTTCTGGAGACCCCATTGAGCCATCCGTCCGATCTCAAGAGCATCGGTCTCAAAGCCACGCTGCCGCGCCTGAAAATCCTTGAATTGTTCGAGCAAAGCCACAAGCGGCACATGACCGCCGAAGAGGTGTATCGGCTGCTGTCCGACGAAGGCCAGGATATCGGCCTCGCCACGGTCTACCGCGTGCTGACCCAGTTCGAGCAGGCCGGGCTGTTGATCCGCCACCACTTCGACAGCGACAAGGCGGTGTTCGAACTGAACCAGGGCGAGCACCACGACCATCTGGTCTGCCTGCAATGCGGCAAAGTCGAGGAGTTCTTCGACGCCGAAATCGAAAAGCGCCAGACCCGCATCGCCAAGGAACGCGGATTTTCCATCCACGACCACTCGCTGCATATCTACGCCGACTGTATCAAGGAAAACTGCCCCAACCGCAAGCCGGGCGACAACCGTCACCGCGCATAGGCCTCCACTGCCGCACACAGTTCGGCCACGCCCTCGATCAGGCGCGGCGTGGGCCGATGCAGCAAATCCGCATTCACCCGCACAAATGCCTGATTTTTCACCGCCGGCAGGCCGGCAAAGCGCTGCCACTGACGGCGCATGTCGGGCGCGTCGCTGCCGCTCACGATCAATTCCGGCGCGCGCCGCAGCACCGTCTCGCGCGACACCACCGGCGAAGCCGCACGCAGGTCGGCAAACACATTGCGCGCGCCGCACAGCGCCAGCGCATCGCTGATCCAGTGGGTGCCGCCCACCGTCATCAGCGGGCGATCCCATACCTGATAGAACACACTCAGCGGCGGTTTCTGCCCGCCCCGTACCCGCAGCGCGTCCAGCCGCGCGGAGTACGCCCGCGCCGCCGCCTCGCCTTCGTCGGCATGTCCGCTCGCCTGCCCGATCAGGCGCAGCAGGCGCGCCACGTCGTCGAGCCGGGCGGCCTGCGTGTGCAGAACGGGCAGGCCCAGTTTCTTCAGACCGTGGATGTCCGCCGCGCGGTTGCCGCCGACCCAGACGATGACCAGATCCGGTTTCAGCGCCAGGATGCGCTCGAAGTTGATGCGGCTGTAGTCGCCGACGCGCGGCAGCGCCTGCGCCGCTTTCGGGTAATCGCTGGCGCTGTCCGCGCCCACCAGCTGCGCCCCGGCGCCGACGGCAAACAGCAGCTCGGTAAGATGCGGCGTCAGCGAAATAATACGCTGCGGTGGCTGGGCGAATTCGAGGGTTTGCCCAACGTCGTCGACCACCCGGAGGGCGGCTGCCTGCGCCGCCGGCAATGCCAGCAGCAGGCACAGCCACAGAAGGATGCGGCGGATCACCGGCCGACGCGCGTACTGCCATGGAAGATCAGGCTGGCGCGGCCGGCGTCGAAGCGCAGGCGCGTCAGCGAAGCGGTCGCCACTTCAATCCGGTAGACGTGTTCCAGCGGAATGTGCAGCGCCCACGCCAGCGTCATGCGCATCACGCCGGCGTGCCCCACCAGCAGCACATGCTGGCCGACGTGTTGCGCCAGCAGGTCTTCCAGCGCAGCGGCCACCCGCGCATGAAAGTCCGCCAGCGGCTCGGCGCCTTTCGGCCGCGCATTGACCGGGTCGGCCTTGAAGCGCGCCAGCGTGCCGGGCGCGTCCTGCTCGATCTCGGCCGCCGCCTTGCCCTCCCATTCGCCGAAGCCGATTTCCTTCAGGCGCTCATCCAGCGCCAGCGGCAAGCCATGGCGATCGGCCAGTGTTTGGGCAAACGCGCGGCAGCGCAGCAGCGGCGACGAGACGACGCGTGTCCACGGCACCGTGTCACCGACCGCCGCCTGCATCTGCGCCCAGCCCTTCTCCGACAGCGGATCGTCGATCTGGCCGCGATAGCGGCGACCGCCGACGGGTTCGCCGTGACGCATCAGGTCCAACATGGTCACGCCAGCATCACCAGATTGTCGCGGTGGATCAGTTCCGGCTCGTCCATGTAGCCGAGCGCCGCCTCGATCGCGCTGCTCGGCTTGCCGGCGATGCGGCGCGCCTCACTCGCGCTGTAGTTGACGAGGCCGCGTGCGATTTCGCTGCCGTCGGTGTCGACCACCGCCACCACTTCGCCGCGCGCGAATTCGCCGAGCACGCCTTTGACGCCGACCGGCAGCAGGCTCTTGCCGTCCTCGCGCAGGGCGCGCACCGCGCCATCGTCGAGCACCACGCTGCCGCGCAACTGCAGGTGGTCGGCCAGCCACTGCCGCCGCGCGTCGAGCGGCGCCTGGCGCGCCACCAGTTGGCTGCCGATCGCCTCTCCAGCGGCTAGCCGCAACAGCACGTTCTCCTCGCGTCCGCTGCAGATCACCGTATGCGCGCCGCTGCGGGCCGCGCGCTTGGCGGCGAGTATCTTGGTCAGCATGCCGCCGGTGCCGACGCTGCTGCCCGCACCGCCCGCCATGCGTTCGAGTTCGGGGTCGCCGGCGTGGGCGTCCATCACCAGCGTGGCGTCGGGCACCTTGCGCGGGTCGGCGGTATACAGGCCGGACTGGTCGGTGAGGATGATCAGGCAGTCGGCCTCGATCAGGTTGGTCACCAGCGCGCCCAGCGTGTCGTTGTCGCCGAGGCGGATTTCGTCGGTGGCGACGGTGTCATTTTCGTTGATGATCGGGACGACGTTCAATCCAAGCAGCGTGCGCAGGGTGATACGCGCATTCAGGTAGCGGGTGCGGTCGGCCAGGTCCTCGTGGGTGAGCAGTACCTGCGCGGCATGCAGGTCATGGCTGCGGAAAATAGATTCGTAGGCCTGCACCAGCCCCATCTGCCCCACGGCGGCGGCGGCCTGCAGTTCGTTGATCGCTTTCGGGCGTTTTTTCCAGCCCAGCCGTGCGATGCCTTCGGCAATCGCGCCGGAGGACACCAGCACCACTTCCCTGCCCTGTGCGGTCAGTGCGGCGATCTGACCGGCCCAGCGCGACAGCGCGGCGTGGTCGAGCCCGCGCCCTTCGGCGGTGACCAGGCTGGAGCCGACCTTGACGACGATGCGCCGGGCGTGTCTCACCACGGAATGCATCAGTGCGCCGCGCGCCGCAGGTTGCGCACGGCCTCTTTGGCGTCCTTGACACGGATGTCGTCGGGACAGAAATGATCCTCGAACAGCGCCTTGTGATACGACAGCAGCGAACGGAACTTGATGCCTTCCCAGCCGGCGGTGCGCGCCTTCGACCAACTGCCGTCGGGCTGGCCGTAGGCATACAGGCGGCGCTCGCCGGTGGCGCAGCGCATGCCCTCGAAGGAAACGTTCTTCGCCCCGCCGGCCGCTTCGATCACCACGCTGTAGCGCACCACCTTGTCCTCGCCGACGCTGATCGATGCCGTGTCGACGAAATGCCGGTTGCGCGTGGCCGACGACACATTGAACTCGACCAGATTTTCGGGCTTGGGATAGGGCGGCAACTGGGTGGACAGTTCCACCCATGGCTTGTCGCTTTCAAATTCGAAATCAAATTGTCCCCATTCGGCGTTGGCCGTTAGGGGCAGGATCAGCAGCAAGGCGGAGAGGATTTTCATGGCCGCCATTTTATGGCTTCGGCTACGGGATGTCTTTAGGAATATGGGGCGTCAGCGCGCCTTCAGTGGCGCCACGAGGCTAAAACCCCTTTGCACTTTCCAATCAGGCGTTTCCCGGAGCGCGAACAGGCCCTGAACTACAATCGAAATCCCTACTGGGCCCTCGCGACACATCGACATGCTGCCCCCCTCCCTCAAACGCTATGCCTGGCTCTCTATCGCGGCGGCCGTGGCGACTATCCTGCTCAAGGGCTGGGCCTGGTGGATCACCGGATCGGTCGGCCTGCTCTCCGACGCGCTCGAATCCTTCGTCAACCTGGCGGGGGCAATGATGGCGCTGGCCATGCTGACGCTGGCGGCGAGGCCGGCGGACGACAACCACACGCACGGACACGGCAAGGCGGAGTATTTCTCCAGTGCGTTTGAAGGTTTCCTCATCCTCATCGCTGCAATCCTCATCGGCTACGCAGCGATCGATCGCCTGCTCAATCCGCAACCGATCGAAGCCGTGGGCATCGGGCTGGCGGTGTCGGTAGTCGCCTCGATCATCAACCTGGCCACCTCGCGCATCCTCATGGGGGTGGGCCGAAAATACAAATCCATCACCCTGGAAGCCGACGCCCACCACCTGCTCACCGACGTCTGGACCTCCGCTGGCGTCATTCTCGGCGTCGGCCTCGTCTGGCTGACCGGCTGGCTCTGGCTCGACCCGGTGATTGCCCTGCTGGTGGCGGTGAATATTGTGTGGACTGGCTGGCAACTACTGCAGCGATCCGCCTCAGGATTAATGGATGTTTCCATTCCCGTGGAAGACCTCAAGGCGATCGAAGGCGTGCTGGACCGCTATCGCCAACAGGGGCTGGGGTTTCATGCCTTGCGCACGCGGCAGGCCGGCAGCCGCGCCTTCATTTCCCTGCACGTGCTGGTGCCTGGCGCCTGGACCGTTCAGCAGGGGCACGACTGGTCGGAACGCATCGAGGCCGACATCCGCCAGGCCGTGACCTATGCCCACATCATTACCCACCTGGAGCCGATTGAAGATCCCGTCTCGCTGGCGGACCAGGAGTTGGATCGCTGGGCGGATTGAGCCGATCGGGATTGATCAATTCCGCACTTCTTTCACGGCATCAGAGCGGCCACACCCAAAGCAGCATCGGGAGGCTGACAGCGATCACCAGCACCTCAAGCGGCAGCCCGAGACGCCAATAGTCGCCGAAACGAAAGCCGCCGGGGCCGAGGATCAGCGTGTTGTTCTGGTGTCCAATCGGGGTCAGGAAGGCGCAGGGGGCGCCGATGGCCACCGCCATCAGAAACGAGTCGGCATTCACACTCAGCCCCCGGCGGTACCAGTGGACGCCATCGCGCCGGCCACCGGTATGAGCGCGCCGAGCAGGACAACCACCGGCCAGTCGATGGCTGCATAGACCGCGCGTGGCGGGATGGTGCGCAGCGCCATCGAGGCCAGCACGCCGAGGGCGAACGAGATCGCTGCCGGAAGCAAGCCAAAGGCGGCGACGGCGACGGCAAAAGCCATGATGCCGCCGGCCATCCACGCCTTGCGCTTGTTCGGGATGCGCAACTCGCGTTCGGCCAGTGGCGCGCAGCCGGAGTCGGCCGCAAACTCGGCCAGCACCTCCTGGGGGCCCTGCATCAGCAGCAGATCGCCGGGCTGAATTTTCAGGGTGCGCAGCCGTGCCTTCGAGCGCGTGCCCTCGCGTGACACGGCCAGCAGGTTGAGCCCGTAGCGGGAGCGCAGCTGCATGTCGCTGGCCGAGCGACCGACAATCGCTGACTCGGGACGGACGACGAGTTCCATCAGCACAATCTTGTCGGAGGGCGGCGCCTTCTCTGCCGTCTCGTCGGCTTCTTCTCTGCGCCGGGCTCGTGGTCGATGGCCTTGCTGCTGTTGCGCCGCCCGGATTCCCGGGTCTCGCCCTCACTGGTTTCGTTTTGAGCATCCGACGAAACCGCTTCTTCCAGCGTCAAGCCGAGGCTGGACAGCACACTGGCCAGGGCCTCGACCTCGGCCTCGATGATCAGGATGTCGCCGGGCAGCACCTTTCGTCCGGCTTGCGGTGCGTTCATGCGCAGCTCATTGCGAACCCCAGACCCACGACTTGCGCGTCGGCCTCGTCGAGCGCGCTCTCGATGTCGCGCAGGGTCATGCCGGCAGCCTTGCTATCGTCCGTCACGCGGACTTCGGTGGTGTACGCCCCTGTCTCGAAACCCTCTGTGCCGGCCTGCTTGCGTGCTGGCACCAGCCGCCAGCCAACCAAGGCCACAAAAGTCACCCCGGCCACGGCCAGACCGACTGGCGTGAAGTCGAACATGGCGAAGCCGCCGGCGTTGTTCAGGGTGCGGAAGCCGGACACGATCAGGTTGGGCGGCGTACCGATCATGGTCGTCATGCCGCCGAGGATGGTGCCGAAGGCAAGCGGCATCAGCACCCGCCCGGGCGGCAGGTCGAGGCGCCTGGCAAGCTGTATGGCCACCGGCATCAAGAGCGCCATCGCCCCGACGTTGTTCATGAAGCCGGACAGCACCGCACCCAGCCCGACCAGCGCAGCCAGACTCAGCGTCGGGCCGGCATGCTTCGGCAAGGTATGACGGGTGAGCACATCGACCGCGCCGGACGTCTGCAAACCACGACTCAGCACCAGCACGCAAGCGACCGTGATCACTGCCGGATGACCGAAGCCGGCGAATGCGTCTGCCGGGGCCACCAGTCCGGCCAGCACGCAGGCCAGTAGCGCGCCCACGGCCACCATGTCGTGGCGCCAGCGGCCCCACATGAACATGGCTATCGTTGCCACCAGCACCGCAATGATTGCAGCGTGTTCATTCGCCATCAAAATTCACTCGGGGACAAACTACACCCAAATCCAGTTTCAACGGGAGACTGGCCGGGTGTCACGGTTGCGGTGCCGCAGCAAGTCGATGGGGCGCTTTAAAATGGCCAGACTTCATGGCCGGACGCGACTATCCGCAAACAATCGGCTCTGGCCCGCTGGATTGCTGCCCAGCCACCACGCAACTCATTCGCCGCGATAGATGAAGTCCCGTTTGAATGGATAGTTTGGCTGGTTGCCGTCCACGGCCTTGCCCGCCAACACCTGCCACAACTCCATCCAACCGTGGTCGAAGGCATAGGCGGAGCCCGCCATGTAGATGCGCCAGATGCGGTATTTCTGCTCGCCGATCAGATGGCGCGCCTCGTCGGCGTGTTGCTCCAGGCGCGTGACCCAGTGCCACAGCGTCTTGCCGTAATGCGGGCGCAGGTTTTCGGCATCGAGGCATTCGAGACCGCTGCCCGCGGCGGCGCGCAGCACGTCGGAGGCGTGCACCAGTTCGCCCCCCGGGAACACATAGTCTTCGATGAATTCGGATATGCCGCTGCCCAGCCCATTGGCCTCGGGTTCGGCCGTGGTGATGCCGTGGTTCAGCACCAGCCCGCCCGGCTTCAGCAGCGCGTTGATCTTGACGAAATAGGCAGCGAGGTTCGCGCGGCCGACGTGCTCGAACATGCCGACGCTGGCGATCTTGTCGTAGCCGCCGTTCTCGGGGACGTCGCGGTAGTCCATCCTGCGCACCTCGACCCGGCCGGTCAGGCCGCGCGCTTCGATTTGCTGGCTGACATGTGCATGCTGATCATCCGACAGGGTGATGCCGACCGCGTGCACGCCGTAGCGCTCCGCCGCATGCAGGAGCAGCCCGCCCCAGCCGCAGCCGATGTCGAGAAACTGCTCGTCGGGCTTGAGGTCGAGCTTACGGCAGATGTGGTCGAGCTTGGCTTCCTGCGCGGCTTCCAGGCTCATGTCCGGGGTCTTGAAATAGGCACACGAGTACACCCGCCGCGCATCCAGCCACAGGCCGTAAAAATCGTTGGAAACGTCGTAGTGATACTGGATGTTCCTGCGGTCCTTGGTGCGCGTATGGCGCCACCATTTCCAGCCGTCCGAGCCGGTTTTCGGCTTGAGATCTCCGGCATTGCACAGGCGGTCGCCGAGCGCGAGGATGTCGCGGACATTGCCTATGAGATCAAGATCCCCTTCAACATAGGCGCGTGCCAGTGAACCCAGGCTGGGGTCGGCCATGGCCTTCAGGCTGGCCGCCTCATGCAGCCGCACCCGCACGGCGGCATCGGCAGCATTGCCCACCAGTTCGCCGTTCCACAATTCGACGATGAACGGCAGCCCCGAGGCCTCCACCCGTCGCCGCACCTGATGAACCAACAATTTATCCAGCATCCCATCCTCCCCAAAGAGCAGGCGGCACCTTGTTGTGTTTCAACCGCCTGAACTTAGATTTAGGACAAATCGAGCACCAGTGCTGAACGGGTGTTCTCCGCCAGCGCGATCGGCTCCACCTTGTAGGCTTCGTGATCGATGCCCATGCGGATCGGGCTGCCGGCCTTGGCGGCCGCGACCGAGGTGGCATCGAGCTCGAAACGCAGAAAATGCACTGCCGAGGTTTTCTCCTCGTTCTCACGCGCCATATCCTCGTCGGCGATCGCATAAACCTTCGCCTGGTCGGCCACCTGCACCCACACGCGTTCCTCGATGCCCTTCAGCTTCGCCAGCGCGACCTTGCGCGCGTCCGGGTCGGAATACTGGATCATCATGGTCGCTTTCCAGTTGCTGCCGTCCGGAACCAGCGGGTTGTAGGCGTCGAGCTCGTCCTGGATACCGGCTTCCTCGAAGGTGCGCTCGGCGCGCAGCATTTCCTGGATCTGGTAGCGCATGGTCTTTTCGTCTTCGAAAATCAGCGTGACGTGGTCGCCCAACTCGACCATGCGGTTCTTCTTGTGCGCCATGACTTCGGCGCGCATTTCGGGGCGGACCTTGGCGTAGCCTTCCAGGCTCATCAGGCTGTCACGGGTAATGTGCGGCATGTTTTGCTCCTTACTCAATGTCGGTTGATTTAAAACCCTTCACCACAGAGACACAGAGAAACCCAGAAAGATATCGCGCTGCCTGTCGCGATATCCTGTTTTTCCTCTGTGTCTCTGTGCCTCTGTGGTTCAACAGGTTTACTCAAGACCATAGGCGATGCGCAGCAGCGTGATCGGATGCTGTTTCTGCGCGGTGGACTCGCCCATGCCCTGCAGGATGTGACGCGCGGCAATCGCGCAGTCGGAACTCACGTAATCCGGTTGCGGCTCTGCCATCTGGCGGAACACTGGCTTGCCGATCTTCATCGACTTGTCGAAGTATTCGCGCTTAACGCCCCAGGTGCCGTCGTGGCCCGAGCAGCGCTCGACCATCGTCACTTTGGCGCCGGCCAGCTGCAGCGCGTCACGCGTCTTGTTGCCGATGTTCTGCACCCGTTGGTGACAGGGGACGTGATAGGCCACCTTGCCGAGTGGGTGATTGAAATCGGTCTTCAAGAGGCCGTCGACGTTGCGCGCCATGAGGTATTCGAACGGGTCCCACATCGCCTCCTTCACCGCCTGCACGTCGGAATCGTGCGGGAACATCAGCGGCAGCTCTTGTTTGTACATCAGCGTGCACGAAGGCACTGCGGTGAGGATCGCGTAGCCTTCGCGCGCGAGCTTCGCCAGATGTGGGATGTTGATCTCCATCAGCTTTTCCACCGCGTCGAGGTCGCCCAGTTCCAGCTTGGGCATGCCGCAGCAGGCCTCCTTCTCCACCAGCACAGCGGGGATTTCGTTGTGCGCCAGCAGTTTCAGCAAGTCGTGGCCAATGCCGGGCTCGTTGTAGTTGACGTAGCAGGTGGCATAGATCGCCACCTTGCCCGGCGTTTTATCGCCGGCCTTCACCGCGAAATCGCCGCGCGGCTTGGCGGTGGAGCGGAATTTTGCGCTGTCGTATTCGGGCAACTTGCGGTCGGCGTGGATGTGCAGCACGCTGTCGACCAGCTTGCGGATCGGCTTGCTCTTCAGGCTGGCGTTCACCGCCTGCACCACCACCGGAATCGAGGCGAGCTTGCCCATCGCATCGGTGCTGGACAACAGCTTGTCGCGGAACGTGGTGCCGCCCTTCTTGAACTTGATCGCCTTGGCACGCAGCATGACGTGCGGAAAATCGATGTTCCACGGGTGCGGCGGCACGTAGGGGCATTTGGTCATGTAACAGAGATCGCACAGGTAGCACTCGTCCACCACCTTCGCGTAGTCGGCCTTGGCGACACCGTCCACTTCCATCGTCGAGGATTCGTCCACCAGATCGAACAGCGTCGGAAACGCGGTGCACAACGACACGCAGCGGCGGCAGCCGTGGCAGGCATCGAAAACACGCTCGAGCTCATGGTTGAGCTTCTCTTCGTTGTAGAAATCCGGGTTTTTCCAGTCGAGCGGGTGGCGGGTGGGGGCTTCGAGGTTGCCTTCGCTCATGCGAACTCCATTGGGATGCGTAGGGAATGGTTTTAAATCTTTCACCACAGAGGCACAGAGACACAGAGAAAATCGATAAACAATGGGTTATGCGTTTGCCTGTGGTTTATCCACCGGACAGGACGCGAATAGAAGCCCCTTTTGATTTTTCTCTGTGCCTCTGTGCCTCTGTGCCTCTGTGGTGAGAGGTCTTTGCAGCAGAAAAAGCGGGTCGAACCCGACCCGCTTTTTACCTGGGCAGGATTACGCGCCCAGGGTGTCCAGCGTCTTCTGGAACTTGTTGGCGTGCGAACGCTCGGCCTTGGCCAGCGTCTCGAACCAGTCGGCGATTTCGTCGAAACCTTCGCTACGTGCATCCTTGGCCATGCCGGGATACATGTCGGTGTACTCGTGGGTTTCGCCCGCAACCGCAGTTTTCAGGTTGTCGGCGGTGGGGCCAAAAGGCATGCCGGTGGCGGGGTCGCCGCACTTTTCCAGGTATTCCAGGTGGCCGTGCGCGTGGCCGGTTTCACCTTCGGCGGTGGAACGGAACACGGAGGCAACGTCGTTGTAGCCTTCCACGTCAGCCTTTGCTGCGAAGTAAAGGTAACGGCGGTTGGCCTGCGATTCGCCGGCGAAGGCGGCTTTCAGATGGTCTTCGGTTTTCGAGCCCTTGAGTTGCATAACCTGATCTCCTTGATTGACATAGATATGCTTTGCAGCACTGATAATCCATCCCTGTCCAACTTGCCCAACTATTTGTTTATAGCAGGCATCCCAGTGGATGAAATACGGTTTTTAGACTAAGTCTAATACCTGAACGAAGAATAAACCTGCTTCGATGACGCTGTCAACCGTGTCGCGGACAACCCTTGTGACACAGGGGCAATTGGGCCAGCCGCGACCGGCAACGGGTAAACTTCGGCGTATCAGGAGATATCATCATGACTGCAGACAAAACCAGAACCGACGCCGAATGGCGCGCCGAACTGTCCCCCGAGCAATACCGCATCCTGCGCGAGCACGGTACCGAACAGGCGTTCACCGGGGAATACTGGGACCACCACGAGGCCGGCGAATATCGCTGCGCGGCCTGCGGCGAGCCGCTGTTTCCATCCGCTGCCAAGTTCGATTCCGGCACCGGCTGGCCAAGCTTTTATCAGGCGCTGAATGCCGATGCGGTAGCGGAAAAGCACGACACCAGCCATGGCATGGCGCGCGTCGAGGCGCTGTGTCGCCGCTGCGGTTCGCATCTGGGCCATGTCTTCCCTGACGGCCCTGCCCCCACCGGCATGCGCTACTGCATCAACTCGGCCTCGCTCGCTTTCCAGAAGAAACAGGACTGAGCTTTGCACATCTTTGACGCGCAGATTGCTGCAATCACCCCTGCCACGCCCAGCATTCACGCCCTGCGCCTTGCCATCCCCGATCCCGCTTTCCGCTTTCTACCGGGGCAATGGGTGGACCTCAGCATCGAGGTCGATGGTGTGACGCACACCGCCGGCTATTCCATCACCACCTCGCCCATCCATCAGGGCGAAATCGAACTGGCGATCAAGGCAAGCGCGCACCATCCAGTGGCGCGCTGGATGCACGAACAGGCACGGGTAGGTGACGTCATTCGCATCTCGCAGGGCCAGGGGCCGTTCGTCTACCTGCCGGAAATGAGCGACAACGTGGTGCTGATCGGCGGCGGGGTCGGCATTACCCCGCTGCTGTCCATCTTCCGTCACGTGCGCGATGCCCGGTTGCCGACGCAGGCGCATCTGGTCTACAGCGTATCGGACAGCCGTGAAATCCTGTTTCGCGATGAACTCGACGCGGCCGCCCGCAACCACGACAACCTGCACGTGAGCATCACCGTGACCCAAGCCGACGCCGGCTGGCACGGTCTCACCGGCCGCATCGACCCAGTCAAGCTGCACGCACTCGACGTGCCGGACGACACGCTGTATTACCTGTGCGGCCCCAAGGGCATGGTCGAGGATATGAGCACCCTGCTGCATGACCTCGGGGTGCCGATGAACCGCATTATTTTCGAGAAGTGGTGGTAGGGCTATTCGACGTTCAAGGCGACCGCTACACGCGGTAGCCTTCAGAGGCGGGTGACGCTGGCGGCCCTGCCTGGCTGCCACTCGCCATCGAGGCTGACCCATTCGACCCGGTTGCCGAGCATGCGGATGACGCCGGGACGGCGGTTGTCGCCCGTGTCAGAAAACTCGAAGCGGTAATCGCGCAGGAACTGCAGCTGGCCGCTGCCGTTGCGCGCAAAGCGGGTTCTGCTCAAGGCCACGCTGTCGTCGAGGAACTGCAGACCGGCGTCGGTGCAGGCACGGCGGCCGACCGCGACGGCCTGTTCGCGCACCTGCATGCCGGCGTACCAGTACCAGCCGACGGCGCCGAACATCCCCAGCAGGAGGATTTCCCAGCTCACTGGCCAGCGGAATCGGGTTTGACCGGGCTGCGAAACAGCGCCGCGATCTGCTTTTTGGGCCCCGGCCGCACCAGGGCGGGCGTGCCGACGGCGGGCGGCGCCTCGCTGGGTTCATAGGGCACGTCGAACAGCGCATCGCGCGACGCGGCCGGTTTGGCGCGCGGCGCCCGGTGCTCGGTTGAAGGACGTTCGGCTGAACGCTCAACAGGGCGATCAGGCCGCGGCGGGCGCGACTGGTACGCGGGCACGTCGGCCACGCCCGGTTCGAAGCCGGGAACGATCACTGTCTCGATGGGGTTGCCGATGAGTTTTTCGATGTCCTTGAGATAGCGCGTTTCCGATTCGCTCACCAGCGAGATCGCCTCGCCGCTGGCACCGGCGCGCCCGGTGCGGCCGATGCGGTGAACGTAATCCTCGGCATTGTGCGGCAGGTCGTAATTGACGACGAAGGGCAGCGCCTCGATGTCGATGCCGCGCGCGGCGACGTCGGTGGCGACCAGCACGCGCATGGTACCGGCCTTGAAGGCCTCAAGCACCTTGATGCGCTCCTGCTGGGTCTTGTCGCCGTGAATGGCGTCGGCGTGGATCCCCAGCTTGTTGAGTTCGTTGGCCAGGCGGTTGCAGCCCAGCTTGGTGCCGGTGAACACCAGCACCTGCCGCAGATCACGACTCGTGATCAGATGCGCGAGCAGCTGCCGTTTGCGCTCGTGGTGCACCGGATGCACCACCTGGGTGACATTCACCGCGGTTTCGTTGCGCGCCACCTCGATGAAGGTCGGCTGGTTGAGGATGCTGTCGGCGAGCTTGCGGATTTCTTCCGGGAAGGTGGCCGAGAACATCATGTTCACCCGCTGCGCCGGCAGCAGCGCAACGATACGCTTCAAGTCGGGCATGAAGCCCATGTCGAGCATGCGGTCGGCTTCGTCGAGCACCAGCGTGTTGACCTGGTTCAGCATCAGCGTCTTGTTTTGCACGTGGTCGAGCAGGCGGCCGGGCGTCGCCACCAGGATTTCGACGCCGGCCTTGAGGATGGGAATCTGCGTGTTGATGCTGACCCCGCCATACACCACCAGCGAGCGCAGCGGCACGTGCTTGATGTAGGCCTGCACGCTTTCCTCGACCTGGATCGCGAGCTCGCGCGTGGGGGTGAGGATCAGCGCGCGGATCGGATGCTTGGCGGGCGAGGTGCCGGTGTTGGCGAACGGCAGCAAACGCTGGATCAGCGGCAGCGCGAACGCCGCCGTCTTGCCGGTGCCGGTCTGCGCCGCGCCGAGAATGTCGGCGCCCTGCAGCGCCAGCGGGATGACCTGCTCCTGGATCGGGGTCGGCGTGAGGTAACCCATCTCGTCGAGGGCACGCAGGATGTCGGGAGCAAGCCCGAGTTCAGCAAAAGTCGTCAAAGCGTTATCCAATTAAACCCTGCCGTCTGGCAGGCCACGCGCACATCGTCGTCCGCACAGTTCAGCACGCGGGCCAGCGCGCGTTGCGCCAGGGCGGCCGTATTGTTCTTGTGTGAAACATGCGCTGCCATCACGCATTGCAGTTTGTCGTGCTTCAGCTTGTCCAGCAAGGCCGCAGACTGGCCGTTTTCCAGATGGCCGAAACGCCCCCCCACACGCCGCTTGAGGCTGGCCGGATACGGCCCGTTTTCCAGCATCGCCGCGTCGTGGTTGCATTCCAGCACCAGCGCGTCAACGCCGGCCAGCATGGCCTCGATATGCAGGGTATCGCTGCCGGTATCGGTCAACACGCCGAGGCGCCGGTTGCCGTCGCCAAACACGTACTGCACCGGCTCGCGCGCATCGTGCGGCACCGGAAACGGCTGGATTTCCAGACCGTCCACCGCAAACGCCGCATGGCTGTCGATCACCTGCACCGCCACGCCGTCGAGGTCCTGCGCCATCACCAGGGTGCCGGCGGTGAGCCATACCGGCAGCTTGTGCTTGCGCGCCAGCCGCCCCACCCCGCCAATATGGTCGCTGTGTTCATGGGTCACCACAATGCCGGCCAGATCGGACGCCTGCAAGCCCAGCCGAGCCAGCCGCGCCTGGCTGTCGGCCAGGCCAAAGCCGCAATCCATCAGCACCCGGGTGGCGCCGGCCTCGATCACCAGGCCGTTACCGCCGCTGCCGCTGCCGAGACTGGCAAACCGCATGGACACGTCTATAAATCTACTGCGCGATCATGATCCGGGCGCATACGATCTTTCACGGGCTTCAGCCCGTAGAAAGTCGGAGTCCCCTTGTGGGGCGTCCGGTGCTCGGAATCCTCATGTATACCCACATACACTCCGGTTCCTGCGCTCCGGGCGCACCCGGCTGATGACCGCTCGCTACGATTTCTAGACGTGTCCATTACTTCAATTCTTGATGCAGCAGGTTGAGGATGCGGGTCTGCGTACTGGTGTCGGCCGGCTTGCCGTCCGTACCGGTGACGCTGACCCGGCTCTTCTCGCCCGCCTCGTTCACCACGATCTGCAATTGCGGCGAGGCCTGCTCTTTCTTGCCTCGCCAGAAGGCAAATTTGGACAGGAGGCCTTCGTCGCGCTTGCTGTCGTTGTCGATACCGGGATCGATGTAGCGCACGAAGTACACGCCCTTGGAACGGTCGCGGTCTTCCACCGCAAAGCCGACGCGATCCAGCGCCAGGCCGACACGACGCCAGGCGCGGTCGAAATTCTCGTCCATTTCCAGCACCGACGTGCCAGCTTCACTGAGGATGCGCGCCTGTTCCGGCGTCTGCTGTTTGACCAGCAGGGTCTGGGCGCGACTTTCTTCGACGCCGAAGCGCAGCATCAACCGGCGCAGCATTTCGGCCTCGAGCTCGGGGTTGGCCGGACGCGGCTGCCACACTGTCCTGTCCTGGTTCGCGGAGTCGTAGACTTCCATCATGCCGCGGTGGCTGACGTAGATTTCGGTGCCGCCTTCCTTGCCTGCTTCGATGCGGGTGCGGAACTTGTCGCGCTCGGCGGTGGAATACAGGCCGTCGAGCACCCTGCCGATGGTGCGGCGAATCACGTCCTGCGGGATGTTGGCGCGGTTTTCCGCCCAGTCGGTTTCGATCACGCCGGTTTCGGGCGATTCCAGATTGACGATGAAGCCTGTCTCCTGCCAGAAATCCTTGATCACCGGCCATACCTGCTGCGGCGTCGCCTGCACCACCAGCCAGCGCTGAGTGCCGGCGCGTTCGATGCGGGCCTTCTCCTGCGCGGGCAGCAGGGTTTGCACGCCGCTCGGCGTGGTCTGGCGTTCCTGGCTGTAGGTCGACAGGGTGGCGGTGCCGCTGCCCTGGGTATCGGGAATGGCGTAACGGTTGTCTCCGGCCGGCGCGGTGAGGTCGGGCGGCATTTCCAGTGTCGGCAGCTTGCCGGCCGATTTATAGTCGATCTTTTTGGATTCGATCATGCCGCAGCCCGAGGTGGCCAGGCTAAGCATCACAAACAAGGGCAATAAACGCATCAGGTTTCCTAAACGAAGATTTGCATCGAACCGGCAGGGCACATAGCCGCGCAAGACTGGATTAAATTAAATTGGCGTGGCGCATCGCGTCACGCAGGGTGTCGTGCAGGCCGGCAGACAGCGGGGTCAAGGGCAGGCGCAGGCCGTATGGGATCAGTCCCATCTCGGCGCACGCCCACTTCACCGGAATCGGGTTGGCCTCGACAAACAGCTTGTTGTGCAAAGGCAGCAGCCTATTGTTGAGTTCACGCGCGCGCGCCAGGTTCCCGTCGAACGCGGCCACGCACATCTCGTGCATCAATTTCGGCGCGACGTTGGCGGTGACCGAAATCACGCCATGCCCGCCCAGCAGCATGAAGGGCATCGCCGAGGCGTCGTCGCCGCTGTATAGCGCGAAGTCCTTCGGCGCACGACGCAGCAGGTCGGCCGCGCGCTCCATGCTCCCGGTGGCGTCCTTCACCCCGACGATGCCGGGCACTTCGGCCAGGCGCAGCGTGGTGTCGTTGGACAGGTCGGCCACCGTGCGTCCCGGCACGTTGTACAGAATCAACGGCAGGTCGACCGCTTCGGCGATTTTCTTGTAGTGCTGGAACAGGCCTTCCTGGGTCGGCTTGTTGTAGTACGGCACCACCGACAGGCCGGCCTGGGCGCCCGCTGCCCTGGCGCATTCGGTGAGTTCGATTGCTTCGGTCGTGGAATTCGCGCCGGTGCCTGCGATCACCGGCACCCGTCCGGCGGCCTGCTCGACCGTGGTGCGGATCAGCATGCAGTGCTCGTCGTAGCTCACCGTCGGCGATTCGCCGGTGGTGCCGACGATGACGATGCCATCCGTCCCCGCCGCGATGTGCCAGTCGACCAGGCGGCGCAGCGCGTCGAGGTCGAGCGCGCCGTCGTCCGACATCGGGGTGACTATCGCAACCAGGCTTCCTTTGACCGTATTTATGTCTGCCATGCTATTTCCGTCGCTCTTGTTTCAAACATTCGCCTTCGCCGTTGTCCCCGACGATGTCACGATAAACCCCGCATTCTAATCTATCTGGTCGTGCCGGGTTTTCTAAGATTTCCGATTCACGATACGCGTGTTGCTAGCCCTGGGGCGGACGTGGATTATGCCAACGGCCGCCGGCAAGCAGCAGGTCGGCCTCGGACGGGCCCCACGTGCCGGGTTCGTAGACATATGCCGGGTCGCGACGCGAAAGCACGGGTTCCACCACGCGCCATGCCGCTTCCACCGCATCCTGGCGGGCGAACAGCATGGCCTCGCCGTCCATGGCGTCGCCAAGCAGGCGCTCGTAGGCGCTCATCTCTTCCGGATGATTGTTGCAGACGTACAGTTCCACGGGCCGCCCGACCATGCGATCGCCCGCATTCTTGGTGCGCGCGCCCAGCGCGATGGATACGGTGGGCGACAAGCGCATGCGCAGGTAATTGGGCGCCAACGGTCCGGTCTCGGACAGCGCGAATACGCGCTGCGGCGGAACCTGAAACTCGGCGCGAATCTCGGTGGTGGTGAGCGGCAGGTTTTTGCCCGTGCGCACGATAAAGGGCACGCCCGCCCAGCGCCAGGTGTCGACGAAGAAACGCACGGCGGCAAAGGTTTCCGTGTCCGAACCATGTGCGACGCCTTCCTCATTGCGATAGCCTTCGTACTGCCCCCGAACCAGGTCGCCGGGGGCCAGCGGGCGGATCGCCTTGAGCAATTTGGCCTGTTCATCGCGAACCGCTTCTGCACTGGTGCCGAGCGGCGGCTCCATGGCCAGCAGGGCGAGGATCTGCAGCAGGTGGTTCTGCAGCACGTCGCGGATGGCCCCGACCGAATCGTAAAAGCGCCCCCGCCCGGCCACGCCGAAGCTCTCCGCCATGGTGATCTGGATCTGCCGGATATGGTTGCGATTCCAGATCGGTTCGAGAAAGGAATTGGCAAAGCGGAAATACAGAATGTTCTGCACCGCTTCCTTGCCCAGGTAATGATCGATGCGGAAGATTCCGGATTCGGGCAGCGCTTCGTACAGCGTTGCATTGAGCGATTGTGCCGATTCCAGATCGCGCCCGAAGGGCTTCTCCACCACCACGCGCGCGCCCTCGGTGCAACCGACGGCGGCCAGTCCGCGCACCACCACGGGAAACATGGCCGGCGGAATGGCAAAGTAATGCAGCGGGCGCTGCCGGTTCTCAAGCGCACGGCGCAGCGCCACGTAAGTTGCCGGGGCCTCGTAGTCGCCGTTGATATAGGTCAGCAAGCTGGCGAGATTGCGGAACACCGCCTCGTCCACCGCACCGCCAAATTCGGCAATGCCATCATGGGCGTGGGCGCGCAAACGCTCAAGATCCCACCCCGGAGAATTCGCCACGCAGACGATGGGCGGCAGCGTGCGTCCATGCCGCAACATGTCATGCAGTGCGGGAAATATCTTGCGTCGGGCAAGGTCGCCCGTGGCGCCAAACAGGACCAGGGCATCTGAGATTGGTCTCTCGGTCACGGCATCAAGCTCCAGGTTCGTTTCAGGCTGACGCAATAACCGCCACGCAGGCGCGCCGAAGATTTTTCATACAACAGCATTTCTTGATGGTCCATGCTCATCTGAGCCGACCCAGCCAGCCCGCCAGCTGCTCGATGCCCAGCCCGACACCGTGAGCGACCAGTGGCACTGCCCACACCCAGGCGGCCATCAGCCCCAGCATCGCCACCCCCAGCCCGACCGAGAACATGTCCAGCCCCGGCGTGGTACGCGCCACGATGCCGAGTGCCAGCTGGATCAGCAGCGCCAGCGCCAGCAGCGGCAAGGCCAGCTGCACGCCGGTAGCGAACAGCCAGCTGCCGGCTTCGGCCAGCTGGCGCAGGTCGGTTGCGGCGGGCAGGACGGCAACCGGCATGACGGCAAAGCTGTCGCGCAGCGCGTCGACGATCAGCAGATGGCCGCTGGCAGCCAGAAACGCCATGGCCGCCAGCCACCCCGCCAGCGCGCGCCAGGCGGCGTCCGCGGGTGCCGCCTGCTCGGCGGTCAGGGTCAGCAGGCCGCCGGTCGCCGTGTGGCCGGTCCATACCAGCATGGCCTCGACCGCAGCAAAAACCAGCCGCACGCAAAGCGCCAGCGCCGCGCCCCACACGATTTCCAGGCCCAATGCCAGCATGCCTTGGACGGTGAAGGGTGCAATCGCATCGATCACCAGGCCCGGCGCCAGCGCGGCGGCCAGCACGGCGGCCAGCAGCAGTCGCAGCAGCAGTGGCAGGCGGCCGGTCAGCGGATCGAACAGCGTCCATCCGGCGAGGCGGGCGAAGGCGAACAACCAGACCGCCAGGCTCGCTTCGCTCAGGGGCATAGGCCATTCACTCGACGAGACCCGGGAAATCGGTCAACAGCATGCGCGCAAACTCGACCAGTTGCCCGCCCATCCAGCTGCCCAGTACCGCCAGCACGACCAGCATGACGATGAGCTTGGGCACAAAGGACAGCGTGGGCTCAAGAATTTGGGTGGCGGCCTGGAACAGGCTGATGGCGATTGCGGTGAGCAGTCCCGCCAGCAATACCGGCGCGGCCACCAGCATCAACAACCACAGCGCGTCGCGCGCCACGCCCTCCATTAAAAAACACCGCCTTCCATCAAAAACTCCCGAGCAGTGAACCGACCAGCAGGTGCCAGCCGTCGACCGTAACGAACAGCAGCAATTTGAGCGGCAGCGACACCAACTGCGGCGGCAGCATGATCATGCCCAGCGCGGTCAACACGGCGGCGACCACCAGGTCGATCACCAGGAAGGGCAACACCACCATGAAGCCGATCTGGAACGCGGTCTTGAGTTCGCTGGTGAGGAAGGCCGGCGCCAGCGCCGCCAGTGGCACGCTCTCCACCTGCTGGGGATCGACGGTCTTGTCGTCGCCGGTAAACAGGCTCAGGTCTTCGGCGCGGGTCTGCCGCAGCATGAAGCTTTTCAGCGGCTGTGCGGCTTGCTCGGCGGCGTCGTTGAAGCTCAGCGCGCCGGACAGGAAGGGCTGATAGGCCTCGCTGTTGATGGTCTTGAGTGCGGGCGACATCACGAAAATCGTCAGCAGCACGGCCAGCGCCATCAACACCAGGTTGGGCGGCGCGGTGTGGCTGCCCAAGCCCTGCCGCAGCAGGAACAGCACCACCGCGATGCGGGTGAAGGCGGTGAACGCCAGCAGCAAGGCCGGCAAAAACGGGAACAGCAGCAGCCACGGCAGGCTCGCGCCCGGCACACCGATCACCTGCCCGCCTGCGCCGGGGGTCACGGCGAGCAGCGGCACGCTGCTGTCCACGCCCAGGGCAGGCACACTCAGCGCCAGCGCCGCCAGCGTCAGGATCATTTTCATCATGCGCGCTCCGCCAGAGATTTGGTTGGATCGGCAGGCCGCGGCAGGGTATGAAGCAGCCGCACGTTGCCGCCCCCCACGCCCAGCAGCAGCCAGGTGTTGTCGACCTCGACCACCACGACGCGCTCGCGCGTGCCGACCGGCGTCGTCCCCACCACCTTGACGGCGCCCTGCGCGCCCATGCCCGGCAGATAGCGGCGGGCGAGCCACGCCACCGCGACGAATCCGCCCAGGATCAGCCCCAGGCTCAGCAGCACGGTGAGCATGCTGGAAGCGGTGTCGGGCGCGGCCAGCGCCCATGAAGGAACTAGCAGCAACGCGCCTGCCGCAACGAACTTAACCATGCCGTATCACTCCTCGCGCCCAGCGCGTCATGTCGGTTGTGGGGTGCGGCAAGCGCACGGTGAGCGTTGCCTGCGTGTGCGCTGCCATGATTTGCCACACCAGCGCAGCGGGCAGCGTGGCCTGTGCCGCCGCATCCAGCCAGCACTCCGCCAGCGCGGCGTCCAAGGTATGGATCAGGGAGTGCGGCACAAAGGGGGTCGCGCCCATCACGCGCTGGCCACCGAGGCGGCGGACCAGCCACAAGCTGGCAAGCGCGACATCGGGCTGCCAGGCGGGGAACGCCGGCGCATCGGCCGGCACATCGACCGACATCGCCATCGCCTGAACCGGCAGGCGCAAACGCGCGCTCAGCGTCGCGGCAAGCTTGCAGGTCAGGCGAGGCTGCAAGTTGTCAGGGTCAGCGGCAGGCGCCGTCAGGAAAGCGGTTTCCGCGGGCGTAAGTTCCCGCAAACGCATCAACGCCCCCACCGTCCCGCAACCTGATGATGCGTCAACTCCACCAGCTCGTCGTGCTCACGCTGCTCGCTGCGGCGTTGCTGGATGGCGGTCTGCGCCAGATGGCGCTGCTCCAGCAGGCGTAGCGCCTTGACCCGCTGCTCGACCTGCATCCACTCGGCCAGCCGCGCCTGCCAGTCACGGTGCGCAGCGTCGATGGCGGCCTGTGCGGCCTGCATTTCGGCTGCCTGCGCGTGCTGCAAATAATTCATTTCCTGCAGCTGCGCGGCCGACACGCCATCGCGCAAGTGGCGGGCCAACTGCGCAACGTGCGCATCGCGCAACGTGGTCAACTGCACCTGCCGCCCGCGCGCGCGCAGCCAGATGCCGTGCGCGAACTTGACTGCGCGCGACAGGCCTTCGGCCCGGCGCTCGGCCAGCTGCAGCACCCGCGCCAGGGAAAACGGCTTCAACCGATCACCTCATCCAGTCCGGTGCGAGCCGAATCCATCGACGCGCGTTCGCGCATGCCCTGCATCAGATAGCCCTGCATTCTGGGGTACAGCCGCACCCCCTCGTCCAGCACCAGATCCGCACCCGGCACATAGGCGCCGACGGCCAGCAGGTCGCGGCTGCGCATGTAGCGCGAATAGAGATATTTGAAGCGGCGGGTGCGCTCCAGCGCCTCCTCGGAAAGCAGGTCGGGCTGGACCCGGCTGATCGAGGCTTCGATATCGATGGCGGGGTAATGCCCGGCGTCGGCCAGATCGCGGGAGAGCACGATGTGGCCGTCGAGGATCGCGCGCGCCGCATCGGCGATCGGGTCCTGCTGATCGTCGCCTTCCATCAGCACGGTGAAAAACGCGGTGATCGAACCGCTGCCGTTGCGGCCGTTGCCGGCGCGTTCGGCCAGCTGCGGCAGCTTGGCAAAAACCGACGGCGGATAGCCCTTGGTGGCGGGCGGCTCGCCGATCGCCAGCGCCACCTCGCGCTGCGCCATCGCGTAGCGGGTGAGCGAGTCCATGATGAGCAGCACGTGCTTGCCCTGGTCGCGAAAATACTCGGCGATCGACATCGCATACGCCGCGCCGTTCAGCCGCATCAGCGGCGGATGGTCGGCCGGCGCGGCCACCACCACTGCGCGCGCCATGCCTTCGGCACCGAGGATGCGGTCGATGAATTCCTTGACCTCGCGGCCGCGTTCGCCGATCAGGCCCACCACCACCACGTCGGCTTCGGTGAAACGCGCCATCATGCCGAGCAACACGCTTTTACCGACGCCGCTGCCAGCGAACAGGCCGAGCCGCTGCCCGCGCCCCACCGTCAGCAGGCCGTTGATCGCGCGTACGCCCACGTCCAGCGTCTGCCGGATCGGCGCACGCTCCAGCGGATTGATCGGCCGGCTGTACAGCGGCACCCGGCGTTCCAGCGACAGCGGGCCGAGGCCATCCAGCGGCCGCCCGGCGCCGTCGAGCACACGCCCCAGCAAGTGTTCGCCGACCGGCACCTGTCGCACCCGGTCCTGCGCGCGGCGACGCGGCACGTAGCGCATCCCCAGGCGGGGCGGCTGCGCCGCCATCGTGTTGTCCGGAATCACCCGTGCGCCCGGCATCACGCCGTAGATGTCGGTCGCCGGCATGATGAACAGGCGGTCGCCGGAAAACCCGGCCACCTCGGCCTCGATGCTCTGTCCGCCGGGCACCTGCACATGACACTGACTGCCCACCGGCAGCTGCAGCCCCACCGCTTCCATCACCAGACCGGACACCCGGGTGAGGCGCCCACTGGCCGCAATCGGCGATGCCCAGCTCACTGCGCGCCGGCAGTTGGCAAGGTACTCACGCAGGCGGACGATGCGGTCCATTATCCTAAAATCCCTGAACCACAGAGACACGGCAGCATCCCGCGGGGGTGTGCTGTTGTAGGAGGCCCGCCCTCGGGCCGATGCCGTGGTGGTTGCGACGGCGCGCAAATCGGGGCGAGGGCGCCCCTCCTACAGCGCTGGCCAACACCAACAAATAACGATGAAAGCGCCATTTATTAAAATTATTCCAGCCAGTTCTTGTTGCTGCCGAGCACCTGCACCACTTGGCGCCAGCGCCCGGGCAGCGTGGCGTCGAGGTCGCCCTGCGCGGTTTCGATCAGGCAGCCACCCCGCACGATGCGCACGTCTTCAACGATGCGCAGGCGGTTCTTGTCCAGCACCTGGTCGAGGTGCGGCCGCACCAGCGCAGCATCGTCCGGATTCAGCAGCAGGCGCGCCTCGCGGCTGGTTTCCGCCATCTGTTTCAGCGCCAGATTGACCACATCGAGAATCCGCTCCGGACGGGCCGCGAGCTCGCCCGCCACCACCTGGCGCGCCACATCCAGCGCCAGTTCCAGCACCATGTCGGCAAGGCGAAAATCGAAGTTGTCGAGGGTGTTGCCGAAGCTTTCGGCCAGCTGTTTCATGCGCCCGCAGGCCTGTTCCCCTTCCACTCGCCCGGCGGCCAGCCCTTCGGCGTAGCCCTCGGCGCGCGCGGCATCGCGCAGCCTGACGCACTCGGCCTCGACATCCTCGGCGGGCGTCGCCGCCTCGCTTGCAGACGCGGCCAGCTCCACCACCTCCCATTGTTCAAACGCCGTGGCTTGATTGAGCGTGGCTTGATTGAACGGGGTGTCGTCGTCTGTGCTCATGCCGCCTCCTCTTCCGGGAACAGGATCGCCCCTTCTGCCGTCAGCCGCCGCAAGGTGGCGCCGGCCTCGTCCTGCGCCGCCTGGATCGCGGTCACCGGCAGGGCGCCCAGGGTGTCGAGATCATCGCGCATGCGCTGCGCCGCGGTCGGGCTCATCACCGCGGCGAGCGCATCGAGCACCCGCCCGTCGCTGCCCTTCAACGCATGCAGCAGGGTGCGCGCGCCGACGTTGCGCAAGAAAGTTTTGCGGCTCGCTTCCGGCAGCCGCGCCAGGTCCTCGAATGCGAGATGGCGTACGCGCAGGCGCGCAGCCAGCGCCGCATCGTTCTGGTCGAGCTGGCTCAAGGCGGCGGCCGCACTGCCCTCGCTCATCTGCCCCAGCAGGTTGGCGACGGCGGCTTCGCCCTGCGCCGGCGCGACGGCTCCGAGCCCGGCCAGCCAGTCGTCCAGTTCGCGCAACATGTCGGCACTGGGGGCGTCGCTGTGCGCCAGACTCTGTAAAGTGTCCGCGCGCGTTTTACCGGGAAGCAGGTCGAGCACCGCGGCCGCAACGTCGCGCGGCAGCTGCGCCAGCACCACGGCAATCAGCTGCGGCGGCTGCGCCTCCAGCAGGCCGGCAATCTCCGCCGGTTCGCGCCAGGCAAGTTTTCCCAGCGTCTGCGCGCCCGTCGCACCCAGGCGTTGCAGCATCGCCTGCGCGCGTTCCGGGCTCAGTGCCCGCTTGAGCGTCTCATCGAGAAAGCGTCCGGTATCCGCGGCAAATCCGGTCTGTTCGGCTGCCTCGGCGGCGTAATCGCGCAGGATTGCGCGTACGCGTTCGCGCGGCAGCATCTCCAGTTCGCGCATGGCGCTACCCAGACGGCTCACCTCGAGCGGGCTCAGGTAACGCAACACCGCAGCCGTGGCCTCCTCGCCCAACGCGAGCAGCAGCACGGCGGATTTCTCGATTCCGGCCTGGCTCATGCGCGCATCCATAGCTTGATGACATCCGCCGTCACGCGCGGATCGGCCAGCACCCGGCTGCGCGCCGCGTCGAGCTCGGCGTCGAAATCCATCACCTCCGCCGCAGCTGCGGGCGTCCGGCGGGCTCGCAGCCATGCCGAGACCGCGAGCAGGATCAGCGCCGCAGCAGCAGCCGCCAGCGACCAGTGCGGCAAGGCAAACGGACTGGCCGCAGCGGGCGGCGGGTTGGCCGGCTGCACTGGCTGCACCGTGGGTGCCGGCACGGGAGCCGCGGCCTGGGGTGTTTCGGCAGGCAAATCGGCCTGCGGTTTGGGCGCCGCCGCAGGCAGCGCATACACGCGTAGCGTGTCGCCGCGCGCCGGCTGTAGTCCCAGCGCCTGGCCGGCCATCTGCCTGGCGCGCCACTGTTCGTTGGCACTGGCGTCGAACCCCAGAATCACAATGGCATTGATGCGCTGGATGCGTCCTTCCGGCACGCGCGTGGTGCGCACGGTTTTTTCCAACGGGCGCGCCTGCCCGGCCACCACGACATTCTGCACGCGCTCGACCGTCTGCCGGGTTTCGCTGTCTTCCAGGGTGGCGGTCACCTGCACGCTGACGCGGTCTTCGCCCAGCCACGGTGTCAATACCGCCAGCGCCCGCCGCACCAGATCCTGCTCCAGCGCCAGGCGCTGCGACTGGGCGGCCTCGGGCGCGGCAGCGCCCAGCAGGACGCCGCGCGGATCGAGCACCTGCACCTCGGCGCGCTTCAGGCGCGGCACCCCGGCGGCCACCAGGGTCTGAATGGTCGTCACCTGACCGGCATCCAGTTGCGAACCGGGACGCAAGCGCACCAGTACCGCAGCGGTGGCGGGCGGCGCATCGCGCAGGAAGGGCGAAACCTTGGGCAGGGCAAGATGGACGCGCGCGAGCTCGACCGCTTCCAGCTTCTGGATCGAACGCGCCAGGTCGATCTCGAGCGCCCGCTGAAAGCGCTGCTGCTCCTGCAGCGACGAGGCGCCAAACCGGGGAGCGCGGTCGACTTCGTCCTGCGCATCGTCATCGGATTTGGGCAGGCCGCGCGCAGCCAGGCGATAACGCGCCGCATGCAGCTGGGTGGCCGGCACCTCGATGGTGCCGTCGGCGGCAGACAGGCGATAGGGAATGTCGAGCTGTTCGAGCGCGGCGATGACTTCGCCACCGGCGCGGTCGGACAGTTGCGTATACAGCACGCGATAGACCGGCGGGTTGAACCGCAGGTAGGCGGCGGCCAGTGCGGCCAGCGGCAGGATCACCAGCAGGGCAAGCATGAAGCGGCGCACCGGGCTGGCATCCGCGATCAGGTCGCGCAGGCTGCTCAGCCAACCCGGCACTGCATGCACCTCGTCTGGGTGGCCGGGTTCAACTGGATCACGTCTTGCTTGATAAGCTGAATATTCACCCGGCGATTATAACCAGTCAGGCGCCGCCACGGCGCGCAACACCACCTGCAATTGACCCGCCCGCTCACGACCCTGGAACCACCAGATGCCGCCTTTCTTGACCGCCAGATCGCCCGCCTGCCCGGCCAGCAGCTGCATCGCCACCTGCCCCAGCGTGGGCTGATGCCCGACGATCAGCACCGGATAAGGCGCATCCGGCCAGCTGGCCGCGGCCAGCACGTCTTCGGCACTGGCTCCGGGGGCCAACACCGGCGCTAGTTCGTATTCGCGCCCCAGCGCCTGCGCCGTTTGCAGGGCACGGGTAGCGGGGCTCGCCAGAATGCGGATGTCCGGCGGCAGCCGCGGATTGAGCCAGTCAGCCATGCGCGCGGCCTGCTTGCGGCCGCGTCCGGTCAGTTCGCGGGTGAGATCGGGAGTCGTGTCCTCGGCCTCGGCGTGTCGCCATAAAATGAGTTCCATCCGGCTTTCCTCCAAAAATATCTGATTCTGAATCGGTGCGGCGCCTATTGTGCGACAAACGGAAGAACGGGAGATACCTACCAGTAAGACTTCAATTTCAGGAAATCCTGCAAATGTCTGGTGCTTTCACCGTTCGCCGCAGCTGCCTGTTTCGCCGCCAGCCAGCCGAGGACGAAGTCCCCCATCGGCCCCGCATCCGTGTGCGCTGCAATCAGCAGGCCCCACGCCACCCGCGCATCGTTGGTGCGCCCCAGGCTGTCCTGCGCGTCACGCAGCACAGTCAGGTATCGATCCTGCCGGCGCCCGCCGAACAGGGTCTGGAAAAACTCAGCAGCATAACGCTGGCGCTTGATGGCAATGCGCAGGGCATGGCGCTGCGCCGCTTGCAGTTGCGCGAAATCGCGCGCGCCGCGAACGATGGGGCGATGGCCTTTCTGCAGCGCCCGGCGCGCCCACTTGCTCAACGGCGACAGCTGGACGAAGCGCTGCGCTTCCGGGGCGTCACGCCAGCCGCGCTGCAACAGCCAGCGCTGCAGCGCCAGCAACCATGCGCCCGGGCGTGCCTGGGTCAGCGCTGCCTGCATGGTCGCGCGCACCTCGGCGCGATGCGCCTGCAGCGCGCCCATGCCGCGCTGCCAGGCGTCGGCATCGGGGTAATGCGGCGCAATCGCGGTCAGGGTTTCTCCGCAAAGCACGTCCCAGTCGCGCGCCGGGCCGAGCGCGGCAGCCAGCGTGCGCAGGCCGTCCATCAATTCGTCCGGCAGCACGCACACGCGGCGAGTCAGCCGCAGCGCCGCGCGCAGGCGCCGCAGCGCCACCCGGGCCTGGTGCACGTATTCGATGTCGTCGGATGCCAGCACGCCCGGCAGATTGGCCTGGAACTGTGCGAGACACGCCTGGGCGATCGCGGCAAAGCCGTCTTCCACGCGCATGTCCCGGTTCAGCACCAGTGGCACGGATTTCACCGGCGCCGCACCCTCGCCATGCGCCAGGCGCACGCCGCGCTCGGCCTTGCTGAGATCCAGCGGCACACAGTCGAGCTGCTGGGCCCAGCCCTGCGCCAGCGCGAACAGCGCATCCGGCTGGCCGGCTTTGAGTTCGAGCTCGATCTCGCAGATCGGCTGGCTGTTTTTTCCCGCACGCACTTCGCCCACGTCCAGTGCGACCTCGATCTGCGCGCCGCCACGGCCCTTGAGCAACCAGGCAGTGCGGCTGAACCGCGTTTCGAACACCGGCACCAGTTGCGCGCGCAGCGCGTCGGGCACATAGGCCAGCGCCTCGGCCGGAAACCGGCTCCAGTCCGGCGTGCCGCGGGTGACCGCCATTTCATACTCGGCGCGCCGCGACAGCCCGCCGCGCCGCTCGCCCTCGGTTTTCAGCGTCTGCAGCCAGCGCCGCCCGACCCGCCGCACCCTCAACGCGACGCCCTGTTCGCTCAAGGCAAAATCCGGGGTGTCGAAATAACGGGTAATCAGCGCCTGTTGCACGGGTGCGCTGCGACGCCGCGCCATCAGTTTGAGAAAAGCCGCAGCCTGCTGCGGCGGCAGCGCCAGCTTGAGTTCGATTTCGAATGAATCGGAAACTGTCATATATCTGTCATGTCAGGATAAACGTGGACGTTTATCATTGAAGCACACTACGAAAAACCAACCATGAACCTGCCCAGCCCCGACACCCTCATCAACCGCGAACTCGGCATCCTCGAATTTCAGCGCCGCGTGCTGGCGCAGGCGGACGATCCCGATATGCCGCTGCTGGAACGGCTGAAGTTTCTCTGCATCTTTTCCAGCAACCTGGACGAATTCTTCGAGGTGCGGGTGGCCGGGCTGAAGGAGCAGATTCGCGCCCATACCGCCCAGCGCTCGCCCGATGGCATGACGCCAGGCCAGCAATACCGCGCAGTATCGGAAACCGCGCATGCGCTGGTGGCCAGGCAATACGAACTCTTCAACAAGGAAATCATTCCCGAGCTGGCCACCCACGGAATTCACTTTTTTCGCCGCACGCAGTGGAACGAAACCCAGACGGCGTGGATTCGCGACTATTTCTTCCGTGAGCTGATGCCGGTGCTGACGCCGATCGGCCTGGACCCTTCGCATCCTTTTCCGCGCGTGCTCAACAAGAGCCTCAACTTCGCGGTGGAATTGTCCGGCCGCGATGCCTTCGGCCGCAATTCCGGTGCCGCCGTGGTCCAGGCGCCGCGCTCCTTGCCGCGAGTGATCCGCATGCCGGCTGACATCGCCGGCTGCGAATACGGCTTCGTCTTTCTGTCGTCGATCCTGCACGCACACGTCGGCGAACTGTTTGCCGGGATGACGGTGGAAGGCTGCTACCAGTTCCGCGCCACCCGCAATTCCGATTTATTTGTGGATGATGAGGAAACCAAGAACCTGCGCCAGGCCCTGCAGGGCGAACTGCCGCAGAGGAATTTTGGCGCGGCGGTGCGGCTGGAGGTGGCCGACAACTGCTCGGCGTCGATGGCGGCCTTTTTGCTGGAACAGTTCGAGCTCGACGCCGACGACCTCTACCAGGCGCACGGCCCGGTGAACCTGGTTCGCCTGATGCAGGTGCCCGACTGGGTCGATCGCCCGGACCTGAAATTCCCACCCTTCGTCCCTGCCCTGCCCGCCCGGCTGGCCAAGAACGAAGACATCTTTGCGCAGATCCGCAAGGGCGACATCCTGCTGCACCATCCGTTTGAGTCCTTCCAGCCGGTGACCGACTTCATCGAACAGGCCGCCGCCGACCCCAACGTGGTCGCCATGCGGCAGACGGTCTACCGCACCGGAACCGACTCGAAACTGATGCAGGCGCTGATCCGCGCCGCACTGTCAGGCAAGGAAGTCACCGTGGTGGTCGAACTGATGGCGCGCTTCGACGAGGAAGCCAACATCAACTGGGCCGCCAAGCTGGAAGAAGTCGGCGCCCATGTGATCTACGGCGTGGTCGGCCACAAGACCCACGCCAAGCTCGCGCTTGTCATCCGCCGCGAAGAAGGCGTGCTGCGCCGTTACGCCCATCTCGGCACCGGCAACTATCACGCCCGCACCGCACGCCTGTACACCGACTTCGGCCTGCTGACCGCCGACGAGACCATGACCGCCGACGTCGGCAGCCTGTTCACCCAGATCACCGGGCTAGGCAAGGCCGGCAAGCTGAAGCGCCTGTGGCAGGCGCCGTTCACCCTGCACAGCGAAGTCATCGCCGCGATCAACCGCGAGACCGCACACGCTGCCACCGGCAAGCCCGCCGCCATTGTCGCCAAGATGAACGCCCTGCTGGAGCCACAGGTCATCGCCGCGCTCTATGCCGCCTCGCAGGCCGGGGTGAAAATCCATCTCATCATCCGCGGTGTGTGCGCGCTGCGCCCCGGCATCCCCGGCCTGTCAGAACACATCCGGGTGCGTTCGATCGTCGGGCGCTTCCTCGAACACACGCGGATCTTCTATTTCAAAAATGGCGGCGACGAACAGGTGTATCTGTCGTCGGCCGACTGGATGGACCGCAACTTCTTCCGCCGCATCGAAACCGGCTTCCCAGTACTCAATCCCAAGCTGAAAAAACGCGTCATCAACGAAGGCCTCAAGCCCTACCTGCGCGACAACGTGCAGGCCTGGGAAATGCTGTCCGACGGCAGCTACCGCCGCCGTTCGCCGCGCCGCGCCCAGCCCTACAACGCGCAGGTGGAACTGCTGGCCCTGCTCGCCAAGCAGAAATAGTCGCCCCGCCATTCCGGCGGACAAAACCGCTGTTGTAGGAGCGGCGCCCTCGCCGCGATTTTCGCACCGTCGCAACCCCCACCCCATCGGCCCGAGGGCGGGCCTCCAACATCCCCTCCATGCGTACACCCTGGGACAGCCCTTGAAACCCGCCGCCCCCGCCCCCATCTCCCGTTCCACCTTATTTGTACGTTCAACGGGAGATAAAGGCATGTCCGCCACCAAAGAAACCCTGGGCTTCCAGGCCGAAGTCAAACAGCTGCTGCAGCTGATGATCCATTCCTTGTATTCCAACAAGGACATTTTCCTGCGCGAACTGATTTCCAACGCCTCCGACGCCTCCGACAAGCTGCGCTTCGAAGGCCTGTCGGATTCCGCGCTGTTCGAGAACGACCCCGAGCTCAAGATCCGCATCGCCTTCGACCGCGAAGCGCGCACGCTGACCATCAGCGACAACGGCATCGGCATGAGCCGGCAGGAAGTCATCGAGCACATCGGCACCATCGCCAAGTCCGGCACCCGCGAGTTCTTCTCGCAGCTCTCCGGCGACCAGAAGAAGGACGCCGCGCTGATCGGCCAGTTCGGCGTCGGCTTTTACTCCGCCTTCATTGTCGCCGACCGCATCACCCTCACCACCCGCCGCGCCGGCTTCACGTCCGAGCACGGCGTGCGCTGGGAATCCGAAGGCGCCGGCGACTACACCCTGGAAACCGTCGCCAAGCCCGCGCGCGGCACCGAGATCGTGCTGCATCTGCGCGAAGGTGAGGACGAGTTCCTCTCCGACTACAAGATCAAGTCAGTCATCCGCACCTATTCCGACCACATCACCCTGCCCATCGTGATGAAGAAGAGCGAATGGAAGGACGGCGTGGAAACGCCGACCGACGAGGACGAAACCGTCAACCGCGCCTCCGCCCTGTGGGCGCGCGCCAAGAAGGACGTCAGCGAAGAGGAATACCAGGAGTTCTACAAGCACGTCGCCCACGACTTCGAGCTGCCGCTCGCGTGGTCGCACAACCGCGTCGAGGGCAAGCAGGAATACATCTCGCTGCTCTACGTGCCCTCGCACGCGCCGTTCGACCTCTACGACCGCGAGCGCCGTCACGGCATCAAGCTCTACGTGCGCCGCGTCTTCATCATGGACGACGCCGAGCAGCTGATGCCGCAATACCTGCGCTTCGTGCGCGGGGTGATCGATTCGGCCGACCTGCCATTGAACATCTCGCGCGAAATCCTGCAGAACAGCCGCGACATCGACGCCATCAAGGCCGGCTCGGTGAAGAAGGTGCTGGGCCTGCTGGAAGACCTGGCCGAAAACCAGCCGGAGAAATACGTCGAGTTCTGGAACGCGTTCGGCAAGGTGCTGAAGGAAGGCCCGGGCGAGGACTACGCCAACAAGGAACGCATCGCCGCGCTATTACGTTTTGCGTCGACCCACACCGACACCGACGCGCAGGTCGTCTCGCTCAAGGACTACATCGGCCGCATGAAGGAAGGCCAGGAAGCGATCTACACCATCACCGCCGACAGTTTCGCCGCCGCCCAGCACAGCCCGCACCTCGAAATCTTCCGCAAGAAAGGCATCGAAGTGCTGCTGCTGTCCGATCGCGTCGACGAATGGCTGTCGGGCAACCTGAATGAATTCGACGGCAAGCCGTTGAAATCCGTCGCCAAGGGTGGGCTTGATTTAGGCGCGCTGGAAGACGAGGCCGAAAAGACCGCGCAGAAGGAAGCCGAAGACGCCATGAAGCCGCTGGTCGAGCGCATCAAGACCACGCTCGGCGAGCGCGTGAAGGACGTACGCGTCACCCACCGCCTCACCGATTCGCCGGCTTGTCTAGTCACCGGCGAAGGCGACATGAGCGCCAACCTCGAACGCCTGCTCAAAGCCGCCGGCCAGGCCGCGCCCACGGTGAAGCCGACGCTGGAAATCAACCCGTCACACGCATTGGTCACGCGGCTCAACAGCGAATCCGACGACGCCCGCTTCGCCGACTGGGCCAACCTGCTGTTCGAGCAGGCCCTGCTGGCGGAAGGCGGCCAGCTCGACGATCCGGCGAGCTTCGTACGGCGGCTGAATGGGTTGCTGGCGATGCTGCCGGGCTAAGGCTTGGTCGTTCTGGACTTGAAACGCCCCCGTGATCCCTGGAATCGCCGGGGCGTTTTTACATGCCTGTGCACCATTCCAGATTTTTCGCCATGAGCGAAGGTTAGCAATAGTGCTAACCTTCGCTCATGGCGTTTTCCGTCGAATATTTCCACGAACGCGTGCTGGCCGAAATCGAATCCTGGCCGGTCGATGTTCTCGCGGACTACGCGCGGATCGTCGAATTACTGATGGAACACGGCCCCACCTGAAGCTGCCGTATTCGCGCGCGTTTGGAGACGGCTTGTTCGAATTGCGCCCGCGCGGCCGCTCGGGCATCGGCCGGGCGTTCTATTGTTTTCTCGTCGGCCGGCGCGTGGTTGTGCTGCATGCCTTCATCAAGAAGTCGCAGCAAACGCCCGACCACGAAGTCAAGATCGCCCGCAAGCGATTGAAGGAGGTTCAAAATGGCTGATCTGAAATTCCAACCTGTACGCCACGACCACAAGGCGTTCCTTGAAAAGGCATCCAAGCGGCGTGGCTTCAGCGAAGCCTACGAAGCGCTGGAACTCGAATACGCTCTGGCCAGCGAAATGCTGGCCGCGCGTACCCGCGCCGGCCTGACCCAGGAAGCCGTGGCCACCCGCATGGGCACCACCAAGAGCGCCATCTCGCGCCTGGAATCCGCCGGCAAGCACGCCCCCTCGGTCGCCTCGCTCAAGCGTTATGCCGAGGCTGTGGGATGTACGCTCAAGATCGAACTGATTCCCGCTGATCGCAAACGTCGAAAAAACGCGAAGCCCGACCTGCATCAGGACGCAGGGTAGAGTGGGAATGTTGGGAACAGACATGAAATTAACGCCCATCAAAACGTGGTCTGAGAATCATCTAGCCGACGCCACGCTTAAGGAAACACTGATTAATTCGATATAGCCGTCATTGCGAGCGAAGCGCGGCAATCCAGCGCATTGATCAAGCAGGCATTTCTGGATTGCCGCGTCGCTTCGCTCCTCGCAAAGACGGATTAATCAGCGTCTCCTTAACGACCGTACCCGGTAAGCGTTTTAGCCGTTTGATTGGGAAGAAAAATTGAGCGGGCGGATGGACAGGTTAGAATCAATTTCATTTCCTTTCCGCAGATTACCAAGGAGCCGCCATGCAAACGGTCAAACAAATCGTTCACGACATTGCCGATCACCTGCCGGACCAGGCAAGCTTCGACGATGTCATGTATGCCCTCTACGTGCGTCAGAAGCTGGAACGCTCGCTGAAGGCAGCCGAAGAAGGAAGAATCACCTCGCAGGAAGAAATGGAAAAACGTTACCTGAATCATGAAGGTTGAATGGTCGGAGTGCGCGCGGGACGACCTGGATGATCTTGTACGCTACATCAGCAGGGATTCAGCGTTTTACGCCCGGCGTTTTGCCGAAAGAATTGTCCTGTCCACACGACGGCTACAGGGTTTTCCGGAAAGCGGCCGCATG
>NZ_LDUG01000069.1 GCF_001530125.1 Thiobacillus denitrificans | reverse complement strand
AATCGTCGTCCTGGCCTCGCAA
Organism: Thiobacillus denitrificans; assembly: GCF_001530125.1. Taxonomy (GTDB): domain Bacteria; phylum Pseudomonadota; class Gammaproteobacteria; order Burkholderiales; family Thiobacillaceae; genus Thiobacillus; species Thiobacillus denitrificans_C. The sequence continues at coordinate 685 of NZ_LDUG01000069.1, read as the reverse complement.
CTGGGCGCGGCGAAAGGCGTGCCCCAGTGTGAGATTGAGCACGCGCCAGTCCACGGGCAGCGTGTGGTAGTCGAAAAAGCAGCTCAGGACCAGCTCGCGCAGGACGGGCGAATCGAGGGCCTCGACCTGGAACACGCCCACCCACTCCATCCTGTTCGATAGCCGCAGCCACTCCTCGACTTCGCCGAGTCGCTCGAGGGAAGCGTCACCGAGCAGCAGCACGCCAACCTTCACCTGCTGATGCGCCTGTATGCGCCGCGCCGCGACGAGATCGATTGCTGGCAGAGAAATCCAGCCACTCGCCGGCAATTGATCAAACACCTCTCCAGAACAGGATCCCACGCAGACGGACAGGATTTTTCGCAACTCCATGACACCCCTTCAGAATGACATCGGAATCCTGAGGCCCACAGTCAGATCCGGCGTATCACGCGTGAGACCGGCGCCGACCGTCACGCTAAAGGTCGTCTTGTCACTGTATCGGTACGAATAGCCCAGCAACAGGCTGGCCAGCTGGGTGCGCACGGAGCCCGCCACCGGCGTTGCGTTCTGGCGCGTGCGACCGACGGAGTTCAGGTCAACGCCCATGCTGAACGTCGACTTGTCGTTGAGTGCCAGCCCCATGCCGAAATTGATGCCGAAGATGCCGCCGGGCTCTACGGTGCCAATAAACTCCCGCTCGCCG
>NZ_LDUG01000068.1 GCF_001530125.1 Thiobacillus denitrificans | reverse complement strand
TGGCGTCTGCCTCCAGCCGCGCTCAAACTGAAGCTGCGACGCTGCGGCAAATCGAGGTGGTCGACGATGGACCGGTCGCCAATGGCCGTCTCAACCTGGACACCCCTTCCGAAACCGGCAGCCGCCTGGGCTTGAGCCCGCGCGAGACGCCGGCCTCGGTCACCGTCGTGAACCGCGCCACCATTGATGCGCGCGGTGCGCAAAATACCCAGGAGATACTGCGCGCCATTCCCGGCGTCACTGCGCACGACGCGCCGGGCAGTGTCGGCGTCAGTTACCGCGGCTTTGGCAGCGGCTCCATCAGCCAGATGTTCAACGGCGTCAACGTGCAATATTCGATTGCAGCGCGCCCGGTGGACAGCTGGATCTACGACCGTGTCGAGGCCATCGGCGGGCCGTCGAGCTTTTTGTTCGGCTCGGGTGCGGTCGGCGGCTCCATCAACTACATCACCAAGATCGCGGAAAAAGGCAATTTTGCCGACGCACAGCTGCGGCTGGGCAGCCATGGCCTGAAGGAAGCGTCCTTTGGCCTGAATCGCCGCATAGCCGGCGACGGCGGAGCGGGCAGCCACTATGTGCGCATCGACGTGAACCGCCGCGACGCCGGCAGCTGGGTCGACGGCACCGGAACCAAGGCCACGCAATTCGCCGCTTCGCTGCTGTCGGACTTCGGCGGCGGACTGACCCATACCCTGGCTTACGAATACCAGGATGAGGAGGTCGACCGGCCCTACTGGGGCACGCCGGTGCTCAACCCGGCGACGGGCACGCTGCGCGTTGATCCCGGCATCCGCTTCAAGAACTTCAACAGCGCTGACGGCATCTATGCCCAGCGCGTGCAATGGCTGCGTTCGGTGACCGACTGGCAGGCGACCGACGCGCTGCAGTTCAAGAACACCTTCTATGCCTACGATGCGCTGCGCGACTACCGCAACGTGGAGAGCTATCGCTACAACGCGGCCAACACAGCGGTGATCCGCTCGGGCGCACTGCTGCAGCGGCATGACCATCAGGTCGTCGGTGACCGCATCGAGGGGCTCTACAAGGGGCAACTCGCCGGGCTCAAGAGCGACTGGTCCTATGGTCTGGATGTGAGCGTGAACAAGCAGACCCGTTTCCCCAACAGCCTGCCGGCTGTGGTCAGCACGGTCGATCCCTACAACTTCGTTACCGAGCGCTTTTTCCAGGTGCCAGGCATGACGCCGGGCTTCAGCCCCGACAGGGACAACAAGGTCACCACGACCGCGCTGTACCTGGAAAACCGCACCGCCCTGGCGCCCACCCTGAACCTGGTGACGGCGCTGCGCCACGAGCGCATCGCGCTTGGCCTGACCAACCGGCGCGCGGTGACCGCCGCCAGTCCCGCCACCTTCTCGCGCACTTACAGCCCGACGACCGGACGAATCGGCCTGGTATGGGACTTTGCGCCCGGCGCCAATCTGTACGCGCAGTACGCCACGGCGGCAGATCCACCGTCCGGCATCCTTTCCACGGCCACCTTTGCCAATGTGCGCGACAACAGCGAACTCACGACCGGCCGGCAGGCGGAGATCGGCAGCAAGGTCGATTTCTGGCAAGGCAAAGGGTCGGCCACGGTCGCGGCCTACCGCATCACGCGCAAGAACATTGCCACCCAGGACCCGAACAACACCGCGCTGACCGTCCTGGTCGGCGAGCAGTCCGCCAGGGGCGTGGAGCTGGCCGTCGGGCTGCAACCCACCGCCAGGCTGTCATTGCAGGGCAACCTCACCTACGTCGATGCGCAGTACGAGAACTTCGTGCAGGGCGGCGTTTCGCTGGCCGGCAAGACGCCGACCAACACGCCATCGACGGTTGCCAACCTGTGGG
>NZ_LDUG01000067.1:1249-2167 GCF_001530125.1 Thiobacillus denitrificans | reverse complement strand
CAGGCAGCCCGGCACATGCCCGCTGTAACGGTCGAGAAAGTCATGCGCCGACTCGAAGGCCTCCACGCGCCATCCGGCAGAGTCGAACAGGTAAGCCAGCGAGCGGCGCATCGCCGCGTCATCGTCCACCACAAAAAGTACGGCATCGCGTTCGTTCATAGGTCTTCCTGTGATTCTTCTCTCGGCAGGCTGAACCCTATCGCCAGCCCGGGTTTGCCGTCGTCATGGGCCGCCGCCGACAGCGTGCCCCCGAGCGATTCAATAATGCCCTTGCTCAGTGACAAGCCCAGGCCGAGGCCCTCGGTTTTGGTCGTGAAGAAGGGTTCGAACAGGCGCGCGAACTGTTCGGGCGCAAGACCGCAACCGCCATCGCGCACGGTGATGACACAGGCGCCAGCTTCCGCCCGGAACTGCACCTCGATCGGTTCGTCCGCCCGGCCGGCCGTCTGCTGCGCATCCAGTGCGTTTTTCAGCAGATTGAGCATGACTTGCTGGATCTGCACGGGGTCGGCCACCACGGTGGACACTTCCGGCGTTTCGGCGGGCTGCCAGATCACGCGCGCTTGCGGATGGGTGCCGGTGAACAGGGCGATGGTTTCGCCCACGACCGCCTTGAGATCGACTGATTTTTGTTCGGACGCTCTTTTTTGGGAGAACGCGCGGATGTTGCGGATGATGCTTGCCGCCCGCTCGCTTTGCGTGACGATCTCGTGGGTTCCGTCGAGCAGGGGCGCCGGCTCCAGTCGGCCTGCTGTAATGCGCCGCGCCATGCCGCGGGCGAAATTGCCGATGGCCGCCAGCGGCTGGTTCAGCTCGTGCGCGATCGCGCTGGCCATTTCGCCGAGTATGGCCAGTCGCGCGGTATGGTCGAGCGTGGCTTGATGCAGCAGCGCTTCTTCTGCCATGCGGCGTTGCTCT
>NZ_LDUG01000067.1:792-1158 GCF_001530125.1 Thiobacillus denitrificans | reverse complement strand
CGCGCGGGTGCGCTGGCTGACCAGGTATTCGACCCGCACGGTATGCACCGCCCAGGTGACCAGCAAGGCCAGAATCAGCAGCATCCAGCCCCAATAGCGCCGCAAAACGCCCTCGAAGGTCCATAGGCGCAAATAGGCATAGGGGCCGATTCTCAGTTCCTGGAACAACTCACCAACAACCTGATAATCACTGGGGATCGTCCAGCTATAGCCCTCTGCGGTACGCGGCATGCGCAACAAGGCGATGGCCACTTGCCTGGACAGTTCCGCCGGAGTATGACGCAAGGCGGCAATCGGCCAGTCGGGGTATAGCCGTGACGAGGTCTGGCACGGCAAGCCCCGGATGTCGATCGGCGCCAGCACGCG
>NZ_LDUG01000067.1:0-542 GCF_001530125.1 Thiobacillus denitrificans | reverse complement strand
GAAATGGTGGCCCGCAATGCTGGTTTCAAGCCAGTTCCTGACATGGGACCAGTCCTCCTGCACCGCCTCGGCGCCTTTATAGGCCAGCACGCCTATCCTTACCGTCGCCGTATTTTCCGTGTCCGCAAGGGCTGGCTGAAACAGCAAACCCGCTCCCATCAACAAGGCCCCAAGCCGGAAAAGCAGGCGAAATAAAAACTTGTGCTTCATATTCCGCCAATAAAACCGGGGCGCTGCCGCTTTAAAAAATAGCAAAAGGAAATAGCCCAGGGCTTTACTGGAACGCCACTTCCGAAAAGCTGCGCAGCTTGCGGCTGTGCAGCTGGCTGCTGCCCTCGGCGCGCAGCAGTTCGACCGCGCGTATGCCGATGCGTAAATGCTGGTCTACGCGTTCGCGGTAAAAGTGATTGGCCATGCCGGGCAGCTTGATCTCGCCGTGCAGCGGTTTGTCGCTCACGCACAGCAGCGTGCCATAGGGCACGCGAAAGCGAAACCCGTTGGCGGCAATGGTGGCGCTTTCCATGTCCAGCGCAATCGCCCGG
>NZ_LDUG01000066.1 GCF_001530125.1 Thiobacillus denitrificans | reverse complement strand
CCGATGCGGCGGATCCCGGAATTGACGCAGTTGGACAAGGCAAAATCGATAATCCGGTACTTGCCGCCGATCGGTACTGCGGGCTTGGCGCGCCAGGCCGTCAAGTCCTTGAGTCGCGAACCCTGTCCGCCGGCCAGAACCAGCGCCACCGTTTTTCGCGTCAATTCGGTCACCATCTTGGGTTCGGTGTAGTGACGATAAAGCTTGGTCTGCTGGTCTTTCGAAATCGTCATATTCCGCTCCTGGCTGAATTCCGATGGCGTGCGGCAGATTGAAATGACAACCCGGCCCCCGGTGCGTCACAGGCGCACTGAACGAGCGGGAGGGATTCGCCCCAACCCACCTCGAGGCAGGCGTAGGCGGTCTCGGTCATTGCATGCTGCTGCATGTCGAATCTCCTGTAATTGAAAGGGGAAAGGGGAGGTGCAGCGACCATGTCACGAGCGCATCAATGCACCCGTTCAACATAGCTGCTGGCGCGACTGGGTTATTGCGCCATGTCAACTCGTAGACGATTGGCGGGGCGTTGGCGCGGAGTGCGGGCTCAGCAGATGCGCGGCAGCGGCTCGCCGCTCAGCCAGTCCACCACCCGGCGCCCGCCGAAGGCCGTGGCCATCTGCACGAAGCGATGCGGGTCGGCGTTGACCTGGCCGATGCGCGCTGCCGAATGCCCCAGCGGATGCGCGCGCATTGCCGCCAGTACCACCTCGGCTGACTCGGGGGCCACGACCGCCACCAGCTTGCCCTCGTTGGCGATGTACAGCGGGTCCAGCCC
>NZ_LDUG01000065.1 GCF_001530125.1 Thiobacillus denitrificans | reverse complement strand
GCGGCTCGCCCACGGCCAGCGCGATTTCCCGCTGGGCCATCGCGTAGCGGGTCAGCGAATCCATGATCAGCAAGACGTTTTTGCCCCGGTCCCGGAAATACTCGGCCAGACAGGTGGCGTAAGCGGCCCCTTGCAGCCTGAGCAGGGGTGAGGTATCGGCGGGGGCCGCCACCAGCACCGCGCGGGCCATGCCTTCCTTGCCCAGCGTGTTCTCGATGAAATCCTTGACCTCGCGGCCGCGTTCGCCGATGAGTCCCACCACAATCACATCGGCGCTGGTGTAGCGCGCCATCATGCCGAGCAACACGCTTTTGCCGACGCCCGAGCCGGCAAACAGGCCCATGCGCTGGCCCCGCCCCACGGTCAGCATGGCGTTGATGGCGCGAACGCCCACATCCAGCACGTCCTTGATGGGCGCGCGGGTCAGCGGATTGATCGGTGCCCGGGACAGCGGCACTTCCCGGTCGAAATTGAGCGGACCCAGGCCATCGAGCGGCCGGCCTGCGGCATCCACGACACGGCCCAGCATGCCCTCGCCGACAGGCAGGCGCTTGGTCCGTGGCCCGACGCCGCCGGCACCCGCGGGCGATTCGAGCGCATAGACGCGGGCACCCGGCAGCAGGCCGTCAACGGCGCTGAGCGGCATCAGCAGGATGCGCTCACCCGCAAACCCGACGACTTCTGCCTCAGCCGTTTTTTGCGCATAGCCGGGGGGGAGTTCAATCAGGCAGTCGCTGCCCACCGGAAGGCGCAGGCCCACCGCTTCCAGCACCAGCCCCACGGCACGGGTAAGCCGTCCGTAGGTACGGACCGGAACGCC
>NZ_LDUG01000064.1 GCF_001530125.1 Thiobacillus denitrificans | reverse complement strand
CTCGCCCGCCGGGCTGCTGGTCAAGTCCATGCTGCCACGCGACCCGAGCGGTGAAATGGTGAAATTACTTGACCAACTCAACAGCGGCACCCACCCAAAGCTGGTCGATGGTGCCTGGGCATCACGCGACGGTGCGCGCGCCTTGATGCTGATACAAACGCGCGCGGCGGGGTCCGACACCGATGCCCAACAAAGCGCCATGGCGGCCATCCGGCAAGCGTTTGACCAGGCATCCAGCGCAAGCCCTGACGCCAGGCTGGTGATGACCGGTCCCGGCGTGTTTTCCGTGACGTCACGCGACACCATCAAAAGTCAGGTCACCCGCCTGTCCCTCATCAGTGTCTTGCTCATTGCAACGCTGCTATTGCTGGTTTACCGCTCCTTCAGCGCACTGGCATTGGGTTTTTTGCCCGTCATCAGCGGTGCGCTGGCAGGCGTCGCCGCAGTCAGTCTGGGCTTTGGGGCGGTGCACGGCATCACCCTGGGGTTTGGCACCGCGCTGATCGGCGAGGCGGTGGACTATTCAATTTACCTGTTTGTGCAATCCGAACAAAGCGGTGCAGACCAGCAGAACTGGATCAAGCGCTTCTGGCCCACCATCCGCCTCGGTGTGCTGACCTCGATAGCCGGCTTTGCTTCGCTGCTGTTGTCCGGCTTTCCGGGGCTGGCGCAACTCGGTCTGTATGCGATTGCCGGGCTGGTAGCCGCCGCCATAGTGACCCGTTTCGTCCTGCCTCATCTGCTGCCAGCGACATTTCGCATCCGTGATGTAGCGGCCATCGGCGTCGGCCTGTCCCGCCTGACACAGCGCGCCGCTGCGCTGCGCTGGCCGGCCGCGATACTGTTGCTGGCGGCCTGCGCCATCCTCATCCAGAACCGTGCCAGCTTGTTGAATGACAAGATATCGTCGTTAAGTCCGGTGTCGCAGGCCGAGGTGGCGCTCGATGAGCGTCTGCGCGCCGACATGGGCGCACCCGATGTGCGTTATCTGGTGGTGGTATCGGGCACGAGTCGGGAATCTGTATTGCGCTCGTCCGAGCAAGTTTCTGCGGTGCTGCAAACGCAAGTCGATCAGGGCGAACTCGCCAGATTTGAAAGCCCGAGCTTTTATCTGCCCAGCACTGCAACGCAGCGTGCACGCCAGGCCAGCTTGCCCATGACGGCCTTGCTGGAATCGAACCTGGCACAAGCGGTTCAGGGCTTGCCGGTGCGCGCGCAACTGTTTACGCCGTTTCTGGCCGATGTAGCCGCTGCGCGCAGCCAGCCCTTGCTGCAGGCGGCCGACCTGGAACAGACCTCCATGGCCATGGCGGTCGATGCGTTGCTGATTCAGCAAGACCGCCGCTGGACGGC
>NZ_LDUG01000063.1 GCF_001530125.1 Thiobacillus denitrificans | reverse complement strand
CGCGTTGCCGCCACGCTGGCGCTTTTCGATCTGCTGCATCAGACGCTGGAGGCGCTGCGCGGACTCCTTGATTCCGCCGGTCAGGCCAAGGCGGGGCCCCAGAAGCAGGCGGTTGCGGCGCTGGTGCGCCGGCTCGAGGCTGCATTGCAAGGCGCGCCCCCTGTGGTGCAGGACGTACTTTCTCTTCCTTTCGCCGCGTCCGGCGAACCGGGCGCGAGCCCCGACCCGGCTGCGGGGCTGCAGACTTCCAGCCGTGGCGCCGGGACGATACGGGTGCGCACCGCAAAACTCGATGCGGTGATGCGGCAGACGGAGGAATTGCTTGCGCCGCGGCTGGCAGCGGGTGAGCGGGCGCGCGAACTGCGGGAGCTCGGGACCACGCTGGCCGTCTGGAAAAAGGAGCTCGCCAAAGTTCGGCCCGCGATGCGGGCGGTGGAACGTTCGTTCGGACAATCACAAAAAACAAACGGCAACGCCATCGCGCAGCGGGAACTGACGAAGCTGCTCGAGTATCTGGATGCAGAACCACCGCTAATGAAGCTGCTGGAGGACCGGCTGGCGAAGCTGGAAAGGTCCGCCGCGCACGATCATCGCGCCTTGAGCGCCATGGTGGATGGCCTCCTGCACGACGTGAAGGAAATGCACATGCTGCCGTTCTCGTCGCTGCTCGAAGCCTTCCCCGGCTTGGCGCGCGAGCTCGCGCGCGATCAGGGCAAGCAGGTGGAACTGGCGATTCGCGGGGACGAGATCGAAATCGACCGGCGGATTCTCGAACAGATCAAAGACCCGCTCGTGCATTTGTTCAGGAACTGCGTCGATCACGGCGTCGAGCGGCCGGCGGCGCGTGAGCAGAAAGGTAAACCGGCGCACGCGATGCTCACCATCGCCGTCGCGCACAAGGACGGCAGCAAGGTCGAAATCCTGGTCGTCGACGACGGGCCGGGCATCGACGTGGCGAAGGTCAAGGCAGCGGTGGGGAAGCTTGGGATGATGTCCGCGGAGGAACTGGAGAAATTGAACGAACGCGAGGCGCTGGCGCTCGTGTTCCAGTCCGGTGTCTCCACCAGCCCCATCGTCACCGAGCTTTCCGGGCGGGGACTGGGGCTCGCCATCGTGCGCGAGCGGGTCGAACGGCTGGGCGGCACCATTACCCTGGAGACACAGCCAGATCGGGGCACGAGCTTCCGCATCGTGCTGCCGCTGACGCTCGCCATGTTCCGGGGTGTGCTCGTTCGCACCGGCGGTCGGGTATTCATCATTCCGGCAATCAGCGTGGAGCGGGTGGCGCTGGTGACGGCGAAGGACATCCGGACGGTGGAAAACCGCGAAACGATCGCGCTCGACGGGCAGGCGCTGTCGCTGGCCCATTTGGCCGACGTGCTGGAAATTCCGCGCGCGCCGGGAGAGTCTGCGGACCACGTACAGGTGGTGGTGCTCGGCCTAGACGCCGGCCGCATCGCATTCCGGGTGGATGCGGTGCTGGCGGAGCAGGAGGTCTTGGTCAAGGGGCTCGGGCGGCAACTCAAGCGCGTGCGCAACCTCGCCGGCGCGAGTGTCCTGGGGACGGGCCAGGTGGTGCCGGTCCTGAATGTGCCCGATCTGATGGCGTCGGCGATGCGGCCGGCGGCAAGTCCGCTCGTGAGCGTCGCCGGCGAGCCGCACGCGCCGGCAGCGAAGCGGGCTATCCTGGTCGCCGAGGATTCGATCACCTCGAGGGCGCTGATCAAGAACATTCTGGAATCGGCGGGCTACAGCGTCACCACCGCAGTCGATGGCGTCGACGCCTACACCGCGCTCAAGACCGGGGTGTTCGATCTGGTCGTGTCGGACGTGGAAATGCCGCGCATGGACGGCTTCGATCTCACGGCCAAGCTGCGCTCGGACAAGCGGCTTGCGCAGCTACCTGTGGTGCTGGTAACGGCGCTGGGATCAAGCGAGCACCGCGAGCGTGGGATCGACGTCGGCGCCAATGCGTATATCGTCAAAAGGAGCTTTGACCAGAGTAACCTGCTGGAAGTGATCCGGAGGTTGTTATGACGTTTCAAATTTCAGTGCTCAAGTTTCAGGTTTCCCTGCGCACCCGCTTCGCCCTGGGTCTGGGCGCCGTGTTGCTGCCGTTTCTGGTGGCCGCCGTCGTGGGCCAGTTCTATCTGCTGCCGCAGCTGATCGAGCCGCTTGAGGACATCGTGCGCGAATTCGCCGAAAAACTGGAGCCCGTGACGCACCTGCAGAAGTCGCTGCTCCAGGCCGCCATGCCGGTCAACGATTATCTGATCCACGGCGATCCGGATGAGCGTCGGCAATTCGCGCAACTGCACCAACGGGTGGAGCGGGCCTTCGAGGAGGCCTCGCCCGAGCGGTTCACGCTGGCGGAGGAGCGCACGTTGATCAGGGCCGCGCGCGCGGACTGGGCACAGGCACTGCCCCTGGGCGAGCAGTTGCTGCGCCAGCCCGACCCGGTGGGCAACGCGGCGGTGGCGCGCGACATGGAACAGTTCGATGCGCACATTGAGCGGGCCGTGTCCGCGCTTGATGAGGCGCACGGTCATTTCCATCAGGTGATTGAGCAGAGTCTCGCGCAGGCCAGCGCCGCCCGCACCGGAGCCCTGTGGGCGACCTTCGCTGCCTTCGTGGTGGCCGCCACCGCATCCCTGGTCGCCGGCGTGGTGCTGGCGCGCTCCGTCACCGATCCGGTGGACACGTTGCGACAGGGTGCGGCGCGTCTGGCAGAAGGCAAGCTGTCACACCGGGTGGCCATCCGTCGTCATGACGAGCTGGGCGAGCTGGGCGCGGCCTTCAATACGATGGCCGGGCAGCTCGAAGCGGACCAGGCTGCGCTCGAGCAGCTCGCTACGCACGACGGCCTCACCGGGCTCTACAACCACCGCACCTTCTACGTGCTGTTCGGGGACGAGCTCGCACGCGCGCAGCGCTTCAAGCGGCCGCTTTCGCTGCTGCTGCTCGACATCGACCACTTCAAGTGCGTCAACGACATGCACGGACACCAGGCGGGGGATGTCGTGCTCAAGGGACTGGGCGAACTGCTGGGCCGCGAGGTGCGTGCCGTCGACCGCGTATGCCGCTACGGCGGCGAGGAGATCACCATCATCCTGCCTGAGACCGATCTTGAGGCCGCCGCCAGTTTCGCCGAGCGTCTGCGTGCGGCGGTGGAGGCGCAGTCGTTCGATGTCGATGCCGGCGCGTCGTTGCGCATTACCGTCAGCATCGGGATCGCGTCCTGGCCGGCACACGCAGACAACGCGCAGGCCCTGGTCGCGGCTGTCGACGTGGCGATGTATGCGGCCAAGCAGCGCGGCAGAAACCTCGTAATATGCTATGAACCGGCGCCCGTTCAGCCGGTGACCCCGGGATGAGCGCGGACGCAAGATCGCGCGGATCACCGCTCCGGAAAAACACCATGAGGCAATGCCCATGATCAAAGTCCTGGTGGTGGAAGATTCACCCGTGGTGCGCGAGTTTCTCGTTCACATTCTCGGCGCGGATCCCCGCATTCAAGTCATCGGGACGGCGAATGATGGCGAGCAGGCGATCGAGGCCGTGGCGCGCCAACGGCCCGACGTCATCACGATGGACCTCCAT
>NZ_LDUG01000062.1:2926-3490 GCF_001530125.1 Thiobacillus denitrificans | reverse complement strand
TCACCGAAGGTGCTTATTGTCGATGAGCCCACGCGCGGCATCGATATTGCCGCTAAAGCCGATGTGCACCGGCTCCTGCAGGAGCTGGCGTCACGCGGTATGGCCGTCATCGTCGTGTCGTCAGACTTGCCGGAAATCCTCGCGATCAGCGACCGCGTGATTGTCATGCGCGAGGGCGCCATCACTGCCAAGCTGTCACGGCAGCAAGCCACCCAGCACGTGGTCATGGAAGCCGCGGCCGCTTGAATTTTTCGATTTCATTAACCAGGAGTTTTCAATGAGAACCGTCGTCGTCGTCCACACCGGACCCGCAACCATACAGCCGATCAAGCAGCAGTTTCAGCAGATATTGCCAGACGTGCGCGTCGTCAACCTCATGGATGACAGCCTGCTCAACGATGTGATCGCGGCAGGCCATCTCACCGAGGCTGTCACAGGGCGCATCTTTTCCTACATGCAACTGGGGCAGCAGATGGGTGCCGTCGCGCTGCTCAATGCCTGCTCGTCGGTGGGTGAGGCGGCCAGCGCTGCCCGTGCAGCCATTTCTATTCCCATCATCAAGAT
>NZ_LDUG01000062.1:0-2774 GCF_001530125.1 Thiobacillus denitrificans | reverse complement strand
ATCGTCAAGCGCACGATCCAGTCCCTGGCCGACAAAGTGGATGTCATCGTACTGGCACAGGTGTCGATGGCGCGGCTGGTCCCCTCACTCACCGACTTGAAGGTGCCCGTCCTGTCCTCGCCGCAAAGCGGTGTCGAGGCAGTGCGTGACGCCTTGGCCAGCCGGCACTGAGACGGCCGCCGAATAATTTCAATCCAGACAACCAACACACTCACCATCAAAGGAAATGCAATGAAAAAGAACATCATCGTCACCGGCGGCAGCGGCATGGCCGGTAAATGGGTCGTCAAGGATCTGCTTGACCACGGACACCAGGTCATGAACCTGGACCGCACCGTTCTGCCCAACTCCGCGGCCCGAACCATGATTACCGATCTGACCGACGCCGGCCAGGTCTTCAATGCGCTGTGCAGTACAACGGTACGGCACGAATTCAGCGAATCCATCAAACCGGCACCGATCGATGCCATCATCCACTTCGCGGCAATTCCGCGGATCATGACGCACCCGGACAACGAGGTCTTTCGCATCAATGTCATGAGCACCTACAACGTGCTTGACGCGGCGGCGAAGTACGGCATCAAGAAAGTCATCATCGCATCGAGCGAAACAACGTACGGCATCGTCTTCGCCGACAACTACCGCATGCCCGAGTACCTGCCGCTCGATGAAGAATACCCGGTCGATCCGATGGACAGCTACGCGATGTCCAAGGTGATCAACGAGGCCACGGCCAAGGCATTCCATGCCCGAACCGGCTCGGATATCTACTGCCTGCGCATCGGCAATGTGATCGACCCGGTGGACTACGCGAAGTTTCCCGAATACTTCAAGGACCCGGGCTTCCGCCGCCGCATCACCTGGAGCTACATCGACGCCCGCGACCTGGCCACCGCAGCGCGCTTGGGCGTCGACAAGGACGGCCTGGGCTATCAGGTGATGAACGTTGCCGCTGATGATGTCTCGTCCGACCTGCCGACGGCGGAGCTGCTCAAGCGCTTTTATCCGACGGTGCCGGTCAAGAAGACCCTCGGCGAGTTTGAGACCCTGCTGAGCAATGAGAAGATCAAGCGCTTGCTGGGCTTCAAGCAGCAGTACAACTGGCGCAGTCACGTCAAGTGACCGGGTGTCGCTTTCAGTTCCCCGATCAGCGCGACTGGCAACGAATCTTCACTTTTTCCTGAACGGGCTGGCGTTTGCGACCTGGGGCGTGCATGTACCGACCTTCAAGCACCTGCACGGCCTGAGCGAGGCCGAAGTGGCGCTGGCGATGCTGGCGGCCGGCGTGGGCGCACACGAGCGACGAAGCGGGCCACAGTTTCATGCGGCCACACGGTGTGATCGTCCTGCTCGGCGCCATGGCCGCGCTGGGCTTGGTCGCCGAGGGTTCCATGTACGACTGGAGCGTGCTCTACCTGCGCGAGAGCCTGGCGTCGCCGCAAGCCCTGGCGGCACTGGGCTATGCGGCGTTCTCGGTGGCGATGGCCATCGGCCGCTTCGCGGGTGACCGGGCTCGTGCGCGACTGGGTGCCGTGGCCCTGCTGAGTGTCGGTGGCACGCTGGCCGCCATCGCGATGCTGGCGGTGTTGCTGATCGGCCATCCGGCGGCGGCGCTGGCAGGTTTCGCGCTGGTGGGCCTGGGCATCGCGAACGTGGTGCCGGTGCTCTTCGCCTGCGCGTCGCGGGTGCCCGGTATCTCGCCCGCACATGGCATTTCCGGCGTCGCCAGTTTGGGCTATCTTGGTTTTCTGTCGGGTCCCCCCATGATCGGTGCGGTGGCGCAGGTCGCCACCTTGCCGGTGGCGCTGGGCCTGGTCGCCTTGTTTGCGGCGGCCCTCGCCGTACTTGCCCGCTGCGCTTTGCCAATCATGGGTGATCTCGGCACTGGCTCGGACGATAGAGCCAGTCACTCAGTCCCGGTAGGGCAGGAACCAGGCCCGCCAGGCTGAGGTGGTCGCGGCGAGCCTCGGCCCGTACTCGCAACCAACGTGCTCGGCGCAGCGCGCCGAGCGAACAGGCAGGGTACTTGCCTAATCAGGCTGTTGCGGCAACAAGGCTTCGTTCGGTCACACCCAGCCGCCATCGACCACAAAATTCTGCGCCGTACACATGGCGCTGTCGTCCGCCGCCAGAAAAAGCGCCATACGGGCAATGTGCTCTGCCAATACCGGCTGGTTGATGCACTGGCCGCGCGCGATATCAGCGCGAGCTGTGTCATCAACCCAGAGGCGCAGCTGTTTTTCTGTCATCACCCAGCCCGGTACCAGTGTGTTGACCCGGATGTTGAATGGCCCGAAATCGCGCGCGAGGCTGCGCGTCAGGCCCTGCACAGCAGATTTGGCCGTGGTGTATACCGGCATACCACCTTGTTTGAGCATCCAGCTGAGGGAGCCGAAATTCACGATGCTTCCGCCACCGGTCTTGCGCATGTCTGGCGCGACGTTGCGAGCAGCAAAGAACTGGTGCTTCAGGTTCACCGCGATGCCAGCATCCCAGGTCTCCGGGGTGGTCTCTTCAATGGTGTGACGGCGATCGTTGGCAGCGTTGTTCAGCAGTGCGTTAATGGGGCCAAAGTGTTGGCGCACCTTTTCGATGGCACTCTCCAACGCAGCGATGTCTGTCAAGTCAGCATGAACAAATAGCGGGGCGTGCCGCGCTCCGGCCAGTGCGCTCGCCAGCGTCGATCCTGCCGCAGCGTCGATGTCGATGAAGCCGACCTTCGCGCCTTGTGCTGCGAATTGCTCGACAAGGCAGGCACCAATGCTGGTGGCGCC
>NZ_LDUG01000061.1:16252-59956 GCF_001530125.1 Thiobacillus denitrificans | reverse complement strand
GGCGCAGGCCGAGGCCATGCTGTCGGCCGTGCATTTCCAGGTGGTGATTCTCGATCTCGGCCTGCCCGACGAGGATGGCATGAGCCTGCTGCAGCGCTGGCGCGCGGACGGTATGGCGCTGCCGGTGCTGGTGCTGACCGCACGCGACGCCGTGGAAGACCGCGTGGCCGGACTGCGCGCCGGCGCGGACGATTACCTGCTCAAGCCGTTCGATCTCGACGAACTGGTCGCGCGTCTGCATGCGCTGCTGCGCCGCGCCGCAGGGCGCAGCGTGGATGTCATCGAGCAGGGCGCGTTGCGCCTCGACCCGGACCGCGGCGAAGTCTCTCTGAATGGACATCCGGTGGTGTTGTCGCGGCGCGAAATGGCGCTGCTGGCCGCGTTGCTGCATGCGCGCGGGCGCATCCTCAGCGTCGACCAGCTCAAGGACAGCCTGTACGGTTTCAGCGAGGAGATCGAGAGCAATGCGCTCAATGTGCATATCCACCATCTGCGGCGCAAGCTCGGCGCCGAGCTGATCGAAACCGTGCGCGGCGTCGGCTATCGTTTCAACATGGCGAGCGCATGAGCCTGCGCCTGCGCTTGCTGCTGATGATTGGCATCTCGCTGAGCCTGCTGTGGGGCGGGGTCGCGGTGTGGATGCTGCGCGACCTGGAAAACGAGATGCGCCGCACGCTGGATCAGCGACTCGCGATGTCGGCGCGCATGGTGGCCGGGCTGGTCTCGCAGAACCCTGCCGCGTGGGATACGCGCAGCGGGACAGCAGGCGTCTCCACGCTGACCGTGCCGGCGACGGCAAAAGGACTCGCCTGCCAGGTCAGCTCGCTGCGCGGCGAGGTGTTCGCGCGCACCCCGGGCGCCGCGCCCGCCGCCATCGCAACGACCACGCCTGGTTTTGCCGAGCGCGAAATAGACGGCGAGCGCTGGCGCAGCTTTACCGTAGAAGCGCACGGTTTGCGCATCACCACCGCGGATCGCCTGGCCGAGCGCAATACGCTGCTGCGCGACGTGATGGTCGCCGCGATCGTGCCGTTTGTGGTTGCGCTGATCGGCAGCCTGATGATGCTGTGGATCGGCGTCAGAAGCGGGCTGGTGCCGTTGGAACGCCTGCGCCAGGCGCTGGCTCGCCGTGCGCCGGATGCGCTGACGCCGATTCCCGATGCGCCGATGCCGCGCGAGTTGCAGCCGCTGGTCGATACGCTGAACCAGTTGCTGGAAAGAATGCGGATGACCATCAGCCGCGAACGCCGCTTTACCAGCGATGCCGCGCACGAATTGCGCACGCCGCTCACCGCACTCAAAACCCACCTGCAAGTTGCCCGCATCACCCACGGAAAGGACGCCGAGACGGCACTGGATTACGCGGAAGAAGGCGCGTCGCGGCTGCAGCACACCTTGCAGCAACTGCTGACGCTGGCGCAAGTGGAAGGGCCCTTTTCCTGGGACGCGACGCAGCGCACGGATGCCGACGAAGTCGCCCGCCTGGCGATGCGCGATGCGGCACCCGGTACACCCGAGCGCATCGAATTAGTCAGCGGTGGTCCCCAAGTCGAACTGGCGCTGCCGCAGGCGCTGGCCGTCACCGCGCTGCGCAATCTGCTCGACAATGCACTGCGTCACGCGCCGGCGGAACACCCCGTCAGTCTGGAAATTCAGTCCACGCAAGACACCGTCTGTTTCCGCGTGTGCGACAGCGGGCCGGGGCTCAGCGCCGATGAGCTGACGCGGGTCACGCAACGTTTCTGGCGGCGCGACACGGGTCGCGGCAGCGGACTGGGACTCGCTATCGTGGTGGCCATTACCGAGCGTTGCGGCGGATCACTCGCGCTGGCGCAGCGCCCCACGGGTGGACTGGAGGCGAAGTTGACCTTGCCAAGAGCGAAACGGGGTGACCCGAACTTTGACTAGAGCGAATCGCAAACAATAAGGAATCCACCGCTGGACATGCGCGCTCGGCCCATCCGGCCAGACAGGGCATGCGTATCCCGTTTCCCGGCCCAGACGGGGCCGGAACTCGCGTACGCTTTTCACAGTCGGCTTTGAGACTCGTTTAGAATCGTCCTACCTTGAACCCCATTCCGTATTGCTCCCTGTTGTGCGCATCGCTTGCGCTGTGGCCGTCGTGGGGCTACGCGGCCACGCCCGAACTGCCCGCGCGGCCTGGCACTTTCTGGCTGCAGATCGATACGCTTCCCGTGCAGCCGCAGTCGCCGGCCGCGCGAGCCGCCACCGTTCGCTTTGACAGCCTGGCCGCACTCACCGAACACGCTCTGCGCGAGCGTCCCGATTCGCGTGCCGCCTGGCTCGGCATTCAGGCCGAGGCCGCGCGGCTGGATGTCGCCAGCGCCGCCAACTGGCCCACCCTCACCGGGCAATTGAGCTTTACCCAGAGCCGCGCGCTGTCGAGTTCAGGTGCGTCGGTACCGACGCTGCATCGCTATGGCCCCAGTCTCGGCCTCGCCTATGTGCTCTACGACTTCGGCGCGCGCGCAGCCAGTATCGACGCCCAGCGCTACCAGCTGATTGCTGCGCTGCTGAACAACAACCGCGCGCTGCAGGACACGGTCGCCGAAGTGGAGACCGCTTATTTTGCAGTGCTCGCCGCGCGCGCGCAGCGGGCGGCGCAGGCGGAGCAGGAAGCCGCGCTGCGGGCCAGTTTCGACGCGGTCGAGCTGCGCCTGCGCGGCGGGCTGGCGGCGCGCGCCGACCAATTGCGCGCGCGCGCCGCCTTGAGCGAAGCGACGCTTGCGCGGCAGTTGGCGGAGCGGGATATCGCCAAGGCCGAGGCCATGCTGAAACAGGCGGCGGGCATCGAACAGACGCGTCCGCTGCTGCTCGACTGGGAAACCACGCCGCCGCCCGTGCTGGATAGCGCGACCCTGCTGGCCGAACTGCTGGCCGAGGCCGAACAGCAGCGTCCCGATCTGCGCGCCCTGCAGGCCGCCGCAGCAAGCGCGCGTGCCGAGGCCGAACGCGCGCGGGCGGCGCGCTGGCCGAGCCTGTCGCTGGCCGCCAACAGCGGGCGCACCTTTTTTCTGGAAGATGAACGGTCGCCGTCGACCACTTACAGCGTCGGGGTGAACCTGTCGGTGCCGCTGTTCGACGGCGGCAGGCTGGCGGCACAGGCGCGCGCCGCTGAGCGTGATGCCGAGCGCCTGCAGGCCGAGGCCGATGGCCAGCGCAGCCAAGTGTCCCTGGCGGTGACCGAGGCGTATCACGACGTGCGTCACGCGCAGGCGCAGCGCGAGGGCGTGGCGGTGCAGTTCGATAGCGCCAGCGAATCGGCGCAGGCCGCCGAGGCACGCTATCGCGCCGGCATCGGCAGCCTGCTGGAATGGCTGACCGCGCAGGCCGATCTGGCGCGCGCGCGGCAGGCGCAGGCGCAGGCCGACAGCGACTGGCTGGCCGCATTTTCCCGTCTGAACCATGCGCTGGGCCGCTTGCCCGCCATCACATATGAAAGAAATCCATGAACCTGGAAAATGCGGTTCACCACAGAGGCACAGAGACACAGAGTTGAAAAGCAAAGAAAAAGTCCTGAAAAGTCCTGTACGCATCATTCACCGGTTTGGTGATGGCACGTCTTCCTGCAACCCATTGTTTTCTCTGTGTCTCTGTGTCTCCGTGGTGAATGAATTGAGGTTTTCAAGATGAAAGTTCGCATGCTTGTCACCGTCATCGTGCTGGCGCTGATCGCCGGCGTGGTGTATCGCACCCAGATCGCGGGAACTGGTGACGACAAGAAAGGCGGCGGCGAGCGGGCGCTTGCGGTGAAGACCGTGGCGGTGGCGGTGCGCGACTTCCCGCGCGTGATCGATCTGCCTGGCACGCTGGAAGCGGCGCAGCAGGTGGCGATCGTCGCCCAGGCCAGCGGCACGGTGCTGCGGCAGCATGTGCAGGAAGGCGCCCAGGTGCGGGCGGGCGAGGTGCTGTTTACGCTGGACGCGCGGCCGGCACAGGCGCGCATCGCGCAAAGCCAGGCGGCGCTGGCCGGCGCGCGCGCCGAAACCGCCGAGGCGGAACAGAAGCTGGCGCGCCTGGCGCCGCTGATGCCGCCGGGCTACATCAGCCAGCAGGAATTCGACGACGCCCGGGTGGCGCTGGAGTCGGCGCGCGCACGCGCCGGCAGCGTGCGCGCCGAACTGGAGTCGGCGCGCATCGAGGTCGGTCACGCGCAGATCCGCACGCCGATCGCCGGACGCGTCGGGCGCATCGCGATCCGTCAGGGCAGCCTGGTGCAGGCCGGCGGCGAGCCGCTCACCACGATTGTCGCGCCGGGTGCGCTCGACGTGCGCGCGGGGCTGGCCGAGGCCGACTGGCCGCAGGTCATCGCGGCGCGCGCGGCGGGCAAGGTGATGGCCGAGGTGACGCCGGACTCACCCGGCGCGGACGCTCGGCAGGCGACCGCCGTGCGGGGCGAACTGGTGTTCGTCGACACCCAGCTCGATCCCGCCACCGGTGCGGTGCCGCTGAAGGTGCGGATCGAAGGGTCGCCGGGTGCCCTGATGCCGGGGCAGGGCGTGCGGCTGCGACTGATGCTGGGTAGCCTGGCCAACGTGAAAGTACTGCCCGAGGCGACGCTGCAGCAGGGGCAGGAAGGCACGTATGTCTATGTGGTGCGCGACGGCCGCGCGGTGGTGCAGCCGGTACGCGCGACCCACAGCCTCGATGGGCAGCTGGTGGTCGAGGGGGATTTGCAGGCGGGCGAGGCGGTGCTGATCGAAGTCCCCAAGCGGCTGAAGGCGGGCGGCCAGGTCAAGCTCGAAGGCGCGCCAGCGGAAAAGAAACCGGGCAAGGCGGGATCGTGATGCCGAAACAATCCATGCGCTTCACACTTGATTCGCGCGCCCCGACATGAATCCATCACGCATCTTTATCGAACGTCCGGTCGCCACGCTGATGCTGGTGCTGGCGATGGTGCTGTTCGGCGCGCTGGCCTACAAGCAGCTGCCGGTGAACGATCTGCCGCAGGTTGATTTTCCGACCCTGCGCATCAGCGCCAGCCTGCCGGGCGCCAACCCCGAGACCATGGCCAACACGGTGGCGATGCCGCTGGAACGCCAGTTGTCGACGGTGCCGGGGATCGAGTCGATGAGTTCGCAGTCAAGCCAGGGCTCGACCAGCATCACGCTGCAGTTCGAGCTCGCGCGCGACATCGACGCCGCCGCGCAGGACGTGCAGACCGCGATCGCGCAGGCGGCGCGCAACCTGCCCGCCGGCATGGATCCGCCCCAGTTGCGCAAGATCAACCCGGCTGATTCGCCCATCCTCTATCTGGCGCTGTCGGCCGAGCGCCTGCCGCTGACCGAACTCGACGCGATTGCCGACTCGCGGGTGGCGCAGCGCCTGTCTGGCCTCTCCGGTGTGGCGCAGGTGCTGGTGTTCGGCTCGCAGAAATACGCGCTGCGGCTGTATCTCGATCCGGCCAAGTTGCAGCAGCGCGGGCTGAGTTTTTCCGACGTCACCCAGGCGGTTCAGTCTGCCAATGCCAACCTGCCGTCGGGCACGCTCGACGGCGCCAGCCGCGCCTACACGGTGAAGGCGCCGGTGACGCTCGCCAACGCGGCCGACTTCGGCGACATCATCGTGGCCTACAAGGATGGCGTGGCGCTCAGGGTGAAGGACCTCGGGCGCGCCGAGGACAGCGTCGAAAACGACAAGACGCGCACCTGGTACAACGGCACCCGCGCCATCGTGCTGGCGGTGCAGCGCCAGCCGGGGGCCAATACGGTCGAGGTGGCCGAACGCATCCGCGCGATGCTGCCGCAGATCGTCGCTGATCTGCCGGACGGGGTGAACCTGCAGGTCCATTTCGACCGCTCGCTGTTCGTCAAGGACTCGATGCATGAAGTCAATTTCACCCTGATTCTGGCACTGGTCCTGGTGATCCTGGTCATCTTCGCCTTTTTGCACAATGTGCGCGCCACGGTGATCGTCGCGCTGGTGCTGCCGAGCACGCTCTTGGGCACCTTTGCCTTCATGCACCTGGCGGGCTACAGCCTCAACAACCTGTCGCTGATGGCGATCATCCTGGCGATCGGCTTCGTGGTCGACGACGCGGTGGTGGTGATCGAGAACATCACGCGCCACCTGGACATGGGCAAGTCGCGCTATCAGGCCGCGCTCGACGGCACGCAGGAAATCGGCTTCACCGTGGTGTCGATGACGGTGTCGCTGGCGGCGGTGTTCCTGCCCATCCTGTTCATGGGCGGCATGATCGGGCGCTTGTTCCAGGAGTTCGCCATCAGCATCGCCGTCGCCGTGCTGCTGTCCGGCGTGGTGGCGCTGACCCTCACGCCGATGCTGTGCGCGCGCGGGCTGTCGCATGAAGCGCTCAACAACCCCGTGTCGCGCGCTTTCGAGGCGGGATTCAGGCGCTTCCAGGATTTTTACGGCGCCACCCTGCGCGCCAGCATGCGCCATCGCGGCGCCATGCTGCTGCTGTCGGCGGCGGTGCTGGGCGGCATGCTGTGGCTGGCCGGCCAGGTCAAGCAGGGCTTCATCCCGCGGGTCGATTCCGGGATGATTTTCGCCGGCATCCAGTACCCGGAGGGCATCCCGTTCGAGGAGCTTTCCACCCGCCAGCAGCGCATCGCCGACATCGTGCAGAAGCATCCCGCGGTCGCAGGCCTGATGTCGAGTGCCGGGCAGGCCGGGGGCGGCATCAGCGGGTCCAATGTCGGGCGGCTGGTGATTCGCCTCGCGCCGCGCGATACGCGCATCGGCGCCGACGAAGTGATCGACGAATTGCGTGCGGCGACGCGCAAGGTCAGCGGTGTCAATGTCACGCTGCAGAATCCGGCGTCGATCAATGTCGGCTCGCTGATTGCCAGCAGCGACTATCAGCTGACCCTGAAGTCGAGCGATTTCGAAGCGCTGAAGGCCGCCGCGGTCGCGGTCGAGAAGCGCCTCGACGAGCTGCCGCTGCTGGTCGACGTCAACAGCAACCTCGAGCTGCGCAATCCCGAATTGCGGGTGGTCCTCGACCCGGTGCAGGCGGCGCGGCTCGGCATCAGCGCGCAGCAGGTGCAGCAGACGCTATACGACGCGCTCGGCGGGCGCCGCATCAGCGAGATCTACGGCGTCGACGACCAGTACACAGTCAGCCTGAAAATCCTGCCCGAAGCGCAGCTCAATCCGTCCATCCTCGGCCAGTTGCCGTTGCGCACCGCTTCGGGCGAACTGACCCGACTCGATGCGGTGACCAAGATCGAGGCTGGCGTGGGGCCGATCGCGGTGTATCACTATGGCCAGCAGCCGGCGGTCACGCTGTCGTTCAACCTGGCACCCGGCGCGTCGCTCAACGCCGCGCTCGATGCGGCGCTGGCTGCCGCCAACGAGGTGCTGCCGTCCGATGTCAGTGCCGAGCTCACCGGCGCGGCGCAGAAATTCCAGGAGTCAACCGTCACGCTACCCTTGTTGTTGTTGTTCACCGTCGTGATCATCTACATGGTGCTGGCGGTGCTGTACGAACACCTCGGCCATCCGCTCACCATCCTCACTGCCTTGCCGCTGGCGGGCTTTGGCGCGTTGCTGGTGCTGTTGCTGCTGGGCGAGGAACTCAACATCTTCAGCTTCGTCGGCATCATCCTGCTGGTGGGTCTGGTGAAGAAGAACGGCATCATGATGATCGACTTCGCCCTGACCCGGCAGCGCGCGGGGATGAGCGCCGAGGACGCCATCGTCGAAGCCAGCCTGGTCCGTCTGCGCCCCATCATGATGACCACCTTCGCGGCCATCTTCGCCACCCTGCCGATCGCCATCGGCTTCGGCGCCGGCGCCGAAGCGCGGCGGCCGCTCGGAATCGCCGTGGTCGGTGGCCTGCTGTTCTCGCAGTTCTTCACGCTCTACATCACGCCCACCTTCTACGTGAGCATGGCGCGGATGGAAGCGGCGCTCAGACGCTGGCGGGCACGGTCCGCCTGATTAAACTGGAAAAAGGCAGTTAACCACAGAGACACAGCGGCACAGAGAAAACAATAGGTTGCAGGAAGACTTACCGTCTCCAAACCGGCGAATGATGCGTACAGGACCTTTTCCTGTTTTTCAACTCTGTGCCTCTGTGCCTCTGTGGTGAATGAACTGTTAAGTTAAACCAGCCAGGCCAGCGCGGCATAGCGCGCCAGCTTGCCCAGCGTCACCAGCAGCAGAAAACTGCCCACGCCGACGCGCAGCACGCCGGCCACCAGACACAGCGGATCGCCGACCACCGGCAGCCAGGCCAGCAGCAAGCTGGGCCGGCCGTAGCGGGCAAACCAGCGTTCGGCACGCGCGGCGCGTAGCTCGGCCTTTTCGCTGCGCCGCACCGCCTGTCGGCCGAAGCGCCCCATGCCGTAGGTGATGAGGCTGCCGAGCACGTTGCCGACGGTGGCCGTCACCACGCTGGCAAACGGGTCGGCGCCCTGGTGCAGGCGATACAGCAGCAGCGCTTCGGAGCCGCCGGGAAACAGGGTGGACGACAGCAGCGCCGACCCGAACAGCGTCCAGTCCATCGCCGCCGGTCAGCCCGGCGTGCAGTCGCCGAGACGCTTCGCGTTCAGCTTCTGGCTGAATTCGCCCATGCCTTCCATCGCCGGGACGAAGCGCCCGCTCATCAGGACGTCGTAGCCGGTGGCATGGGTGGTGCCGCTGGCGCGGCCCACCATGCGCTGGCCGCCTTGCATGGCGCAGTTGAAGTCATAGCTGACCTGATTGCCGCGCTCACTCAGCTTGCTGATCGTGCAGTCCTTGTTCTCGTTGGCGGCATAGGCCTTGCCGTCGGCGACATCCTGGGCGGTGAGGCATTGCCGGAACGTCATCACCGGCATCTGCATCGGTATGCCTTTCATCACGATCTGCATTGAAATGTCATACAGGCCGGGCTGCAGGGTGGGTGCCGCGGCAGCGGGCAGGGCGGTCAGGATGAGCAGGGCGGCGGTCAGCAGGGGGCGCATGGTGGATTCCCGGGATTTTGAGGAAAGCAAAGTGTTGCATAGTGCCTGCCCGGATTAAAGCGATTGATATTTTCAATCGTGTTTATCCAGATTATCCGTTGGATCGAATTATTGTCTGCCTCTAATATTCGACCTGTCTTGATTGACAACGTAAATCAACCACACAGGAGCGAATCATGCAGAACACGAAATCCCCGACCATCCAGAACCTCGAAGCCGCCTTTGCCGGCGAGTCGATGGCCCACATCAAGTACATGTGGTTCGCCCGCCAGTGCCGCAAGGCCGGCGACGAAGCCACCGCCAAGGTGTTCGAGGACACAGCCGCACAGGAAATGCTGCACGCCTTTGGCCACGCCGAGCTGCTGTTCGCCGACGAGGACATGACCCCGGCCAAGTGCCTGCAGTATGCGATCGATGGCGAAACCCACGAATACACCGAGATGTATCCCAAGTTCCGTCACGAGGCGATGCAGGAAGGCCATGACGCCGCAGTGGCCGAGATCGACGAGCAGATCGTCGAATCGAAAGCGCACGCCGAGATGTTCAAAAGCGTGCTGGAAAAGGCAGCCAAGCGTTTCGCCGCGCTGGCCAAAGTGGAAGAGAAGCACGCGAAGCACTACCAGGCGCAAAAAGACGCGATTGCCGCCTGAACGAATCACTGAAGACTATTTGATCACTTGAAAGGACACATCATGAAAGCTTGGCAATGCATCGTTTGCGGTTACATCTATGACGAATCCAAAGGTGACCCGGAGCACGGCATCGCCCCCGGCACCCGCTGGGAGGACGTGCCGGAAGGCTGGGAATGCCCGGACTGCGGCGTCTCCAAGGCCGATTTCGACATGGCCGAAATCACCGCTTGATCGTCGGCCACAACGGGAGGCGTTTTGAATGCCTCCCGCAATTTGAATCCAGGAGTTTGTCATGCATCCCATCGTCATTGTCGGTTCCGGCCTCGCCGGCTACACCCTGCTGAAGGAAATCCGCAAGCGCGACACGGAAACCCCGGTCACGCTCGTGACGGCGGACGGCGGCGTTTTCTATTCCAAGCCCAACCTGTCGAACGCGCTGGCCACCGGCCGGACGGCCGCAGCACTCGCCAGCGCCAGCTCGGAGAAGATGGCGGCCGACCAGAACGCGACGGTGCTGACGCACACTCGCGTCACCGCGATCGACACGCAGGGCCAGCGCATCCGTACCGAAACCGGCGAGATTGAATACAGCCAACTGGTGCTCGCCCTCGGCGCCGATCCGTTCCCGCATGGCCTGTCCGGCAGCGGCGCAGCCGGTGTGCTGGCGGTGAATGACCTGGCCGATTACGCCGCCTTCCGCAGCGCCATCGACGGCAAAAAGCGCATCACCGTGCTCGGCGGCGGCCTCATCGGCTGCGAGTTCGCCAACGATCTGGTGCACGCCGGCTTCGCAGTCGACGTGGTGCACCTAGGCGCGTGGCTGCTGGAGCGCCTGTTGCCGGTCGAAGCCGGCCAGCGCCTGGCCGACAGCCTCGCCGTGCTGGGGGTGAACTGGCATTTCGGGCGCACCGGAAAAAGTGTCGAGCGGACGGCTGACGGCTATCGGATCGAACTGGACAACGGCGAAACCATCGCGGCGGACGCCGTGCTGTCGGCGATCGGCCTGCGCCCGCGCACCCAGCTGGCGCAGGCGGCCGGCATCCCGGTCGGGCGCGGCATCCAGACCAATGGCCTGCTGGAAACTGGCGCAGCCAACGTGTATGCGATGGGCGATTGCGCAGAAGTGGAAGGCCTCAACCTGCCCTACGTGCAGCCGCTGATGGTGCAGGCGCGCGCGCTCGCCGCCACCCTCACCGGCGCCCCGACCCCGGTGGTGTATCCGCCGATGCCGGTGATGGTGAAAACCCCGGCGCACCCGGTGGCGGTGCTGCCGCCCAAGATCGGCGCGGTGGGCGACTGGAAAGTCGAATGCAGCGACACCGGCATCTGCGCGCTGCATGTGGATGAGGCCGGCCGGCTGCAGGGCTTCGCGCTCACCGGCAGCGAGACGGCGCGGCGCAACACGCTGGCGAAGGAGGTTGTGGCTTGAGATTCAGGCTACAGGGGGCATGGGCTGCAGCGCGTCGATCAGCGGGCAGCTTACCTGGCCGCGGTGGCTGGCGCAGCGATCGACCAGCTGCGCTAGCGCTGCTTCGATCCGCTGCAGATCGCTCAAGCGCTGGCGCACATCAGTGAGCTTGTGCTCGGCGATCGCGCGCGCTTCCGAGCAATGCGCGCCGTCGTCCAGCTTCAGGAGCTGCGCAATTTCGTCCAGCGTGAAGCCGATGCGCTGGGCCGCCTTGATGAACAGCACCCTCGCCACGTCGGCTTCGGCGTAGTGGCGGATGCCGCCCAAGGGCTTGTCCGGCTCGGTCAGCAGGCCGCGGCGCTGATAGAAGCGGATGGTTTCGACGTTGACGCCCGCTGCGCGCGCCAAGGCCCCGATGGTATGTCCCAGGGTGGTCATCTGATCTCCTGAAAAAAATCGCTTGACACCGTAGTATGGTACGGTACTTAGGCTTGCGACAACTTATCTCTAAAGGAGAAATCATGTTGCAAGAGAAAACCGGGCGCTTGCCGCTCGTCGGCGGCGTCATCGCTGCCATCGCCGCCTCTCTGTGCTGCGTCGGTCCCCTGGTGCTGGTCATGCTCGGCATCGGCGGCGCCTGGATGGCGAATCTCGCCGCGCTGGAGCCGTTCCGGCCCTACTTCCTCGGGGCAGCCATCATTGCCCTGTTCTTCGCCTGGAAGAAAATCTACCGGGCGCCAGCGGCGGCCTGCACGCCGGGCTCCCTGTGCGCCATGCCCCAGACCAACCGCATCTATAAGGTGCTGTTCTGGATTGTGGCTGTGCTCGTCGTTCTCGCCATGATCTTTCCCTACCTCGCCCCGCTGTTCTACTAAAGGAATCTCGCCATGAAAAAACTGATTCTCGCCTCGATCCTGGTTTTTGCCTTCACCGATGCTGCGTTCGCCGCCGTGCGCACCGTCACGCTTTCCGTGCCCGGCATGTACTGCGCAGTCTGTCCGATCACCGTGAAGAAGGCCCTGGAAAAAGTGCCCGGCGTCTCCAAGGTCAATGTGTCCTATGAGAAAAAAGAAGCCGTCGTGAGCTTCGACGATGCCAAAACCACCATCAAGGCGCTGGAAGATGCCACCTTCGAGGCGGGCTATGAATCCTCCCTCAAGGCGACCGGCAAGGAAGACAGCGCAAAATGAGCGAACAGATTCTCCACGTGACCGGCATGACTTGCGACCACTGCGCCGCGTCAGTGAAACAATCCCTGTTGTCAGTAGCCGGTGTAAAGGGCGCCGAGGTTTCATACGCCGACGCTACAGCCCGCGTGGAAGTGTCCGCGGACACGACGGCCGCCGCACTGCTCGACGCAGTGCGCGCCAGGGGCTATGGCGCGGAAGTCGTGGGTAGCGCCTCGCCAAGGGCCAAAGCAAAACTCAGCGTCGCCATCATCGGAACCGGTTCGGCAGCCTTTGCCGCCGCCATCCGCGCCGTTGAGGAAGGCGCCGCGGTGACCGTGATCGAAGCCTCTACCACCGGCGGCACCTGCGTCAACGTCGGCTGCGTGCCCTCGAAGATTCTGATCCGCGCCGCCCAAGTGGCGCACCTGCAAGCCCGGCATCCTTTTCCCGGGCTGGCCAGGCATGCGCCGACGCTCGATCGCAAGGCGCTGGTCGCGCAACAACAGGCCCGGGTGGAAGAACTGCGCCACGCGAAATACGAAAGCATTCTGGAAACCAATCCGGGCATCAGCCTGCTGCGCGGCTTTGCGCGCTTCGAGGACGCCAAAACCCTCGTCGTGCGTCAGGCGGACGGAACCGAGACGCGCCTCACGTCGGATCGCATCCTGATCGCCACCGGCCGCTTGCCGCAGATTCCGGACGTGCCGGGGCTTGCTGGCACCCCGTTCTGGTCCTCCACCGAGGCGCTGGTCGCCGATGAAACACCGGCCCACCTCATCGTCTATGGCGGCTCGGTGGTCGCGCTGGAACTCGCGCAGGCGTTTCTGCGCCTGGGCAGCCGCGTCACCCTGGTGGCGCGCGGCACCCTGCTGTCGAAGGAAGACCCGGCCATCGGCGAGGCGCTCAAGGCGGTACTGATCGAGGAAGGCATGCGGGTGCTCACGGACACCGCTGTTACCGCCGTGCACTTCGATGGCAGCGCATTCGAGCTGGAAACCAGCGCGGGATGCGTGAGCGGCGACAAGCTGCTCGTCGCCACCGGGCGCAAACCCAACACGGCGGGGCTCGCCCTCGACCGCGCCGGCGTCACCATGGATGCCAGTGGCGCCATCGTCGTCGACGACCACCTGCGTACCTCGGTGCCGCACATCCATGCGGCCGGCGATTGCACCAACGCGCCGCAGTTCGTCTACGTGGCGGCGGCGGCCGGCACCCGTGCGGCGATCAACATGACCGGCGGCGATGCGGCCCTCGACCTCTCCGTGGTGCCCGCCGTGGTGTTCACCGATCCGCAGGTGGCCACGGTGGGGCTTACCGAAGTGCAGGCGAACACGCTTGGCATGGACACCGACAGCCGCACATTGACGCTCGACAACGTGCCGCGTGCCCTGGCCAACTTCGACACGCGCGGCTTCATCAAGCTGGTGGCGGATAGGAAGACCGGACGCCTGCTGGGTGCGCAGGTGTTGGCGGCAGAAGGCGGCGAGATCATCCAGACCGCCGCGCTGGCCATCAGGAACCGCATGAGCGTGGCTGATCTGGCAGGACAGTTGTTCCCCTACCTCACCATGGTGGAAGGACTCAAGCTGTGCGCCCAGACCTTCACCAAGGACGTGAAACAGTTGTCCTGCTGCGCGGGATGAACCCTCTGGCGCTCAGGGGCGCCAGTAGCGGTAGCCCTGCATTTGCAGCCGGATCATCTCCGGCGCGCCGGCGGAAACGAACTCCACTTCCAGCGGGAAATCGGCGTCGGTGTGGCCGTGGCTGCGCATGCTGATGCGGCAGGCCTTGAAGCGGACGCCTTCGCGCGCCAGCGCGGCGAGCAGGGTCGCGGTATCGCTGTTGTCCGCCAGCAGCGAAGCGATGCCGCCCTCGTAGGCCACCACTTCGACTTTTACTTTGTGCGGCCCGATATCTTCCAGCACTTTGGCAATTTGCAAAAACGCGCGCCGCTGGGCATCGGAGTCGCCCACGGTCATCTGCATGACGAAGGGCACGGCTTGCGTATCAGCGGCATGGGCGCTGGCGCCATACAGCGCGAGCAGGGCAAGCAGCAAAGCAGTTCGCAACAGGACGGGCATGGCAATTCCTAGGCGGCAAGGTCGGGGATGAAAAAGAAATAGGCGTTGAGCATGTACAGCCCGGAAAGAATCAGCAGCAGCGCGCCGATGATCTCGAAGGCTTTTTGCCAGTGCTGCAAGGGCCTCAGGCTTTCCAGCCAGCCGACCGCCCACGCGCCGAGCATGATAGGCACGGCGCGCCCCAGGGCAAAAGCGAGCAACAGCGTTGCGCCGAACAGGGGCGAGCCGATGCCGGTGGCCACCCCCAGCAGGATCACCAGTGCCGGCGTGCAAAACGGACACACCGCCACCGAAAACGGAATGCCGAGCAGGAACGCCCCCCATCCACTGCCGGCGCGCTTTGCCCGGAACCGGATGGCGGGGAGCGGCAGCCTGATCCAGCCCGGCCACATCAATCCCAGCAGGATCAGCAAGGGGCCGAGTACCAGGCCCCATTCACGCCCCAGGAGTTTCTGCACCCACTGGCTGCCGAAGCCGGCAGCCAGGCCCATGAAGACGTGGGTGACGATCATGCCGGCGATGAACATGCTGCCGAACAGCACGGCTTTCCTGGTCTCGTGGGCCTTGGTCACATAGGCGAGGGACACCGGGATGGCTGCGAGCGCGACCGGATTGAAGCTGAAAATGAACCCCGCCATGAAACCCACGCCAAGCGAAGCGAGGCTGGCTTGTTCCAGCGTGCTCTTCAAGGTTTCAAAATCCATCTCAAACGCCAGTCTGCCAAATCAAGAATGCCGCGCCCCACAACAGGAACGCGGTGAAGTAAGGGCTGAGTGAAGCCGCCCGGGAGAGAAACGCCCGCGCGTCCGCGCCCATACCGTGGGCGCTGCCCCATACGGTGGGCAGGCTGAACATGAGGGCAAAGAGCCCGCCCGCCAGGATGGCGAGGAGCGCTTGCTGCGCCAGCGCCGACAGGATGCCGACGATCAGCACCAGCGGCAGCGTGCAGGCCGGCAGCGTCAACCCCAGCTTGACCCCCTGCGACAGGCGATCACCACCGGGAAGCAGACGAAAAAATTTCAGATGCGGGACGGGAAGGTAAACCCTGCGCGTGACCAGATAGACGAGACCGATCGCGGCGAGCATGGCCATCGCCATGCCGGAAGACAGGGTCGCCAGGCCGACGCTGGCGGCCACGCCGAAAATCAGGGCCAGCAGCCCCGCCCGCGCCAGCAGCAGTTGCACCAGTGCAAGCGCGCGCTGTGTTCCACTCGCATGATGGGTGCGAGCCGCAAACAGGGTGTGGGTGGCGATGGTGCAGGGCTCGAAAAAGGCCAGAAAGCCGAGTGTCGCCGCCGCGGCGAACAGGAGCGAACTCATGACCGATCAAGCCGCCGCAGGAGCTCGGCACGCAACTTCACGGCGCTGGGCAGAGAGGTAAAAATCAGCTCGCCGTCGATCGCGATCGATGGCGAGGCCATGACGCCCAGATCCACGGCGTAGTCCATTTCCTCCAGGATGTTCACCTCGCGCCAGCTCACCCGATCGGGCCCCAACGCTTCCGCGACGCCTTTGAGCACCGTCCTGGCCTGGGCGCATTTGCCGCAGCCCGGCGAGGAAAATACTTCCACCTTAAGCATTGCGCGCCCTTTTCGTTTGCTTGGTCATGCTGTTTTCCAGTGCAGCTGCTGTTTTCCAGTGCAGCGAGAATCGGGCACGCGTCCAGCGGACGGGCCTCGTCATTGCAAATGGCGATCAGCTCGGAGAGTGCCCGGGACATCAGTTGCAATGCCCGAATCTTGTGTTCCAGGTGCAGCTTCTTGGTCACCGCCACGCTTTTCACATCCTTGCAGCAGGCCGCATCGCTGCTTTTCAGAGCGAGCAACTCGCGGATATCGGCCAGACTGAAACCACACTCCTGCGCCTGCCGAATGAAACGCAAACGCCGAACCGCTCGCTCGTCGTATAGGCGATAGCCCGCTTCGGTTTTGCGGGCGGACGCGAGCAAGCCTTCTTTTTCGTAATAACGAACGGTATCCGCCGTGCCCCCGCCCTGCTGCGCGAATTTTCCGATGGTGTGCATGACAGCCTCCTTCATTCAGGAAAAGTGTAAACCCTGGAGTGCGCTCCAAAGTCAAGCCAAATGGATGGCCCGCTGGAAAGCAGCGATGGATTCGGTAACTTCGAGCGGCAGTGCGGTGATACAAAGGCGTGCTATCGAAGCCCTGCCGGACCCACGGGGCGCCGGCCGCGTTGGGTGCGCTGGGGAATTGTCTCAGGCGAGGTGATCGTTTCGGGCTGCGAGGTGCCCCGTCCGCGGCACGGGAAATCGCTCGGAAACCGGGTATTCGTGAGGGCGAGCGACTGCGGTGAAATCAGCCGAAAATTCGCCCGGCCGTGGTATGCGTGCCGCAAAGCGGAAATGGCAGGACTTATTATGAAATGCGTCAACAGGTCTTGCAGGGCTCCACCGGCAAGCCGCGCGCGATCCAGCCCGGCCCGGCGCCGCTGCCGGCCATTCCTTCCTTGATGTTGTAGACCTCGGTGAAACCGGCCTCCTGCAAGGCCTGCTGCATGTGGGTGGTGCGGTTGCCGGTGCGACAGATGATGCCGATCGGGGTATCGCGCTTGCCAGCCAGTTCGGCCGCGACCTGGCGCACGAAACCCGATTCGCCCTGCGGGTGGACCATGTTGATGCGCAGTGCGCCCTCGGCGACGCCGGTCTGGCGCCACTCGTCGGGCCGGCGAATGTCGATCAGCGTCAGCTGGCCAGCCTGGGCCTGCGCAAAGGCCTCGGGCGCGGTGAGGGTGGGACCGCTCTCGGTCGAACAGGCGGTGAGCGACAGCAGGGCGAGGGCGGCGGCAGCGGCGGGCAGGCGGTATAAGGACATGGTGACTCCGGTGTTGTTAAAGGGACTTCGCATAGTTTGCGGATTCGCGCAGAAGTTCCGTAGCGCCTGCATGGTCAGCACGCCCGACTTGCGCGAGAATGCCGCATGGACATCTTCCGCATCTTTCACCTGCAATGCGCGCGCCGGCTGCCCGCGCTGCCCGCATCCCATCCCTGCTCGCGCCTGCACGGCCATTCGTTCCGGGTCGAGCTCAGCGTCAGCGGCGACATCGACCCCACGCTCGGCTGGGTGCTCGACTTCGCCGACATCGAGGCGGTCTGGCGGCCCATCCACGCTGCACTCGATCATCGTCATCTCAACGACATCGCCGGGCTGGAAAACCCCACCAGCGAAAACCTGGCGGTGTGGCTGTGGCAGCAGCTCAAGCCCGCGCTGCCCGGTTTGTCTCAAATCAAAGTGATGGAAACGCACGATTCGGGTTGTGTCTATCGGGGGCAGCCCTAACTAAAAGGCAAGAGGTGTTAGTTTGACTGTTTGGTAAGGGCGGGAGCCGGCCAAAATACGACACTCATGGCGTCGCACGTGTTGCGGCGCGCGCCCAACATACCGCAGCCTTTTTTAACGCCATCGTGCAAATAGCACTTGCAATATTCTAATATTCGTTGGAATATTCGTTTCATGAACAAACGCCAAATCAAAGACCTGCTCTACGAAGAAGTCGCCCGTATCGGCAAGGCGGTTTCCAGCCCCAAGCGGCTGGAGTTGCTGGAACTGCTGGCGCAGAGCGAAAAAACCGTGGATGCCCTGGCCGCCGAAGCGGGCATCGACATCAAGCTGGCGAGCGCTCACCTCAAGGTGCTGAAAGCGGCACGGCTGGTGGTGGCGCAGCGCGATGGGCGCTTTATCGCCTATCGCCTGTCCGGTGAAGATGTCAGCGCGCTGTGGGTCAAGCTGCGCACGGTGGCCGAAGAACACCTGGTCGAGCTCAAAGTGGCGATGGACGGCATTTTTTCCGCGCCGGAAAAACTCGACGCCGAAACGCGGCGTTCGCTGATGAGCAAGGCGCGGCGCGGCGACGTGGTGGTGATCGATGTGCGTCCCACTGCCGAATACGCCAGCGGCCATCTGCCGTTTGCGCGCTCGATGCCGCTGGATGAAATTCGCCAGCGCATCAAGGAGCTGCCCGCCGACAAGGACATCGTCGCCTACTGTCGCGGACCGTTCTGCATGATGTCGGCCGAAGCGGTGACGCTGCTGCAGGAACACGGCTACCGCGCGCAGAAGATCGCTGACGGCACGGCTGAATGGCAGGCGGCGGGTTTGCCGCTGACCACATCCTGATCCCTTTTCCATTTCATTAGGGCACTTCTATAAATGCGTCATTTCCGTCATTGCGACCGCGAGCGTAGCGCGGCGGGAAGCAATCCAGCGCATTGGTTTAGGGAGACGCTGATTAATCCGTCTTCGCTCCTCGCGACGACGATTTATAGAAGTGCCCATTACATACCAAGGAGACCTCCATGTTTTTCCGTCAATTGCTGGCCAAAGACGCCACCCTGTCCTACTTTTTCGGCTGCGGTTCCTGCCATGTTGGCGTGGCCGTCGATCCGGTGCTCGGTGACGAGCAGTGGTTCATCGACGAAGCCGCCAAACAGGACGTGAAGATCACTCATGTCATCGACACCCATGTGCATGCCGATCATTTCTCGGGCGGCCGCGCGCTGGCGGAAAAAACCGGCGCGCTGTATTGCCTGCACGAATCGAACGGCAGCCGCATGAAATTTCCTTTCGAGCCGCTCACGGACGGCCAGCGCATCGAGGTCGGCAATGTTTTTGTCGACGTGCTGCACACCCCCGGCCACACGCCCGACTCGATCAGCCTGCTGGTGGCCGACAAACGTCGCGCGACGGCGGATGATGCGGCACCGTGGTTCGTGCTCACCGGCGACACCCTGTTCGTCGGCAGCGCCGGCCGCCCCGACCTGGCCGGCAAGGAAACCGAGATGGCGGGTCAGCTCTACGACACGCTGCACCAGCGCCTGCTGACGCTTGCGCCCGAGGTCGAGCTGTATCCCGGCCACACCTCCGGCAGCGCCTGTGGCGCCGGCATGTCGGGCAAACCCGCCTCGACTATCGGCTTCGAGAAGCGCTGGAATCCGATGCTGTCCATGAGCCGCGATGAATTCGTCGCCACGCTGACCGAATCGATTCCGCCGCGTCCCGCGGAAATGGATCGCATGGTTGCCTTCAACCTCGGTAACTGAACCATGTCGCTCACTCAAAATATCGCGGAGTACCGCTACGGCATCCGCAACAACCTCGCCCAGTTTTCGCATCAGCTGGTGCAGGTGTTTTTCGTCGGCCTGACCATCGGCATGTTCCGCACCGTGGTGCCGGCGCTCGCCGAAACCGAGTTCGGCGTGGCCAAGGGCTCGTTCATGATGCTGATGGCCTTCGTCACCGCCTTCGGCTTCGTCAAGGGCACGCTCAACTTCGTCGCCGGCAGGCTGTCCGAGCGCATCGGCCGCAAGAAGGTGCTGTTCATCGGCTGGCTGGCCGCGGTGCCGATTCCCTTCATGATCCTGTACGCGCCAAGCTGGGGCTGGATCGTGGCGGCGACGGTGCTGCTGGGTGTAAATCAGGGGCTGGCCTGGTCGATGACGCAAACCTCCAAGCTCGATCTCACCAGCGCCGACCAGCGCGGCCTCACCATCGGGCTCAACGAATTCTCCGGCTATTTCGGCGTGGCGGTGGCGGGCATCATCACCGGCTATCTGGCGACGGCTTTTGGCCCGCGTGAAGGCCTGATGATATTTGGTTTGGTGGTGGTGTCTCTGGCTGGTTTGCTGACCTTGCTGTGGGTGAAGGACACCCTGCCGTGGGCGCATGCCGAAGGCAAAAAGCACGCTGCGGGGCTGATGACCGGCCCCACACCACGCTACCCCACCAACATTTCCGCGCAGCCCGGCACCTGGGAGGTGTTTACCCTGATGTCCTGGCGCGACAGGCGCCTGGCGGCGATCAGCCAGGCCGGCCTGGTGGAGAAATTCGTCGACGCGCTGGTGTGGGTGTTCTTCCCGGTCTACCTCTATCAACATGGCCTCTCGCTCGCCGGCATCGGCTGGGTGGTCGGCGTGTATGGCTTCGTCTGGGGCATCTCGCAGTTCGTCACCGGCCATTGGTCCGACCGCATCGGCCGCAAAAAACCCATCATTTGGGGCATGTGGCTGTGCGGTGCCGGCGTGGCATTGGTATTGATGGGCGAAGGCGAGCTGTGGTGGTCGTTCGCCGCCGCGGTGATGGGTTTCGGCATGGCGCTGCTGTACCCGACGCTGTCGGCCGCCGTCTCCGACATCGCCCACCCCAACTGGCGCGGCTCGGCGATCGGCATCTACCGCTTCTGGCGCGACCTCGGCTACGGCATCGGCGCGTTGCTGCTGGGCGCGGTGGCCGCGCTCGCCGGCGGCATCGAGGCCGGCTTCTGGTTCACCGCCGCCGCCATGTTCATCTCCGGTCTCATCGTCCTGCTGGCGTGCGAGGAAACCCACCCGCGCCTCAACCCGGCCGCCGATTGACCCCTTGATCCAATAGAAAGAAACGCCATGAACAAGCTACTGCTTGCCCTGTTCGCCAGCCTCGCCCTGCTTGCCGGGCCGGCCCAAGCGGAAGAGAATCCCGCCGTGGTCGATGCGCTGTCCGGCTACATGGATTTCGCCGAATACAGCAGCAGCCTGATCTGGCCTGAACAGATTCCTGCCGACGACTGGAAAAAGGTCTTCATCGTCGATGCGCGCGATGCCGCCCAGTATGCGAAGGAGCACATTCCCGGCGCGGTCAACATCGACTGGCGCCAGGCGGTGGTGCGCCGCGCCGAACTGCCGAAAGACCGCATGGTGGTGATGTACTGCAACTCCGGCTCGCTCTCCGCGCAGGCGGTGTTCGCCCTGCGCCTGCTGGGTTACGACAACGTCAAGGTGCTGCAGGACGGCATCGAGGGCTGGAAGGCCAAGGGCGGATTCGACGCCCATGCCCGCGCCAGCTCGCCCGCCGGGCACTGAACGCCGTGGAACTCGATCTGACGTTCCAGTTGGCGCTGCAGGGCCGCTTCCGGGATCTCGCCCTGTGGCTGCCCGTGCCGCAGGACACCCCGCAGCAGCGGCGGCTTGCGCTTGAAAGCGTCGGCAACCATGCCGAGTTGTCGCTCCACCGCGATCCGCTGTATGGCGCGCCGATGTTGTTCGTTCGCTGGCAGGGCGTGCAGGACGATCCGCAATTGACCGTTTCTACCCGGGTGGAAACGCGGGAGATGAACTGCGACCTCGCGCAGGCACGCGCAGACGCCCCGCTGCCCGAGGACACGCGCCGCTACCTGGCGGCTAGCACGCATGTGCCCGTCGAGGGCGAAGTTCGCACTCGGGCCGAGGCGATCACGCAAGGCCTGGACACGTCGGCGGACAAGCTCCGCGCCCTCTATGACTGGGTGCTGGCGCATGCCCAGCGCCGTTTTGATGTCGCCTGGTGCGGCCTGGGCGATGTGCCGGCGATGCTGGCGGCCGGGGAATTCTGCGGCAAGTGCGTGGACATCAACTCGCTGCTGGTTGCCCTATGCCGCGCGGCGGGCCTGCCGGCGCGCACTGTGCTGGGTGTCCGCGCCGCGCCGTCGCGTTTCGATCCCGCGCTCGGGGCTTCCGGCGACGTCACCCAGGCGCTGCATACCCGGGCGGAGGTGTATCTGGGCGGCCTCGGCTGGGTGCCGGTTGACCCCGCCGATGCATTAAAGCTTGCCGACGCAGGCGTACCCGACACGCTCCAGCGAGAGGTCAGCGCCTATCTCTTGGGCAGCGCCGAAGCCAACTGGGTCGCCTACAACCACGCCCGCGACTTCCAGCTCGCTCCCCCGGCAACGGGCGGACCGCTCAATTTCTTCACCGTCCCGTATGCCGAGACTGACGGCATGCCGCTCAATATCGAAGCGGGTACGCAGGGGTACAGCATTTTCAGCCACCCGACCGGGTCTTAAGTCCGGCCAGACGACGCATCAATATTGTTTGAATTTTTGAGGGGGAGGATATGGACATTCTTGGGATACTCGCCGGCATAGTGACCGGCGTGGTGTTGGGTCTGTTCGGCAGCGGCGGTTCCATCATCGCCCTGCCGGCGCTGCTGTATCTGCTCGACGTGGCGCCGAAATCGGCTATTGCCATGAGCCTGGGCGTGGTGGCGATCACCGCCACCTTGACGGCCTTTGACCATTGGCGGCGTGGCAACGTAGTCGTGCGGGTGGCGCT
This sequence comes from Thiobacillus denitrificans, assembly GCF_001530125.1. GTDB lineage: Bacteria > Pseudomonadota > Gammaproteobacteria > Burkholderiales > Thiobacillaceae > Thiobacillus > Thiobacillus denitrificans_C. The sequence continues at coordinate 37,653 of NZ_LDUG01000061.1, read as the reverse complement.
GGTATTCGGTTTGTTTGGCGTGATGGGCACCTTCGCCGGCGCGCGGCTGGGTTTGCTGACCCCTGTGGTCATTCAGCTCGGCTTGTTCGCCTTGGTGATGTACGTCGCCGCCTGGCGCATGTTGAAACCCGCCAAATTAGTTCCCGCATCCCCCGTTGCGGAATCGGCGAACGGCGTGGTTGCCAACGGTAGCGGCACGGCTGCCTTTAGCAGTTGCCACGATTTTTTCTCACCCTGCATGGGCCACATCGCCCTGCACGGCATCGGTGTCGGCGTACTGACCGGTCTGGTTGGGGTGGGCGGCGGCTTCCTGATCGTGCCGGCGCTGGTGCTGCTCTCCGGTATCCCCATGAAACAGGCGGTGGGCACTTCGCTGGCCATTGTCGCCGCCAAGTCCTACGCCGGGTTTGCAGGCTACATGGGCGGTGTGCCGATTGACTACGCCCTGATGGGCGCGTTCACGGCCGTCACCGTGGTGGGCAGTTTCATAGGCACGCGATTGGCGGGACACGTCTCGCAGGCCACCCTGAAAAAAGCTTTCGCCTGGTTCCTGGTGGGGGTGGCCAGCTACATACTGCTGAAGAGCGTGATCGGGGACGTCCTGGCATGAAACGCACCGTTGCCGCCGTTCTCGCGATGTCGGCCCTGCTCGCCTGGGCGAACACGGCGGCCGCCCGGCCCCTGGAAGCCGGAATCCGGCAGCCGCCGCCGGAGCAAGCCATGCGCTGCGAGTCGTCGGCCCAGGCCGGGCCGCTCCCTGCGCTTCATATTGAAGTGTGCAAGGCCTGCAACCTGAGCCACGAAGACATCTCCGCCATGAAGCAAGGCTACGCGGTGGCGGCGCATGCCGCGGGCTATCGGATCGATATCCTGGCCACGACGCGGGTGCACATCGTTGAAACCGGCATGCTGGAAAATGGCACGCCTTACGCCAGGGGCGAAACAGCGGGCATGTGGTTTCGGGTGGGCAACCCCGACCCCGGCGAGACCCTTGGCAGCATCGCCGGTCGCATGACGTTCGTGATTCTGTCCGGAGCCCGATAAAACATTCGCTAGCGGAGGCTACTATGAAACTAGGCATCGTAATCAGTTCGAACGACCCTGAGACAGTATGGAACGCATTCCGTCTGGGTAAATTCGCGCTTGGGCAGGGCGACACGGTCAATGTATTCCTGCTCGGCAAAGGCGTCGAATGCGAGTCTCTGGACACGGAACATTTCGCCGTGACGCAGGCGATGCAGGATCTGGCCGACAGCGGCGGCAAGATCGACGCGTGCGGCACCTGCCTCAAGCTGCGCAACGCCGGGGCGGGCGGGGTGTGTGCCCTGGCCACCATGCAGGATCTGTATCGCCTCGCCAGCGAAAGCGATCGGGTGCTGACTTTTTAGGGAGTAGAACATGATGGACGGGATGGGAACATTTGGCATCTGGGCGCCCGGTTTCGGCTGGCTTTTCATGCTGCTGTTCTTGGGGCTGCTTATCCTGGGGATTTTTGCCCTGATTAAATGGCCGGCGGGTGAAGCAAGCAGTCGAGGCGCGCCAGCGCAGAAGAGTGCATTGCAGATTCTGGAAGAACGCTACGCGCGCGGCGAGATCGAGCGCGAGGCGTTCGAGCAGAAAAAATGCGATCTCAGTCGCTGAGACCGTTTTTAACAACCTCGCCGCCAAACCGGCAAAGGAGATTGCTATGGATTTCGCAGATATTCTGATTCATGTACATCCGACGTTGAGCACTGAGCAACGCGCAAAGATCGAGGAAGCGTTGAGCGGGAACCAGGGGGTGGTCTCCGCGCACTTCAGCACCGAACATCCCCACGTGCTGACCGTGGCGTACGATCCGGAGGCAGCCCACGCGGGGCAACTGCTCCAGATTGTGCGCGAATGGGATGCGGCGGCCACCATGGCGGGTTTGTAGTCTCGGCAACTTCGGGGGCGGACATGAACCTGACCTTCTGAAATGTGCGAATTATTCGGCGCCAGCAGCAGCACACCCCGATCCCTCTCCCGCTGGCTGCGCCCTTTTCGATTACGCGGTGGCGAATCCGCCGACAATCCCGATGGCTGGGGTATCGCCTTTTGGTCAGGCGGTCATCCAAATATCGAGAAATCTCCAGAACCCGGCTGGAGCAGTACACACTTCTTGCAATTGTCGGAAAACCTGGCTTCAGACCTGGTGATCGCCCATGTCCGCAAGGCGCGGCATCCACCCGTGCCCAGCGTGGAAAACACCCATCCGTTTGTCCACCCCTGCTGCGGCCGTGAATGGGTATTCGCCCACAATGGTCTGGTATCCGACGTTGCCGAATCGGCGCCCAATCCGTCTTGCCATCCGGTGGGCGAGACGGATTCGGAGCACGCCTTCTGCCAGATATTGGCCGGGATCGCCGGAACATACGCCACCGACGATCATCAGCCTTGGCTCAATGCGCTGAATCGCCTCGCCGATGCCATCGCCACCCGGGGTAAATTCAATTTTCTGCTCTCTGACGGACGCATCCTGATGGCCTACGGTCATGATCGGCTCCACTACCTGGAGTCATCGGATGGTCGCGGCAGCTTCGCGTTGGTTGCGACCGAGCCGCTTGCCGACGGCCCGTGGCAGCCGTTCGCAGATCAAGAGCTACGCGTGTACAAGGATGGCGTGTTGCTCGCCCGCTATTCTCCGCAGGGCTTTGCTCAAGCTTCGTCCGAACTGCCAGATAAGGGCGCGGCGTGAGGCGGTTCTCATCCCGCGGCAACGTGTTGATCCTGGCGCTGAGCCAGGCCTTGATGCTGTGCGCCATTGTGCTGTCCATGGTGCTCGCCGCGATCCTCGGCGCCATGCTTGCGCCTGACAAGGGGCTGGCGATGCTTCCCGTCGCGGCCATGCTGATCGGCAACAACCGAGTTCCCCGATGACCCCTGCCCCGATTTACCTCGACTGCAACGCCACCACCCCGGTCGATCCGCGCGTGCTGGAAGCCATGCTGCCGTATCTCGCCGCCCACTACGGCAACCCCTCATCCGATCATGTTTACGGCCAGCGCGCCAAGGCTGCGATTGAGGTCGCCCGTGCCGAGGTGGCGGAACTGATCGGGGCGACGCCCCCGGAAATCGTCTTCACCGGCTGCGCCACCGAAGCCAACAACCTGGCACTGCTGGGAGCTGCGCGGGCAGCGCAGCCCGGCGGGCGCACCGTATTGGTGACGTCTGCCATCGAGCATCCTTCCGTGCTGAACCCCCTGCGCCATCTGGCACGGCAAGGCTGGTCATTAACCGAGCTGCCGGTGGATGCGGCCGGCAGGGTGCAAGTGAATCATGCGGCGAACGCCATCACGCCGGAGGTGGCGCTGGTGTCGGTGATGCTGGCCAACAACGAGACCGGCAGCCTGCAGGCCGTGCGCGCGCTGGCCGATCTCGCCCATGCCGCGGGTGCGTTGATGCACGTGGATGCGGCCCAGGCTGTCGGCAAGGTGGCGGTGGACGTGCATGCGCTGGGTGCCGACCTGCTGACCCTGGCCGGCCACAAGTTTTACGCGCCCAAGGGCGTGGGGGCGCTGGTTGTGCGAACCGGCGTCGCGCTCGAACCCATCCAGTACGGCGCCGGCCACGAACACGGCCTGCGCCCCGGCACCGAGAATGTGCCCTATATCGTCGCTCTGGGCGAGGCGGCGCGGCTGGCACGGACAACGCTGGCGCAGGAAGCCGCACGCATGACAGCGCTGCGCGACCGCCTGCACGGGCTGCTCGCCGCCGTCATTCCGGGTCTGCGCCTCAACGGTCACCCGACCGAACGCCTGCCCAATACGCTCAATATTTCCTTCCCCGCTGTGGCGGGCTGGCAGGTGCTGGCTGCCGCTCCTGCCGTAGCCGCGTCCACCGGTTCTGCCTGCCATGCCGGAGACCACGCGGCGAGCGGCGTGCTCGCGGCGATGGGGCTGGCACCGGAAGCGGCTGCAGGCGCGGTGCGCCTGTCGCTGGGCCGGTTCACGACCGAGACCGAAATCGATAGGGCGGCCGAAGCATTGATCGGCGTCTGGAAGTCGCTGACGGCATGAACCCCGCCGACTACGACGCCTGGTACGACACCCCGCGCGGGCGCTGGATCGGCGAGGCCGAATACGCGCTGGCCGCGCGCCTGCTCGCGCCGCAGGCGGGCGACAGCCTGCTCGACGTCGGTTGCGGTAGCGGCTGGTTCACCCGCCGTGCCGCAGCCGACGACCTCGTCGCCACCGGGCTCGATCCCAATCCCGACTGGCTGGATTTCGCGCGCGCCCACAGCAGTCCGGCATTGAGCTGGGTGGAAGGGGATGCGCGCGACCTGCCGTTCGCCGATGCCAGCTTCGATCATGTGCTGTCCATCGCCGCGCTCTGTTTTGTCGATGACGAACGGCAGGCCGTGGCCGAAAGCGTGCGGGTGGCGCGTCGCCGTTTCGCTATCGGCTGGCTCAATCGGGACAGTCTGCTGTATCGGCAAAAGGGCAGGGGCGGCGGCAGCGGTGCCTATCGTGGCGCCCGCTGGCACAGCGCACGCGAAGTGCGTGAGATGTTCGCGGGTTTGCCGGTAAAAAACCTGAAGCTGCGCTCGGCCATTTTCCTGCCTTCGGGATCGGGCTTCGCCGTCCGGCTGGAGCGGGGCGTGCCCAACGTGCTGCCTTGGGGCGGCTTGTTGCTGGCAACCGGTGAAAAAGCCTGATTCGTTACTGTCCTTGCGCTTGGGGATGGGTCACGGGCGGTGTGCCGGATTGCGCCCGTACCCATCGGCGCTGGGTGCGGGCGCGTCCGCCTCTGGCAGCGGCTGCGGCCGCGCCAGGGCATAGCCCTGGGCGTGGTCCACGCCGAGCTCCTTGAGCAGGGCAAGAATCGGTGCGCTCTCTGCGCACTCAGCCACGGTTTCGATCGCCATCACGTGTGCCACCCGGTTGATCGCATCGGCCATGGCCCGCGTCAGGCTGTCCTCGGCCAGGGTGCGGATGAAGCTGCCGTCGATCTTGAGGAAGTCCACCGGCAGCTGCTTGAGGTAGGCAAACGAAGACATGCTGCTGCCGAAGTTGTCCAGGGCGAACAGGCAGCCCTCGCGTTTGAGCGCCCGGATGAACTCAATGGCGCGGCTCAGGTTGGCAATGGCCGTAGTCTCGGAAATCTCGAAACACAGCATGTCGGCTGGCACACCATGCTCGGCCAGCAGGCCGCACACGAATTCGGCCAGGCGCTCATCCGCAAGTGAACTGCCCGAAAGATTGACGGCGAAGATCGGCCGCTCGGCCAAAGGCGCGTGGCGCTGCTGCACCGCGTGGTGACTGATCACCTCACGCACCACCCAGCGGTCGATGGCAGGCATCAGGTTGTAACGCTCCGCCGCCGGCACGAAGGCCATCGGTTCAACCACCCGCCCCTCTTCGTCCAGCAGGCGCAGCAGGACCTCGTGGTGCGGGCGGCCCTGGCCGTGCTGACCGAGCGGCGCGATGACCTGCTGGTAGAGGCGGAAGCGGTTGGTGTCGAGGGCATGGGTCAGGCGCGACACCCATTGCATTTGGGTGTGCTGCTGCGTGAGCAGGGCGTCGTCCGGCTGGTATAGGTGCACCCGGTTGCGACCCTGCTCCTTCGCCGCGTAGCAGGCGGCATCGGCGGCGGCGAGCGCGGCGGATACGCTGCCGATGGTTGCGGACAGCGGCACCAGGCCGATGCTCACGCTGACTGAGAACGGCTTGCCCTCCCATACGAAACGATAATCCTGCGCCGCGTCGCGCAGTTCGGTGGCAATGCGCAGCGCCTGGTCCAGCGGGCAGTGTTCGAGCAGCACGCCGAACTCGTCGCCGCCCAGCCGTGCCAGGGTGTCTCGACCGCGCAGGCGCTCATGCAGACGCGCTGTGATCTGTCGCAGCAGCTGGTCGCCCGCGGTGTGGCCGCAGGTGTCGTTCACCACCTTGAACCGGTCGAGGTCGAGATAGAGCAGCGCGTACGCCTCGCCGTCGCCCCGAATCTCGATGAGCATCCGCTCCAGCTGGCGTTCGAACTCCTGACGATTGACCAGGCCGGTGAGCGCGTCGTGCGTCGCCTGGTACGAAAGCAGGTGCCTCAGGGCTTGCGACTCGGCGACGTCGTGGAACACCACCACCGCGCCACTGACGCGTTCCGCCTCTTGCCCCGCTTCACGCAATGGCTGCGCCGAATATTCCGCCGGGAACGAACTGCCGTCCTTGCGCCAGAGCAGTTCCACCAGCCCGTGGGTCGGCTGACCCTTGTGGAACGCGTCGTAGATGGGGCATTCTTGTGCCGGATAAGCGCTGCCATCGGCATGGCTGTGGTGAATCAGGCTGTGGGTCTCGCGCCCCAGCAGTTCGTCGCGGGCATAGCCAAGCATCGTCAGCGCGGCCTCGTTCACGAAGGTGCAGCGTCCCTCGGTGTCGAGCCCATAGATACCCTCGCCGGCCGATTCGAGCAGCAGCCGGAAGCGGGCTTCGCTCTGCCGCAGCGTCTGCTCGGCCTGCCGGCGCTCGTCGATTTCTTTCACCAGGTTGACGTTGGCCGATCTGAGCATCACGGTCTGTTTTTCCAGTTGGCCGGTGCGTTCGGCCACTAGTATCTCAAGATAGCTGCGGTGAAATTCGAGCTCCGCCTCGCGCTGCTTGTCTTCGGTGATGTCGATCAGCACGCCCTGCAAGCACAGCGGCGTGCCAGCCGCGTCGTGCACCACGCGGGCTTCATCCAGGAACCAGCGCGGCTCGCCGTCACGCGTCAGCAGGCGATACTCGCAGCGCAACGGCTCGCCCGATTCGTAGCTGTGGGCGAAGGCCGCGAGCACCCGCGCCTGGTCGTCCGGGTGGATGCGGTTGAGCACACCGTCCGGGTTCGCCAGCCATTCGTCCGGAGAAAACCCAAGACGCTGAATCTGCGGGCTGACGTAGAGCAGGTTGCCCGGCACATCCAGCGCGGCGGTGAAGGCGATCGCCGGAATCTGTTCGACCAGGCTGCGATACCGGGCCTCGGCAGCGCGCAGCTGTTCTTCCGCTGCGCGCTTGTCGGCGTGCGCCTGGCTCTCGCGCAGCACGCGATGGATCACCGTCGGCAGCAGCTTGAGGTAATCGCCCTTGCCGTCCTTGACCAGGTAGTCGCGCGCGCCGCGGCGCATGGCGTCGACGGCAATCGCGATGTCCTGGGCACCGGTCAGCAGCATCACTGGCACCGGCATCTCGCCGCCGTCCGCGGCGAGCTCGGCGAGAAACTCCAGACCATCCATGTCCGGCAGGTGGTAGTCGAGCAAAATCAGATCCGGCGCCGCCGCGTGCGCGCGCTGCAGCCCGGCGCGCGCCGTGTCGGCTTCCTCCACCTCGAATACGTAGCCGGGCTGCGCCGCCAGCGCGCGGCGGCAGGCGAGCCGATCGACGGCGTCGTCCTCGACCAGCAGCACACGCACGGTGACGTGGCTCATTGTGACAGCTCGGAGAGCGTCCAGTAGGTGTCGATGGCGCGCACAGCTTCCACGAACTGCTTGTAGTCCACCGGCTTGCGGATGTAACCGGCCACGCCGAGATCGAAGCTGGCCACCTTGTCCTGCTGCTCATCGGAAGTGGTGAGCACCACCACCGGAATGCGCTTGAGTGCGGCATCGTGCTTGGCCACCTGCAGGAACTCGATGCCCCCCATCACCGGCATGTTGAGGTCGAGCAGGATGATGCACGGCATGACCTGGCCCGGCTGGCGCAGGTAGCTGAGCGCCTCCTCGCCGTTCTCCGCCTGCACCATCGGATTGCCCACATGCAATTCCTTCAGGGCGCGGCGCACGGTCATGGCGTCCACCTCGTCGTCTTCCACCAACATGATTGCCTTGCAAGTTGTCTTCAATTGCGTTGCTCCTGCTGGGTTGTGCCGCTACGCGGCAAGGTAAAGAAAAAGGTGCTGCCGGCGCCCGGCTGGGATTCGATCCACACGCGCCCGCCGTACATCTCGACAATTTTTTTCACCAGCGACAGGCCGACGCCGGTGCTCTCCACCCGGTCCTTGGGCGCGAGGGTCTGAAACAACTGGAAAATCCGCTTGAAGTGCCGCGTCTCGATGCCCTGACCGTTGTCGCTGACGCTGAATTCCCACTCTTGATCGTGGTCCACGCAGCCGACGCGGATCAGGCCTTCTGGCTTGTCCAGATACTTGATGGCGTTGGACAGCAGATTCTGGAACACCTGCAGGATGCGGGTGCGTTCGGCGCGAACCGTCGGCAGGTCGGGGGCGACCTCGACACGGATCTGCGGCGGCGGCGCGAGCATCGCCAGTGCTTCCTGGACGATCTCGTTCACATCCACCGCCACCACCGCCTCGCGCACGCGGCCGACGCGCGAGTATTGCAGGATGCCGTCGATGAGGCTGTCCATGCGCCGCGTCCGCTGGATCAGCAATCGCAGATGCTCTTTGCCCTCGGCATCGAGTTTCTCCGACTGGTCGGTGCTGATCCAGTCGGCGAGCGAGCCAATGGCGCGCAGCGGCGCCTTCAGATCATGGGAAACGACATAGGCGAAATTCTTCAGCTCCTCGTTCGCGCTTTCCAGTTCGTGAATCAAGCGTGCCTGGCGTTCTTCCGTCTGCTTGCGCAGGCTGATGTCGTGCACCAGGCCGGTGAACAGGCGGCGGCTGCCCACCCGCATTTCGCTCACCGCCAGCTCGATCGGAAAGGTGCTGCCGTCCTTGCGCTGCGCCACCACCTCGCGGCCGAGGCCGATGATGCGTTTCTCGCCGGTGGCGAGATAGTGCTCGAGATAGCCGTCGTGCGCTTCGCGATAGGGGGAGGGCATGAGCTGGGAGACGTTCCTGCCCAGGACTTCGTCCCGTCCGTAGCCGAACAGGCGCTCGGCGGCGGGGTTGAAGGAATCGATGGTGCCGCGTTCGTCGATGGTGATGATGGCATCCACCGCCGTCTCCACGATGGCGGCGAGCCGCGCGCTCTGCTCGGCCAGCGCTTCCTCGGCGCGCTTGCGGCGGGTGATGTCGTGCACCGTGGCCAGCACATAGCCGCCTTCCAGCGGGCTCAGGCTGACATCCGCGGCGAACTCGCCGCCGTCCTTGCGCAGGCCGTACAGTTCAACCCCGCTGCCCATCACCCGGCTGCCGGGGTGCGCCGTATAGTCCTGGCGCCGGGTGACATGGGTGGCGCGAAAACGCGGCGGAATCAGGCTTTCAACCGACAGCGCGAGCAATTCGGCCCGCGTATAGCCGAACAGCGCTTCGGCTGGCGTGTTGGCCAGCACGATGCGTCCGCTCGAATCGGTGATAAGCATGGCATCGGCTGCCGATTCCAGCAGCCACAACAGGCCTTTTTGTTCCAACCCTTTGATGAAAGTTCTCCCCCGGCGTTCCGGGCTGTCAAGAAGGCCAGCCTGATGCCTAATTGCTTAATTGGTTTATTGAGCAATATACATGCCGTCCCGGACGGACGCTATCTTTGGCTTTGGCGCAAGCGTGGTACTTAATGAGGATTGTCTTTTCAGAAATTCAATTCATAGGCCGGATATTGGCAAGGTCGTGTAAAAAAACCAGATTTCATCCGGGGAGCGGATGGGTCAGACTGGCCCGGCAGGCGCGTCTGGATGCGATGCTTCGCTGGGCGGGATCGGCGTGGCGAGTATCTTTTCGATGCGCTTGCCGTCGAGGTCGACCACTTCCAGCCGCCAGTTTTCCCAGGTCAGCACATCGCCGGTCTGCGGCAACGCTCCGGGCAGCCACATTGCCAGCCCGCTCAGCGTGGTAGCGCCTCCGGCCTTCTTCCGGCACGTTTTTCAGCCCCAGCCTGTCCTTGAGTTCGGGAACGGGGATGAGGCCGTCGAGCAGCCATGAGCCGTCCCCGCGCGGCACCGCCCAGGCCTCGTCCTGCCGGCGCGGCTTGAATTCGTCCGTGATGGCTTCCAGCACGTTGCGCAGGGTGACCATGCCGTTGATCTCGCCGTACTCGTCGATGACCCGCATCAGGTGGGTGTCGGCCGCGCGGAACTGTTCCAGCAGATCGAGGCCGCGGAGGCTTTCCGGCACGAACACGGCCGGCAGCAGCGGGTCGGTGAGACTGGGCGCCGCGCCGGCCAGCATCGTATCCAGCAACTGCTTGGTGTTGAGGATGCCCAGCACCTCGTCGAGTCCGTCGCGGCAGACCGGAAAGCGCGTGTGGTCCGATTCGGCCATGCGCCGCAGGTTCTCTTGCAGCGGCAGCGCGGTGTCCAGATACACGATGTCGGCGCGCATCCTCTTTCAGATCCATCTTGATCTGCATCTGCGGCTGGCCCTCCAGGCGTGCAGGCCGCACGAAAAACCCCCTGAACAGGTCGTCGATGTCGCCGAAGGGATCGAAGCGGGCAAGGCTGGAAGGGTCGTGACGCGTGAGGTTGGCCATGTTTTTCGCCTATTGAACGGGTTTTCTGGATACGGATTTAAGTCGTCATGGCGACCACCTATCCAACCTAGACCCGCATGCTGATTTTTCAAGACCAGGGCCTTTCGCTATACAGGGCGCGCTCGAAAGGCTGATTGCCTAAACACCCCTACGCGGCTAGCCAGGCTGATCGCTCCATCTGTTCAAGTTCAGCCAGCGGAAACTGCGTGTCCTTATGTGTGCCAGCGCACAGAGGCATTTGCGCAACCCGGATACATTGGCCCGGCAAAGATGGAAAAATGAAATTAATGGTCTGTTGTGCATTGTGTTTTTCTGTTTTTATATCCGCTGTGTATTCAGCCAAGGCCGTAAATAACATTAAGGATTTCTCATGAAAGTTAAATTAATTACCGCCGCCGTGGCCGCTGTCATCGCGGCCTGGGCACCAGTTGGATCGGCTCGCGAAGCAGTGGCGCTTCCTGGCGTGGTGGGTGCTGAGGGTGAATTGAACGGCGTCGATACGGCTGGCAGCGGTACATTGACTGTTGGCAACAACCAGAATATCAATACCAATAACGATCTCGGCGGGGCGCTGACAAGTTCCGCTGCCGATACGGGCAGTGTTGTTTTTCTAGGCAACTCAACGGTAACCGGATTCACGGGTACGGTTGGATCCGAGTTCCTGAATATCAGCGCCGGCGCTGTTGGTTCAACGGTAAATTTTAATGGGGCGGTTTATTCACAGACGTTCGGTGTCAGTGGGACAGGAATCGTCAATTTCAATGGCGACGTGATCACGGCCCCTGTCTTTGTCGGTGATGGTTTTATCAATCTCGGTGCGGGAAAAACGCTGATTGGCGCCATCACCACCAATACTGCGAATACAGGCACTTTGACGCTTAATGATGGCAGCAGCGTGACGGGTGCTATTGGTGGCGCAAGCGGGCTGAAGCAAATCAACGTGTCGGGCGGCAACGCCTCGATTACCGGCGCAGTTCAAACTTTAGGGTTCAGCCTCGGCACGAATACCTTGACGATCACGGGCGCGTTGACAACTAACGCCGGTGGCAACATTGCGACCACGCTTGCCAGCGATAGCGTGTTTGGGCGCGTCATCGCTGACACCTCGAATATCAATGCCGGCGGGATCACCGTGATTCCGACCGTCACCGGCGCGCTGACAAACGGAACCAATTTCAGGATTGTGGATGCACCGGCCGGCACCATTGGCGCCGTCGTGAACGTGGACAACAGCAACAGCCCGCGCTACACGTTTTCCGGCGTGCCGACGACCACTGGCGACGTGAATATCCTCTTGACCGGGATCGCGCCCTTGGCGACCCTTGTCGCTACGCCTGGCGCTTTGGCAGTCGCCCCCATATTGGATGTGAATGCGCCGGTGGGTTCCGATTTTCGGACCATTCAGGACGCAATTGCCACACTCCCCACGAGTGGCGCCATCGATAATGCGCTGGCACAGCTTGCCCCCGGCAACACCAATCTGGCAGCGCCTTGGGTGGCGGCGCAGACGACGCGGCTGTTTGAAGACCTCTGGATGGCGCAGATGGACCAGATCCAATCTGCCTGTTGCGATACCAACTGTGAGCCCAACAAGCCCAATGTGCCGAAAGACTTGAATGCGTGTAAGGACGCCGAGCAAAAAGGCAACTGGTGGGCGAAGGGGTTCGGCAGTCAGGGCACCCAGGACAACGTCGCTAATATGAACGGATACGATACCGAAGCCTACGGTCTGATGCTTGCCTATGACAAGCCGCTGAACAACCAGACCCGCGTTGGTTTGGGCGGGGGTTATGCGAAGAGCACGATCGATGGCAACAATTCATCGGGCAGCACGGATATCGATTCTTATCAGATCACGGGCTATCTGCACCACGCACCGGGTCCCTGGTTTGTCCAGGCAGCTTTGACGGCCGGCGTCAATGATTACGAAAGCACCCGTCACATCGTATTTCCGGGGGTAAATCGTACGGCGACTTCCGACTACACCGGACAGCAATACACAGGCATCGTCACCCTGGGAAGGCATTATGAGGTGAACGAAACAACCATCACGCCGCTCGCTTCATTGCAAGCGTCCCACATCCGTGTTGGCAGCTATACGGAAAGTGGTGCGGGCGACGCGAACCTGCGTGTTGAGAGCCAGGATTACAACTTTGTTCAGTCCACCCTGGGTGTGAAAGCGGAGCGTGTTATCCGATCCGGCAACAGCACCTTCTCTCCCGAGGTGCACGTCAAGTGGCTGCATGATTTCAACTCGACGACGATGGAGCAAGACGCAGCCTTCACCGGTGGCGGCGCAAGCTTCAACGCGCAAGGGATCAAGCAGGATCGTGATTTGTATAATGTCGGCGCAGGAGTCACGTTTCTCTCATGCAACTGCGAGAAGGATTCATGGACCGTCAAGGGACTCTATGACTATAAGTGGAATGACAGCGAGTACGCCTCACATCAGGTATCGCTCATTGCAGGCCTGAAGTTCTAATTTGGTCAGCGTCTGAACTTGCATAACAGCAGATCCTGGGCGTCAGCCTGGGGTCTGCTGATTTTTATTAAAACCCCTGTAATTCCCCTATCTACAGCCTTGTAGATAGGCGTCACTTCCATTCAAAAGCACATTGTGGCACGTCCCGGCTTCGCTTTCTCGCGGGAGGGCAAGAACCCGCTGGCGGCAAAGGGCCTTACCGGCCGGTCGGTGCGCGTGGTCGTCACCATGGGGATGCCGGCGACGGTCTATCGCCGGTATTTTCGCGCGCACAGCATCAAGTCGCTCGAACGCAATATTCTCGGCTTTGTGGGGATTGCGCCGGTGCACGAAATCTTGATCGGCATGGTCGCGAACAGGGAACCCGAGCCTGCCAGGAAATGGCTGGCCAAGCTGGAAAAGCTCGGCGAGCGCGGCGATTGAATCGGGAGGCCGAATTGGCAATCAATGCCCGCGCATCGATGTCGGCCGATGTTGCAAAGCATCAAAGCATGGGAGATCGCGCCAGGCGTGAAGTCCGCAGCGTGCTGCTTCAATCGCCCGCGTCGAAGCGCAGCCGGCAGTAGGTCTCGCGGGTCAGCGCCACGAACAGGACCGCCCCTACGGCACTGAACGCCAGCCACAGGAAGGCGGCGTGGTAGGCGGCGGCGTCATAGATGCGGGCGCCTTCGATCATGGCGCCCTGCCAGTTGCGGTCGAGGATCCAGCCCATGGCGCTTTGCTGGATGGCGGCGAAGCCGAGCACGGCCATGTTGACGACGCCGCCGACGGTGCCGGCCGCGCCCGGGTGGTTGACCTCGCGCGCGAAGGCGAAGCCGATGATGAGCCCGCCGGCCGAGAAGCCGATGACGGCGAACAGCAGGGTGAGCGCGCTGGCCGATAGCTCGTCGAATAACAGGAATGCCAGCCAGCCGAGGGCATGGACGAGCGTCGCGCCCAGATAGGGCAGCTTGCGCCGGCCCATGCGATCGGACAGCGCGCCCAGCAGCGGGCCGCCAACGGCGAAGCCGAGCAGCATGGTGGTGGTGAAACCGGCGGCATGGCTGCGTTCCAGGCCGTGAACCTGGACCAGGTAAGGCACCCCCCAGAGACCGGCGAAGGTCAGCACCGGCGCGGCGATCAGGCCGCCGGCGAAAAACAGCAGCCAGGTGTCGCGCTCGGAAATGACCCGCTTCAAACTGCGCCGCGGCGACATGGCGGCGGTGTTGAGCGCCTCCGGATGGGCGTGGCTGGCGTAGCCGCGTTCGCTGGGGTCGTCGCGCACCCCCAGCCAGACGACCGCTGCGAGTACCAGGGTGACGCCCGCGCTGGCCAGCATGGCGCTGCGCCAGCCGACGCTGGCCACCGCCTCCGAGAGCGGCACGCCGGCCAGCACGCCGCCGAGATTGCCGATCAGGAGGGAGATGCCGGTGACCGTAGCGAAGCGGTTGGCGGGAAACCAGTGGCCGGCGAGCTTCATGCAGGCAACGAAGGCGACGGCGACCGAGGCGCCGATCAGCGCCCGGCCGAGACTGGCCATCCACAAGCTTTCCGCCTGGGCAAACAGGACGATGCCGGCGGCCGCAACCACGGCCGCCGCCGTGGCCACGCGGCGCGGGCCGGCGGCATCGGCAAGCAGGCCGCTGGGAATCTGCATGGCGGCGTAGGTGTAGAAGTAGAGGGCGGAGAGATTGCCGAGCATGGTGGCGGTGATGCTGAAGTCGCGCATCAGTTCGTCGACCATCACCGCCGGGGCGACGCGCTGGAAGTAGCCGACGAAATAGAGGCTGGCAAGCAGGCCCCAGGTCAGCCAGGCGAGCGAGTCCGGCGGCAGGCGGCTGGGTGGGTGCAGGCTAGTCAATGCCGGCCTCGCAAAAGTTTGAAAAAGTCATGCTCGATTCGATCCCTGGATGGTGTGAGTGCAAACGAGCCTGCGAAGTGCCGTGGTCTGGGGCTGTGCAGGATTTGGGGCGCCACGGGCTAAAATGGGCCAGATGAATGATGCCACGTTGGATGAGCGGACCGAAGCAGGACTATAGGCCGACAGATGATTTTTCGATGACTATAAACCCCTACGCCCGATCCGGATCAGCAGTTAGCGACATGAATGCCATGAGATGAAAACAAACAGCCACGCCCCCCCAAGCAATCTCATGGATCTGCTGCTCGACGCTGTCTGCGTCGTAGACACGCGGGGATGTTTTGCATTTATCAGTGCCGCAGGCGAACGCATTTTCGGTTACACACCGGAGGAAATGGTCGGCCGGCCGATGATCGACTTTGTGTTTCACGAGGACCGGGCGAAGACGCTGCAGGCGGTCGATGGGATATTGGACGGACATCTCCAGCCCCATTTCGAGAACCGCTATGTGCGCAAGGACGGCCAGGTTGTCCATATCATGTGGTCGGCCCGCTGGTCGGAGGCGGATCAAGTGAGGGTGGCCGTGGCGCGGGACATTACGGAACGCATGCACGCCGACACCCTCCAGGCCGCGCTCTATGCGATTTCCGACGCGGCACATGCTGCCGAAGATCTGGTCGCCTTGTTTCAACAGATTCATCATATCCTGGTCGAATTATTGCCGGCAGCCAATTTCTTCGTTGCGCTTTACGATAAAAACAAGGACGAGTTGACCTTTCCTTACGCTGTCGATGAATACGGTGAGGCGCCTGGACCGCAAAAACTGGATTCGACGGCACTGAGCGCAGAGGTCGTCCGTACCGGACAGGCCCTGCTTGTGCCACCGAATAGCGGCGAGGGTCTGCCCGGGCGACCCCCGTCCGATGTCGGCAGGGACTCATCGAACTGGCTCGGCGTTCCGCTCTGCGCAAAAAATGGCGTCATCGGCGCCCTTGTGGTGCAGAGCGATTGCGCTGAGGCGCGATATACCAATAAGGATATCGAGTTGTTGCAGTTCGTCGCCGACCAGATCACGCCTGTGATCGAACGCAAGCAGATGGAAGTCTGGCTGCAGCATATCGCGCAGCACGATCCGCTGACCGACCTGCCCAACCGCGAACTGTTCCATGATCGCCTGCAAACCGCGCTGCGCTGGGCTGAACGGAACCAGACCCCGCCCCAGCTTGCCTTGCTGTACCTCGATCTGGACAAGTTCAAACAGGTGAACGACACCTTGGGGCATCCCGTTGGCGATCTTCTGCTGCAGGAAGCGGCACGCCGTCTCAGTCAATGCGTACGTAACTCGGATACGGTCGGGCGCGTCGGTGGCGACGAGTTTCTGGTACTGCTCAACGGCATCACCCTGCCGGAGCAGGCCTTGTCGATTGCCGAAAAGATTCGGGTTGCACTCGGCCATCCTTTCGAGCTGGCCGGCCACAAGGTGCATATTTCACCGAGCATTGGTGTGGCGCTCTATCCCGAGCACGGTGACGATTACAAGCAATTGATTCGGTATGCTGACGAAGCAATGTACGCCGCCAAAAAGAGCGGTGGAAACCGCGTCCAGGTCACATCCAGCCCCAGCATGCTCAATACCCCGAAATCTTGATCAGCGGGCCTGGAGAGGCCTGTCACAAAGAGCCGCCGAGGGTCGCTGTCGCTCATTCATAACCACAGCGCACGGCTGGTCGGAGTCGGGTCTGGGCTTTTGCACCTGAACCGGCGCACCAATTTGCGGCATCCCATTCCGTGCATGCACTGCAGTTGAGCGCATCGTCCGCATCGCGCCGAGCGGAATTTCGTCAAGCCCTTGAATTCACTACGTTGCCGCGTCCTGGCACAGACCCTGCTGACAGACTTGGACGAGGAGCCATCATGTCTGTTGTTTCATCTGTCTGTTGTTACTGCGGCACCGGCTGCGGGGTATTGATCGAAACCGATGCCGGGAAAATGACCGGCGTGCGGGGCGACCCCATGCATCCCGCCAATCACGGCAAGCTGTGCACCAAGGGCACCACGCTGCATCTGACCGCGCAGGCGGGCGGGCGGGCGCTGGTTCCGGAGCTGCGTGTGTCGCGCGACGAAGCACGCCAGCGCGTGAGCTGGGACGCCGCGCTGGATCACGCCGCCGAACGCTTTGCCGCCATCATCCGCGAGCATGGCCCGGATGCCGTGGGCATCTATATTTCCGGCCAGTTGCTGACCGAGGATTACTACGTCTTCAACAAGCTGGCCAAGGGGCTGATCGGCACCAACAACGTCGACACCAATTCGCGGTTGTGCATGTCGTCCGCGGTGGCGGGCTACAAGGCGACCCTGGGCGCCGACGCGCCACCCGGCTGCTACGACGACATCGATCACGCCGGGACGATCTTCATCGCCGGCTCGAACACGGCGTATGCGCACCCGATCCTGTTCCGCCGCATCGAAGAAGCGCGCAAGCGCAATCCCGACCTCAAGCTGATCGTCGTCGATCCGCGCCGCACCGACACCGCGCAGGAGGCTGATCTGCACCTGTCCATCCTGCCGGGGACGGATGTGGCGCTGTTTCACTCCATGCTGAACGTGATGCTGTGGGAGGAACTGATCTCCCGCGACTACATCTTCGCCCACACCGAAGGCTGGGAAAAACTCAGGGAAACCGTGCGCGAATACACGCCGGAAAAAGTCGCGACCATTTGCGGCGTGGCGGCGGCGGACATCGTGCAGGCCGCGCGCTGGTTTGCCCAAGGCCCGACGCTGTCGCTTTACTGCCAGGGACTCAACCAGTCGAGCTGTGGCGTCGACAAGAATGCCGCGCTCATCAACCTGCATCTGGCGACCGGTCAGATCGGCAAGCCGGGCGCCGCGCCGCTGTCGCTGACTGGTCAGCCCAATGCGATGGGCGGGCGTGAAGTCGGTGGCATGGCGAATCTGCTGTCCGCCCACCGTGACCTGGTCAATCCCGAACATCGCGCCGAAGTGGCGCAGCTGTGGGGGGTGGATTCGGTGCCGGAAAAGCCCGGCAAGACCGCCGTGGAAATGTTCGAGGCCGTGCGCCGGGGCGAGATCAAGGCGCTGTGGATCGCCTGCACCAATCCCGCGCAGTCGATGCCGAATCAGGCCATGATCCATGAAGCCCTGCGGGCGGCGGAATTCGTGGTGGTGCAGGAAGCCTTCGCCGATACCGAAACCGTGCAGTTTGCCGACCTGCTGCTGCCCGCCTCTACCTGGGGCGAAACCGACGGCACGATGACCAATTCGGAACGCCGAATTTCGCGCGTCCACGCCGCCGTGCCGCCACCGGGCGAGGCGCGTGCCGACTGGGCCATTGCCACCGAGTTTGCGCGGCGGCTGCTGCCGGAACAGGGCGTGCGACTGTTCCCGTACGAAAGCGCCGAAGACGTCTTCAACGAACACCGCGCGACCACGCGCGGGCGCGACCTGGACATTACGGGGCTCAGCTACGCCCTGCTGGATGCAGGGCCGCAGCAATGGCCGTTTCCCGCAGGCGCACATCTCGGCAAGCCGCGTCTGTACGAGGATGGCGTGTTTCCAACAGAGAGCGGACGCGCGCGCTTTTACGACGCGCCTTACCGGCCGGTGGCAGAGCCCATCGATGCGCGCTACCCCCTGCATCTGAATACCGGACGGCTGCGCGACCAGTGGCATGGCATGAGCCGTACCGGGCTGGTGGCCCGGCTGTATTCCCATGTCGAAGAGCCCTTGCTGTCGATGAATAGCCAGGATATGGAACGCCGCCAGCTGCACGATGGGGATCTGGTGCGGGTCAAAAGCCGCCGCGGCAGTCTCGTCATCAAGGTGCAGGCGAGCGCGGAATTGCGTGGCGGCCAGGGTTTTATTCCCATGCACTGGGGCGGCCGTTTCATGGCCGGGCTGGGGGTGAATGCCCTCACGCTCGACGCCTTCGATCCGGTTTCCAGACAACCCGAACTCAAGCATGCCGCGGTGCAGGTGGAAAAGGCCGTCCTTCCCTATCGGCGGGCGATCATGCTGCGGGGCGATGGCGTCACCTTGCTGCGGCTCGCGCAGCCCTTTCTCGGGCGTTTTGATTACGCCACCGCCGGCCTCACCGGGCGCGACAACACCGTGCTGGTTTTTCAGGCGGCAAGCGTGGGCCCGCTGCCCGAATCGCTGGTGCAGGAGATGGACGCTGCGTTCGGGCTGGACGACCCGCTGCTAACCATGAACTATCAGGACGCCCGTCGCGGAATCTGGAAAAAGGTGCGGGTGGAAGACGGGGTGATCACCGGCGCCCGGCTCTCCGGTGAAACCGTGGCGCAAGACTGGCTCAAGGATCTGATTGCCGAAGGCGCGTCGGCCATGGAGGTGCGAAGCTGGCTGCTGGCGCCGGTCGCGCTGCCGCCGGCAGGCAAGACCGGGCGTGGACACATCGTGTGCAACTGTCTGAACGTGGCCGAGCCCGACATCGTCGCGGCAATTGCGGCGGGCGCCGATCTGGCCGCGTTGCAATCGAATCTGAAATGCGGCACCGAATGCGGCTCGTGCGTGCCGGAACTGAAGCGGCTGATCGCCAGCAACCGGGTGGCGGCATGAAAACCATTTCACCACAGAGGCACAGAGGCACAGAGAACCCCAAATTCTTTCCGGTTTCTCTCTGTGCCCCAAGGGATACCGTCCCTACGGGACATACCTCTGTGCCTCTGTGGTTCAGGCTTTTTCCAGGTGGACCGTCATGAGCTACGCCACGCTCATCCGCCAGATCGAAGTAGGCGAAGGTCTGGGCTTTGTCGATGCGCGCGCGCTGGGCGCAGCGCTGCTCGATGGCGGGGTGCCGGAGCTGGAAACGGCGGCCTTCCTGGTCGCCTTCAACCAGCACGATCCGGGGCTGGATGCCTGGCTCGGCCTGCACGCGGCGCTGGCCGAGCGGCTGCCGGATTTTGCCGCGCCGTCCGGCCCCTTTCGTACCGTGGTGCTGCCGACCTATCACGGGGTGCGCGCGCATCCGCATCTCACCCCGCTGCTGGCGCTGCTGCTGAAGCGCTTCGGCATTCCGGTGCTGATTCATGGCGTGTTCGAAGGCGGCGGCGGCACGGCGGCGGCCTACGTGCTGCGCGAGCTCGGCATCATGCCGTGCAGCACCACGGCGCAGGTCAATGCGCACCTGCAGGAGGAAGGCATCGCCTTCGCCCCGGTGGCGTTGCTGAGCCCCGGCCTGGCCGCGCTGCTGGCCTTGCGCGCGCGGCTGGGGGTCGATGGCTGGGTGACGCGGCTGGCGATGCTGGCCGATGTGCTGGGCGAGCATTCGGTGCGGGTGACGCCGGTGGCATCGGGCGCAGAGATTGCGCCGACGCGCGAAGTGCTGGAGGCCCTGGGCGGACATGCGCTGCTGCTGCAGGGCTGTGAGGGCGAGGCGTTTGCCGACCCGCTACAGCGGCCGGAGATGGTGCTGATGCAGGACGGACAGTGGCAGCCGATGTACGGGGCGCAGACGACCGCATCCGTACTGGAGAATCTGCCGGAGATGGACGCGCGGGCAACGGGTGCGTGGACAGCCCAGGTCATGCGCGATCACCTGTCGCTGCCGCTGCCGATCCGCAATCAGCTCGCCGTGTGCCTGTATGCCGCTGGCTATACCGAAGACCTCAACCAGGCGCGCGCGATTACGGCGATCAACGGGTTTGGGCTTGGCGTTCGCGCCCTCTCCCTCCGGGAGAGGGTTGGGGAGAGGGGCGCGTAGCGCAATGGCTTTGGCCGGGCGGCAGCGTAGGGTTCGGTGCACGCTGCACGATACGGCACTGCGATGGTGCGTAATAAACCGGGTCGTTCCAGAGGGGAACTTTTAAACCCTGTAATAACAAGGCAGTTGCGCAGCCCTGATAGCTTGGCATAGAGATTGCTTTACGTCTTTATGTAGGCGCGGCGCCCTCGCCGCGATTGCGGTCGCTATTCGCGGCGAGGGCGCCGCGCCTACAGCGGTGTTTCGGCCCGAATCGATATCCGGGTTGAATGAGTTGTTTTAAGCAGACCGAATGCAACGGCGTATCTCGGTCATCACTTTTGGTCTTTCGTTTGGAGTGGTGAGATGGATATGAGTACGCCCATGGGACACGGTCCAAAAATGAAGCTCGTCATGGTCGGCAACGGCATGGCCGGGGTGCGCACGCTGGAAGAGCTGCTGAAGCTGGCGCCCGACCTCTACGACATCACGGTGTTCGGCGCCGAGCCGCACCCCAACTACAACCGCATCCTGCTGTCTCCGGTGCTCGCCGGCGAGCAGACGGTCGACGACATCGTGCTGAACCCGCTCGACTGGTACAGCGAAAACAACATCACCCTGCACCTGGGCAAGAAGGTGGTGAAGATCGACCGCAGCGTGCGCGCGGTCGAAGCCGACGATGGCACCCGCGCCGAATATGATCGCCTGCTGCTGGCTACCGGCTCCAATCCCTTCATCCTGCCGGTGCCCGGTGTCGACCTCGACGGCGTTATCAGCTTCCGCGATATCGCCGACGTCGACGCGATGATTCGCGCCTCCAGCCAGTATCGCCACGCCGTCGTCATCGGCGGCGGGTTGCTGGGCCTGGAAGCGGCCAACGGCCTGATGAAGCGCGGCATGGACGTGACCGTGGTGCACATCGGCCCATGGCTGATGGAACGCCAGCTCGACGAGCCCGCCGCGCGCCTGCTGCAGAAGAGCCTGGAAGCAAAAGGCATGAAATTCCTGC
>NZ_LDUG01000061.1:7522-16122 GCF_001530125.1 Thiobacillus denitrificans | reverse complement strand
CGGCGACGATCCCCCCGCCGATCTGGTCGTCATGGCGGTCGGCATCCGCCCCAACACCGCGCTCGCCGAAGCGTCCGGCCTGCACTGCAACCGCGGCATCGTCGTCAACGACACGATGCAGACCTTCGATCCGCGCATCTATTCCATCGGCGAATGCGCCGCGCACCGCGGCATCGCCTACGGCCTGGTCGCGCCGCTGTTCGAGCAAGCCAAGGTGTGCGCCAACCACCTGGCGCATTACGGCATCGGCCGCTACCAGGGTTCGATCACCTCGACCAAGCTCAAGGTCACCGGCATTGACCTGTTTTCGGCCGGCGACTTCATCGGCGGCGAAGGCACCGAAGCGATTCTCTATTCCGATCCCATCGGCGGCGTCTACAAGAAACTCGTCATCAAGGACAACAAGCTGGTCGGCGGCGTGATGGTCGGCGACACCGTCGACGGGGTCTGGTATTTCTCGCTGCTGCGCGACGGCAAGAACATCGACGAGCTGCGCGACCATCTGATGTTCGGCCAGGACCACTGCGGCAACCTCGGCCACCAGGGACACAACCGCGCCTCCAGCATGACCGACGACATGGAAGTGTGCGGCTGCAACGGCGTGTGCAAGGGCGACATCGTCAAGGCGATCCGCGAAAAGGGACTGTTCACGCTGGAAGACGTGCGCAAGCACACCAAGGCGTCGAGTTCGTGCGGCTCCTGCACCGGGCTGGTGGAGCAGATTCTGGCGGTCACCGCGGGTGGCGATTATTCCGCCACGCCGAAGACCAAATCGGTATGCGGCTGCACCGACCACACCCATGAGGAAGTTCGCGCGGCGATCAAACAGAACAAGCTGCTGACGATTCCGCAGGTGATGCGCTTCATGGAATGGCGCACGCCCAACGGCTGCGCCAGCTGCCGCCCGGCGCTCAACTATTATTTGATCGCCACCTGGCCGGGTGAGGCCGAGGACGATCCGCAATCGCGCTTCATCAACGAACGCGCCCACGCCAACATCCAGAAGGACGGCACCTATTCGGTGATCCCGCGCATGTGGGGTGGCAATACGACACCGTCCGAGTTGCGCCGCATCGCCGAGGTCGCAGAGAAATACAGTATTCCCACGGTGCATGTCACCGGTGGCCAGCGCATCGACCTGCTGGGCGTGAAGAAGGAAGACCTGCCCAAAGTGTGGGCCGACCTCGACATGCCATCGGGTCACGCCTACGGCAAGGCGCTGCGCACGGTGAAGACCTGTGTCGGTTCAGAGTGGTGCCGCTTCGGCACCCAGGACTCGACGCAGATGGGTATCGATCTGGAGAAGACCTTTTTCAAGATGTGGGCGCCGCATAAGGTCAAGCTTGCGGTATCGGGCTGCCCGCGCAACTGCGCCGAAGTCGCGATCAAGGACGTCGGCATCATCGGCGTTGATTCCGGCTGGGAAATCTACGTCGCCGGCAACGGCGGCATCAAGACCGAGGTCGCGCAGTTCCTGGTCAAGGTGAAAACCCCCGACGAGGTGCTGGAGTACACCGGCGCCTTCCTGCAGCTGTATCGCGAGGAAGCGCGCTACCTCGACCGCACCGTGCACTACGTCGCGCGCGTCGGCCTCGACTACGTGAAAAAGAAAGTCCTCGACGACGCCGAAGGGCGGCGCGCGCTGTACGAGCGCCTGCTGTTCGCGCTGTCGGTCGAACGCGACCCGTGGCTCGAGCGCGCCAAGGAAGGCAAGCTGAAACATGAATTTGAAACCGTCGCCGCCTGAAGGAAGACACCATGAACCCAACTGATCTGAACCCGTGGGTCGCCATTCTCCAAGTGGGCGACATCCCCAAACTCGGCGCCCGCGTGGTGCGTCACGGCAGCCTCGACATCGCCGTGTTCCGCACCGCGGACGATGAAATCTTTGCGCTGGAAGACCGCTGCCCGCACAAGGGCGGGCCGCTGTCGCAGGGCATCGTGCACGGCATGAAAGTCGCCTGCCCGATGCACAACTGGAACATCGAGCTCGATTCCGGCTGCGCGGTGGCACCCGACCAGGGCTGCGCGCGCGAGTTTCGGGTCAAGGTCGAAGATGGCCGCGTGTGGCTGGATTTCGCCGCCGTCGAGCCTGCCGCTGCCTGAGCCGATGAACCGCCCCGCGTACGGCGGGGCATAAAGGGGCAGGGCGCATGACGGCCTGCTTCAACACTACGCAACACCCGGACGGAGATTTCCATGACGCGTGATTTCTGGAAAGCGGGGCACCCCCCCACTTTGCTGTCAGCATTTCTGTATTTCGACATCGCCTTCATGGTGTGGGTCATGCTGGGGCCGCTTGGCGTGCAGATTGCCACCTCGCTCGGCCTCACCGCTGCGCAAAAGGGGATGATGGTGGCCACCCCGGTGCTGGCGGGCGCGCTGCTGCGCATCGTCATGGGCATCCTGGTCGATCATCTCAAACCGAAAAAAGCGGGACTGATCGGCCAGGTGGTGGTGATGGCTGCGCTGGCCTGGGCCTGGCTGTTCGGCATCCACAGCTACCGCGAAATCCTCATGCTGGGCGTGGCGCTTGGTTTTGCCGGGGCGGCCTTTGCCGTGGCGCTGCCGCTGGCGTCACGCTGGTATCCGCCGCAGCATCAGGGCACGGCATTGGGCATCGCCGGCGCGGGCAATTCCGGCACCGTGCTGGCGGCGCTGTTCGCGCCGGGACTGGCGGTGGCCTACGGCTGGGGCAATGTGTTCGGGCTGGCGCTGATCCCGCTGGGCCTGGCTTTCCTGGTGTACCTGGTGTTTGCAAAGGATGCCCCTGACTGTCCGCAGCCAAAATCTCTGCACCAGTACATGAACGTACTCAAAGACAAAGATGCGTGGTGGTTCATGTTCTTCTACTTCGTCACCTTCGGCGGCTTCGTCGGGCTCGCGTCCAGCCTCACCATCTACTTCAACGACCAGTACGGCATGGCGCCGGTGGAGGCGGGGTATTTCACCGCCGCCTGCGTGTTCGCCGGCTCGCTGGTGCGCCCCATGGGCGGCATGCTGGCCGACCGCATCGGCGGCATCCGCACCCTGCTCGCCATGTACCTGCTGGCCGGCATCTTCCTCATCATCGTCAGCTTCGGTACGCCCAGCGCAGGCCTGGCGCTCGCCGGGTTCATGCTGGCGATGGGCAGCCTGGGCGTGGGCAACGGCGCGGTATTCCAGCTGGTGCCGCAGCGCTTCCGCAAGGAAATCGGCGTGATGACCGGGCTGGTCGGCATGGCCGGCGGCGTCGGCGGCTTCTATCTGGCCGCCAGCCTGGGGTATATCAAGGGGCAGACGGGCGACTATCAGCAGGGTCTGCTGATCTTTGCCGGACTGTGTTTTGTCGCGCTTGTCGGGCTGTCCAAGGTGAAGACCCGCTGGCGTACCACCTGGGGCGCAGTGGCGGTTTCAGGCGCAAGGGTTTAGGACGAGTCGAGAGTCGAGAGCGGAGAGTCGAGAGCCGGTAGCCGGACGCTTCTATAATCCGCTCACCGCGCACCTCACCACTCACCACTCTCGACTCACCACTCTCGACTCTCAGCTCCCATGCCCCTGACCCTCGAATTCGGCTACGCCACCGCAACCGGGCCGCGCGAGCGTAACGAGGATTATGGCGGCTTTGTCGAGCCGGATGCGCGGCTGGCGGCGACCAAGGGAATGCTCGCCGTGGTGGCCGATGGCGTGTCCGGCGGGACGCATGGCCGCGAGGCGGCCGAGTCTTCGGTGCGCAACCTGCTGGCCGATTACTATGCCACGCCCGACACCTGGGAGATCCCGCGCGCGCTTGGAACGGTGCTGGGTGCCATCAATCGCTGGCTGCATGGGCAGACCGCCTCGCGGGTCGATCCGGGCGGCATGGCGACCACGCTGACCGCGCTGGTGCTGCGCGGCCGCCGCTATCACTATGCCCACGTCGGCGACAGCCGTCTGTATCGCCTGCGCGGCGAAACGCTCGATGCGTTGACCACCGACCACGTGTGGGAAACCCCCGGCATGTCGCATGTGCTGAAACGCGCGCTTGGACTTGATACCCATGTGTTGCCGGACTTCGGCGAAGGCGAGCTTGCGCCAGGCGACATTTTTCTGCTGGTGTGCGACGGCGTGTGGGAGCCGCTCGGCCAGCTGGAGCTGCATCGTCTATTGAAACTGTACGCTGCACCGCAGCGTGCTGCCGATGCGCTGGTGGAGGCGGCCCACGCACGCGGCGGGCAGGATAATGCCAGCGCCCTGGTGGCGCGTGTCGTCGCCGTGGGCGAGGCCGACGCCCCACTCATCGAAGCACACGAACTGCCACTTCCGGGCAAGCTCAAGCCCGGTGCGCGACTCGACGACTTCATCGTCGAGGCCGAACTCCACAGCAGCCGCGACTCCCTGATTTATCGGGCGCGCCATGCCGAAACCGGGCAGCGCTGGGCGCTCAAAACCCTGCAGCCGGTGTTGCAGGGTGACGCCGACGCCGCGTGCCGGCTGCTCGCCGAAGAGTGGTTCCTGAAGCGGGTGCACTCGCATTATTTCCCCGACGTGCTGCCGTTGCCCGGGCGCAATTTTCTCTATTTCGCGGTGCGCTATTTCGACGGCGCGACGCTGCAGGACAAGCTCGACGCCGGCCAGCACTTTTCTCCGGTCGAGGTGGTCACGCTCGGCATTCGCGTATTGAAGGGTCTCGCTGCGCTGCACCGGCTCGACATCGTCCATCGCGACCTCAAGCCCGCCAACCTGCACGTCGACGCCGAAGGCAAGCTGCGCATTCTGGATCTGGGCGTGGCGCGCTGCCCCACGCTCGACGCGCGCGAAGACCATGCCCAGCCCGGCACCCCCAGCTTCATGGCGCCCGAACTGTTCGGCGGCGCCGAGGCCAATGCGCAAACCGACCTGTACGCGGTCGGCGCCACCCTGTATCACCTGCTCACGCGCAAATACCCGTACGGCGAAATCGAACCGTTCCAGCATCCGAAATTCGGCGAGCCGGTGCCGCCCGCCCGCACCCGTCCCGACCTGCCGCCCTGGCTGGAAAACGTCATCCTGAAAGCCGTTGCGCGCGTTCCGGCACAACGTTTCGAGACCGCCGAAGAAATGCTGCTCGCACTGGAACGCGGCGAAGCCAATCCTCTCCTGCGTCGCCGCACGCCACTGATCGAGCGTTCCCCGGCGGGCGCCTGGCCGCTCGTCGCGGCCGCTTCGATCACGCTGAATCTGCTGTTGCTGTTTTTGCTGCTGGCAAGTTGAAGGCACAGATCCACTAGAGCCTGCTTCCGACCCGAAGGGCCGTTCGGCCATCGGTCCCATGAAGGTCAGCTATCTGAGGTGGAGCCGCCGTTCGCCAGTTGGCCGTGGACTTCGGCTCCTCGGCCTTTACAGACTGTTATCGAGCCCTGAAGCCGTGGGCTGTCCCCAAGTCTTCACGCGGGCGAGCAAGTGGCGCACCTGCAACATTTTTGATTGACCTTGTTAAACACGTTGCCTGTAACTAATTTCTAGTTACAATAGGCAACTATTTAGTATAACCTTACTCTAACAACCGCATGGCAAAGCACGACAAAACCTTTCAGAAATTGTCTGCGAAGCCTACACCGGCGGACATTAAGTGGAATGAATTGAAAGGGTTTCTGGAACATTTGGGTTACAAAATGCTGCCCGGAAGTGGTTCTCGTAGGAAATTTTTTCACAAGGGCAAAGACGCCCTCATTATCTGCCATCAGCCTCACCCCTCCCCAGACGTGGATAAAGGCTGTATTGCTGATGTGGTTGAACATCTGAAAAAGTACGAACTTATTTAATTACTTAGGAAGTTGGAAGAATGGATGTTCTCAAATATAAGGACTATGAGGGAACGGCAGAACTTGACATGGAACGCAAGGTTTGCCGAGGGAAGATATTGTTCATTGATGACCTTGTTACGTACGAGGCCGACACTCCTGCGAAGCTTCAATATGAGTTTGAAGCGGCGGTCGACGACTACATTGAAACGTGCTCAAGCCTTGGCCGGGAACCGCAAAAACCATTAAGAGGCCAATTTAATGTGCGTATTCCGCCGGCCATGCATAAGGATGCAGTACTCCGTGCCTTGACTGACAAAGTAAAGCTTAACGATGTTGTCGTGAGTGCCTTAAGTGCCTTTCTCTACGCCAACGCGGACGTGAATCACAACATTCTTGTAACAGTTAATTTGCCTCAGGAATCTATGGACACACTCGTGTCAACGCTATCCACTCAGTCCCCGCAGCAGTGGAGGACGAAAACCATGGGGACTTCTAATTATGCCCAGTGACAATAAAAGCCCAGTACAACCAGTCGCCGAACCGCTCTCTATTCATGAACTTGGTGCTGTATTAGTACGGCACTATGGAATCCATGAGGGGCTATACAATGTGTTGGTTGAATTCCAAATTGGTGTTGGCCCCGTTGGGCCAAAAGAAAGCCTAACTCCAGGTGCAATGATTGGGGTTTCTAAGATCGGATTAATGGCTTCAACTGAGGCTGGACCTGCAACTGTGGATGCTTCAGAGGTCAATCCAAAGAAAGGGTCTCGTAAGAAATCCGTTAAATAGTGTTGTAATTTGTGGTGCCCTGCAGTCTGTTCAGTGTCGGAAGTGATACTTCGGATTTTTTAGAAGCGATCATTCTCAGCGGCAACTGGCGGACTCCCAGCCTGAGTAGGCTTGTCCGCTAAGGCCGATCATCAGAAATACGCGCCGATTTAACGCCTGGCCACTTACTGACTTACAGCTGCCGCCCAGTAACGCATTTTCCCCGCTCCGCCAGTGATGGTTGATGGCCGACTGCGGTCATAGCGTCCCACAGGGTGCCGGTGCGGCAGTAGATGGTGTTGATGTATTGCACGTAGCGTCGCCCGAGGGCGATGATGAGCCGGGGCATGGTGCCCTCATGGCAAAGTTAATGTAAGCCTGGCCCTTTGATTTTCCTGGATTTCAGGAAATAAAATCAAGTTGAATTCCTGTTTGGACGACATGCTGATACGACCAGGTGGAAGTGGATTTCGTGCTCGAAAGCACGGATCGTCAGCTTATCGGTATCGAAGTCAAAGCTGCTGCCACTGTCACCCACGATGATTTCCGTGGACTCAAGAAACTACAAACCCTGACCGGGAAGAGATTTGTCAGCGGCATCGTATTGCATGATGGCGACCAGGCGCTGCCTTTTGGCGAGGGTTTGTGGGCTGTTCCATTCGCCATGCTGTAGCGTGAAACTCGCGCGGCGACTCGCGCGACTGGAACGACCCACCCTGCAGGGTCGTGCGCGGGTCAGCGTATCTCGGGCAGCACGATGTTGACTTCGATCACCTCGAAATTCCCCTGCTTTTCCAGCCCGACCTTGATGTCTTCCGGGTTGATCTTGACGTATTTCGAGATCACCGCGACCAGGTCCTTTTGCAGATCGGGCAGGAAATCCGGGCCGGACAGGCCCACGCGCTCGCGCGCGATGATGAGTTGCAGGCGCTCTTTGGCGACCGAGGCGGTGGCTTTCTTTTCGCCGAAAATGTGGGAGAGCCAGGACATATTACTTGCCTCCGAACAGGCGCTTCAACAGGCCCGGTTTGTCGTAGTCGACGAAACGCAGCGGGTGCGTTTCACCGAGGAAGCGGCCGATCGCATCCAGGTAGGCGTCGGCCACCGGCGTGTCTTTCTGGTGGATCGCGGGGATGCCCTGGTTGGATGCGTGCAGCACGGCCTCGGATTCGGGGATGACGCCCAGCAGCGGAATCCGCAGCAGTTCCTGAATGTCGGTGTAGGTCAGCATTTCGCCTTCGTGCGCGCGCTTCGGCGAATAGCGGGTGACCAGCAGGTGTTCCTTCACCGGCTCGCGGCCTTCGATGGCGCGGCGGCTTTTCGACTGGATGATGCCGAGGATGCGGTCGGAATCACGCACCGAGGAGACTTCCGGGTTGGTGACGACGATGGCCTCGTCGGCGAAGGTCAGCGCCATCACCGCGCCGTGCTCGATGCCGGCGGGCGAATCGCACACGATGTAGTCGAAGCCCTGGTGTTCCAGGTCCTTCAGCACCTTCTCCACGCCTTCTTCGGTGAGCGCGTCCTTGTCGCGCGTCTGCGAGGCGGGCAGCACGAACAGGTTGTCGGCGTGCTTGTCCTTGATCAGCGCCTGGTGCAGGTTGGCGTCGCCCTGGATGACGTTGACGAAGTCGTACACCACGCGGCGCTCGCAGCCCATGATGAGGTCGAGATTGCGCAGGCCGACGTCGAAGTCGATGACCGCGGTTTTTAAGCCGCGCAGTGCAAGGCCGCTGGCGATCGATGCGCTGGTGGTGGTTTTGCCAACGCCGCCCTTGCCGGAGGTGATGGTGATGATGGTGGCCACAGAGCTTCCTTTTTTTCTTGGGGATTAGAGAGATTCGATGATGATCTGGCTCGCATCGGCCAGGCGGATTTGCGCCGGCTTCTTCGCCACGGCGGCGTCCAGCGCCGTGTCGAAGGTGCGATACACGCCCGCGATCGAGACCAGCTCGGCTTCGAGATGCGTGGTGAAAATCCGTGCCGTGACGTCGCCGCGCGCGCCCGCGAGCGCCCGGCCCTTGAGCGGCGCATACACGTGGATACTGCCGTCGGCGATCACTTCCGCGCCGGGGTTGACTGCCGCCA
>NZ_LDUG01000061.1:0-7263 GCF_001530125.1 Thiobacillus denitrificans | reverse complement strand
GCCTCGCCGCCGAAAAAGTCCGGCGTCGCGGCAAACAGCGTGGTGATGTGGGTGTCCAGCGCGGCGTGTTCGGCGCTGTTGAGGATGATCTGTATCCCGGCGAGCCGCGTGGTCTTCAGTTCCAGCGCGGGCGCGGGGCGGGGCTCACGTCGGCGCGGCATGGCGGGCAGGGGGATGGAAATTCACGAAACCAGACAATCGAAAGCAACCCCGAGAGTCTAGCCGTACCTGCAACCTGGGGCAAGGCGCGCTGCCCCGATGGCGTGTTCAGGCCGCTTCCTTCGGCCGCATCTGGCGGCTGTAAAGGAATTCCAGCACCTTGCTGCGCAGGTCGTGATAGTGCGGATCGTGCGCCAGTTGCAGGCGTTCGCGCGGGCGCGGCAGATCGACGGCGAGGATTTCGCCGATGGTGGCGGCCGGACCGTTGGTCATCATCACGATGCGGTCGCTCAATAACACCGCCTCGTCGACGTCGTGGGTGACCATGATGACCGTGCTTTTCGTCGCGGCGACGATCTTCATCAGCTCGTCCTGCAAATGGGCGCGGGTGAGGGCATCGAGCGCGCCGAAGGGCTCGTCCATCAGCAGCACTTTCGGCTCCATCGCCAGCGCGCGCGCAATGCCGACGCGCTGCTTCATGCCGCCAGAGATTTCGCCCGGCAGCTTGCCGGCCGCATGGGTCAGGCCGACCAGTTCGAGCGCGGCGGTGGTGCGCGCCTTCAGCTGTTTTCTGGATTCTGTGCGGCCAAACACTTTTTCAACCGCGAGATAAACATTCTCGAATGCGCTGAGCCAGGGCAGCAATGAATGGTTCTGGAACACCACCCCGCGCTCAGGCCCCGGTCCCTTGATCTCCTTGTTGGCGAGCAGCAGCACGCCATCGGTGGCATCGAGCAGGCCCGCCACCAGGTTGAGCAGCGTCGACTTGCCGCAGCCGGAGTGGCCGATCAGCGCGATGAACTCGCCCTGGTCGACATGGAGGTCGATGCCGGTGAGTGCGGTGAACTTGCCTTTTTTGGTGTTGAACACCATGCCGGCGTTTTCGATCTGGACGTAGCTTTGCATCTTGAATTCTCCGTGAGGGTGAGCAGCGGGCGTAGGTTGGGTTGAGCTTGCGAAGCCCAACGTGGCTGCTGTTGGGCTTGTCAGCCCAACCTACGTAGTGGCTCTGTCAGTCGTAACTAAACCGTTTCGCGATCAGCATCAGCGCCTGTTCGAGCAGCAGTCCGACGATGCCGACGACGAAGATGGCGATGATGATGTGGGCGACGTTGAGGTTGTTCCATTCGTCCCACACCCAGAAGCCGATGCCGACGCCGCCGGTGAGCATTTCAGCAGCAACGATGACCAGCCAGGCCACGCCGATCGCCAGCCGCACCCCCGTCAGCACATACGGCAGCACGGCCGGGAACAGTATCTTGGTGAAGACCTTGAGTTCGGACAGGTTGAGCACGCGCGCGACGTTCAGGTAGTCCTGCGGGATGCGCTGCACGCCGGAGGCGGTGTTGAGCACCATCGGCCAGATGCTGGAAATGAAAATCACCCAGATCGACGCCGGTTCGGCCCTTTGCAGCACCAGCAGGCCGATCGGCAGCCAGGCCAGCGGCGACACCGGGCGCAGGATGCTGATGATGGGCGAGAGCATGCGGTTGAGAAAGTCGAAGCGGCCGATCATGAAGCCGAGCGGTATGCCGACGGCGGCGGCAAGGCCGAAGCCGATGCCGACGCGGTACAGCGAGTTGAGAATATTCCAGCCGATGCCCATGTCGTTGGGGCCGTTGTTATAGAACGGATCGGAAAACAGCACCACCGCCGCGCCCCAGGTTTCAACCGGGCCGGGAATGGATTTGTTGGTGTTGGCGATCAGCGCCCACAGCGCCACGAACAGCAGCATGCCGAGTAGCGGTGGGATGGTATTTTTGAACAGGTTGAGCGTGCCTTCGATGAAACGTTTGCCCGACTCGGTTTCAAAATAGGGGGGGCGACGGGCACGGGAAACGGCGGCCGACGCCTCTTTGGATGTCGGGACGATATCTTCGCCTGACAGGATTTCACTTAAATTTTCGGGTGTTGCATTGATTGCACTCATATCGCACTCCTGAATATTGACGACGTCTTCGGCTGCCTGTCCGCATCGACCGGCCAGGCAACCGGAGTTTCACGCCGGGGCGTAAGCCGCCTGTTTCATGGCGGATGCCAGCGTGGTGTAGGTTTCCACCCAGGCATCCCTGACCGCCGGGGTGAACTGTTCGCCCAGCCCCTTGCCCAGGGTCCAGATCAGCGCACTGCCCACCGTGTCGTAATGCGCTTCCGTTACGCCATAAGCGACATGGCGACGCCCCATGTCCTCGACCGCTCCCAGAATAGGGCTGAGATCATCCAGGCTGTTGACGGCGGTATTGATGATCGTCATCAGCTTGCGGCCCTGCTCGACCATGTCACCCCGGAACATGCTGCGTAGCGAGGGATCGAGCTCGAACAGCTGGTCATAGAACAACTGCGCCGCTGTCTCCTTGATTGGAAGAACCTGTTGCCAGCTGCTGCGCACCAGCATGATTTTTTCGGGTGTCATGGCCACTCCTTGGCTTGAATTGATTGAGGCCTTGATCTTGGTCAGGCTTTAATTTTGAAACTGTCGGCATAGGCCTTGGGGTTCTTGCCATCCCACACCACGCCGTCGATCAGCTTGGAGGAGCGCATGTCGGACTTCGGCAGCGGCGTCTTGGTCATCGCCGCGGCGGCCTTGTACACGTCGATGCGGTTGACCTTCTTCGCCACCGCCAGATAGTCGGGGTGCTCCTTCAGCAGGCCCCAGCGCTTGTGCTGGGTGAGGAACCACATGCCGTCCGACAGGTAGGGGAAGCCCACGATGCCGTTGTTGTAGAACTTCATGTAGTTGGGATCCGACCACTTTTTGCCGATGCCATTGTCGTACTGGCCGAGCATGCGATCCTCGATCGAATCGAAATCGGTGTTGACGTAGGACTTGGCCGAAATGATCTTGGCCACTTCGGAGCGGTTGCTCATGGTGTCGATGTACTTCGACGCATCAAGAATCGCCGCCACCATGGCGCGCGCGGTGTTGGGATATTTCTCGACGAATTCGGCGGTGGTGCCAAGCACCTTCTCCGGATGGTCTTTCCAGATGTCCTGGGTCGTCGCGGCCGTGAAGCCGATGTTGTCGCGGATCGCGCGCGCGTTCCACGGCTCGCCCACGCAGAAGCCGTCCATGTTATCCACCCGCATGTTGGCGACCATCTGCGGCGGCGGCACGGTGATCACCTTGGTCTGGGTGAAGGGGTTGATACCGTAGGTCGACAGCCAGTAGTACAGCCACATCGCGTGGGTGCCGGTGGGGAAGGTCTGGGCGAAGGTGTATTCCTTCGGTTCAGCGGCGATCAGTTTCGCAAGCGATGCGCCGTCGGTCACACCCTTGGTATACAACTGCCTGGACAGGGTGATCGCCTGTCCGTTATGGTTCAGGTTGGCCAGCACCGCCATGTCTTTCTTCGGCCCGCCGATGCCCAGCTGCACGCCGTAGATCAGGCCGTACAGCACGTGTGCCGCATCGAGCTCGCCGTTGACCAGCTTGTCGCGCACCGCCGCCCACGAAGCTTCTTTCGATGGCGTGATGGTGAGGCCGTATTTCTTGTCGAAGCCCTTCACCGAGGCCATCACCACCGACGCGCAGTCGGTCAGCGGGATGAAGCCGATGCTGAGGTTGGGCTTTTCCGGCGCGTCGGAGCCGGCGGCCCAGGCCCCCTGGCGCACGCCAGGCGGCACCAGTGCCATGAGGGCGGCGGCGACGGAGACGCCGGTGGTTTTTTTCAAGAAATCACGCTTGCTCGGGTCTTGCACAAGGGGCTTGTCCTGGGTGTCGCTCACGGTGTGTTCTCCAAATAAAAAAAGCGTCGCCTTGAGGGCGGACGCCTTTGTCCAGTGATGAAAAAATTGACGGTCACGCTGAAAGCCACATCATTGCGACTGTTCAGTTCAGGATTAGCAACCGCCGTGCCAGCTACGCAAGTGCCATGTATTGCATGGGGTTTCGTGGGATTCGGCCACGCATCTGGTATTGCGGGTCAGTGGCTCATGCACACTCGCAGTGCGAATTGTTCCTGTTGCGCACCAATCAGGGCCGAATGAATCAGGCGAGTGGTTTCTGCAGAATCTGCCGCGCGATGTCCGCCAGCTTCAGGCCTCGATCCATCGCCGCGCGGCGCATCTCGCGATACACCTCGGGCTCCGACGCGCCAGTCTGCTTGATCAGCAGTGCCTTGGCCTGGTCGATCAGCTTGCGCTCAGACAATTCAAGACGCGTCTGTTCCAACTGGTCGTGCAGCGCCTGAAACGCCTCGAAGCGCGACACCGCCACGTCGAGAATCGAGCGGATGCGCGCCGGGTCGATCCCGTCCACCACATACGACGTCACCCCCGCCTGCGTCGCCGCGCGGATCGACTCCGCGCTGCCGTCATCGGTGAACATTACGATCGGGCGCGGGCAATCCTGGTTCGCCACGCAGATATGCTCCAGCGTGTCGCGGTCGGGCGAGTCCTGCGCAATGATCACCACGTCCGGGCGCAGCGCCTGAACCTGCACGTCCAGACTGCGCGCGGAATTCAGCGTGGCCGCCACCACGCAGCCCGCCGCTTCCAGCGCCGGCACCAGCATCGCCAGCCGCTCGGGCTGGTTTTCAACAATCAATACACGCATGCTTGCTTCAAGTTTTTGGTTGAGCCACAAAAAAAGGCGGCCTCCGGAGAGGCCGCTAAGTCGGAGGAGACTGCCTGAGCAACCTGGCCTTGCGGTTTGGGCACTCAGTTGGGATATAGCATGGGGCGTGCCAGCTTTTAAAGTGCTTAATTATCAAACGCTTATGTGTTTTTTGGCCTGTTGTGAGGCGGGCCGGGGTGAACGGTTGTGGTGCATGGGGCGGGGAAAAGGAATCAAAACGGGGCGCAAACGATGCGTCGCTCGTCATGGCGAGCGCAGCGAAGCAATCCAGTCTTTGGTTTGGCGCGGAGCACACTTGATGGTTACACCTTCGATGCACTGAGGACCGTTGGCCGGGGGTCGCCTTCTTTTGGTTACTTTTCTTGGCGAGACAAGAAAAGTGACTAGCTGCCGGGCTACCCCCGGCCAACGAACCTCAGCACGTAATAACTTTCAATCGCAAGCCAACAACCTCTCACTTGCACCGCATCTCCGGCGTCAACTTCATCCACTTCATCAACCAGTTCTTCGCCCGCTCCCGCGCATGCCGTGTCGCAATCTTCTCCTCCGGCGTCTGGTCGGGCCGGAAATCGAACGCGCGCCGCGCCATCGGGTATTCCTGCCATTCCACCGGCACCCCGCGTTCCCACAGCGCGTAGAACGCGCGGCCGCCGTTCATGCGGCGCAGTTCGTAATCGGCGTCGCCAATCAGATACAGCACTGGCGTGGTGATCTGCATGATCTCGGGCGCGATGCGAAACAGTTGATCCGGTTCCGGCGCGTTGGGGTTCTGCATGTGGCCGTAGTAGCTGACGATGGCGGCGATGTCGGGGCCGCGCTTGGCGGCCAGGCGGATGGCGTAGTACGGGCCGCGCGACAGGCCGACGATGCCGACCGGCTGCTTGCAGGCATGTGGCAGCGTCTTCAGGTAATCCAGTCCGGCCTCCACGTCCAGTTCGGTTTCGGGGTTGTGTGCCGAGGGCCAGCGTTCGATGAAGCGGCCGCTCTGCCAGTCGGGGGCGACGACCAGAAAGCCTTGGGCGGCAAGTTCGCGCACGTGGGCGCGTTCGTCGCCTTCGTAGCCGCGCTTGGCATGGATGAACAACACGGGCGGGAAGGGACCTTTGCCCGTCGGCGTGGCGATCTCGACCGGCACGTCGGAACCGTCTGCGGCCTTGATCATCGTCTTGCTCAGTTCGACAGCGCTGGCGACGGCCGAGGCGCCCAGCGCCGATGCTAAGATGGCGCCCGCGATGACACGTTTTTTCATGGTCTCTTCCTGTAGTTTTTCTGGCGAGTATTCTAGGCCAGCAAGCTGATTTCCTGCACAGTCCAAACGTTTCAGTGAACACTTCCATCGAAGAACCGGTGATTCCCCCACGCCTGCAACGCCCGCTGGCGGCGGTGTGGATTTCGCTGGGCTTGCATGCGGCGCTGATTGCGCTGGTGCAGGTGGCGCCGCCGGCGTCGCTCAGTCTGGGCGAGCCGGTGATCGAGGCGCGGCTGGTGTCGACGCATGCCGCGCCGCCCGCTGTCGAGACGCCGCCCCTGGCGCCCGCAGTGGAAACGCCTGATGAGACCCCGGAGGCCGTGCCGTTGCTCGCGCCGAGCGAGACGGCGGAGGCGCTGCCGGTGGCCGAGCCCATGGCCCCACCGCCCGCCGAGTTTGCGCCGCCTGCCGCCGTAGCGCAGCCTGCCGAACCCGACCCCGCAGCGTCACCCTCCGCGCCTGCTTCGGCACCGCCTGCCGCGCCGGCGCCGGCCGCGACGATCACCAGCTCGGTCGATCTCACTTATTACAGTGCGCGCGATGTCGATGTGCATCCGCGCGCGCTGCGCGAAATTGTGCCGGACTATCCAAACGATGCCGATCGCCAGCGGCTGTCGGGCAAGGTGCGTTTGCAGCTTAAGCTGGAAGCCGATGGCCGCATCGGCGCCATCGAAATCGTATCCGCCACCCCGCCCGGCGTATTCGACGAATCGGCGATCAAGGCATTTGGCGATGCGCGCTTTGCGCCGGCGCAAAAGAACGGCCATCCGGTGCGCGCGCTGGTGCTGATCGAGGTGGTGTACGACTGGGAAGGTCGACGGTGAAGAGATTCAAGGGGCGCGCGGTGTTGTAGGAGGCCCGCCCCCGGGCCGATGCCGTGGAGGTTGCGACGGTGCGCAAATCGGGGCGAGGGCGCCCCGCCCACAGCGCTGGCCAACACCAACAAATAACGATGAAAGCGCCTAATTCTACTGTGTTATAAATAATGCGATGATTCAGGCATAGGAATTAGCGAGGTGGAGGCTACATGGGGCTGAGTCTTGAATCGCGGTTTGAAGCGTATTGCGACGAACTGGTAAAAGCGCTGTCGCATGCGGACCGTAGTCAGCCCGCGCGCTGGTATCTGAAAGGACTGATGTTGCCCGGCAGCAGAAAGAGCGTAGAGCCGATGGCGGCGCGGGTGCGACCGCACGACGTGCGGTCGGCGCATCAATCGATGCATCATCTGGTAGCCGATGCCGAGTGGAGCGATGACGCCCTGCTGGCGACGGTCGCCGGG
>NZ_LDUG01000060.1 GCF_001530125.1 Thiobacillus denitrificans | reverse complement strand
CGACAGGTTGCTGTAAAGCACGCCATAGTCAGGCGTGCGGCTCCACATCCACAGCGCGGCAATGACCGCCACGGCGGCAGAAGCACCAATGATCAGCGGCAGGCGCGGGTTGGCGCGCAACTGCTCCAGCAAGGGCAGGGCCTTGGGTGTTGCTGCGTCAGCGCCCAGTGCGGTGGAACTCATGCGCTCACCCGACCAGCGCCGCATCGCGCGGGCAGGTGAAAGGCCGGCAGGGGTGGTAGTGCAGCGAAACGACTGGTGGCATACGTCAGGTAGTAAGGGGATGGGAAGGGGGCTGGCCCGGCAGATACGGCCAAGGCACCCCCGGCCTTGTGAATGATTGTCAGAGTGCGGCGCGGCGCTTGATCGGCTGAATAACCGGGGCTTTTGCCATCTTTTGCCGTGATGCGGGGCCGAGGACGGCTGATACGCTTCAGGCCTTCAGTCAAGCAATGGGCGTGCGTGCGCCCAAGGGAAATGCCATGTCGATATCGTCTATTGAATCCGTATTGCAACAAATGCGGGCGCTTGCCCCCTCCATGGGCAGCGCCCCAACGGCTGGCAGCGAAGTGGCCGCAGGCGGCTTTGCCGGCGAGCTGAAAAAGTCACTCGATCGCATCAGTGACGCGCAGCAGAACGCTTCCAGCCAGGCCGAAGCTTTTGAACTGGGCAAACCCGGGGTGGCGCTGAACGACGTGATGGTCGATATGGCGAAAGCCGGCATTGGCTTTCAGACCGGCCTGCAGGTGCGGAACAAAGTCGTGGCCGCGTACCAGGAAATCATGAATATGCAGGCTTGATCTGCTTTGTTCCTGCCATGCCATGACCGTTTCCGCATCGCCGCAGCAACCCGCCGATCCGATCATGGCGCAAGCGCTGAAAGACCTGGAGCAATCTCTGGCGCAGGCTTTGCAACTGGCAGTGAATCACCATCAGTGCGGCCAGATCGAAGAAGCCGAGACGCTCTACCGAGGTATCCTGCAAGCCCAGCCAAGTCACCCCGATGCAAATCACCATTTGGGCGTTCTGGCAGTGCAGATGAAGCAAGCAGGTGCCGCGCTGCCTTACTTTGCCGCGGCACTCGAAGCCAAGCCGGAGCAGCAGCAATATTGGTTAAGTTATATCGACGCGCTGATTCAAGCTGATGAAACGGAAACTGCGCAGCAGCTGCTGGCGCTGGGGCGCCAGCACGGATTGCAGGGCGACGACATGGAAGCGCTGGCAGGGCGTCTGAACGAAGGCCCATCGAGTGCGAAGCAATCCGTGGCATCCGAACCGGAGGCCCCGCAAAGCGACAAAAAACAAACCAGACTGAAGGCCAGCCCGTCAGCAAAATCGACCGGCAAAGCGCAGCCTCGCCCGCAGCAGATCGACAAACTGGGGGCTTTCTACAAGCAGCGACGTTTCATCGAAGCAGAAGCGCTGGCCCGCGCGCTGACCGCGCGCTTTCCCCGGCATGGGTTTTGCTGGAAAGTGTTGGGCGCCGCGATCATGGCGCAGGGGCAGCATGAGCAAGCGCTGCTGCCCATGCAAACCGCCGCGCAACTGTGGCCCGAGGATGCCGAGACGCATGGCAACCTGGGCATTGTCCTCAAAGCCATTGGACGTCTGGCAGAAGCCGAAGCGAGCTATCGGCGGGCGCTGGAGATCGCGCCGGCATACGCCGAGGCGCATAACAACCTGGGCGTCATGTGCAAGGGACAGGGGCGGCTCATTGAAGCCGAAGTCCACTATCGGCGGGCGCTGGAGATCAAGCTGGACTTCATTGAGGCACACAGCAATTTGGGCAACGCCCTCAAAGACCTGGGACGTTTGGCGCAAGCCGAAGCGAGTTATCGAAGGGCGCTGGAGATCGCGCCGGCGTATGTCGAAGGGCATAACAACCTCGGCGTACTGCTGCAGGAACAGGGGCGGTTGATGGAGGCGGAGGCAAGCTACCGGCAGGCGCTGGAGATCAATCCGGCCTATGGCGATGGATATAACAATCTGGGCAATGCGCTCCAGGTCCAGGGTCGGCTGATGGAGGCCGAAGCCAGTTTCCGCCGGGCACTGCAGATCAGCCCGGATGATGCCGTGTCGCACAGCAGCCTGCTGTTTTGCCTGAGCCATAGCGAAGCGGTGGGTGCGGTGCCGTTGTTTGTCGAGCATTGCCGCTTTGGCGAGCGGTTTGAAGCGCCGCTGCGGGCGCTGTGGCGGGAGCACGGCAACCCGCGTGATCCGGAACGCCGCCTGCAGGTTGGTTTCGTTTCAGGCGATTTTCGCAGCCATGCAATGGCCTTCTTCATCGAACCGGTGCTGGAGCAGCTGGCTGGCCATGCCAGCTTGTCACTGCACGCTTATTCCAACCACGCCACGCAAGACGACGTCAGCCAGCGCCTGCGTGGCCATGTGAGGCACTGGCACACGATTGCGGGTCTCAGCGACGCTGCGCTGGCAGAAAAAATCCGCGCCGACGGCATCGACATCCTGATTGACCTGTCAGGCCACACGGACAAGCACCGTTTGTTGAGCTTTGCCCGTAAACCGGCACCGATACAGGTCAGCTGGATGGGCTATCCCGGCACCACCGGCCTGAGCAGCATGGATTACTACCTGAGCGACCGTTTCCTGTTGCCGCCAGGGCAATTCGACAGCCAATTCACGGAAAAGCTGGTGTATTTGCCGGCCAATGCGCCGTTCCTGCCGATGGCGGATGCACCGCCGGTCAACGATCTGCCGGCGCTGGGCCGCGGCTATGTGACTTTCGGCAGTTTCAATCGGCAGAACAAACTCAGCCGGGCCGTGATCGCCCTGTGGTCGCAACTGCTGCGCGCTGTGCCCACCTCGCGCATGGTGCTGGGCGCGATGCCGCAGGACGGCCAATACGACACGCTGACAGCCTGGTTTGCCGGGGAAGGGATAGAACGCGAGCGTCTTGATTTCCATCCGCGTTCGAACATGCAAGACTATCTGGCGCTGCACCATCAGGTCGATGTCTGTCTGGATACCTTTCCTTATAACGGCGGCACCACCACCCTGCATGCGTTGTGGATGGGCGTGCCCACGCTGACCCTGGCCGGGAGCACGGTAGCGGGCCGCACCGGGGCCGGGATTCTGGGCCATGTCGGGCTGGGCGCATTGGTCGCGCAGGACGCCGCCGCATTCGTGCAGCAGGGCTTGTCGCTGGCGGC
Organism: Thiobacillus denitrificans; assembly: GCF_001530125.1. Taxonomy (GTDB): domain Bacteria; phylum Pseudomonadota; class Gammaproteobacteria; order Burkholderiales; family Thiobacillaceae; genus Thiobacillus; species Thiobacillus denitrificans_C. The sequence goes on along the minus strand of NZ_LDUG01000060.1, from coordinate 14,089 downwards.
CGATAACTTTTCCACGCTGGCGCGCTTGCGGGCCGGGCTGCGCGAACGTTTTTCGCAGTCGGCGCCAAGCCAGCCTGAGCTCATCGCCACCGGTCTGGAGCGCGCCCTGCGCACCATGTGGCAGCGCTGGTGTGCGGGCTTGCCGACGGAATCATTTGAAGTGAATCATGCAAGTATGCAGAACATGCAGAACATGCAGAACGCGGTGCAAGAGGCGGGGGCATGACCGCACCCCACGAAATATCGCCGATTTATGTGACGCAACCCTACTTGCCGCCACTCGCAGAGTTCATCCCTTATCTGGAACGAATCTGGGAAAACAAGTGGCTGACCAATGGCGGCCCGTTTCACCAGCAGCTGGAACAGGCGTTGTGCGGCTACCTGGGGGTGAAACACATTGCGCTGTTCAGCAACGGCACACTGGCGCTGATGACCGCCCTGCAAGCGCTGCGCATCACGGGCGAAGTGATTACCACGCCGTATTCGTTTGTCGCCACCAGTCACTCCTTGTTATGGAATGGCATTCGGCCGGTGTTTGCCGACATTGACCCGATCACGTTCAACCTTGACCCGGCCAAAATCGAAGCCGCCATCACGCCGCAAACCACCGCCATCATGCCGGTGCATTGCTACGGACATCCGTGCGATGTGGCGGCGATCCAGAAAATTGCCGACAACTATGGCCTGAAGGTGATCTATGACGCCGCGCATGCGTTTGGCGTGCAATCGGAGGGTGCCAGCGTGCTCAACCACGGCGACCTGTCGGTGCTGAGTTTTCATGCGACCAAGGTGTTCAATACCTTTGAGGGCGGGGCGATTGTTTGCCACGACGCTAAAACCAAACAGCGGATCGACAACCTGAAAAATTTTGGCATTGTGGATGAAGTCACGGTGGTGGCGCCCGGCATCAACGGCAAGATGAGTGAGATCAATGCCGCCTTCGGCCTGCTGCAGCTTAAAGGCATAGACGCAGCGTTGCAGCAGCGGCAATCGGTGGATGCCCGCTACCGCGCAGGCCTGGCGGCGGTCACCGGCATTCATTGCCTGCCGGACACGGGCGAACAGGTCGCCAACTACGCCTACTTCCCGATTCTGGTGCGGCCTGAATACTCGCTCAGTCGCGATGCGTTGTTCCAGAAACTGCGCGACTGCGGCGTGTATGCGCGGCGTTACTTCTATCCATTGATCAGCGATTTCCCCATGTATCGCGGCTTGCCGTCGGCGGCGCAGTCGAATTTGCCGGTGGCGAGCAAGGCGGCAAGCGAGGTGATCTGCCTGCCGATTTATCCGGCGCTCACCAGCGAGCAGGTCGATTTTGTCCTGCGCATCATTGCGGGGCAGCGCGGCGGATGAGCAGACTGGCCATCATGCAGCCTTATTTCTTCCCCTACATCGGCTACTTCCAGCTGATCGCGGCGGTGGACCTGTTCATCGTGTACGACAACATCAAGTACACGAAGAAGGGCTGGATCAACCGCAACCGCATGTTGCAAAACGGCAAGGACGTGATGTTCTCGCTGCCGTTGAAAAGCGATTCGGACTGTCGGGATGTGTGCGAACGGGAGCTGGCGGCGAATTTCCATCGTGACAAATTGCTGAACCAGTTCAAAGGGGCGTACCGACATGCGCCGTATTTTGCGCAGACGTTCCCGCTGGTCGAGCAGGTCGTGCGGCATGAGGATGCGAACCTGTTTCGTTTTTTGCACCACTCCATCGTCAAGACGTGCGAGCACCTGGGCATCACGACGGGGATCAGGATATCTTCGGATATCGCCATCGACCACGACCTGACGAATCAGGGCAAGGTGCTCGCCTTGTGTGAAGCGGTCGGCGCGAGCACCTATGTGAATGCCATCGGCGGCATGGAGCTGTATTCAAATGAAACGTTCCGGGAGAAGGGCGTCGACTTGAAGTTCATTCAATCGAAACCGTTCGAGTATGCGCAATCCGGCGACGTATTCGTTCCCTGGCTGTCGATGATCGACGTGATGATGTTCAATCCGCTCGATGCCATCCAAACTGGCATCTCGACTAACTATGAATTGGTCTGAACCGTGTTCGAGTGGAAAAAATTAGGCAAGGTGTTCACGCCGCAAGAAGTCGAAGGGCGCAGCTGGCTGAAAGAGTTCGCTCAGGCACCCGCCACCCTGGTGTTCGATGATTTCGTTCGGGTTTATTTCTCCTGCCGTCCCCCGGTGGACAAGAATGGCCAGTACGTCAGCTACTCCGCCTATGTCGATCTGGATCGCGCCGACTTGTTCAAGGTGCGCCATGTTGGTGAACAACCCATCCTCAGTCTGGGCAGGCTGGGCGAGTTCGATGAGTTCGGCACCTATCCGGTCTCTGTCATCCGCTATGGCGACGAAGTGCGCGCCTATTACGCGGGCTGGACGCGCTGCGAATCCGTGCCGTTCAATGTAGCGATAGGCATGGCGACCAGCCGCGATGGGGGCGCGACCTTCACCAGGTCCGGCAACGGCCCGGTCTTGCCGTATTCACCGGATGAGCCTTTCGTGTTGAGCGGGCCGAAGATCCGGCGTTACAACGATGCCTGGTATCTGTGGTACATCGCGGGGCGCAAGTGGAAGATGGTGGATGGTCGGGCGGAGCCGGTCTATAAGATCCGCATGGCCTCGTCCCCGGACGGCATCCATTGGAACAAGGTCAACAGAGACCTGATCGACAGCCGCATCGAAGAAGACGAAGCGCAAGCCAGCCCAGACGTGTCCTACGCCAACGGCAAATATCACATGTTCTTCTGCTACCGCTACAGCAGCCATTACCGGGGCAGGGAGAATGGCTACCGCATCGGTTATGCCTCCAGCGCGAACTTGATCGACTGGGTGCGCGACGATGCGAAGGCCGGCATTGACGTGTCCGAAAAAGGCTGGGATGCCGAAATGATCAGCTATCCGCACGTGTTCGAACTGGATGGGAAGACTTATCTGGCCTACCTTGGTAACCAGGTCGGCCGCTATGGCTTCGGACTGGCCGTGTTGGATGGAAAGTTGGAGTAAGGGATGGGCGCGATGAAGTGGGCAAAGATCGGCAAGATATTCGACCCGACGCAGCACAAGCTGCCGAACGACTGTGTGCAATTCGCCCAGTCGCCGCAAGCCCTCGTGTTTGATGATTTCGTGCGCATCTATTTCTCTACCCGCGCGGTTGACAAGAGCAACGGCAAGTACCTCAGCCACATAGCGTTCGTCGATATGAGGAAGAACCTGCGCGATGTGATTCGCGTGTCCGACAAGACGGTCATCCCGCTCGGCGGGCTTGGGTGCTTCGACGAGCATGGCATCTTCCCGATGAACGTCATGCGTCACGGCAACGCCGTGTATGGCTACACCTGTGGCTGGAATCGCAGAGTCTCGGTCTCGGTGGATACGGCCATCGGTCTGGCCATCAGCCGCGACGACGGCCTGACCTTCCAGCGCATCGGCGACGGGCCGGTGCTGGCGGCATCGCTGCACGAAGCCTGCCTGGTCGGCGACGGCTTCGTGAAGGTCATCGGCAGCGTGTTCCACATGTGGTATATCTTTGGCACTGGCTGGAAGAAATTCTCACCGGATGCATCGCCGGATCGCACCTACAAGATCGGTCATGCGGTCTCCAACGACGGCATCAACTGGGTCAAGGAAGAGGCGCGGCAGATCATCGCCGACCGCCTGGACGCAGATGAAAGCCAGGCGCTGCCGACCGTGATCGAGATCGCGGGCAGGCATCACATGTTTTTCTGCTATCGCCAGTCTTCCGACTTCAGGAAGAACAAGGAACGCGGCTATCGCATCGGTCATGCTTGCTCGGACGACCTGGTGAACTGGACGCGGGACGACGAGAATCCTCTGTTGGACATCACGCCGGGCGACTGGGATGCCGACATGCTGTGCTACCCGCATGTGTTCGAGTGTGATGGCAAGGTGTACTTGCTCTATAACGGCAACGAGTTCGGACGCTACGGCTTTGGGCTGGCGGTGCTGGAGGGATGAGCGCAGCGGTCGAGTCCTTGTTGAACAAGGCATCTGCTGCACAGATCGCAGATCACCTGTTGTGCTGCGATGCCGGTTTCGTACCGTCTTTGAGCGGTCGGGTCGAGATAAGAGACTATGCGCAGAAGATCGCGAGCAAGGCGACGACGTTCGAAGCATGGTCTGGCGGCACACTGGTTGGATTGGCGGCGGTCTATTGCAACGACCAGGAGAACCGAATCGCTTACATCACCAGCGTCAGCGTGCTGAAGGATTGGGCTTGCAAAGGCATCGCCGCGGGTTTGGTGGGCCAGTGCATCGACCACGCGAAGGCCTCGGGCATGCGGCAGATCCGTCTGGAGGTGGCGGCAGACAATACTCCCGCCATCAAGTTGTATGAAGGGCGCGGCTTCATCGTGGGCAAGGCGAATAGACCATTCGTCGGCATGAATCTATGTTTGAAAAATGGTGAAGAGCATGAACAGCAAGCGTGACTACAACGTCGAAATAAACGATACGAATGACCACAAATACGCCTACGGCTTCGACTTCGATGTGATTCACCCTTACATGATCAAATCGTTCGAGCCGTTCTTCAATAAAGGAAGCTTGCTCGAGCTTGGGAGCTTCAAGGGCGACTTCACCAGAAGATTCCTGCCCTATTTCGATGATGTCACCTGCGTCGAGGCTTCGGATACCGCTGTCGCGGAAGCGAAGAAAAAACTGGGCGACAAAGTGAAGTTTGTCAATTCGCTATTCGAGAAAGCGAACCTGCCAAAGCGCTATGACAACATCGTGCTGACCCATGTATTGGAACATCTGGATGACCCTGTGCTGGTGTTGAAACGTGTCAATGACGAGTGGCTGGCGGAGAACGGTAGGTTCTTCCTGGTGTGTCCCAACGCTAATGCGCCGTCCCGGCAGATCGCGGTCAAGATGGGGTTGATCTCTCACAACACCGCTGTCACGTCGGCAGAAGCCGAGCATGGCCACCGGTGCACCTACACATTGGATACCCTGGAGCGAGACGCCGTTGCGGCTGGGCTGAAGGTGGTTCATCGATCCGGAATATTCTTCAAAGCACTGGCAAATTTTCAGTGGGATCGATTGCTGCAAACGGACATCATCTCCAGAGAATATCTGGAAGGCTGCTACAAGCTGGGGCAGCAATATCCAGATCTATGTTCGAGCATATTCTTGATGTGCGAACGAGGCGGCATCACCCCAAATGCTGCATGCGAAACGCACTGAATTTTTCGTTGAGGCACAGAAATTGAATCCGCGTAATAAAAAAACTGGCAGCGGCGCAAAATCCATCTTGATTTTCCCGGGGGGGATGCCGCGTTCGCTTGAATATCTACAAAAATGTCTGCACGAAGGGCGGGCTGTGATCGGCGCTTCGTCGCTTGCTTTGGATGCTTCGCGGGAAAAATATCCGGCATGGTTGTCGCTTCCTTTTATCACGCAGCCAGAGTTTGACGAGGCATTGAAACACGCTATTTCGGAATCGAATATAGGGGGAATTTATTCGCCCAATCCGGTGGTCTGGGACTATTTGAGTCGGGCGCTGACAGAACTTGCGCCAGGCGTGATGCTGGTGAACGACTCACCGGTCAATATGGAGTTGAGCGGCTACCGTGCCGCCCGCGGCCATGCCCACAGCCTGCTCAACAGGCCGTTGCCGCTGGCTTCGAATGTTGCGGCCACGCCGTCCATGTCGGAGATTGAACTGGCGGCCTTGTTTCGGCATGCAGATGTCATTCCAGGCATGTGCGACCATGAAAAATTCTGCGTCCTGTGCGAAATTGCCCGTCACAGCCCAGCTGGAGACATCGTCGAGATTGGCAGCTGGTGGGGAAAATCAGCCTTTATTCTGGCCAGACTGGCGCGTTGTTACGCCATCGGCAAGCTGCTCTGCGTCGATCCCTGGTCGAACGCCCATCTGGTGCAGAACGATGAAAAAGGCATGGTGGATATCGCGTCCGCACAGATGGATGCGGAGGAGGCGCTGGCCGTTTTTGAAATGAACCTGCTGCCTTACAACGCCAATCACGTGAATTATTTACGCATGCCATCGACCGAGGGCGCGCAGCATTACCGAGCGTGCAAGGATGTCACTACAGCATCGTTTGGAACAACGCGCTATGACGGTCATATCGCGATTCTGCATATCGACGGCAATCACAGTTATGCCGCAGCAAAGGCCGATATGGCGGCCTGGGGCGGCTTGGTGGTGGCAGGCGGGTGGATCATTGTGGACGACTATATCTGGCCGTATGGCGATGGTCCGCAAAGGGCTGGCGATGAATTCCTGGCCGAACATCAGGACAAAATTGATGTCGCTTTCGTGATGGGAAGTGCCTTGTTTCTTCAGTTGTCATCGCGGCTGTCTAAAGATTGGATGGGCACATGCTGAATGGCCACCCTGCAATTCGCTTTAAAGTCGATTCAGGGAATTTTTTTGCGCGCAACCCTAAAGGTTTTTCCTGAACTGGCCGATAACCTGAATAACGGTGGCTTGCTTGTCCTGGTGGTGGGCAAGCCAGACGTTGCGGCTAGTGTGCAGCACCGCGCTACACACTAGTTAGCCGAGTCCATCAACTTTAGTACACAGGAGCCACACCATGGGTCAAGTCATCAATACCAATGTTCTCTCATTGGTCACGCAGAACAACCTCAATAAATCGCAATCTTCACTGAACACTGCGATCCAGCGTCTGTCATCCGGCCTGCGCATCAACAGTGCCAAGGACGACGCCGCCGGCCAGGCTATCGCCAACCGCTTCACTTCCAACATCAAGGGTCTTACCCAATCATCGCGCAATGCCAACGACGGCGTGTCGCTGGCCCAGACGGCCGAAGGCGGCCTGAAGGAAATCAACAACAACCTGCAGCGCATCCGCGAGCTGACCGTGCAGGCCAAGAACGGCACCAACTCTACGGCCGACATCGCCTCCATCCAGGCCGAAGTCGATTCGCGTCTGGCTGAAATCGACCGCGTGGCGGCGCAAACCGACTTCAACGGCGTCAAGGTGCTGAACGCGGCCCTGAGCATCGCCATCCAGGTCGGTGCCAAGGACGCCGAAACGATCACCATCACGACAGCCGCCGGTTCGGGAGTGACGCCTCTGGGTGTTGCAGCCTTCAGTGTCACCACCGGCACGCTGGCCACGCTGGACACGGCGATCGGCACCGTGGACACCACGCGCGGCACGCTGGGTGCCATGCAGAACCGATTTGATTCGGTGATCGCCAACCTCGGCACCACCATCAACAACCTGTCGGCTTCACGCAGCGCCATCGAGGATGCAGACTACGCCGTTGAAGTGTCGAACATGACACGCGCGCAGATCCTGCAGCAAGCCGGTACGTCGGTATTGGCCAAGGCCAACCAGTCGACCCAGGGCGTGATGGCTCTGCTGCAATAAGCGCTGCAGATGCCTTCGTCAACGGCCAGCCGTTGACGGGGGTAAACCGGCGGCCCGCGGGCCGCCGGCTGCAAGCATGATGGTCAGACAATCGGGTCCAAACAGCCCGATTGCGCTGCCCGGTCCCGCCTGGTGGGTTTTTTTCAGGCGTGAGCGGGCAGCGCCTTGGACAGGAGAGCAAAAAATGTCGATTTCAACAGGTCCGGTGAGTGCGGACTATGGCTTGCAAAACAGCCAGCAGCGCAGTCAGAAAATAGTGCAGCCGGCCGCCGGCCGCAGCGCGCAAGGCGAGGTGTCTACTGCGCCCGCCGCTAAAGTGGCAGCCGATGCGAGGGAGGGCGAGGCGGCCAGACTCGGCACCGAGCAGATCCGGAAATCGCTGGAGGAGATCAATAACGTGCTGGCCGGCATGTCGATCAGCGTGCAGTTCCAGATCGACCCCAATTACAAGGATGTCATCGTCAAGGTCGTTGACCAGAACAATGACAAGGTGATTCTGCAGATTCCATCCATGGAGGTGGTGCGCATTGCCAAGGCCATGGACAGCCTGAAAGGGCTTTTATTTTCCCAGGCCGTGTGATGGTGCAGGGTGGCCGCGTATTTTCAAGTTAAATAAACAGAAAAAACAGGAACTGGTATGGCTACAATTTCTTCTCTCGGCGTTGGCTCGAATCTGGACTTGAACAGCTTGCTCGCCAACATCAAGACGAGCGCGCAAGCACCGCTGATAGCGCTTCAGCAGCAGCAAAGGAGTTATACCTCCAGGCTGTCGGCTTACGGTCAGCTCAGCAGTGCGTTGAGTGCGCTGCAGACGGCAGCGGCGGCACTGGCCAAGTCCACCCTGTTTCAGGGTATGAAGGCCAGCTCGACTGCCACCGATGTGCTGACGGCCACGGCCCTCTCCACGGCAGCGGTCGGCAGTTATGCGGTGAACGTGACGCAGTTGGCGCAAGCGCAGTCGCTGGCGGCCGCCGGCGTGACGAGCACCACCACCGCGATTGGCGGGGGCGCGGCAACCACGGTGACGCTTGACTTCGGCACCATTTCCGGCGGCACGCTGGACCCCGCGACCGGCAAATACACCGGCGCGACTTTTACGGCGGATACCACGCGCGCTGCGACGTCGATCACCATCGATGCCAGCAACAACACGCTGGCGGGCATTCGCGATGCGATCAATGGCAGTGCCACCATGGGGGTGACGGCCTCGATCGTCAATGACGGCAGCGCCACGCCGAACCGGCTGGTGTTGACGTCCAAGCTGACCGGCGAAACATCGAGCATGCGCATTGCGGTTACGGGCGATGCGGCGCTGTCGGGCATGCTGGCGAATGACCCGGCTGCGACGCAAAATCTGCAGCAAACCGCAGTCGCGCAAAATGCGAATTTGACGGTGAACGGCATTGCCGTCACCAGCGCCACCAACACCGTGGCGGGCGCGATCCAGGACGTCACCATGACCGTCGCCAAGGTCGGGGCCAGTACGCTGGCTGTGCAAAACGACAGCGCCAGCGTAGAGAGTGCCATCACTGCCTTTGTGACTGCCTACAACAGCTTGCAGAGCGTTGCCAACCAGCTGACCGCTTTTGACGCCACCAAAAAATCAGGCGCCATTCTGATGGGCGACTCCACCCTGCGCAACATTCAGGTGCGCATCCGTACGACGCTGAACACCGCACAGGTGCCCGATAGCAGCGGCCTGGCGATGCTGTCGCAGATCGGCGTATCGTTCCAGAAGGATGGCACCCTGGCGATCGATTCGGCCAAGTTGACGACGGCGCTGGGCAGTCAGTTGAGCGGCGTTGCGAACCTGTTTTCCGGCACCGCCGGCAGCGGCGGTTACGGCGCACAGATGTCGTCGCTGATTACCGGTTTTACGGACACCACCAATGGCTCGTTGACGGTGGCCACCAAAGGCGTCAATACGACATTGACGTCTCTCGGCAAGCAATATTCGGCGACGTCGGACCGGATCGACGCCACCATCGCGCGCTATAAAGCCCAGTTCACGCAACTTGACGGGCTGATGAGCAGCATGAATCAGACCAGCTCCTATCTGGCGCAGCAATTCAAAACGACTTCCACCAATTAAGGCCAGCCCATGTATGCACGCAATTCGGCGGCTGGCACAGGCGCCAGTGCCTATGCCGCGGTAGGCCTCCAGTCGGCCGCCATGAGTGCGTCGCCGCACCAGTTGATCACGATGCTGTTCGATGGCACCAAAACGGCCATTACCATGGCGCGCCACCACATGGCGAACGGCGAAATCGCGGCCAAGGGCAATGCGATTTCGAAGGCCATCAACATCATCGATAACGGCCTCAAGGCCAGCATCGATGCCGAGGCGGGCGGCGCGGCCGGCGCCGCACTGGCGGCCAATGTGTCGGCGCTGTATGACTACATCAAACAGCGCCTGATGTACGCCAACCTGCGCAACGACCCGGCGCTGCTGGACGAGGCGGACCGGCTGCTGGACAACATCAGCTCCGCGTGGCGCGAAATTGACCCACATAAACCAAGCTACGCGCCGGATGCGTCCGATGCGCCTGCTGCAACCCGTCTTTCCATAGGAGCTTGACATGGGTTCTCAAAGTGAAGTGATGCATTGCTACGAGCAGATCGCCCCCCTGACCGGCCATATGCGGTTGCTGGCACGCACCAAGCAGTGGGGTGAGCTGCCGGCGCTGGAAGCGCAATACAGCGGCTTGGTCGATCGCCTGAAGGCCATCGAAGCACAGGAGCCGCTGGATGAGTCACAGTCAGCGCGAAAGTACCGGCTGCTTAGCCGGATCATCGCTGACCACGATGAGATTTGCAGCTTTGTGATGCCGCAACTGGCAACATTGGAGGATGCGCTGAAGAGCCTGGAGCGGCAGCACCGCCTTCACAAGGCCTACGGCCAGGCAGATGAGGCTCCTTTATGAGCGGTGTAACGCCTTTGGCGACGCGGCTGGCTCAGCGCGTCGATTTGGTTCCGGTCTAGTTTAAAAAGAGTTGCGCACTACCGCTTGAAGGTTCACGCGTGCGTGCCTAGCGATTCCCAAGGAGCGTAAGCCATGATGATTTCCGCAAACGTTGTGTCAGCCAGCCCGCTACGTGAGCCCGCGTATGAAAATATCGCGCTGGCCGAAATCAACCTGACCTTGAAGATGGCGTCCATCGGGCTGCAGTTTGAGTTCGCCAAGGAGTCTGGCAAGATGATTGCCAGGGTGACAAACGTGGAGAGTGGCGAGGTCATTCGGCAAGTGCCTTCTGAAGAGGTGGTGCGACTCTTGAAAGCACTGGGAAAATTGCAAACTGTTCTGATGCACCAGACGATTTGGAATAAGTGGTGCGACTTTCGGAGTAAATCGCGGAATCGTCTGGTGAACCAGACGATTTAGTGCCGTGGCGCACGCTATCCGCTAGATAAGACCGCGTCTTTTCGTCCGTGGCGGCGTTGCAAATTCTCGCAACAGTGGAACTATTGCTGTGGTTTTCGCCTTGCAGGCAACAGGCGGCTGTCGCGGAGTTGTTTGCCGGTACTGGGGGGCAGCAGGGGCGACGGAAAACCGGCGTCTGCGCTGGTCGACATCACCTGTGTCGACGGCATGCGTTTCCAGAAACAAGTCGGAATTTTTATGTATACACCACCCCATTCCGAGTCGCAGTCGGCGCGAAAGTACCGGCTGCTCAGCCGGAGCCTCTCCAGCCACGGTGAGATTTGCAGCTTTGTGATGCCGCAGCTGGCAACGTTGGGGGATGCGTTGAAGCGCCTGGAGCGGCAGCAAAGTCTTCGCAAGGCCTGCGGTGAAGCGGAGGATGCCCCTTCATGAGCGGTGTAACGCCACTGATTGACACGCTTTTGGCCACGCGGCTGGCTCAGCGCGTGGACCTGGTGCCGCTCAAGGGGGCGCTCGAAATCGCCGGTCCAGACGCCGTGGCCCGTGTTGAAAAAGTCACCAATGACGTTCGCCTGCCTTCACGCGCTGCCCTGCAGCGGAAATTGGGGGTGGGGTTGCACGATGGCGGCGACAGCCGCAACAACACGGCGCCCTCGGCACGTTCAGGCGAAACCGTCACACTGAGCGCGGTGGCCCGCGCGGTGAGTGCAATTTTGGCGTCGCAATCTGACCCCATTCCCAAAATTCTCGGGAGCAAGCCGCTGTGGCCCCATCTGCAGCCTCCGGCTGCCCAGGCGCTGACGGCCGCATTGGCCCGTACGGTGGAACACTCTGGCCTGTTTTACGAATCGCACCTGCGGCAGTATGCCGCCGGCACGCGCACGCTGGCGGAGCTGGCGCAAGAGCCGCAGGCTCGGCTTGATGCCACAGTAAAAGTCGTGCTGGTGTTGCCTGCCGCAGGGGCCGAAGGTCCAGACGCTGGCGGGGGCGCGCCGGGAAATGCCCGAGGCGTGGAGGCGGCAGCTTTGCCTGTTGCTGCGCCGTCAGGGACTGGCGACGCTGTACCCATTGACAGCGGCAAGGCCAGCAGGGCAGCCTCTTTGCCGAATCCATTGCCTGCCAGCCCGGAGCCGGCGCCTTCTTTGGCCGGCAGCGAAGGCGCCCGCTTTCATGCGCACGAGCACGCGGCTAGGGCGGACACTGCGGCGCCAGATGCCAGCGGAAAAAGCCATGGCGCAAGCGGCTCGGACGCGGTGCGCAGCAACGCGCCTGGTCTTGCGGGAATTCATCCGGAAGCCATTGCGCTGGTGCGCCAGCAGCTTGAGTTGCTGGCGGCGCCGGTGTTTCGCTGGGGCGGCGAGGCCTGGCCGGGCACGCCCATGGATTGGGAAATTCGCGAAGAGCAGGACGAGCGCCCGGCCGCTGCCGATGCGGAAGCGGTTGCGCGCACCTGGAGCACGCGGCTGGCCTTGACGCTGCCCACGCTCAGGGACGTTGAAGTGCGCATCAGCCTGGCGGGCAGCACGCTGCAGGTCCATCTGGCCGCGCGCGAGAGCGCCACGCTGGCTTTGTTCGATGAAGGGCGTCATGAATTGCCGAAGCGCCTGGGCGACTTGGGCCTGCAGCTGACCGGCTTGCAGATTGGGGCGCTGCCGCTAAATCCTGCGGCGCAGGCCAGTCCGAAGGACGACGATGCCCCCTAGCGCAGTGGACGACTCATCGAGCGCGCAGGGCCTGCCCGGCAGGCCGAGCGCCATCGCGCTTTCCTATGCGAACAAGGACAGGGCGCCCATCGTGGTGGCCAAAGGCTATGGCGCCGTGGCTGATTCGATTGTTCAGCGGGCCCGCGAAAGCGGTTTGTATGTGCATGCCTCGCCCGATCTGGTGAAGTTGCTCATGCATGTGGACCTGGATGCGCAAATTCCCCCGCAGCTGTACGTGGCGGTGGCCGAAGTCCTGGCTTGGCTGTATCGGCTGGAACCCGCTGAACCCGGGCCTGATTCCATTTCTATTTCAAGGCGATAAGTCCTTGCTTTACCTTGCCGTGCTGCAAGGCGGCGCGACATCGAACCAGAAATGGAATCACATTGTTTCAATAAAGTGAAAATTTTTTCGCAATTCGTAAAATTTGTTAAATGTGATGTTTTTTTTGTAAATTGAGTTTTAACGTTTAAATCTTGTAAAAAATGCATAAAATATGATTAAGTAGGTAACAAATCCTACGGTGATTCGGGAAATTCATGTATTGATAGTTTCCAGATTTATGTTAGTAAATTTATAAAAATCTTTCTGATGCGCCAAAAAATTGGCGAATTGTCAGGAAGATCAGGAGCACGAATTGGCTGAGACGACGACGACCAACGAAATTGGTGATTTGAATTTGACATATTTGCTGCTGGCGCAGCGGCTGGTGCGGGAAGATGTTGCCACAGCCATGTTCCGTATGGGGCTGAGCCGTGAGCTCGCCGATTTGCTCGGAAGCCTGTCGCTTTCGCAAATCGTGAAGCTGGCGGGCTCCAGTCTGCTTTTGTGCCGCTTCAGGTTTGACGACCATCCGGTTTTGTCGGCGCTGCTGAGCGACGGAAAAACGCTGGCTTTGCAGCAAGCGCACACGGCCATTCTTCTTTCCGGCCAGCAAATTGAGGCGGTTCACTGATGTTTTGCTTTGAGTGCGATGGTGGGGTTTTCTGCAGGTATTGCCGTGCGGTGCGTCATGGCCGTTAAAAGCGTTATCAGTGAAGCCCGCGAAATTCATCTTGCGATTGACTTGATCAAACTCGGCGCCCGTCTGCAGTTTCTGGAAGCGGAAACCAGTCTGAGCCGTGACCGCCTGATCAAGCTGTACAAGGAAATCAGGGGGGTTTCGCCGCCCAAGGGATTGCTGCCCTTCTCTACAGACTGGTTTATGACCTGGCTGTCCAACATCCATTCGTCGATGTTCTACAACATCTACCGGTTTATGGTGACCCACGGGGGGTGCACGCGAATTACCGCTGTCATCAAAAGCTATCGGCTTTACCTCGAGCAGGTAGAGCAGCAAGGCAGCGAGCCGGTGCTCGATTTCACGCGGGCCTGGACGCTGGTGCGATTTTTTGACAGCGACATGTTGCAGCTCAGTACCTGTACACGTTGCACCGGTCTGTTCGTTGCGCATGCGCACGATCCACAGAGCAACTATGTGTGTGTCCTGTGCCGTCCACCATCGCGTGCTGGCAAGACGCGCAAGACCCTGGGCGCCGTGGTCGAGGCCAGCGGCACGCCCAAAAAAGCCGGCCGCACGACTTCGCCGTTGTCGCCATCGGCGTCGCAG
>NZ_LDUG01000006.1 GCF_001530125.1 Thiobacillus denitrificans | reverse complement strand
ACCGGCCATGATCACAGTCAAAAGTTTGGTACGGATCTGCTGGGAATTGTGCTTCATTTGCGATACTCCTTCTGTGCATTAAGGTTTGGATGGACGGCTTGCATTTCGACAAGCCACCCTCACTACAGCACGCGCCATGCCAGAAGATTATTTCCCTTGTTTTTCATTGACTTGCATGTAATCCATGGCGGCGGGCGGCCTTCGTTTCGTCGCCTCTGGGCGACACGAAACGGGGCTTCACAAGCAACTCATTGTAAGGGATGGACATTTCCTGTCTTTTAACGGAGACAGGGTTGGCCGGCAGGGCACCACCTTGGCCCGGGCTTTGCGTGACCGCTCGCCGGCCAGGCCAGCACGAGCATCATCCGCGACACGGCAGAGCGCAGATGTCTGCCCGCGCAAACGAAAGGCGACCTGAATGGCCGCCTTTCGTTTTTTGGCGTTGCTTGAACTTACGCTGTCTTCACTTTCTTGCGGCGACGTGCAACCCCAAGGCCGAGCAGCCCCAGCCCCATCAGCGCAATGCTGGCCGGTTCCGGAACCGAAAAGCGAACATATCCTGGCGTGTGATCCAACCCTTCACCGGAATAGAACGTATCCGTAAATTCCCCTCCGGGGGGCGGCGCATTATAGAAGCCGGTAATGATCGGCTGGTAAAGTGGATTCCCGCTGTATTCCTGCGAGATCAGGGCATACGTGAATGCATCATCGCAAATGGTGCCAATAGGATTGGGGCCAAGGCAGGGTTCGTCATTCAACGTCTCGGTGAAGTACAGGTAAAAGTCACCATGCCACGTACCCACTTGGCTTGTCATTGCGGCATCATCGTAGAGCCTCAGGTTATAGGACACCATGATCGAGTCCGGGCCAAAACCGGCGCTGGCGATGGTTTCGTTGTGGTGAACGACGTAACCGAAGTCCACCTCAGGGCAGCATCCGGACGGCAATTCAAGCGATAGACATTCCTTCAAAATGGTTCAGCCAAATTGGTCTGACCGAGAAGCGACGCATACAAACACCATGGATTTATCCTGCCATGCCGATGACGACAGCTGTAAAGAATTCCGACTTTTTCAGCGCATCTCCCATCCCGCTCGTCATGGGATGCCTTGATCACATGGTTTTGAGCCCAGGCCTCCGCCTGCATCGTTGCCCGGGTTTTTGCCGGCGGCTCGGGTTACATTCGGATACAACTCGTTACGTCTTCGCGGGTGTCCGACATCCCAAGGGTACATCACCTCTTATCAAGACGTTTCATGCCGTACCTGTTCTGGGCCGGTTGTTTTGACAACATCTCTGAAGGAGATCGCAATGAAATTGATCCAAGGTTCTTTTGCCAAACGTGCCCATAGAACACCTTTATCCGCGTCAGCCAGCCTGGAATGGGTCAGGGCATGGACAGGAAGGCTATGCGAGGCGAGTTCGAAAAGCTGAACACGCCGCAGCGTCTGGACAAGATGCTTGCCATGTCGGAGGTGCGTCATGCCAAGATGGTTGAGCATAGCCAGGCGACTAAGGCCTTCTATGCCCAGCTGACCGCCGAGCAGCAAGGTGTGTTCGATGCCGAGGCGATGTTTGGTCACCATCGGGGTCACGGCCAGCATCGCCATCAATCCTGAGTGATCGGGCGGTAGTCGATTAAACGTGGGCGGGTGACCGCCCACGTTTTTTTGCGGCTGAAGATTGTCAGACGCTTTTCCTGTCAACTGCGGCCGCTTGATGGGTATAAGGGGTTGATACGGGCCGGCGAGGTCATGGCGCTTTGACCGCGCGCTTCCGCTTTGCCAGGCCTTGATGTGCGCGACGCGGCGCCCACCACGCGCATTCCCCCAGCATGGGCGACGTACCTGCACCCGCGAAATACCCGATTGTTTTTGTCTGGCATTGGCCTACAAAGAGTACAGATCGTGCGCTGGATTCAGCGCCGTCCGACTCAATTCACTGTGACACAGGAGGTTCTCGACATGAGAAACGTACATATCGACTATCACGGCCCTGACCAGGGCTTTCAGACCGCCAGCCTGCTCGCCAAAGACGTCGCGAAGGAGAACCAGATGAAGGATCCGACCATCATCTCCTGGCATCGCAGCAACAGGCTGGGGGCGACGCCCCCCTACTATGACGGTGCCAACCCCGAAACCTGGTGGGAAAAATACGGCGAGGGCAACGGTGGCGGGCTGGAGGTCAGCGTCGGCGAGGGTGATTATCAGTTCATCCTGATGGACGCGCGCGGTTTTGAGACCGTGGGCGACCTCCCGCTGCGTAATCTGAAGGATCGCGACGGCAATCCCTACCTCTGCTTGACGCCGCTGCAGGGGATGGATTCCGCCATCCCCAAGCCGGAAGCCTGCACCCTTCTGGATGGCTGGGCGGCCGATCAGTATTGAAGCTTGGTCAAGTAGCCTGTCCGCGCGCAGTCAGGGGCGGGGCAATTCGCTTGTCGCCGACGCATGCATGACCCAGCCGGGATGTGCGGGGCGCCCGGCGCGTATTTCACGGGAGGGGGAGGGCGATGAACCACACCGTTAATCTGCTGATGAGCCAGTTCGTCACCCACGACGTGAAGCGTTTCATCGTCAGCAAGCCATCCGGATTTTCCATCGTTCCCGGTCAGGGGGTGGAACTGGCGATCGACCGGCCCGGCCTGCGCGAACAGGGTCGGCCTTTCACGCCTACCGGACTGGCCACCGACCGGGTGCTCGAGTTCACCATCAAGGCTTACCCCGACCACGCCGGCGTCACCCAGGCGCTTCACCAGTTGGAGCCGGGTGCCGAACTGCTGATGTCCGAACCGTTCGGCACCATCCGTTACCAGGGGCCCGGTGTGTTCATTGCCGGCGGCGCCGGCATCACGCCCTTTCTGGCCATCCTGCGCGAATTGGCACGCACGGGCGAAGCGGGCGGCCAGACTTTGATCTTTTCCAACAAGACCCCGGCTGACGTGATCTGCGAAAAGGAACTGCACCATTTGCTGGGGGAACGCAGCATCCTGACCTGTACCGGCACCGCTGCGCCAGGGTATGAGAACCGGCGGGTCGGCCGCGCTTTCCTGGAAGAAAAAATCAAGGATTTCAAGCAGCGCTTTTATGTCTGTGGCCCGCCCCCTTTCATGGAGGCGGTCAACGGCGCGTTGGCGGACCTGGGTGCCCGTTCGGAAAGCTTGGTGTTCGAGCGGTGAATCCCGGATCGATGATCTGACGGAACTGTTTCGATTCAATCTGCGTAAAGGAAACGAGACAACCTGAACTGTCCCGTTTCTCTTTGTGGTCTGATTGAGGCTTACGGCAGGCAGGACGTGGTGCCTGCGCAACTCGATATCAGCCCAGCCGTGCGTGCTGCGCCTCCAGTTTCTGCAGCATGGCGGCAAAGTCGGCCAGCCGCGTCTGCTCCTGCTGCACCACGGTAGCGGGCGCTCTGTCGACGAAGCTGGCATTGGCCAACTTGCCCTGGGCCTTGGTGATTTCGTTCCGGATGCGGGTGATTTCCTTGGCCAGGCGGGCGCGCTCCGCGTCCTTGTCGATTTCAACCACCAGCATCATCCGCATGTCACCGACCAGGGCGACCGGGGCGTCGGCGTCGGGCAGCGCGGGCACGGCGCTGACCTCGGAGAGCCTTCCCAGCGCGACGATGTAGGGCGCCAGCGCGTTGATCACGCCGGCGTCGCCTTCGATCACCAGCGGCACGCGCTGGGCAGGCGACAGGGTCATCTCGCCGCGCAGGGTGCGGCATGCATTGACCAGTTCCTTCAGTAGCTGGATCCGCGCGACGCTGTCGGGGTGGCGCTGCGCCTCGTCGCTCTGCGGGTAGGGGGCGAGCATGATGCTGTCGCCGACGACGCCGGCGAGCGGCGCCACCTTCTGCCACAACTCTTCGGTGATGAAGGGGATGATGGGGTGGGCGAGGCGCAGTGTGGTTTCGAGCACGCTGGCCAGCGTGCGGCGGGTGGCGCGCTGCTGTTTCGGCGTGCCGTTGTTCAGCTGCACCTTGGCGAGTTCCAGATACCAGTCGCAGTATTCGTCCCACACGAATTCGTAGATCCCGCGCGCGGCCTGGTCGAAGCGATACGCGGCAAACGCCTCATGCACTTCGCCGACGGCCTGCTGCAGGCGCGCGGCGATCCAGCGGTCGGCATCGGAAAATTCCACCGGCAGGCTGGCGTCCTGGCCGCAGTCCTGGCCTTCCAGGTTCATTAGCGCGAAGCGGGTGGCGTTCCACAGCTTGTTGCAGAAGTTGCGGTAGCCCTCGGCGCGTTGCAGGTCGAACTTGATGTCACGGCCGTGGGTGGCGAGGCTGGCGAAGGTGAAGCGCAAGGCATCGGTGCCGAATGCGGCGATGCCGTCGGGGAATTCGCGGCGGGTGCGCTTTTCGATGCTGGTGGCCTGCTTCGGATTCATCAGGCCCTGGGTGCGCTTGGTCACCAGTTCGTCGACTGCGATGCCGTCGATGAGATCGATCGGGTCGAGCACGTTGCCTTTCGACTTGCTCATCTTCTGACCTTCGGAGTCGCGCACCAGGCCCGTCACGTACACCTCGCGGAACGGCACCTTACCGGTGAGGTGCAGCGACATCATCACCATGCGCGCGACCCAGAAGAAGATGATGTCGAAGCCGGTGACCAGCACCGAGGTTGGCAGGAAGCGTTCGAGCTCCGGCGTCTGCTCCGGCCAGCCCAGCGTTGAGAAGGGCCACAGCGCACTCGAAAACCAGGTGTCGAGCACGTCGTTGTCCTGCGTCAACTCGCGGCCGCCGGCCTGCTTCTTCGCCTCGTCTTCGGTGTAGGCGACGTAGAAGTTGCCGTCGGCGTCGTACCACGCGGGGATGCGGTGGCCCCACCACAGCTGGCGCGAGATGCACCAGTCCTGGATGTTTTCCAGCCACTGGCGGTAGGTGGTGGTCCAGTTCTCCGGCACGAATTTCAGTTCGCCCGAATCAACCGCAGCCAGGCCCTGCTGGGCCAGGCCTTCCATGCTCATGAACCACTGGTCGGTGAGCATCGGCTCGATCGCCGCGTGGGTGCGGTCGCCGCGCGGGATCATCAGCTTGTGCGGCTTGGCCGACACCAGAAGGCCCTTCTCCTGCAGCGCGTCGAGCAGCTTCTGGCGCGCGTCGTAGCGGTCCAGCCCCTGGTATTCGGTGGGGCACAGTTCGTTCATTTTGGCGTCGAGCGTCAGCACGCTGATCGCCACTAACTGGTGGCGCTGCCCGACCTGCCAGTCGTTGAAGTCGTGCGCCGGGGTGATCTTGACCACGCCGGTGCCGAATTCGCGGTCGACGTAGTCATCTGCGATGACGGGGATGCTGCGCTCGGCGATCGGCAGGCGCACCTGCTGGCCGATCAGATGGCGGTAGCGATCGTCCTCCGGATGCACCGCGACGGCAGTGTCGCCGAGCAGGGTTTCCGGACGCGTGGTGGCGACGGTGAGAAAGCCGGAGCCGTCTTCCAGCGGGTAGTTGATTTCCCAGATGAAGCCATCTTCCTCGGTGCTCACCACCTCAAGGTCGGACACCGCGGTGCCGAGCACCGGGTCCCAGTTTACCAGCCGCTTGCCACGGTAGATGAGCCCCTCGCGGTACAGCCGCACGAACACTTCGGTGACGGCTTTCGACAGGCCCTCGTCCATGGTGAAGCGCTCGCGGCTCCAGTCGGGACTGGTGCCCAGCCGGCGCATCTGCTGGGTGATGGTGGAGCCGGAGTGTTCTTTCCAGTCCCACACCTGTTCGAGGAATTTTTTGCGGCCGAGGTCATGGCGCGAGACGCCCTGCGCGTCGAGCTGGCGTTCAACCACGATTTGCGTCGCGATGCCGGCGTGGTCGGTGCCCGGCTGCCACAGCGTGTTGTCGCCCGCCATGCGGTGATAGCGGGTGAGCGCGTCCATCAGGGTGTGCTGGAAGGCGTGTCCCATGTGCAGCGTGCCGGTGACGTTGGGCGGCGGCAGCATGATGCAGTAGGCGGGGGCATCGGCGTTATCGCCTGCTTTAAAGTAGCCGGCGCTTTCCCATTGGGCGTACCAGCGTTTTTCGATGTCAGCCGGTTCGAAGGATTTGGCGAGTTCCATGGCGTGCGGGCAAAGGCGGCATTATCCCAAAGAACCCGGGGCACGTCGCGAAGAAACCTGGGTTACGTCCTAAAAAAAGCGCGTGAAACGTGCGCTGTTGTGTCAGGCGGATGGATCGCGCGGCTGTTTGAGTTTTTCGGCGATGGCGTCGCGCACGATTTCGCGCACGTTGACGTCGAGCTGGGAGAGCAGGGTGGCCACCGTCTGGTCGAGGTTCTTGCGCAACTCGGCCGCGACCTGCTTTTCCATCACCTCGGACAGGCGCGGTGCCAGTTCGCTCATCAGCTGCTCGGCCAGGGTGTCGTTCACGATGGCCGCAGTCGCGGCGGTGGATTCGGACGGCGCTTCTGCAGCGGGTGCCGCAGGTGGCGGGGACGCGGGTTCGACAGCCGGTAACGGAGCGGCCGCCGGCGGCGGTGTGCCGCGCTCGATCACGCTGGTCAGCACCGGCAACCAGGCGTCGGGAGGCGGCGCGTGTTCGGGAGGGGGCGCGTGACCGGAGGATGGGCCAACGTCGGCCTCGTTGCCGCCGCGATGCTTTTTCAGCAGCGCATCCATTTTGCTCAACAGCGGGCCGTCGCTCATCGGTTTCTCATCCGGCGGGTGGGCGCAGGTCGTGCGCTTGCAGCGCATAGCCGCGCGTCTTGTAAAAACGGTAGCGCTCGCGTCCCTGTTCGACCCCTGCTTCGTCCTGGCCGATGATTTCGACCAGCCGCTCGAAGCGGGCGAAGGCGGGCGGCTGCTCGTGATGCAGATTGATCATCACGTCGGCGCTGCGCAGGGCGTCGGCGCGGGTGCCGATCAGCACCGGCGTTTCGCCGGCCAGCGTGTCGCTGTCGCGGCAGTGCGGCACGAAGCCCGTCGCCGGTGAGGTCCACAACAGGCGGTCGATGGCGTCGGCGGTGGCGGCGTCCGGCGCGTAAATCATCACCTGCTTGCCCTGGCCGTGCGCCTTGACGGCAACACGACGGGCGACGTCGAGCGGGTCGTCGGCATGGGTGTAGAAGGTGATTTCGGTCACGTCTGCTCGCTTACTTTTGGGCGCGGTTCAGCAGGAAATGCACCAGCAGCGACACCGGACGGCCGGTCGAGCCTTTCTTCTCGCGGCCGCCCGTCCAGGCGGTGCCGGCGATGTCGAGGTGCGCCCAGTGGTATTTTTTGGCGAAGCGCGACAGGAAGCAGGCCGCGGTGACCGACCCGGCCGGGCGGCCGCCGATGTTGGCCATGTCGGCGAGACTGCTTTTCAGCTGGTCCTGGTAGTCATCCCACAGCGGCATGCGCCAGACGCGGTCCCAGGCGTGGTCGGCGGCTTGCTCGATCTCGCGCGCCAGCGGGTCGTGGTTGCTGTAGAGCGCGCTGGGGTGCGCGCCCAGCGCAATCACGCAGGCGCCGGTGAGCGTCGCCAGATCGACCACCGCATCGGGTTCGAAGCGCTCGGCGTAGGTCAGTGCGTCGCACAGGATCAGGCGGCCTTCGGCGTCGGTGTTGAGGATTTCGATGGTCTGGCCGGACATCGAGGTAACGATGTCGCCCGGCTTGTTGGCGTTCGCATCGGGCATGTTCTCGCAGGCCGGAATCAGGCCAATGACGTTGAGTGGCAGCCCCAGTTCGCCGATGGCGCGGAAGGCGCCGATGACCGCGCCGCCGCCGCTCATGTCGTAGTTCATCTCGTCCATTTCGGCGGGCGGCTTCAGCGAAATGCCGCCGGCGTCGAAGGTGACGGCCTTGCCGACCAGCACCACGGGCTTGTCGCCTTTTTTGCCGCCTTGGTGCTTCAGCACGATGAAGCGCGGCGGCTTGTCGCTGCCCTTGCCGACCGACAGGAAGGAGCCCATGCCGAGCTTGTCGCAGGCGGCGTAATCGAGAATCTCACAGCCGAAGCCATGGGCTTTCGCCACCTTCTTCGCCTCGCCGGCCAGGTATTCCGGTGTGCAGATGTTCGATGGTGTGTTGCCCAGGTCCTTGGCCAAGCTGATGCCGCGGGCGATGGCCAGCCCGCGCGCCAGGCCGACGTCGCCGAACTTGAGCTCGCCGCGTCGCGACACCGCAAAGGTGACGCGCTTGAGCGGGCGGCGTGCCTCGTCCGGCTTGCTCTTCATGCGGTCGAAGCGGTAGAGCGCATCGTGGGCGCTGATCACCGCCTGCTCGATGTTCCAGGTGACGTCGCGCTTCTTCACCGGGATTTCGGAAAGCGTGATGGCCGCTTCTATCGAGCCGGTGTCGCGCAGGGTCCTGACCGCGCAGGCGATGGCGTCGCGGTAGGCTTTTTCGTGGAAGTCGCGCTCCTTGCCGAGGCCGACCAGCAGCACGCGGTCGGCCAGGATGTTGGGCACTTTGTGCAGCAGCAGCACGCTGCCGGCCTTGCCGTCCATGTCGCCGCCGCGCAGGATCTCCGACAGATAACCGTCGCTGGCGCGGTCGATGTCGATGGCTGGGCCCGACAGCTTGCGGCTTTCGAACACGCCGACCACGACGCAGGCGCCGCGCTGCTTTTCGGGCGCGCCGCTTTTTATGCTAAATTCGAGTTCGATTTCTTTGTTTTCCATGTCTGTGCTCAAAAAAATTCAATTTGCCGATGTGATGATGATCGGCATCGCCGATGCGGCGATTATTGGCGCAGGCGCGGCTGATTGTCAAAATGCCTGCGCATCCTGCGCATGCCGCGCCAGCTGACCCCATGCTATACCGCCGCACGCTGACCCGCGAGATGGGTCTCACCACCGGCGCCGTGCTCACGGTGCTGGTGGCGATTGCGCTGGTGGTGCTGTTCATCCGCCTGCTCGGCGACGTGGCGCGCGGCGAGCTTGCCAACGAGGCGGTATTCGTCTTCCTCGGCTTTTCTCTGCTGTATTTTCTGCCGGTGTTGATGACGATTGCCTTGTTTGCCGGTGTGCTGCTGCCATTGTCGCGCGCGTGGCGCGATAGCGAAATGGTGATCTGGTTCAACGCCGGCCTGTCGCTCACGCAATGGATGCGGCCGGTGCTGACCTTTGCCGTGCCGTTTTCGCTGGTGATCCTGTTGCTGACGCTGGTGCTCAATCCCTGGGTGCAATCCAAGAAAAGCGAATACAGCCAGGAGTTGAAGAGCCGCAGCGAAAGCGCGCTGATCGCGCCTGGCCTGTTTGCCGAATCCGGCGCCGGTCAGCGCGTCTATTACGTCGAGTCGCTCAACCCGCTGACCGGCATCGTGCGCAACGTGTTCATGCGGTCGCTCATCGATGGCCAGCTCGGGCTGGTGGTCGCGCGCGAAGGCGATCATACCCAGCTGCCAGACGGCTCGCGTTACCTGGTGTTCAAGGACGGGCGACGTTACGAAGGCACGCCCGGCCAACTCGACTACCGCATCGTGCAGTTCGAGCGCTACTGGATGCGGCTCGATCCGGTCGCAGCGGAGAGACACATCAGCATTCGCCAGATGTCCGTGGCGGAACTGCTGGCTGACGCCACGCCGCCGGTGCGTGCCGAGCTGTTGTGGCGGGTGGGGGTGCCGATCTCGGCGCTGATCCTCGCCGTCATGGCGATCCCGCTCAGCTTCGTCAACACGCGGGCGCGCCGCTCCTATGGGCTGATGATCGCGTTGCTGCTGTATTTCGTCTACAACAACCTGCTGTCGCTGTCGCAGGCCTGGGTGGCGCAGGACAAGCTGAATCCCTGGGTCGGGATGGGGGCGTCGCATTTGCTGATGCTGTTCGCCGTGGCCGTTCTGTTTTACCTGCGCTCGCACCAGCACGCCCCGCGCCGGAGGCGGCCATGAGCCTGCTGGCGCGCTATCTGGCGGGCCAGGTGCTGGCGGCGTCAGGATTCGTCCTGCTGGCGCTGCTGGTGCTGTTTGCGTTTTTCGACGTGATGAAGGAGCTCGGCAGCCTGGGGCGCAACAACTATGAGCTCGGGCAGGCTGCCGTGGTGGTGCTGCTCAGCGTGCCCGGACATCTGTACGAAATCCTGCCGGTGGCGGCGCTGATCGGTACGCTGTTCGCGCTGTCGCGTCTGGTGGGCAACTCGGAATACGCGGTGATGCGCGTGTCGGGCCTGTCTAACTGGCGGGTGGGCGGGTATTTCGCGGTCATCGGGACGCTGCTGTCGCTGCTGGTGCTGGTGTTCGGCGAATACGTGGCGCCGTGGTCGGAGCAGGCGGCGCAGCGTTACAAACTGTCTGCCACCCAGTCAGTGGTCGCGCAGCAATTCCGCTCCGGCCTGTGGGTCAAGGACGGCAGCACCTTCATCAATGTGCGCGAAGTGATGCCCGACAACACGCTGCGCGGCATCGAGATTTACGGCTTCGACGCCGAGGGCGAGCTGGGCTGGATCCGCGCCGCTGAGCAGGCCAGCTGGCGCGGCAACCAACAGGCCTGGGATCTGCAGCAGGTGGTGGAAACGCGGTTTGACGCGGACGGCATTCGCGCCGAGCGCAGCGCAAACCAGGACTGGCAGTCGGTGCTCACGCCCGACATCCTCGGCGTGCTGCTGGTCGCACCGGAAAAAATGTCGGCGCGCACGCTCTGGCGCTACATCGCGCACCTCAAGGAAAACAGCCAGAACGCGACGCGGTACGAACTCGCGCTGTGGTCGAAATTCATCAACCCCTTCGTCATCCCGATCATGATGCTGATCGCGATGCCGTTCGCCATCCGGGGGCCGCGCGCAGGCGGCACCAGCGGCATGATTTTCCTCGGCATTCTGGCCGGTCTCGGCTTCCATCTGCTGAGCCGCCTGCTCGGCCACCTGGGCCTGTTGAACAACTGGCCGGCGTCGCTGGTGTCGACCCTGCCGCTGCTGGTTTTTCTGGGCATCGCGCTGGCGGGTATCCGCTGGGTGGACCGGCGCTGAGCCGATTGCCGCAGCGGCTGGCCGAGTGTTTGTGCGCCAGCGAGCCGGCGGCCAAGGTGGCCTGCGTGCACACGCTGCAGGCGGACTGGCTGGCCGGCGCGGTCGATCCCGCCAGCGAGGCTGCGCGCAAGCCGATCGACCATCCTGGTCAGCCGCAAAAACCCGAACGGGTCCCGCCGCAAAAGGTCCCGCGCCGCCGCGCCGATACGCTGCCCGGCCGCGCCGCGCTCATCCATGCGCTGGCGCATATCGAATTCAACGCGATCAACCTGGCGCTCGACGCCGCCCACCGCTTTGCCGGCATGCCGGTCGCGTATTACGCCGACTGGCTCAAGGTGGCCGACGAGGAAGCGCTGCATTTCGATCTGCTGAACACGCACCTGGCGACGCTGGGTCATGCCTACGGCGATTTTCCCGCCCACAACGGCCTGTGGGACATGGCGCTGAAAACCGCACACGACCCGCTGGTGCGCATGGCGCTGGTGCCGCGCGTGCTGGAAGCACGTGGGCTCGATGCCACGCCGCTGATCGTCGACAAGCTTAGGGCGGCGAATGACCTGCGCATGGTCGAGATTCTCGCCATCATCGAACGCGACGAGATCGGCCACGTCGCCATCGGCAGCCACTGGTTCGGCTGGCTGTGCGCGGCGCGCGGGCTCGAGCCCGAGACGAGGTTCCGGCAGTTGCTGGTCGAGTATGACGCGCCGCCGCTGAAGCCGCCGTTCAATCTGGCGGCACGCCGGGCAGCTGGCTTCAGCGAGCCCGAACTGGACTGGCTGAGCAAACTCTAAGCATTACAAGCCCAGCGTTGTCGCAGACACGCCGGCCGGCGAACGCTGCCACATGCCCTCGAAACGCTGATTCAGCAACACGGCATCGCGTGCGTCGTCCAGGTGAAGCGTGCCATGCACCGCGGCCTTGTCGGCGCGCAGCAGCACGCCGTGGCGGTCGGCCAGCACAAACGCCTGATCGGGACGCGGCGCGTCGGGGTCGGCCTGGCGGATTTCGAGGGCATGGCCGAAGTCGCGCACCAGCTGCATCAGGCGGGGGTGCTTGCGTGCCACGAGGCTGATGTCGTCGAGCAGCAGCTCGATACGGCGGCCGCCACCGGCCACGCACAGCGCGCGCAGGGCCGCGTGACGCGGCGCGTGGTCGATCTCCAGCAGGCCCAGATCGTGGTCGTATACACGGAGCTGGCGATGCGTGCCGGCCAGCAGTGCGTCGAATGCGTCACGGAATTCGGCGGGGGTTTCAAAGCGGCTCATGGTGCGTCGATCTCCAGCCAACCGGCTTGGTACCAGTCATACAGGCGCTCGCGCAGCGTTGCGGGCAGCGGCGGGGCGAGGCGGCGCTGATCAGCGAGTTGCTTCAGCGCGGCAGTTTCGTCCGCCGCGGGCGTGAACGCCTCGCCGTTGATAAAGAAGCGCCCGCCCGCAAACAGCAGGCGCGATTTCGGATCGAGCGCCACGCCGCGCTTGCTGGCCTGCTTGTTGAAGGCGGCACGCGTGAGCGGGGCGTCGGGCGCGTCGAAAAAAACATTCGGCTTGGGCTCGGACAAATAGCGCCCGGCAAACTCGGCGATGTCGCGTTTGCCCCATTTGATTTTGGCGATCATGCCTTCGATTTGCGCCAGCATCGCCCGGCTGATTTCACCCGGATGGGTTTGCAGGCGCAGATCGGGGTCGGCGTAGCGGCCTTCCGGTTTGAGCGTGTCCTGCAGGTGCATCAGGAAGCCATGCGCCAGTTCTTCGGTGGTGGGCGCGCGAAAACCGATCGAATAGGTTGTGCAGGCGTCTTCGGCGACGCCGTAATGCGCGACATGCGGCGGCAGGTAGAGCATGTCGCCGGGGCCGAGCACCCATTCCTCCTCCGCCTCGAAGTAGCGCAGGATTTTCAGCGGCTCGTCGTCCAGGATGGTCAGATCGGCTTGCGTGCTGATCTGCCAGCGCCGGTGCCCCTGGCCCTGCAGCAGGAAGACGTCGTAGGAATCGAAGTGCGGCCCCACGCTGCCGCCCGGCACGGCGTAACTCACCATCAAATCATCGAGCCGGGCGTGCGGGATGAAGTTGAAGCGCGCCAGCAGGGCATCGGCTTCGGGAAGAATATGGTTGAGCGATTGCACCAGCAGCGTCCATTCGGTTTTCGGCAGGCGCTTGAAGTCGCTGCGCTTGAGCGGGCCGTGGTCGAGCTGCCAGTGCGTGCCGCTGCCCTGGATCAGTCGCGACTCGACATCCTCGCGGCCGGCCAGCTGCTGCATCTCGCCGGGCGAGAGCAGTCCGGCGAAGCCCGGCACGGCGTTGCGGATCAGCAGCGGGCGCTTGTGCCAGACATCGCGCAGGAAACGGGTGGGGCTCAAGCCGCCAAGCAGGGTGGTTATCATGAAATAATTATAACGATGTGGGCGGACGCGCCCTGTTAAAATGCTGCCGAAAAATAGAGGGTAGCGTTCATCATGCTGAAAGCGGGAGATCGCGCGCCGGGTTTTTCCAACCCCGATGCAGACATGGCACTCGTCGAGTTGTCCCAGTTTCGGGGAAAAACCCTCGTGCTGTATTTTTACGTGCGCGACGACACGCCGGGCTGCACCGCCGAGGCGATCGAGTTTTCCGAACTGGAAAACGATTTCGCCAAGCTGGGCGCCACGGTGCTCGGGGTGTCGCGCGACGACTGCATCAAGCATGGCGAGTTTCGCGACAAGCACGGCATCAGCGTGCGCTTGCTGGCCGACAAGGAACACGCGACCAGCGAGGCCTATGGCGTGCTGCAGGACAAGGAAGTGGACGGCATCATGCGCAGAAGCGCGGTGCGCGCCACTTTCATCATCGACAAACAGGGCATCATCCGTCACGCCCTGTACGGCGTTTCCAGTCGCGGCCACGCGGCGGAAGTGCTTCATCTTGTTGCTTTAATGAATAAAGGGGAACTCAATTGAATATCAGCAAAGACACCGTCGTCACCATTACCTACATCGTTCGTGACCTGGAGGGCAAGCTGCTGGAAGAAAGCGAGGAGCCGGTCAGCTATCTGCACGGCGGTTACGACAATATCTTTCCGATGGTGGAAGAGGCGCTGGAAGGCAAGGCAGTGAGCGATACGGTCGACCTCAAACTGCAGCCTGCCGATGCCTTCGGCGAATACGAAGATGAGCTGGTGCGGCTGGAGCCGCGCGAGGGTTTCCCCGACGACATCGAGATCGGCATGCAGTTCGTCGGCTCGCCGGTCGACGGCAGCGGGGAAATGCTCTACACCGTGACCGACATTGCAGAAGACAAGGTGGTGGTCGACGGCAACCATCCCTATGCCGGGCAGGCGGTGCATTTCCAGTGTGTGGTGGCCGAGTTGCGTGCGGCGACGGCGGACGAGGTCGAGCATCGCCATGCACACGGCGCCCACGGCCATCACCATCATTAAGAAGCGCATGGCGCTGATCCGAACGGCAAACTGCGGCGGGCTGTTAAAATGCCCGGCTAACCTGTTTTCTGCGACAGCTTGATGAAGACCACCGATGAAAACCACCTTCCTCGATTTTGAACAGCCGATCGCCGAGCTTGAAGCCAAGATCGAAGAGCTGCGCTTCGTGCAGGACGACTCCGCCCTCGATATTTCGGAGGAAATCCGCCGCCTGCAGAAAAAGAGCCAGACCCTGACCCGTGACATCTACGCCAAGCTCAACGCCTGGCAGGTGTCGCAGGTGGCGCGTCATCCGCAGCGGCCTTATACGCTCGATTACGTGCAGGGGCTGTTCACCGATTTTGCCGAACTGCACGGCGACCGCGCCTACGCCGACGATCAGGCGATCGTCGGCGGCATGGCACGCTTCAACGGCGAGCCGGTGATGGTGATCGGCCACCAGAAAGGCCGCGATACCAAGGAAAAAATTGTCCGCAATTTCGGCATGCCGCGTCCAGAAGGCTATCGCAAGGCCTTGCGCCTGATGCGCCTGGCGGAAAAATTCAGGCTGCCGATTTTCACCTTCATCGACACCCCCGGCGCCTATCCTGGCATTGGTGCCGAGGAGCGTGGGCAGTCCGAGGCGATTGCGCGCAATCTGTATGTGATGGCCGAGCTGCAGACGCCGATTATCTGCTCCATCGTCGGCGAAGGCGGCTCAGGCGGCGCGCTGGCCATCGGTGTGGGCGACCGCACGATGATCCTGCAATATTCCACGTATTCGGTGATCTCGCCCGAGGGCTGCGCCTCGATCCTGTGGAAGAGCGCCGACAAGGCCTCGGTCGCCGCCGAAACCCTCGGCATCACCGCCGACCGCCTGAAGGCCAATGGCCTGGTCGACCGCATCATCGAAGAGCCGCTGGGCGGCGCCCAACGTGACTGGGACACCATGTTCCAGTCGATGCGCCGCGCGCTCACCGACACCCTGGCCGAGTTGCGCAAGCTGTCGCTCGATGCGCTGCTGGCGGCGCGTTACCAGCGCCTGCGGGCGTATGGCAGCTTCAAGGAAACTCCTGCCAAATAAGGTGGTCATCGCTGCCGTGGCGGACGCGCTTGCCCGCCACGTCCCGCCGCACGCGCGGCTGGTGCTTGGACTCTCGGGCGGGCTCGATTCGGTGGTCCTGCTGCACGTCCTCTTGGCGCTGCGCGATCAACATCCGTTTGAACTGCAGGCCGTGCACGTGCACCACGGCCTGTCGCCCCACGCCGACGACTGGGCCGATTTCTGCGCGCGACTGTGCGCATCGCATGCGGTTGAATTAAGTATTCACCGGGTCCGGATTGCGCGCGACGATGCGGCTGGTATCGAAGCCGCTGCGCGGCGCGAGCGCCAGCGCATCTTTGCCGCGCTGGACGCGGATTTTCTGCTTACCGCGCATCAGCGGGACGACCAGGCCGAAACGTTTTTGTTGCAGGGACTACGGGGTGCCGGACCGAAAGGCCTGGCGGCGATGGCCGAGCTGCAATCCCGCTCGGGCTGGCGCCCGGCGCAACTGCGGCCGCTGCTGGGGGTGGCGCGAGCCGCGCTGCAGGATTATGCGCAGTCGCATGGCCTGGACTGGGTCGACGACGAGAGCAATCGGGACATCCGCTACCGCCGCAATGCGCTGCGCCAGCAGGTGATGCCGCTGCTCGCCGCGCATTTTCCCGGCAGCGGCGCCACCCTCGCGCGCGCGGCCGCGCTGCAGGCCGATGCCGCCAACTTGCTGGACGATCTGGCGCGGCTCGACGCGAGGGAGGCCATCGCGGCCGATCGCCTCGACTGCGTCGCGCTGGGGCGTCTGTCGACGCCGCGCGCGCGCAACCTGCTGCGCTATTTTATTGAGCAGCACGGCCAGCCGATGCCCAGCGCGCGGCGGCTCGACGAGGCGCTGCATCAGTTGCGGGATGCGCAAGCCGATGCGCGGGTGCGCGTCAGGCTGGGGGCGGTGGAGGTGTGGCGCTTTCGCGGCGGCGCCTATCTCGCGCCACTGGCGCCCGACACGGTTCAGCCGGTTGTCTGGCAGGGCGAGGCGTCGCTGTGGGTGCCGGCCGCCGGGGTCTGCGTGCAGATGGAGGCGGTGACCGGCGCCGGCCTGAAACGTGACGCGCTGACCGCGGGCGAGGTCACACTGGGAGTGCGGCAGGGCGGCGAACGTCTGCGCCTGCATGCCGGTGGCCCCCATCGCAGCCTGAAGAATCTGCTGCAGGAACACGCCATTCCGCCGTGGCATCGCGATCGCCTGCCCTTGCTGTGGTGTAACGGACGGCTGGCGTGGGCGGCGGGGATCGGCCTCGATGCCGATCTGCTCGCTTTGCCCGGCGAGCCCGGGCTGCTGCCACGCGTCGCGGACTAGCTGTGCAACAAGACAGCCCGGGGTGGGGCATGTTATGCTAGCAGGCTGATTTTCATGGTTTTTTAAACGTTTCTTCTTGTTTTTGTCCGGAGCATACACATGGCTGTTCAGCGTACCTTTTCCATCATCAAACCCGATGCCGTCGCCAAGAATGTGGTCGGCAAGATCGTCAGCCGTTTCGAGAGCAATGGCCTCAAGGTGGTGGCGTCCAGGATGAAGCACCTGTCGCGCCAGGAAGCCGAAGGTTTCTACGGTGTGCACCGCGAGCGTCCCTTCTTCAAGGACCTGGTCGAGTTCATGATTTCCGGCCCGGTTGTGCTGCAGGTGCTGGAAGGCGAAGACGCCATTGCCAAGAACCGCGCGTTGATGGGTGCGACCGACCCGAAAAAGGCCGAAGCCGGCACCATTCGCGCCGATTTCGCCGAGAGCATCGACGCCAATGCGGTGCATGGCTCCGACGCGCCGGAAACCGCCGCGATCGAAATCGCCTATTTCTTCCCCGCCTGCGAAGTCTACGCCGGCCGCTAAACGCACCCGCATGCCGCAAAACCTGCTTGATTTCGACCTCGAAGGACTGACTGCCTGGTTCGCTGAACTCGGCGAGAAGCCGTTTCGCGCCAGGCAGGTGTTCCACTGGGTGCATCAGGCCGGGGTGGCGGATTTTGCGCAGATGACCGACATCGCCAAAAGCCTGCGCGAGAAGCTGCAGCAGCAGGCAGTGGTGGCGCCGCCGGCGATCAGCTACGCGCACACCTCGACCGACGGCACGCGCAAGTGGCTGTTCGATGTCGGTGTCGCCAATGGCATCGAAACCGTCTTCATCCCGGAAGCGGATCGCGGCACCCTGTGCGTGTCGTCGCAGGTCGGCTGCGCGCTGGAGTGCACCTTCTGCTCGACCGGGCGCCAGGGCTTTAACCGCAACTTGACGGTGGCCGAAATCATCGGCCAGTTGTGGGTGGCACATCACAGCCTGAAAACCGAGCCCAACCGCACCGCGCCCAATCACAGCGTGCCCAATCGCACCACAGGCGAAATTTCCGACCGTCCGGTGACCAATGTGGTGATGATGGGCATGGGCGAGCCGTTGGCGAACCTGGAGAATGTGGTGACCGCGCTCGGCATCATGCTCGACGACCATGCCTACGGCCTGTCGCGGCGGCGGGTGACGGTGTCGACCTCGGGCCTGGTGCCGGCGATGGACCGCCTGGCCGAACGCTGCCCGGTGGCGCTGGCAGTGAGCCTGCATGCGCCCAGCGACGCGCTACGCGACCAGATCGTGCCGATCAACAAGAAGTATCCGCTGCGTGAACTGATGGCGGCGTGCCGGCGTTATCTGGTGCATGCGCCGCGCGATTTCATCACCTTCGAATACGTGATGCTGGCCGGGGTGAACGATGCGCCCGAGCATGCGCGCCAGCTGATCGAGCTGGTGCGCGAGGTGCCGTGCAAGTTCAACCTCATCCCGTTCAATCCGTTCCCGGATTCGGGCTACGAAAAGCCGCGTGCCGAGGCGATGCGCGTATTCCGCGAGATTCTGCAGGACGCCGGATTGGTGGTCACCACACGCAAGACGCGCGGGGATGATATCGACGCCGCTTGCGGCCAGCTGGCAGGCAAGGTGGCCGACAAGAGCGGCCGCGTAATGAAACGAATGCACAAGGAGACGGCGTGAAAAAATGGATAGGCATCCTGGCCGCAGCGATGCTGGCGGGTTGCGCGGTGCAGCCGATGGACAGCGGCAGCGGTGTCGCCAACACGCAGGTCGACAGCGAAAGCCGTCAGCGTGCGCGCGCCTTCACCGACCTGGCCGGGGCCTATTTTGCCCGCGCCCAGTACAAGGTCGCGCTCGACGAGCTGCGCAAGGCGATCATCGCCGACAACCGCTTTGGCCCGGCCTACAACATCTATGGCCTGATCTACATGGAGCTGGCCGAAGACAAGCTGGCCGAGGAAAACTTCCGCCGTGCCATCGAACTGGATCGCAGCGATTCGGAGGCGCGCACCAATTTCGGCTGGTTTCTCTGCACGCTTGGCCGTTACGACGAAGGGCTCGAACAGTTCAGCACGGCCCTGCGCAATCCGCTGTATGCCCATCCTGAGCAGGCCATGGCCAATGCCGGCCTGTGCGCGGAAAAGAAAGGCGACCTTGCGCTGGCCGAAGCGAATCTGCTGAAGTCGCTCAAGCTGCAGCCCGACAACCCCAACACCGTGTTGAAGCTGGCGGGGCTGCATTTTCGCCAGGACAGGCTGATGGAGACGCAGCGCCTGCTCGGACGCCACGCCGAGCTGGCGCCGCCGACCGCGGAAAGCCTGTGGCTGGGCGTGCGGCTTGAACGCAAGCTGGGTGACCGTGCGCAGGAAGCGGCCTACGGCTTGCAGCTGCGTAAGCGCTTCCCCGATTCGAATGAGGCGCGGCTGTTGCTGACCGGGCAATACGAATGAGCGAGAGCGGCCAACCCTCGGTCGGGCAGATTTTGTGCGAGTCGCGTGAGGCGCAGGGCGTGACGCAGGAAGATGTCGCTGCACGCTTGCGCCTGATGCAGCGTCAGGTCGAGGCCATGGAGACGGATGATTTTGAGAGCCTCGGTCAGCCCGTGTTCGCGCGCGGGTTTGTGCGCAACTACGCGCGCCTGCTGGGGCTTGCGCCCGAAGCGCTGTTGGCGCGCATGGAAGGCGCGCCGGCCGAGCCCACTGCGGTCAGCCCCGCCGCGCCTCCACCGTCGCATTTCTGGTTGACCTCGCCCTGGCTGATTCTGTTGCTGCTGGGTCTGCTGGTGGTGGTGGTGGCGCCGGTTGCGCTGTATGGGTGGCTCAACAGCGAGGGGGGGGATAGTTCGAGCGAGCGGGTGCCGGCCGCTACGCAAACCCGTCCCGCGCCTGCTGTCGTTGAGCTTGCCCCTGTCCCTGTGCCTGTTGCGTCGGCCGCGCCTGCGACGGAGACCCCCTTGGCCCCCGAGCCGGATGAGGCCGGCGCGCTCGAAGCCCCGGTGATCAGCGGCGTGCTGCATCTCGAATTCGGCGACGAGGCCTGGGTCGAAATCAAGGATGCCAGTGGCCGCATGCTGCATCGCCAGCTCAATCCGCCCGGCAGCCGCGTCGATGTCAACGGCCAGCCCCCGTTCGAGGTGGTGATCGGCAACGCATCGCAAGCGCGTGTGACGTATAACGGCCGTCCCATCGACTTGAAACCCTTCATTGCCGTGACGGTCGCCCGTTTTACGCTTGAAGAATAGCCACGCTTGAAGAATAACCACCCTGGAAGAATGATGTCCAAAATAGTCCGTCGTCCAACCCGCCAGGTGCGGATCGGTCATGTGCTGGTCGGCGGCGACGCGCCCGTGGTGGTGCAGTCGATGACCAATACCGATACCGTCGACATCACGGGTACGGTGCGCCAGGTGCAGGCGCTCGCCGAGGCCGGCTCCGAACTGGTGCGCCTCACCGTCAACACGCTGGAAGCCGCCGCCGCGGTGCCGCGCATACGCGAACGCCTTGACGTGCTGGGTTGCCGGGTGCCGCTGATCGGCGACTTCCATTTCAACGGCCACAAGCTGCTGACCCAGGTGCCGGAATGCGCCGAGGCGCTGTCCAAGTTGCGCATCAACCCGGGCAACATCGGCCGCGGAAACAAGCGCGACGAGCAGTTCGCGACCCTGATCGAGGTGGCGTGCCGCTACGACAAGCCGGTGCGCATCGGCGTCAACTGGGGCAGTCTCGACCAGGCGCTGGCGGTGCGCATGATGGACGACAACGCGCGCCTCGCGCAGCCGGAAGACGCCGAGGTGGTGATGCGCCGCGCGATGGTGGCCTCCGCGCTGGAATCGGCGAAAAAAGCCGAGGCGCTGGGCCTTGGTGGCGACAAGATCATCCTCTCGTGCAAGATGAGCCGGGTGCAGGACCTGATTGCGGTGTACCGCGACCTCGCCGCGCAGTGCGACTACCCGCTGCACCTGGGGCTGACCGAAGCCGGCATGGGCTCGAAGGGCATCGTCGCCTCGACCGCCGCACTAGCGGTGCTGTTGCAGGAAGGCATCGGCGACACCATCCGAATTTCCCTGACGCCGGAGCCGGGCGGCGATCGTACCCAGGAAGTCCGCGTCGGCCAGGAAATCCTGCAGGCGCTGGGCCTGCGCGCATTTACTCCGCAAGTTACCGCCTGCCCCGGCTGTGGCCGCACCACTTCGACCGTATTCCAGGAACTGGCGCAGGATATCGAAACCTATCTGCGCAACCAGATGCCGCTGTGGCGCAGCCAGTATTCCGGCGTCGAGTCGATGCAGGTGGCGGTGATGGGCTGCGTGGTCAATGGCCCCGGCGAATCCAAGCACGCCAACATCGGCATCTCGCTGCCCGGCACCGGCGAAGTGCCGGTCGCGCCGGTGTATGTCGATGGCGAAAAGACCGTGACGCTTAAGGGCGACCGGATTGCCGCGGATTTCCAGGCGATCGTCGAAGACTATGTGCGCACCCGCTATGGCGTGGCTGCGCGTTAAAACCCTTAACCACAGAGGCACAGAGATATGTTCCGCAGGAACGGTATCCCTTGGGACACAGAGAAAAACGGTTGGATATCACGCATGGTGTTTTCTCCGTGCCTCTGTGGTGAGATTTTTTAGATGAGCAACAACATTCAATCCGTGCGCGGCATGAACGACTGCCTGCCCGATGCCACCGACACCTGGCAGGCGTTCGAGGCGATCGTGCGCGACTGGCTGCGCCGCTACGGCTACCGCGAGATGCGTACGCCCATCCTCGAGCACACCGGGCTGTTCAAGCGCGCCATCGGCGAGGTGACCGACATCGTCGAAAAGGAGATGTACACCTTTGTCGACGAGCTGAACGGCGAATCGCTGGCGCTGCGCCCGGAAGGCACGGCCTCGTCGGTGCGCGCGGTGATCCAGCACAACCTGTTATACGACGGCGGCAAGCGCCTGTGGTACAGCGGCCCGATGTTCCGCCACGAGCGGCCGCAGAAGGGGCGCTACCGGCAGTTTCACCAGGTCGGCGTCGAGGCGCTGGGGTTTGCCGGCCCCGACGTCGATGCCGAACTGATCGTGATGTGCGCCGACCTCTGGCGCGAGTTGGGGATTGCGCCGACGCTGCAGCTCAACACCCTGGGCGACTATGAATCGCGGCATTGCCACCGCGCCAAGCTGATTGCCTATTTCGAGGCGAATCAGGATGCGCTTGACGAGGATTCGAAGCGGCGGCTGCACAGCAATCCGCTGCGCATTCTCGACAGCAAGAATCCCGCGATGCAGGCGCTGAACGATGCGGCGCCCAGGCTGATGGACGAGCTCGATGAGGCGGCGCTGGCGCACTTCGATACGCTGCAGGCGCTGCTGCGCGCCAACGGCATCGCCTTCGAGCTCAACCCGCGCCTGGTGCGCGGGCTCGACTACTACAACCGCACCGTGTTCGAATGGGTGACCGACCAGCTCGGCGCGCAGGGCACGGTGTGCGCCGGCGGGCGCTATGACGGCCTGATCGAGCAGCTGGGCGGCAAGCCGGCACCCGCTGCCGGTTTCGCCATGGGCATCGAGCGCCTGCTCTCGCTGATGGAGGTGGCCGGCACGCCGTTGGCGCCAGCGGTGTCGGATGCATATATCGTCCACGCTGGCGATGCGGCGCAGGCGTATGCCTGGCAGGTGGCGACTGCACTGCGCAGTGCCGGGCTCGCTGCCGTGCTGCATTGCGGCGGCGGCAGCTTCAAATCGCAAATGAAAAAGGCCGATGCCAGCCGCGCGCGTTATGCGGTAATCATCGGCGACGACGAGGTCGCGGCGCAGCAGGTGACATTGAAACCGCTGCGCGGAACGGCCGAGCAGACCTGCGTCGAGGTGACGCTGGCTATCGAATATCTGAAACAAGCATCAACTGAAAAGGCATAAACGCAATGGCAACCTACGATCTCGACGAACAGGAACGGCTGGACGAACTGAAAGCCTGGTGGAAACGCTGGGGCAATCTGTTGATGATCGGCCTCGCCGTGGTGATTGCTGTGGCGGCAGGCTGGCGCTACTGGCAGAACCACGTGGTGACGCAAAGCCTGGAAGCCGCAACCGTGTACGAACAACTCACCCAGTCGCTGGCGGCCAACGACGCCAAGGCGGCGCGCGAGGCCGGGGCGATGCTGATCGACCAGTACAAGGGCACCGCCTATGCGCCGCGTGCAGCGTTGCTGCTGGCCAGGCTGAACGTCGGCGCCAAGGACCTGAAAAGCGCGCAGGCCCAGTTGGAGTGGGCGGCGGCCAACAGCAAGGAGCCTGCGGTCAGGGATCTGGCGCGCCTGCGGCTGGCCGGAGTGCAGCTCGACCAGAAGCAATATGACGCCGCACTGAAAACGCTGTCCGCCACCCACAGCGATGCATTTGCCTTCCGCTTCCATGATCTGAAGGGCGATGTGCTGCTGGCACAAAATAAGTCTGCCGAAGCGCGCGCCGCTTATCAGGCGGCCTTCGGCAAAATGGCGGAAGACAACCCCTACCGCAACATCGTCGAACTGAAGCTCGACGCACTGGGAGGAGAAGCCAAATGAAGATGCGCTTGATGGTCGTCGGCCTGGTATTGGCTCTGTCGGGGTGCAGCACGGTCGGCGGCTGGTTCGGTTCCGGCCCGGCCAAGGCCAAGCCCGCCGAACTGGTTGAGTTCAAACCGTCCGCCAGCCTCACCGAGGCCTGGAAAGGCGAGACCGGCAACACCGCCGGTCATGTGTTCCACCCCGTCGCCGCCCGCGACGACGTCTTCGCCGCGGGCGGCAGCCAGGTGGTGCGCATTGCCGTGGCCACCGGCAACACCGTGTGGAAAACCGACGCCGGCGTGAAGCTGTCCGCCGGCGCCGGCGTGGGCCAGGGCCTGGTGCTGGCGGGCAGCGGCAAGGGCGATTTGCTGGCGCTGGATCAGGCCAGTGGCCAGGTGCGCTGGAAGGTGACGCTGTCGAGCGAGGTGACGGGGCAGTTGCTGGCTGTCGCCGACATCGTCATCGCGCGCACCGGCGATGGCAGCGTGCATGGCCTGGCTGTGGCGGACGGCAGCCGCAAGTGGCTGTACACCCGGAACCTGCCGGCCTTGAGCCTGCGCGGGTCGGGCGGCATGGTGGTGCGCGACGGCATGCTCTACGTCGGATTCCCCGGCGGCAAGCTGGTCGCGCTCGATGCCAGCAACGGCGCGCAGCTGTGGGAGGCCACGGTGGCACTGCCGCGTGGGGCGACCGAACTCGAACGGGTGGCTGATGTGATGGGCAATCCGGTGGTGGACGAGCGGCAGGTATGCGCCGTCGCCTACCAGGGCCGCGTGGCCTGCTTTGACCGTCGCAACGGCGCGCCATTGTGGACGCGCGACACCTCCAGCAACAGCGGGGTGGCGATGGACGAGCGCAATGTCTACGTCACCGACGACAAGGACGCCGTCACCGCCTACGACAAAACCAGTGGCCGCGCCGGCTGGCGCCAGGACAAACTGGCGCGCCGCCTGGTGACCGCGCCGCTGGCGTTGGGCGACTGGGTGGTGGTGGCCGACCGCGAAGGTGTCGTGCATGTCCTGTCGGCCGAGGACGGCAGCTTCGTTGCGCGCGCCAGGGTCGACAGCAGCGTGCGCACTGCGCCGATCGACATCGGGCCGGGTTTTGCAGTGCAGACCGACAAGGGCAGCATCGTCGCTTTCAGGCTCAAGTGAGTCTTGAGCGACTTGATGATTGATCGATAAGGAAGACGCCGAGGGCACAAAGGAAAACCAATCAACCCTTTCTGCCCTCGATGGCTGCCTTGTAAATGTTTATGGATTCGAATTTTCGCTAATGCTCCCTACCCTGGTTCTGGTCGGCCGACCCAACGTCGGCAAGTCCACTCTCTTTAACCGCCTCACTGGCACGCGCGACGCGCTGGTGCACGATCTACCCGGGATGACGCGAGATCGCCATTACGGGCGCGGGCGCCTCGGCGAGAAGCCCTATCTGGTGGTCGACACCGGCGGTCTGGAGCCGGTCGTCACCGACGGCATTCTCGCCGAAATGGCGCGCCAGACGCTGCAGGCCATCGACGAGGCCGACGCCATCATTTTCCTGGTCGATGCCCGGGCGGGCCTGACGCCGCAGGACAAGCTGATCGCCGACCGCCTGCGCCGTGCGTCGTGCCCGGTGCTGCTCGCGGTCAACAAGGCCGAAGGCATGAACGCTGCCGTGATCACCGCCGAGTTCCACGAACTGGCGCTGGGCCAGCCGCTGGCCATTTCCAGCGCGCATGGCGACGGCGTTTCCGATCTGGTGGCCGAGGCGCTGACGCCGTTTTCCGAAGAGGAAGAGAAAAGAGACGATTTCGGCATCCCCAAGATCGCCCTGGTGGGGCGCCCCAACGTCGGCAAGTCGACGCTGGTCAACACGCTGGTGGGCGAGGAACGCGTCATCGCGTTCGACCAGCCGGGCACCACGCGCGATTCGATCTATGTCGAGTTCGAGCGTGACGGCAAGCCCTACATCCTGATCGACACTGCCGGCCTGCGCCGCCGCGGCAAGGTGTTCGAGACGGTGGAAAAATTCTCCGTCATCAAGACCCTGCAGGCGATCGAGGACGCCAATGTGGTGGTGCTGGTGCTCGACGCGCACGAGAACATTTCCGAGCAGGACGCGCATCTGGCAGGTTTCGTGCTTGAAACCGGGCGCGCGCTGGTGGTTGCGGTCAACAAATGGGACGGGCTTTCCGCCGAGCAGCGCGAAGACGTCAAGCGCGACATCGGGCGCAAGCTGGCGTTTCTCGACTTTGCTCGTTTCAACTACATTTCGGCGCTGAAGGGCAAGGGCCTGGAAAACCTGCTGAAGGACGTCGAAGCCGCGCACGCCGCCGCCTTCATCAAGCTGTCGACGCCCAAGCTGACACGGGTGCTGGAGATGGCGGTGGAACAACACGCGCCACCCAAGAATGGCTTGTTTCGTCCCAAGCCGCGCTATGCCCACCAGGGCGGCAAGAATCCGCCGGTGATCGTGCTGCACGGCAACGCGCTGGAAGGCCTGCGCGATGACTACAAGCGCTATCTGGAAAGCAGTTTCCGCAAGGCGTTTAACTTGCAGGGCACGCCGTTGCGTATCCAGATCAAGGAAGGCGGTGCCAATAATCCGTTTGAAGGCAAGACGCGCGGCCCGATGACCGAAAGCGAGGCGACGCGGATGCGGCGCAAGAAGCGGGTGCGGCGCAAGGTCTACGGCAAAGACTGAATATCAGTTCAGCCAGCGCACCAGATAGAACAGCCTGAAGCCTTCGGACGAACGCGACGGGCCGCTGGCGATGGCCGCATGACGGCCCGTGTTCGGGTCGGCGTGCGCCAGCGCCTCGGTTTCGCTGCTGTAAACCTCGACCACCCCTTCGGGAAAGCGCTGGCGTTTCTTGCCTGCGGGCGCATAGATCACCACCGCCGAGGTGCCGACGACTTTCGATTCGACATCGGTGAACAGACTGGTGGCTTGCGGCATGGTCAGTGCGTTTTTTTCGGGATGCTGCTGAGCTTGACGACGTGGGCGCTGGGCTTTTCGTCAGAGTAATGCGGGCGCTCTTCCAGGGTGCGCCCGGTGAGCCTGGCGAGTTCGACTTCACGGTTGGAAATCACCACCAGGCAATCCTTGATGCCGAGCACGGTGGCTTCGGTCAAGGGGCTGGGGTTGCCATCGCGCGGCGCGGTGTCGCGCACGATGGAGGTGAGCGTCTTGCGCATCATGCGCATAATGCGCTGTTCGTCGTGCAGGGTTTTATCGATATCCATGGGTCAAGCTCCGAAGCTGCGGCAAAGGTTTCCATTGTCGGCGCGGAGCAGGGCTTCGTCAACGCAAGGCCTTTGCGGTGACAGGGATAAAAAGCACGACTGGGGACATAAGCATATTGAACCGACAGCTTGGCCCGGCTGATTTAAGCTGACAGTCAGAGGAGAAATTGCATGTCAGACCCAAATACCCCCGAGACGAGCGAAGTCCGCGAAATCCGCATTAATCCCATCGTGCCGAGTGAATCGGTGCTGGTGGCCACTGCGCGCAGCCTGCGCCCGAAAAAGGCCGAGGAACTGGCGCCGCGCGACACCCGCAAGCATGTGGAAACCTGTCCGTTCTGCCGCGGCAACGAACACAAGACGCCGCCGCTGATTCTAAGCTGGCCGCCTGAAGGCGATTGGCAGATCCGCATGGTGGAAAACCTCTACCCGGTGCTGGGCGACGATCGCGAACAGCCCGGCTTCAACTTCGGCCTGCAGCAGACCATTGACGGCTACGGGCGGCACGAAGTCATCATCGATCACCATGAACACGGTATCGCCGTGCACGACATGGCGGAAAGCCATCTGGCGGCGCTGTTCGGCGTGTATCAGACACGCATGCGGCAACTGTTTGAGTCGGACGACCGGCTGAAGTACGTGCTGGTATTCAAGAACTTCGGCCCGGCGGCCGGCGCATCGATTCCGCACACCCACAGCCAGGTGATCGCGATGCCGGTGGTGCCTGAAAACGTCGACGCCGAAGTGAAGAACAGCGCTGCGCATTTCGCCAAGCACCACCACTGCATCTTCTGCGCGCTGATCGACGAGGCGCTGACCTTCGAAGCGACGATTTACGACCGCAACTCGGGGGCGGTGCGGCGCAAGATCAATGTCGGCCAGTACGTGGTCGAGCGCGGCGAGAAGTTCATCGCCATCAAGCCGTTTGCCAGCCGCTACGAGTGGGAAGTGCACATCCTGCCGCTGGTGCACCAGGCGGATTTCCTCGACGTGCGCGGCGAGGACATGGCCGATCTGGCGCGGGTGATGAAGCGCACCATGGCGCGGCTGGACGCCGTCATCGGCGGCGCGCAGTACAACTTCTTCCTGCACTCCGTGCCGCATGGCGGCTCGGACTCGACGCATGGCGTGCCGCCCGACAGGGCTCGCGGCGAGTACGCCGCGAGCTACCACTGGCACCTGGAAATCTGCCCGCGCACCTCGATTCCCACCGGTTTCGAGCTGGGCTCGGGGCTGTTCGTCAATACCATCAATCCGGAACAGGCAGCCGAGCGCCTGCGTGCCGTGACGTTGTAATGGGGCTCGCGGCCAGCGATCGGGTTGTAATGGTTGTTAGAAAGTCTAGGCTAAATAATGTTTAAGGCCGTGATTTGGGAGGCTTTTCTTGAAAGCCGGGCGTTAAATGCCCTTGTGCCTGAGTTCAGGCGTGCTATCGAAAGCCTCGGCTTTTTGCATCATTAACGAGAGGGAGAAGTACCCATGAACGCTCATTATTCTGCCGAAACAGATCCATCCGGCGTGACGAAACAACAGCTGATCAACGATTTCAAGGTAGTGGTTGCTGATGCGGAAGCCCTGCTGAAGGCCACGGCCAACCAGGGCGGCGAGGCAGTGACCGCAGCGCGCGCCAAGGCGGAAGCGTCCCTCGCCGAGGTGAAAGCCAAAATGGCCGATGCCCAGGCAGCGCTGCTGGTGAGGACCAAGGCCGCCGCCCGGGCGACGGATGAGTATGTCCACACGCATCCGTGGCAGTCCATTGGCGCCGCCGCCGGCGCCGGCCTGGTGATCGGTCTGCTGATCGGGCGGCGCTAACCAGGTGATGGCTGAGCCATCTCATGCTTCGCCCGGGGGCTTGTTTGAGTCCCTCAAA
Organism: Thiobacillus denitrificans; assembly: GCF_001530125.1. GTDB lineage: Bacteria > Pseudomonadota > Gammaproteobacteria > Burkholderiales > Thiobacillaceae > Thiobacillus > Thiobacillus denitrificans_C. Next base: position 45,743 of record NZ_LDUG01000006.1, on the reverse strand, counting down.
ACGCTGTCAGTGAGTTTGATCGGTATTGTTCAGCTCCTGTCTGGAGCTATTGTCCACGGATGTGGCGGAAGCGCGCGAGCACCTGATCACATTCCTGGTGATGGGCCTGGTCGCACTGTTCTGCCTCGGCGTTGGCCTGGTGCTGCTGGCGATCCTGATTGCGGTTGCCTTCTGGGGGTCACACCGGCGCATGGCGCTGGGCGGGTTGACCGGGGTTTTCCTGGTAGCCGGCGCCGGCGTGGCGTGGCTCGCCATGCACAAGGCCCGAGCCAGGCCGAGGCTGTTCGCAGCGAGCCTGGCGGAACTGTCCAAAGACCGGCAGCACCTCCGCTCCGGATCATGAATTGAGAATCCGGGAAACCCGATCAAGGCGCCCGAATGTCGGGCCCCGGGCAGCTTTATCAAGCAGCGTACCAGTACACGGCGAAGAAATGGCAGGCGGTACCCACCATCACGAACAGATGCCAGATGAAATGGCCGTAACGCAGGCGCGCGTCGAGCGCGAAGAAAATCACCCCCAGCGTGTAAGCCAGGCCGCCGGCGACCAGCCATAGCAGGCCGGATGCGGGTACGCGGGCAGACAAGGGCTGGGCCGCGATCACAATGAGCCAGCCCATGAGCAGATACAGGCCGGTGGAGAGGATGGGATGGGCCATCTGGTTTAATGCCTTCAGCGCCACCCCGGCCGCGGCAAGGCTCCAGACGAGCCCAAGCAGCGTCCAGCCCCATGCGCCACGCAGTACGCCCAGGGTGAACGGAGTGTACGTCCCCGCGATGAGAAGAAAGATTGCAGCGTGCTCGATGACCCGAAACACCCCCTTTGCGCGGCCGACAGGCAGAGCATGATAAAGGGTGGAGGCAAGGTACAGCAGCACCATGGTCGCGGCGAAGATGCTCGCGCCGACAATGAACCCCGCATCGCCATGCCGCACCGCATGCGTGATCAGGAAAGGGGTTGCCGCGAGTGCCGCGATCAGCCCGAATCCGTGGCTGAGGCTGTTCGCGATTTCTTCCACTCGCGCCTGCACACGTTTGCTCGCTGCAGGCGACCGATCCACGATATTTGACCCGACAGCCCAGGGTTCAAGTCTCCACACGCATCGTGGTTTCGCGATTATTTCTTGTCCAGCCTGGTGAACTTCGAGCCTTCCAGCGTGAGGTTGTACATCAGGCCCTTCTGGCCGAAGATGAAGCCGATCACCGGGTCCTTGATGTTGGTGGTGTCCACCGCCTTGCCGACGCCGATGTCCACCAGGGCGACCGAGCCATCCACCCCCACCTTCCAGCCTTCGCTTTCACGGAATTTCCTGAGGGCGGATTCCTCCGTGAAGATCACCACAATGCTCTTGGCCTGCGCGCCCAGTTGGAAGCCAAAGGAAGCGGCTGCGGTGCTGTAGTAGTCGACGGTTTTCCCGCCTACCCGCAGTGCACCTTCGCCGTATTCGCCGCCCACACCGATACCGGCTTTGTAGACCTTGGGAAACACCAGCACCCCCTTTGCAATCCCGAGAAAGGCACTGGCGCCGTCGATTTTCTGGAAGTCAGACAGAGCCCGATCGACCTCCCCGTCAATTTCGGCAGCGCTGGCTGCGTGCGCCGGGGGCGCAACCGGGAACATGGCGATCAGGGCCGTGAATAACAGAGCAGGAACAGAAATGCGCTGTGTTGAAACTATGAAAGTCATGGATTCTCTCCTTGAATGGAAACTAAGGCTTTTCAATATAGTTCAGGCCGGGCGGGTTGGCTTCACGTGACATTACGGCACAGCCCAAGTGCTCGCCCATCAGGCTGGAGGCCCGTGTAGTGGGAGGGTTTGCACTGGGCGTACGGACCCGATATAGTGAGTTAACCAACTATCTTTTCCAGGATCAACCCGTGAAAAACGCACCGGATAAAAGGGAGCGCTTGACCGATGCCGCAGCGGTGTTGATACACCGGCAAGGCTTCGCCCACACCACACTGGCCGATATTGCGCTTGCTTCCAATGTGGCGTTAGGCAGTGTCTATTACTATTTCAAAACAAAGGACGAAGTGGCGAAGTCGATCCTGAATCGTCGACAGGCCGAAATCAGCCATGCGATCGACGAGATCGATCTACTGGCCGACCCGCGCAAGCGCCTGGAGGCGCTGGTGGGGATCTGGGTCCATGACCGCGACATCGATGCCCGCTACGGTTGTCCGATCGGTAGCCTGTGCTATGAACTGGCCAAGGGCCGGGGGCCGCTGAGCAGCGAGGCTTCGGCGCCGTTCAGGACGATGATTGCCTGGAGTGAACAACAGTTCCGGCTGCTGGGAAAAACAAAGCAGAAGGCGTCCGTGCTGGCGCTGCACATGGTGGCTTCGCTGCAGGGAATCAGCTTGATTGCCAACGCCCTCGGTGACCCGGACACGATTTTGACTGAAGCGAAATATCTGACCGATTGGCTGCGCAATGTTTGAGACGGATTGCCAGCGAGCGGGGCCGGGCCATCATTCTCGACCACTTGAAGACAAATTCTGTTGCATCGGTTTACCGTAACGAAGCCCGGTTTTTGTGCGCGGCCGGGCGGGATCCTGTGCGCACCTGAATATTGAATATTAATGAGGAGACAGAAACATGAATATCAAATTGACGGGGATTGCGGTTGCGACCGTTTTTGCAATGATGCCGTTAAATCAGGCGCTGGCGAATGAGTTTTCACCCTATGGCACAGCCAAGGCCGACATGCACGCAATGCCGGTGACCGATACGGTTTTCGACGTCAACTATGAAGACCCGCAGCAGCTGAACACCCTTTACAACTTTATCAAAAACACCAGGCGGGTGACCGGCGGCAAGGTCGTGGTCGTCACCCACGGTCCCGAACTGCGTGCCTTCGCCAAAGAGAATTACCTCAAATACCAGAGCGCCATGGACAAGATGGCCGAACTGGCGAAGGAGGGCGTCGAATTCAAGATGTGCTTCAATGCCATGAAGGCAGCCGGATTCGCCACCGAGGACATGCATGGCTTCGTCACCGTGGTGCCGGCGGGTTTCCCGGAAGTGGCTTACTGGCAGGGCAAAGGCTATAAATACATCAATCCGCTGCCGCTGCCGGTGAAGGACATCCGCTACCTTGACCAGCCGCAGCTGAAAAAATAATCCGTGACTGGAACCGGGGCCTGCCCGCTGGGCGGGCTCTTGGCGGATCAAGTGAGCAATCCAGCGTGTATTCACCGGTAAAAACCCTGATTGGAGTGGGCAAATGAAGTGGGAATTTCTCCTGATACCCATGCTTGCGCTGACGGCCCATGTGGGGCATGTCGGTGCGAATGGCCTGGCCCCCTGGGGCAGCGCAACCGAGATTGAGCAAACCTACAGCGGGCAGAAAGTGGTGTTCGATACCACGTCAGACACAACGGCTGGCTTGTCGAGCGTGCTGGACCGGGCCAGTCTGATCAGCGTGCTCAACGGTGCCGATCCATTGGACAACAAAATCGTGATCGTGCTGCATGGAGGCGCCATTCCATTTTTTGCGATCAAGAACTATGCAAAGAACAAGGACCTGATGCATCGGGCGCAGAGCCTGTCCGTGGGGGCGGTGGTCGAATACCGGATGTGCAGGGCGGCCGCCCGCCTTCAGGGCCTCCAGCCCAAGGACATCCATGGCTTCGTCAAGATGGTCCCGATGGCCGATGCGGAAATCGTGCGGCTGCAGCAGGAAGAAGGCTTTGCCTACATGCAATAGCCCTTACAAAACGGTCGGTTGGGCAATAGCTTGCAGGCGCCCCGCCCTGGCCCGATAGGCAGGGGCTCAAGTTAAGACGGGATACACCGATTCATCAGGTATCCGTTTCGGGTGCGCATTCACGATCAATGCGTCACGCCGGACTGTCATGGAGAGATGATGTCGCAGCAACCTAAAAGCATGGCAGCCTGGCTCGCCTTTTTGGGGCAGGCTGATATTCCTGTTTTAAAGCACACGGCGCGCGAACTCGAACGTCTGCGCGCCGATGAGTCACTGCTCAATGCCCGCGGCATTGCCAATGTCGTGACCGACGATCCGCTGATGACGGTCAAGCTGCTGCGCTATATGCAGACGCACAAGCATCGCAACCAGAAATATGAGCTGGTGGACGTGAAGGAGGCGCTGCTCATGATGGGCCTCGATGCCTTCTTCCGCGAGGTACCGGCGACGCCGATTTCAGAGGACATGCTGGATGGCCACATCGAGGCGCTGGTGCAACTGCTGCATACGGTTCGGCGTGCGCAGCGTTCGGCGCATTACGCATACGACTGGGCGCTGCGCCTGCACGACCTGCACGCGGAAGAGGTGCACGTGTCCGCGCTGCTCTACCATGTCGCCGAAATGCTGATGTGGTGTTTCAACCCCGGGCAGATGCTCGAAATCCAGAAGCGGCAGGCGGCCGACACCACGCTGCGCAGCGCGGATGCGCAGAAACAGGTGATGGGGTTTACCGGCATGGAGTTTCAGCGCCAGCTGACGATCGAATGGAAATTGCCCGAATTGCTGCTGAACCTGATGGACCCGGCACAGGCGAATACGAGCCGGGTGCGCAATGTGAAGCTGGCGGCCAATCTGGCACGACATTCCGCCCGGGGTTGGGATAACGACGCCCTGCCGGATGATTACCGCGAGATCGCCGCCTTGCTGCGGATGGAGCCGGACAAGGTGATGGCGCTGGTCGAGTCGGTCCCTGCAGCCGTTCAACGCTAAGGCGACGGGTTGCCCGGCCCCCGGCTGCAAGGGACTACGCCGGCTTGGGGATGACGCTTTCTTCCAGCTTGCGGGCGAGTTGCGAAATGGCCACGCCGGCAGGGCAGCCGGGCATGGCCTGCATCAGCAAATGGCGCCGCATGATGGCCTGGCGCACTTCGGGGTCGACGGGAATGTCGCCCATGTGGACCAGGCGGATGGGCCGGTCTGGCTCAGTGACGACGAAGCGGTCGAGCACCTGTTGCAACTGATTCGTGATGGCCAGGCCAGAACCGGATCGGGAGGTCTGGTTGACGACTACGCGCACGGTCTGCCGTTGTTGCTGCCCCACCAGCACTTTGATGGTGGCGTAGGCATCGGTGAGCGAGGTCGGCTCGGGGGTGGCGACCATCAGCACTTCTGACGCCAGCGAAACGGCGAACAGGACGACGTCGGAAATCCCGGCGCCGGTATCCAGCAAGACCACATCGTAATGCGGCACCAGGCTGCTGATGATGCGCAGGAATTCGTCACGTACTTCGGGCGTCAGGCGCGAATACTCGACCATGCCGGAGCCGGCCAGCAGCACGGAAAAGCCGCCCGGCGCCTGAATAATGGCGTCTTCCAGCTTGGCCTTGCCAGTGAACACGTCGTGCAGCGTGATCTTGGGGTACAGGTTGAGCACCACGTCGAGATTGGCGAGGCCGAGGTCGGCGTCGAGCACCAGCACCTTGTGGCCGCGTTTGGCCAGCGCGGCGGCGAGGTTGGCGGAGACAAAGGTTTTGCCGACGCCGCCCTTGCCGCTGGTGACGGCGATGACCTTGCCCAGCGGTTTCAGGGGAAGCTTGGCCGTGCTCGGGTGTTCGGCGGTGGGGGTCAGTACATCGTTCATGCGTTTACTAGATTCGTGGCGTTGCCCTGGGTATCAGGGGGGGCGTCGCCCGAAAGATTCCTGATCATGGTCGCCTCATCCGTGGCGATGTGGGCAAACAACAGCCCTTTTTCTTCTGCGCTGACCGAAAGCTCTCGTGGCTGATCCAGGCATACCTGGTTGCGGCCGCTGGATTTGGCGCGGTAGAGCTGCTGGTCGGCGCGCTCGATCCACAAATCGGCGGTGGAACGCACCCATTCCGGCGCATAGGCACCACCAATGCTGATCGTGACCTGGACGTTGATCCGTGCTGCGACGGGTATCGAGAGCGACGCAACGGTTTGGCGAATCCGCTCGGCCACCGCACGTCCGAAAAGGGGCCGGCAGTGGGGCAGGATGACCGCAAATTCTTCGCCGCCGTAGCGGACGACGGTGTCCATGGGACGCACGCAGTCCGCCAGGCAGTTGGCTATCGCCTGCAGTACCTGGTCGCCGGCCAGATGGCCATGGGTGTCGTTGATGGCCTTGAAATGGTCGATGTCCAGCAGCAGCAACAGTACCGATTCGCCGGAACGTGCAACGGTTTCGATCGAGCGTTCGAGTGTCGAGCGGAGATGCCGGCGGTTGCCCAGCCCCGTCAATGGGTCCTTGAGCGAGATCTCGCACAGGCCGTCGATCACACGCTGCAAATAGTCGGTAAGCGATTCCCCAGCTTCCTGCTGGCTTTCTTTTGCGTCGTGTTTCAACAGGGCGCGCGCGTCGTCGAGCTGCAGGGCTTGCAGGTCGATCTGGGGGGATAGGGTCAGCGGGACCAAAGGGGGGTTGAATACCTGGCGTTGAAGTTGGGCAAAGAACCCGGAGAGGAGACGCAACCGTCTCCTTGCCGAGTATGTGGGCATTTTCGCCGTAGATCAAGCGCTGGCGGGCAGATGGCGGCCACGCTTTGGGTAATCATGGGCCGCATCGTCGTCGGTGTGGTTCCGCGACTGTGGTTTCAAGCGCGCCATGCGGATTGTTCAGCCACCGATGCAGCCTGGCAGCCTGTCGGACTTGAAGTAAATCGGCTGCAAATCCGCCTGGCCGGTTCATATTTCGCCGCTTTCTTGGGCAATAGAACGACTATTGCCCGGCGAAATCGTCAAAATTATGTCCCATCGGGACGGTATCCCTTGGGGCTGCCCTCGCCCAGCCGAATTTTCGCTTCGATTCTTCAAGTCCGACAGGCTGCTAGATTGGCATGATGCGAAGCGTGGGCAGTCTGCTGATGTGGGCGCTCCCAGCATGATGGGCGCGCCGTTGGACGAGCGACCGTTGTGGACGCTCAATGGTGCTGGCAGGCTTTTCGGCCTACCCGGTCAATGGGGGCGCGGGCGCTGCGCGCAGGCGCGCCAGACGTCCACCACTCACGGCATCTTGAAATTGCTACGCGCCGGTGCAACCTGCTAAGCCACACTGCCAAAGCTGAGGTCGGTGGCGATGAACGGCGCCTTCAGCCCGGCCAGGCGGCAGCTCTGGGCAATGGGCCCGCCTGGAAACAACGTGTACAAATACTTGATCCCGCCTTTCGGGTGGAAGTGCTCATCCAGGGCGTCGTGCAATTCGCGCAGGTTGTTGACGGTTTCGTCTTCATGCTGGGCATAATAGTTTTGCAGGGCGCGAATGGTTTCCCAGTGATCTTCTGCGAGTTCAAGCCCTTCCTCGCGCGCAATTTTTTCCGCGTCGCCCCGCGTCCAGCTTAGTGGAGCATGGGGAAAATCGGGGTCCGCCGCTGACTCCTGTAAGAGCGTGTTGATGTCGGCTGAAACGTGCTGCATGGTGATCTCCTCCAAAGCATTCAAGAATACATTCAGGGTAGGCCAGCTTCCCCCAGATACAAGAGTCGTTAGCCGGTCCGGCCGCGCTGGCGCTGATGTAATGGTTGGGCGACGTATGACAGGCACACCAGGAGCCGACTATGCTGGAAGCGTCCGTGATCCAGTCAGGAGGTGCCGGCATGGCGAAACGTGCGTATCCGCTGGCCAAAGTCTATGGCCTGCTGGAGCCGGGGCCAGTGGTGCTGGTCACCACCGCCCGCAAGGGCCAAGCCAACATCATGACGATGTCGTGGCATACCATGATGGAATTCGAGCCGCCGCTGGTCGGTTGCGTGATCAGCGGCCGCAATGCCTCGTTCGACACGCTGAGGGCGACCAGGGAATGCGTGATCAATATCCCGACACTGGAACTGTCAAAGCAAGTGGTGGGCATCGGCAACTGCTCTGGCCGCACGGTAGACAAGTTCGCCCAATACCGTCTCACGCCGGTTACCGCCGTAGCGGTGAAGCCGCCGCTGATTGCGGAATGCTATGCCAGCCTCGAATGCCGGGTGGCCGATACCCGGCTGGTCAATCGCTACAACTTTTTCATCCTCGAGGTGGTTAAGGCATGGGTCGACACCGCGATCCGGCAGCCGCAGACGTTGCACCATCGCGGCAACGGCGTCTTCGCCGTGGCAGGCGAAACGGTCAGGCGGCGCTCCGCGGCTAAATAGCCTGCTGAATATATCCACGCCTGCGGATTCAGCGCCAAGCTCAGGGATAATCCCGCCGCATGAATGCAGTTCCCTACTGGCGCCTGTCCGGTTTCTATTTCTTCTACTTCGCCTTCGTCGGCGCGATGTCGCCGTTCTGGGGGCTGTATCTGCAGTCGCTGGCGTTCAACGCATTCCAGATCGGCGTGCTGATGTCGCTGCTGCAGGTGATGCGGATTTTCGCGCCCAATATCTGGGGACATATCGCCGACCATACCGGCCGCCGTACGGCGATCGTGCAGATTGCGGCGATCGGCAGCGTGCTGGTGTTCGCCGGGGTGTTTGTCGGCGACGGTTTCTGGTGGCTGTTCGCGGTGATGGCGGCGCTGAGCTTTTTCTGGAGTGCGTCGCTGCCGCTGGTCGAGGCGATGACGCTATCCCATCTGGGCGAGCGCACTATCGACTACGGCCGCATCCGCCTGTGGGGCTCGGTCGGCTTCATCCTGATGGTGGTGGGGCTGGGTTATGCCTTCGACTATGTTTCGATCAGCTGGCTGCCGTGGGCGGTGCTGGCGGTGATGCTGGGCATTGTCGCCTTCGCGCGGGTGATTCCCGAGGCCGAGATCCTGCCGCATCACAGCGACCAGCATTCGGGCTGGGATATCGTGAAGCGGCCCGAGGTGGCGTCGCTGCTGGCTGCCTGCATGCTGATGGCAGTGACACACGGGCCGTATTACACCTTCTATTCGATCTATCTGGTCGACCACGGCTACGACAAGTCCACCGTGGGCTGGTTGTGGGCGCTCGGCGTGATCTGCGAAATCGGCATTTTCCTGATTATTCCGCGCATTTTCGCACGGGTGACGCCGCGCAAGCTGATTCTGGCGAGCTTCGCGCTGGCGGTGCTGCGCTTTCTGCTGATTGCGTGGGGGGTGGAGTCGGCCTGGCTGGTGTGGGGCGCGCAGACGCTGCATGCCTTTACCTTCGGCACCTATCACGCCGCCGCGGTGGCGCTGATCCATGCCCATTTTCGCGGGCGCCACCAGGCGCGCGGGCAGGCGCTCTACACCAGCCTGTCCTACGGCGTCGGCGGCACCATCGGCGGGTTGGCCAGCGGTTTGACGTGGGATACGCTGGGTTCGGCATGGACTTTTACCCTGGCTGCGGTGAGTGCGGCGCTGGCGTGGGCGGTTTATGCCCTGTGGGGGAATACAAAATCCGTGCCCGCACCCGGCAAGCTATGAAATAATCAGTTTTTTACGCGCTGTCTCGCCTTATTCAGAATGTCAGGACTCACCTTATTCCAGAAATTGTGGGACGCCCACGTGGTCTATGTCGAAGCCGACGGCACCACGCTGCTCTATATCGACCGCCATCTGGTGCACGAAGTCACCAGCCCGCAGGCGTTCGAAGGGCTGAAACTGGCGCATCGAACCCCGCGCCGCGCCGATGCGGCGATTGCCGTGCCCGACCACAACGTGCCGACGACCGACCGCAGCCAGGGTATCGCCGATCCAATCTCGCGCCTGCAGGTGGAAACGCTCGACGCCAACTGCGCCGAGTACGGCATCACCGAATTCAAGATGGACGACATCCGCCAGGGCATCGTCCACGTCATCGGCCCCGAAGAGGGCCTGACCCTGCCCGGGATGACCGTGGTGTGTGGCGATTCGCATACATCGACCCATGGCGCGTTCGGCGCGCTGGCGTTTGGCATCGGCACCTCCGAGGTCGAGCACGTGCTGGCCACGCAATGCCTGTGGCAGAAGCCGTCGAAGACCATGCTGGTCAAAGTCGAAGGCCGGCTTGGAAAAGGCGTCACCGCGAAGGACATCGCGCTTGCGATCATCGGCGAGATCGGCACCGCCGGCGGCACCGGCTATGCGCTGGAGTTCGGCGGTTCGGCGATTCGCACGCTGACCATGGAAGGCCGCATGACGCTGTGCAACATGGCGATCGAGGCGGGCGCGCGCGCCGGTATGGTGGCGGTCGACCAGACCACCATCGACTACGTCAAAGGCCGCCCCTATTCACCCAAGGGCGCAGCGTGGGATAAGGCAGTGGCGTGGTGGAACACGCTGCATTCGGACGCCGATGCGGTGTTCGACCGCGTGGTCGAACTCGACGCCACGAAAATCGATCCGCAGGTCACCTGGGGCACCTCGCCCGAGATGGTGACGACCATCAATGGCCGTGTGCCCAACCCGGCCGATGCGCCGAGCGAGGTCAAGCGGCACGACTGGACGCGTGCGCTGGAATACATGGGCTTGCAGGCCGGCACGCCACTGGCCGAAATTAAAATCGACAAGGTCTTCATCGGCTCGTGCACCAACTCGCGGATCGAGGATCTGCGCGAAGCCGCCAGCGTGGCGAAGGGCCGCAAGGTCGCGCCCAATGTCAAGCTGGCGATGGTGGTGCCGGGCTCCGGTCTGGTCAAGCAACAGGCCGAGGCTGAAGGCCTGGACAAGATTTTTGTCGAAGCCGGCTTCGAATGGCGCGAGCCTGGCTGCTCGATGTGCCTGGCGATGAACGCCGACCGGCTGGAGCCGGGCGAGCGCTGCGCCTCCACGTCCAACCGCAATTTCGAGGGGCGGCAAGGGCAGGGCGGCCGCACCCATTTGGTCAGTCCGGCGATGGCGGCTGCTGCCGCGTGCGCCGGGCATTTTGTCGATGTACGTCACTTTTAAGGAGAACACCATGAAATCGATGATCGCTGTTTTGATGGCCGCTGCTTTCACCCTGGCGGGCTGCAATACCATGGAAGGTTTTGGCCAGGATGTCCAGAAAGCGGGTGACTCGATCGAAAAAGCCGGCAGCAAGGCCGGTAACTAGTCAGCATGCGGGCATTCACCACACTCAATGGACGGGTGGTGCCGCTCGACCGCGCCAACGTCGACACTGACGCCATCATTCCCAAGCAGTTTTTGAAGTCGATCAAGCGCGCCGGCTTCGGTCCCAACCTGTTCGACGAATGGCGTTATCTCGATCACGGCGAGCCGGGCATGGACCCCGCCACGCGCCAGCCGAATCCGGAATTCGTGCTGAACTTCCCGCGCTACAAGGGTGCCAGCGTGCTGCTGGCGCACGACAACTTCGGTTGCGGCTCGAGCCGCGAGCACGCGCCGTGGGCGCTGGAAGACTACGGCATCCGCGCCATCATCGCGCCGTCCTACGCCGACATCTTCTACAACAACTGCTTCAAGAACGGCATCCTGCCGATCGTGCTCGATGCCGCGGTGGTCGATCGCCTGTTCCGCGAATGCGAAGCCTCCGAGGGCTACCGCCTCAATGTCGATCTCGACAAGCAAACCGTGACCACGCCCGGCGGCGAGGTGCTGGCGTTCGAGGTTGACGGCGGGCGCAAGCATCGCCTGCTCAACGGCCTTGACGACATCGGCCTCACCCTGCTGCAGGCCGACAAGATCAAGGCATATGAAGAACGGCGCAAGCAGGAAGCGCCCTGGCTGTTTGCCTGAGCCGGTGGGTAAATCTGGATTCCAATAGATGAAATCAAAGCTGATTCAATGCCTAGCTGTGGTCATCGGAATTGCCTTGCTGGGTGGGTGCGCCACTACATCGAGAGTGACCAGCGCTGAATCTGAATTGATAGAAAAAAATGTCAAACTGACAGATGTTCATGTGGCAGTACTTCCCGTCAGACTGAATGCGGATGCGCAGCCTCTGCTTGTCGATCCATCTTCTGCATGGATATCTGGAGAGGTTTCCAGGGCGGCTGCTGAAATGGTCGATCTTCTGAAGTTGAGGGGGGTCAGGGCCTCTGCCGTCACGGCGACAGGGAGCGGTGACTTGGGAAAAAGAGAGCCCCCGCATCATGTATTGGTGTTTTCAGTGCCGAGGGCGAGGAAGCAGACCTCGACCAACTTCTCCAGAAAGACTAGGACCGAGACACTCGTGGGTTATGAGGTTGTTCTTCAAGTGTTCGATCCTGTCCAGAAAAAAACCATTTGGAAAGGGCAGGCAAGCATGAGTGTTGGTGCTGAGGACACGGCCAATCCATTGGCAAGAGAATTTCTGGAATTGCTCCAGAGAGACCATTTGATCTAGATAGGGCATTCAATTTTATGAAAGTCGCAATATTGCCCGGTGACGGCATCGGCCCGGAAATCGTCGCGCAGGCGGTCAAGGTGCTGGAGGCGCTGCGTGCCGACGGCGCGAAAATCGAAATGGAGACCGCGCCGATCGGCGGCGCCGGCTATGACGCGGCGGGCGACCCGCTGCCGGAGGCGACGCTGAAACTGGCGCGCGAAGCCGACGCGGTGCTGCTCGGTGCCGTCGGCGGCCCGCAGTACGACACGCTCGACCGCCCGCTGCGCCCCGAGCGTGGCCTCTTGCGCATCCGCAAGGAACTGAACCTGTTCGCCAACCTGCGGCCGGCGCTACTGTATCCCGAGCTCGCGTCGGCGTCCTCGCTGAAGCCAGAAGTGGTGGCCGGGCTCGACCTCATGATCGTGCGCGAGCTCACCGGAGATGTGTATTTCGGGCAGCCGCGCGGGATCGAAATCCGGCCAAGCCCTAATGGTGGGAGTGAGCGCGTCGGCTTCAACACCATGCTGTATGCCGAATCCGAAGTGAGTCGCGTCGCGCACGTCGCGTTCGGCATCGCGATGAAACGCGGCAGGAAGCTGTGCTCGGTGGAGAAGGCCAACGTGCTGGAATGCTCGGAGCTGTGGAAGGAAGTGATGATCGAGGTGTCGAAGGACTACCCCGAGGTCGCGCTCTCCCACATGTACGTCGACAACGCGGCGATGCAGCTGATCCGTGCGCCCAAGCAGTTCGACACCATCGTCACCGGCAACCTCTTCGGCGACATCCTGTCGGATGCGGCGTCGATGCTGTCCGGCTCGATCGGCATGCTGCCGTCGGCCTCGCTGGACGAGCACAACAAGGGCATGTACGAGCCGATCCACGGCTCCGCGCCCGACATCGCCGGCAAAAACCTGGCGAATCCGTTGGCGACGATCCTGTCGCTGGCGATGATGTACCGCTACACCGTCGCCGATCTGGCGACCGCCGACCGCATCGAGGGTGCGGTGAAGAAAGTGATCGCACAGGGCCTGCGCACCGGTGACATCTGGACCGAAGGCACACAGAAGGTGTCGTGCAGCGAGATGGGCGACGCGGTGGTGAAGGCGATTTGAAAACAAGCGGAGAGTCGAGAGCGGAGAGCCGAGAGGGCACCACAAACACTCGACTCTCCACTCTTGGCTCTCGACTAAAGGAGTTGTAATGATGAAAGTAGGGCTGATTGGCTGGCGCGGCATGGTGGGCTCCGTGCTCATGGGCCGCATGAAGGAAGAGCGCGATTTCGACCACATCGATCCGGTGTTCTTTACCACCTCGAACGTCGGCGGCACCGGCCCCGACATCGGTCGCACGATTGATGGGGGGCAGCTGCCGCCGCTGAAGGATGCCGCCAGCATCGACGAGCTGAAACTGTGCGACACCATCATCACCTGCCAGGGCGGCGACTACACGAAGGAAATCTACCCGAAGCTGCGCGCGGCCGGCTGGAACGGCAACTGGATCGATGCCGCCTCGACGCTCAGGATGAAGGACGAGGCCATCATCATCCTCGACCCGGTCAACGGCAATGTGATTCGGGACGGCATCGCCAACGGGGTCAAGACCTACGTCGGCGGCAACTGCACGGTGTCGTTGATGCTGATGGCGATGGGCGGGCTGTTCGACGCCGGGTTGGTCGAATGGGTGTCGCCGATGACCTACCAGGCTGCCTCCGGCGCCGGCGCGCGCAACATGCGCGAACTGATCGCCCAGATGGGCGCGGTGCACGCCGAAGTCGCGGACCTGCTCGACGACCCGGCCTCCGCGATTCTCGAAATCGATCGCAAGGTGGCCGACTTCATCCGTTCCGACCGCTATCCTGTCGACGCCTGGCCGGTGCCGCTGGCGGGCAACCTGATCCCGTGGATCGACGTCGCGCTGGAATCCGGCCAATCGAAGGAAGAATGGAAGGCGCAGGCCGAGGCCAACAAGATCATGCGCCGCAGCGACAAGCCGATCCCCATCGACGGCCTGTGCGTGCGCGTGGGCGCGATGCGCTGCCACTCGCAGGCGCTCACCATCAAACTGACCCGCGATGTGCCGCTGGCCGACATCCACAGCCTGATCGCCGCCCATAACCAGTGGGTGAAGGTGGTGCCGAACGACCGCGACATCACCATGGGCGAACTCACCCCGGCGGCGGTGACCGGCACGCTGACCGTGCCGATCGGCCGCATGCGCAAGCTCACCATGGGGCCCGAGTACCTGACCGCGTTCACGGTCGGCGACCAGTTGCTGTGGGGTGCGGCGGAGCCGCTACGACGCATGCTGCGGATCCTGCTGGAAGCCTGAGCAGATAAAGGCTGAAGGCAGTAAGCTTCGGGCTGGTGCGATTTGTGCACTAAAGATTGTGGCTGGCGAGCCGTCAATAGTGGCGTCAAGGATTCAACAGCTCCGCCGCGCGGGGCGAACAAGGAGATACTGGATGAAATTGAAGCGCTTCACCACCCAACTGGTGGCTGCAGGCCTGATCGCCATGCCACTGATGGCGCATGCTGCAGGGCTGGGCAAACTGTCGGTCACCTCGGCGCTGGGTCAGCCGCTCGCGGCGGAGATCGAGTTGTTCGCGGCAGACAAGGCCGAACTCGACAGCCTGTCGGCCAGCCTCGCTTCCGACCAGGCTTTTCGCGACGCCCGCGTCGAATTTGCCCCGGTGTTGTCCTCCCTGCGCTTTACGGTCGAGAAGCGGCCCAACGGCCGCGCGGTGCTGAAGGTCAGCTCCAGCCGGCCGGTGAATGATCCCTTCATCGACATGCTGGTCGAGCTGAACTGGGCCTCGGGACGGCTGGTGCGCGAATACACCATGCTGCTCGATCCACCCGGCATGGGCGGCGTCCAGACGGTGTCGCCCGTGGCCGTAGCGCCAGCCAGAGCGCCCGCTACCGCACCTGCGGCGGCTCCGCAAGCCTCGACGGCTCCGGCCACGGCCCGCCCGTCGGTGCCCGCCCCGCAGGCCGCGGCGCCCGACCGTGTGACGGTCAAACGGGGTGACACGCTGACGGGGATTGCCAACCGGGTGCGTCCAGAAGGCGTCAGTCTGGAGCAGACCCTGCTGGGGCTCTACCGCGAGAACGACCAGGCTTTTGATGGCAACATGAACCGCCTCAAAGCAGGCAAAACGCTCAACGTGCCGTCGGCTGAAAAAGTGGCGGCCATTCCGCAGCAAGAGGCCGTGCGTGAACTCAGGCTGCAGGCGGATGACTGGCGCGCCTATCGCCAGAAACTGGCCGGCGCGGTCAGCGCTGCCCCGGCGGCCCCGGTCGCCGCGGACCAGGCCAGCAGCGGCAAGATCACCCCCAAGGTGGAAGACCGCGCCAAGCCGGCACCCGAGGCACAGCAGGATGTGCTGAAGTTGTCCAAGGCCACACCGCCGGCAACTGCCGCTGCGGGCAAAGCGGACGAAACCCGTGCCCTGCAGGAAAAGCTTCGCGCCCAGGAAGAAGACGCGACCGCACGTGAAAACGCGCTGCAGGAATCGGATCAGCGCGTGGCCACGCTGGAAAAACAGATTCAGGACATGCAGAAGCTGGTCGAGATGCAGGAGCGGGCGCAAGCTGAAGCACCGGCTTCCGTGCCTGCCGTAGCAGAAGCCCCAGTAGCGTCTGCACCCGCGCCGGTTGCGCTGGCCGTGTCGCCGCTGGTGCCCTCCGAACCCGCCGAGAACTGGTACGCCCCCCTGCTCGCGACCCCGATGTATTGGGGCGGCGGCCTGGCTGCGCTCGGTCTGGGTGGGGTGCTGTGGTGGATGATGGCAGGCGGCGGTCGCCGTCGCAAAACGGGCAGCACCACGCTTGACGATAGCATCATGACCGGCGGTGACGTTCGACCCAATACCGTGATCGGTGCCGCGTCGGGCGGCAGCGTCAATACCGGCGACACCTCCTTCCTCACCGACTTCAGCCAGGCGGGCCTGGGCACCATCGACACCCACGATGTCGACCCCATCGCCGAAGCCGAGGTGTACATGGCCTATGGCCGCGATGCGCAGGCCGAGGAAATCCTCAAGGAGGCCATCAGCAACAATCCGGACCGTCACGAAATCCGCGTCAAGCTGCTGGAAATCTACGCCGCGCAGCACAACACCGTGACGTTCGAGGCGGTCGCCGGCGAGCTCTATGCAGCGCTGGGCAGCAAATCAAGTCCGTTGTGGGACAAGGCCTGCGAAATGGGCCGTAGCATCGACCCGACCAACCCGCTGTACGGCGGCGTGCAGTCGAGTGCAGCCCCGGCAGCCACGGTGGCAGCCACTGCAGCAGTGGCCGGTGGCGCCGTGACGTTTGCCGACGAATCCGCGCCCAAACCCGTCGCCGACGCGCAGACGGCCGCCCCGGTTGAAACCGAGGCTGCGTCCGAGCCCGAACTTGAACCCGAGCCTGAAGTCGTGACTATCAGCGGGCCGCTGGAGTTCGAGTCGGCAGGGCACGTGCTCAATTTCGATTCTCCGTCCGATGAGGTCGTGGCACCCGAGGCGGGCTACGTGGAAATGGACACCCTGGGCCTCGACTTCGACCTGCCTGATCTGGATGTGCCCGCGACGGCGGATGACACACTGAAACTCGATCTGGGCCTGGATGAAGACAACGGTCCCGACAGCAAATTCGATTTCAGCGGCCTCGACCTCGACCTTGGCGAAGCCGGCGGCAACGAACTCGAACTGGACGAAGCCGGCACCAAGCTCGACCTTGCCCGCGCCTATGTTGAAATGGGCGACAAGGAAGGTGCGCGTGAAATCCTCAGCGAAGTGCTGGCCGAAGGCAGCGACAAGCAAAAGGCCGACGCGAAAGGCATGTTGAGTTCGCTTGGTTAAAACGCTCCATCCGGCTGCCCGCATCCTGTTGTGGTGCGGGTGGGCAGTGGCGGTGGAACGCGCCGCGCTGCCTGTGCTGATCATCCTGGCCGTCGCTACCGCGACGGCCTTTCTGTTTGCGCCGGTCCGCCATGAAGGTTGGCGCCTGCTGCGCCGCACCCGCTGGCTACTGGCGGTGCTGCTGCTTACCTATGCCTATGTCCTGCCGGGTACTGCACTGTGGCCGTCGCTGGGATGGGCCAGCCCCAGCGTGGAGGGTCTGCAGCAAGGCGTGCTGCGCGCCGGGCGGCTGGTGCTGATGCTGGCTGGGCTGGCAGTGCTGCTGGCGAATACGTCCCGCCCCCGCCTGATTTACGGCCTCTACACCTTGGCCCGTCCGCTGACCTGGTTCGGCTTCGACCGTCGCGCCTTTGCGGTGCGCCTGGGGCTGACCCTGGACTATGTCGAGCATGCGCCCAAACCGGCGCGCTGGCTGGATGCGCTGCGCGTGCCGCTGTCCGACGAGGCAACGCCCGCCACCTACACCCTCGAGGCCGAGCGCTGGCAAAGCCGCGACAGCGCCGTCATACTCGCGGGCTTGCTTCTGCTGTGGATCGTATTGGCATGAGAATCGTATTGGGTCTGGAGTATTGCGGCGTCGGCTTTTGCGGCTGGCAGTCGCAGCTGCAAGGCTGTGGCGTGCAGGATGCGCTGGCAGCCGCGGTGTCCATCATTGCCGGTGAAAAAATAAGCGTCATCGCCGCCGGACGCACCGACACCGGGGTGCACGCCGCGCTGCAGGTGGTGCATTTCGATACCACGGCGAATCGCCCGCTGACCGCCTGGGTGCGCGGCGTCAACAGCCACCTGCCGGCAGGGGTGGCCGTGCTGTGGGCGCGCGAAGTCGGCGAGGATTTCCATGCGCGGTTTGCCGCCACCCATCGCGGCTACCGCTACGTGTTGCTGAATCACCCCGTGCGACCTGCGATCAACCACGGGCTGATCGGCTGGTATCACCGTCCGCTCGATGCCGCCGCGATGAACCTGGCCGCGGCGCACCTGATCGGGCAGCACGATTTTTCCGCCTTCCGCGCCGCTGCATGCCAGGCCAAATCGCCCGTCAAGGAACTGCGGCTGGCGCACGTCGAGCGGCGTGGCGATTATCTTTTTTGCGACTTCCGCGCCGACGGCTTCCTGCACCACATGGTGCGCAACCTCATGGGTTGCCTCGTCCAGGTCGGCGCAGGCAGCCAGCCGCCCGAGTGGCTGCACGAGATCCTGGCCGGCCGCGACCGCACGCTTGCTGCGCCCACCTTCGACGGCGCTGGGCTGTATCTCACCCACATCCGGTATCCTGCGCACTTTGGCTTGCCGGAAACCTCAGACCGATGGCTGTACGCGTAAAAATCTGCGGCATCACCCGACTGCAGGACCTGCATGCCGCCTGTGATGCCGGGGCGGACGCACTGGGTTTCGTGTTCTACGAAAAAAGCCCGCGCCACGTGACCATCGAAACCGCCGCCGCACTGCTGCGCGAACTGCCGCCGTTCGTGCAATCGGTCGGGCTGTTCGTCAACGCCGAACCGGCCTTCATTGAATCGGTGTTGCAGGCCGTTCCGCTCGACCTGCTGCAGTTTCACGGCGATGAGACGCCGATCGACTGCGCGCGCTACGGCCGGCCCTATATCAAGGCGGTGCGCGTGAACCGGGACACGGATTTGCTAAAATACGCGGCTGACTTCGATGCCGCGCGCGGCCTGCTGCTCGACGCTTGGGTGCCCGGCGTGCCGGGCGGCACCGGCGAGCGGTTCGACTGGCGCCTGATTCCGCCGGATCTGCCCAAACTGGTCATCCTGTCGGGCGGACTGACGCCGGACAACGTCGCCGAAGCGGTGCAAGGAGTGCGCCCCTGGGCGGTGGATGTGTCCTCCGGCGTCGAGGCAATAAAAGGAATCAAGGACGCGCACAAGATTGCGCAATTCATTGCGAAAGCGAAAGCATCATGAAACTGACTGATCTCCCCGATTCCCGCGGCCACTTCGGCCCTTACGGCGGCATTTTCGTCGCCGAAACCCTGATGGCGGCGCTGGAAGAATTGCGCGTCGAGTATGACCGCGCGCGCAACGATCCCGCCTTCATCGCCGAATTCGAATACGAGCTGAAGCACTACGTCGGCCGCCCCAGCCCGGTGTATCACGCCAAACGGCTTTCCGAGCAATACGGCGGCGCGCAGATCTTTCTCAAGCGCGAAGACCTCAACCACACCGGCGCGCACAAGATCAACAACACCATCGGCCAGGCGATACTGGCGCGGCGCATGGGCAAGAAGCGCGTCATCGCCGAGACCGGCGCCGGTCAGCACGGTGTCGCCTCGGCCACCGTCGCCGCGCGCTACGGCATGGAATGCGTGGTCTACATGGGCGCCGAAGACGTCATCCGCCAGGCGCCCAACGTCTTTCGCATGAAGCTGCTCGGTGCCACCGTGGTGCCGGTATCTTCCGGATCCAAAACTTTGAAGGATGCGCTCAACGAAGCGATGCGCGACTGGGTCACCAACGTCGAGTCGACCTTCTACATCCTCGGCACCGCCGCCGGCCCGCATCCGTACCCCATGCTGGTGCGCGACTTCCAGTGCGTGATCGGCCGCGAATGCCTCACCCAGATGCCCGAGCTGACCGGCCGCCAGCCCGATGCGGTGATCGCCTGCGTCGGTGGCGGCTCCAATGCCATCGGCATTTTCCATCCCTACATCCCGTATGAAGGCGTGCGCCTGATCGGTGTCGAAGCCGGTGGCTCCGGGATTGCTTCCGGCAAACATGCCGCGCCCTTGTCGGCCGGCACCCCGGGCGTGCTGCACGGCTTCCGCAGCTATCTGATGCAGGACGAAAACGGCCAGATCATCGAAACCCACTCCATCTCCGCCGGCCTCGACTACCCCGGCGTCGGCCCCGAGCACAGCTATCTGAAGGACGCCGGCCGCGCCGAATACGTTGTCATCAACGACGACGAAGCCCTGGCCGCCTTCCACGACCTGTGCCGGCTTGAAGGCATCATTCCCGCGCTCGAATCCAGCCATGCCGTTGCGCAGGCGAAAAAACTCGCGCCGACCATGAAGAAAGACCAGATCATCCTGGTGAATCTCTCCGGGCGCGGCGACAAGGACATCGACACCGTGGCGAAGCTGTCGGGGATTACGCTGTAAGCATGGCCGTGCACCTGGCGGAAAATGTGCGATGCTGAAGTTTGCTTGGGATGCGGCCAAGGCTGCGGCGAACCTGGCGAAACACGGTGTTTCGTTTGAAGAGGCGGCGACGGTGTTTGGCGATCCGCTGGCGCTGACATTCGACGACCCGGACCACTCGGTGGATGAGCATCGCCTGCTCACTTTTGGCGTGTCGGATCGCAACCGGGTGTTGCTGGTGGTCAATGTTGAACGTGGCCGCATCTTGAGAATCATCAGCGCCCGCAAGGCGACTAAACACGAGCGAGGTATTTATGAGCAAGATTAAAGATGAAATGCGGGCCGAATACACGCGCAAGGACTTGGGCAAGGGTGTGCGCGGGAAGTACTTTGAACGTTACTCGAAAGGCACCAATCTTGTTTTGCTGAACGACAAGGTTGCAAAAGCCTTTCCGACTTCGGAAGCGGTGAATCAGGCCTTGCTAGGGTTGCTGAACCTTACGGAACAAACAACGCGTATTACCGTGCAAGCAAAGCGTACAGCGCGCAAGTGAGCGCTGTCTGGTTTGATCTGCCTGCCTTGAACACATGAACATGAATGAAATTCAATTGGGGCGTACCTCCAAGCGCGGCGACAAGGACATCAACACCGTGGCGAAGCTGTCGGGGATTACGCTGTAAGCATGGCTATCCCCGATTTCCAAAGCGTTTTCCTGCCGCTTCTGAAAGCCTGTGCGGATGGTCAGGAACATACCAAGCAGGAATTGCTGCCGTTGCTGACAAAGCAGTTTGCACTGACTGAGACGGAGCTTTCAATCAAGCTCGCCAGCGGCAAGCAGGGTATGTTTGATAACCGTGTGGGCTGGGCAAAGAGCTATCTCAAACAGGCGGGGTTACTTGAGAACTTGCGGCGTGGCGTTTTCAGGATTACCGCACGTGGATTGCAGGTTCTGAATGAGAACCCACAGCCCTTGAATGTCAGGTATCTGAAGCGCTTTCCTGAGTTTGTGATTTTTAATGCGGGCAAGCCAAAGGACGAGAGCAAGTTTGTTGAGTCAGCTTTAGTAAATCCTGAAACACCCGACGAACTCATTGCTGGGGGCTACAAACAAATACGCGAGGCACTGGCTATCGAGTTGCTGGATCGAATCAAAAGCGTCAGGCCATCACGTTTTGAGGAACTGGTCGTCGAGTTGCTGCTGAAGATGGGTTATGGCGGCACGCAGGAAGACGCGGGGCGGGTGGTTGGGAAAAGTGGTGATGGCGGCATCGATGGCATCATCAATGAAGACCGGCTCGGGCTGGATGTGATCTACATCCAGGCCAAGCGGTGGGAGGCGGATGTTGGCCGCCCCGAGATTCAGAAATTTGTAGGTGCGCTGGCGGGGAACAAGGCAAGCAAAGGCGTTTTCATTACCAGCGCGGGCTTTTCCAAAGGCGCGACTGACTACGCGGCGCAAGTGAATCACCGGGTCGTTCTGATCGACGGCCCGATGCTGGCAGAACTGATGATGGACCACGATCTGGGCGTTTCCACCAAAGATGTTTATACGGTGAAGCGCCTGGACACTGATTATTTTGAAGAAGACTGAACCATGAGCCGCATCGGCCAGACCTTTATCGCGCTCAAAGCGCACAACAAGAAAGCCCTGATTCCCTTCATCACCGCCGGCGATCCCGGAAAGGGGCTGACGGTGCCGCTGATGCACGTGCTGGTGGAAGCCGGTGCCGACATCATCGAACTCGGGGTGCCGTTTTCCGACCCGATGGCCGACGGTCCGGTGATTCAGCGCGCGTCCGAGCGGGCGCTGGCAAACAAGGTCGGGCTCAAAGATGTGCTGGCGATGACGGCGGAATTCCGCAAGACCAATACGACGACGCCGGTGGTGCTGATGGGCTATGCCAATCCGGTCGAGCACATGGGCTACGAGACCTTTGCCAAGGCGGCGAAGGCGGCCGGGGTGGACGGCGTGCTGACGGTGGACATTCCGCCCGAGGAATCTGCGGGTGTGTCGGACGTCTTCAAGGCATATGGTCTCGACCCGATTTTCCTGTTGTCGCCGACCACGCCCGAATCGCGGGTGGAACAGGTGGCGGCGGTCGCCGGCGGTTTCATTTACTACGTCTCGCTCAAGGGGGTGACGGGGTCGGCCAATCTCGATATGGATGAAGTGGCGCAAAAGCTTGCCATCATCCGCAAGCATTGCAACCTGCCGGTCGGCGTGGGCTTCGGCATTCGTGACGCGGCGACCGCCGAGGCGGTGGCGCGGATTGCCGACGCCGTGGTGGTGGGCAGCCGCATCGTGAGCGAGATCGAGACCGCGCCGGAAGGCGAGTGCGCCACCCGCGTCAAGCAGCTGGTGGCCGAGTTGCGCCGCGGCGTCGACGCCGCATCGAAATAAACCTGAAAACCCCACCACAGAGACACAGAGGCACGGAGAACGGCAGAAAATCAATGGGTTGTTTATCAACCCGCCTTCACCCATCGGGTGGGCGCACTGACACATGCAAGGTGTTGTTTTTCCTCTGTGCGCTCTGTGCCTCTGTGGTTCAACTGCGGTTTCAAGGATAAACGGAGAAAAACATGAGCTGGTTCCAAAAAATACTGCCGCCTAAAATCAAGCGCCGGGTCGAGGCACGCAAATCGATGCCGGAAGGGCTGTGGTCGAAGTGCCCGGCGTGCAACGAGGTGCTCTACCGTGCCGACCTTGAAAGCAACCTGGAGGTGTGCCCCAAGTGCGGCCACCATCACCGAATCGGTGCTCGCGCGCGGCTGGCCATGCTGCTGGATGCCGAGGGTCAGCACGAGATCGGCGCGCAGGTGACGCCGCTCGACCCGCTGAAATTCAAGGACGGCAAGAAATATCCAGACCGCCTGAAGGAAGCGCAGGCCGGCACCTCGGAAACCGACGCGCTGGTCGTGCTGGGCGGCAGCGTCAAGGCGGTGCCGGTGGTGGCGGCGGCGTTCGAGTTCAAGTTCATGGGCGGATCGATGGGCTCGGTGGTGGGCGAACGTTTTGTCCTCGGCGTGGAAGCGGCGATCGAATCGAACTCGGCCTTCATCTGCTTTGCCGCCAGCGGCGGCGCGCGCATGCAGGAAGGCCTGTTTTCGCTGATGCAGATGGCAAAAACCTCGGCCGCGCTGACGCAGTTGTCGCGCAACCGCCTGCCCTTCATTTCGGTGCTGACCGACCCCACCATGGGCGGCGTGTCGGCCAGTTTCGCCATGCTGGGCGACCTGATCGTCGCCGAGCCCAATGCGCTGATCGGCTTTGCCGGCCCGCGCGTGATCGAGCAGACGGTGCGCGAGACGCTGCCGGAAGGCTTTCAGCGTGCGGAGTTCCTGGTCGACAAGGGCGCCGTCGACCGCATCATCGACCGCCGCCAGATGCGCGACGAACTCGCCGCCGCGCTGGCGATGATGATGGGCCGGCCCGCGCTGGCTGCGTAGGGCTGTGGTGACACGCTCGGGTCTTTCGCTGGCCGATTGGCTGGCGCGGCTGGAGCGGCTGCATCCCAGCACCATCGAACTGGGTCTCGACCGGGTGTGCCGGGTCAGGGATGCGATGGGCCTGGCGCCGGCTTTCCCGCTCATCCTCGTCGGCGGCACCAACGGCAAAGGCTCCACCTGCGCCTATCTGGAAGCCATCCTCGGTGCCGCCGGTTACAAAACCGGCCTTTACACCTCGCCGCATCTGCTGCGCTACAACGAGCGGGTGCGGATCGCCGGGCAGGAATCCCCCGACGCCGAACTGGTGCAGGCGTTTGAGCGGATCGACGCCGCGCGCGGCGACACCTCGCTGACCTATTTCGAATTCGGCACGCTGGGCGCGATGGCGCAGTTCATCGACGCCAGCGTCGACGTGGCCATACTTGAGGTCGGTTTGGGCGGGCGGCTCGACGCGGTGAACGTGTTCGACGCAGAGGCCGCGATCGTCACCAGCGTCGATCTCGACCACATGGAATATCTGGGCGACACCCGCGAGCAAATCGGCTTCGAGAAAGCGGGGATCTACCGTGCGGGCCGCCCCGCCATTTGCGCTGACCCTGCGCCGCCCGCTAGTCTGCTCGAGCATGCCCGGCAAATCGGCGCCGACCTGCGTTGCGTGGAGCGGGACTTTTCCGCGCAGCGCGAGGGCGACCAGTGGACCTATCGCGGTCAGGCTGTCAGCTGGCCGGCACTGCCGCTGCCCGCCATGGCGGGCACCTTCCAGTTGCGCAATGCAGCCGCTGCGCTGGCGGCGCTGGAGGCCGTGCGCGCCCGCCTGCCGGTGAGCGAGGCGGCGATCCGCCAGGGGCTGGCGCAGGCACGTGTGGCGGGGCGGTTCCAGCGCATTGCCCGTGCGCCTGACGTCATTCTCGACGTGGCGCACAACCCGGAAGCGGCGCGGGCGCTGGCCGCCACCCTGCGCGAGCAGCCGGTGGCCGGGCGCACGCTGGCGGTGGTGGGCATGCTGGCCGACAAGGATACGGCGGGCGTGTTCGCCGCATTGCAGGGCGAGATCGATGCGTGGTGGACGTGCAGGCCCGACTCGCCGCGGGCGCAGGATGCCGCGGCGCTGGCCGCCACCCTGCGCGTGCATGCGGGCAGCGCACCGATCAGCGTGCAGCCGGATGTGAACACGGCGCTCGCGGAGGCGCAAAGCGCGGCGCGCGAAGGTGATAGAATTCTCGTCTTCGGTTCGTTCCATACCGTAGCTGCCGTCCTCGACCATGCCGCCATCCAGCAGTGAAAATGACCTCAAACGCCTTGCCCGGCGCCGCCTGATTGGCGCGGTTGCGCTGACCTTGTTGGCGGTGATTGTGCTGCCGCTGCTGCTGGAAGACGAGCCGCCGCCGGCGAGTTCGCTGGCCGTGCACATGGAGGCCGCACCGCAACCGGTGCTCGATACCGCGGCGCAGCCGGATCCGGCAGACGAACCCGACGTGGCAGCCGCGCCGCCATCCCCGCCCGCGTCGCAACCCGCGCCTCAGGTCGAACCCGCCAAGCCGGTGCCTCAGGCCGAGCCCGCCCCCAAACCTGAACCAGTCAAAGCGGCACCGGTCGAACCCGTGTCCGTTCCGCCCCCGCTGCCCAAGCCCGCTGCGGCGCCTGCGCCGCAAGCAGCCAGCGAGGCATTCGTGGTGCAACTGGCCGCCCTGTCCGATTCCGCCAAGGCCCAGGCACTCAAGGCGCGCGCCGCCGAGGCCGGCTTGCCGGCCTATACGGACAAGGTGGGTGCCTTGACGCGCGTGCGGGTGGGTCCCTATCCCTCGCGCGAAGCCGCTGTGGCGGCCGCGGTGAAACTGGCCGAAAACGGCATGACCGGGCAGATCCTTACAAAGTGAGCATGCTCGACCTCATTGTGGTGCTGGTGCTGATCCTCACCGTGGTGCGCGGCCTGATGCTCGGCATGGTCGACACGCTGTTCTCGCTGGCGGCCTGGGTGCTGGCGTTTATGCTGGGCAAGTGGGGTGCGTTGATGGTGGCGCCGCTGCTGCCGATCGGGACCGAAAACCCGGCGATCCGCTATTTTGCCGGCTTTGCGGTGATCTTTCTGCTGGTGCTGATCGGCGTGCTGCTGCTGGGGCATGTGCTGGCCTCGCTGGTCAAGGCGGTTGGACTGGGCGGTGCCGACAAGGTGCTGGGCGGGGTGGTGGGGCTGGCCAAGGGGCTGGTGATTCTGATCGGCCTGACACTTGCCGCCGGGCTGACCTCGCTGCCGCGCACCGACTTCTGGAAACAGGCCATGCTGTCGGACAGCCTGCAGGCGATGGCGCAGCGCGCCTTGCCGCTGCTGCCGACAAACGTGGCGAAATACGTTCGTTTTGAGTGATCCCGGAAAAAGCAGTTAACCACAGAGTCACAGAGGCACAGAGTTGAAAAACAAGGAACGAAGTCCTGTACGTATCATTCTCCGGTTTGGCGACGGTAAGTCTTTCTGCAACCTGTTGTTTTCTCTGTGTCCCAAGGGATACCGTCCCTGCGGGACATATCTCTGTGGTAAATGAACTGAGGTTTTTAAGACCCAATTTTATGAATAGGTGCGCAGCATGTGCGGGGTAATCGGAGTTGTTGCCAATTCGGCAGCCAATCAGTTCCTGTACGACGGCCTGATGGTGTTGCAGCATCGCGGGCAGGATGCGGCGGGGATCGTGACCGCGGAGGAAAGCCGCTTTCACCTGCACAAGGGGCCGGGGCTGGCGCGCGACGTGTTCCGCACCCGCGACATGCGCAGCCTGCTGGGCGACATGGGGGTGGCCCATGTGCGCTATCCCACCGCGGGCAGCGCGTCGTCGTCGGCCGAATCGCAGCCGTTCTACGTGAACTCGCCGTATGGCATCGTCCTCGGGCACAACGGCAACCTCACCAACACCCACGAACTGAAGGAATCGCTGTTCCGCACCGACCTGCGCCACGTCAACACCAATTCGGATTCCGAGGTGTTGCTGAACGTCCTGGCGCATGAACTTCAGGTGCGTGCCTCCGGGCGACAACTCAGTCTGGACACGATTTTCGGCGCCGTCGCTGGCGTGCATGCGCGCTGCAAGGGTGCCTATGCGGTGACCGCCTTCATCGCCGGCTATGGCCTGCTGGCGTTCCGCGACCCGTACGGCATTCGCCCCCTGGTGATCGGCATCAACGATCAGGTCCTGCCGCACGAATACATCGTGGCGTCGGAAAGCGTGGCGATCGACGCCTTGGGCTTTCGCTTGCTGCGTGACGTGGCGCCGGGCGAGGCGGTGTTCATCGATTACCAGCGCCAGTTGCACAGCCGCATGTGCAGTGACAAGTCAGTGCTCAATCCCTGCATTTTCGAATACGTCTACCTGGCGCGCCCGGATTCGGTGATAGACGGCGTCTCGGTCTACAGCGCGCGTCTGGCGATGGGCGTTTCGCTGGCCGAAAAAATCAAACGCGAATTCGCCCACCTGAAGATCGACGTGGTGATTCCGATTCCCGATACCAGCCGGCCCTCCGCGCTGCAGCTGGCCAATCACCTCAACGTGCCGTACCGCGAAGGCTTCATCAAGAACCGCTACATCGGGCGCACCTTCATCATGCCGGGGCAGGCGCTGCGCAAGAAATCGGTGCGGCAGAAACTCAATGCCATCGGCGAAGAATTCAAGGGCAAGAACGTGCTGTTGGTCGACGACTCCATCGTGCGCGGCACCACCAGCCGCGAGATCGTGCAGATGGCGCGCGATGCCGGTGCCGAGAAGGTGTACTTCGCTTCGGCCTCGCCGCCGGTGCGCTTTTCAAACGTGTACGGCATCGACATGCCGACACGCAACGAGCTGATCGCAAACGGCCGCACCGACGCGGAGATCGCGCGCGAAATCGGCTGCGATGCGATGATCTACCAGGATCTCGACGCCATGGTCAACGTGGTGCGTGCGGGCAACCCCGAGATTCCCGACTTCGATACCTCGTGCTTCGACGGCCGTTACATCACCGGCGACGTCACCCTGGAGTACCTCAATTACGTCGAAGCCGTGCGCAACGGTGAAACCCCGTCGCTGGCGGCGCTGTCGACCCAGCAACTCGACCTCAACCTGGCGACGAATAACGGTTGACCCCGCGGGGCGCCGGGCGTAAATTTGGTCGCGTAATGCAGTAGGCGCCGATTTGAACCTCAGCTTGCGGGCGCTCAATAAATACGGCTAAAGCGTCGCCAGGGAAACCCCGAATCGCGCGCGCTGTTCGGGGTTTTTTTATTTTGGAGTCGAACATGAACCACGACGAATACGACATCGAAACGCTGGGCGTCCGCGCCGGCACGGTGCGCAGCCAGTTCAACGAGCATTCGGAGGCACTGTTCCTCACCTCCAGCTTCGTGTTCGCTAGCGCGGCCGAGGCGGCGGCGCGCTTCAAGGGCGAGCAGCCCGGCCCGATCTACGCGCGCTTCACCAACCCCACCGTCAGCATGATGGAAGACCGGCTGGCGGCGCTCGAAGGTGCCGAGCGCTGCGTGGCGTTCGCGTCCGGCATGGCGGCGATCCTGGCGACCGTGATGGGGCTGATGAAGGCCGGCGAGCATGTCGTCGCGTCGCGCTCGATTTTCGGCTCGACGGTCCAGTTGTTTTCCAACATCCTCGGCCGCTTCGGCATCGAGACGACCTATGTGTCGCCGACCGACCCGGCCGAGTGGCGCGCGGCGGTGAAGCCGAATACCAGGCTGTTCTTCGTCGAGTCGCCGTCCAATCCGCTCACCGAAGTGAGCGACATCCGCGCGCTCGCCGATATCGCGCACGAGGCAGGCGCGTGGCTCGCGGTCGACAACTGCTTCTGTTCGCCGGCGCTGCAACAGCCGTTGAAACTCGGCGCCGACATCGTGATCCATTCCGCTACCAAGTATCTCGACGGCCAGGGCAGGGTGCTCGGCGGCGCGGTGCTCGGCAGCCAGGCGCTGATGGAAGGCGTCTATACCTTCCTGCGCACCGCCGGGCCGACGCTGTCGGCGTTCAACGCCTGGGTGATCCTGAAGGGCATGGAGACGCTTGCGCTGCGCATGGAGGCGCATTCGAAAAACGCGCTGGCGCTGGCGCAATGGCTGGAAGCACAGCCGCAGGTTGCGCGTGTGTGGTATCCCGGCCTGCCGTCGCACCCGCAGCACCAACTGGCGATGGCACAGCAGAAAACCGGCGGCGGCATCGTCGCGTTCGAGCTCAAGGGCGGCCAGGCGGCCGCGTGGAAGCTGATCGACGCGACCAAAATGCTGTCGATCACAGCCAACCTGGGCGACACCAAGACCACCATCACCCATCCGGCCACCACCACGCACAGCCGCGTGACGGCGGAACAGCGCGCGGCGGCCGGCATCGGCGACGGCCTGGTGCGCATCGCGGTGGGGCTGGAATCGCTGGCCGATATCCAGAATGATCTGATACGAGGGTTTGCAGAATGAGAACGTGGCTGATGTTGTTCCTGTTGGGGGTTGGTACTGTCCACGCGGCCGACATGATCGCATTGCGTTATGTCGACCAGGATCCCGGCGATCCGTCCTACCTGACGCGCATCCTGGTCACCGCGGACTATATGCGCATGGATGACGGCAATGACGACGGCGACTTCCTGCTGCTTGACCGCCGCCAGCGCCAGGTCACCAACGTCACGCGCGACAACAAGCTGGCGATGGTGTTCACTGCCGGCGCCTTGCCGCCCAAACCCGCTGGCTGGAAACCCCGTCTCGACACGCAGCCGGCCGCGCCGGGCACGCAGCGTTTCAGTCTGGTGCTGAAGGAGGTGGTGTGCAGCGAGGGCGTGGCCGCCCGTGCTGCCGCGCCGGATGCGGCACGCGCGATGGCCGAGCTGAAATTCGTGCTGGCCGCCATGCAGTACCGCGTATGGGAGGCGTCGCCGCGTGAACTGCAGCACGACTGTGATCTGGCGAACCTGGTGTGGGAATCCGGCGCCACGCTCAAACTCGGCCTGCCGCTGGAGGAACGCGAGTACACCGGACGCACGCGGCAGCTTGAAAGCGAATCGAAACACCCCCTGCAGCCCGAACTGTTCCGCGTGCCGGAAGGCATGACGGCGATCAACGCGCCGTCATGAACCTGGAAAAGCGGTTGAACCACAGAGGCACAGAGACACAGAGACACAGAGACACAGAGAAACCCGTTAAACCAGGTGTCATTCGACTGGCTTACCCGATGGGGGATCGCGAGCGTGCCGCAATATCCTGTTTTTTTCCTCTGTGCCTCTGTGGTGAAAAATTCAGATTAAATTTTCAACCCGGAGCGCACAGCCAGCGGCGTCGCACGCCACATAGCCCCAGCGGGCTTACCAGTCCGGCACCACCCAGCGCTCGCAGTCCTGTCCATCGATCGCATGCAGATGCCGCGCCGGCCGATGGGTATGGCCGTGGATCAGGCGGCAGACCTGTCGCTCGCGTAGCACGTGCACCACTTCCTCGGCATTCACATCCTTGATCGCGGCCGGCTTGCCGGCCTTGGCCGCTTCGCTGCCCGTCCGCGCCTGACGTGCCACATGCTCGGGGCTCTGTTAATGGCTGACTTGAATGCGTCTCAAAAGAGATACATAATGCAAATTTTATAGGAGGGTCATACCGTGGCGCATACCTCGATGCTGCACGTCCGCGTGGACGACGAAGTGAAGGCTCAGGCCAGCGAGGCCCTGGCAGCCATGGGCTTGTCCGTTTCGGATGCCGTGCGTATTTTGCTCAAGCGCGTGGTCAATGACCAGGCCTTTCCGCTGGAACTGAAGGTGCCGAACGCCCCGACACAAGCCGCCATTGAAGAGTCGCGCGCGATGATGAAGGCCCGCCAGGCGCGTTTCGAGACTGCTGAAGCCTTGTTCGATGACCTCGAAAAAACCCGTCAGCGCTAAACGGGCGCCGCTGCCGCGGGCAACGGACTACACCAAGGCGTTTCAAAAAGACTGGGAACGGCTCTCGCGCTCCGGCCGCTACGACATGAAGCGGCTCAAGGAGGTGATGCTGTTGCTCATTGCCAACGATGCCCCGCTCGGGCCGGAGTGGCTCGATCACCCGCTCAAGGGCGAATGGGCCGACCATCGGGAGTGTCACGTCGGCGGCGACTTCCTGCTGATCTACCAGGTCGAGGGCAAGCTGATCAACTTCGTTCGTGCCGGCACCCACTCGGAGTTGTTTGAGGCATAGTGGCCCTGCGACTGCAGCGGACCCGCCACAAAGCGGCCAATAGACAATCCGGGTTAATTCGTGGCGAGGGCGTCCCTCCTGCAGGTGAGCGCTTGTGTGGGAGGCCCGCCCCCGGGCCGAATGCTGGCGGTTGCGCGGCGCCGGTGCGTGGCTGTTGCCGACTTGTCGGCTTTACAGCGACGGCCTGCCCCTTGCGGGTGCGCCTACTTCAAACCTCACTTGGCCGGATCAAATAAGCTGCGCAAGCGGGCAAGTCGTTGGTTATCTCCCGCAAGCGGGCGAGGGGACGAACGAGTCGCTGCGCGAGTTTTACGCTAAATATTCAATCCTGAGCGCACAGCCGGCGGCGTCGCACGCCACATAGCCCCAGCGGGCATACCAGTCCGGCACCACCCAGCGCTCGCAGTCCTGTCCATCGATCGCATGCAGATGCCGCGCCGGCCGATGGGTATGGCCGTGGATCAGGCGGCAGACCTGTCGCTCGCGCAGCACGTGCACCACTTCCTCGGCATTCACATCCATGATTTCGGCCGGCTTGCCGGCCTTGGCCGCTTCGCTGCCCGCCCGCGCCTGACGTGCCAGGCGGTGGCGCAGCGCCAGCGGCAGGCGGCGCAGCAACGCTAGCGTCAGCGGGTGCCGCACCCGGCGGCGAAACGCCTGGTAGGCGGTGTCGTCGGTACACAGCGTATCGCCGTGCATCAGCAGCGTCGGCACGCCATACAGATCAATCCGGGCGGGGTCGGCCAGCAGCGTCATGCCGGACTGTGCGGCGTAGCGCGCGGCCAGCATGAAGTCGCGGTTGCCGTGCATGAAATACACCGGCGTGCCTGCATCAACGAGGGACTTGAGCTGGCGCGCGGTGTCGTGCGCCACCTGCGCGTCGTGGTCGTCGCCGACCCAGGCATCGAACAGGTCGCCGAGGATGTAGAGCGCATCCGCACCGGCAGCGTCTTCCTGCAGAAAGCGAAAAAAACGCCCGGTGGCGACCGGGCGTTCGTCAGTCAGGTGCAGGTCGGCAACAAAGAAGCTGCGACCTGTTGTTCCCGGCGAGGGCGGGCTCGTCTTCAGACGATTTCCGCCTGGGTGATGACCACGTCTTCCAGCGGCACGTCCTGGTGCCCGGCGCGGTTGCCGGTTTTCAGCTTCTTGATCTTGTCGATCACGTCCGTGCCTTCGACGACCTTGCCGAACACGGCGTAGCCGTAGCCCTGCGGCGTGGGCGCAGTGAAGTTGAGGAAGCTGTTGTTGGCGATGTTGATGAAGAACTGCGCGGTGGCCGAACCGGGATCGGAAGTGCGCGCCATGGCGACGGTGTAGGCCTCGTTTTTCAGGCCGTTGGCGGCTTCGTTCTCGATCGGGCCACGGGTGGGCTTTTGCGTCATGCCGGGCTCGAAGCCGCCGCCCTGGATCATGAAGCCGTCGATCACGCGGTGGAAAACCGTGCCGTCGAAAAACCCGTCGCGCACGTATTGCAGGAAGCTTTCCACCGTTTTCGGCGCTTTCTCGGCGTCGAGTTCGAGGGTGATGATGCCGTGATTGGTGTGCAGCTTGACCATGTGTGTCCTAAAGAAAAGTAAGGTAAAAGAGCTTCCGGTGGCCGTTTTTGCGGCATCGGGGCGGGTGCATGGCCTTATCTGGCCGGTGCGGGCTGGCTGGGGTCCGGCAGGGGCTTGGCCGTTGCCGGCTTGTCTGGCTGTTCCCCGAGCATGTTCCGGATCAGCGTGAGCTTGGTTTGCGCAGTCGTATTCGTGCTGTCCAGCGCCTGTGCCTTTTCATACGAAATCGACGCCATTTTGACATAAATGTCGCCGAGGTTTTCATGTGCGGTGGCGTAGCCGGGATGGGCGCGGATCGCCATTTCAAGCGCGTACCTGGCCGCTTCATACTTGCTTTGCGAGGCGTAGATCACCGCCAGGTTGTTGTAGGGCTCGGGCAGCTCGGGGTAGTCCTCGGTCAGCCCGGTAAACACGGCGATGGCATCGTTGGTCTTGCCCTGGTCGGCGAGGATCAGGCCTTTCAAAAAGCGTGCCTGCGCATCCTGCGGATTTTGGGCCAGAAAGCGGTTGGCGCGGTCGAGCGCACCGGTCAGGTCGCCCTGGCGGTACTGCTGGTTGATTTCCTGGATTTCATCGGCCAGAACAGGCGTGCCGGCGAGGAGGGCACAGGCGACAACGGCGGCGAAAAAGCGCGACAAAGCCATGTGATATGCTCGGATCATCTCGGATAAGCCGGCATTTTAGCCCGGATATTTCACCAATCGACACGCCGCCTCATTGCGCCCCCCTGTCATTTCGCCTTTGGCCTGAATCCGCACCATGCTGCACATCACCAACTCCCTCACCCGCACCAAGGAAGAATTCGTTCCGCTCACCCCTGGCCAGGTCCGCATGTACGTCTGCGGCATGACCGTGTACGACCTGTGTCATCTGGGGCACGCGCGGGTATTCGTGGTGTTCGACATGGTGACGCGCTGGCTGCGTGCGAGTGGCTATCAGGTCGAGTACGTGAGAAACATCACCGACATCGACGACAAGATCATCAAGCGCGCTGCGGACAACGGCGAAACTCCGGCCGCGCTGACCGGGCGCTTCATCGCCGCGATGCACGAGGACGAACGCGCGCTCGGCGTGCTGCCGCCTGACCACGAGCCGCGCGCCACCGAATATGTGGCGCAGATGCTGGTGCTGATCGAGCAACTGATCAAGAACGGCTTGGCCTACCCGGCGCCGAATGGCGACGTCTATTACAGCGTGCGAGCCTTCCCCGCCTACGGCCGCCTGTCCGGCAAAAGCCTCGACGAGCTGCGCGCGGGCGAGCGGGTGGGGGTCGATCCCAGCAAGCGCGACCCGATGGATTTCGTGCTGTGGAAAGCCGCCAAACCGGGCGAACCCGTGTGGAACTCGCCGTGGGGGCCGGGGCGCCCCGGCTGGCACATCGAATGCTCGGCGATGAGCGCCGACCTGCTCGGCAAGCATTTCGACATCCACGGCGGCGGCCAGGATCTGCAGTTTCCGCATCACGAAAACGAGATCGCCCAGTCCGAAGGCGCGAACGGCTGCACATTCGTCAACTACTGGATGCACAACGGCTTCGTGCGGGTGGACAACGAAAAAATGTCCAAGTCGCTGGGCAACTTCTTCACCATTCGCGAGGTGCTGGCGCAATACGACGCCGAAGTGGTGCGCTTCTTCATCCTGCGCGCGCACTACCGCAGCCCGCTGAACTATTCGGATGCGCATCTGGACGACGCCAAAGGCGCGCTGACGCGCCTGTATACCGCGCTGAAGCACGCGCCGCTGACGGCGGCCGCGCCCGACTGGAGCCAGCCTGCGGCGCAGCGTTTCCGCGCGGCAATGGACGACGACTTCAATACCCCGGAAGCCCTCGCGGTGCTGTTCGATCTGGCCGGCGAGGCCAACCGGGGCGACGACGACGCCGCGCAGATCCTGCGTAGCCTCGGCGGGGTGCTCGGCCTGCTGCAGCGCGATGCGGCGGACTTCCTGCAGGCGGGGGCCGCGCCCGGCGGCCTCTCCGAAGCCGAAATCGAGGCCCTCATCGCCGCGCGCCAGGCAGCGCGCAAGGCGCGAGACTTCGCCGGCTCCGACCGCATCCGCGACGAGCTGACCGCGGCCGGCATCGTGCTGGAAGACGGAGCAGGCGGCACCACCTGGCGCCGCGCCTGACGCCTTTGCCATGACATCCAATCCCCTTGTTCTGGTCGGCGCCCGCGGCTGGCAGCATGCCGCGTGGCGGGGCGGGTTTTATCCCGATGACCTGCCGGATGACTGGCTGTTGTCTTATTACAACACGCAATTCCAGGCGGTCTATCTGCCGGCAGCGGTCTGGCAGGCCGCATCCAAAGCGACCTGGGCGCAATGGCTGTACGACACCCGGGACAGCTTCTATTTCGTGCTGGAGCCGGGTGATGCAGCGTCTGCAAAACCCGATTCGGCGCGGGTGCTGCTGGCAACGCCGGCGTGGGAAGCCCAGCATGTCTGGTGGCTGGACGAGGCCCCCGACCTGCGTGCGCTGGCACAACGCATCACGCAGCAGGCGACGACGGGTGAGCCCCTGTTTGTATTCAGTCGCAGCGGCAATGCCGATTTGCTGGAACAGATCAACACCCTGAAGCAGGTGATGGGCTACTGAATAGTGAATAGCGGTTTAAAAACGCCTGCATGATTGCGGTGGCGGGGGCGTGCTTCGGTAAAATAGCTGCCCTTAACAAAAATACAGGCTGGATTTCTTGCAAAACGACAATCTGGTCGAAATCGAGGATGTCGAATTTGGCTATGGTGACCGCCCGGTTTTGAAGGGCATCACCCTGAGCGCCCGGCGCGGGCAGGTCATTGCCATCATGGGCAGCAGCGGTTGCGGCAAAACCACGCTTTTGCGTCTGATTGGCGGGCAGATCAAGCCCGGCCAGGGAACAGTGCGCGTGGCGGGCGAGTCGCTGGGCGAACTCGACGAGGCCGGCCTCTACCGCCTGCGCCGCAAGATGGGCATGCTGTTCCAGTTCGGCGCGCTGTTCACCGACATCTCGGTGTTCGACAACGTGGCGTTCCAGTTGCGCGAGCACACCGATCTGCCGGAAGACGCCATCCGTGACCTGGTGCTGATGAAGCTGCATGCGGTGGGCCTGCGCGGCGCTTCGCACCTGATGCCGGCTGAGCTCTCCGGCGGCATGGCGCGGCGGGTGGCGCTGGCGCGCGCGATTGCGCTCGACCCCATGCTAGTGATGTACGACGAGCCGTTTGCCGGGCTCGACCCCATTTCGCTGGGCATCACCGGCAATCTGATCCGTCGCCTGACCGACACCCTGGGGCTGACCTCGCTGGTGGTGACCCACGACGTGCAGGAGTCGCTTAAGATCGTCGATTACATTTATTTCGTCTCGGAAGGTGTGATCGTCGCCGAAGGCACCGCAGCAGAGATCCGGGCGTCCGACTTGCCGTACGTGCACCAGTTCGTGCATGGCGAGGCCGACGGCCCGGTGCCGTTCCATTATCCGGCGCCGCCTTATGCCGACGACTTGCGACGGGGGAAACAGCGTGCTTAAGCGATCGATTGAAAACCTGGGAAACCGCGCCATACAGGCCGTCTGGCGCATCGGCTTTGCGGCCCGTTTCTTCGTCGCGGTCCTGCTGCACTCGGGCACCGCATTCCGCCGCTTCGGGCTGACCATCCGCGAGATGTACTTCACCGGCGTGCTCTCGCTCATCATCATTCTGGTGTCGGGGCTGTTTGTCGGCATGGTGCTCGGCTTGCAGGGCTACGAGACATTGCAGACCTACGGCGCGGAAGAGGCGCTGGGCATTCTGGTGGCGCTGTCCCTGGTGCGCGAACTGGGGCCGGTGGTGGCGGCGCTTTTGTTCGCCAGCCGTGCCGGATCGGCCATCACCGCCGAGATCGGCCTGATGAAGGCGACCGAGCAACTGTCGGCGATGGAAATGATGGCGGTGGACCCGATCGCCCGTGTGGTGGCGCCGCGCTTCTGGGCGGGGGTGATTTCGATGCCGCTCCTGGCCGCGCTGTTCTCGGCGATGGGGATTTTCGGCGGCTATCTGGTCGGCGTGCAGTTGATCGGGGTGGACGAAGGGGCGTTCTGGTCGCAGATGAAGAGCGCGGTCGATCTCGAGCAGGATATTTTGAACGGCGTCATCAAGAGCGTGGTGTTCGGCGTCGCCATCACCACCATCGCGCTGTTCGAAGGCTATGACGCACCGCCGACCGCCGAAGGCGTATCGGGCGCCACCACGCGCACCGTGGTGACCTCCAGCCTGGTCGTGCTGGCGCTGGATTTTGTTTTGACCGCATTCATGTTTCGGGGACTCAATTAAATGAACAAGACCGTACTCGATCTCTGGGTGGGATTATTCGTCGTCGCAGGCATTGCCGCGTTGCTGTTCCTGGCGCTCAAGGTCGGCAGCACGAGCGTCGTCAGCGCGTCGAACAGCTACGAAGTTGTCGCCCGTTTCGACAATATCGGCGGGCTCAAGCCGCGTGCGCCGATTAAAAGCGCCGGCGTGGTGGTTGGCCGGGTGGCGGATATCCGTTTCGACAATGAAACATTCGAAGCCGCCGTTACCCTGCGGCTGGATAACCGCTATGCTTTTCCCAAGGACACCGCTGCCGCCATCATGACCTCGGGTTTGCTGGGCGAACAATATGTCGGGCTGGAAGCGGGTGGCGACAGCAAAATGTTGAAGGACCAGGACCAGATCTTCATCACCCAGTCAGCCGTGGTGCTGGAGAATCTGATCGGACGGTTTATGTACGGCCAAGCTCAAGAAGGAGCGCCTCAATGAAACGCAACGCACTCACCCATACCCTCCTGGCAGCCGGCGTGCTGCTGACCACCCTGCCTGGGCAGGCAGAGACCATCAACCTGCAGCAGGCGGTGGAAATGAGCCTCGCCGCCGATCCCCGCATCAAGGAGCGCGAACAGGTGGTCGAAGCCGCGCGCGGCATGTTGCAGGAAGTACAGGGCAAAGCGGGCTGGCGGCTCAACGCCAACGCCTTTGTGGGGCTGGCGCCGAAAGTGGAGGGCGGGTTCTATCAGGACGGCAACACCTACAGCGGAACGACGCCACGCTCCGACGGCAACAGCTTTAACGGCGTTTCCGACTGGACCCACCTCGACTTCGCGCTGATCAAGCCGCTCTATACCTTCGGCAAGATCGAGCGCTACGGCGAGGCGGCGCAGGGCAATGTCGACCTCAAGCGCGGCGAACTCAAGCAGACGCGCGGCGACACGGTGTATGACACCAAGCGTGCCTACTTCGGCTATCTGACCGCGCGTGATACCCGGGTTTTCCTGGAAGACATGCAGGGGCGGCTGAATCAGGCCATCACCTCGGTCGAGCGCAACCTCAAGGAAGAAACCGGCGAATCCAGGCAATCCGACCTGTATGCGCTGCAAACCGCAAAAGGGATGCTGGCCAAGTATGTGCACCAGTCACGCGCGGTCGAAAAAATCAGCCTCGATGGCTTGAAAGTGCTGACCGGCGCGGGGCTGAAATCTGATCTCACGGTGGCCGATGCACGGATCGAGCCGGTGACTTTCCCGCAGATCGATCTGGCCGAATTCCAGTCGCGCGCCTTGCTGGAGCGTCCCGAAATGCAGCAGCTCGAAGCGGGACTGCGCACCCGCCGTGCCCTGGTGGCCGCCAAAAAAGCGGATCGCATGCCGGACGTCTACGCTGGCGTGATCGGGCAGTTCAACTATGCCTCGCAGCGCGAGCGGCTGGACAACCCCTACCTCAACGACCCCTTCAATGGCGGCGGTCTCACCCCGGTGGTGGGCGTGAAATGGGACAGCGTGTTCGGTGCGACGAATGCCCGCGTCAATCAGGCGCAGGCCGAACTGGAAGCGCTCAACCACAAGAAGGCTTTTGCGGTGGCCGGCATTCCGTTTGAAGTGGGCGAGGCCTATGCAAACGCCCGGGCCAACCATGATTCACAGCGCGATCTGGCCGCAGGCGCCGCAGCGGCGCGGCGCTGGATGGTGGCGTCGCTGGCCGATTTTTCGGCCGGGCTCGAAAGCGCCGACAAGGTGGCCGACGCGATCAGGAACTATACCCTGGCACAGACCGAATATTTGCGTACGGTCAACGACTACAACATGAATGTGGCGCAGTTGGCGCGCCTGTCGGGTGAACTCCGGTAAGCAGCGGGCGTCTACGCTTAGCCTTGCCGATCTGCGCCGCGCCGATTTGTCCCCCGATTTTCTCGAACAGGAATACTTGATATGTTGCGCTCATTTTTAATGCCGTTGCTGGCACTGCTGCTGGGGTTCAATGCGCCTGCGGCGCTCGCCGCCAACATGCCGTCCGACACCCCGCCCGACGTGCTGGCACGTACCACCACGCAGGAAGTTATCACCATCCTGAAACAGGACAAGGAGCTTCAGCGCGGCAACCTGGCCAAGGTGTATCAGCTGGTCGAAGCCAAAATTCTGCCTAACTTTGACTTCAATCGCATGACCCAGCTGGCCCTCGGCAGGCACTGGCCACGTGCCACCGCCAAGCAGAAACAGAAACTGGTGACCGAATTCCGCAACCTGCTGGTGCGCACCTATTCCAGTTCGCTCACCGCGTTCACCGACCAGGTCGTCGAATTCAAACCGCTGACGATGAAGCCGGACGACACCGATGTGACCGTGCGCTCCGAAATCCTCCAGCCGGGCGGGCAACCGATTCCCATCAACTACAGCATGTACAAAACGGCTTTCGGCTGGAAGGTCTATGACGTGACGATCGACGGCGTCAGCCTGGTGACCAATTACCGGTCATCCTTTGCCAGCACCATTCGCCAGAACGGGATTGACGGGCTGATCAAAACGCTGGCTGCCCAGTCTGCACGCGGTGAGGCCAAGCCGGCGCCGCGACCCGGCTCATGATTGCATGTGAGGGCAACGGCTGTCGCATCACCGGTGCGGTGACCGTCGACAGCGTCGGCGGCCTGCTGCGCGAATTGCAGCCGCAGCTTGCCAAGGGTGTTGACACGCTGGATTTCAGCGGCGTCGAAACCGCCGATTCGGCTGCGCTCCCCCTCATCTTCAGCGCCATGCGACAGGCCCGGCAAGCCGGCCGCAGCCTTGCCTGCACCGGCCTGCCGACCAGCTTCGCCACCCTGGCCGAGCTGTACGGGGTGTCCGAGCTGTTGCCTGCATGAGCCAGGCAAGCCCCGCGATCCGCGTCAGCGATCTGCGCAAGCACTTTGGCACCACCCAGGCGCTCGATGGCGTCTCGCTCGACATCCAGCCGGGCGAGTTTTTCGGCCTGCTCGGCCCCAACGGCGCCGGCAAGACCACGCTGATTTCGATTCTGGCCGGGCTCACCCGCGCCGACGCCGGCCACGCGGCCATCATGGGCCACGACGTGGTGCGCGACTATCGCCAGGCGCGACGCGCGCTTGGCGTGGTGCCGCAGGAACTGGTCTACGATCCCTTTTTCAACGTGCGCGAAACCCTGCGCATCCAGTCCGGCTATTTCGGACTCAGGCACAACGACGGCTGGATCGACGAGATCATGCACCACCTCGATCTCGCCCCGCACGCCGACAAAAACACGCAAAGCCTGTCGGGTGGGATGAAGCGCCGCCTGCTGGTGGCGCAGGCGCTGGTGCACAAGCCGCCGGTCATCGTGCTCGACGAGCCGACCGCCGGGGTCGACGTCGACCTGCGCCGCTCGCTGTGGGAATTCATCAGCCGCCTCAACCGCGAGGGGCACACCATCCTCCTGACCACGCATTACCTGGAAGAGGCCGAGGCCCTGTGCGGCCGCATCGCCATGCTGAAAAGCGGTCGCGTCGTCGCCTGTGACACCACCCGCAACCTGCTGCAGTTGACCAACGAGCATTGCGCGCAGCTGCGGCTGCAGGGCGAAACCCTTCCCGCCGCCTGGCAGACCCGCCTGCAGCATGACGCCGACGGCAGCTGGCGCATCAATTTCAGCGAGTATGCCGATCTGGAAACCCTCCTCGCCGACCTGCGCGGCGCCGGCATCCGCGTGCTCGAAATGCAGCTGCAGGAACCCGATCTGGAGGATGTCTTCACCGACATCATGAAACGCACATGAGCACGAAAATCGGGGCGAGGGCGCCCCTCCCACAGGTCCGCGCTGTTGTAGGAGGCCCGCCCCCGGGCCGAAGCCGTGGTGATTGCGATGGCACGAAATTCGGGGCGAGGGCGCCCCTCCTACAGGTCCGCGCTGTTGTAGGAGGCCCGCCCCCGGGCCGAAGCCGTGGTGGTTGCGACGGCGCGAAATTCGGGGCGCCCTCGCCCCGAATGCGGCGCGTCATCCCGGAATTGCCTCTTTCGGGGATGGACGCCGGCGTGACGGATTCGAGGGTGTTCACATGAGCGGATTGCCGGCACTCTTCTACAAGGAAATGCTGCGCTTCTGGAAAGTGGCGGTGCAGACGGTGGTCGCCCCGGTGGTGACGGCCCTGCTGTATCTGCTGATCTTCTCGCATGTGCTGGAAGCGCACGTCGAAGTCTATCCCGGCGTCTCCTACACCAGCTTCCTGGTGCCGGGGCTGGTGATGATGAGCATGCTGCAGAACGCGTTCTCCAACAGCTCGTCCAGCCTGATCCAGTCGAAGATGCAGGGCAACATCGTGTTCGTGCTGCTGCCGCCGCTGTCCTACCTGGAATTTTTCCTGGCCTATCTGGGCGCGGCGGTGATCCGCGGCCTGGTGGTCGGGCTTGGCGTCTGGGTGGTGACCCTGTGGTTCGCCCCGTGGCAGATGCCGCACTGGGGCTGGCTGCTGGCGTATGCGCTGCTGGCCTGCGCCATCATGGGCGCGATCGGCATCGTCGCCGGCATCTGGGCGGAAAAATACGACCAGTTGGCGGCATTCCAGAACTTCCTCATCCTGCCGCTCACCTTCCTGTCCGGCGTGTTCTACTCGATCCATTCACTGCCCCCCTTCTGGCAGGGGATCTCGCATGCCAACCCGGTGTTCTACCTGATCGACGGCTTTCGCTATGCGTTTGTCGGCCAGTCCGACACCGATCCCTGGCTCGGTTTGCTGGTCGCCAGTGCCTGCTTTGTGGCAATATCCGCGCTCACTCTGGCGCTGCTGAAAAGCGGCTACAAACTCAGACACTGAAGAGGCACAACACGCATGGTTACCCCCGACGACATCAAAGGCTGGATCACCGAGAAACTGCCGTGTGACCACATCGAACTGGACGGCGACGGCCAGCATTTTCAGGCGGTGATCGTCAGCCCGGCCTTCACCGGCAAGAACATGATCCAGCAGCACCGGCTGGTGTACGACGCACTCGGTTCGCGCATGCACGCGGAGATCCATGCGCTGTCGATGAAGACCTATACCCCCGAAGACTGGGCTGCGCGCTGAATGGACGCCCTGCTGATTCATGGCGGCAATCCGCTGGACGGCGAAGTGCGCATTTCCGGCGCCAAGAACGCCGCGCTGCCGATCCTGACCGCCAGCCTGCTTGCCGCCGAGCCGCTGCGGCTGGCCAATGTGCCGCACCTCAAGGACATCAGCACCATGCTGGCGCTACTCGGCCACATGGGCGTGCGCGTCACCCTCGACGACCAGAACCACGTCACCCTGTGCGGCGAATCCATCCCGCACAAGGAAGCGCCCTACGAAATGGTGAAAACCATGCGTGCCGCCATCCTGGTGCTGGGGCCGACGCTGGCGCGCTTCGGCGAGGCACGCGTTTCGCTGCCCGGCGGCTGCGCTATCGGCTCGCGCCCGGTCGATCTGCACATCAAGGGTCTGCAGGCGATGGGGGCCGACATCAGCATCGAGCACGGCTACATCCACGCCCGCTGCAAGCGCCTGCAGGGCGCGCGCATCGTGATGGACATGGTGACCGTCACCGGCACCGAAAACCTGATGATGGCCGCCGCGCTGGCCGACGGCACCACCGTGCTGGAAAATGCCGCGCGCGAACCCGAAGTGGTCGACCTGGCGCGCTGCCTGGTCGCGATGGGCGCCAACATCGAAGGCGCGGGCGGCGACATCATCACCATTCACGGTGTCGACACGCTGCACGGTGCGGACTATTCCGTGATGGCCGACCGCATCGAGACCGGCACCTTTCTGGTCGCCGCCGCCATGACCGGCGGCCGCGTGCGCACCACCCATACCCAGCCCGACACGCTCGACGCGGTGATGAGCAAGCTGCGCGAAGCCGGGGCCAAGGTCAGCGTTGGCGACGACTGGATCGAAGTCGTATCCGACGGCAAGCTGAAATCGGTGGACGTGCGCACTGCGCCGCACCCGGCGTTTCCCACCGATATGCAGGCGCAGTTCATGGCGATGAACTGCATTGCCGAGGGTGCGGCCAGCGTCACCGAAACCATTTTCGAAAACCGCTTCATGCACGTCCAGGAACTGCGCCGTCTGGGTGCCAACATCGAAGTGTCCGGCCACACTGCTTTAGTGCGCGGCGTGCCGCGGCTGGACGGCGCCATCGTCATGGCGACCGATCTGCGCGCCTCCGCCTGCCTGGTGCTGGCCGGCCTGGTCGCAGCAGGGGAGACCACCATCGAGCGCATCTACCACCTCGACCGCGGCTACGAACGCCTCGAGGAAAAGCTCACCCAGCTGGGCGCACGCATCAGGCGCGCGCACTGAAATATGCTGCCGCCGTCATTGCGAGCAACGCGAAGCAATCCAGAACGCCCGCTGAGTCGAAGCATCCTGGATCGCCGCGTAACTGCCCCAATATAATTATGGCTATAATGGCCAAATGAAAACCGCCTCAATATCCACCACCAAAAATCAGTTGAGTGCGCTGATTGAGCAAGTTCGCCACGGCGAGACCATCCTCATCACCGACCACGACCGGCCGGTCGCCCGGCTCATCCCGGTCGTGAGTGAAAACGGCCAATCGGACGAGCTTGCGCTTCTGGAACGCAAAGGCATCCTGCGGCGAGGCCATGGAACGGCCTGTCGTTTGGCACCGCCCCCCGTAGCACTGCAGCATGCCAGCGCACTCCAGGCTTTGCTGGAAGAACGCGAGTCGGCGCGGTGAAATTCTGGGATAGCTCTGCAATCCTGCCGTTGCTGGTTGAAGAAGCGAGCACGCCCTCAGCACTCGGCTATTACGAAAACAATCCTGAAATCGTTGCATGGTGGGGAACCCCGGTCGAGTGCGCTTCCGCCTTGGCCAGGCTCGAACGTGAAGCCAAGCTTGATTCGACAGAAATCACGCTGGCGCTGGGTCAATTGGCAGCGCTGCAGGCAGCCTGGCATGAAGTGCAACCCCTGGACGGCGTGCGCCAGAT
Source organism: Thiobacillus denitrificans (assembly GCF_001530125.1). Taxonomy (GTDB): domain Bacteria; phylum Pseudomonadota; class Gammaproteobacteria; order Burkholderiales; family Thiobacillaceae; genus Thiobacillus; species Thiobacillus denitrificans_C. Next base: position 2,236 of record NZ_LDUG01000006.1, on the reverse strand, counting down.
CGCTCAACGCCTGCTGCGGCTTCACCCTCTGCGCGCCGCCGATTCACTGCAATTGGCAGCAGCGCTGCTTGTCTGCGAGCATAGACCGAAAGGTTGGCAATTCGTATGCCTGGATACCCGCTTGAGTCTGGCGGCCGAGCGCGAAGGCTTTATGGTCATCCGAAATTTTGCGGATTGAACGAGGGGAAAGTGGCATGAGATTCCCCGTATGTTCAATCCCGCCTCGTGGTCGCCAGTCGTCCCCTGCTACTGCCGTTCGGCCACTCGTCCGAGTTGCCCCTGCTCATCATGGCCATCCTCGGCGGCGCGCGCATCCGGCGCGTGCACTGGAGCCATGCAGATGCCGTCATTGCGAGCAGTGCGAAGCAATTCAGAATGCCAGCGGAATCGAAGAGCGCTGGATCGCCACGCCCTGCGGGCTCGCGATGACAGCACGGCCCACAGGGTATCCCCCCTGTGGGAGGGGCGCCCCCGCCCCGAATTTCGTACCGCCGCAACCGACAAGGCTTCGGCCCGAGGGTGGGCGTGCGTGGTTGTTGCCGACTCGTCGGCTTTTACAACCACGGCCTCCTCCTTGCGGGGGCTCCTACAACAGCGCGGACCTGTAGGAGGGGCGCCCCGCCCCGAATTTCGCACCGCCGCAACCGCCAAGGCTTCGGCCCGAGGGCGGGCCTCCTACAACAGCGCAGACCTGTAGGAGCGGCGCCCTCGCCGCGATTGCCCGCACCGGACAACCGCCCGCATTCGGCCCGAGGGCGGGCCTCCTACAACAGCGCGAATCTGTTGCGCGGCGATTCGTCCCCGCATTTCAATGGATAATCCGGGTTGAATAAATGCAACCCCTGATACAAGCCATCATGACCTACACCGGAATCACCCTCGCCCTGTCCAAGGGCCGCATCTTTGAAGAAACGCTGCCGCTGCTGGCGGCGGCAGGCATCACGCCGACCGAGAACCCCGAGTCCTCGCGCAAGCTCATCATCGGCACCAACCGCGCCGACGTGCGGCTCATCATCGTGCGCGCCAGCGACGTCCCGACCTACGTGCAATACGGCGCCGCCGACCTTGGCATTGCCGGCAAGGATGTGCTCAACGAACACGGCGGCAACGGCCTCTATCAGCCGCTCGACCTGCAGATCGCGTGCTGCCGCATGATGGTCGCCGTGCGCGAAGGCTACGACTACGCCGGCACGGTAAAGCAGGGCGCGCGCATCCGCGTCGCCACCAAGTACGTCAACGCCGCGCGCGAACACTTTGCCGGCAAGGGCGTGCACATCGACCTCATCAAGCTGTATGGCTCGATGGAGCTCGCCCCGCTGGTCGGCCTGTCCGACGTCATCGTCGACCTGGTTTCCACCGGCGGCACCCTCAAGGCCAACGGCCTGGTCGCGGTGGAACACATCAGCGACATCAGTTCGCGCCTGATCGTCAATCAGGCCGCGCTCAAGCTCAAGCGCAGCCTGATCCAGCCGGTGATCGATGGCTTCTCGTCGGCGGTCGGTACACGCGGCGCTGCGTAACTGAATGGCTATAATGGCCAAATGAAAACCGCCTCAATATCCGCCACCAAAAATCAGTTGAGTGCGCTGATTGAACAAGTGCGCCACGGCGAGACCATCCTCATCACCGACCACGACCGGCCGGCCGCCCGGCTCATCCCGGTCGTGAGTGAAAACGGCCAATCGGACGAGCTTGCGCTTCTGGAACGCAAAGGCATCCTGCGGCGAGGCCATGGAACGGCCTGTCGTTTGGCACCGCTCCCCGTAGCACTGCAGCATGCCAGCGTACTCCAGGCTTTGCTGGAAGAGCGCGAGTCGGCGCGGTGAAATTCTGGGATAGCTCTGCAATCCTGCCGTTGCTGGTTGAAGAAGCGAGCACGCCCTCGGCACTCGGCTACTACGAAAAGGCTCTTTCATCGTTATTTGTTGGTATTGGCCAGCCCTGTGGGCGGGGGCGCCCTCGCCCCGATTTGCGCGCCGTCGCAACCTCCACGGCATCGGCCCGAGGGCGGGCCTCCTACAACGGCACCCCCAGGGTTGCCCTTGGCGTTCGCCCAGCTCAAGAGCTGTGCGCTATTTGTTGCCTTGTTCGCCGGTGATTGTTTGCAAGCGCTGGGAATAGATCAGGCCCAGGAAGCACGAGGCCATCGCAATGAACTTGTAACTGGCGAATTTCAGGTCGAATTGACCAATGACGAGAAATGCCGCCAGCCCGCCGATGCCGGCATACAACACGG
>NZ_LDUG01000059.1 GCF_001530125.1 Thiobacillus denitrificans | reverse complement strand
CTTGCAGCGTTAATCGATGGCCGGCAATACCGAGCCGCAGCTGTGCAATTGCCAGATTGGCTTCCAGCCTGGGCAGCCAGTACCTGATTCCGGCGTCGCGCGCGAGTCGCAGACTTCGTTCAAAGTGCTGCGACGCCGGGCCGGCATGGTTCAAAGCCAGCAACAGGCAGCCCAGCGCGTCATGCGCCATGATCTGGTAGCGAACCAGCCCCAGCATCTCCAGACGCGGCAGCGCTTCGTTCAGGTCAGCCCAGGCCTCGCCAAACCGGCCCATGGCTGCCCGCACATTGGCGCGCCCGATCAGTGTCGGCCCCAGATGCCACTGCAGGTCAGCGGCTCGCGCGATGACCAGCGCGGCATCGAAATGCGACAAGGCGCGCGGGTAGTCGGCCAGCCCCATGTGGCCGGTGCAGGCCCAGCCGATCATCATCAGGTTTTCCGATTCATAGCTCTTGTCGTCGATGACGCGGGCCAGATCGAGCGAGCGCGAAAATGCGCCGATGGCCGCTGCCGGTTCGGCGTTGGCAAAATAGGCTTCCCCGCGCCCGTGAAACGCCTGCACGGCGACCAGGTCGGTCAGGTGCAGACGCTCGCAGATATCGACCGCTTGCTGGTGATGCGTGATCGCCAGATCGTTGCGGCCATTGCTCCAGGCGACCGTCCCCAAGTGATAAAGCGTATCGGCCACATGCCGCTCATCGCGCGTTGCGCGCGAGGCCGTGAGGGCTTCGTCGAGGCAGGCGACGGCCTGTTCGTAGGCGTCGGCGCGCCGGTACGCCATGCCGAGCTGAATCAGCACATCACATGCATGCGCGTGCTCGCCCAGCGCGCGCGCCGCCTCGATCACGCGCTGAAAGTCGGCCACCGCGCCCTCGGTCTGGCCGGCCTGGGCTCGCGCCACCCCGCGCCGCTCGTACAGCGCAAGTTGCCGGGCTGGCGTGGCCGCTTCGGGATGGGCCAGCAGCAGCCCGACAGCACGGTCAAACCATTGCAGCGATTCGCGCATCGCAAACAGTTTTTGCGATCGATCGGCGGCCAGGCCAAGATACGTCAAAGCCTTGGGCCACACCTTGCCGCGCTCATAGTGCTCGGCAAGGTGGGCATCGTGCCCATGGGTATCGCCTTGGGCATGCTGCTCCAGCAGCTCTGCCACAACCCGGTGCAGCAGCACGCGCCGGGCGCTCCCGATGTCGCGGTACACCACCTCGCGCACCTTGTCGTGGCTGAAATCATAAAAATCCCCGTCCTGCTCCTCGCGCAGCAGCCGGCGCTTGACCAGCGAGTCCAGGCTGTGCAGAAAGCGCTCCTCGGGCATGCGCGTGAGCGCCAGCAAGGTCTCGAAGTCGAAACGATGCCCCAATACGGCCGCGACATCGAGCAATGGCCTGTCTTCAATCGGCACATGGGCCAGGCGGGCGCGCACCGAGTCCCGCAGTGCATCCGGTAGCGGCAGTCTGAGCGGGTCGCTGATCGTGCATTCGCCGTCGCTCAGCGCATGCACGATCGACCCGAGAAAGAAGGGATTGCCCTCGCTTTCCCGGTGCAGCCGCGCCGCAAGATCAGGCGCGCCCAACCTTGGGTCGTTGATTTTGATCAGCAGCGCTTCGGTATCTTCGGGTTTCAGCCGCGCCAGCTCGATATGGCGTGTATGCGGTTCACGGCGCAGGCTTTCAAGCAGGCCGCTGAGTTGTTCGTTGCTGTCGAGTTCCTCGTCGCGGTAGGCACAGGCCAGGAGTATTGGCCGCCGGGCAATCTGGCGTGCCAGAAAATGCAGGAACTGCAGGCTGGCGTCGTCAGCCCATTGAATGTTGTCGATGTTGACAATCAGTTGCCGATTCTGGGCCAGCGCATCGAACAACAGAAGCAGCGCATGAAACAGGCGTGCCTGCCGCGCCTCGGGGAAGTCCGCCGACAAGGGCGGCAGGTCGGCCAGGCGCTCGGCTGCGGCCGGCACCAGTGCGGCGATCTCGGCCAGCAGGATGGGCGCCATCATGCGCAGCCGCGCTTCGGGTGCGGCCATCCAGGCCTGGGTGGCGAGATCGATCACCGGTTGATAGGCTATCGCCTGCTCAATCTCGTAACAGTTCGTGGCCAGCGTCTGCAAATCGCGTTCTTGCGCGTAGCGCCTGACTTCGTGCATCAACCGGCTCTTGCCAATGCCGGCCTCACCCTCGATCAGCACCACATGGCCGCTTCCCGATGTAAGTCGGGCGATCAGCCCGAGGAACTGCCCGTAGTCGTTGTTGCGCCCGACGAAGGGCAAATTCAGATGACTTGCCGGCAGCAGCGCGTCTCTTGCTGGAACAAAGGGGGTGGCCTTGACGGGCGATTCATCGAAATGCAAGCTGTTGTTGACTCGGCGGTTGCGTGCAGCGTCCAGAAACACCGCTCGCTCCTGCGCCGGAATCGCGAGCTGCTCGGCCAGACGCTGAGCCAGTCCCTTGGAGGGCCGGCGCTCCTCGGCCTCAATTTTCTTGATCGCGGCCTGCGAACAACTGACTTTTTGAGCCAGTGCGCCCTGCGTCAGATCCAGCGCCTTGCGTCGTCGGCGCAGCCAGTATCCAAAAGAATTGCTCTGTTCGTCCATGTCCGGCTCCTGCAGGCATCGCCCGCACCGACGCATTTTATTCCCGCGACCGGCGCCGGTGGAGGCTTTTTGTCCCGCTTTCTGTATCCCTGTTTGTCCACTTCGTGGTGACCCTGAATCAGCCTTGTCAGGCGATCATGCAGCCGTACAGCACGGCAACCACAAGGAGAAATTACCATGTCCCAGCAAACCTTTCCAGGACGCTCATTGCAGCCCATATGGCGCTGTTCCCTGGTTTTGTCGTTGAGCCTGCTCAACTCTTTCGCGCTCGCACAGCAGGCTGTTGAGGAGCAGGCGGTGACGTGGACCGCCCGTGACGCGAAGCTGAAGTGGGGGCCCTGTCCGCCGTTCTTGCCCAAAGGGTGCGGCATTGCCGTTCTTCACGGCGATCCTGCAAAGGACAATGTCGACGTATTCCTCAGAGTGCCCGCCAAATCGACCCTTCCTCTGCATTGGCACACGTCGGCAGAGCGCATGGTGCTGGTAGCGGGCGAGCTTCGCGTCACTTACGACGGCCAGAAGACGGCTGTTCTCAAGTCGGGGACTTATGCCTACGGCCCCCCTAAAAAGCCCCACAAAGCCTTCTGCGCAAGCACCGCCCCGTGCGTTCTCTTCATTGCGTTTGAGTCGCCGCTGGATGCCGTGCCGGTCGAAGGCCCATCCAGATAAAACCCTTGCATGCGGCTGCACAGTACCCGTCCTTGGGGAATCACCGACATCAGTCCGACTGACGCCCCCCCCGAACCCCATAAACACCAGCCCTGGAGAAGCATCATGGAAACCTTATCCGCACAGCCTGTTACCGATTTTTCAGCGGTCAAGCTCAAGCAGCATGCCGCATGGTCCTCGGGGGACTACGCCGTCGTTGGAACGACCTTGCAGATCGTCGGCGAGAACTTGTGTGAAGCGCTCGATTTACGCGCCGGCGAGCGCGTGCTCGATGTCGCTGCCGGCAACGGCAATGCCACGCTGGCCGCTGCTCGCCGCTGGTGCGATGTGGTCTCAACCGACTATGTGGGCGCGCTACTGGAACGGGGCAAGGCGCGGGCAAGCGCCGAGGGCCTGGCAGTACAGTTCGAAGAGGCCGACGCCGAGAACCTGCCGTATGCAGATGCCTCGTTTGATGTCGTGCTGTCCACGTTCGGGGTGATGTTCACGCCCAACCAGGAACGGGCAGCAAGTGAACTCGCACGCGTGTGCAAGCCGGGCGGCAAGATCGGCCTGGCGAACTGGACGCCGCCGGGTTTCATCGGCCAGTTATTCAAGCTGATCGGCCGTTACATTCCCCCGCCCGCTGGCGTCAAGTCGCCTTCGCTCTGGGGCACCGATGAGCGCCTGCGCGAGCTGTTTGACGGGCGCATCGGCACGCTCGAAGCGGTCCGCCAGAACTTTGTATTTCGCTACCGCTCGCCACAGCACTGGCTCGACACGTTTCGCACCTACTATGGGCCGGTGCAAAAGGCGTTCGGCGCCGTGGACGCCGCCCAGCAGCAGTCCCTGTCCGCTGATTTCATCGGGCTGGCGCAGCAGTTCAACCGCGCCACCGATGGCGCGATGGTCGTGCCGAGTGAGTACCTTGAAGTCGTGATCAGGACACGGTGAGTCCCAATACCAGCACGCCCCATCAACCATGAGGGCGGCCAGTTTTATCAGCGGGGCATGACAGGACTTCAATGCTGCAGTATCTTGTTCAGGAAGTCCTTGGTCCGCGGCTGCCGGTTCTCGGGATGGCTGAAGAACTCGTCTTTGGAGCAGTCCTCCAGAATCTTTCCGCCCACATCCATGAAAATCACGCGGCTGCCGACCTTGCGGGCAAAGCCCATCTCGTGGGTCACCACCATCATGGTCATGCCGTCAGTGGCCAGCCCCATCATGCAGTCGAGCACCTCGCCGACCATTTC
>NZ_LDUG01000058.1 GCF_001530125.1 Thiobacillus denitrificans | reverse complement strand
AAATCGCGGTGTCATCCGCATCCACGCGCGCAAGCTCCCGCTGAAAGATGCCAGTGGTGCGGTGACCCATATTCTGATCACCGCCGAAGACATCACCGAGCGTCTGGCCGCCGATGTCTGCTTGCGCCACAGCGAGGCGCGCTTTCGCAGCCTGACCCACCTTTCTGCGGACTGGTACTGGGAACTCGACGAACAATTTCGCTTCACCATGCTGTCCGGTGGCGCAACGAGTCAGGTCAAGAGCATCATTGGTGACTACTTGGGCAAGACCCGGTGGGAGAGCAATGACACCTCCCGCAACCAGGCGGCCTGGCCGCTTCATCGCGCCCAACTCGAAAGGCACGAGACTTTCCGTAATTTCGAGTATGAGCGCGAAGACAAGGACGGCAAGGTGCTTGTCTTCTGCATCAGCGGGGAGCCCATCGTCGACGCCAATGGCAAGTTCATCGGTTATCGCGGCGTAGGCACCGACATCACCGCGCGCAAACAGACCGAGACGGCGCTTCGGGCGAGCGAAGCGCGCTTTCGCACCGTCGTGGCCGCGCTGGCCGAAGGCGTCGTGCTGCGCGACGCAGACGGGCGAATCGTCGACTGCAATGCCAGTGCCGAACGCATCCTCGGCAAGACCCTGGCCCAGATGAAGGGGCAAACTTCGATCGCGCCGGAGTGGCAGCTGCTGCGCGAAGACGGCTCGCTGATGCCTGAGGAGGGCCGGCCCAGCGTCATCGCCAAGCGCACCGGTCTACCCCAGTCAAACGTCGTGGTCTGCTACCGCAAGCCTGACGGCAGCGTTTTGTGGCTGCTGATCAACTTACAGCCCCTGTTTGAGGGCCCAAGCAGCGCTCCGTCCGGCTTCGTCAGCACCATCACCGACATCACCCAGCGTAAACGTGCCAAGATGGAAATTGTCAGGCTCAATGTCAACCTGGAAAACCGGGTTTCCCGCAGGACGGCCCAGCTTGAAGCGGCCAACAAGGAGCTCGAAGCGTTTTCGTATTCAGTGGCGCACGATCTGCGCTCTCCGCTGATCGCCATCGACGGCTACTGCGCCTTGCTGCAAAAAGCGGTGCCA
>NZ_LDUG01000057.1 GCF_001530125.1 Thiobacillus denitrificans | reverse complement strand
GGCGCCGCGATGGCAGCCACCCCGAGCGCATCATCCAGCGAAAAGTCCAGGTCCAGATCGACATTCGTCATAGGCGCTGACACAGCCGATCCCGCCTGCGCGAATGACGCGATGGTGCCGGTCGGGTGAGGTTTTTTGGCTTCGCCGATGTAATCCTCAGCAGCAGGCTGTCCGCCAGGTTGGTACATCGGGTTGTCGGGATCGACCTGCCGGCCCATCTCGGCGATGTAAGCCCACTCGGGGCCGAAGCCCTGCGTGAGGTTAAACGCTTCGAGGGCGACGCCGTCAAAAGCCTTGCTGTCATGCCGTTTGGCATAAATTTCCAGCAGCTTGCCATGAATGGCCACGCGCATCGGGGTGGTACGCAAGGCTTCCTTGAGGATTTCTTCCGCCTGCAGGTCGCGACCGTAGGCCAGGTACACATCGGCTTCGGCCACCGGGTCTACATCTCCACCCGCATCAAGTTGACTGGGTGAATACGCCACAGACGAGCCCGTGGTTTTACCTTCGTTGGTGTCAACGCGCTGGCCGCCACTGGCGCCGAAGAAAGAGTCGGGCTGCAGCCGGCTTTCCAGAAAAGAGCTGTCTACCTGGGCGGCTTTGTTGCGCCGGCGATAGCGGTAAAAGCCAAAACCGGCCAACAGCGCCAGCAATCCTCCCGCGAGCGGCAGCATCAGCGGGTTGGCGATCCATTCGTCGATCAGGCCGGACTCAGGAGGGG
>NZ_LDUG01000056.1:21943-24789 GCF_001530125.1 Thiobacillus denitrificans | reverse complement strand
CTGACCCGAGAAAAAGCGTAAAGCGAAGGGGCTGTGGATAGGTGGATAGCTCGCCTGACGGCGACCTTCCCACCTATCCACAGCCCCACCAAAAGCTAAATCTTTTTTGATTTCCGATTCAAGGTAAAAACCGATCGCTCAGACTCAAACCTCGATTGGAATCTACTCGAGGAACGAACCTCATGGGGTCGACCAACGTCCCCCGCCTGCTCGATCGAGTTTCCATCGTCTGGGTTGCTTCACTGACTGCTCTTGGCCAAGAAGCTGACGTGATGCGGGGGTGACAGGACGACCGCTTCGGCCGATCTTCTGCCCGACATGAAAGCACGGTGAACGCCTCTTGTAGTGCCAACACCGGACGGTGAAGGCGAGGAGCCGTCGAATGGCTGAAACGGGTCGAATTGAGAGTCAAACAGGGGAAATCTGATCCATGTTGCCAAGCCACTCAAGCTGCCTGTGCCAACGTGAAATCGACACGCACCTTGTCGAACGGGCACACGATTTTTCCACTCTCGGTTTTTTCCAGTAGGCCGATTTCCAGCAGGGTATGCACATCCCGGTGCACGGATTTGACGTCTCGTTCCAGCCTGCGGGCAACTTCGCGCAGGCTCAATTCGCCGGCACCGCTCATGGCCTCCAGTACGCCCCAGCGCTTGGGACTGATTTCTGAGAACAGCAGTTCAGGGCTGGCGTAGCTGAAGGTGGCCTGTTGCACGCGGCCGGACTTGGCGGCCTGGTGTATGCCTTTTGCACCCGTTCTGAGCGCGGCCTTCCAGGCCGGGTTGATCTCGATGACGGCGGTTTTCATGTGACTCTCCTCTCAACTTCTGCCAGAAAATCATCCAGCAGTTGGTCGATGGAAACAAAGTGGTAGACGTACTCTTTTCCATCCAGATGCTTGTGGTCGCCTTTGCCGCGTTCATTGTCGAAACCGACTATGCGTTTTCCATTCAGCATATAAACCAGGCGGTACTTGAAAGCGTGGTCGCAGGGTGGAACGGGACAGGGCAGCTTCCATATTCTCATTTCTACCAGCCCACCATTGGGCAGGCGCTGGCGATGCTGCTTGAGCAGTTCTGCCTTCATGTTGGCATTGTTGACAACAAGCTATCGGAAGTCAAGCAGCAGTTCGTTCAGCCCCGGGAACGATTTTTTTGCAGCGCCTTGCCGGTTTCAATTTCCGCTTTTCCATGTCGTAATGCGATTGAAGGTTGTGGCAGCAGACTCATCTCTCGGCCAGGGGCTGAACCTTCGCTCGATTCCGACAAGCACGCTGCTTTGCGAAGCGATCTGGAGCAGTTGTGGTCGGCGCACAATCAGGCAAGTGAGGGTTGAACCGAGGTCGAGGCCGAATGTCTTGAGGTGGTTGTCATTCGTGCTTGATCGGTTAAGGCAATTGCCGGATGGCTGCCGCTTCGAGAATTTCCACGCCCAACAAAAACGCCGCTCATTGAGCGGCGTTTTTTTACAACTGGTGCCGGCGGCCGGAATCGAACTGGCGACCTTCGCATTACGAATGCGCTGCTCTACCAACTGAGCTACGCCGGCTAAAAACAGCGCGCATTATAGCGGAATCGTCGGCCCTGTGGCAGCCTACAGCGCGGCTTTCAGGCGGGAAACCACCTTGTCGCGGCCGATCAGTTCGAGCGTCGCGTCGATCGCCGGCGTCTGCGGCTCGCCGGTCACCAGCACGCGCACCGGCATCGCCAGCTTCGGCATTTTGAGGCCGTGCGCGGCGAGGGTTTCCTTGAATGCAGTGCTGATCGCGGTGCGCTCCCAGGCCAGTGCTTCGAGGCGGGCGGCCAGCTCGGCCAGCGCGGGCAGCACTTCGGGGGTGACGTGCTGCGCCAGCAGTTCGGGCGTGGGGTGCAGGGTGCGGTAGAACAGCGTGGCGGCGTCGGCCAGTTCGACGATGGTGGCGGCGCGTTCCTTCACCAGCGCGCACACTGTCGCGAGGTCGGGGCCGTCGTCCGGATTGCCGCCGTTGCGAATGAGGAAGGGGCGGACGAGCCCGGCCAGGCGCGCGTCGTCAGCCGCCTTGATGTATTGGTGGTTGAGCCAGCGCAGTTTTTCCGTGTTGAACTGCGCGGCCGAGGGCGTGATGTGGTCGAGGTCGAACCACTGCACGAACTGTTCGCGGCTGAACAGTTCGGCGTCACCGTGCGACCAGCCGAGGCGCGCCAGGTAGTTGATCACGGCTTCCGGCAAGTAGCCTTCCTCGAAATACTGCATCACCGACACCGCGCCGTGGCGCTTCGACAGCTTGGTGCCGTCGTCGCCGAGAATCATGGATAGATGGGCGTACTGCGGCACCTCGGCGCCCAGCGCGCGCAGGATGTTGATCTGGCGCGGCGTGTTGTTGACGTGGTCGTCGCCGCGGATCACATGGGTGATCTGCATGTCCCAGTCGTCCACCACCACGCAGAAGTTGTAGGTGGGGGTGCCGTCGGCGCGCGCGATGATGAGATCGTCGAGCTCGGCGTTGGCAAACTCGATGGTGCCCTTGACCAGATCCTTCCACGCCACCGTGCCCTCGGTGGGGTTCTTGAAGCGCACCACCGGCTGCACGCCGGAAAGCGGCACCGGCAGCGATTTGCCGGATTCGGGGCGCCAGCGGCCGTCGTAACGCGGCTTTTCGCCGCGCGTGCGCTGCGCCTCGCGCATGTTGTCGAGTTCTTCCGGGCTGCAATAGCACAGATAGGCCTGCCCGCTCGCCAGCATCTGCTCGATCACTTCCTTGTAGCGATACAGGCGCTGGGTCTGGTAGAACAGGCCTTCGTCGTGATTCAGATCGAGCCAGGCCATGCCGTCGAGAATCGCCTGCACCGCCTCGGGGGTGGAGCGCG
>NZ_LDUG01000056.1:0-21825 GCF_001530125.1 Thiobacillus denitrificans | reverse complement strand
GGCCTATACTGCGCACATCCAAAAAATAGAACAGCACAGCGGCCCGTTAAATCGCCCTGTGCAATCCCGGTGTAAAACACTGCCGATTTACACCCGTTCACGCTCATCAGCTCACGCAGCGGCGCGGGTTTGCGGCTCGCCTGGACCGTTCACACGCCTTCACACGGCAAGTGCTTGCCAGCAGTGGCGCGGCTTCCGAGGTGGTCTGTGTAATTTCCGGTGTAATCCGGGCGGTTAGCTCAGTGGTAGAGCACAGCATTCACATTGCTGGGGTCACAGGTTCAAGCCCTGTACCGCCCACCATCCCTATTTGATTTTGAATGCGCGCAGCATGGCGTCGCGCTGCTGCTCGATCTGCATGTGCGCGTAGCGCTCGGTCGTCTTCACGCTGCTGTGTCCGAGGATCTTCGACACGGTGAACAGGTCCGCGCCGGTGGCGATGAGGATGCTGGCGCAGCTGTGGCGCAGGTCGTGGAAGTTGACGTCTGGCATGTCGGCGTCCTCGCGCGCCCGCCGCCAGGCGCTTTTGATTCCCTCGATGCCGACTTCCAGCGGGAAGTGCTTGAGCCAGGGACGCAGGGCGGGCACGATGGGCACGGTGCGGGTGCGCAGGGTCTTGGTGTTGCCGGCGTGGATCAGGATGCTGTCCGCCCCAATGTCGACGGCCTGCAGCTTGCATATTTCGCCGCGCCGCGCGCCGGTGAGCAGGGCGGTCCAGATAGCCGCCTGCACCGGCACGCTGCAGCGGGTGGCGATGGCCTGCACCTGGTCGAGGCTGAGGTAGGTGCTGCGGGCGTTATTCTCGGGCAGCCGCTTGACGTGGGCGCTGTAGTCGGTGGCGGTGAGGCCGCGCTCCCATGCCAGTCGCAGAGCTTTTTTGAGGGTGCCGAGGCTGCGGTTGATGGTGCCGGCGGCGTAGTGCCCGGTCATGTCCTTGACGATGTGTGCGGCTGCCTGGCGGGCCTGGCTGGCGCGGTATTTTTCCAGCCACAAGGCGATGCGGCTGGCGTGGTCGAGCGCGGTCTTGGTGCTGCGCAGGGTTTCGGCGTGGTCGACGTACAGGCTGATGACTTCGGTGAGGCGTGGATCGTTGGGGATGCGCGGGGTTTTGGCGACGGACAGCGCCGCCCGCAGGTCGGCCTCTAGCTGCTTGGCAGCACTCGCAGGTGCGTCTTCCGGCAGGATGCGGTGAACTCTGCGCCCGTCGACCATAATGCCGACGTGCCGGCGTCCCTTTTTGTCTGTCCAGATTGACATTGATTCTCCCGCAGCCAGGCTTTGCACTCGTCCAGATCATAGCGTTTGGCCCTGATCCCGACTGGAGTATAGGGCATGCCGTCCAGCTCGAGCCGGCGGACGGTGGACTCGCTGATGGTGAGGGCCGCACAAAGCTGCTGGCGGGTGAGGGCTGGCACGGTCATGTGGCGATACGGTCCAGCGGGCTGGTGGCGCCACAAGCGCCGCGATTGATGACGTGGGTGTAGATCATGGTGGTGCTGACGTCGGAGTGCCCGAGCAGCTCCTGCACGGTGCGGATGTCAGACCCGGTCTCGAGCAGGTGGGTGGCAAAGCAGTGCCTGAGCGTGTGCGGGTGGACCAGCTTGTGAATGCGTGCCTCCTGGGCTGCGACCTTCACCGCCCGCTGGATGTTGCGTTCGCTCCAGTGGTGGCGCCGCACGCTGCCGCTGCGCGGGTCGGTGCTGTAGGTCGGTGCGGCGAAGATGTATTGCCACGCCCACTCTGATGCTGCACGGGGATACTTGCGGGCGATGGCGTCGGGCATCTCGACATCGGCATGGCCGGTCGACAGGTCGATGTTGTGCCAGCGGCGGCGTTCGTCGATGTGCTGGATCAGGTCTTCCACCACGCTGGCCGGAAGCATGGTCACGCGGTCTTTGTTGCCCTTGCCTTCTCGGATGGTGATCAGACGCCGCGCGAGATCGACGTCCTTGATGCGTAGCCGCAGACATTCATTGATGCGCATGCCGGTGCCGTAGAGCAGCCGAATGATAAGCCCATTGGTGCCGGAAACGTGTGCCAGCAGCGCCGCCGTCTCCTGCTGGGTGAGCACGCTCGGCAGGCGCTTGGATACCTTGGCGCGGGTGACGCCATCCAGCCACGGCAGGTCAATGTGCAGCACGTCGCGGTAGAGAAACAGGATCGCGTGCATGGCCTGGTTCTGCGTGCTGGCGGAGACGTTGCGCTCGGTGGCCAGCGCGGAGAGGAATGCCTCGACCTCGGGTGCGCCCATGTCGGCTGGGTGGCGCTTGCCGTTGAACAGAATGAACCGCTTGGCCCACTGCAGATAGTTTTTCTCAGTGGCTAGGCTGTAGTGTTTGACACGGATGACCGCGCGCATCTGCTCCAGCAGCTTGGGCTGCTGTGGCGCGTGCATGCTGTCGCTTAACACCGGCGTCGGTGTCGCGTTTTGTTTTGCGATAGTGAGCATTGGCGCGGGTCTCCGTGTTTGGTGGTCGAGTTAACCGACAGGAGGTGTCGGATAATTTGAGTTGTGCGTCAAAATCCGCCATGCCTTTGCTGCGCACTGCGGCACCTGTCCGTTTCCAATGGCTTTAAGTCTGTCCACCCTAAAGGCCACCCCATTAGCCACTCGACCCACATCGGGTTCAGTTGCCCACCAACCTGCGTCGTTAATTTCCGCCCCGTGGTGCCTTCCGGTTCCGGGCCACCCGTTGATGCTGTTGGTGTTGCCCATAGCTTCACAGCCGCTGGCAGGCCGTTCCGTGGGTTCGTAACATCGAAGCTCCCCCGCTTCTCCGCATCGTTGGCTTTTGGTGTCGGCCAGTAGCTGCGCGCCGGGCGGCCACCACCGCGCATGTGGTGCGCCTTCGTGTTGCTCGCCAACGGCGTTGGCAACAATCCAGACTCTTTCTCGCCTATGGTTTGCACCAACATCTGCCGCTGATAGCACTCCCCATTCCGCATCGAACCCCAACGCGGCCAAATCTCCAAGGACTGTTCCAAGTCCTCGAATAGTGAGCATTGGGCTGTTTTCCACGAAGACGTAACGGGGTCGTACTTCGCTAATAATCCGTGCGAATTCTTTCCACAATCCGCTACGCTCTCCGTCGATTCCTGCGCCTTTTCCGGCTGCGCTAATGTCTTGACACGGGAATCCTCCACAAACCACATCAACAATGCCGCGCCAAGGCGTTCCGTCAAAAGTACATACGTTATCCCATACCGGGAAAGTCGGGAGTGATCCGTCGTTTTGCCTGGCGATAAGTACTGATCTTGCGTATTGGTCGATTTCAACGGCGCACACGCATCTGTGCCCGAGTAACATCCCGCCAAGTATTCCTCCACCAGCGCCCGCGAAAAGGTGTAACTCATTCAAATATCTCACTCCGTAGTTACGATTGACGCACAACACGTCAATCGAGAGCGACTGCCTATCGGCAGCGCCTCATTTCTGTTCGTTCGGCGCTACACATGCACCGCAATCACGTCCTTACCTTCCAGCGGGTTCGGCTGCGCCTTGTATCGCTCCAACATCGCTGCCCGGTCGTCTGTTGTAGGCTCAGGCAGCACGTGCTCCCCGATGTGCGTGGTGTCATATTCCCCGTCCCAAAAACGCGGGTCTGAGACGTGCTCACGAAGCCATGGCTCAATAGCTCTTGCCGCTCTCGGTAACATGTGAGTCATCAACCCGCGCTCGCCAGTGATGGCCTCAAGGTCTTCGTAGACGTGGCCAATCTCGGTATGCAGGCGGCCAGTGGTGAGGTTTCTCAATCGTTGAATGTCCATTGTTATCTCCAAGTGGTTAAGCAAGCGCCGAACAAGGCGGTCAAGCGGGAGCCGCTAAAGCGGCCCCCTTACCTGGGCGTTAGAGCGCTTTCGCATCTCGGCAGCCAGCACCGAAAATTGCCATGCCAGGCTGCGCAATTCCGTCACCTCGTCCTCGTCCTCGGCGGTCGCTGTCTTCGCTTCGCACCGCATCGCTCGGGCGTCGGCAATCGCGGCGCACTGTTCGCACTCGTCTTCCCGGAATGCCCTGGCAACATCGTTAAACCCTGCCGCAATTCGTGCCACTGAAAAGCAGCCCCAAATAATCCTAGTGAGTGCGCCAACCCGCTCAACCTTCGGCTTAAAACGAAACGGCCCGTCCACTTCAAACAACAAAACCATGTTCTCTCCTAGTTGAAACAGCGCTCTAACACGGCGTTCGTTCGGAGCCGCTGAAGCGGCCCGCACAACTTAGT
Source organism: Thiobacillus denitrificans (assembly GCF_001530125.1). GTDB lineage: Bacteria > Pseudomonadota > Gammaproteobacteria > Burkholderiales > Thiobacillaceae > Thiobacillus > Thiobacillus denitrificans_C. The sequence goes on along the minus strand of NZ_LDUG01000056.1, from coordinate 17,602 downwards.
CGTTGGCAGACAACAGGTCGCCCTGGGCCAGCCGTTCCACAATCGCCCGGCATTGGGTCTCGCGCTTCTCGATCCCGATTGCCCGGCGTCCTGTTTTCTTCGCCACGGCCAGCGTTGTCCCGCTGCCAGCAAAACAATCAATCACCAGCCCGCCTTCCGGCACGCTGTACTGCATCAACGGGGCCACTATCGCCTCCGGCTTCTGCGTTTCGTTCACGGCGTAGCCGTGGCAGCTCCGCGCAAAAATCACACTCCCCATCAGGCGCGGCCCGCCGTCTTCGCTGGCGTAGGCGCTTTGCCCAATATCACCCCAATGGGCTGTCCGGTTCTTCGAGCGCCTTACGCTTTTCTGTACCGCATCATTGGTGAACTGCGGCGCCTTAAACAACGGCTCCCACGTCCCTCGGTAAAAATGCAGGGCCAGTTCGTGCAGCCGCCTAAAGCGGTCGTTCGCGCTGTTGCTGCCGTTGTGCTTCTCCCAAACCACGTCCTGCGCTAGCTTCCAGCCGTCCAGGTCGCCGCGCTTGTCGAGGAACATCCTCATGCTGCCAAAGCACCACATTTGCGGCGCAACCAGTGCGGCCACTGCAGGCCATCCCTCAGGCCATCTGTCCCAGTCAAGGCTGGTCTCGCCGTAGGGCGGGTCGGTAATGATCGCGTCGGCTATCGGCAACGTCGGCAGTATCTCGAGCGCATCGCCGTGGTAGAGCGTCACATGGTCGTCTTGGTAATAGGGTCTCATCATGTCCTGTCTGCCAACAATTCGCTCAAGCGGGACCGGGCGAAAAGCCGCCCGGCCCCTTAGCTGGTTCGTTAGCCACACGCCACGCCCATCGCCTGCGAAATCTTCGCCAGTCCCTTGCCTGTCACCAGCACCTGCTCGATGATTTTTTCGCTGCCGTCGTCGCGCTGGACGGTGGTGATTTTGTGGGTGAGGTAGCCCGCCTGAATTTTGTCCTGGTAGGCGACGTTGCTGCTGCCGCCGGGTCGGCGGTAGATCCAGTGTTTTTCGCGCAGCCAGTCGAACAGCTTTTTCGGCTGCACTTGCAGGGTTTTGGCGGCGACGGTAGGGTTCATGGTGCCGTCGGCGTTGGCGATGCGGTCAAGTGCCTGGGCTTTGGGGGCGGCGATGGCGAGTTGCGCTTCGGCGTGGGCTTTCTGCTCGGCGAGGTCGGCGGCCAGGCGCATGGCTTCGGGATAGGTGGCGGGGATGTTGAACCGCGCGAGGGCGGCCTGCTGCATCAAATCGAAAAACGCCCGCACCAGGGCTTTTTTGAACTTGCGCACGATGTCGCTGTTGCGCATGTAGGTCAAAATCAGGGTGGATTGCTGTTCGTTGAGCATGGCGACTTCGCGCTGCTGGGTGCCGCCGGCGGTTTCAAAGGGTGCGATTTGAAATACGACCCTGCCGAATTCTTCCAGGTCGGCCTGATAAGTGCGCACCAGCTTGATGACGCTGGCGTGTTCGTTGGCGGTGCCTTCGGCAATCGCTAGCGAGGTGGTGACGGCTTTGCCGCCCAACAGGCTGACAAGGTTTGTCATGCGGTTTCTCCTTCGGTCTTGACGTTTGGGACGATCCCCCCGTCCCGCGGACGCATCAGGCGCGGGTGCAGGTACATGGCGGAGACGATGCCGATGGGGCCGCCCATGAGGGTGGCGGCGATCTGGGTGGCGTTGGCGTCCGGGATCAGTTGCCATAAAAATATCTGCGCGCTGCCGATTCCGAGGCTGGTGACGATGGCGGCGATGTAGTGTTTGCCGTGGACGTTTTTCTGCTGGAAACCGAGCAGGAAAACGGTAAAGAAGGCGCTGGCGAAGAGGGCGAAGTGGGTCATGCTGCCAGCCATTGCAATAGGTAGGCGAGCAGGATCGTCGCCATGCCTGCGACGCAGGCGGTGGCGATGTTGAGCGCGTCGTGGCTGTGCGATGGCTTTTTCATGATGCGCTCTGGGCGGCTTCATGTTCGCGTGCCGGGGCATGCTGCGGTTTGCCGTATATCGCGTGCGCGTGCTGTCCGGCGGCTTTTTCAACCAGGTCATGCAGGCGCTTGACGATGCTGGCGATGCGCTGCTGCTCGCCGGCCTGGTCGATGAGGAAGGCGCGCATGGCGTCCAGTTCGGCGGCGGCGTCGGCGATGTGGATAAGGTCGGCGAGGTCGACGCGGTATCGTGGCTGCGGCAAATAGAGCGCGGTGTCCTGTTCGGCCAGGCGCTTCAAGGTGCCGCCGCGGACGCGGGCGAGGCCGTAGTCGGCGGCGAGCAGGGCGCAGTGCACGTCTTCCGGTACGGGATAGCGCTCAGGCCAGAAGTTGCGGTGGGCGGCGCACAGGTCGTGGGTGGCGTCGGCCAGCACGCGGACGTCGGCGAGCAGGTCGCTGCGGGCTTCGGCTTTGCCGGGCTGGCGGCCGGGGGTATAGGTGACGCCGCCGTGATCGTTGAGCAGGAAGTTGCGGGCGGTGGAATTGGGGACGGCTGCGTTCATGCGATGCTCCTGAGTTTTCCGTCGGCGCGCATCAGCGCAGCGACGTGCTGTGATGCGATGGTGTCTGCGCGCAGGTTTTTCACGGTGCTCCAGGCAGTCTCTACGTCGCGCCACATGGCGGGGCGGTCTTCGCGGCTGGAATCGAGCCAACACTTGACAGCGCGACTGTGATCGTCCAGCGCGGCGCGCACTGCGCCCTGGCCGCCCGCGGAGGGGTTGGCACCGGGCTTGTGGCGGTAGTGCCCCGGCGCGATATCGGCGGCTTCTGCCGTGTTTTTTTGTTTGGCGGCATTGCCAGCAGACAAATTGGCTTCGCGGATGGCCTTGCATTCTTCCGCGCTGCGGGACTTTTGCGCCAGCGCAAAGTAGCGGCGGCTGCGGGCGGTGCCTTCGTAGCGCAGTTCGCTCCAGTCGGCCATGGTGCGCATGGTGTTTGAGGCGTTGCCGGTGTCGCCATGGCCGGCGAGGTGAGCGACGATTTCGCCCATGACTGCACCGGGGCGGGCGATCAGGTAATCCAGAATCAGCTGGCGGCGGGTGGCGGCGACGATGTTTTGCGCGGGAATCCGACTCATGCGGCACCGCCGATCAGCCAGCCGAGGATGACGCCGAGCGCGAAAACGGCGATGAAAGCGTCGATGCGCGTTGCGTCGGCGGCGATTTCGGCTGGCAGGTCGGGGTCTTCCAGCCAGTGCGGCATGAGGCCGAAACGATTGGTGGAAGCGGGTTTATGGGGGGCGTGTTGCATCACTTTCCTCCTGCGGGTTGGGCGGCGGTTTTTTGCAGCTGTTCGGATACGGCCAGGGTGGTGATCTGGCGGATGAGATCGGCGTGTCTTGCGGCGGCGGCCGGCATGGTGGCGCGAATGGCGGCGACAAATTCGGTGGGCGGCTTGGCATCGCTGGCGCAGCGGTGGGCAAGGCTGTCGAGTGCGTTGCGCTTGAGGGTGGCGGCGGCATGGTTCCAGCCGTAGTTCTCGATGTCGTTGAGCAGCATGCGCGGGTAGCCGATTTCGTGAGCCAGTTCGCCCAGGGCGATGATGTCTGCCACGCCGGGCAGAGGAATGGCCACGAGTAAGGCGTGTGCAAGGGCCACATGCTGGTCCCAGTCGCGCTTGATGTTTTTGGCTGCGCTGAGGTCGTTTTCTACCTCGACCAGCAGCCGATCCAGCGCCCGCACGGCCTCGGTAAGCGCCACATTGTCGTCAGTCGGCATCGCCGCGTCGCGGCGCACGTTGATAAGCCCGGTGCGCAGCTGCCGCAACTGGCGGCGGCGGTTAGCCTGATCCTTTCCGCCGTCGAAGCGGGCACGGTCTTTTTGGGAATCGGTCAACATGGCCGAACCCCGTATGGGTCAAAGTCGATGCGGGTCTGGTCCGGAGAAACCGCGCGCGCGTCTGGAATGATCGACATGGCGTGGTCGGCGGCGATCAGCGCCAGGGTGAGGATGTCGTCACGCAGGCCGTAATCGGGTTCTTCGCTGGCCAGATAGAGCAGTTCGGATGCGAGGCTGTCCCAGTTGCCGTGGTTGGCTGTTTCGATGGCGTCCTGCCATAGGGCGACGACGCCGGTGGGGAGGATGATGGTCATTGGCTGGCTCCCTTACGGTTTGCCAGTTTCCAGCGTACCGACGTAGACACCGGCCAGCGCTTCGCCCATCTGCTCGGCGAGATGCTTTTCCACCCATGTGCTGGTTTCTTCGGCCAGGCGTTCGGCGCCGACGATGCGCAGGGCGAGCGCGGGCTTGCCGTCGGCTTCGCGCACGCCGAGACGGATGACGATTTGCAGCATGCAGGTGCCGACGAATAGTGGGCTATGCAGTACGAAGTAGGCGGGCAGGGTGTCGGTGTCGCCGCTGGCCTCGATGCTTTCCAGCGCCGATCTTTGGCGCGACATGTCACCTTCGACATTGGTGGTGCTGGCCTTGGCCTCGATCTTGACGCGCCGCAGCGCGGTGATGGCGCGGCGGGATTCGATTTCGGCGCCGTCCGTCAGGTGGGCGCTGATGGCGCCAGCCCAATCCTCCAGCCACTCGATTACCTGTTGCTGGCTGCGGGTGGCGCAGGCCATGAGCTGCGCGGCTTGCCAGGCCGGCGCTGGCTTGAGCTTGAGGGTGGCGTGATGGTGGCCCCATTGCGGCGCGGTGGCGTCGCCGTGGTCGAACACCGCCTGTGCGCCGCTGCCGTTGGGCTGGACATAGGCGGTTGGCTGGGCGCTTGATGCCTTATTGGCGGCGGCCTTGGCATAGGCCACAAAGTCGGCCAGGCGTTCGGTCTGGTAGTGGTGGCGGTGAAAGCGCGGCTGGGCAGCAAACTGCTCGGCGCGCTGCAGGGTGGAGCCGGGCGGCAAATACAGCGCTTCGCCAACGGTGCCGGTAGTGATGGTTGCGGCGATTTCTGCGGTAAGCGCGCCGATCTTGTCGATGACGGCGGCTTCCATTACACCACCTCCCGCTGGGTTTTGCTGATCAGGTCGAGCTGGGTGTCGGGGGTGACGGTCATCTTGCCACCCTTGCCGACATACAGCAGGGTCTGGGTTTCGTCGGTTTCGCTCGCTTTGCCGCGCATGGTGGGCTTGGCGTAGGTAAGTTTGTGGGTCATGTTGACCTGGGCACCTTCGCCGATGCGCTCGATGTTGAATTCGAGCGTGACCTTGCCGGTCTGCTTTTTGCTCTCGGCGTTGACCACGCCAGCGCGGTCTGCGAAATGGCGTGGGATACCTTGCGGTCGAAAATCCCGGCGTCGAGTTCCTCGAAAATATCGACGAAGCCAGGGGCGTTCGTTGGGTTTGACATAGCTGCTCCTTGGGTTGATTGGGCTGGCTCTGCCAGCGGTCGCGGGGCTTTCGTTATCCCGTCACGGCCTGTCTCGCTATCAGGCTGCGGCATCGTTCGGTGGGCCGATGCGGCCGTGCTGCTCCGCCTTTGCGGGCGGGTATTCGTGTTGCACCTGCTGGCCCTGCACCTGCGATCCACATTCGATGCCCCACCCTGCGTCTTCGTGATGCTCACAGCCTGTTGCCAGACCGCCGGCAGGGTTTACTCCCTGCACGTCTGCCGCTTTGTGGTGCGCACTGGGCGCGCGGCTCCGGGGTGGTGGGTGCTCGCCGTGTTGGCGGCTTGAGAGAACAATACAAATTAAATTGTATTCAGTCAACAAGTAAATTGGTATTTGTGGAAAAAACCCGGCAAAATAAAAACGCGCCCGGGGTGGGCGCGTTCAAAAAGGAGATGGAATGGCTACGACGTTACCGGCGATTTATGCGACGGCGGCCTTGCATTGCGTGCTTCCGTATCACGCTGACACAGACCGCATGGGGGTTGGGTTTGCGTTGGAGGATGGAACTGTGATGCGAATTGCGCTGGATGAAGCCAGCGCTCGGCAGCTCGCCGAAGGCCTGCTGGATCATCTGGCAGCGGGCGGTGGACATGGTGAAGATAAACTGGTCAACCTATCCGGCTCGGTAGACAACCACTTCGACATCGACTCGGCGATGGCCGAATATTTAGGTGCCCGCGGCGGCGCGGCAGGTGGTTTACTGCGATCTGTCCCCATCAGGGAGCTTGTCGCGGATGAAGTCGGCGACCGGCTTAGCTTCGTAGGCGCGGCGGGTGAAGGACTGCCAGCCGACGCTGATGATGCGTCGCCCGATGCGTCGGTGGGTGGATCGGAAGGCCTGATTCACCGGCGGTCGGATGGGGTTGAGTTGCCGTATGCGGTTGGGGCTATGGAAAAGCACCTTCGGGTTTCGCTGTCGCGCAATGGGGCTGGCGACATTGAGGTCTTTTCATGCGAGACGCAGACCCTGCTTGTTTTGCCGAAGCGCGATGTGCAATTACTTATAGATGGCCTGATGTCTCTCGATCAAATGCCGTCATCACGCGAAATAATTTCCCTTGATCCTTCGTCTTGAATTTATGACGTCGGAAAAATAGCATCGCGGCTTTGGCCGCCTGCTCGTCGGTAAGTTCGGAATGCGACACGATCTCGAACAGCATGCCGTTGATGCTGAAACGCTTTGGATGAAGCACGGATGGTAATTGCATTGGGAACCCCTGACTCATGCAGTCATCGCGGCACCTTGACGCCGGTATCGCGCTCGAATTTCTCTATGTTCTCCTGAAGGCTGCGGCCGGCGTCTTGCATGTTCTGTGTGGCCTGTTGCATTGCCTCACGCGCGCCGCTGGCCTGGTCGCTGATGATGTTGAAGAAATAGATGGCCGCGATGATGCTGGCGATCCCGCCGACAATCGAAAGCATGAAGGAAAGTACGTTCGCGCTATCCAGGCTCGCCGCGCCGACAATGAAATCGACGCTCTTGAATAGCAGCATGGCGCACAGTATTTGTCCGATTATTTCCAGCATGTCGTTCCCTTTGGTCAGTCGAATTTCAGTTCAAGCTGCACGCACAGGCGCAGTACCTTGGCTGTTGGAACAGAATCAGCTCTCTTTGGTACGTTTGGCGAATTCAGCAAGCGTATCAGCGTTTTTTGCCAAGGCTTCCACAATCTCCGGCGACTCCTGCATTGCCTTGAGCACGTGCGCTGCCTGCGGGCTGAGATCGTAATGCTGGATGACGATCATTGGGCCGGTCTCGTCTTGAAGCCAGTCTGCTGAAACGCCGCACGCCCGCGCGAGCGAAACAATGTCGGTGCTTTCTTCCTGCAAGCCAATTTCGATGTTTGAAATGGTCTGTTGGCTGACCCTGCTTTTTTTGGCCAGTGCATTTTGGGTGAGGCCAGCATATTCCTTGCGTGCATGGCGTAGGCGTTCAGCAAGTGTCATGCCGGGCAGGCTACAAATTAAATTGTTTTGGCGCAAACCAATATGCTTGTTGTTATCTAACAAGTTCATTGGTATTATTTGAAAATGATCGATGCACTCCAACATGCTATTTCCCTCGCTGATGGTCAGTCTTCACTGGCGCGCAAGCTGACCGAACACTTTACGGAACTCGGAGAGAGCCGAAAAGTGACGCAGGCCAATGTGTGGAGCTGGCTGAATAGCAAAAACCCAGACCACATGCCGCCGTCCGATTTCTGCCCTGGCATTGAAAAGATCACGGGTGTCCCATGTGAGCGGATGCGACCCGATATTGAGTGGGCCGTATTGCGCGGCGTGCCGTGCAAATGCGAAACAGCCGACGCGCTGCCGCCAGGCGCAGCCGTTGCCGGAGATCGGCGCGCGGAAGCCAACCGCCGTCCAGACCTCGATTTTTGCGGGTTCGGCGAGCAGCGCGAAAGCGCCCGCCGCCAGGATGATCGCCGCGGCGAGGGCGCCGCGGCTCAAGTGGAGAAAGCCGCATGACCCAAGCACGCATCATCAATCTGTTCGACGTGGATTCGGCTGTCCGCTTTCCAGATCGAGACGGATTACCAGCGTCCATGCAGCGCCATCCAGCACGTACTCCCGCGCAACGACATAAAAACGCAGTCCAAGGTCATGGAAATGCACGGTGTCTCCAATGTGCGGGATGGCGCTTGTGGGCAGCGCTGGCAACTGGCTTTGCGCTTTGCCTCCTGCTGCCAGCGCTGCTTGGCTGGCTTGCCTGGTGTAGGTGAATAGCATGAGCAGTTCTTCCATGTCCGTTCCTTTCCTGTCGGGAGTCGATGTTGTGAGAAACACCGATTCTACCGGGGCTGGAACGGGTGCCCATATTCCGCTGGCATGCCGGTCGTATGCCAACTCCTCCCTCCGGGCTCGCCCGGCTTCGCCTCCATCCGCAAGGGTGGGGGCCTTTTTTTCAGGTTCGCGCGGGTGATGTCCATGGGATCCATCCTATTTTTTTACCTGCGTGAAGGCTTTACGAACGCTTACGAAAAATTCGCAAAGGGTCGCAAATGAATCAGACGCCGCTGTTTTTCGATGATGTGAACACTGCGCTCTCCCATGTGGTGAACGTGCTGGGCGGGGCGAAACGGGTGGGGCCGATGCTGCGCGGCGACGATATGACGGTGGACGCCGCCGCGCGCTGGGTACTGGACTGCCTGAACCCGGACCGCCCGGCGCAACTCCACCCGCACCAGGTGCTGGTGCTGCTGCGCGCGGCGCGGGCGGCGGGCGATCACACGGCGATGAACTGGTACTGCGGCGAGATCGGCTATCAGGCCACGCCGGTGGAGCCGGAAGACGAAGCGGCGGCGCTGAAGCGCAAGTACATCGAGTCGGCACAGATGATGGCGCGGATCGCGCAGCGGATCGAGCGGCTGGAAACGCCTGCGGCAGTGCGGTCGGCGGCGAATGCGTAAGCACACCACCCGCCGGCCGCATTCCGCCGACCCCGGCGCTTTCCTGCGCGCCATTGGCATGCAGCAGCAGCTCGACGATACCCAGCAGGTTGACCTGACGCTGGGTGTGCGCGCTGCCGTGCTGGCCATGCGCAACGGGGTGGGGCTTGAGGATCACGTGCACACGCTGGCCAGTGCCATCAATGTGGCGCTGGTGCTGTGCGAACAGGGCGCGGGACGCGAGTTTCAGGACGCGATCATTGCCGGGCAGATGGCCTTGATGCGCACGATCGAGGGCGGCAAGCGCACCGGGCAATGGGGCTTCGATGGCCCGGCGCTGGCCGAGGTGGATCAGTCACTGGCTATTTACGAAGCCCAGTTGGCGGCGGTGCCACGTATTGCGGCGCGCGATGCAGTGCGCGAGGTGATGCGCCGGGTGCAGCAGGGGCATGTGTTCGAGGTGGTGCGGGAGAGGGTTGTCTGATGGCACGTGCGCGGAATATCAAGCACGGTTTTTATCGCAACGAAGATCTTGCCGAATGCTCGGTGTGGGCACGGCTTATTTTTCCTGGGATGTGGATGTTGGCGGATCGTGAGGGCCGTCTTGAGGACCGGCCGAAGCGAATCCGCGCTGATCTGTTGCCTTTCGATCTGGTGGATGTGGATCCGCTGCTGGATGAGCTGGCGGGCCGCGGGTTCATCACGCGATATCAGGTTGGCGGCCAGCGTTATATTCAGGTGACGAAGTTTCTGGAGCACCAGCGGCCCCATGGAACTGAAAAAGACAGTGCCATCCCGGACATTGATGGATATTTAACCGTTCACGAACGCGGAAAAAACCTTTGTGCAACAGGAACATGTAGAAAAGTAAACACCTTTAACGGTGAGATAACCGTTATACCACCGTTAGATAACGCCCTGAATCCTGAATCCCGAATCCTGAATCCTGAATCACGGGGTAGCGGGCAACAGCAAGGTGCTACCACCGTAGGGCGGCAAGCCGCCAAAAACCAAAACCAAAACCAAAACCAAAACAACCCCGAAACCTTGTCAAAAACCCCGGCGGAGCCACCGCCAGAACCCGATCCAGCGCCATCACCGAGCACAGAAACCCCGCCATCAGGGGCAAACCCGCCAGCGTCTGAGCCGCATGCCGCCGCCATCACGGTGCGGGCATTGGGCATCGCGGTGCTGTTGCGGCAGCGCGGGGCGGGGGTGGCGGCGGGCGATGTGCGATTGCGAAGCTGGGCGGAACGGGGCATCACCGACGCGGTGCTGCTGACGGCGCTGGAAACGGCGGAACGACGGCGGGTGGATGCGGGGAGCCTGCATCCGGTGAACGCGGGGTTGCTGGATTCGATTCTGGCGGATGCGCAGGCGCCGCCCGCCCGGGCATCACCGCGAGGCGGGGGGCGGCAGGCGGCGCGCGATGCGTATCGCACGGCGGCGGAAGCGTCAGAGCAGCGGTTGAATTTTAACGAAAGGAGCGGGCATGGGCGAGTTGCCGAACGTGACATCACCGGAGAATCTGCCGTCGTTGCCTGATTTGTGGATGGAGCGAATTTTTCGGCTGATGGAAAATCGCTATGGGGCGAAGTGGCCGGACAGTTTCGGCGGCATCGAACGCGAGCGGATGCGGCAGGCGTGGGGGGAGGAACTGGCGGATTATGCCGGGGACGAGATCAAGCGCGGGCTGGATGCCAGCGTGGCGCGGAACCCGGTGTGGCCGCCGACTGTTGGCGAGTTCATGGCGCTGTGCCGGCCGCTGCCGGATGCGCGGGCGGATTTTGCCGAGGCGCGCGAGCAGATGGCGCTGCGCATGCGGGGCGAAGGAGCCGACCGCTGGAGCCGTCCGCAGGTGTACTGGGCGGCGGTGGCGATCGGCAATTACGACCTGCAGACGTTTGGCTGGGAGCCGCTGCGGCATCGTTGGGAAAACGCACTGGCGGGGGCAAAATCCAGCCCGGTGCCGGAGTGGAAGGCGCCGCTGTATGCGCTGCCAAAGCCGGGCGAGCAGGGGGTGACGCGGGAGGATGCGCGCGAGCGGATTTCAGGGGTGGCGGTGGGTTTGACGCTGAAAAATGGGCGCGGCGGCGATGCGGCGGAACCCGGCAAGGCGTGGGCGGTGGAACTGCTGCGCCGGGAGGCGGCGGGGGAGAGCATCGCGCTGGTGGCGGAAGGGGTGTGGCGCGATGTGCTGGGTTTTGGCCATGGCATTTCAGCTGGCGACGCGCTGCGCAGTCTTGAGTCGAGGGCGGCATGATGGACAGGATTGCACGCGCATGGCTGTTGCGCAGCGAATTACACGGGTTCATCGCTGCGCATCCCGGGTCGAGCATGGCGGCGATTGCGGCGGCGTTTTCCGGGCGCAACCTGGTGACGCTGCGCAAGGCGGTGCGGCGGCTGTGCCGCGACGGCGACGTGGAAATGCGCGGCGGCAGCACGGCGGCGCGCTACCACGCGCGGGCGTCGCAGCCAACGGCGGAATGCACGGTGCGCGACAAACTGCGCGAATCGGGGCGGAAATCCCATGCCCTGCATCTGCGCGACCGGTTTCCGCGCAGCCCGCCGGTGGTGTTCATGCGTCCGCCGCTCGATCCATGGAGCACGGTCCACGTCAGCAGCGGCCCCTGCATTCGGAGCCATGGCGGGCAAGGAACGCGGATGGTGTGGCGCGGCGGCGTTTCTTCGCTGGGGGGGTGACGATGGCCAATACTTTTTTCGTGTCGACCAAAAACACGCAGAATCTTTTCGGCAAGGCGACCGATGCGCAAATCAACAAGGCGCTGGCAATTGGCCTGACGCGCATCGGCGCGCGCATCAAGGACGCCGCTGCGCTGGAAATGCGCAGCGTGTTCGACCGCCCGACGCCCTACACGATGAACGCATTGCAGCTGAAGTCGGCAGAGAAAACCGCCGCGGTGCCACGCGCCTTCGTCGGCTTCAAGGACAAGGCGGGCAGCTTCATCGCCAACGGCGCGGATGCGGGGCCGATCATGGCGGGCCGCGCGCACTACCTGCGCCCGCAGGTGTTCGGCGGCAGCCGTCCGCTGAAGGCGCTGGAATCGCGCCTGCGCCGGGCCGGAGCGATGGCGGCGGGGCAGTATGCGCTGCCTGGCTGGGGCGCGCGGCTGGACGCCTACGGCAACATGACCGCCGCCGACCGCAACCAGGTGCTGGCCTACCTTGGCGGCTTCGGCGACGTGGGCGGGGTGAAGAATACGACTGTCGCCGGCAAGGCCAAACTCAAGGGCAAGGGGACCGAGTATTTCGCCCTGAAGGTGCGGCGCGGAAATCTGGGGCCGGGCATCTACCGGCGTAGCGGCACGGGCAGCCGGGCCACGCTGCAGCAGGTGCTGAAGTTCATCGACCGCGCCCCGCAATACCGGCCGCTGTTCGATTTCCACGGTGTGGCGGACCGCACCGGGAAAAAGGTGGCGGACGAAATCATGCACGACGCGATGGCGCAAGTGCTTTTTACGGGAAGGGGATAGGGATGCGTGACCAGAATGGCGTGCTGGAGGATATTTCTGATGTGATCGGCTTTACGGCGACCACGCGGCTGGTGACGATTTTCGGCCCGGGCAATCTGCTGGTGCCGGTGAAGCCGCACCCGGACCATGCCATCACCATGGCGATCGGCGCCCCGGCCATGCGGCGGCTGGTGGCAGAATGGGGCGGGCAGGTACTCAAGCTGTGCATGAACGCGGATTTTCATCACGCGCGGCTGGTGCGCGCGGTGGCCAGCATGATCAAGGAAGGGATATCGACGAAGGACGTGGCCGACGTGGTGGGGCGCACCGAGCGCCAGGTGCGCAACCTGCGCGTCGAGGCCGAGGAAATTGGGCTGCTGCCGCTGGTGCTGCGGACGAAGGGTGCGAAGATTGCGAAATAGCGCGTCCAACTAGAATTCTCCGACACGCCCTGCCGCTTAACTCAACCACCAACTACGGAGACCAGCTCCAATGCTCACGCTCGCAAAACCAAACGCGACACCGACGCCAGTGTTAAGCGACACGCAGCTGCAAAATCTTCGCCCGAGGGCTATGCGTGGAAATCTTCGCCCGGGGCATTGTTGCCGCCCAGCTTCGGTGCTGGGTCGACTGCGCTGGCGGCCCAGGCGGCGCGGCTGCCTGGGTTGTCTTCCATGCTGCGTTCGGTGATCCAGGCGCGGTATGCGGCGCGGTTGAACAGCACGATGCGCACGCGGGCGCCTTCACCTTCGAGCAGGATGCGTGCGCGATCGATGGCGGCAGCGTGGAGGTCGGCGGGCAGCTCGGCCATGTCGGGGTGGGCTGCGGCGAGATCGGCATCGCCGGCGTAGCGCAGCAGCACGGCTTCGACCTGATTCCACTCAATCCCGTTTACTCCGGTGAGATTACCGTATTCATCCCACGCAATATCAGCCATGGCGTTGGCGTCGGCGTCGAGCTTGCGCATGCGCGCCTGAACGTCGGGTGGAATGGGACGGGTGCCGTTTTCCAGATAGCGCCAGCTTCGATCCGTCATGCCGTTGATGGCGCCCGCCTGTTCGCGGGTGAGCCACAGCGAGCGGCGCAGGGTGTTGAGTTCGGTGGGGTTCATTGGTCGGTTCCCCATTGGCTCATGGTTTTTGTTCGCCCGAGGTGGGTATGCCGAAATCTTCGCCCGAGGCCACCCTAGCGCCCGCCGCGCGCAGCTGCTGGCCGATGGGTGCCATGCTTTGTCCTGCCTTCCGCCAGAAGCGGTCGACGGTTTCGATAATGGCGCATTGCGCGGCGTAATCCATGCCATCCAGCCGGGCGGCCAACTCGGCGAGATCGATGCCCCATTTTTCGGCCATGCCGTCGGGGCCTGAGTCGGCTACATTCAGCCCTATGCTGCGTGCTGGGTCGGTGTCGGGGTGGTCGGCGAGGCGGTGGCTGGCGTTGAGGATGTCGCACAGGCAGGCCCATTCGTTTTCCGCCAGGGCGGGCAGGGCAGCATCGACGATGGCGCGATAGCGCACCATGGCTGACGGCAGCGCCTCGGGTTCGTCGCGCGGGATATGACCGGCATCGCAGGCCATGGCCCACGATTCGGCAATGCCTGCAATGCGCGCGGACAGGTTCTGTTCGCTGTCGGTGCCGAGAATGGCGGCGCTGGTGGGGTTGATGTAGATGCTGCGTCTCATGGTGTGGTCCTGGTGGGTGATGAATTATTGGGGGGCGACTGCTTTGGGACAAGGCACATGCGTCCGCTATTGACCATGCGGGCTGCCATCCGGCGGCATTGGCGCATGACGGCTGCACATTGTGGATCGGACGGTTCACCCGGTAATCGATCTGAACACAGGTGGCTGAATTTGTCCCAAACAGCGACGCGCTCGGACCGGTCGAATGTGTTGATTCCGGCTAATCGCTCGGTGTCGCCAATGCTGCTGGCGCGGGTGAAGTGTAGGTGCTGCTCGATGTCTTTTTCGGTAACGCTCATGGTGTTCTCCTTGAGTTGTGCGGCCTATGCCACGCAGTTTGAAAAACGGTCGCCCGAGGTGGGTAGGCCGCCGTAAAAATCTTCGCCCGAGTACCCTATCAAGAAGGGCGTATCCGGGTGCTGCTTGATCTTGAGCACCTGCTGCGAGCGTTCGCTCGCGCGGTATTCGCCCGAGGGGTGCCGCGCCACCAGCCCTTCGCCGCCGGCCGCCACCACGGCGGCGAAGCGGGCGGCGAGCCAGGCGCGCCCGGGGCATGGATGGTGCTCGATGATGCCGATATGCGCGGGCAGGATGCCGGCCAGGCGCTGCAGCACGGCGAAGCGCTCGGCAAACCCGCCAGGCACGCCGGGCGCATCGAACAGGTAAAGCCCGACGCCTGACCAGTCCGCGCCATCGGATCGCGCGCGTCGCGCCAGGCCCTGCACGCGGGGCAGGGTGCCGGCGCCGGCGTATAGCTCGCCTTCCAGCGCCATGGCGGGCAGGCCGGCGGTGAGCCAGGCCGGCGCGTGGATGGCGTTGCCGGTCTGGGTGGCAAGCTGCGCGCCATCCCAGCAGGCGCGCACGCCATCGAGCTTTTCCGACACCAGCCAGCCGGCAAGATCGCCGCCGGGGTAGGTTTGCCAGGTCATGGGGGCGTTCATGCTGCGGCGACCAGTTGTTCGCGCAACCATACGATGCGCTCATTCAGGCGGTCGGCTTCGGCGTTGCTTGTCGTTGTCCGCGCCCGCGTCGCGCTTCCGTTGTGATACCTAGACATTTGTTTGGTACGCAATTCGTCGCGCTTTTTCAGCAGCTTATCAAGTTCTTTTTGCATGGTGTTCCCCTCAATAAATGCTTTTGTAGCCGTCGCCCAGATCATGGCCGGCGCGGACAATGTAGGTCCACCCGCCGGACAGCGGGCGGCAAGCCATGAAATACGTCCACAATGCCCAGGCCTTGAACGCGCTGGCGGTCGATAAATAGAACTTTCCATCACCGTCTGATTCTGTCCCGCCCTGGACTCCTGCGATTGTCGAGAATTCGAGCAGGCGCGCCGCCAGCGGCGAGCAGTTAAAATTCCTGGTTTTGATGTAGTGCATAATTTTTCTCCTTCGCCCGAGGGCTATATGCGTGGAAATCTTCGCCCGAGGCCACACGGCCCCGGTGCGGGTCAGGCGTAGGCGGTCCAATGGTCGACCGGATAGCATTTAAGCCCGGCCACGTCGCGCGGCTCGATCTTGTTGGCCCATGCAAAGCTGCGCACCTTGACCGATTGCCCGTCATCGCAAACCATGTGGCGCTTGGCTTCGCCGGTGTAGTGGCCGGGCTTGGGCACACAGTCGCCGGTCATGTAGTGATCGCCGCCCACCGATTCCGCGCCGATTTCGCGCAGCTCGACCATGCGCGCGCCGATCAACTTCGTGACCTCGTAATAGTCGATATTGGTCTGGTCGTACCCCCACGAGCTGCGCAGCACGTCGCCCACCTGCAATTTGTGCCCGGCGGCGCGTTTGGCGGTCTGTTCGGCGCGGCGCTCGGTTTTGCGCTGGGCCTGGGCCTGCTGTTTGTCCATGTATTCGCCCGCCCATTGCATGGCCTGCGCGCGGTCGCGCATGGTGTAGTGGGCGTCATGCTTGCCGCGCTTGCCCGAGTAGGCAATCACGGCCACGCTGCCCGGCTGGCGAGTGCTGGCGATGAGCCACACTTCGGCGCCGAGCGCGGTATCAAACGCGATGCGCTCGGCATTCTCAGCCCCGCCGGGTATCCAGCGGCCGGGAATGAGGGTGGCGCATGCCGGTTCGGCCGGAACTTCGCCCGAGGGGTCGATCTGGATATGGCTACCATATACGCTGGCAACAATGCCGGCCTTCCGCAACTTCGCCGCGCGCGCTTCGGCAACGCCCATGCTGCCATATGTGAGTGGATAGGCCTTACTCTCGCCGCGCTTGCGGGACCAGGCCGGAATTTTCGCCAACACCCGCACACTATCGCCGCTGCGCGTTTTGACCTCGACCGTCAGCACGTCGGGCTGGGTTTGTTCGCCCGAGGCCATCACCTCGCCAGCTTCGCCCGAGGTGGTGCGCTCGGTTTGTTCGCCCGAGGCCTGCACGGCCATCAAACCGGCCGCCTGCAGCGTGCCAGCCGGGTCAAGCCATGCCGCTACATCGGAGGCAACCACGGCCACGGCCTGCGGTGCTGCTTCGCCTACACATTGCGAGGGTTTCGCCCACACCAGCCCCAGCGGGTGTGGCTCGAATTGGCCTGGCGCTGTCTGGATGTAGGCGTCAAACCCCAGGCCGGCCAGCTTGGCGCGCTGTTCTGCGCTGCGCGGGTAGCGTGCAACGTGCCAGCCGTGCGATTTAAGGGCCGATTCAATGGCGGCGGCCGGGGTGAGTTCGGCGCCATCTATCAGCAGATTGGCGCGGTTGATGCCATTGCCCGGCTTTTTCTTGCCGGTTTTGGTATAGGTCGCCAGAATGGCGCGCGCGGGGTTTTCGAGTTGGCGCCGCGCCACGCGGGCAAGCCCGCCCGCTACATCAGGGATTTCCAGCACATCGCCCCATATCGGGCACACGGCCACGACGCGGAACGTGTCGCAGTTGATGGCGCCAGCCGGCGCGGGCGCCGCTTCGCCCGAGTCGGTCGGTTGGGTTGATTCGCCCGAGGGGCTGGGCGTGCCGGCATTTAGCTGCGTCTCCAGGTCGTAAATCCGCATTTCCATATCCGCCATCGAGTCGGTGTATTCGGTTTCAAGCGTTTCGATGCGCGCATTCAGTTTGTCGTTTTCCGCGTCCATGCGCGCGCATTCGGCGGCCTGCTCGCCCAGGTCGTCCAGTTCTTCCTCCAGTGCCTCAGCATAGGCGCGGAAGCTGTCGACGGTCTGCGCGCAATAGGCCGTGCGCTCTAGTTCTGCTGTGATAGTGCCGAGTTCTGTTGTGATTACGTTCATGGTGTTTCTCCTTGAGTGAGCGCGGCCTATGCCGCGCGGGTGTGTTATTTAATCGTTTTCCAGCGTACCGGCGATCCGGTCGCGCACATCGTCCAGCCTCAGGCTGCGGCGCGCAGCACGCGCGCCAGGGTATACAGGGCGCGCGGTGTACCGGTGCGCGCCAGGATGCGCGCCACGGTCGCGCGGTCGAGGTATTGCGCGGCCTGCGCCAGGCGGATGGCCTGGGCAGCGTGCGGGTGGGTGATTGTGATAATGATCATGTTTATCTCCTAGAGTGCTGCCGGCCCCTGCCAGCAAGCCCAGCGCGTCGGCTGGTGTATGTAGTATCGGTCATACGGGTAGGATATCAAGTGGAAAATACAGAAAAAGCGCAAATAATTTATAAGATGTTGAATTGTTTAATCATTTAGTTTACGACAGTCCAGCCAGTCCAGCCAGTCCAGCCAGTCCAGCCAGTCCAGCCAGTCCAGCCAGTCCAGCCAGTCCAGCCAGTCCAGCCAGTCCAGCCAGTCCAG
>NZ_LDUG01000055.1 GCF_001530125.1 Thiobacillus denitrificans | reverse complement strand
GTCGTGCTGGGCGTGATTGGATCCTTCTTTCTTTGGCGTGCTGCGCGCAAGGCAACATCCGGTGTGCCGGGTCGCTTCCAGGCCGCGGTCGAAATTTTGGCTGAAATGGTTGAAAACCAGGCCAAAGGCGTTGTCCACAATGCCAAGAGCCGCAAGCTGGTATCGCCATTGGCGCTTTCCGTGTTCGTCTGGATTTTTCTGATGAATGCCATGGATATGCTGCCCGTGGATGCGATCCCTGCGCTGTGGCATGGCGCCGGTCCCGCGCTGGGCTTCAAGGATTACATGCGGGTGGTGCCGACGGCGGACCTGTCCACCACGTTGGGTCTTTCTTTCAGCGTGCTGATTGTTTGCCTGGTCTACAACATCAAAATCAAGGGCATCGGCGGCTGGGCGCACGAACTCGTGGCTGCGCCTTTCGGCGACAAATGGTTTCTGTATCCGGTCAATTTCCTGATGCAGATGATTGAATTTACCGCCAAGACCGTCTCGCACGGCATGCGGTTGTTCGGCAACATGTTTGCCGGTGAATTGGTTTTCATGCTGATCGCCCTGATGGGCGGCGTATGGGCCTGGCAGTTCAACCCCCTCACCGGTGGTTTCTGGCTAGGATTCGGGCATGTTGTCGCCGGAACCGTGTGGAGTATTTTCCACATCCTGGTGATCACGCTGCAAGCCTTCATCTTCATGATGTTGACGTTGATTTACGTGGGGCAGGCCCACGATTCACACTAATCTTTCTTTTTTTCTTCGCTTCTCTTCTCACTTTTAAGGATAAATCATGGAAAACGTTCTCGGCTTCGTCGCGCTGGCTTGTGGTCTGATCGTCGGTCTCGGCGCTATTGGTGCCTCTATCGGTATCGCCCTGATGGGTGGCAAGTTCCTCGAAGCTTCGGCTCGTCAGCCCGAGCTCATGAATGAACTGCAGACCAAAATGTTCATTTTGGCCGGTTTGATTGACGCTGCTTTCCTGATCGGTGTGGCCATTGCCCTGCTGTTCGCTTTTGCCAACCCCTTCGTCCTGTAATTCCCCGGCACCCCTGTCACGTTGGATAAGGAATAAGCCGTGAACATTAACGCAACCCTGTTCCTGCAGGCTGTCGTTTTTGCGATCCTGGTGTGGTTCACGATGAAGTTCGTGTGGCCCCCGATCACAAAAGCGCTGGACGAGCGGGCACAGAAAATCGCCGACGGCCTCGCCGCTGCCGACAAAGCCAAGAGCGAACTCGCCACTGCCAACAAGCGTGTCGAGGCCGAACTGTCTACGTCGCGCAACGATACCGCCGTACGCCTGGCCGACGCCGAGCGTCGTGGTCAGGTCATCGTGGAAGAGGCCAAAGCCAAAGCCGCGGAAGAAGCCAGCAAGATCATTGCTGCAGCGCAGGTTGAAGCAGGTCAACAAACGGTCAAGGCCCGCGAGGCCCTGCGTGAGCAGGTCGCTTTGCTGGCTGTCAAGGGCGCCGAGCAGATTCTCCGCAAGGAAGTCAATGCCGGTGTTCATGCTGACCTGCTGGCCCGTCTGAAAACCGAGCTGTAAGCGCACGCTAGAGAAAACTATGGCCGAACTTGCAACCATTGCCCGCCCTTACGCGGAAGCGCTGTTCAAGGCGCAGGGCTCCGATCTCGCTGCTACCGCAGTCTGGCTTGATGAGCTGGCTGCTGTCGCAGAAAACCCGCAGTTGCGCCAACTCGCCGAGAATCCAAAGGTCGAGACGGCTCAGGTGTTTGACGTGATGACCGGTGTGGTGCAAGCCAGCTTGCCGGATGCCGCGAAGAATTTCTTGCGGCTCGTGATTGAAAATGCCCGCTTGCCTGCACTGCCCGAGATCGCCAACCAGTTTCGTTCGCTCAAGAACGCGGCGAGCGGCTCCAGCGATGCAGTTGTCTACAGTGCTTTTGCGCTGGATGCGCAGGCGCTTGCCGATGTTGCCGCCACGCTGGAAAAGCGTTTTGGGCGCAAGCTCAGCGTCAAGGTCGAGCTCGATCAGTCGCTGATTGGCGGGATTCGCGCGGTCGTGGGTGACGAGGTGCTGGACACCTCGGTGAAAGCCCGTTTAGAGCAAATGAAAGTGGCGCTGATTTCTTGAACTGGCGCTCCTGCGCAGTCCCCAGGTTTTTAGCCAACAACATAGAAAGAAGGAAAGAGTCATGCAACTCAATCCCGCAGAAATTTCTGAATTGATCAAGAGCCGTATCGAAGGCTTGACCGTCAGTGCCGACATCCGTAACCAGGGCACCGTTGTCTCGGTAGCCGACGGTATTGTCCGCATCCACGGCCTGTCCGATGTGATGCAGGGCGAAATGCTGGAATTTCCGGCAACCGCTGACGGCACGCCGACCTACGGCCTGGCACTGAACCTTGAGCGCGACTCGGTCGGCTCGGTGATTCTGGGCGAGTACGAACACATCGCTGAGGGCGACACCGTCAAGTGCACGGGCCGCATTCTGGAAGTCCCCGTCGGCCCCGAGCTGCTGGGTCGCGTGGTTAATGCCCTGGGCCAGCCGATCGACGGCAAAGGTCCCGTCAACGCCAAGTTGACCGACGTGATTGAAAAGGTGGCACCGGGTGTGATCGCCCGTAAATCGGTCGACCAGCCCCTGCAGACCGGCCTGAAGTCCATCGACTCCATGGTGCCTGTTGGCCGCGGCCAGCGCGAGCTGATCATTGGTGACCGCCAGACCGGCAAGACCGCTGTCGCGATCGACGCCATCATCAACCAAAAGGGCACCGGCGTTTCATGCGTCTATGTCGCGATTGGCCAGAAGGCGTCTTCGATCAAGAACGTGGTGCGCTCGCTGGAGCAAGCCGGCGCCATGGAATACACCATTGTGGTGGCAGCCTCGGCTTCCGAGTCGGCCGCCATGCAGTATGTGAGCGCCTACTCCGGTTGCACCATGGGCGAGTATTTCCGCGATCGCGGTCAAGACGCGCTGATCGTGTATGACGATCTGTCCAAGCAGGCCGTGGCTTACCGTCAGGTATCGCTGTTGCTGCGTCGTCCACCAGGCCGCGAAGCCTACCCTGGCGACGTGTTCTATCTTCACAGCCGTTTGCTTGAGCGTGCAGCACGCGTCAACGAGAAGTATGTTGAAGACTTCACCAAAGGCGCCGTGAAAGGCAAGACCGGTTCCTTGACCGCGCTGCCTATCATTGAAACGCAAGCGGGCGACGTGTCCGCCTTCGTGCCGACCAACGTGATTTCGATCACCGATGGCCAGATTTTCCTGGAAACCAGCTTGTTCAACGCCGGTATCCGTCCTGCGATCAACGCCGGTATCTCGGTGTCGCGCGTCGGTGGTGCAGCCCAAACCAAGCTGATCAAGAATCTGTCCGGCGGCATCCGTACCGACTTGGCCCAGTACCGTGAACTGGCTGCATTCGCGCAGTTCGCTTCCGACCTGGACGAAGCCACCCGCAAGCAGCTGGACCGCGGTGCCCGCGTGACCGAGTTGCTCAAGCAGGCGCAATACTCGCCCTTGTCCATCTCCAACATGGGTGCCACGCTGTTCGCAGTGAACAAAGGCTTCATGGACGATGTGGAAGTCAAGAAAGTGTTGGCTTTTGAGCACGGCTTGCATGCCTGGCTCAAGGACAAGCATGCTCCCTTGATGGCCAAGCTCGAAGCCAACAAAGCCATGGACAAGGACGCTGAAGCGGAACTGACCACGGCTGTGGCGGCGTTCAAGAAGTCGTTTGCCTGAGCTTGCCTGACTTCACAAAGTCAAGGCAAGCTTTCTAGAAACCATTAGGAATCCACATGGCAGCAGGCAAGGAAATACGCGGCAAGATCAAATCGGTGGAAAACACCCGGAAGATCACCAAAGCCATGGAAATGGTGGCGGCCTCCAAAATGCGCAAGGCGCAGGAACGGATGCGCGCTGCCCGTCCTTACAGCGACAAGATTCGCAACATCACGGCCAACCTGAGTCAGGCCAATCCCGAGTACACCCACGTGTTCATGGAGTCCAACGACGCCAAGACGACCGGGTTTATTGTGGTGACCACGGACAAAGGTCTGTGCGGAGGTCTGAACACCAACGTACTTCGCGCCGTGACCGCCAAGCTCAAGGACCTGCAGGCGGCAGGGCTTGACGCGCAGGCCGTGGCCATTGGCAACAAGGGCCTGGGTTTCCTGAATCGTGTGGGTGTCAAGGTGGTGTCCCACGTCACACAGCTCGGTGACAAGCCGCACCTGGAAAAGTTGATTGGCCCTGTCAAGGTGCTGCTCGACGCGTACAGCGAAGGCAAGGTCAAGGCGGTTTACCTGTGCTACACCAAGTTCATCAATACGATGAAGCAGGAATCGGTGATCGAGCAGTTGCTGCCGTTGACGGCG
>NZ_LDUG01000054.1:1347-4998 GCF_001530125.1 Thiobacillus denitrificans | reverse complement strand
GGCGGCACGCTGGTGGCCTATGCGTTTCGGCGCAGCGCGCGCCGCAGCATCGGCTTTTCGGTGGGGCCTGAAGGGCTTGCGGTGAGCGCGCCCAAATGGGTGCCGCTCCATGAAATTGACCAGTCGGTACGCGACAAGTCGGGCTGGATTCTCAACAAACTCCAGCAAGCCCGCGAGCGCCACGAGCGGCTGGAGTCCGCGCGCATTGACTGGAAAGATGGCGCGACGTTTCCTTTTCAGGGCGAGCCCTTGCGGCTGGTGATTGAGGCGCACCCGGCGGCTGGCGGCGCGCGAGGCGTCAGCGCAGAACTCAAAACCAGTGCGGCCGGCGCGCTCGCCAACACCGCCACCGGTCTGCCCGAGGGCGCCTGGCCGGCTGAGGTGCAGCGTGCCCTGCATCTGCGCCTGCCTGCCGGCGCCACGCCCGAACAAACCCGCGACGCCGTGCAGGCCTGGCTGATGCGCCAGGCCAGGCAGATTTTTACCGAGCGGCTGGTGCATTTCGCGCCGCAGCTCGGCGTGCAGTGGCGCACGCTCAGCCTGTCCAGTGCCAGCACGCGCTGGGGCAGCGCCAGCACCAACGGTTCCATCCGGCTGAACTGGCGCCTGCTGCACTTCAAGCCCGCGGTGATGGACTATGTGGTGGTTCACGAGCTAAGCCATTTGCGGGTGATGGATCACAGCCCGCGCTTTTGGGACACCGTGCGCACCGTGGTGCCCAACTACACCGAATTGCGCGGCCAGCTCAAGGACGAGGGGATTCCCCGCTGGTGAACGGCATGAAGCAAAAAGTAGTACAACGACATGCAAATTGATAATATGATGGAAGTAAAAAAGACCATCAGGAAACTGATGACTGAAATTTAGGAGAGGCCCCATGAGCGACAAGCTGATACTCGTAGTTGAAGACAATCCCGACCATCTGGAGTTGACCGTGCTGACGCTTGAGGAGCACGGGGTAATGGCCGAGATCGCCGTGGCCCGCGATGGTGCGCAGGCGCTGGACTATCTGTTCGGACGGGGCAGCCATGCCGGCCGCGACACACAAAGGCAGCCGTCTTTTATTTTGCTGGACATGAAGTTGCCCAAGCTGTCGGGGCTGGATGTGCTGCGCAGTGTGCGCAGCAACCCGCTCACCGCCCTGGTGCCGGTGGTCATGTTGACCTCGTCCAGCGAACAGTCCGACATCGTCGCCTGCTACCAAAGCGGCGTGAATGGGTTTGTCCGCAAACCCGTCGATTTTGCGGACTTCACCAAAAAGCTCGATCGACTGCAGGCCTACTGGCTGGACGTCAATGAATCCATTGCGGCCACTTGAGCGTTCGCGCGGCGCTACGTCCGGGCGCCTCGTATAAAACTGAAGCCATGAAGAGCACGCTGCGGGCTCGCCTCGTCATGCTGGTGGTGGCCATTGTCAACCCGACGTTCCAACGAAAACGCGATGGCCGCCTTCGCAGACCTGCTACCGCGTCAGCGGTTTAGTTCAACAATAAAATTACAGATGTCTGATAAAAAAAGATTGGCAGCCGATCTTCTTGGCAAGATAGTGCTCGCCCGGTTTATCGAAATTCCGTTGCGGGCGTTCGATCGACTGGTAAAAAAATGGGAACAATCCCCCCAGTTTGACGCCTTGAAAAGCGCCCTGACCGTCAGGCAACTGCCGGGGGCGCAGACGGCGCGGCAGGTGTTGCCGGAAGCGCAACGTGCGCTTGGACACGCCGTGTTGGTGGATGGTGACGTTACATTTTTCCATCACAGCGAGAGTTATGGGCGTGAATACCTGTTCGACGAAGAAATCCTTGCGGACATTCTGTCGCGCTCGGCGAACAGCATGGAGTTGGTGCGGCTGGTGCGACACCTGCGCCTGATCAATACCCGCAACCGGATAAGCTGCGCGATCGTCCGGAAATTGATCGAAACCCAGGCGGATTACGTGCGCAGCGCAAACCCGCTCACGCTGCGCTCCTTCTCACAAGCCCAGGTTTCTGCTGCACTGCGCGCCGAAGCCGGGATCAACGTGATTGTTGACGAGGGCCGGATCTCCCGGCTGATCCGTAAACTGTCGATTATCCTTCCCGGCGGGAAAGAAGTTGATTTGCGTTCACTGTGCCCGAAACCGCGCCAGGTACATTATTATTTTGTGGATCATGTGATAAAAAATGAACGCGCGCTCATGATCGAAGGAATAGTACGTGCGCCGCTGAAGGATGGCGAAATAGCCGCCGAGATCGGCAAAAAATTCGCGGCCAGGCTTTCCCGCCGCTCCGTGGCTTACATCCGGCATGATCTGGGCATCCCGGATTACCGCGACCGCGGCCATAAAAGTGGCTACTTGAGTGCCACGACTGGTTTTTCATCCTTGCTGCCGCTGACGCGCCAGAGCGTGCTGGCGGGTG
The DNA here is from genome assembly GCF_001530125.1 of Thiobacillus denitrificans. Taxonomy (GTDB): domain Bacteria; phylum Pseudomonadota; class Gammaproteobacteria; order Burkholderiales; family Thiobacillaceae; genus Thiobacillus; species Thiobacillus denitrificans_C. The sequence goes on along the minus strand of NZ_LDUG01000054.1, from coordinate 2,602 downwards.
CCCCGTCGGGGCCGGGGGTCTATGAGATAAGAACGCAGGATGTTCAGACGGGCGTGTGCAGCGTGGCGTACATCGGCAGCGCGGGCGATCTGCGCAAGCGGCTCGGCGACCACTTGCGCGGCAGCAGCGGCAACCCCTCGTTGATGCAAATCATTGCCGCCGGCGCCAAGTTCCGTTACCGGCTGGTGTGTGACGGCTGGCGTGCGCTGGAGCGTCATGTCTATCTGGCGTTCTGCGCTACGTTCGGCGTGCCGCCGGCGTGTAACCGCATGAGTCCCTGAATTCACCACTTTAAAAAGCCGGGCTGTCGTTATGGAGAAAAACATTGCGCAAGCAAGCAAGCACTCGGCCGGGAGAGTCACACTCACGAAGAAGATAGGTCTTCTCCTGCTGATGCCGCTCTTCGGGTCACTCGTCAGCATCGCCTTCTTTGCGGGGTTCATGGAGGAAACCAGGACCGACGGCCACTTCGTGAACGTGGCCGGACAGCAGCGCATGCTCTCAGTCGAATTTCGAGCATGGGCCCACATGGTGGCGATTGGCCAGCTGGAGGACCGGGCAGGCCTCCAGACCCGGATCGCGGAATTCGAGAAGTCCTTGTCGACGATGGAGCGGGGCGGAGATGTCATGAATGGCCTGCTCGTCCCGGTTCCTGCGGAACTGCGCGGCGAACTGGCCGCGGTGGACAAACTCTGGCGCACACTGAAGCCGGCCCTGATCGATGTGGCCGTCAGACCTCGCGGCGAACCGCAATTCCAGGAGGCCTACCGCCGCGTTGAATCCGGGACGGTCGAACTGCAGAAATTATCGCATCAATTCGTCACACGCTTCGAGGAAAGGACGCAGCATTTGCGTCGCCGGATGCTTTACACGCTTGGCATCATTGCCTGCCTGATGGGCATCATCTTTCTTGCGAGTATTTTTCTGGCCCGCCGCTACATCGTCCAGCCGATACTCCGGGTTGACGAAGCGGCCAGGCGCATCGGCGGCGGTGACTTTTCGCATCGGCTGGAGATCACGACTCGAGATGAGTTGTCCTCTCTCGCGCATACCTTCAACCAGATGGCGGCCGAGACCGAGCAGCTCCTGAATGCATTGAATCTGCGGCGCAGGTACGCCGAAACCATCATTGCGAGCGTGCCTGCGGGACTTCTCGTCCTTCGGGACGACCTCGCCGTGTTCAGCGCTAATCGTTCGTTCCGCGAGACCTTCGGGGTTGATGAGCAGGTGATCGCCCGCCACCCGATGGTGACGG
>NZ_LDUG01000054.1:0-1232 GCF_001530125.1 Thiobacillus denitrificans | reverse complement strand
GAAGAAGAAGAAGCCCGGTTGCTCCTGGTCGTGGAGGACGTGACCGAAGAGGAGGCGCTGCGCGCCGCCGCGCTGGAATCCGAACGCCGTTTCCGGGACCTGGTCCAAGGGCTGGATGCCATCGTCTGGGAAGGCGAGGCGGGGGCGCACGACGGAGCCATACGATTCCCCTTCGTGAGCCAGCGCGCCGAGACGATACTGGGTTACCCGGCCAAGCGCTGGCTCGCCGAGCCCGATTTCTGGAAAGACCGTGTCCATCCGGACGATCTGGATGCGGTGAGCGGCTTTTACCGCAGGATCCTCGAGCACGACGGCGACTCCCATGGCGAGGGTGCGGCTTGGGCAGTCGAGTTCCGGATGCAGGCGGCGGACGGGCGCATGGTCTGGCTCCACAACCGCGCGCGCCAGGCGGCCGATTCCCCCGGGGTCCGGCCGCGCGGCGTGATGACGGACATCACCTCTCGCAAGCTTGCCGAGCAGGCCTTCATGGACAGTGAGCAACGCTACGCGGCGCTGTTTGATGCGGCGCCGGTGCCCATGTGGGTATTTGACATGGTCAACAAGCAGTTTCTGACGGTCAACCACGCGGCGCTGAAAAGTTATGGTTATTCGGCCGAGGAGTTCCGGGCGATGACCATTTTCGATATCCGCACCGACGCAGAGGCGGACCGCTTGCGCCAGGAGCTGTCCGATACGGTGAGCGTGCGAAGAGGCCGCTGGCTGCACCGCCACAAGGATGGTTCAGTTTTTCCTGTAAACATCGTTTCGCAGCCGGTTCAATATGCCGGCCGGGATGCGCGCTTTGTGGTGGCCCTGGACATGAGCACCCAGGTCAAAGCCGAAAAGGACGTTCAGGCGCATCTGTTTACCTTGCAGCGCGCCGCCGACGCAGCCCAGGCCATCACCTGGCACCAGACGCTGGAGGGCGCGATGCAAGAAGTGGCCGAACAGGCGCGCGGGGTGATTGGCGCGCACCAGTCCGTGGTCAGCCTCACGCAGGGCAACGATTGGGCGCAGGCCACCCATGCGCGGTCCCTGTCCGAGAAATATGCGGCCTACCGTGACCTGATTGCGCCCGCCGACGGCGCCGGAATTTGCGCGATGGTGTGCGAGAACAACCGTTCGCTGCGCATCACGCAAGCCGAGCTGCAAGCGCATCCGTGCTGGCGCGGTGCTGACAGCGATGCCGGCGCCCACCTCCCCATGCGTGGCTGGCTGGCGATACCCCTGAC
>NZ_LDUG01000053.1:61510-68428 GCF_001530125.1 Thiobacillus denitrificans | reverse complement strand
CGGGCAGGCCGGGGCCTGCAACGAGGCGCGACAAAGGCAGGCGCGCGCACGGACGTATCAGCGGGTGCGTAGCGTACACACCCAAGCGGTGAGTCGTATCGAAGACGAGAACGCGTGTGTTCATGCTGGCCTCATGGGGACAAAAAGCGGTCAACTGCGGTTTTTAGGTTTAATGCAGAGGCATTTGCACAGGCCCGAAAATCGGGGCGAGGGCGCCCCGCTTACGAACCCTGGGACCTGCAGGAGAGATGCCCTCGCCCGATTTCGAACCGCCGCACCGCCGCGTCGCGAATTGCATGAGCCTCTCGCGTTAAAATGCCGCTTTTATTCGGCGAATCAGACCTATGAACGCTCCTCTGGTCGGTGTGGTGATGGGCTCTTCCAGCGACTGGGAGGTGATGAAGCACGCGGCGATGCTGCTGAAACAGCTGGGCATCCACTTCGAGACAAAGGTGGTGTCCGCGCACCGCACGCCGGATCTGCTGTACGAATATGCCTCGACCGCCGAGGCGCGCGGGATCAAGGCGATCATCGCGGGGGCCGGCGGCGCTGCCCACCTGCCGGGCATGATCGCCGCCAAGACCATCGTGCCGGTGCTGGGCGTGCCGGTGCCGTCGAAATACCTCAAGGGCATGGATTCGCTGCTGTCCATCGTGCAGATGCCGAAGGGCATTCCGGTCGCCACCTTCGCCATCGGCGAAGCCGGCGCGGCCAACGCGGCGCTGTTCGCCGCTGCGCTGATCGCGCGCTACGACAACGGCCTGGCGGCGCTGCTCAACGATTTCCGCCGCGGCCAGTCGGATTCGGTAATCGCGATGGACCTGCCCGATGTCGAATAAGCCGCTGCCCATTTTGCCCGGCGCATACGATTCCACACGGGCTTCAGCCCGTAGTGGATCGGAGTCCTTTAGGGCCACGCTGCCTATTCTGCCGGGGGCGACCTTGGGCATCCTCGGCGGCGGCCAGCTCGGCCGCATGTTCACCCTCGCCGCGCGCACCATGGGCTACAAGGTCATGGTGCTCGACCCCGATGCCGCCAGCCCCGCCGGGCAAATGGCCGATGTGCATGTGCGGGCGGACTACACCGACCTCGCTGCCCTGAGAACACTCGGCGCAGCCTGCGCGGCCGTCACCACCGAATTCGAGAACGTCCCCGCCGCCAGCCTGATCGAGTTGGCGAACCATTGCCGGGTGTCGCCCGGCGCCGACGCAGTCGCCATCGTGCAGGACCGCAGTCACGAAAAGGCCTGGCTCGCCGACAACGGCTTTGCCACCGCACCGTTTGCGCTGGTCAATTCCGAGGTCGACCTCGATGCCGCGCTGGCGGCAACCGGCACGCCGGCGTTGTTGAAAGTGTCGCGCTTTGGCTATGACGGCAAGGGCCAGGCCCGGGTCGCCACGCTCTCCGAAGCGCGCGCCGCCTTCCGCGAATTCGGCGGCCAGCCCTGCGTGCTGGAAGGCTTCGTCCAGCTCGAACTCGAAATCTCGGTGGTGCTGGCACGCGACGATGCGGGCCACTGCGCGCTGTTCCCGGTCGCCGAAAATCGCCACGACAATGGCATCCTCGACATCTCCATCGTCCCTGCACGCGTCCCCGACAGCCTTGCCCACGAGGCGCGCGGGATGGCGTGCACGGTGGCCGACAAGCTCGGTTACGTCGGCGTGATGGCGGTCGAGTTCTTCGTCGCTGGCGGCCAGTTGATGATCAACGAAATCGCCCCGCGCCCGCACAACTCCGGCCATTACACGCTGGATGCCTGCGTCACCGACCAGTTCGAGCAGCAGGTGCGTGTGCTGTGCGGCCTGCCGCTCGGCGACACCCGCCTGCTGTCGCCGGTGGTGATGGTCAACCTCCTCGGCGACCGCTGGCACAACGGCGGCCCGCATTGGGCCGCGTTGTTGTCGCACCCCGCCCTCAAGCTGCATCTGTACGGCAAGGAGGCCGCCCGGCCGGGGCGCAAGATGGGGCATTTCAACGTGCTCGACGCCGATCCGGAAGCCGCGCTGCAGTTGGCCGAGAAAATGCGCAATGCGCTGTAGTGCATCAATTCAGGGTTGGCGCTGCAGCGCATTGACCCGGGCCGGCCGCTTTGGCGCGCTTGCGCTGGCCGTCCTGTGGGGCACCGCCAGTGCAGCAGCAAGCGACGCGCGGCTGCCGCTGCGCATCGGCCCGCATGCCTTCCAGGTCGAGCTTGCGGCCACCCCGCAACAACGCCAGCGCGGCCTGATGGGCCGCACCCATCTTGCCGCCGATGGCGGCATGCTGTTCGTGTTCGAGCAGCCGGGTCGGCATTGCTTCTGGATGCACGACACGCCGCTGCCGTTGTCGATCGCGTTCATCGATTCGGCGGGCCGCATTGCCAGCCTTGCCGACATGCAGCCGCGAACCGAGACGCCGCACTGTCCGAGCGCAGACGTGCGCTACGCGCTGGAAGTACGACAAGGAGAATTTCAGCGCCGCGGCATCACGGCGCGCATGCAGGTGGGCGGTTTACCGCAGTAACCTTCAGGGCGAAATCGACAACAGCACGAGCTCCATTTCGTTACCTTTGTCGTCGCTGCGCAGCACACGCACCGGCAGGTAGTGCCGGTCGATTGCAAGCCAGATCTCGAAGCGGCCGTCACCATCGGCTGCCCGCGCAAGATGCAGGGTGCGCAATGCGCCCAGCGCGGTTTCCAGCGTTTCTTCGTCCCGCACTTCGTAGACATAGTCGCGCAGCTTCTTGCCGTTGAATACCGTATAGGCCAGCTGCCCCGCCGGCGGCGGCGCGGTCAGCGCAAACTGGAAAAACAGGCTGAGCGCATCCTGCACGTCGCCCTGATAAGCGAAATGGCGCGGTGCACCCTTCGCTGGCGTGAGTGTGAGGGTGTCGTTGACTGAGTCGAAGCGCGCGCTGCTGCGCTTGTCGCCGCGCTGATCCCAGAACTCTTCCGGCACCAGGCCGCGCGGCGTGATGCGGCCGCGACTGGTCTGCACAAACCGCCCGCGGTAGAACATGCCGGTGAGACCGGTGGCTCCGGCCACACTGGTCAAGGTGTAGCTTTCACCTTCATTGATCCACACCAGCGTCTGCTCGCCCCTGGCCAGTCCGTAGCGCACCTGGAAGCGCATGTCGAGACGCGGCGGCAGCGGATTCAGCGGAGGCCAGACGACCTCGGCCACGGGTTCTGCTTCGGCCGGTTCGACTTCTGCCTGGCGGGATTCCGTTTGGGGCGCGGCCTCCGGCGCGACAGCGACGGCCACGATTTCGTCCACTTCGGCCATCGCCACGTCGGCGGGGGGTTCGGGCGGCGGCGCGGGGCGAGGCAATGGGAATGCCACCCGGGACTTGGGCTTGGGCTTCGCCGCAGCCACAGGCGGAGGGGGAGCCGGCTTGGGCGGCGGCATCAGCCGCGCCTCGATGGGGGGCGACTCATGTGGCGCCTGCGCCTGCGGGAGCTGCCACCCCAGCCCGCCGAGCAGACTGACGTGCAGCAACAGCGACCCCGCCAGAGCCAACCACCACGGGCGGACGCTGCGCCCCACCTTAGCTAGTGTCACGAACCGGAAATAGCGAAGCATGAAACAGCGTCTTTTTCCGCCATGCGTCGTTGCAGCCCCTTGCCGTATACCCCATACGGCTGCGGGTCTGCGCCTCGCCTAGCGAAAAAATCCATCTGTTTCATTTGTTCCGCTATTTCCGGTTCGTGACACTAGTCCCTGACGCTCGCGCGCACCAGGCGCTGTTCAAGGATGACACCGTCTTCGCTCACCCGGATTTGCACCGGCAGATTGTTGCGGGCAGGGGCGACCCACACGGTAACGGCCTTTTCGTCGGGTCGTCGCGTGATGCGCTGATATTGCTGGGTGACCAGCGGTCCCAGCGGCGTCTCGATGGTGCCACCCTCGCTACGGGCATAACGATAGTCGTTGAGGTCGCGCCCGCTCACGACCTGCAGGCTGTAATCGGCGGGCACGGCGGGCGCGAACATGAACTGGTACACCTGCGACAACTGGTCCTGCGCCCCATCGCGCAAGCCATCGACCGTCCACGATTCACCCTTGTACTGGTAGGCGATGCTGCGTTGTTTCCAGTCGAGGCGTGCGGTCGCCAGCTTGTGCGGCGAATCGCTGCGCGCATGCTGGAATTGCTCGGGGCGCAGCCCCTGGCGGGTCACGTCCCCCGTGCTTTCGAGGCGAATGCTGCCCGGCCACAGCGCTTTCAGCGGGCCGGACGCGCGCGTTTCGCTGGTCAGGGTGTAGCGGTCGCTGCTGCGGATGAAGGTGTCGGTGACCTGGCCGAGTTTGAGGCCGTTGCGGTAGAGGTCGTACTCCAGGCTCATTTCCTGTGGCGCCGCGGCTTGGGCGGCGGCGGCGGCGGCAAACAGGCCGAAGGCCAGTAGAAGCGTTTTAATCATGGTCACGTCTCAGTGGATAACACTGACTGTGACGTCAAATCGCCCTTCAAGTTTACGTGGCCCTGGTTTATTTCCAGCCGTCCCTCGGCAAACCAGCGGATCGCCTGCGGGTAGATGCGGTGCTCCTGCTGCAGCACGCGCGCGGCCAGGGTATCGGGCGTATCGTCCGCTCGCACCGGCACCGCGGCCTGGATGACGATGGGGCCATGGTCCAGATCGGCAGTGACGAAATGTACCGTGCAGCCGTGGATTTTGATCCCTTCGGCCAGCGCGCGCGCGTGGGTTTTCAGCCCGGGGAACATCGGCAGCAGCGAGGGATGGATGTTCAGCAGGCGGCCCTCGAAGCGCGCGATGAACGCGGTGCTGAGGATGCGCATGTAGCCCGCCAGCACCACCAGATCGGGCCGATGGCGCTCGATCTCGTCGGCCAGCAGGGCATCGAAGGCCTCGCGGTCGGGGTGGGCGGTGTGGTCGAGCGCGACCGCGGGCAGGCCGCGCGAGCGCGCGTAATCCAGCCCCGCCGCCTGCGGCCGGTTGCTGATGACAGCGACGATTTCAATTGGCAGCTGCGCCTCGGCAATCGCCTGAAAATTGCTGCCGCGCCCCGACAGCAGCACGACGACGCGGCTATTCACAGATAGATAACCTGTTCCGCGCCGTCCGGGCGGGCAACGATTTCGCCGATCTGCCACACGGTTTCGCCGCTCGTCTGCAGATGCGTCATCGCCGCTGCGGCGTCCGTTGCGGCCACCACGACGCACATGCCGATGCCGCAGTTGAAGGTGCGCAGCATTTCATCCGGCGTAACATTGCCAGCCTGCTGCAGCCAGTCGAACAGCGGCGGGCGCGTCCAGCTGGTCGGGTCGACGCGCGCCGCGCTGCCTTCCGGCAGGCAGCGCGGCAGGTTGCCGGTGACGCCGCCGCCGGTGATGTGCGCCATGCCCTTGACCGGGAGCTTTTCCATCAGCGCGAGGATGGGCTTGACGTAAATCCGTGTCGGCTCCATCACGGCGTCGGCAAACGGGTGGCCGTGGAAGTCGGTTTTGAGGCCCATGCCGGACACGTCGATCAGCTTGCGGATCAGCGAATAGCCGTTGGAATGCGCGCCGGAAGACGCCAGTCCCAGCACCACATCGCCCGCCTCGATGGTCTGGCCGCCGATGACCTTGGACTTCTCGACCACGCCGACGGCAAAGCCGGCCAGGTCGTATTCGCCGTCGATGTACATGCCAGGCATTTCGGCAGTTTCGCCGCCGATCAGGGCGCAGCCGGCCTGCTCGCAGCCGGTGGCAATGCCGGCGATCACCGCTTCGGCGGTGTCGAGGCTCAATTTGCCGGTGGCGAAGTAATCGAGAAAGAACAACGGCTCGGCACCCTGCACCAGAATGTCGTTGACGCTCATCGCCACCAGGTCGATGCCGACGGTGTCGTGGCGGTTCAGCTCGAACGCCAATTTAAGCTTGGTGCCGACGCCGTCGGTACCGGAGACCAGCACCGGCTCCTTGAATTTCTTGGAAATCTCGACCAGTGCGCCGAAGCCGCCGATGCCCGTCAGCACCTCGGGGCGCATGGTGCGCTTGGCCAGCGGCTTGATGCGCTCGACCAGGGCATCGCCGGCGTCGATATCGACCCCGGCATCTTTATAGGAAATGGAAGACACAGCCGACTCCAGAATCAAAAAGTGCGGTATTTTACCGCCTATGTCGACTCCCCGCCCGTTCCACCTCCCCTGGTTTGCGCTCACCGTGCTGCTCGTCATGGGTGGGCTGGTCTATCTGCTCGGCCCCATCCTCACGCCCTTCCTGGCCGGCACCTTGCTGGCCTACATCTTCGACCCGCTGGTCGACCGGCTGGAAGCGCGCGGCTGGTCGCGCGTCTCCGGAACCGTTGCGGTGATCGTGTTGGCGGGGCTAACAGTATTTGGCCTGGTTCTGATTGCCTTGCCACTGTTTCAAGGCCAATTCGCTGAGCTGAACCAGCGCCTCCCGGCCGCGCTCGATTTGCTGCAAACCCGCTTCCTGCCATGGCTGCAGCAGACCTTCGGCATCGCCATCGACCCCAACCTGGATGCACTCAAAACCTGGCTGACCGAACGGGCCACTGAAAACAGCGCCAACTGGCTGCCCACCCTGCAAACCGGCGCGCTTGCTGTCTTGGGCGTGGTGGTCAACCTGCTGCTTATTCCGGTGGTGATGTTTTATCTGCTGAAGGACTGGGACGTGATGGTGGCGCGCGTCGCCGCGCTGGTGCCGCGCGACTGGATGGGGAGTGTCACCCGCGTTGCACGCGCGATGGACGCGGTGGTCGGCGAATTTATGCGCGGGCAGCTGGCGGTCATGACTATCCTCGCGCTGTATCACGCCATTGCACTGTGGGCGATGGGTCTCGACTATGCCCTGCCGATAGGCATTCTCACCGGACTGCTGTCCTTCGTCCCTTTTCTCGGAATCGGCTTGGGCCTGACGCTGGCCTTGCTGGTGGCGCTGTTGCAATTTGCCGACTGGAGCGGGGTGGCCTGGG
>NZ_LDUG01000053.1:58568-61334 GCF_001530125.1 Thiobacillus denitrificans | reverse complement strand
GCTGCTGGTGGCGCTGCGCGAACTGCGCGGCGTGTACGAGGCCAGCGCCCTCTATGGCGGCAGCTATAATGCCGGCTCTCCCGATTCCGCAACGCCCGCCATGTCCGCACCGCTCCTCGGCCAACCCTTATTCGAATCGCGCATCGCCTCCCTGCCGCTGGTGCATCGCGGCAAGGTGCGCGACATCTACGCCGTCGGCGACGACAAGCTGCTGATCGTCACCACCGACCGCCTGTCTGCGTTCGACGTGGTGATGCCGACGCCGATCCCCGGCAAGGGCGAGGTACTCACCAAAGTATCGGCCTTCTGGTTCGACAAGCTCAAAGCCATCGTGCCGAGCCAGGCGCTCGACATCGCGCCCGAAACGGTGGTCGCGACAAACGAACGCGACCAGGTGGCCGGCCGCGCCATCGTGGTGAAAAAGCTCAAGGCGCTGCCGGTGGAAGCCATCGTGCGCGGCTATCTGGTGGGATCAGGCTGGAAGGAATACCAGATCAGCCAGTCAGTGTGCGGCATCGCGCTGCCGGCAGGTCTGAAGCAGGCCGACCGCCTGCCGCAGCCGATTTTCACGCCGTCGACCAAGGCCGCGGTCGGCGCACACGACGAGAACATCGCGTTTGAACAGATGGCCGAATTGATCGGCGCCGATCTGGCGACCCAGGTACGCGACGTCAGCCTTGCCCTGTACAAGGCCGCCGCAGCGTACGCGCTCACACGCGGCATCATCATCGCCGACACCAAGTTCGAATTCGGGGTCGACGAAGCTGGCAAACTGGTTTGGATCGACGAGGCGCTGACCCCGGACTCGTCGCGCTTCTGGCCGGCCGATCAGTACCAGCCCGGCAGCAACCCACCCAGCTTCGACAAGCAGTTCGTGCGCGACTGGCTGGAAGCCAGCGGCTGGAACAAGCAGGCGCCGGGACCGGCGCTGCCGGCCGAAATCGTCGCAAAGACCAGCGAAAAATATCACGAGGCGATGTCGCGGCTGCTGGGCTAAGTGATTTTGGCGCTGATTTGTTTCAACCTTGCCTATCCGGTTTGTTGCCAAAGTGATTGAGCGTACCCAAGGCGGTATCTACAGGGGATTGGTTTTGGCAACAAACCGGATAGGCAAGGTTTCAACTTTATTTCAACGTCGCATTCAGGAAATCCGCCACCGCCCCCACCATCTCGCTTTCGCTCCCGGTGAAGAAGTGGTCGGCGCGGGCAACCATCACCTGCCTTGAATCCTTGGCCGCCAGGCTCTGCTTGCGCTTGCCTGCGTTCGCCAGCACCTGCGGTAGGTCGTTGTCGCCGTACAGGTCCAGAATCGGCAGCTTCACCGCCTTGTAGTCGTCCTGCGGAATCCCCAGGCTCGCCCACGACTTCACCGCGGCATCCGGTTTGCCCGCCAGATACACGCGGCTCATGCGCGAACCCATGCTGTGGGAGACGATGGCAATCCGCGTATAGCCCTTGGCCTTGAGAAACGCGACCGCCTCGGCAATGCGCTCGGCGGCTTCGGGGAAGGTCGGCGGGTAGGCTTCGCCCCTGGCGTCGGCGGCGAGGATCGGCATCTGGATCGAGAGCGTGGCGAAGCCACGGTCGGCCAGTTCGGTGCGCAGGGTGCCGACCATGCCCCAGTTGGGGTGGATGCCCATGCCGTGGACGACGATGGCCGCCTTGCCGGTGTCCGCCGGGGTAAACAGCGTGAGGAACTTGTGGTGGCCGCGCGGCGTCTGCAGGTAGACTGGATCACCCACCACCAGTCCTGGCACCACTTCATCCGCCCATTTCTTCTCGCGCGCATAATCCGCCACCGGCTCGGCAAAAGCCGACAGTGAAAACAGCGCGACCCATCCAGCCAGCAGACCCAGCAACATGTTTTTCTTCATTTCGTCTCTCCTGCGCGTTAAAGTTCATGTCTTACCTGCCCGATAATTCAGCGAAGCCATGGAATGATCAGCCGTGGAATGATCAACCGTTCAAGGTAGAAAAATAGTGTCCGCCAAGCAGTTGCGCATCGTGCCCTCCTCCTTGCCGACCGTCCCGCACGATGCGTCCCTGCGCGGCGGGGCGCGGGTGGTGATTGTCGACGATCGCAGCACCGCACGCAGCCTGCTCGAAGGCCTGGCGCGCACGCTGGAGCCCGGCGTGGTGGTGGAAAGCTTTGCCGACCCGCTGGACGCTCTGGCGCAGATGCAACGCGTGACGCCTGACCTCATCATAAGCGACTACCGCATGCCGGGCATGGACGGCATCGAGTTCACCCGCCGTGTCCGCGCGGAACGGCGCCTGGCCGACGTGCCGCTGATCATCGTCACCGTGGTGGAAGACCGCCAGATCCGCTATCAAGCACTGGAAAACGGCGCCACCGACTTCCTCACCCGACCGATCGACCCACAGGAATACCGCGCCCGCTGTCTCAACCTGCTGGCGTTGCGGCGCAGCCAGAAAATGCTGGCCGACCGCGCACTGTGGCTGGAAGACCAGGTCATGCTGGCCACCCGCGAGGTGCGCACGCGCGAGCGCGAAACCCTGATGAAGCTGGCCAAGGCAGGCGAATACCGCGATGAGGAAACCGGCAACCACATCATCCGCATGGCGAAATACGCCCGCCTGATCGCCGAAGAACTCAAGCTCACCGCGATGGAATGCGATGAGATCGAAACCGCCGCACCGATGCATGACATCGGCAAGATCGGCATTCCCGACCTGATTCTGCTCAAACCCGGGCGGCACACCCCGGAAGAGCAGGCCATCATGCGGCGCCACCCGCTGATCGGC
>NZ_LDUG01000053.1:16277-58389 GCF_001530125.1 Thiobacillus denitrificans | reverse complement strand
CCTCCAATCGCCCCTACAAGCACGCGTGGCCGTTTCAGGACGCACTGCACTACCTCCAGTCCGAAAGCGGCAAACATTTCGACCCCGCCTGCGTGCGTGCGTTCGAACTGCGCCTCGACGCCGTGGCGGACATCATGCGCGAGCTGGGCGACACCCAGGCGTAATCGGCGCATGAAGGCCATGCTTCAGACGTCATTGCCCGGGTTTTTACAGCGTCTGGTCAAACGGATTCGCAGCCGGCCGGATACGGAGTTTCAGCAAGCGCTGATACGGGTCGTTATCGGGCTTGTCTTTCTGGCGTACTTCTCCAGCGATGTTGCGCCGCTCGATGGTGCCACGCGCGGCACCGCCCAGCTTGTCAGCGTCGTGTTCACCGGGCTGGCGGGGCTGATCGTTGCACTCTCGCTGGTCAGCCTCGCCGCATCACCGTCACGCCGCATTGTCGCGATGTTGATGGACTATGCGACATGCTCATTTCTGCTGACCTACACGGGCGAAGCCGGCAGCCCCCTGCTGGTTGTTTATCTGTGGGTCACGCTTGGCAACGGCTTCAGATATGGTGTTGCTTACCTGTACGCCGCCACGGCCATGGCGATTGCAGGCTTTTTGCTGGTTCTCGCCTACTCGCCTTACTGGAGCACTCACATGTCCATTGGGGTGGCGTTTCTGCTTTCCATGATTGCCGTGCCGCTCTATTCGGCCTCGCTGCTGAAGCAGGTCCATTCTGCGATTCAGCGCGAGCGGAAAGCCAATCAGGCAAAATCCGTTTTCCTTGCCAACATGAGCCACGAGTTGCGTACGCCGCTGAACGGCGTCATCGGCGTCGCCGACCTGCTGGCGGAGACGAAACTCGACAAGGAGCAGCAGGAATTCGCCCAGATCATCCGTGCATCGGCCAACACCCTGCTGGAACTGATCGACAACGTGCTCGACATTTCGCGCATAGAGGCAGGGCGCATCGTCAGCACCGACGAGGACTTCGACCTGCACCGCCTGGTCAACGGCACGGTCGCCATGATGCAAACCCTGGCCCAGGGCAAGGGCATGGTGTTGGCGGCGCATATCGCACCGCAGACGCCGTTTCACCTGCATGGCGATGCGCGCCACCTGCGCCAGATCCTCATCAACCTGATCGGCAATGCCATCAAGTTCACCGAACATGGCCGGATAGACGTGTATGTCCGCCCGGTCGGGCAAAGCCAGCCACAACGGCTGCGCTTCGAAGTCGTCGACACCGGCATCGGCATCCCGGACGCCGCGCAGGCACGCATCTTCGACAGTTTCACCCAGGCCGATCCGTCGGTCACCCGTCGCTTTGGCGGCAGCGGGCTGGGCACCACCATTGCCAAGCAGCTGGTGGAAACCCTGGGCGGGCAAATCGGCCTGCACAGCCGAGAAGGCGAAGGCACGACCTTCTGGTTCGAGCTGCCGTTCGCCCTGCAGGCTGCCCCGGCCACAGCATCCGACGAACATTTCGACGCGCCGATGCGGGTCGCCATCCTGGCGGGGAGCGAACTTGCAACCCGCCTGCAAACGGTCATTCGACACTGGGGCGCCGAAACCGTGACGGTGGACAGCACCAGCCGGCTCGCCGCCGAGCTGTCCGCCAATGTAGGGGGGGAAACGCTGGTGGGCGCGGTGGTGGTGGAACGCTGCGCGCTGCCGGGTGACCCGGTGGCCTTTCTGCGCCTGCTGCACGACGGCCCCAGCCTGGCTGCACTCCCGGTCATCCTGATTGAATCCGACGCCAGCATCGCCCTGCCACACGACGCCCTGCTGATGCGCGAAGGCTATGCCTCGGTGCTGCGTACGCCGGTCAACACCACCCTGCTGTTCAACGCCATCCATGCAGTCGTCAGCCACGGCATGCCGCCCAACGTGGTGTCGCTGGCCAACCGCTTCCAGGCGCAGTCCGGCCAACACGCCCACCTGCGCATCCTGGTGGCGGAAGACAACCCGGTCAACCAGCGGGTAATCCGCGGCCTGCTGGAGCACGCCGGCCACGAGGTCCACCTGGCGCGCGGCGGCGAGGAAGCGCTGGCCATGCTCGAAGCCGCCGAGCAAACCTATCACCTGGCCATTATCGACATGCATATGCCGCAGCTGTCCGGGCCCGAGGTGGTGCAGCGCTGGCGCTTCATGGAAAACGGCCACCTGCCCATCATCATGCTCACCGCCGACGCACGCGCCGAGGCACAGGCTGCCTGTGAAGAGGCGGGGGCCGACGCCTTCCTCACCAAGCCGGTCAACAGCCGCGATCTCATAGATGCCATTGCCCGGCAGGTCGCCCGGCAGACGCCACCGACTGCGGGCAAGGCAGCGTCACCGGAACACTGGGAAGAGGAGCTCGATGAGAGCGTGCTGGACGGTCTGGCGCAATTGGGGGGTGCGGCCTTCGTGGAAGACCTGCTCGCCAGCTTTGAAGAGGAGAGCGGACGCACGCTGCGCGACATCGAACGTGCGCTGGCCGCCCAGGATTACGGCCAATGGCACCATCAACTGCACCTACTGAAAGGCGGTGCCCGCGACGTCGGGGCCAACCCGCTGGCCGAGCGATGCGCCGAAGCCGAGCGCATCAAGGCGTTCGAGCTCGCAACCCGGCTGGCGCATGACAGGCTAGACGCCGTGCGGTCTGCGCTGGTCGCCACGCAGGCCGCACTGGCCGACTATCAGGCCAACAAGCTACGCGCTGACCACAGCTGATCCGCCGCTGTTCACGCTGTCCGCTTTGCCGGTCTGACGCGCAACCAGACGCTCCATCATGCGCAAATCCTTGGCCTCGAGCCGCAGCGCCGCGTCGACCCAGATTTCGGCAATCCGCATCAGCTCCTCATGTGCAATCGGTTGCGACACCTCGCGCGCCGCGCGCAACGCCAATGCCCCGTTGCGCTGGCGAGCCTCTTTGCGAACGAATTCGTTGACTGCCTGCTCGCCGCCCCCCGGTTCGGCAAGAATATCCACCGCGCCCAGTTCGTACATTTCTTCTGCACTGTAAAGCTTGCCGCTCAAGATAACCTTCTCGGCCTTGCTGTAGCCGATCCTTCGGCCAAGCAAGCTCATCGCCCCCATCCCAGGAAACAGATTGAACAGGATTTCCGGAAATCCCATTTTGGATCCGCGCTCGGCAATCAGCACATTCCCTGACAACGCGCACTCGAAGCCCCCGCCCAGCGCATCGCCCTGCACCAGGGTGATGGTCTTCAGATTGGGATGGTTCAAATGCAAGGCATTCAAGAACAGGGGGCGAATGCAGGCTTCCGCATAGGTGTACAAGCCGTCACGATCACGCGCCTCGATCAACTGGCGAAACAAATTGAGATCGCCCCCCAGGTTGTAGATTCCGGGGTGCGCCGAGGCCACCACTGCATAGTTCACATCGGAACATTCCGGGTCATCCAGCCGCTTGCTAATGCTCCCAAACCAGTCAACGATTTCCCGCAGCAACACGTCGGTAAAACAGGGGCGGGGTGCGGCATTCATGTAGCCCCAGGCAACCTGGTTGTGCTCGTCGTAATAGGTCGCGAGTTGGCTGTAATGGTTCTGCTGCGGTTGCAGCATGGGGTGAACGGCTTGCAGTTGTGCCATGTGTATCTCCACGGGTTAGGAAAGCGACCATGCGACTAAAATCGACATGTGTCGAAAGACTAACGCGGGCAACACCGCTGCTCAAGCGCCAAATTGTTACACGCAGCGCAGTTCGATTCGTGCCGGAATCAGGCGCGCAAAGTGTCGCCTAGAACGTCCACACCATGCGCAGCGCCAACGCCAGCAACAGCAGCGCAAAAAACCGCTTCAGCGGCCGCACCGGCAGGCGATGCGCGGTGCGCGCGCCGAGCGGGGCGGTCAGCACGCTGCCGAGGGCGATGCCGGCGAGCGCTGGCAGGTAGACGAAGCCGAGGCTGCCGGCGGGGCGGCCGCCGACGTCCCAGCCGCCCAGCAGGTAACCGGCCGTGCCGGCAATGGCGATCGGGAAGCCGATCGCCGCCGAGGTGGCGATCGCCCGGTGCAGCGGGACGTTGTGCCACAGCATGAATGGCACCGACAGGGTGCCGCCGCCGATGCCGACCCAGCTCGACACCGCGCCGATCACGCCGCCCGCCAGCGTCGTCCCGCCGCGCCCCGGCAATTCGCGATGCGGCGCCGGCTTGAAGTCGAGCCACATCTGGATGGCGGCGTAAAACAGGAAGGCGACAAAAAACAGCTTCAGCACCCGTGCCGGCATCTGCGCCGCCAGCATCGCCCCGGCCAGCGTGCCGAGCACGATGCCGGGCGCGATGCGCCGCACCAGCGGCCACTCGACCGCGCCGTGGCGATGGTGCGCGCGCATGCTGGCGAGCGAGGTGAACAGGATGGAGGCAAGCGAAGTTCCGAGCGCCAGCTGCGGCTCCATACCGGCTGCCAGGCCCTGCGCGTGCAGCAGCAAAATCAGCACCGGCACGATGATGAGCCCGCCGCCGACGCCAAGCAGGCCGGCGACGAAGCCGACCGCCAGCCCGAGGCCGACGTAGGCCGCGAGCAGGGCAGGCGCCAGTTCCGGCATCAGAGGTGCTTGACGATAAAGGCGTATTCGGCCGGATCGATCGGGGTGATCGACAGGCGGTTGCCCGTTTGCAGAATGCGCATATGGGCGAGCTCGGGATAACCGCGGATTTCTGACAGCGGCATCAGCCGCGTCTTCTTCACCAGCTTGACGTCGACGTTGAACCAGCGCGGCGTTTCCGGGGTGGCCTTGGGGTCGAAATACTTGTTCTTCGGATCGAACTGGGTGGCGTCGGGATACGCCGGCACGCCGACTTCGGTTAGCCCGGCGATGCCCGGCTCGGCGCACGACGAATGGTAGAACAGCACCTTGTCGCCGGGCTGCATCTGGTCGCGCATGAAATTGCGCGCCTGGTAGTTGCGCACGCCGTACCAGGCGACGCTTTGGTTCGGCATGGCGGCGAGGTCGTCAATGCTGACGTCGCTGGGTTCGGATTTCATCAGCCAGTAGCGCATGCTCAAACCCGCTTGATCAGGGTGCCGACGCCTTCCGGGGTCAGGATTTCCAGCAGCAGGGCGTGTTCGACCCGACCGTCGATGATGTGCGCGGTCTTCACGCCGCTGTTCACCGCGTCGACCGCGTAGCCGACCTTGGGAATCATGCCGCCGGAGATGGTGCCGTCGGCGATGCGCTCGTCTACCTGCCGCGGCGTCAGGCCGGTGAGGAGGTTGCCCGCCTTGTCCAGCACTCCGGGGGTGTTGGTGAGGAAAATGACCTTCTCCGCCTTCAGCACGCCCGCCAGCTTGCCGGCCGCGACGTCGGCGTTGATGTTGTAGGCGTTGCCTTCGGCGTCGGTGCCGAGCGGCGCGACCACCGGAATGAAATCGCCCGAGTCGAGCAGCTGGATGATTTTCGGGTCGATGCTGGTGATCTCGCCCACCTGGCCGATGTCGAGAAACTTGCCGAGCTCTTCCTGGCTCGCCACCAGCATCTTCTTGGCGTGGATGAAGTTGCCGTCCTTGCCGGTCAGCCCGACCGCCTTGCCGCCGTGCTTGTTGATGAGGGTCACGATGTCCTGGTTGACCAGGCCGCCGAGCACCATTTCCACCACGTCGAGCGTTTCCTCGTCGGTCACCCGCATGCCCTGGATGAAGTCGGACTGCTTGCCGATTTTCTTCAGCAGGTTGGCGATCTGCGGGCCGCCGCCGTGCACCACCACCGGGTTCATCCCCACCAGCTTCAAGAGCACCACGTCCTTGGCGAAGGCCTCCATCAGATGCCGCTCGGTCATGGCATTGCCGCCGTATTTGATGACGATGGTCTTGTCGTAGAAACGCTGGATGTAGGGCAGCGCCTCGGACAGGATGTGGGCCTTCTCGGCGGCGGTATGGAGGGGGATCATGGCGGCTCCGGGTTGAGTTTGGGGCGGATTTTACGCCAATAAAAATGAAGGCGCCCCTCAACCGCGATGGCCGGGGTTGCCGCATTCTGTGGCTACCTCTAAAGTGCCCCCACCTCGCGCATTGCAGACAAGGATCATCGATGGATACGCTCGACACGCACGCCTGGCTGGCCGACCACGGGGACTATCTGTTCCGGATGGCGCGCCGCCAGCTGCATTCGGACGAGCTGGCCGAGGATGCGGTGCAGGAAACCCTGCTCGCCGCGATCTCGGCGCAGGCGCGCTACGCCGGCCATGCCAGCCCGCGCACCTGGCTCACCGGCATCCTCAAACACAAGATCGTCGACCAGATCCGGCGCAATGTGCGCGAAGTCGAACTGCCGCGCGACGAAGACGGCGAGGAAGCCGTCGACAGCCTGTTCAAGCAGGACGGCCACTGGGTCGAGCCGCCACGCCCGTGGGGCAACCCGCACGCCGAGGCCGAATTGAGCCAGCTGCGGCGCGTGCTGGACGAATGCGCCGACCGCCTAAAGCCGGTGATGGCGCAGGTATTCAGCCTGCGCGAGGTGGCCGGAATAGAAACTGAAGAAATCTGTAAGGAACTGGATATCACGCCGACGAATTGCTGGGTACTGCTGCATCGGGCGCGATTGTTCATGCGGCAATGCCTGGAATTGAACGGGTTCTCGAAGGCGGGTGCGGCATGAAATGGATCGTGACATGCAAGGAAACCAGCATGCTCGCCTCGCGCGCCATGGACGAGCGGCTGCCGTTTGCCGACCGCTTGGCGTTGCGAATGCACCTTGCCATCTGCGAAAACTGCGCCCGCTTCAACCGGCAGTTGCAGGAAATGCGCCGCCTGTTTCGGGTGGAGACCGGGGCCGACGAGGATGTCGCCCCGGGCCTCACGTCCGAAGCCCGGCAGCGCATCGAAACCGAAATGCAGAAAAAGCTCGGCGCGTGAGCCTTTCGCATCAAGCCGGATTCGTCCGGTAATTTTTGACCGTCGTTAAACCTGTTAGGAGAGCAACACCATGTCCAGGAAATCCCTGATCGCCGCCGCCGTCGGCACCGCTTTCGTCGCCAGCATGACCGCCGCCCCCATTGCGTCGGCCGCCGGAAACCCCTTCGCCCTATCCGGCCTGACCACCGGCTACCAGGTGGCCGACAATCACGCCGAGATGAAGCCCACCGACAAGAAAATGCCGGAAGGAAAATGTGGCGAAGGCAAGTGCGGCGCTACCAAGAAAGACGCCAAGGCCACCGAGATGAAGCCCAGCGACAAGAAAATGCCGGAAGGCAAGTGCGGCGAAGGCAAGTGCGGCGCCACCAAGCCCGCGCCCAAGAAGTAAGTCGCTCGCCTGATGAACCCCCTGCGCCTTGCCGGCGCGGGGCTGGGGTTTCGGCGCGAACTCATACCCGCGCTGAAATCCCGGGTCCCCGACGCCATCGATTTTTTCGAGCTCGCTCCGGAAAACTGGATCGACCTGGGCGGCGCGTTCGGCCGCGACCTGCGCGGCTTCACCGAACGCTACCCCTTCGTTTGCCACGGCCTGTCGCTATCGCTCGGCGGCCCCTCGCCGCTCGACGAAATGCTGCTGCACAAGACGCGACAATTCATGGATGCCCACGGCATCCAGCTCTACACCGAACATCTGTCGTACTGCTCGGACGACGGGCATCTGTACGACCTGTTGCCGATTCCCTTCACGGAAGAGGCAGTGAAATACGTCGCTGCGCGCATCCGCCGCGCGCAGGACATTCTGGAACGCCGCATCGCGATCGAAAACGCCTCGTACTACACCCCGTCGCCGGTTGCCGAGATGGACGAGATCGCGTTCATCCGCGCAGTGCTGGACGAGGCCGACTGCGACCTGCATCTGGACGTCAACAACGTCTACGTCAACAGCGTGAACCACCGCTACGACCCGCTCGAATTCATCCGCGCGTTGCCGACCGAGCGCATCGTATATATGCACATGGCGGGACATTACAACGAGGCGAACGACCTGCTCGTCGACACCCACGGTGCCGATGTGATCGATCCGGTGTGGGCGCTGCTCGACGCGACCTACTGGCTCCACGGCGTCACCCCGACGCTGCTGGAGCGCGACTTCAACATTCCGCCGCTGGCCGAACTGATGCGCGAGGTCGAGCACATCGCGCGCATCCAGGCGCAACCTCATCGACATGAAAACGCCATCCGCGCTTCCTGAATTCCAGCGCTACCAGCTCGCCTTCACCGCGCACATCCGCGACCCGAAGTCGCACCCGCGGCCGGCCGGGGTGGAAGCGCGGCGGATGAAAATCTACAACGCGCTGCTCTACAACAACATCGAGGGCTTTTTGCTGGCGTGCTTTCCGGTGCTGCGGCAGGTGCTGGGCGCGCGCAAGTGGGCCAAGCTGGTGCGCGCCTTCTTCAGCACGCACCGCAGCCGCACGCCGTACTTCCGGCAGATTCCCGACGAGTTCGTGCAGTTCCTGCAGAACGAATGGACGCCGCCCGAGGGCTATCCGCCGTATCTGCTGGCGCTGGCGCATTACGAATGGATCGAGCTGGTGCTGTCGGTGTCGAATCGAAGCCTGGATCGCGCGGTCGATGCGGCAGGCGACCTCCTCGACGGCGTGCCGCTACTGAACCCGGTGCTGGCCAACCTGCGCTACGACTGGCCGGTGCAGCGCATTGCGCCGCGCCGAAAAGTCGTGCCAATGGAAACCTGTCTGCTGGTGTTTCGCGACGCCGAAGACGCGGTGCAGTTCAGCGAGATCAACGCCTTCACCGCGCGGCTGCTGACGCTGCTGGAACCGGGCACCCTGAGCGGGAACGCGGCGCTGCAAACCATCGCCTCCGAAAGCCGCCATCCCGATCCGGCGCTCGTGGTTCAAGCCGGTGGCACGCTGCTTGACGACTTGCGCGCGCGCGGCGCCATTCTTGGAACGGCTCAGTGATGGTGGTGCTGCATGGGCATGGCGCCGCCCATGGGCGCACGGGCTTCCGCCTTCACCTCGACGGTCTGCCGCTTGCCGCCTGACTCCACCGTCAGGATCAGCGGGATGACGTCGCCGGCGGCAATCGGCTGCGGCAGGTTCATCAGCATGATGTGAAAGCCGCCGGGCTCGAGCGAAACCGTCTTGCCTTTCGGCAGATCGATCGCCTTCACTTCGCGCATCCGCATCACATCGCCGTCCATCCTCATTTCATGCATCTCCACCCGCGGCACCGCCGGGCTGGATGCACTGACGAGACGCGCGTCGGCATCGGACTGAATCCGCATGTAGGCGCCGCTGACTTTCTGCCCCGGCATGGTGGCGCGCGCCCAGGCGTCACTCACGCTGATGGTGGCGGCCCAGGCCGATTGCATGGTCAGGGCGCCGACAGCAGCGAGCATCAAAACCTTCAAGTTCATTTTTTTCTCCATTTGAAAACCGAAACAGAATCGGCGCGCCTGGGTGCAAGGCACGCTGCGCGATCGGATTCTTTAGACCGGTCGTGAACGATATGCAATCGCGACACAAATTACGATGCGGCAAATCGTCGCATCGTAAATTTCACAGCCCGCTCGCGCCTGCACCACAAGTCCCCCGTCATGCGCAGCAATCCTGTCCCCCTGCCGGTTGATGCAATCCCGGAAAACAGTTTGTTGCGGCAATTTGCCACATTCTCGCGCACCAGCGACTTCACTAGACCCGGAAAGGTTTCAACAATTCCGAGAAAAACATGCTGTTATCCCGAAAACCCCTCTCCCTCGCCGTCTCGCTTGCCCTGTCGGCAATGTGGGCGGCCAATGCTGCCGCGCAGGACGCATCCCAGGATACGCCCCTCATGACCGTGGTCGTCGTCGGCTCGGCGCCCACGGACGCCGAGCCCAACAGCCTGACGCTCGACGCGGCCACACTGCTGCCCTTGCGCGCCGCCACCAGCGATACGGCAACCCTGCTGAGGGAGGTCCCCGGGGTCAGCTTCTACGGTGCCGGCGGCGTTTCCAGCCTGCCGGCAATTCGCGGCCTGGCCGACGACCGCCTGCGCATCAAGGTCGACGGCATGGACCTGATCGCGGCCTGTCCGAACCACATGAACCCGGCCCTTTCCTACATCGATCCCGGCCGTGTCGATCAAATCAAGGTCTACGCCGGCATCACGCCCGTTAGCGTCGGCGGCGACAGCATCGGCGGCACGATCCTGGTGGAGTCCCCCGCGCCACAATTTGCCAAGCCCGGCGAGGGACTCCTGACAAAGGGCCAGGCCGGTGCCTTCTACCGCAGCAATGGCAATGCGACAGGCGCCAACCTTTCCGCGACGGTTGCCGGCGAAAACCTGAGCGTGACCTATACCGGATCGACTGCGCAGTCGGACAACTACACGGCGGGTGACAACTTCAAGACGACCACCGCGACAGGCCAGGTCGGGCATACGCTGCCGCTCTACGAAGTCGGCTCCTCCGCCTACAAGTCGATCAACCAGGCGCTCGACATCGCGCTGCGCAACGAGAATCACCTGTTCGACCTAAAGCTGGGGCACCAGCACATCCCCTACGAGAATTTTCCGAACCAGCGCATGGACTTGACCGACAACACGAGCGATCAGGTCAATCTTGGCTATACCGGGCAGTATCAATGGGGCGTCCTGAAGGCGCGCGCCTACCACGAGGAAACCCGGCACGAGATGAATTTCGGCGATGACAAGCAGTTCCAGTACGGCACTGCACCCGGTATGCCGATGAACACCGAGGGAAAAACCAACGGCCTGGCGGTCAACGCCGAGGTCCTGCTTTCCGAGCGCGATACCCTGCGGGTGGGCGGCGAATATCAGGGCTATCGACTGAACGACTGGTGGCCACCGTCGGGGACAGGGGGCATGTCTCCGGGAACCTTCTGGAACATCAACAATGGCCAGCGTGACCGCTACGCCGTGTTCGGGGAATGGGAAGCCAAGCTCAACCCGCAGTGGACAAGCCTCCTTGGCCTGCGCCATGAGACGGTCAAGACGGATGCCGGCGATGTGATGGGGTACTGCACCAGCGGCATGTGCATGGGCAACCAGCTTGTCGACAGCGACAATTTCAACGCCCAGGATCACAGCAAGACCGACCGCAACTGGGACCTGACCGCGCTGGCGCGCTATACCCCGGACGCGACGCAAAACTACGAGATCGGGGTCGCGCAAAAAACCCGCTCGCCCAACCTCTACGAGCGCTACACCTGGTCCACCTGGTCCATGGCGGCAGTCATGAACAACTTCGTCGGCGACGGCAACGGCTATGTGGGCGACATCAATCTGAAACCTGAGGTGGCCCACACGCTGAGCTTCGTCGCCGACTGGCACGATGCCCGGAAAAAGACATGGAGCGTGCGGATCGCACCGTACTACACGCATGTCAGGGATTACATCGATGCCCAGTGCCTGCCGGGCACGACCTGCACAGTCGACAAGTTCAATGTGCTTCAGTATTTCAACCAGTCAGCCCGGTTGTATGGCGTCGATCTCTCCGGTCATTTCCTGGCCGCCAGCACGCCCGCTTATGGCGACTTCACCACAAGCGGTATCGTGAATTACACCCGGGGCGAGAACCGAGACACGGGCGACAACCTTTACAACATCATGCCCTTGAACGCGAAACTGGCCCTGACGCAAAAACGGGGGCGCTGGACCAATACGCTGGAAGCGCAGTTTGTCGCGGCGAAAAATGATGTCTCGGATGTCAGGAACGAGATCGAGACCGATGGCTACAGCCTGTTCAATCTGCGCAGCAGTTACGCGTGGAAGCAGGTTCGTCTGGACGTCGGGATCGATAACCTGTTCGACAAGGGCTATGCGCTGCCGCTGGGCGGCGCCTATCTCGGCCAGAGCATGACGATGTCGATCAACGGGGTTCCTTGGGGAACCGCCGTCCCCGGCCCCGGTCGCTCGATCTATGCCGGGGTGAACGTCCAGTTCTAGGACGCGTCGGCAGAAGCCCCTCCAGTTCCAGAAACCGAAGCCCCATGCGCTCTGCACGGGGCTTTTTCTATTCCACAGCCGCCTGATTCAGCAGTAACAGCCAAAAAAATCCCGCCAGAAGGCGGGAAGGAGCGGAATTGTTACGCGATGAAGCGTTATCACACTGTAGGCGAGACGATCACCGCGCACAATTGGACAAATTGTCGCAGCCCGCAGCCCGCGGCGGCGCGCGCATTACAATGCCGCCATGTTGTCCGCACCCTATTCCCCACTGCTCTCCACCCTGCCCGCGCGTGCCCTGCTGGGGCGCTTGCTGGCCGTTCGCGTGTCGCTGATCGCCGGCTGGGCGGCGGGCATCGCCTGGCTGCACTGGGGTCTCGCCATCCGCATGCCGCTGTTTCCGATGGCCGCGGTGCTGGTGCTGATGGGACTGTTCTCGCTCTCCACCGCGTGGCGGCTGCGGCTCGACGTTCCCGCCACGCAGATGGAATTTCTGGCGCATCTGCTGGCCGACCTCACCGCATTCGCCGTGCTGGTGTTCTTCAGCGGCGGCGCGACCAACCCCTTCGTGTCGCTGATGCTGGTGCCGGTGATCATCGCCGCGATCAGCCTGCGCCCGCGCTGGGTGTGGCTGCTGGCGGCGGTGGCCGGCGGCTATTACGCGCTGCTGCTGTTCGTTTACCAGCCGCTGGCGATCGCCGACCCGGTCGCCGCCTCCCGCATGCACCTGGGCGGCATGTGGTTCAACTTCCTCATCAGCGCGGGCCTGATCGCGTTTTTCGTCACCCGCATGCACGCCGCGCTGCGCGCGCGCGACCGCGAACTCGCCGCCCTGCGTGAAAAGCAGCTGCGCGACGAACGCATCGTCGCGCTCGGCACCCAGGCGGCGCTGGCGGCGCACGAGCTCGCCACCCCGCTCGCCACCATCCAGACTACCGCGCACGAACTCGCCGGCGAATTCGCCAACGACCCCGACATCGGCGCCGACTGCCGCTTGCTCGAACAGCAGGCGCAGGCGTGCAAGCGCATCCTCACCCAGCTCGCCGCGCGCGCGCAGGACAGCGCACCCTCGGCGCAGCCCCTCGACAGCTGGCTCGCCGCACTGATCGAACGCTGGCAGGTGTTGCGCCCCGATGCGCAGATCACGCCGGCGCTGCCGCCCGACCACCGTGCCTTCACGCCGCCCGACGGGCTGGAACAGGCGATCCTGAATGTGCTGAACAATGCCGCCGACGCCTCGCCCGCCGCCGTCGAATTCGGCGCGGAAGCGAAGCATGACGCGCTGGTCATCGACATTGCCGACCGCGGCCCCGGCTTCACCCCCGAGCAGAAAGCGCAGGCCGGCCACGTGCTGTTCAGCGGCAAGCCGGGGCGCGGCTGGGGCATGGGCCTGGCGCTCACCCACGCCACGCTGGAGCGGATGGGCGGCAGTCTCACCCTCATCGAACGTGACGGCGGCGGCACCCGCGTGCGCATCACCCTGCCCTGGAAGCGAGCGGCATGAACCGGAAACTGTTGATCGTCGAGGACGATGTCGATTTTGCTGCCGCCTTGGCGCGCGCCATGAAAAAGCGCGGCTTCGAAGTGGCGCTGGCGCACGACGCCAGCGCAGCCCGCACCGTAGCGAAAGCCTTCGCCCCCAGCCACGCCGTCGTCGACCTGAAGCTGTCCGGCGAATCGGGGCTGAAGGTCGTCGCGATGCTGGCTGCGCGTACGCCCGCCCCCGCCATCGTCGTGCTCACCGGCTATGCCAGCATCGCGACCGCGGTCGAAGCGGTGCGGCTGGGCGCACGGCATTACCTGGCGAAGCCGGCGAACGCCGACGAGGTGCTCGCCGCGCTGCTGCGCGACGAGCCGGATGCTGCGCTGGAAGTCAGCGCCGAACCCCTGTCCGTGGCGCGGCTGGAATGGGAGCACATCCAGAAAGTGCTGAACGCGCACGACGGCAATATCTCGGCCACCGCGCGCGCGCTGAAGATGCACCGCCGCACGCTGCAACGCAAACTCGAAAAAAATCCGCCCAAACCGGGTTGAGGACACCACGGCTCACGCGACGCGTCATTCTGTTGTCAGATTCCGGGAATACGGTGGCACCGTCGGCCTCGCCGATCATCCCCGTCAATCTTCACAGGAGTCTGTATGTTCCCCACCTTTGCTTCCCGGCAGGCCGCCGCTTCCGCCGCATTGCTGATCGTCGCCGCCGCACCCGCCTGGGCTGATGACAGGTATGAGCGCGACGATCAGCGCGGATCCGTCCGCGCCGCACACAGCGTCCAACTCGGCCCGCGCCCATTCTTCCTCGTCGAAGACATGCAGGACAGCAAGCTCAAGCGCAGCTTGCTGCAATGCGCCAACGGCCCGTTCCGCAAAAGCGATTTCTCGATCGGCCACCGCGGCGCGGCGATGCAGTTTCCCGAACACACCCGGCAATCCTATGAAGCCGCCGCGCGCATGGGCGCCGGCATCGTCGAATGCGACGTGACCTTCACCCAGGACAAGGAACTGGTGTGCCGCCATGCGCAGAATGACCTGCATATGACCACCAACATCCTCGCCACGCCGTTGGCCGCCAAGTGCACCACACCGTTCACCCCGGCTGTGTTGGACGCCAACGGCGCGCTTGTCGCACCCGCTACTGCCGAGTGCCGCACCAGCGACATCACCCTGGCCGAGTTCAAAACCCTGCGCGGCAAGATGGATGCGTCGGACCCGCGCGCCCGCACTGTTTCCGAATACCTGGGCGGCACCGCTAACTGGCGCACCGACCTGTACGCCGGCCCCAGCAGCGGCACACTGATGACGCACAAGGAAAGCATTGCGCTGTTCAAGAAGCTCGGCGTAAAAATGACGCCCGAGCTCAAGAGCGCCAGCGTAGCCATGCCGTATGACAGCGACGGCGACGGCGTCGGCGACTACACGCAGGAAGCGTACGCGCAACAGATGATCGACGAATACAAGGCCATGGGCGTGCGTCCGCGCGACGTGTGGGCGCAGTCCTTCGACATCCGCGACATGCGCTACTGGATCGCCAACGAACCGGCTTTCGGCAAGCAGGCCGTCTATCTGGACGACGCCAACGTTCCCGCCGAACTGCCGAACGCTGCCGAACTCGAAAGCTACAAGGCTGAAGGCATCAATATTGTCGCGCCGCCGATGTACGCGCTGCTCGACGTCGACGGCAATGGCAAGATCGTCCCCTCGGCCTATGCGCACAACGTCAAAGCCGCCGGCCTCGACATCATCACCTGGACGCTGGAACGTTCGGGCATCCTGGCCGACGGCAACAACGGCTACTACTACCAGACCATCGACTCGGCAATCAAACGCGAAGGCGACATGATGACCGTGCTCGACGTGCTGGCGAAGGATGTCGGCATCCTCGGCATTTTCAGCGACTGGCCAGCCACCGTGACCTACTACGCCAACTGCATGAACCTGAAATAAGCAGACTGGACTGGATTGCACCGACCGGGTTATCCCGCGTAAATCTTTACACCCCACCCTTCCGGCCGCAATTGCGGCCGGTTTTTTATCTGTGCTCCCTAAATCAATCCGGCCTGAACCATCGCGCCTGAACCATCGCGCCCCGCGCCTCCGGAAAAAACGCTGCTCAGTGCGCCAAACCCCAATCCACCAGCCCAAAATAAGCGGTTGCCAGCACCACCCCGCCAAACACAATGCGATACCAGGCAAACAGCGTGTAATCATGACGGCTGACAAATTTAATCAGCGTGCGCACTGCAATCAACGCGCTCACAAACGCCGCCGCCCCCCCCACCAGAAACAGTGGCACATCGTTGACATTGAACAGCTGCCAGTTCTTGTACAGGTCGTAGGCCGTGGCGGCGAACATGGTGGGGATGGCGAGAAAAAACGAGAACTCCGCCGCCGCCTTGCGCGACAAACCGAGAAACAGCCCGCCGATAATGGTCGCGCCCGAACGCGACGTGCCGGGGATCATCGCCAGCGCCTGCGCAAAACCCACCTTCAGCGCCGTCGCCCAGCCGATGTCGTCAATCGTTTCCGCCGTCACCGTGTGCTGCCGCCGTTCCGCCCACAAAATCAGCACCCCGCCGATCACCAACGCGGACGCCACCACAATAGGGTTGAACAGATAAAACTTGATTTGTTTGTAAAACAGAAACCCCAGCACCGCAGCCGGAAGAAATCCCGCCATTAAATTAGTCGCCAGCCGCCGCGATGCCGGCTCGGTGTACAGCGTCGCCGCCACATGCCCCAGCCGCACCCGGTATTCCCACACCACCGCAAAAATCGCCGCCAGCTGGATGGCGATCATGAACACCTTTTCCTTCTCGCCGTTGAAGCCCAGCAACTGCCCCGCCAGAATCAGGTGCCCGGTGCTGGAGATCGGCAGGAATTCGGTGACGCCTTCAACCAGGCCAAGAATGAGTGCGTACAGCAGTAGAGTAGGGTCGGTCATCGTTGGATACAAAAAAGCGCGCCAGAGCGGCGCGCTTGTGATTATAGGGGCGGCGCGTGTAAGCCCGGTTAACCCGCCTCATGCGCCGCAAATCTCCTTCAATACACCGTGTCGTGATCTCCCACATTCACCGGGATAATCTGTTCGTCCTGAATCAGGATTTCCAGGGTAATCCGGTAAGACAGATTGATGGAAACCGAATGCAGGGTGTGCAGCTTCCCGCTCAGAGAATGCAGGCGCAGCGACGGGTGGTGAGGATTCAGCTCAAGCAGTTGCAGGGTTTTGAGATACTGCTTTTCCAGATCAGGATGCCGCTTGAGAAAACGTGCGGCACGTTTGGTGTACTGATCGGTAAAAATCAGCCGATAACTCATGCCGATGATTTCACGCGCGCCAGATGTTCTTCCGGCGAAGCCTCGGTAAAGCGCCCCGCCGCCAGATCGGCTCGCGTCTCGGCCAACGCCGCCTCCAGTTCGCACTCGCGCAAATAGTGATACTGCGCAATATCCATCACCACAAAGCGCTCTTTGCCGCGCACCGAAACAATCGCTTCGGTATGCTCGGCAAGCGCCGATTCAATCGCGGCTATCCCTTTGGTTTTAAGGTCGTTTGCAGTGAGATGTGACATGGCGCGCACCCTAAAATACTGTTAATAATGTGCTGAATAATGCCCCGCACAATGCGATTAATCAAGCGGTAATTTGCAGACGAGGCCGAATCACTTCCCCCCTGCCGCGTCCGCCTTCACAAACGCCAGAATCACCTCGCGCACCACCTTGCGTTGCGCCACCGGCAGTTTGAGAAACGCCTCGAACACCTCGCGCTCCTGATAGCCGATGCCTTCGTCCCAGCGTTTACGCTGCTGCTGTATGCGTTTTCCTATCTCCTTGCCGTCGCGCAACTCCTCCGGCAACACACGTAACCACTCAGCCAGCGTCAGCAACTTGTCATGCGCAGGGAAGGTTTCGCCCAGTAACCAGCGACGCACCCCATGAAGCGTAACCGCCCGCCCCCAATATCGCTGGTTGAACTCTCGTTCGAGTACCGCGGGCTTGGCTTCGTAGCCCGCCGCTTCCATCGCATGACGTAACCGAAGCGCAAACTCTGCCTTAGATTTTTCCATGGAGTTACGTTAAGACGGCAGTGCAGCCCCGTATTTAACCGGTTATCATGGTTACGTTTTATGCGTAACTTTTGATTAACTTTCCTCCATGCCCAAGTCCCTGCTCGAACAACTGCCCGAAATCGCCACTAATGAGCCAGCCGATTTCCATGCCATTTATAACGGCCTCGTAGCGGACGTTCGCAGTGAATATCTTTCGAGTAGTCAAACCTTCCCTTGGATCGTTGGGTTTTCCGGCGGCAAGGACAGCACGTTGGTTGCACACCTGGTTTTTTCAGCGCTTTTGGATGTTTCACCCAGCCGTCAGATACGCCCGGTGCATATCGTCGCCAATGACACACTGGTGGAAAGCCCATTGGTTTCAGCTCACCTGCACCAGTCTTTACAAGAAATTCGCAATGCCGCAGACACGCTCAAACTGCCGATTACTGTCGCCACCACGACCCCCAAAGATGAACATACTTTCTGGGTTCTGCTGATTGGTAAAGGCTACCCCAGCCCAAACTCACAAATGCGCTGGTGTACCGACCGCCTGAAAATCCAGCCGACCAGTAATTACATTCGTAACCAAGTTGCGGCCTGCGGCTCAGCCATCATCCTGCTGGGGGTGCGGCGCGATGAATCCGAGGCACGCCGCAAGCGCATTGATAGTTACGGCAATGGGATGGATTCACGTTTGCACCCGCACAAAGACCTGCAAGGTGCTTTCGTCTACCGCCCGATTGTTGACCTCTCAACCGACCATGTGTGGGAGATTCTTGCCAGTCACGAGCCGCCCTGGGGCGGTACGCACGACCGTCTTATCAAACTTTATCGAGATGCCGCAGGCGGTGAATGCCCAATCGTTTTATCGCAGGAAGATGCGCCGGGCTGCGGCACTAATTCCAGTCGGTTCGGATGCTGGACTTGCACCGTGGTGGAAAAAGACAAGAGCCTGCAAGGCTTTGTGGATAGCGGAAATCGTCAGTACTCGCCGTTGATTGAATTTCGCGACTGGCTGCGTGAAATCCGTAACGACCCCACCCTGCGCCAAGGCAGACGCCGCAACGGCAAGATCACCGTCATCAATGACAAGCTGATTCCCGGCCCTTTCACGCTGGATGCGCGCCGCATGATTCTTGAGCGACTCCTGCAAACCCAACAGGCATACGGCGACACCCTCATCACCGAACACGAAATCGACACCATCCAGCGCATCTGGGTCAACGACCTGCTTGCCATGAATACACCGGGAGACGACGCATGACCCAAAACCCCAACGCCATTGCCCAGCAACACGAAGTCGATGACTTACCGCTGTGGAGGGATGCAGACGCCCACCAGGTATTGCAGCAAACACTTACACAACACGGCGTGGATGAAGAAGTCTTTGCCCGCTTGCTGTCAGCTTGCCGGGAGCGCGCTCACCAACAGCGTCATCGTGGCATCACGGCTGACTTCGATGAAATCTTCCAATCCATTGGTGTCGAGGTTTAATCCATGTGGCTTTCACGCGTCGAGCTACTAAATTTCAAAAGCTATCGCCAGCAGGTTTTTACATTTCCCCAACCGGGAAGTGGCAAGAATCTGGTCCTGATTGGCGGAATTAATGGCTACGGCAAAACCACCCTACTCGAAGCGCTATATGTCGGCCTGTATGGCGAAGAGGCCTTCAAACATAAGGCACTTGATAGCGCAGGGTTGAAGGCAAAAAGCTACGGTAGTTTTCTCGAAGTTGCCTTTCACCGGCTGGCACCGAACAACGGCGATGACCGCATGGAAGTTCAAGTCGAATTTACACGCGAAGATGGCGGCGCATTGCGCGTCACCCGCAAATGGTTTTTCAACGGACGGGGCAAATACAACGACCAGAAAGTGATAGTCGAAACATGCGCCCAAACCGGCGCGTGGATGCACCGCGCAGAAGACGAGTTGCCAGAACTCCTGGAGAGCTATGCCACCCCGCCTTGGCTTGCGCCTTTCTTCTTTTTCGACGGCGAAAAAATTGCCGGCCTGGCCGATGAAGATCGCACCGGCTGGGTTCTGTCTGGGCTGGAGAACCTGTTGGGCGTCAAGTTGGTGAAAGAGTTACGCGAGCAACTAACCGCCTATATCGACAAAAAGCTGCGTGAAGCGGGCGGGGTCGATGAGCAACGTATCGAGCAGATGAAAAACACTCTGGAAAAAGACAAGTCCAAGGAATCGGCGCTACGCGAATCCATGGCTGAGCTGAGACAACGACACGGCAACGCCAAGGATGAACGTGATCGTTTCAGCAACCAGCTTGCCGGGCTAGCCCAAGGTAGCGATGCACGTACCGTGGCAGAAGTCGCCCAAAGCCGCAGCCGCGCCGAGGCTGAGGTGGCGAAAAGCTGGAAACGGCTACGCGATTTGTATGCCGGACCATTGCCCTTGCAGTTGATTCGCCGCGAGTTGCAGGACTCACTTGCGAACACATTGGAAAGAGAAGACTCACTAAGCGAATGGGAACAAAGCAAATCGCGTATGCAGCCTAACTGGGAAAAGTTTCGTAACACATTCTTTAGCTCGCCCTGGATTGGCGGGCTCTGCCACCTACCCGGTGCACGGGATTCATTGGATAAAACGCTGTCCGAAGCGTGGGAAAGCCTGCATTACCCCCGCCCGGAAAACTGTTCAGATACCGTCTGGCACAGCTATCTTCAGTCCAATGAGCGCCGAAAGCTGGAAGACATGCGCGCGAAAAGCCAAGTTTCGTCAGCTCAGTTGCGTCAGGCGTTGGAAGCTTTTCAACATGCAAAAGCCGAAGAATGGCGCTTGCGGCAAGAGTTGATTGCATTAGAAGGTGTTGGTGGTGACGACAAAGCACAACAGATCGAAACGCTGAAATTGGAAATGAAAGAGGCACAGGATCAGTACGACGAGCTTGGGCGGCAACTGAACACCCACGAAAACGAGCTCACGGCTTTACTCGCGGAAATCAAGAATCAGGATTCGGTTTACGAACGCGAACGTAAGAAACTGGCGGCTGGTCACCCCGAACGGCAGGCAGCAGGCGAAGCCGAGAAGGTGGTAGAGATGATAGACAGCCTGTTACCAGCACTTTTCAACCTCAAATTACAGGCATTGTCAGAAGCTGTGACGCGAATTTTCAGGGCGTTGCACCACAAGGATCAAATCGCGCGAATCGATATTTCCAGAGAAGGCCGCACCACGCTGTACAGCCATGACGGCACGGAAATCAATCTGCCGAAATCCTCCGGCGAATCGCAGTTGTTCGTGCTGGCGCTGGTCGGCGCACTGGCCGAGGTCACGGGCTATCGGGTGCCGATGATTATTGACACGCCGCTGGCGCGACTTTCCGAGACGCATTGCCAAAATCTGTTGCGTTACTGGACATCCGACCCCGAACGCCAGGTGATTCTGCTGGCGCAGGACAAGGAAATCAGCGCGCAAGATTATGTTGGTTTGAACGGCTCGGTGAATAAAACTTACCTGCTACGTCACAAACAGATCAGCCAGGGCGTCGGCCAAAGCGAGGCGGTCGAGAATGCCTATTTTGGGGAAATGGCATGAGCACGATCAGTGAGGTCATCACAGCGAGCTATTCGACAAGCAAGGATGCCGAGCAGCTTAGTAAAGAAATCAAAAAATGGCTGGGATGTGAAACCAATTACGAAATCGCCCGCCTTGCATTGGGTCGCTCCATGATGCTGGAGGCTGCCCCGGACGCAGCCCCCGATGCCAAAGGCTTACCACTGAAGGGCACACAGCTTTTTGGCAGCGAGGCAGATGCCAGCTATCTGTGGATCGCTTTGCTGGGTGAGCAGTTACGCATTTACGGCCATCCAAAATTTACGCTGGTAGGTTTGCAGCAACTGGTTCGTGACCACTGGCATCGCGGTGTACTCGAACTGGAAAAAGACTGGTGGGTAGCCGGAGAGGATGAAGCGAAATTTATTAACAATTTGGCGCGCCGTGCAGCGTTGCCGGAAAACCTATCCCCGATACCGGTTGATGATGAATTCGATGGTGTTGCCATCACCCCGAATGCTGCGAGTGAAGCCGAGTGCAGCGGCCTGATCAAAAAACTGAAAGGCCTGGGCGTAATGGCTGAAATCCGTGATTCCGTGGTGGGGCCGCGCCTGACCCGTTACCGGCTATATCTATCCGACACAGGGGACTTTTCACAACTCGAAAACAAGCTGGATGAACTTGGGTTTTCTCTCGGCGTCCAACAGGGGAGCATCACCCTAAGCCAAGCGGATGAGCCGCAGACCTGTTTCCTCGCTCTACCGCGAAAACCTGCCGAATGGCTACCTGTTGACGTTCAGTATTTCGAATCCGCAGCGCGAAAATTTGCCGACTCGAACATGGTTTTGCCCGTCACGCCTGGACTAGATGTCGTCGGCGCACCTGTCATTTTCGACCTGGCGGATGCCCCGCATTTATTAATCGGTGGCACGACGGGTAGCGGCAAAAGTGTATGCGTTAACGCACTGTTGTTGAGCTTGTTACTGTCCGCGCGCAAGCAGCCGATCCAGCTTGCGTTGATCGACCCGAAACAAGTCGAGTTCAGCTTGTGGCAGGACTGTGGGATTTTGTATGCGGATATCGCCACCTCCGTTTCTGCGGCAACCCACTTGCTGGATGAGTTGATAGAGGAAATGGATAGCCGCTATGCGCAATTCGCCGACATGGGCGTCAAGAATTTGATGGAGGCGCGAACGCGCGGTTTTGAAGGCGGCTGGATTGTCGTTGCCGTAGACGAAATGGCCGAATTGGTGATGCAAGGAAAACCCGGCAAGGCGGCTGAAGAAAAGCTGGTACGTCTGGCACAAAAAGCCCGCGCCGCAGGCATACACCTTATTCTTGCAACCCAGCGTCCTGAGGCCGCCACATTTTCCGGGTTGCTACGCAGCAATTGCCCCGCCCGCATCGCGCTCCGCGTTCAAAAATCAACTGAGTCAAAAATCATTCTGGATGAGACAGGTGCCGAGTCCCTACTGGGAAAGGGGGACATGATGCTCAAAGGAACAGGCTTACAGACCCAACGGGCACACGGCTATCTGCTCAATGCGAATGACATTACAAAGCACTTCAGCCGTGCCTAAGCTGCGTCGATCGGTCGGTAAATCTTTATGCGATTTCCTGTTTGCTCTTGTTCAGCAATTCGATTTCAGCCGCCGTCAGATTGCGTGGTTGCGGGTTCTCCCCACCATTTTAGTCAGTTTCCGCGTTGATAGCGTAAGCGGGTCTTGGTCGTTTATTGGTTGCTGCTTCATTTCGATGCGCTCGCTTACGTTCCGATTATTTCCCACACTGCGGCAAAGCGTCCTTCATCTCAGCGGCAGCAACTTTCAGGTCGTAGGCGGTTTGCAGGTTGAGCCAATACTGCGGGGTTTGCCCCAGCACACGCCCCAGACGTAATGCCATATCGGCGGTCACGGGACGTTCTTCTCGGACAAGGCGCAAGATACGCATGGGAGAAACGCCGATCTTTTCTGCAAACGCGACTTGGGTCAGGCTCAGCGCCTCCAGTGCCTCGCGCAGATACTCGCCGGGATGGATGGGGGGCAAGCCGTTAACAGGTATTTTGATTTGCATGGTTTCGTTCCATGGATAGTAAATTTTCAACACTTCGTTGCACGCAGGCCTGTTTTAATCCCGCATCACCTGTAACGCCATTACAAGCCTTCGCGCGTTTGTGGCAGCGTGTCCTGACGGCCTTCGGAAAAGAAACCCTCCGGCATGCGCGCGGGATGCCCGGTCAAGCTGGCAGTTACCCGATCCCGGCCTTGCTGCTTGGACTGATACAGACACTCGTCGGCCGAGGCAATCAGGGCGTCCAGCGTGCTGTGGCCGCTCCTCTTTTGGGCGACCCCGAAACTGGCGGTGACGGCGGTTTTTCCCGTTGCGTAAGGAACACGCATTCCGGCTATCGCCGTGCGCAGCCTTTCCGCCAGTGCAGTCGCTTCATCCTGACTGGTTTCGGGCAGGAACACGATGAATTCCTCGCCGCCCCATCGGGCCAGGATGTCGCCCTGGCGGATGGATTGCTTGAGGATATTTGCCAGGGCCTTGAGCACCTCGTCGCCGTGTGCGTGACCATGGGCGTCGTTGATCTGCTTGAACAGGTCGAGGTCGAGCAGCATGACCGCGCTGTGATGTCCATGTCGAATTGCCTGACTCCACAGCGGGCTGGTCTTGTCGTAAAAGGCGCGCCGGTTGTTCAGGCCCGTCAGCGGATCCTGCTGTGCCAGGCGTTCGGCCAGGATCCGTTCTTCCTGCCCCATGCGCAACTGATAGGCCAGCGCCAGGGCAAGCAGGGTGGCATCGATCAGCATGCCGATTTCCACGGCGCGGAAGGTCCAGGTGTTATGCGGGATGAAGCCCCAGGTGGACAGCGTCGTCAACATCGCGCCCAGCATGGCGGCAAGGGCGGCGATGAGAAAGTATTTCGCCGGCTTCTGCCCGGCGCGCACCGAGATGACGCCGAGGAACAGCATGAGGCCGGAGAACAGGAACGCGAAGCTGAACGACGCGAGCAGCGCGACTGTCTGGCTGCCCGACAGGGTAGCCGCGCCCAGCAGGATGCCGAATGTCGCGCAAAAGCCAATGACAACCTTGCGAACGCGTGGGAAATACACCTGCAAATCCAGAAACCGGCTGGCGAACAGCAAGCCGCTGGCGCCGAAAAGGAACATCAGGACGGGGTTGGACCACTGCTGCCAATTCACCGAAATCGGCCAGAGCCAGGCGAAGCCATGACCGGTGTAGGCGACGTTCATCAGCACGAACATGCCCAGATAGACGGCATACAGCAGGTATTGCGAACCGCGCAGGCTGATGAAGAGGATGGCGTTGTAGGCCATCAAGGCCAGCAGGAACCCGTAGACGACGCCGTAACTCAGCTCCTGTTGCATTTGCCGGATCCGCGACGCCTCCAGACTCAACAAGCTGATGGGGACGACCATGGGATCGGGCGTTTCCACGCGGAGGAACACATCGGTGACGCCGGCCTCGAAAGCCTGATCAAACACAAAGTAGCGGCTCGCGACCGGACGCTGCGTGTAAGCCTGTTTGTCACCCACGCGGTAGGTCGCGGTGGTCCTGCCTTGGCGCTGAAAATAGACCTCCACCTGGTCGAGCCAGGCGGTCTCGATGGACAGCCGTCTTGGCTGGGCAGTCGCGGTCGGGTTGTCCACCGCGAAATGGATCCATACAGGCTTCGCGCCGATACCAAAACTCAACACCGGGCTTGTCCCGGGCAGGAATTTTCCCGCCTGGTAGGCGGCTATCGCATCGGGCAGCTTAAGCCGGCCGTGCTGCTCTTGCAGAAACTGCGTGGACAAGCCAATGGCGGATGCGTGATCCAGGGCTGCCGACAGCGGCGCGGCGGCAACCAGTGTGCTGCACAAAAAGGTGAGCAAACTAATGAGGCTGAACACAAGCCTGAAAATGGCGCGGCGCATTGCTGACATCTACGTCTGCGGTTGCTTGCCCTGCCTGATGTGCAATATTTGCCGCAGCCACGCCAGTCCGCCGCTTCGTTCCCAGATGTCCAGGTTGTCTTCGCGATAAAACCAGGCTTCGTCCTTGCCGCCCACGCTCACCATTCCTTCCCGAATCTGCGGGCGACGTGGGTTGGCTGCGACCAGCATTTTTCCAACTTCGGGAAAATCTGCATGGGTTTGTTTCAGCAGGGCAAGCGCTTCGTCCATACGCCCTGCCATGTAGAGCGCGAGGATATGACCGTATTGCATGATGGCCATGTCGCGGGGAAAGCGCGCAGCCAGGCGGAGCGCGTCGTCGATGCGATTGACGCGCAGGTAATGATGGATCAGCGGGTCGCGCAAGCCCTGATTGTCGTTGGGGTTGAGCGTGAGCACGCACCACTCCATCAAATCGATGGCGCGTTGCAGGTCGTCATGTGCGGCGTGATAGAAGGCCAGGCTGGCGAGCAGCCCGAGTGCCGGACGGTTTTCGCGCCAGCCCCACTCCAGCATCCGGCCTTCGGCGTGATGCTGCCCGATGACGAGCCGCAGCAAGGCTTCGGCGCGCAGGAGCAGCGGCAGCACAATGTCATCTTCCATCCCGCTGATGCGTGGCTCGGTGTCGTTTAGCGCCTGAACGATATCCCGCAGGATCTCGAAACTTTGCCAGGCCAGCGGTTGCTGCTCCAGCCAGGTCAGCCAGGGCAAGCGATCTTGCCAGTTGATGGCGGGGCTAGATTCCAGCAAGGCACGCGAATACGGTTCCCATTGCGCAAACAGCCGCTGCAATAATGCGTCCGGGTCAAGCGGGCCCGTGCTGTTTTCGGCAGGGTTGAGCGTGTAATGGCAGACAGGGGCAGGCAGACGCGTCATCAAATCAGCAAACTGCTGTAATGCGGGATGGTGTTCCTGCATGACGTTCAGCATGGAGCCGCCCAGATCGTCGGTGGCCTGGCGCAGGAACGCGATCAGATCCGCGTATTGCCCCGTCTTGTCTTTGGACAGACGGGCAATCCAGAACGCGGCACGCTCCTTGGCACGCGCATGTTCGCCCTGGCTTTTGAGTATCAGGATTTCGAGATGCGACAGGCCGGGATCATCGGGAGCAAGGCGCTGCGCCTGTTGAAACAAGGTCCAGGCCTGGTCGTATTCGCCACGGTCGGCATAAATGGTGCATTGCCGCTGCATAGCGGCGGCGCGCAGCGCTTTGTCGGGCGCGGCCATGGCGCGCGCCAGCAGGCGTTTCTTCTTGAGCGGGTTGTTCAGCCGCTCGTAACAGTCCAGCAGACAATAGAGCGCTGGCTCGGCGCGTTCGTCAAGCTTCTCCCAATCGGCAAACAGGCCTTCCAGCAGTTTGGCGGCTTCTTTGGCACTGCCATTGCTCATCCAGGTATTCGCCACATAGGCCAGCTCGTCCAGATTCATGTGCGCGAAGGGTAAATCCGCAAACTGTTTGGCGGGCACGGTCTCCAGCACATATAGCAGCATGCTGAATTCAGGCAAGCCCTGCTCCAGCCCTTCCACCGCCTGGCAACAGTGCTTGTATTTTTTGCCCGAC
Organism: Thiobacillus denitrificans; assembly: GCF_001530125.1. Lineage (GTDB taxonomy): Bacteria > Pseudomonadota > Gammaproteobacteria > Burkholderiales > Thiobacillaceae > Thiobacillus > Thiobacillus denitrificans_C. The sequence continues at coordinate 31,993 of NZ_LDUG01000053.1, read as the reverse complement.
CCGCACAGGCAGGGCTGGTTGCGCTCTGGCCTGGGCAGGGGACGCGGCCGGTAATGATTGCCGGGCAGCGGCGTCTTGTTCCAGATGGTTCTGGCAAACTGCATCAGGAAGCCGCGCCGAAAAACCGGGTCGTCCGGCAACTGGTCCATAAATTGCGGCGCAAGCAGCGGGGCATAAATCCGGAACCAGCCCATAAAACCCGCTGCTTCCTCGTCGAGCCCAATTCGCTGGGCAGCGCTATCGAGCAGAAACTCCAGCTCATCCACAATTCCGCCGGCATCGCCAGCGTGGAAATTTTCCACCGTTTCCCCCCTCTCACACTTTCCGATAGACCTCGGCGCCCTGCTTCACGAACTCCACCGCCTTCACCTCCATGCCTTTGGCCAGTGCGTCGGTTTCGCTCAGGCCTTCCTTGGCCGCATATTCGCGCACGTCCTGGGTGATTTTCATCGAGCAGAAATGCGGGCCGCACATCGAGCAGAAGTGCGCGACCTTGGCCGATTCCTTGGGCAGGGTTTCGTCGTGGAAGGACTTCGCCTTGTCGGGGTCGAGGCCGAGGTTGAACTGGTCGTCCCAGCGGAACTCGAAACGCGCCTTGCTCAATGCGTTGTCGCGAATCTGCACGCCCGGATGGCCCTTGGCCAGGTCGGCAGCGTGGGCGGCGAGTTTGTAAGTGATGATGCCTTCCTTGACGTCATCCTTGTTCGGCAGGCCGAGGTGCTCTTTCGGCGTAACGTAGCAGAGCATCGCAGTGCCGTACCAGCCGATCATGGCGGCGCCGATGCCACTGGTAATGTGGTCGTAGCCGGGCGCGATGTCGGTGGTGAGCGGGCCCAGCGTATAGAAAGGCGCTTCGTGGCATTGGTCGAGCTGGATGTCCATGTTCTCCTTGATCAACTGCATCGGCACGTGGCCGGGGCCTTCGATCATCACCTGTACGTCGTGCTTCCACGCCACCTGGGTCAGCTCGCCCAGCGTTTTCAGTTCGCCCAGTTGCGCATCGTCGTTAGCGTCGTAGATCGAGCCGGGACGCAGGCCATCGCCGAGCGAGAAGGCCACGTCGTAGGCCTTCATGATGTCGCAGATGTCTTCGAAGTGGGTGTAGAGGAAGCTCTCCTTGTGATGCGCAAGACACCACTTGGCCATGATCGAGCCGCCGCGCGACACGATGCCGGTCATGCGGTTGGCGGTCATCGGCACGTAGCGCAACAGCACGCCGGCGTGGATGGTGAAGTAATCGACGCCCTGCTCGGCCTGCTCGATGAGGGTGTCGCGGAACATTTCCCAGGTCAGCTCTTCGGCGCGGCCGTCGACCTTTTCCAGCGCCTGATAGATCGGCACCGTGCCGATCGGCACCGGCGAATTGCGGATGATCCACTCGCGCGTCTCGTGGATGTTCTTGCCGGTCGACAGGTCCATCACCGTATCGCCACCCCAGCGGATCGCCCAGGTCATCTTCTCGACTTCTTCCTGGATGCTGGAGCCGAGTGCGGAGTTGCCGATGTTGGCGTTGATCTTCACCAGGAAGTTGCGGCCGATGATCATCGGCTCGGATTCCGGGTGGTTGATGTTGTTGGGGATGATGGCACGGCCGCGGGCGATTTCGCTGCGCACGAATTCGGGGGTGATTTCGTTCTGCAGGCTGGCGCCGAAGTTCTGCCCCGGATGCTGCCGATTCATCATGGCGGCGAGCTTCTCGCCCAGTGGGCCGGATTGCTTCAGCGATTCCAGATAGGCGGCGCGGTTGTTGTTCTCGCGGATGGCGATGAATTCCATCTCCGGCGTGATGATGCCCTGGCGCGCGTAGTGCATCTGGCTGACGTTCATGCCCGCCCTGGCGCGGCGCGGGGTGCGGGCGAGATCGGGGAAACGCATCGCGGCGAGCGCCGGATTGGCGGCCTGCTGGCGGCCGTATTCCGAGCTCAGGTCACCCAGCACTTCGGTGTCGCCACGCGCCTCGATCCAGCGGGTGCGCAGCGCGGGCAGGCCCTGGCGAATGTCGATCTTCGCCGCCGGGTCGGAGTAGGGGCCCGAGCAGTCGTAGACGAAAATCGGCGGATTCTTCTCACCGCCCATGCTGGTGGGCGTGTCGTCCTGGCTAATCTCACGCATCGGCACGCGGATGTCGGGCTGGCTGCCCTGCACGTAAACCTTGCGCGAATTGGGCAGCGGCTGCACCGCGGCCTCGTCGACGTGGGCGGCGGCGGCGGTAAATGGGGCGGCTTGAGTGGGGATGGCGGCGTTCATGGTGGCGCTCCGGAAATCAGGAGGCGTCAGACGCGCCTCGCTGGTATTAAAGTCTGGAGGCTGTTGAACAGCCTCGCTGAAATAAAACGGAGGCCGGGAACGGCCTCCCTACGGCGGTTTCAACCGCATCAGGTTCAAAGGGTATGTCTCACTCCATCCGGAACAACATCCGGCTGGAGACCCCTGGCAAGCGGCTCAAGTTAGCCGAAATGTGGAATAATTGCAAGGCAAGACCCCATCTAACTTATTGATAATCAAGGGTACCGCATGGACATCGAGCAAGCGCGCTACAACATGGTGGAACAGCAGATCCGTCCCTGGGATGTGCTGGATCAGGACGTGCTGAACCTGCTGTTCAAGGTGCGCCGTGAGGATTTCGTTCCCGAAGCGCATCAGGCGCTGGCCTTCGTCGACATGGAAATCCCGCTCGGCCACGGACAGGCGATGTGGACGCCCAAGCTCGAGGCACGCATCCTCCAGGAACTCGCCATCCGCCCCACCGACCGCGTGCTGGAAATCGGCACCGGCAGCGGCTACCTCACCGCCCTGCTGGCCGCCCAGGCGGCCGGCGTGGTGTCGGTGGACATCCTCCCCGAATTCACCGCCGACGCGACGCACAAACTGCGCGCGCACGGCTTCGACAACGTGACGCTGCACACCGCCGACGCCGCCCGCGACTGGCCCGACGAAGCCGGCTTCGACGTCATCGTGCTGACCGGCTCGACGCCGCTGCTGTCGGATGCGTGGCTGCGCCGCCTCAAGGTCGGCGGACGGCTGTTCGCCATCACCGGCGTTGCGCCGGTGATGCTGGCGCAGCTGATCACCCGCACCGCGCCGGATGCCACCCGCAGCGTGACGCTGTTCGAAACCTGCGTGGCGTCGCTGGTCAATGCGCCGCAACCCGCCGCGTTCGTGTTCTGAGTCCGCTGCCATGCGCCAGTTCCGTCCCGCCGATCTCGCCGCCCATATCGAAACCGGACACACCCCGGTGCTGCTCGACGTGCGCGAACCGTGGGAATGGAACCTGTGCCGCCTGCCCGGCGCCATCCTGATTCCGATGCACGAACTGCCCGCACGTGTCGCGGAATTGAACAAGCAAGCGGAAACGGTGGTCATCTGCCATCATGGCGTGCGCAGTTTCCACGCGGCGCGCTATCTTGAAACCGTAGGGTTTGGCGACGTCATTAATCTGTCGGGCGGCGTCGCCGCCTGGGCCGACGAGGTCGATCCGGCCATGCCGCGCTACTGACCCAAACTTCAAGGACTGGATTCACCACCATGCAACTCAAGCCGCTTTTTATCGCACTGACGCTGGCGCTGGCGCCCGCCGCCCACGCAACGAACCTGGCCGATGTTTTGCGCGACGCGCAGGCCTACGATGCGCAGTACGCCGCCGCCCGCGCCGCCCGCCAGGCTGGCCAGGAAAAGGCGGTGCAGGGCCGCGCCGGCCTGCTGCCCAACGTCAATCTGGGCGGCAACGTGCGCTACAACAGCCTCGAATCCAGCCTGCCCGGCGGCGACGCCGATTATGATTCCAACGGCCTGTCGCTGACCGCCGCGCAACCCATCTACCGCAAGCAGAATCAGGTGCAGTACGCGCAGGCCAAGGAACAGGTGAAGATCGCCGACATGCAGTTCAGAGTCGCCGAGCAGGACCTGATCCTGCGTGTCGCGCAAGCCTATTTCGACGTGCTGGAGTCGCAGGACAACATCGCCTTCATCGATGCGCAAAAATCCGCCATCACCGAACAGCTGGCTTTTGCCAAACGCAACTTCGAGGTCGGCACCGCCACCATCACCGACACCCATGAAGCGCAAGCGCGCTTCGACCTCGCAGTCGCGCAGGAAATCGCCGAGCTGAACAGCCTCAACATCCGCCTGCGCGCACTGGAAAAACTCATCGGCAAGCCGGCCGGCACGCTCGACACGCTGGTCGACCCGGCACAGCTGAAAGCCGGGTCCGGCAACATCGACGATTGGGCCGCACGCGCCGCCGAAGGCAACCTGCAGGCCGAAATCCAGCGCATCGCCAAGACCATCGCCGACCAGGAAGTCGACCGCAACCGCGCCGGCCACCATCCCACGCTGGATGCCGTCGCCAGCTACGCCATCAACAACGGCCAGAATTTTGGCCCGCAGCAGGTGGACACCCGGGTCGCCAGCGTCGGCGTGGAGCTCAATCTGCCGATTTACCAGGGCGGGCTGACCAGCTCGCGCGTGCGCGAAGCCGTCTCCAACCAGGAAAAGGCGCGTCAGGAAGTTGAAGTCGCCACCCGCGAAGCCGGCCTGCAGGCCCGCCAGGCCTGGCTCAACGTCAACAGCGGCGTCGCCCGCGTGCGTGCGCTGGAACAAGCGCTGGTCTCGACCAAAGCGCAGCTCGATTCCACCAAGCTCGGCCTGGAGGTCGGCGTGCGCACCAACCTCGACGTGCTGAACGCCGAGCAGCAGGTGCTGTCCGCCCAACGCGACCTGGCCGGCGCGCGCTACGCCTCCCTGCTGTCGGGCCTGTCGCTCAAGGCCGCCGTCGGCAGCCTCAGCCCCGAGGACCTGGCCGAGATCGACCAGCACCTGCGTCCGCCAGCAGCGGTGCGATAAGCCCCGCCACCCGCGCCGCCGCGCCGCGGTGGCGCGCGGCGAAGGCCAGGCCGGCCTCGCCCATGCGGGCGCGCATCGACGCATCATTCAACAGTTTCAACGCATTCGCCAGCAGGTCGGCGGCGTCACTCACCCGCACCGCTGCGCCGGCTTTGATCGCCAGCCGCGTCGCCTCCTCGAAATTGAAGGTGTGCGGCCCCACCAGCACCGGGCGCCCCACGCTCGCCGCCTCGATCAGGTTCTGCCCGCCCAGCGGCATCAGGCTGCCGCCGACAAAGGCCACATCGCACGCCGCGTAATACGCGAACAGTTCGCCCAGGCTGTCGCCCAGCAGCACCCGCGTTTTCACACTCATTGCGGCGCCATCCAGCGCGCTGCGGCGCTGGTACGGCAAACCCACCGCTTCGATCAGCCCTGCCACCGCGTCGAACCGCTGCGGATGGCGCGGCACCAGCACCAGCAACACCTCCGACGGCGCCCTGTCGGCAAAGGCGCGCAACAGCGGCGCCTCTTCGCCCTCGCGCGTGCTGGCAGCAAGCAGCACCGGGCGCGGTCCCCATTTCGCTTTCCAGGCCGCGCCGCGTTCGAGTTGCGCTTCCGGCGGCGTGATGTCGAACTTGAGATTGCCGGCAACCTGGGGGGAAGCCGCGCCCCGTTTTTCCAGACGCGCGGCGTCGGCGTCAGTCTGCGCGGCAACGACCGCGATCCGCTGCAGGCAGGCCCGCGTCAGCGCCGGCAGCCGCGCGTAGCCGTGCGCCGAACGTTCGGACAGCCGCGCGTTCGCCAGCACCAGCGGCACGCCTGCCCGTGCGGCCGCATGGATGAGGTTGGGCCACAGCTCGGTTTCCATCAGGATGCCGACGCGCGGCCGCAGGCGGCGCATGAAGCGGCGCGTCGAACCGGCGTAGTCGTAGGGCAGATAGACGATGTGGGCAAAATCGCCGTAGAGCGACTCGGCAGTGGCGCGCCCGGTTGGCGTCATGCAGGTGAGCAGCACGGGGGCATCCGGATGCGCGTCGCGCAGCGCGGCAATCAGCGGCTCCGCCGCGCGCATCTCGCCGACCGACACCGCATGAATCCACAGCGCGCCGGTGACCGGCGCGGGGCCGAGCGCCAGCCGCTCATTCCAGTGCTGCCAATAACCGCGCTCGCGCCGACCGTGCCACAGCAGACGCAGCGGAATCAGCGGCGCGGCCAGCAGCAGGGCCAGCCGATACAGACTCCAGTCGAGTAACAGGCGCAGGGTGGGCATCGCCGGATTGTAAAGGGCGCGGTGCTAGAATCGATGCGACTTTGGAGGACCAACAATGAAAATCCTGCTCACCGGCGCCGCCGGGTTTATCGGCATGCACGTCGCGCAAATCCTGTTGAAGCGCGGCGACGAGGTCGTCGGCATCGACAACCTCAACGACTACTACGACCCGGCGCTCAAACTCGCGCGGCTGGAACAGCTGAAGCCCTACCCCAACTTCCGCTTCCTCAAGGACGACATCTCCGACCGCATGGTGATGGAAGACCTGTTCGAAAAGGGTCACTTCGACGCCGTCATCAACCTCGCCGCGCAGGCCGGCGTGCGCTACTCGCTGAAGAATCCGCACGCCTACGTGCAGTCGAACATCGTCGGCTTTGCCCACCTGCTCGAAGGCTGCCGCCACCACGGCGTCAAGCACTTCGTCTACGCCAGCTCCTCCAGCGTGTACGGCGCCAACACCAAGATCCCGTTCTCCACCCACGACCCGGTCAACCACCCGGTGAGCCTGTACGCCGCGAGCAAGAAGGCCAACGAGCTGATGGCGCACACCTACTCGCACCTCTACGGCCTGCCCACCACCGGCCTGCGCTACTTCACCGTCTACGGCCCGTGGGGCCGGCCCGACATGTCGCCGTGGCTATTCACCTCCGCCATCCTGGAAAACCGCACCATCGACGTCTTCAACCACGGCGACATGATGCGCGACTTCACCTACATCGACGACATTGCCGACGGCACCGTCAAAGTGCTCGACCGCATCCCGCAGCCGAATCCAAACTTCGACCACAAGAATCCCGACCCGGCATCGAGCCACGCGCCCTACCGCCTCTACAACATCGGCAACCACACCCCGGTGCAGCTGATGGACTTCATCGGCACCATCGAAGCCGCGCTCGGTCAGACCGCGAAGAAGAACTTCCTGCCGATGCAGGACGGCGACGTGCAGGCGACCTACGCCGATATCGACGAGCTGGTTCGCGACACCGGCTTCAAGCCGGCGACGACGCTGGAATACGGGATCGGGAAATGGGTGGAGTGGTATCGGGGATACAAGCGGCTGGGGTGATCCCCTGCTCGCCCTCGCTTCAAACAAATGGGATTAGAATCCCCTGACCGTATCCAACGATAGTGAGGTGTGCCATGCAAAAAGCGCTATTCATTCGTGCCGAGTGGGACGACGAAGCGTCCGTCTGGGTTGCCACGTCCGATGACGTGCCCGGACTCGCCACCGAAGCCGATACCCTGGAAGCCCTGTCCACCAAGCTGGAAAGCCTGGTGCCCGAACTGCTGGAGGCCAATGGATACCTGAATGTTGGCGATATCCCCTTTGAACTGCTTGCCAGAAAATACTCCGTCGCTCACGGCATCCACTGCTGATGGGTAGCAGCTTCACCCCGGAACTCATTCGCCTGCTACGCGAGGCGAGCTGCAAATTCGAACGGCCCGGCAAGGGCGACCACGATATTTGGTTTTCCCCCATCACCGGCGTGCGCTTTCCGGTCGACCACAAAATCAAGTCACGTCATACCGCGAACGCGGTGCTCAAACAGGCTGGTTTACCGAAGGGATTTTGAAACTATCGTGTCTGACCCTGAATCTCTGTCGGTACGCAAACGAACCAAGATAGGTGACACGATGAGCAAGAAGCAGACAGCACACGACGACGATATGCCAGCTGAGGTCGATTTCTCAAAGGGCGCGCGCGGGAAGTTTTACCACCCCGGCGCGAAATTCAATCTGCCGGTGTATCTCGATGATCAGGTGCAAACCCGCCTCACGGCGCTGGCCAGCGCCAAGGGGGTCGATCTGTCGACATTGGTCAATGATCTGCTCAGGAAGGATATCGAGCTGATCGAGATGGCGCGGTAGGGAATTAATGTGTGCCTGGCCCCTTTGATTTTATCAGGTGCAAACCCGCCTCACAGCGCTAGCCAACGCCAAGGGGGTCGAGTTGTCGACATTGGTCAATGATCTGCTCAGGAAGGATATCGAACTGATCGAGATGGCGCGGTAGTGCGTAATAAGGATAGCGTCCCTGCCCCTTCAGCATAGCCACGCCATGCAGATTTTTAATTCATGGAAATGTTGCATTGAAAGGCCTGACCCTGAACTTTTTTGGTTGCCCTATTGATTCTGAGTCCCCAGGCAAAGCCAGAGGGTTACTTCACGGAGTTAATGTGTGCCTGGCCCCTTTGATTCGATATTGACAGATTGATAAATTATCACCGAACATTAAAGGAAAAACCATGAATACCGCTGTGATCAAATCTTCGAAACTGACCCGCTTGAGCGGGGCCTTGGTGCTGGCGACGGCCGCGATGTTGGCGCTGCCAGGTTGCGTAGGGGTGGTCCATATGTTGAAGGCTGACATGGACCCCGTTGCCGGCAAGGTGTACCGATTTAAGCTGTATGACATCGGAGGCTATTACGACGAGGCCGGCTACGAGAAATCCGACACAGGACTCACACTTTATAAAACGGCCCAACTCGGGTTCAAAGTATTCGGTGGCGCCGCAACCCTAGAGCAGGCCGCGCCCTACCGGTGGACGGTCCCCGGGTCGGACGGCGCCTGGGAGGGGGTCAACGCGTTCAATAACGGGCCCATTGGAAAAATGGGCGCCTTCGTCAACGAAGGCGTTCCGTTGCTGAAGGCTGGCGATCTGGTAGACGTCTACGTCCCGGCAGCCTTGACCCTGAAAGACCGCAAAGGCCTGACGGTGATCCGCCTAGTCTGCATGGCCGAAGACAAAGCCTGCATCAAGCGTGAAAAAGGCAACCATCGCAAGGCCTACGGCTGGGTGGTCCAGCCCAAGGGGCAGTTCGACGAACGGCTCCTGAACGTAACTCCGCACATGGACCTGACCGGACACTGGCTGCCGGGGAAGGAACCTAAACGCCCCGTCTTGCCGGCCGGCGCGACGGGCGCGGCCCCCAAGGCCAGCGGCTGGGGGAGCTGACCCCGTCTTTATTGCTGGAGGTCCACGCCTCTGTCGTAAGGAAAATGGGGTCGAAGGAAAATGGGGTCGGACACGATTGTTAAACTTGCGATTGTTAAACTTGAATATCGTGTCTGACCCTATTTTGACTATTCCCTATTTTGACTATTTTGACGAGCGATGGAGCATCGAGACCGCATTTGCCGAAATCAAGACCACGCTCAAAGGCGCAGACATTGTGCTGCGTAGCAAAACGCCAGAGTTGGTGCGCCAGGAGTTCTGGGGGTTGTTGTTAGCCCACCATGTGGTGCGCAAACTGATGCTGGAGGCAGCGCTCTCACGCCAGCGAACGCCGGATACGCTCAGCTTCAAACACAGCCTGTCATTGATCCGCCGCAAACTTCCAGACAGCGGCGCCGTTCCCCCCAGAGGACTTCCAGAAGTGGTGGTTGGCGTTGATTAAAGCCGCAGCCAGCGGCAGGCTGACCAGTCCAAAAGGACGATCAAATCCTCGCGTGGTCAAGCGACGAACCAAGCAACATCCGCCGCGCAAGGGCGATGAAATTATGAATATCCGTCAGGATTGGACACCGGTGATTGTTAAGTGAACAGCATTGGGTCTGACCCCAATGCTGTTCCTATTTGGGTGTGGTGACCTGGCCCGGTGGGGCAGATATGGATCCAGCCTGGATGTATGAACAGATCAGGGAGAATAAATCGTGGTCTGTCCCGTTTTGATTATAACGACATGGAAATGGATTCCGGCGTGGGGACGTGTGGCAAGGAAGGGCAGAGCGTGCCGGTCGGCGTGGGGCAGCCGACGCTGAGGATCGATGGGTTGACGGTGGGTGGGACGGCGTAAGGTTGGCTTTGAGAAACATGTGGCGCATGCCCGTTGGTTATTGCCTTACGCTGGCTGGGCGTTTACGACTACTATTCGGCTTCAAACGTTCGGCGCATTACGCTTACGGCTAATGCGTTCTATGCGAGCTTCCGCAATCACATGAGGAAAAAACATGCCTAGAACAATCCGTTCCCGAAATCTCGATTTAATCCGCTGGCTCGATTGTGGGCATAAACATACAGCGAAGAAACTTGATGCGATTACAAATACAAATTACCTATCCAAGATGGCCACTGGCGAAATGGAGATCAGTGATCGGAAGGCTCGTTCAATAGAAAAGACGCTCGACTTTCCTGTTGGCTGGTTGGATCGGGACAATGTAGCCCTGATAATGACAGCTGCTATTGATTTTGAACTTCACCGACTGCTTGTGGATTACCCTGAGGACGCGAAGGCTGGGCTGGTGAAATTCCTCATAGCAGGGCCAAAACAGTAGAAGGGGCATGTTCGATTCTGGTCGATCCATTTTTAAACGTATCCCTGTTAGCCACGACGTACCGCACATGTCACACATTGAAGGTGGGAGAAAACTATGTTGAGCTTTAATAAGCGCGTTGGCCTCGTTGTGATGGTTGTTTCTGTGGTTGCCTCTGTAATAGCGTTTTTGATTTCGGGTTCGAACTGTCAATTCTGTGATTATAGCGACGTGAGCATGTTGAAGCTCGTGATGGATGTCTTCACCATCCATCTGTCAGAAGATATTGCTATCCCTACAAAGTACTTTCTCTTTTTTTTCCTAAGCACATTCGGAACTGGTCTTCTTTTCTATCTTGAAGCGTTGGATTTACTGTCGTGGTTAGCTCCCTCTGCGGAGACAGAGAACATAGAAAACAAATAGGGTTGCCAATAAACGAAACAACATGGGACAGACCACGACTTTCCGCATTCGACGAGAGCAATGACCATGCAGACCCCGCCATCGCCAGAAGTGAAAGTGCCTTCCCTCACTCGCGCAGTTGTTCTCGCGATACTTTTAATCATAATCGATGCGCTCTGGTTGAACCAAGGTGTCATAGCTATCCTGGTTGGCCTCGGCCTTTTGTTTATCGGGCTGCCACGCACGCTCCTTCGCAAATTTGTACCCGTTCGTTCGCAGCGTCTGAGAAACCTCGGTGTTTACCTGTCGGCTGTCGCCCTCGTTTTTCTCCTCAATACCTTGAACAACCGGCTCGCCCAAAGCCGCGCCGAAGTTCTGGTTTCTGCTGTGAAATCGTTTCACTCCGAGAATCAGCGTTATCCCCAATCACTTGAAGAACTCGTGCCCAGATATATCGAACAAGTTCCTCTTGCAAAATACACTTTGATGTTCAATCAGTTCGGGTATATCGCCTCTGATAACGGCACATATTTGGAATACATGGATATGCCACCGTTCGGCCGCCCGGTTTACTCTTTCTCTAGGAATGAATGGTTTTACCTCGATTAGCGGCTACTAATTAACATGAACGGGGACACGATTCTGCGCACTACTCGCGGGACGCCGTCTGGCCGCTCGACCCGGCAAAACGCATTCTTGAGCCAGCTCGTTATACGGCATAAAATCCCTAAGCAGCTTGCGCACAAAGGGACTCCGACCCATGATGGGATGAAGCCCATGCGGAATCGTATGCGCCACCTCAAAGGAAGCGACCATGTTGATAGCTACGGAAAATCTCTCGCGTATCGAAAAGCTTCGCATCATCGAACAGCTCTGGGACGAGCTTTCCCGCGATCCCGGGGATATCGAATCGCCCGCGTGGCATGCGGATGCCTTGCGTGAGGCCGAAAGGGCGGTTGCGAACGGAGAAACCGGGTTTTTGGACTGGGAACAGGCCAAAGCACGTTTGCGCCAAGGCGGGGCATGAAAATACGCATTCTCAGCCTGGCCGTCGGTGATCTTGAAGCGGGCAGAGATTTTTACGAGCGCCAACAACCCAACCTGGGCGTTTATTTCCTGGATACGCTGTTCTCCGACATCGAAGCCTTGTTGTTGCATGCAGGTGTTCACGCGCAATTTTTTGGCTATTTTCGTGCCCTGTCCAAGCGGTTTCCGTATGCCATTTACTACAAGTTCAACGGCGACGACATCGAAATCTGGCGGGTGCTGGATTGCCGTCAAAACCCCAAACGGACTGCGACCGCTTTACGCGGGTAAGCCATGGCCCCATTTGCTTCCTTCGACGCTGCCAATCACCTCAGTGGGATGAAAGCTTCGACCCGGCCGAGGATTTATCGAACCAGGGCAAGCATGGCGTTTCGCTGGCACTGGCGGTCGAGCTCGATTGGGAAGCCGCGCGGGTGTGGGTGGATGAACGGATCGAATACGGCGAAGCGCGCATGATCGCGCTTGCTCCGAAAACCGGCATCCTTTACTACGTGGCCTTTGTTGATCGCAGCAGGGCAAGACGCATCATCAGCCTGCGCCACGCCAATCGTCGTGAGGTGAAACATTATGTCCAAAGGTTCTAAGCGTCCTGCCATGGCAATGCCCACAGTGGAAGAAGACAAGGCGATCACCGCCGCTGCCCGCAGCGATCCGGATGTGCAACCACTCACGCCGAAGCAGTTGAAAAGCATGGTGCCTCTGCGCACGCTGCGTGGCCGGCCCAAGTCGGACAACAAGAAGCTGCTGGTTTCGGTGCGCTACAGCCCCGAGGTTGTGGCGTATTTCAAATCCACGGGTGAAGGCTGGCAGTCGCGCATGGACGAAGCCTTGCGCGAGTACGTTGAGCAACACCGCGCAGCGTAGTCAGCGCCCAGGCATTGGGTACAAAACATCACGATGCGTACTACGGTCAATCTCGATGATGCTCTGCTGGAACACGCCCAGGCGCTGACCGGCGTGCAGGAGCGCTCCGCTTTGCTGCGCGAGGCCTTGAACGCGCTCATTCAACGCGAAAACGCGCGCCGGCTGGCGCAACTTGGTGGTAGCCAACCCGATCTGAGCCCCATCTCCCGACGCCGCAACTCCGTGAAGTCGTGATCCAGGAACCGGGGACAAATCACGGTTTCCTGCACGTAAACCGAGTTGTTCAGAACCGACCATTTCACTCCCACAAATGAACCCTTCCACGGTTAAAACCTACCTGCCCTGGGTCGTGGCCGTGGCGCTGTTCATGGAGCAGCTGGATACCACCATCGTCAATACGGCGGTGCCGGCGATGGCGGAGAGCCTGCAGGTGGCGCCGTTGAGCCTGAAGGCGGTGGTGACGAGCTACATCCTGAGCCTGGCGGTGTGCATTCCGGTGAGCGGCTGGATGGCGGACCGCTTCGGCACGCGCCGCGTGTTCTCAATCGCGGTCGCGATCTTCACCTTTGCCTCGATCCTGTGCGGCCTGGCGCAGAACGCGCCGATGCTGGTGGCGGGGCGCATTCTGCAGGGCGTGGGCGCGGCGATGATGATGCCGGTGGGGCGATTGGCGATCATCCGCACCTTTCCCAAATCGGAACTGTTGCGGGCGATGAACTTCGTCATCATCCCGGCGCTGATCGGGCCCCTGCTCGGGCCCACGGTCGGCGGGCTGATCGTGCACTGGCTGACGTGGCGCTATATCTTTTTCATCAATGTGCCGGTGGGACTGGTGGCGCTGTGGCTGGCGCAGCGCCACATGCCGGACTATCGCGGCGATGCGAAGCGGCCGCTGGACGTCGTCGGCCTGGTGCTGTTCGGCAGCGGCGCGGCGCTACTGTCCTGGTTGCTGGAAATCTTTGGCGAGCATCAACTCGACGCGACCTCGGGTGCGCTTCTGCTGGCGCTCAGCCTCGGCCTGCTGGCCGCGTATGTCTGGCATGCCCGCCGCACGTCGCATCCGCTGCTGCGTCTTTCGCTGTTTCGGGTGCGCACGTTTCGCGTCTCGGTGATGGGCGGTTTCATCACGCGCCTGGGGGTGGGGGGACTTCCGTTTCTGCTGCCGCTCCTCTACCAGCTCGGCCTCGGCATGCCGGCCTGGCAGTCGGGCCTGCTGATGATGCCCATCGCTGCGGCGGCGATGGGGATGAAGCTCGTCTCCTCGCGGGTGCTGGCGCGCTTTGGCTACCGGCGAATCCTGATCGTGAACACCGTCATGATCGGCGCCGTCGTCAGCCTCTTCTCGCTGATGACCCCGGCCACGCCGATCCTGCTGATCGTGCTGTTGGGCCTGGCGTTCGGTTTCTTCAATTCGCTGCAATACACCAGCATGAATTCGATGGCCTTTGCCGACATCGACACGCCCGACTCGAGCATGGCCAGCACCATCGCCAGTTCGCTGCAGCAGATGTCGATGAGCTTCGGGCTGGCGTGTGGATCGCTGATCGCCGGCTGGTATCTGGGCGACCTGCCGCAGACCGACCGCACGGCGGTGACGACCGCGCTGCACTACGCCTTTCTGACGCTGGGCGGCCTGACCGTGCTGTCGTCACTGTCGTTCTGGTCGCTCCGCCCCCGGGATGGTGAAAGTGTCAGCCGGGGAAAGGTGCTCGAGGTGGAATAAGCGCAGGCCGGCATTTGTACATCTGCGCGTGTCGCCATCTGACGACACGCGCAACCCGTCCTAACTTTCTGTTTTATTGAGTCATTCTCAAAACCCGCTTATTTCAACGTCGCCATCAGGCGACATTCGGCGCGGTCCGCTGCCCTGAACGACCCAAACAATTTCATTATCTGGTTGTTTATTAACAGATTTATTCTGTTGGCCCGGATATTGCTGAGTGGGTCGTGTTGCGGCCATTTCCATGGCCGCAACCGCGCTATGGCGTTTCCGCAACCCAGCTCACCGAAAGAGTCCCTTCCCATGCTCAAAAACTTTATGCACCCCGGCAACGTAAAAACCGATTCGAACAGGGCGAGCCATTCGGCGCACGAACCCGCCAAGCGAGCCGAGCCCGTCAAGCCGGTCGAGGCCGCCAAGGCAGAAGCCTACCCGGAAGCCACAAAGAACGCGCCGAGCGAAGATGGCAACAAGCTCATCGTCGGGCCGAACATCAAGCTGAAGGGCTCTGAAATCACCGATTGCGAGATTCTGGTGGTGGAAGGCCGCGTGGAAGCGTCGATGAACAGCCGCGATATTCGCATTGCCGAAGGTGGCGTGTTTTCGGGCAAGGCCGAGATCGACGTGGCGGAAGTGCGCGGCACCTTTGAAGGCGAGCTGACCGCCCGCAAACGGCTGGTGATTTACGCCACGGGCAAGGTCTCCGGTGTAATCCGCTACGGGGCGCTGATGGTCGAGGAAGGCGGCAGCATCGCCGGTGACGTGGCGACGCTTTCAGCCACCGCACGCCTGACCAAAGTACCGGAAACGCCTGCGCAAACCCCGGCGGCGGAACCGGTTCAAGAAAAGGCAGCAGGGCTGGAACAGATCCAGTTCGGCTCCACCCTGGCCCGAAACCAGGCGGGGAAACGTCAGGGCTGATCGCGGCCTGAAGGGGACTGTCTGCGATGAGAGACATTCTCCTCCGACGCGGCCATGCCGAATCGGCTCACTTCAGGATCAGGCGCTAAACAGCGCCAGCTTTTGCGCCTGATCAACGCGTTCCCAGTTGAAGTCCGGCTCGGCCCGCCCAAAATGTCCGTACGCGGCAGTCTGCCGATAGATGGGTCGGCGTAAGTCGAGGCTGTCGATGATGCCGCGCGGGGTCAGCTTGAAGGTGCCGCGCACCATCGCTTCCAGCTTTTCATCCGGCACGGTTCCGGTGCCGTAGGTTTCGATCAGCAGGGAAACCGGCTCGGCCACGCCGATGGCATACGCCAGCTGAACCAAGCAACGCCTGGCATAGCCCGCCGCCACCAGATTCTTGGCAATATATCGCGCCATATAGGCCGCCG
>NZ_LDUG01000053.1:0-16177 GCF_001530125.1 Thiobacillus denitrificans | reverse complement strand
CCCGAAAATGCGCCGCCGCCATGCGGGCAGGAACCGCCATAGGTGTCGACGATGATCTTGCGGCCGGTGAGGCCGGTGTCGCCATTGGGGCCGCCAATTTCGAAGGGGCCGGCGGGATTGACCCACAGCTTGAAGGTCGGGGTGCGTAGCGCCATCGGCACCAGGGGGTCGATGATTTCGCGCGTGACTTCCTGCGTGACCCAGACCGGGTCGAGATCGCGCTCGATCTGGGTGGAGATGATCACGTTTTCGATGCCGGCCACCTGGTGGCCTTCGTAGGCGACGGTGACCTGGCTTTTTGCGTCGGGGCGCAACCAGGGCAAGGCGCCGGATTTGCGCAGTTCGGCCTGTTTTTGCACCAGGCGATGCGCCAACCAGACCGGGTAGGGCATCAGGTCCGGCGTTTCGTCGCAGGCATAGCCGAACATCAGCCCCTGGTCGCCGGCGCCGATGTCGCCGCCGGCCAGGGTGATGCCTTTGTGAATCTGGATCGACTGGTGATTGAAGCGCACCTGCACTTCGCAGGTGTTGGGGTCGATGCCGGTTTCGGTATCGCGATAACCGATGTCGCGCAGCACCTGGCGGGCGATCGCCTCGGCACGGCCCTGAATCTCGTCGAAGAGTTCCTTGCGGACGGTTTTGAATTCGCCCGCAATCACCACCAGATTGTCGGCCACGAAGGTTTCGCAGGCCACTTTGGCCGCGGGCTCTTCGGCCAGAAACGCGTCCAGGATGGCGTCCGAAATCTGGTCGGCGATTTTGTCCGGATGGCCTTCCGACACGGACTCGGAGGTAAACAAATGGCGGCGGGGGTTCATGGTGCGGTTCCTGTGAAGCGTGGTGCGTTTATTGGTTAAAGGTTTCGTGCCGTGAGGCGCCAGAGCGACGTCACCTCGGCCGCGCGCGCGGCGTGGAGCGGATCGGCGGCATCCGAGGCGCGGGGATGCGTGGGTTTAGTGTCCAGCCGCCCCACTACGTTCAAACCCGCAGCGTCGAACGCAGCCAGCAAGGCCTCCCGCGAGCGCAGCCCCAGGTGCTCGGCCAGGTCCGACAGGATCAGCCAGCCTTCGCCGCCCGGCTCCAGATGCGCCGCCAACCCGTTCAAAAAGCCCAGCAGCATGCGGCTCTCCGGATCGTAGATCGCGCGTTCGATCGGCGAGTTGGCGCGCGCGGGCAGCCACGGCGGATTGCAGACGATGAGCGGCGCGCGCCCTTGCGGGAAGAGATCGGCCTCGACAACATCCACCCGCCCTTTCAGTCCAAGCCGGGCGATATTCTGGCGCGCGCACGCCAGGGCACGCGGGTCCTGGTCGGTGGCGATGACATGCTTGACACCTCTCTTGGCAAGCACCGCAGCGAGCACACCGGTTCCCGTGCCGATGTCGAAGGCCAGCTTCGATGACGGCAGCGGTGCCTCGGCCACCAGCCCCACGTACTCGCCACGTACCGGCGAAAATACGCCGTAGTGCGGGTGGATGCGGTCGCCGAGCGCCGGGACATCGACGCCGGTTTTGCGCCACTCGTGTGAGCCGATCACGCCGAGCAACTCACGCAGCGAGACCACCGAGGGCACCTCGCCCTCACCATAGGCTTCGGCGCAAGCCTCTTTCACATTCAGTGCGCGGCGCAAGGGAATGCTGAAATCCGCCTCCAGGGGCACCAGCAGCATGCCCAAGGTGCGGGCACGCTGCGACTTGGCCTGGCGATGAAAGTTGAAGGCTTCGATCGGCGACGCAGCGGCTTTGCGCGGTTTGCGGTCGATGCGGCGCGCGATGGCCTGCAGCAATTGACGCGCATTCTGAAAGTCGCCGCGCCACAGCAGCGCGGTGCCCTCGCTGGCCAGGCGATAGGCCGCATCGGCCGTGATACGGTCGTCTGCGAGCACCACGCGCTTGGGCGCTGGCGCGCCGCTCTCGGCGCGCCAGCGGGCAGACCGGCTCTCGTCTACTTCAGTCCAGCTCACTTCAGAAACCATAATGTCAGGCACGGCGGGGATACCACGAATAGTGATGGGCGGCGCCTGGAGCCTGTTTCACCGTGAAGGGTGAAACGTCCAGGCAAAGATAAGTGATTACAGATTTTCGTCGGGCTGACGCGTCATCAAAGCTTCGCGCTGCGCCCGCCGTCCACCGCCAGGATCTGCCCCGTCACGAAGTACGTGTCCATCGCGAAGAAACGCACCGCCAGCGCAATGTCGTGGGGATCGCCGGCGCGTTTCAGCATGGTGTGCGAGATGATGCGCTGGCGCGAGACCTCGTCGAAATTCGAGTCGCCCTCGGGCCACATGATCGGTCCCGGGGCGATGCCGTTGACGCGCACTTCGGGTGCGAGCTCGCGCGCCAGCGATTTGGTGAGCCCGACCAGGCCCGCCTTGGCGACGGAATAGACGACGTAGTTTTTCATCGGCCGCTCGGCGTGGATGTCGGTGATATTGATGATGCAGCCGTGGCGTTTCTTCAGTTCGGGGGCGGCGGCCTGCGACAGGAACATGGGCGCCTTGAGGTTGCTGCCCATGAGGTCGGTCCAGTCCTTTTCGGTGATGTCGCCGACCGGGGTGGGATAAAAGCTCGACGCATTGTTGAGCAGCACGTCGAGGCCGCCGAAGGTAGCGACGGTCTGGTGAACCAGACTCGGCAGCCCGCCGGTGTCGTGCAGGTCGGCCTGGATCAGCGCGACCGAATCGGGGCGGATGGCATTGAGCTCATCCTGCAGCGCGCGCGCCTCGGTTGCCGAGCTGCGGTAGTGAATCATCAGGTTGGCGCCCGCAGCGTGCAGCAGGCGCGCCGACGCCGCGCCCACACGCTTGGCCCCGCCGGTAATCAATACGACTTTGCCTTGCATTGGGATTCGCCCTTATAGTCGCGTGATTCTGGATTATCCAATCTTTCCGCATTATCCATGAAGTCATCTGCCGCATGCTGCCCGCCCCCACCCCTGACGCCCTTGCCCACAGCCAGCGCGTGACCGCGCATCTGCGCGCGCTGATCGACGACGCCGGCGGCTGGATTTCGTTTGCGCAGTTTATGGAAGCGGCGCTCTATGCGCCCGGCCTGGGCTACTACGCAGCCGGGGCGATGAAGTTCGGCGCGGCGGGCGACTTTGTCACCGCGCCGGAACTGAGCCCGCTGTTCGGCCGCACCCTGGCGCACGCGATTGCGCCGGTGCTGGTGGAAACGGATGGCGAGGTGCTGGAACTGGGCGCCGGCAGCGGACGGCTGGCGGTGGATGTGCTGGGCGAACTGGAGCGTCTCGATGCGTTGCCGGCGCGTTATTGCATCCTGGAAGTGAGTGCCGACCTGCGCGCGCGCCAGCAGAAAGCCATTGCGCACGAACTGCCGCAGTTTGCCGAGCGGGTACGCTGGCTGGACGCGCTGCCCGCGCATTTCAGCGGGGTCATCCTCGGCAACGAAGTGCTCGACGCGCTGCCGGTGGAGCTGGTGAACTGGACAGAAGATGCGCCGCTTTCACGCGGCGTGATCGTGGAAGGCGATGCATTCGCCTGGCAGGACCGGCCGATCGGCGACCCGCTGCTGCGCGCCCGTGCCGACGCGCTGAATCTCGCGCCCGGCTATCTATCCGAAATCAATCTGGCGGCCGACGCGCTGATCGCCTCGCTCGCCCATGTCATGGATCGCGGCCTGATCCTGATGATCGACTACGGCTTCAGCGCCAACGAGTACTACCACCCGCAGCGCCACATGGGCACGCTACGCGCGCATTACCGCCACCATGCGCTGGACGATCCGTTTTATCTGCCGGGCTTGTGCGACCTCACCGCGCACGTCGATTTCAGCGCGGTGGCGCGGGCTGGAATGGCGGCGAGGCTGGAACTCGACGGCTACACCAGCCAGGCGAGTTTTCTGTTGAACAGCGGCCTGACCGAGCTGCTGATGCAGACGCCGCCCGCCGATGCGGCGACCTATCTGCCGCAGGCGAATGCGGTGCAGCGCCTGGTGTCGCCGGCCGAGATGGGCGAATTGTTCAAAGTGATCGGGCTGAGCAAGGGCGGGATTGCGCTGCTGGCGGGATTAGCGCGCGGGGATCGGCGGCATAGCCTGTGATCCCACGTCGCCCGGGACAGGTAGGAACGGCGCCCTCGCCGCGAATTTCGCACCATCACAACCTCCACGGCTTCGGCCCGAGAGCGGGCCTCCTACAACAGCGCGCACCCTACAACCAACATTCTGGATTGCTTCGCTCCGCTCGCAATGACAAGGTTTACATCAGCGGCGGCTGCGCGTCCTCTGCCGGCGGCAGGCGGGTCACGCGCACGGCGTGCAGGCGGCGGCTGTCGGCGCGCAAGATGCTAAACAGGAAGCCGTCGAACTGGACCGATTCGCCGCGCTTGGGCAGGTGACCGAAGCGCGAGACGACGAGGCCGCCGACGGTGTCGAATTCCTCGTCGGAAAAATGCGCACCGAGGGTCTGGTTGAAGTCGTCGATTTCGGTGGCTGCTTTCACCCGGAACACGCCTTCGTTTTCGCGGATGATGTTGTCCTCGGTTTCATCGAAGTCGTATTCGTCCTCGATGTCGCCGACGATCTGCTCCAGCACGTCCTCGATCGTCACCAGCCCGGCGACGCCGCCGTATTCGTCGACGACGATGGCGATGTGGTTGCGGTTGGAGCGGAACTCCTTCAGCAGCACGTTGAGCCGCTTCGATTCGGGGATGAACACGACCGGGCGCAGCATGCCGCGGATGTCGCTGTCGGCCTCGGCGTAGTGCCGCAGCAGGTCCTTCGCCAGCAGAATGCCGATGACGTCGTCGCGGTCCTTGTCGATGACCGGGAAGCGCGAGTGCGCGGTTTCGATGACACGGGGAATGAAGTCTTCGGGCGCATCGTTGATGTCGATGACATCCATCTGCGCGCGCGGAATCATGATTTCGCCGGCGCGCATTTCGGACACCTGCAGCACGCCCTCGATCATCGCCAGGGCATCGGCATCCATCAGATTGTTTTCGTAGGCGCCGTGCAGCAATTCGATCAGCTGTTCACGGTCTTCGGGTTCGCGCATCAGCCAGTGGGAGATGCGCTCGAGCAAGCTCGGTTTGGGACTACTACTGTCGGACTCCATGCGGGTAATGGTCAGGAAGAATAGGGATTGGGGATATGGAACTGCTTCAGTATAACGGCTTCGCGTGATTCCATGATTTCGGCCTCCGCCGGGTCGATATGATCGTAGCCCTGCAGGTGCAGCACGCCGTGGATGGTCAGGTGGGCGTAATGATGCTTGAGCGGCTTGTTCTGTTCGCGCGCCTCGCGCTCGACCACCGGCGCGCAGACCACCACGTCGCCGCCCAGCACGCCGTGCCCTGATTCATCGTGGCCGATTTCGCCGTATTCGAAGGTCAGGACGTTGGGCACGTAGGCGCGGTCGCGGTAGTCCTGGTTAAGCGCCTGCGCTTCCTCGGCGTCGACGATGCGGACGGTGATCTCGGCGGCGTGCTCCAAGGCAGCGGCGACCCAGCGGCGGACTTGTGCGCGGCTGGGAAGCGCATCGGCCTCGCTGGCGAACTGCACGGACAGGCTGAATTCAGGATTAGTGCCTCGACCCATAAGTTAGCGTAATGCCGAGACGCGCATCCGCGCGCCGGGTGCGCGAAGCGAACCGCAGCAATAGCCGTAGCTATTGCGAGGATGAGCGACAAAGCAACCGGTGATGCGAGGCGCGTCGAACATAGCGAACTTGTGGGTCGAGGCGCTAACCACGCGCTTCCGTTTCCGCGCGGCGCGCGGCATAGGCATCGACGATGCGGCCGACCAGCGGATGGCGCACCACGTCTTCGGACAGGAAATGGGTGAAGGCGATGCCGCGCACGTCGGCCAGCACCTCGGCAGCATCCACCAGACCGGATTTCACATGCTTGGGCAGATCGATCTGCGTCGGGTCGCCGGTCACCACCGCGCGCGCGCCGAAACCGATGCGGGTGAGGAACATCTGCATCTGCTCGGCCGTGGTGTTCTGCGCCTCGTCGAGGATGATGAAGGCGTGATTCAATGTGCGGCCGCGCATGAAGGCGAGCGGCGCCACTTCGATGGCGTGGCGCTCGATCAGCCTTGTGACCTTGTCGAAGCCCATCAGGTCGTACAGCGCGTCGTACATCGGGCGCAGGTAGGGATCGACCTTCTGCGTGAGGTCGCCCGGCAGGAAGCCCAGCCGCTCGCCTGCTTCCACTGCCGGGCGCGTCAAGACCAGGCGCTTCACCTGCTCGCGCTCCAGCGCGTCGACCGCGCAGGCGACGGCCAGATAGGTCTTGCCGGTGCCGGCCGGACCGATGCCGAAGGTGATGTCGTGGCTGCGGATCTGCTCGATGTACTCGCCCTGGCGCGGGGTACGCGCGCGCAGGTCGGCGCGGCGGGTGCGCAGCGCGGGGCCTTCCTCGTCGGCACGGCCGCGGGTGATTTCGACCAGGCCGAGCTGGATGTCGTCCAGGCTCAGCGTATCGTGCGCGCGGTTGTAGAAATGCTCGATCGCCGTCGCGCCTTTTTCCGCCTGCGCGGCGTCGCCGCTGACGCGGAAGCTGGCACCGCGGCGGCCGATGGTGACGTCGAACGCCGCTTCGATCTGGCGCAGGTTCTCGTCCATCGGCCCGCACAGGTTGGCCAGCCGCCGGTTGTCTTCCGGGGCCAGCCGCAGTTCAAAGATGTCGGTTTTCAAGAGAGGGCGCTTTCAAGCGTGACGACTTCGCCGCGCAGGCTGTGCGGCAGGGCCTGGGTGACGTCGACGTCGACGAACTGCCCGAGCAGGCGCGGCTGGCCGGCGAAGTTGACGATGCGGTTGTTGTCGGTGCGGCCGGCGAGTTCTTCCGCATTTTTTTTGGCGTGGCCCTCGACCAGCACGCGCTGCACGGTGCCGACCATGGCCTGGTTCACCTTCTGCGCCTGCGCCTCGATCCGCGCCTGCAGCTTCATCAGGCGCTGGGTTTTCAGTGCGGCCGGCACGTCGTCCGGGTAGTCCGCCGCCGGCGTGCCGGGGCGCTTGCTATAAATGAAGGAGAAGCTGGCGTCGAAATCGAGTTCCTCGATGAGCGCCATCGTCGCCTCGAAGTCGGCCTCGGTTTCGCCGGGAAAGCCGATGATGAAATCCGACGACAGGCACAGGTCGGGCCGCTGTTCGCGCAGCTTGCGCACGATGGACTTGAATTCGAGCACGGTGTAGCCGCGCTTCATCGCCGCCAGAATGCGGTCGGAGCCGGACTGCACCGGCAGATGCAGATGCGACACCAGCTTGGGCAGCTTGCCGTACGCCTCGAACAGCCGCTGCGTCATTTCGCGCGGATGGCTGGTGGTGTACCTGATTCGTTCAACGCCGGGAATCTCGTGAACCATTTCCAGCAGGAACGCGAAGTCGGCGGTGCCGCCCTCCTCCAGCGCCCCCCGCCAGGCGTTGACGTTCTGCCCCAGCAGCGTGACTTCCTTCACCCCACGCCCGGCAAGGTCGGCCACTTCGGCGATGACGTCGTCGAACGGGCGCGAGACTTCCTCGCCGCGGGTGTAGGGCACCACGCAGAACGTGCAGTATTTGGAGCAGCCTTCCATGATCGAGACGAAGGCTGACGCGCCTTCGACGCGCGCAGGCGGCAAGTGGTCGAATTTCTCGATTTCGGGAAAACTGATGTCGACCTGGGCGCGGCCGGTCGCGCGGCGTTGAGCGATCAGCTCGGGCAGGCGGTGCAGCGTCTGCGGGCCGAACACCACGTCGACGAAGGGCGCGCGCGCGACGATCGCCGCGCCTTCCTGGCTGGCCACGCAGCCGCCGACACCGATGATGAGGTTGGGGTTGGCGGCTTTCAGGTGACGCACCCGGCCGAGGTCGTGGAACACCTTCTCCTGCGCCTTTTCGCGCACCGAACAGGTATTGAACAGGATCACGTCGGCGTCTTCCGGCGTATCGGTCTTGACCAGGCCGTCGGACGCATTGAGCACGTCGGCCATTTTGTCCGAGTCGTACTCGTTCATCTGACAGCCGAAGGTTTTGATGTAGATTTTTTTCATGATCCTAGCAACCGTGGTCGGACGCGCCCGATGGTGCGTTTGGGCGGGTGTCTGCCGCATACGATTCCACTATGGGCTTCAGCCCATAGTGGATCGGAGTCCTTTAGGGCGAAGCAACGACGCAGCCTACCGGGGTAGGCAAGGAGGCGCGACAAAGGCAGGCGCGCGACCGGACGTGCCAGCGGGTGCGTAGCGTTGCCCGCTTCCAGCGGAGTGCCCGGAAGACCCGTAACTCTGCATTCGTGCGGGCTTGATCGAGGTAGAAAGCGGTCGACTACGGTTGCTGGGATCATATGCCGGGACAGTGAATAGACTGGGGGCGGGGATTTCGCCGCTGCCTTTGATTCAAGCGGCAGCGAAATGGAATGTGGTGGTGATGAGTGGACTTGAACCACCGACCCCCGGATTATGAATCCGATGCTCTAACCGACTGAGCTACATCACCGCGTACAACGAATTTTTCGGTACAGCCTGTCGCCGAAAAGTCGAGCATTTTAGCTGATCGCGGCGCCCCCTGTCAAAGCGCCCTGCACGCCTGCATCGTGGCGATGCCAAGCCTGGCGAGATTACTGCGGCCGCAGCTTGGCCAGTTCGTCGAGCAGGCTGACCAGCAGCTCGCGTCCCAGCGGTCCCATGCCGGCGACCAGCTGGTCGGTATCGCGCTCGCCGTTGACCAGCCGGCGCATGCGCCCGCCCAGCAAGGCCATGTCGCCGCCCGCCTTCATCATCTGCTCGGCCATGTTGGCAAGTACCAACATCGCCTGCGCATCGCCGCGCGCCGAGGCGTCGATCAGCGCGGCAAGCCCGGGGGCGGCGGAACTGCCATCGGGCTGGACGTCGAGCGGCGGCAGGGTCGCGGGGTTGTCGATGCCGCGCAGGATGGCGTCGAGCAGGATGCTGTCTTCCTCGTCCAGCCCGAGCTTGATCGAGGGGTCGCGACGGCCGTTGATGACGTGGCGCAGCGCGCCGACCAGCCGCGCCCAGCCGGCCTGCTCGGCGGCGTCGAGCTGCTTCATCAGGTCGGGCAGTTGGCTGCGGTCGCGCAAGGCATTGACGACGGTGTGGATGAAGGACGCGTGGACGCGCAGGACTTGTTCGACGGCGGAGGGGAGCTGGGCCATGGCAGGGGTCAGGGGTCAGGGGTCAGGGGTCAGGGGTCAGGGGTCAGGGGTCAGGGGTCAGGCAAATTGTCGGGCGCTTGGCCCGGGTTGGCAACCGCGGGCCGGATCGGCACGTTTTCGATTTGCCAGTGGGCGCTTGCCCACGCCAACTGTTCGGCCGGCTCGGCGCCCGCCAGTTCGGCCGGGACAGGGTGGCCGAGCGCGGCGAGCGCCTGCGCCATCACGGCGCCGCGTCCCGTTTCGGGCAGGGCGGGGGCCAGGGTCTGCTTGGACAGCTTCTGTCCGGCGGCGTTGGTGATGAGCGGCACGTGCGCATAGATCGGCGTCGGCAGGCCGAGCAGGGTTTGCAGATAAATCTGGCGCGGGGTGTTCCACAGCAGGTCGGCGCCGCGCACGACGTGGGTGACGCCCTGGAACGCGTCGTCGACCACCACCGCGAGCTGGTAGGCAAACAGGCCGTCGGCGCGCCTGACGATGAAATCGCCCACCTCATGGGCCAGGTTCTGCTGCAGCTCGCCGTGGATGCGGTCGTGAAAGCGGGTACTCACATCCGGCACCCTCACCCGCCACGCACGGGCCACTGCGCCGGCTGGCAAGCCGTTGCGGCAGGTGCCGGGATAAAGGATCTCGCCGTCGTGGTTGCGCGGCGCCTGCGCGAGCTGGCTGCGGGTGCAGGCACAGGGATACACCACCGCACCGATTGCCTGCAGCGCGGCGAGGGCGGCAGCATAGGCATCGTCGCGCTGCGTCTGGTAGAGCACCGCACCGTCCCAGTGCAAACCATAGGTTTCCAGCTGGCGCAGGATGGTGTCCGCAGCCCCGGGTTCGCAGCGGGGGAAATCGAGATCTTCCATGCGCAGCAGCCAGCGCCCGCCGGCCGCGCGGGCGTCGAGCCGGCTCGCCACCGCAGCGACGAGCGAGCCTGCATGCAGGGGACCGGTGGGGGACGGCGCGAAGCGCCCGACATAGCGTGTGGAATTCACCCGGCCATTATGCCGCGCGCGGAATCCGTTCCAAATGCCTGCCAAATTTCGGATGCAGGTTTTGATAGAGCGCGAGGATGGCTTCGCACATGCGCGACTCGCTCCAGCCTGCGGCATAGGCCTTGCCCGCCGCGCCGAGCGCCTGCGCGGCCGCGCGATCGGCGAGCAGCGGAATCAGCACCTGGGCAAAGCCCGCGACATCGTCCGGCGCAATGCGGCAGCCCTGTCCTTCCTTGAGCACATCCTTCGTGCCCATTTCGGCCAGGCCCACCACCGGCACACCGAGCGCCATCGCCTCCAGCAGCACCAGGCCCTGGGTTTCGGTTTTGGAGGCGAAGACAAAGACATTCGCCGCGCAGTAGCAGGCGGGCAGTTCGGTCTTGCGCTCGAGGTAGCCGACGAAGCGCACGTTGTGGGTGAGCCCGCGTTTCGCCACCGCGCGCTCCAGCGACGCACGCGCAGGGCCTTCGCCGGCGATCACCAGCAGCACGTCGGGCAATTCGTGTCGCACCTGCCCGGTCACCCGCAGCAGAAAATCCAGGTTCTTCTCGAATGCCACCCGCCCCACATAGGCCATCACCGGGCGCTGCGGCGCGATGCCATGGCGGGCGCGGAACGCGGGGCCATCACAATTGGCGAAGTCGGCGAGATTGAGGCCGGTGGGAATGATCTGAATCGGGCTGCTCACGCCATAGACCAGCAGCGCCTGCTTCATCGCCGACGACGGCGCGATCACCGCGCTGACGCCGTCGCATTCCTTGCGCGAGATCATCCGCGCGGCGGCCGCCAGCCACACCTTCGGCAGGAACGGCAGGTAGTGGTGGAAGTATTCCTCGAACAGGGTGTGGTAGGTCTCCACGCACGGCAGGCCATGCTTGCGCGCCCAGCGCACCCCGGCGCGGTGGGCCAGAAACGGCGTGTGGAGATGGACGAGATCGAAATCGGCGGGATCGAGATGATCCAGCGCGGCGGCCAGCGCGCGCGGATGCATCAGCCGGTCTTCCGGATCGCGCGGAATCGGCCAGCCCGGCACCCGCACGATGCCGGCCTCGGCCACTGTGGCCGGATAATCCGGCGCCACCAGCACGCTCTCGTGTCCCGCTGCGGCCAGCGCCTGCCGCAAGGTTTGAATCGACGTCGACACGCCGTTAACGCGTGGGAAGTACACGTCGGACACCATCAGGATACGCATGCCGAACTCCACCTGGGGCAAAGCCTGCGTTGTATTGCAAGACGGTTACAGGATGATGACCGCGAAAAAAACACCCACCAGCAGCAAGGCCCCGGATTCGCACCACTCGATGCCCGCACCCAGGATGTCGCCGGTTTGTCCGCCCAGCTTGAGCCGCATCCAGATGCCCCAGAGCAGGGCCGGAATCAATGCGGCGAAAGCGAGCGGCGAAGCGGCACTGATGGCCGTCAACGCCAGGCCGCCCGCGATCCAGCCCGCCCGCTTGCCGTGCCGGGCAAGCCGTTCCCCCAGGCCGGGCTTCAGCGGCGGCAGCAAGAGCGCCCAGCCTGCCGCCGACCAGCGCGCCCAGGCCGGGATCAGCACCAGCACCAGCCACGGCAATTCGAGCAGCAGCAGCCAGTGCAGCAGCACCAGCTTGGCCGCCAGCTGCAGCACCAGCGCAATGACGCCAAAGCTGCCCACATGCGGATCGGCCAGCACCGCCAGAAAGCGCGCCGGGTCGCGGTGCGCCGCGCCCAGCGCATCCGCGGTGTCGGCCAGGCCGTCGAGATGCAGGCCGCTGGTGATCCAGGCCCACATCACCACGCCGGCCAGCGCACCCAGCCACGGATCGAGCGCCGCGCCCAAGGCGGCGGCCAGCGCCACCGCCGCCCCCACCACTAGCCCCGCCGCCGGAAACCACACCAGCGCCCGCGCGAGTTCGGCGGGCTGAAAGTCGCGCACCTCAGGCAACGGCAGCCGCGTCAAGAACCCGAGGGCGAGGATCAATCCGCGCATCGCAAGGCCATCAACAGCGGCGGCGCGCCGGCCAGCCACGACAGGACGAAGCTGGAGCCGGGGGTCAGCGCCACGCGCGCGCGGTAGGGGTCGGTCAGCCCCAGCACCTGCGCCAGCACTGCGCGCATCGCGCCGGCGTGGGTGACGACGAGCGTGGGCGCGCGAGCGCTCTCGCCCAGCCGGGCCAGCGCCGCGCCCACCCGCGCATCCAGCGCGTCCAGCGTTTCGCCGCCGGGCGGCGCACAGCGGCGCGGATCGCGCACAAAGGCCGCATGCGCAGCGGCGTCGCGCGCGGCGGCCTGGTCCGGGCGCAGGCCTTCCCAGGCGCCGAAATCGAGTTCGTGCCAGTCCGCATCGACGCTGCAATCGATCCCCCGCTTGGCGGCGACCTCGCGCGCGAAATCGAGGCAGCGCCGCGCCGGACTGCTCACGATCGCGCCCCATGGCGGCAGGCCGGCAAGCGCGGCGTGCATCTGCTCCCGGCCAAGCGGGGTGAGCGGCGCATCGCTGCGCCCGCGGTATACGTGCGCTGCCCCCGCCACTTCGCCGTGCCGCAGAAAGCCGAGCAGCACCGGCTCAGCAGCGGGCTTAACCATTGGCCACCCCGGCTTCGGCAAACGTCGCCATGCCGGCATGCAGCGCGCACGCCAGCCGCAGCAGCGGGATGGCCGCCGCCGCCCCGCTGGCTTCGCCCAGCCGCATGTCGAGCGCGAGCAGCGGCTGCGCATCGAGTGCGCGCAAAATGGCGGCGTGACCGGACTCGGCGGAGGCGTGGGCAAACAACATCCAGTCGCGTGCGCCCGGATTCAGGCGCACCGCCAGCAGCGCCGCCGCGCTGCAGATAAAGCCGTCCACCAGCACCGGCACCCCCGCTTGCGCGGCCGCCAGATAGGCGCCTGCCAGCGCGCCGATTTCGAAGCCGCCGACCGCGCACAGCGCCTGCAGCGGGTCGGACGGCGCCGCCGCCAGGCCATGCAGCGCCAGCGCACGGTCGATAAGGGCCGCCTTGCGTGCCACCCCGGCGCTGTCGACGCCGGTGCCCGCACCGGCCAGCGCCGCGCCCGGCAATCCCAGCAGCGCACACGCCAGCGCCGCCGCCGTCGTGGTGTTGGCAATGCCCATTTCGCCGCCGATGAAGAGGTCCGCCCCGCCGGCCTGGGCACGCGCGCAGGCAGCCGCCCCGGCATCGAGTGCGGCGTGCGCCTGCGTTGCGCTCATCGCGGGCTGCCGGCAAAAATTGGCGGTGCAGCACGCCACCTGCGCCTGAATCACGCCCGCCACCGGAGAGGGGGCGAGCGTGCCGACGTCGATCACTTCGAGCGTCGCGCCGGCTTCGCGCGCAAGCACGCTGATGGCCGCGCCGCCACCGACGAAGTTGGCGAGCATTTGCTGGGTGACCGCCTGCGGAAACGCCGATACGCCCTCTTCCGCCACGCCGTGGTCGGCGGCAAAGATGCTGATCCATGGCTGCTGGATGCGCGGCAGCGCCCTGCCCTGCATCGCGGCGAGCGTGGTGGCCAGCGCCTCCAGCCGCCCCAGGCTGCCGGGCGGCTTGGTGAGCTGGGCCTGGCGCGCCAGCGCGGCTGCGCGCGCGGCCTCGTCCAGCGGTTTGGCGGCGGCGAGGGGGTTCATCGTGGGGTTCCTTTCAGGACGAGCGGCAGGCCGGCGGCCACGAACACCACGTCGTCGGCAAGCTGCGCGAGGTCCTGGTTCAGCCAGCCGGCCTCGTCGACGAAACGGCGCGTGAGTTCGCCCAGCGGGACGATGCCGAGCCCGGTTTCGTTGCTGACCAGGATCAGCTCGTCGTCGCGGCGCGCGGCCAACACGGCGAGCAGCGCGGCGCGCGCGCCGTCGAACGCAGCGAAATCCGGCTGGCACAGGCAGTTGGTCAGCCACAGCGTGAGGCAATCGACGACGATGCAGCCCGCCCCCGCCGCGCGAATCGCGCCGGCGAGATCGAGCGGCGCCTCGATCGTGGTCCAGTGCGGCGGGCGCTCGGCCTGGTGGCGCGCGATGCGGGCAGCCATTTCGGCGTCGTGCGCCTGGGCGGTGGCGATGAAGGAAACCGGTTTGCCGGTCGCTTCTGCGCGTTGCAGGGCGAGGCGGCTTTTGCCGCTGCGCGCGCCGCCGAGGATCAGCGTCAGCATGGCGCCATCCCCAGCAGGCGACGCAGGGCTTGCGTATCGAGATGGGCCTCCACCGCGTCGGCCAGGCGGTCGATGGCGGCGTCGCGCAGCGCGCCAATGTCGGGGCTGGCGGCGGCGCGCAGGCCGGCCCACGCCAGCAGCGCATCGGCCGCGGCCGGCGTGTCGAACAACCCGTGCAGATAGGTGCCGCGCACCTGGCCGTCGTCCGAAATGACGCCGTCGGGGCGCCCGTCGAGCCAGCACAGCGGTCGATTCAGCGCCGCGCCGCTGCTCACTCCGGCATGGATTTCATAGCCCGCCACCGGCGTCGTGCCGTCGGCCAGCGTGCCCGCGACCGTGCGCAGCTGCTTGCCGCCGGCGAGTGTGGTTTCGAAGTCGAGCCAGCCAAAGCCGGGGCTGCTGCCCGGCTCGCCTTCGATGCCCGCCGGGTCGTGCAGGGCGCGCCCCAGCATCTGGAAACCGCCGCAAATGCCGAGCAGTTTGCCGCCGTAACGCAGATGGCGATCCAGTGCGGCGTCCCAGCCGTGGGCGGCCAGCGCGGCGCGGTCGGTGCGCACGGTTTTCGAGCCCGGCAGGATGACCAGATCGGCGGGCGGCAGCGGCTGGTCCAGCGCGATGAAGCGCAGGTCCACCTGCGGATGGCTGCGCAGCGGATCGAAGTCGGTGTGATTGGAGATGTGCGGCAGCACCGGCACCACCACGCGCAGCGCTTCGGCCGGGACCGGCGCAGTCGCAGCGGCGGGCAGCGCGTCCTCGGCTTCGAGGTGCAGGCCGTGCAGGTAAGGCAGCACGCCGAGCACCGGCTTGCCGGTTTTCGCTTCGAGCCAGTCGAGCCCGGACTGCAGCAGCGCAAGGTCGCCGCGAAAGCGGTTGATGACGAAGCCCTTGACGCGCGCCTGCTCGGTTTCGGACAGCAGGGCCAGGGTGCCGACCAGGTGCGCGAAGACGCCGCCGCGGTCGATGTCGGCGACCAGGATCACCGGGCAGTCGGCGGCCTCGGCAAACCCCATGTTGGCGATGTCGTTGGCGCGCAGATTGATTTCCGCCGGGCTGCCCGCGCCTTCGACGATGACGGCCTGATACTGCGCGGCAAGCCGGTGGTAGGAGTCGAACACCGCCGCGCGCGCCGTCGCCTTGTAGGCGTGGTAGTCCAGCGCGTGCATGTTGCCGATGGCGTGGCCCTGGATGATGACCTGCGCGCCGGTGTCGGAATTGGGCTTCAGCAACACCGGGTTCATGTCGGTGTGCGCCGGCAACCCGCACGCCTGGGCCTGCACCGCCTGCGCCCGCCCGATCTCGCCGCCGTCGGCGGTCACCGCGCTGTTGAGCGCCATGTTCTGCGGCTTGAAGGGCGCCACGTTCACCCCCTGCCGCGCCAGCCAGCGGCACAGCGCCGTCACCAGCGCGCTTTTGCCGGCGTCGGAGGTACAGCCCTGCACCATCAACGTATTCATGCTTGATTTTTCACCACAGAGGCACAGAGATATGTTCCGCAGGGACGGTATCCCTTGGGACACGGAGAAACCCGCTTGTTTTTCCTCTGTGTCTCTGTGTCTCTGTGCCTCTGTGGTTCAAGGGTTTGGGGGATTTCATCCGGCCAATGCTGCGGCGAGCCGCGCCCAGTCGGTTTCGTGCCGCGGCAGCCCGAAGCGCAGGCTGGGCGGATCGGCAAACAAACGGGTCAGAATGCCCTGCCGCGCCAGGCGTTCGTGCCAGCCGGCGGCGTCTGCGGTGCGCACCCACTGGAACAGCGCGGTGCCGCCTGCCGGCGCCAACCCGTGGCGGCGCAGCAGATCGGCCAGACGCGCCCCCGCCGCCAGCAGAGCCGCACGCGCGGCCTGCTGCCAGGCGGTGTCGGCCAGCGCGGCGCGCGCCACCCAGCGCGACGGCGCGCTCACCGCCCACGGCCCCAGCCGGGCCTCCAGCGCGTCGAGCAGGGCCGGCTCGGCCAGCACGAAAC
>NZ_LDUG01000052.1:1503-34991 GCF_001530125.1 Thiobacillus denitrificans | reverse complement strand
CGGGCAGGCCGGGGCCTGCAACGAGGCGCGACAAAGGCAGGCGCGCGCACGGACGTATCAGCGGGTGCGTAGCGTACACACCCAAGCGGTGAGTCGTATCGAAGACGAGAACGCGTGTGTTCATGCTGGCCTCATGGGGACAAAAAGCGGTCAACTGCGGTTTTTAGGATCATAGGTCCTGTGTGGTCCGCTTCCTGTTCTGAAACGCGGCACATTCCTGGCCATAATGCGCGATGGCAGTCTGCACATTTTTCGCGGGCGCCGACCGCGCCCAATTTCGCTCACACGCACGATCATGAATCGCTCAACAACCTGCACATGGACCGCCTGACACTTGAACGCCGCCAGGTCTGGGTTTACCTGTCCGCCATCATTGCGGGCCTGCTCGCCGGCAACGCCGGGCCCGGCCTCGGCCCATTCTTCGAGCGCATGTTGTGGCCGACCCTGATGCTGCTGCTGTACGCGACCTTCGTGCAGGTGCCCCTGCTGCATCTGCGCGAGGCCTTCCGCGACTATCGCTTCGTGACGGCGGCACTGGCGGGCAATTTCATCCTGCTGCCGGCGCTGGTATGGGGCCTGGTGCAATGGCTGCCGCCCGATCCGGCATTGCGGCTGGGCGTGCTGCTGGTGCTGCTGGTGCCGTGCACCGACTGGTTCATCACCTTCAGCCAACTCGGCGGCGGCAACGTGTCGCGCGCCATTACCCTGACCCCGATCAATCTGCTGTTGCAGCTTCTGCTGTTGCCGGTCTATCTGTGGCTGATGGCGGGAGCGGAACTGTCCGCGGCCCTGACCCCCGCCGAGGTCTGGACCGCACTCGTGGTCGTGCTGCTGCCACTGGCCCTGGCCGCCGTGTCCGAACGCTGGATCGAGGCGCGGGCGGAACGGGCGGCGCTGCGCGAGCGGCTGGCGTGGTGGCCGGTGCCGCTGCTGGCGCTGGTGGTGTTCCTGATCGCCGGCGCGCAGGTCGGCGCGGTGCGCGGCGCGCTGGGCCTGATGCCGGTCATCGTGCCCCTGTTCATCGTCTTCCTGTTGCTCGCGGCGCTGATCGCCAAGGGACTGGCCTGGCTGATGCGCCTGCCGACCGACCAAGGGCGCACGCTCGCGTTCAGCCTCGGCACGCGCAACTCCTTCGTCGTGCTGCCCTTCGCCCTGACCCTGCCCATCGGCTGGGAAGTCGCCGCCGTGGTAATCGTGGCGCAGTCCCTGGTCGAACTGTTCGGCATGGTGTTCTATCTCTGGTGGGTGCCGCGCCGGCTGTTCAGGCGGGCGCCTTGATCACGGCGTTTTCGGACGGCGCTGAATGCCCGGCCCGTTAGAATGGCCGCTACCTCGATCGCCCCGGCGCGTCCACCCGCGTGCGCAGCTGGACGTCGCTCAAAGGGCGCGGTGCCCTGTTCGCCGAGGACGTCGATGAGGCCGATTCCTGGCAGTTCAAGAACGTATGGGTGTAGGCGGGCGAGGATCGCAAGCACTCCGGGCGGAGCAAGGAAGGGCTACCCCCTTTCCCGCGGGCGGCCGGCGATGGCCATGCCAGGCGTGTAGACGCTAATCAAGAACGAAGGTGAGCTTGAGGTCTACCCGGTATTTCGAAATATTTCCGGCATGGACGACGACGGATTGCTCCTTCACCCACGCCCCCTGGATGTTGCGCACGGTCTTGGCCGCGGCCTCGATGCCCTGGCGGATGGCATCCTCAAAACTGTCGGTTGATTCAGCACTGATTTCGATTATTTTGGCAATTGACATGATGCGCTCCTCTTGGATACCGATCGTCGCTGCCGCGTGTTGCAGCAGCCCCTTAATCAATATAGTTGAGCGCATCCTGCATGCCGGGTGAGCAGCCCGGTTTATCTCATGGCGGCTTTGGCCGTTGAACCGAGTTGCAGCAGCAACACGCCCATCCCGGTCAGCCACTCCGCGAGCCAGACCAGCCAGCCCACTACGGGAATGATGGACAGCAGGGTAAGGGCCAGGATTGCAAGGCTTGCCGCGGCAGCGCGCCAGACGGTCTTGTCGGCCTGGCCCGGATGGATGCGCCGCAAGCCCATCTGCCCGAGCACCACGCCTGCAGACACATAGCCGAGCATCAGGGTTGCCAGATAGCCGGTCAGCAAGAGCAGCCCGAGTGGAATGCCGATGACGCTGGCCATCAGGAGAATGACGCCTGCCGGGACGACGACCAGGGCGACGAATCCGAGCAGCAGACTCATGCCCGGCCGGGCACGCGCCGTGTCCGCCCGGCGCGCGGTAAACCCGGGCAGCGCAGCCACGAACACTGCCCCGACGACCATCAGACCGAGGCTCCAGATCAGCAGCAGTGCGCCCACGATGCGCATTCCCGCGCTTGCCTGCTCGCGCCATGGCCTACGTCGGGCTCGCGCACAATAGCGCCGCTCACCTCGGCCACCGGGTCGCGCTTCAAGGCTGCCGGACTGCGGTAATGCAGGTTGCCGCCGATCCGGGCCACCGGTCCGAGCTCAATTTCGCCGCCCGAGGCATCCACGTCTCCCTCCACGCGGCCGTTGAGGTAGGTGCGGCCGCCTGCCACGGCAAGCTGGCCTTGCACATCGCCCAGCACCATCACGTCGCCGCCCGCCAGCGTGGCATTGCCGGCAATGCTTGCCTTGCTGCCGATCTCCATCTTGCCCTCCGCGAGGCGCGCATTGCGTTTAACAGTGGCGTTCAGCGCCACGCGCCCGCCGACGCTGTAGACATCCTGGCCGACCACGGCGTCGATCCGCACCTCCCCGCCCGCAGCAAGCAGGTCGCCGTTCACCGGATCGGCAACGATGACTTCGCCGCCGGCAATGATCAGGTCGCCTGCCACGGTAACGCTGGCCAGCGCCCGTTGTCCCGCCACGATGCGGTCTTCCCTCATGACGTGCTCCACCCGCTCGCCACGTCGTCGATCCCGCTCGGGAAGAGGCAGACCATTCAACCTAGAAACCGCAGTTGGACGCGCTCGATGGTGCGTCTGGGCGGGTGGATGCCGCGAAGCGAGGAGGCGGCAGGCCGGGGCCAGCAACGACGTGCGTGGTTGTTGCCGCTTTAGCGGCTTTAGTGCGCGGTTGTTGCCGGCTCGCCGGCTTTACAACCGCGGCCTCCCCCTTGCGGGGACAACCACGGCCTACCCCTTGCGGGTGGGGCGACCAAGGCAGGCGCACGACCAGGCGTGCCAGCGGGTGCGTAGCGGACTCACCCTGTAGGGGGGCGTGGCCGAAGGCAGAAAAACCAATATCCATGCTGCATTCCTCAGGGTGATGCGCGGTCAACTGCGGTTTTTAGGTTCATTCAGCTAAGACCGCGCGTTGCCCGCTACCGATCGTCCTTTTCTTGCCCTGAATCACCCATGGCCTGCACCGATTTCCCGTAGTGGGCATACAGCCGCACCTCGTCGTCGTGGCCGATGATCTGGTCGGGGTCGTAGGCCGGGGCCGTGCGGATGAGGTCGCGTCCAAGGTCCACGAAAATCGCACGATCCGCCCAGCTCACCCGGTCGACCCAGGTGGGCGCGACGAGCACCTTCTTGCCCGGCCACCAGTTGCGGGTGTCCACAACAAAATAACGGACGGCCCAGTCCTGATCGTCGAGCACAAGGTCATGCACATGGCCGAGTTCGCCATCCCGTGCCTGCAGGTGATAACCCATCACCTCGCTGCCGTCGCGCAGGTGCGGATCTTCGGGCTCGCTGACCGGTTCTGTCGGCGGCGCGACCGGAGGAATCGTCATGCCAAATGCGCTGATTTCCCAATAGGGCGGCCAGCCATAATGGCGGTGGTACTCGGTCTCATCGTGGCGTGAAACCGGCCGCTCGCTGTCGATCGGGGGGGCATTTTCCACCTGCTCGCGGCTGAGGTCGACCGCGATGCATTTGTTCCTCTCGTCCACGCCGGCCACCGAACGCGGTGCGATCAGCACGTCGCGACCGAGTAGCCAGCCGCCTGTGTGAACGACAAAATAGCGCACGACCCACTGCTCGTCGTCGAAATAAATCTGCTCGATTCTGCCGATTTCGCCGTCGCGGGCGAGCAGTGCATAGTTCTTCAGGTCGTGCAGTCTACGGAGTTGCATCATGATGTTTCAGGAGCCTTTCTGACTTGAAGAACGAAGTGAGAATCCGACTGGACGAGCAGTCTCAATATAGACAGTGCTCGCTTCAGATCACGAAGAGGGTGGGTGGCGCCGTACAGGCAGATCACCCGTGCCGCGACGAAAGCCGTGCCCCGTCGACTGTTGCCTGCCCCCCAACTACGCCGCCGGACCTCCGGTTGTCGCCCGAACGCTCAAGCACGACGGGCATTAGCATCTATTCTTAAGCATAGTCAACTACCCGCCCGACAGTCAGCCTGGATGCCGGGCACTTCAACGCGGAATGCAGGAGCCTATGGAAGAAGACCCGCTTTGGTACAAGGACGCGATCATCTATGAGTTGCACGTCAAGGCCTTTTTCGACGGCAACGGCGACGGCGTGGGCGATTTCCCCGGCCTGATCGCCAAGCTCGATTATCTGCAGGAGCTGGGGGTGAACACGCTCTGGCTGCTGCCGTTCTATCCGTCGCCGGGGCGCGACGACGGCTACGACATTTCCGACTATCACAACGTCCACCCCGGCTTCGGCGAGATGGCGGATTTCCGCAGCTTCATCGACGAAGCCCACCGCCGCGACCTACGCGTGATCACCGAGCTGGTGATCAACCACACCTCGGACCAGCACCCCTGGTTTCAGGCGGCGCGCCTGGCACCGCCGGGATCGGCCAAGCGCGATTACTACGTGTGGAGCGACAGCGATGCGAAGTACGACGGCACGCGCATCATTTTCAGCGACACGGAAAAATCCAACTGGACCTGGGACGAGGCGGCACAGGCGTATTATTGGCATCGATTCTTCTCGCACCAGCCCGACCTCAACTTCGCCAATCCGCATGTGTTCAAGGCGCTGATGAAAGCCATGCGCTTCTGGTTCGATGCCGGCGTTGACGGCATGCGGCTGGATGCGGTGCCCTATCTGTGCGAGCGCGAGGGCACCAACAATGAGAATCTGGCGGAGACGCATGCTGTGATCAGGCAGATGCGCGCCGAACTCGACCAGCACTACAGCAACCGCATGTTCCTGGCGGAGGCGAACCAGTGGCCGGAGGACGTGCGCGAGTATTTTGGCGATGGCGACGAGTGCCACATGGCCTATCACTTCCCGCTGATGCCGCGCATGTACATGGCGATCGCGCAGGAGGACCGCCACCCGATCGTCGAGATCATGGAGCAGACGCCGGACATTCCGGACAGCTGCCAGTGGGCGGTGTTCCTGCGCAACCACGACGAGCTGACGCTGGAGATGGTGACCGACCGCGAGCGCGACTATCTCTACCAGACCTATGCCAGCGACGCGCAGGCACGCCTTAACCTCGGCATCCGCCGCCGGCTGGCGCCGTTGCTGGACAACGACCGCCATCGCACCGAACTGATGAATCTGCTGCTGATGACGATGCCGGGCTCGCCGATTCTCTATTACGGCGACGAGATCGGCATGGGCGACAATATCCTGCTCGGCGACCGCAATGGCGTGCGCACCCCCATGCAGTGGAACGGCGGCGCCAACGGCGGATTTTCCACCGCCGATCCGGCGCGCCTTTTCCTGCCGCTGATCGACGATCCCGTCTACGGCTTCGGCGCGGCGAACGTGGCGGCACAGCAGCGCAATCCATCCTCGCTGCTCAACTGGACGCGGCGGCTGATCGCCATGCGCCGTGCGAACAGCGCCTTTGGCCGCGGCACGCTGCGCTTCCTGCGGCCGGGCAACCGCAAAATCCTGGCCTATCTGCGCGAGTACGAGGGCGAGGCGATCCTGTGCGTGGCCAATCTGTCGCGCGCGCCGCAGGCGGTGGAACTGGACCTGTCCGCATTCAGGCAGCGGGTGCCGGTGGAGTTGATGGGCCGCAGCCGCTTCCCGCCGATCGGCGATCTGCCCTATCTGCTCACCCTCAGCGGGCATGGCTTCTATTCCTTCCGCCTGGCGACCGATGTGGAGGCGCCGGCCTGGCACGAGGAGCGCCCGGTGCCGCCGGATCTGCCGGTGCTGGTGCTGGTGGACAGTGGCTGGCGCACCTTGTTCGCGCGCGCGGAAGACGGCGAGGGCGTGAACCCGTTGATGGCACGGCGCGCACGGGAGCAGCTCGAGCGGCAGATCATGCCGCGCTACTTCCAGGCGCAGAGCTGGTTCGCGGATCGCGACGCGGCGGTTGAGAAATACGCGTTCGACGTGATGCGCGAATGGGCCAGCGACACCGGCAGCTGGCTGCTGGCCACGGTCGCGGTCACGCTGGCTAACGCCGAGGTCCATCGCTACGCCATTCCGCTGGCGCTGGCCTGGGAGGACGAGGACGAAGGCCGTGTCGGCACGCTGCTGCACGCCACCCTGGCCAAGGTGCGGCGGCGTGCGCGGGTCGGCGTGCTGTTCGACGCCTTCTGGGACGACCGCTTCTGCTGCGCCGTGGTGGCAGCGATGGAGCGGGGCGAGACGCTCGACTTTGGCGATGGCTCGATGGTGTTCAACGCGACCGACGCCTATCCTGGATTTGCCTGTCCGGTCGGCTCCGCGCTCATCACTCACGAGGTTTCCGAGCACGGACGTCTGCGGGTGAATCTGGATGACCGGCTGGTGCTGAAGAGCTACCGCTGGCTGCTGGAGGGGACGCATCCGGAGCTGGAAATATCGCGCTTCCTGACCGCAAAGTTTCCCCACGTGCCGCAACTGGCCGGCACGGTGGAATTTGCAGCCGCGCAGGGGCAGCGTTCGACACTGGCGATCCTCGAGCGCTATGCGGAAAACCAGGGCGACGCCTGGCACTACACGCTGGATTATCTGGCGCGCTATCTGGATGCGTGCCGCGCCAGTTCCGAGCCGCCGCCGAATGGCCGCCACACCGCCTATCTGGCGCTGATGAAGACGCTGGGTTTGCGCACGGCGCAATTCCACCAGGCGCTGGCCTTGCCCGACGAAGCGGGCGCCTTTGGCAGCGAACCCGTCAGCGCGGCCGATATCGTCGACTGGGTCAACACGGTGCGGCACGAGATGGAAGCGATGTTCGACCTGTTGGAGCAGGCCTTGCCGCAGCTGCCCGACGCGGCACAGACCCTCGCCCACAGTCTGCGCGCGGCGCGCCCACGGCTTTATCGACGCATTCTGCGGGCGGCTGGGGTGCGGGTGGATGCGATGAAGACGCGCTGTCACGGCAACTATCACCTCGGCCAGGTCTGGCTGGTGAGCAACGATTTCCTGATCGCCAACTACGGCGGGGAACCGGGACGCAGTTGGGCCGAGCGTCGCCGCAAGCACACGCCGCTGCAGGATGTGGCGGGCATGCTGCTCTCCCTGAGCGAGGCCGGGGCCGCCGCGCTGGGCGAAGTGGCCAGCGATTCGCCGGAGGTGGGCGCGGCGCTGCAGCACCATGTCGACGACTGGGAGCGGGCGGCACGTCGGGCATTCTTCCAGCGCTACCGCAAGGCGATGACCGGGCATCCGTCGTTCCCGGCCAATCCCGCGGAAGCCGAGGCGCTGATGACCCTGTTCCTCGCCGAGAAAACAATCTTGCAGGTGAACGACGCACTTGCGCGGCATTCGACCGGCGTCGGCGCTGCCATGCGGCGCCTGATCCAGGTGACGCGGCGCTGAAGGGAGGATGGATTTGGCCATACGACAACATGACATGCCATTCGGGACGCGGATCACGCCGGACGGCGTGCACTTCCGCCTGTGGGCGCCCGGCTGCGAGCGGGTGGGCCTGTGCATCGCCGATGGCGCGCGCGAAGCGGTGCTGCCGATGACTGCCTGTGGCGACGGCTGGTTCGAGTGCAGTGTGCCCGGTGTCGGGGCCGGCACGCGCTACCGCTTCGAAGTCATCGACGGCCTGTGCGTGCCGGACCCGGTTTCGCGCGCCAACCCGGACGACGTGCACGGCGCCAGCGAGGTGGTCGACCCCGCGGCGTTTGATTGGCACGACGACACATGGCGCGGCAGGCCGTGGGAAGCGGCGGTGGTGTACGAACTGCACGTCGGCACCTTCTCGTCGGAAGGGACCTTCGCCGGCGTGATGAAGCGGCTGGATTACCTGGTCGAACTGGGCGTGACGGCGATCGAGTTGATGCCGGTGGCGGATTTCCCGGGCGTACGCAACTGGGGCTACGACGGCGCGCTGCTGTTCGCGCCGGACAGCTGCTACGGCCGGCCGGAGGATTTAAAAGCCTTGGTCCAGGCGGCGCACGCGAAGGGCCTGATGGTGCTGCTGGACGTGGTGTACAACCACTTCGGCCCGGAGGGTAACTACCTCCACGTTTACGCGAGACAATTCTTCACCGAACGCCATCACACGCTGTGGGGCGCGGCGATCAACTTCGACGGGCCGGACAGCCGCCCGGTGCGCGAGTTCTTCATCCACAACGCGCTGTACTGGCTGCAGGAATACCACTTCGACGGCCTGCGCCTGGATGCGGTGCACGCGATCATCGACGACTCCGCGCCGCACATCCTCACCGAACTGGCGGCGCGGGTGCATGCGGCGGTCGGCCCCGAACGCCAGGTGCACCTGATCCTGGAGAACGACGCCAACGAGGCGCGCTATCTGGGCGCGGGCCGCTACGCCGCGCAGTGGAACGACGACATTCACCACGCGCTGCATGTCCTCGCTGCGGGCGAGGTCGACGGCTATTACGCAGACTATGCCGATGCGCCTGTCCGCCATCTCGGGCGCTGCCTGACGCAGGGCTTCGCCTATCAGGGCGAGGCGTCGGCCTATCGCGACCACATGGCGCGCGGCGAGCCGAGCGCGCACCTGCCGCCGCAGGCCTTCGTGTCCTTTTTGCAGAACCACGACCAGGTGGGCAACCGCGCGTTCGGTGAGCGCATCGGCCAGCTTGCGCCGGCACCGGCGGTGCGCGCAGCGGCGGCGGTTTATCTGCTGGCACCGGCCATTCCCCTGCTGTTCATGGGCGAGGAGTTCGCCGCGGCGACGCCGTTCCGGTTTTTCTGCGACTTTGGCGGTGAACTGCGCGAGGCGGTGACAGAAGGGCGGCGGCGCGAGTTTCGCAAGTTCGCACGCTTCGCCGACGCGGCGACGCAGGCAGCGATCCCCGACCCCAACCAGCCCGAAACCTTTGTCGCCTCGAAACTCGACTGGGATTCGCTCGGCGACCCGGAACGCACGGACTGGCTGATCTATTACCGCGAACTGCTGCGGCTGCGCCGGCAAGTCATCGTGCCGCGGCTGCGCGGCATGGGCGGGCATGCCGGCACCTTCGAGGCGTTTGCTCCCGCTGGCCTGCGGGTGAAGTGGCGCCTCGGCGACGGCTCGACGCTGCGGCTGCTGGCGAACCTGTCCGGCGAGGCGATCAGCGCGGCCGCCCCGCCCGGGAAAACGGTGTTTGCCTTGTCCATGGCGGCAGCGCAGGGCGTGCTGGGACCGTGGTCAGTGTGGTGGACGCTAGAGGAATCGCCATGAGCACGCTGCTCGACCAGCTGTGCGAGCGCTGCGGGGTGCTGCCCGGCTACCGCGACATCTGGGACGGTTTCCATCACACCCCCGACGCGACCCGGCGCGCCCTGCTCGCCAGCATGGGGCTGCCGGCGAATATCGACGCAGAGACGGCAGCGTCCCTGCAGACGCTGGTGCGGCGCGAGTGGGCGCGGCCGCTGCCGCCGGTGCTGGTGGTGCGCGAGCTGGCGCGGCCACATCGCATCGCCATCGCGCTGCCGCTCGCCGATGAGAAGCGGACCTGGCGCTGGCGCCTGCGCCGCGAGTCGGGGGCCGAAGACAGTGGCGAGTGTGTGCCGGCGGATCTGGCGGCGGCCGGGCGCTGCGATCTCGACGGCCAGACTTTCGTGCGGCGAGTGCTGCCGCTGGACATGCCGGTGGAGCCGGGCTATCACCGCTTCATCCTCGAACGCGCCGATGGCCACAGCGAGACGGCCGAGATGTCGTTCATCGTCGCCCCCGCCGCCTGCTATCTGCCGCCGGCGATTCAGGGCGAGGGACGCGCGTGGGGCTTCGCCGCCCAGCTCTACGGCATCCGCTCCGAACGCAATTGGGGCATCGGCGACTTCGGCGATCTGCGCAACATGATCGAATACTGCGCCGCGGCCGGGGCCGGCACCGTGCTGCTCAATCCGCTGCATGCGCTGTTCCCGGACGCCCCCGAACACGCCAGCCCCTACAGTCCTTCCAGCCGCTCGTTCTTCAACACGCTCTACCTCGACGTCGAGGCCATCGCCGATTTCGCCGAGTGCGCGGCGGCCCGGGCGATGGTGCACGAGCCGCCATTCCAGGCACGGCTGCGGGCACTGCGCGCCGCCGACCAGGTCGATTATCGCGGCGTGGCGGAGGTCAAGTCGCAGGTTCTAGACGCCCTCTACGCGCATTTCCGCAGCAC
This sequence comes from Thiobacillus denitrificans, assembly GCF_001530125.1. GTDB lineage: Bacteria > Pseudomonadota > Gammaproteobacteria > Burkholderiales > Thiobacillaceae > Thiobacillus > Thiobacillus denitrificans_C. Next base: position 24,569 of record NZ_LDUG01000052.1, on the reverse strand, counting down.
GCACCTGGACCGCGACAGCGAGCGGGCGCAGGTGTTCCGCGCCTTCCAGGCCGGGCAGGGCGAGGGCCTGCGCAAGCAGGCGCTGTTCGAGGCGCTGCAGGAACATTTCCGCGGGCAGGACAGCGCGGTGTGGGGCTGGCCGGCGTGGCCCGAGGCCTATCGCGACCCGCACGCGCCTGAGGTGGAATCCTTCTGCGAGGCCCATCTGGAACGGGTGGAGTTTTTCGAATACCTGCAGTGGCAGGCGTCCAGGCAACTGGCCGCAGCCGGCACCCGTTCGTGGGAGCTGGGGCTCGGCATCGGCGTCATGCTCGATCTGGCGATCGGCGTGGCGGAAGGCGGCGCCGCGGTTTGGCGGCGGCGCGAACTCTACGCGCTCGGCGCCAGCACCGGCGCGCCGCCTGACTTGATCAACCGCATGGGGCAGGACTGGGGCCTGCCGCCATGGATTCCGCACCGGCTGACCGACGCGGCCTACGCGCCTTTCATCGAACTCCTGCGCGCCAACATGCGCGATTCCGGTGCGCTGCGCCTGGACCACGTGATGGGGCTGCAGCGGCTTTACTGGGTGGCGCGCGGGCTGCCCATCGCAGAAGGCGCCTACGTCCTGTATCCGTTCGAGGACCTGCTCGGCATCCTCGCGCTGGAGAGCCAGCGCAACCGCTGCCTGGTGGTGGGCGAGGACCTCGGCACGGTGCCGGACGAGGTGCGCGGCGCGCTGCGGCCGATGAGTGTGCTGTCGACGCGGCTGCTGTATTTCGAACGGCAGGACAACGGCCGGCTGCAGCCGCCGCAGGCCTACCCGGAGAATGCCGCCGCCGCGGTGACCACCCACGACCTGCCGACGCTGGCGGGCTTCTGGCAGGGGCTGGACATCGACCTGCGCGCACAACTGCACCTGTTTCCGGACGACGAGGTGCGCAACCAGCAGGTGGTCACCCGTTCGGAGGACCGCGCGCAACTGCTGGTGGCGCTGGAAGGCGAGGGTGTGCTGCCGCCCGGCAGCGGGATGCAGCCGGTGGCCTTCCCCGAGATGACGCCGGAACTGGCGGCCGCGGTCTACACCTATCTGGCGCGGGCGCCGTCCAAGCTGCTGCTGCTACAGCTGGAAGACGGCTTCGGCGTGCACGAGCAGCCCAACCTGCCAGGCACGGTGGAGCCGACCTACCCGAACTGGCGGCTGAAGATGCCGCTCAATCTGGAGGCGTGGCACGACAGCGCCTATCTGCAGGCCATTTTGCCGGCGCTGCGCCAGGAACGGCCGGTGGTCCAGGTTCCCGGCCCCGCCGGCGGGGGAACGGCGGCGGGCGTGCGCCTGTGGATTCCGCGCGCCACCTACCGGCTGCAGCTGAACCGCGACTTCGATCTGCGCCAGGCGACGGCGCTGCTGCCCTATCTGGACGACCTCGGCGTCAGCCACTGCTATCTGTCGCCGATCTTCAAGGCGCGCCCCGGCAGCCGCCATGGCTACGACATCACCGACCACAGCAGCCTCAATCCGGAGATCGCCAGCGCCGAGGACTTCGAGCAGTTCGTCGCGGGGCTGAAGCGTCGCGGCATGGGCCAGATCATGGACATGGTGCCCAATCACATGGGCATCATGGGCGCCGACAACGACTGGTGGCTGGATGTGCTGGAGAACGGCCCGGCCTCCCGCTTCGCCGACTACTTCGACATCGACTGGTATGCCATCGGCGGCGAGGTGCCGGGGCGGGTGCTGCTGCCGGTGCTGGGCGACCACTACGGCGCGGTGCTCGAAAGCGGCGAACTCAAGCTCGCATTCGATGCGGAGGAGGGTGCCTTCAGCGTGCTCTACTACGAGCACCGCTTCCCGATCGACCCGCGCGAATACCCACGCATCCTGGGTCACGAATTAGAGCGTCTGCAGGCACGCCTGGGGGCAGAGGATGTGACGCTGCTTGAGTTCCAGTCGCTGGTCACGGCCTTCGGCCATCTGCCGGGGCGCGACAGCGTGGCCCCGGAGTCGATGGCCGAGCGCGCCCGTGACAAGGAAGTGCACAAGCACCACCTGGCTGCGCTGTATGTGGGCAGCGCCGACATCGCGCAGTTCGTCGACGAGAACGTGACGGCATTCAACGGCACGGCGGCACCAGGCGCCGAGGGTTTCGACCTGATGCACGAACTGCTCCAGGCCCAGGCCTACCGGCTGGCCTACTGGCGCGTGGCGGCGGACGAGATCAACTATCGCCGCTTCTTCGACATCAACGACCTGGCGGCACTGCGCATGGACAACCCGGCGGTATTCGAGGCCACGCATCGCCTGGTGCGCGAGCTGCTGGCGCGCGGCTACGTGAACGGGCTGCGCATCGACCATCCGGATGGCCTGTATGACCCGCAGGAATATTTCGGGCGTCTGCAGGCGATGGCGGCGGCGCTTTCACCCAAAACGGATGAAGAAAACGCGCGGCCGCTGTACCTGGTGGTGGAGAAGATTCTTGCCGCCCACGAACATCTGCCGGAGTCATGGCCGGTTCACGGCACCACCGGCTACGACTTTGCGGCGGCGTGCAGCGGCCTGTTCGTTGATGCCACTGCCGAAGATCATTTCACCCACACCTATCAGGGCTTCATCCGCACCCATCCGGATTTCGACGAGAGGGTGCGAGCCAACAAGCACCTGATCATGGAGACCGCGCTGGCGGGCGAGCTGCAGGTGCTGGCGGCCCAGCTCACGCGGCTGGCCAAGGTGGACCGCCGCACCTGCGACTTCACCTTCAACAGCCTGCGCGGCGCGCTGGCCGAAATCGTCGCCAGCTTTCCGATCTACCGCACCTACGTCGCAAACTGTGAAACCGCGCCGGACGATGTCCGCTACGTGGAGTGGGCGGTGGGGGTGGCGAAGAAACGCAGCCAGGCGGCGGACCCCAGCATTTTCGATTTCGTTCGCGAGGTGCTGCTGGCGCGCCATGGACAAGGCGGCAGCGAGGACTACCGGCAGGCAGTTTGCGCCTTCGCCATGGAGTTCCAGCAGTACAGCAGCCCGGTGATGGCGAAGGCAGTGGAGGACACCACCTTCTACCAGTACAACCGCTTGCTGGCCTTGAATGAGGTCGGCGCCGACCCACATCGCTTCGGCGTATCGCTGGCGGCCTTTCACCACGAGAACCAGGCGCGTGCGCGCCGCTGGCCGCACGCCATGCTGGCCGGTTCCACCCATGACAGCAAGCGCTCGGAGGACGTGCGGGCGCGGCTCGGCGCGCTCTCCGAGATGGCTGACGAATGGCGCCACGCGCTGTCCCGCTGGAGCAAGCTCAACCGCAGCAAGCGCCGTAAGCTGGACACCGAGCGTGCGCCCAGCCGCAACGACGAGTATCTGCTATACCAGACCCTGCTTGGGATATGGCCGTTCGAGGCAGTGGACGCGGATGCGCTGGCCGGACTCGCGCAACGGGCCGAGGCCTACATGACGAAGGCCGTGCGCGAGGCCAAGGCACACAGTTCGTGGATGAATCCGAACGCCGATTACGAAGCGGCGACCGGCGACTTCGTTCGCGCGCTGCTGGCGCCCGAGCCGAACAACCTGTTCCTGCGCGACTTTGTGCCGTTCGCGCAGCGGGTCGCGTGCGTAGGCGCCTTCAACAGTCTGGCGCAAGTGCTGCTCCGGCTCACGTCCCCCGGCGTGCCGGACCTCTACCAGGGCAGCGAACTGTGGGATTTCAGCCTGGTCGACCCTGACAACCGGCGGCCGGTGGACTACGCGCTGCGGCAGACGGCGCTGCAGGCGATCAAGAAAGCGCACGCCGAGGACGGCGCGGTGGCATGCGCGTCGGCGCTGCTCGACCGGCAGCAGGACGGGCAAATCAAGCTATACCTGACATGGAAGACACTGGCGCTGCGCCGCGAATGCGAAGCGCTGTTCCGCGACGGCGACTACCTGCCGCTCAAGACCCACGGCGCGCGCGCGGAACAGCTCTGCGCCTTCTCCCGCTACGCTGTGGGCGAGACTTTGATTGTCCTGGTGCCGCGCCTGTTCGGCAGCCTGATGGGCGAGGATGGCCGCCTGCCGGTCGGCGATGCGGTGTGGGGCGACACCTGGGTCGAACTGCCGCCGGAGCGCATGCACGCGCAGTGGGATAATGTGCTGACCGGGCAAACCGTCGGCATGCGGTCCCTGGGTGAGGCGCACGGCCTGCTGCTGGCGCAGGTGTTCGAGCGGTTTCCCTATGCGCTGCTGCGTGCCAACGAAAGACCCCATTCATTACTTGAGGAGGAGCGAACATGACTGAAATCAATCCGAACGAACAGGAAGCCGGCGCGCTGGGATTCTGGCATCGCTACCGTTTGCTGATCATCGTCGCCGTGATCGGCATCCTGATCATCGGCTGGCTTTATGTCTCCAAAGGCATCGCGGTGAGACAGGCGCTGGAAACCTTGCCGGCCCAACGCGCGGAATGGGTCAAGCAGGCCGAGGCACGCCATGCCGACACGGTCAAGCAGTCGCTGAAGCAGTTCGGCGTGCCGCTGGCATGGGCGGTCCGCCGCGAAATGATGGGAGAGAATCTGGACCAGGTGGATCAGTACGTGACCGACCTGGTCAAGTTGGAAGGCTTCGAGGGGGTGACGGTGGCGCAGGCGGACGGCTCGATCGCCGTGGCCAGCGACCGCCGGCATGTGGGCGCAGCCTTCGGCAGTCTCTATGCCGAACGCTATTTGACGGCAGAGCAGATCACCGCCGATGAGACCGCGCCCGGGCAGTGGCTGCTAGTGGTGCCGGTGATGGGGCTGAGTGCGCGCCTCGGCACCGTGGTCATCGACTACCGGGCGCCGCCGTCCGCACTGGGCGAGTAAGGGTCCGATCAGGTATGACGCTGCAGCAGCGCGACGGGTTACAGTGTTGGGCAGCAGCACCCAGCGCTCGCCCAATGCTTCCCGGGCATGGCGACGTACTCACTGAAATCGACTCAGCGTTTAAAGCCGCTCGGGCAGCCGGGCGCGCAAGTCTACGGGTCGCAGCGCCGTGTAGTCCTTGTCCATCTCCAGGGACACCAGTGAACTGAGCGGTGCACCGAAGTTCGTGCGCAGCTGGCCGAGAAACGCGGGCGCCGCTACCACCACGAGGCGTTTGAAGTCATTGTCCACGCGCCCTCGCTCAAGCCGGTCCGCAATCAACTTGGCGAAGCGAATCTGCTCCTGTTCCTTGGGCTCGACCTGGACCTCCATCGCATGGCGTCCCTCACCGTGGCTGTCGAAGCTGCGCCCAGGGCGGTCGCTGGTGAGTTTCATCTGCTTCGCGCGTGCCTCGGGGTTGTCAAAGGTCATAAGCTCGGTCAAAGGCGCCGTCGGCGAGTCTGCGGCAAAGAGCGTAGCGTTGCCGCTGTTCGCGGCGAGAATCCGGATTTTTGTCATGATGTTTATCCTCAAAATTTTCACTCGAGCTTCGGCAACCCCGAGTGGTGATCTTTTTCCACGCAACGCAGGGGCATCAGCCACCAGGTGCGGCTCGTCGCGCGCATCGACGAAACCCCCCATTTTTTGCCTGACGCGGCAAGGTGGAGCAGGAACAGATCGTCGGCGCGGCGCGCCGATCTCGGGAAACAGTGGCCGGTTTTCGTGAAACGGCAGGCGAATCACGCTCTTCGGGTCGAGCGGTTCGCCTTCCTGGCCGACCGGGAGATCGTCGAGGGCCAGGAAGTTGATGGCGCCCGCGGCCTCGACGCGACTGATCTCGGTATCGCCATTGCGCGCATGGTGTTCCAGTATTTGGCGCAGTTCGCGCTCGCGATACCAGGGGATCCCCTCCGGGCCGATCCAGGCATCGAGCAGCTTGCCCGAAGGCCAGGCGACCGGCCACAGGAGTACACGATAGACACGCAGCAACGGCGCAAGTCGCCCCGCCACCTTGAGTGCGTGTCGAGAGAACCAGGGCCGGCGAGACGATCTCGCCGGCGATGGTGATGACCACCGTCGCGAACAGGAAGGCCGCGACACCGGCCATGACCGAATCGGCCAGCAGCGTCAGCAGCACGTTGATGGCGACATTGCCCCACAGGATCGTGCTCAGCGTGCGATTGGCGTCGCGCCGCAATGCCAGCACCTGCCGTGCGTCGGCATCACCGCTCTCGGCTGCGGCCTCGAGGCGCAGCCGGCTCAGGCTGAACACCGCCAGGTTGAGTCCGGAAAACATCGCCGACTGGGACAGGCAGAAGGCGATGCCAAGCCAGACAAGGAGATCGTTCATGGCGCTTCCTCCAAAATGCGTTGGCTGCGAAGCAGATCATTGCGGCGAGTAAGGATCGATCAAGCCTCGCGCTGCAGCAGCACGACGGAGCGCGGTGCCACCTCCAGTCGGGCGCCTGCCATGTGTGGCGCTGCCGCGTCGACCCAGCCGCGCGCGGTGTCGAGCAGCAGCGTCCAGCGTGTGCCCCAGCGTTTTTCCGGCAGCATAAACTCCAGCACCGCGTGGTGGGCATTGAAGATCAGGTAGAAGCTGGCGTCGGTCACCGGGTCGCCATGGGTGTTGGGGTTGGGAATGGTGTCGCCGTTAATGAAGACGCCGAGGCTCTTGGCGAACCATTCGCCCCAGTCTTCCTCGCTCATCTGATCGCCGCCGGGCGTGAACCAGGCGATGTCCTTGCAGTCGGCGCCGTGAATGGCGCGGCCCTGGAACCAGCGGCGCCGGCGGAACGCCGGGTGGGCGTGGCGGAAGGCGATCAGTCGCCGGGTGAACGCATGCAGGTCCTGGTCGACCTGTGCCCAGTCGAGCCAGGAGATTTCGTTGTCCTGGCAGTAGGCGTTGTTGTTGCCGTTCTGGGTACGGCCGGCCTCGTCGCCCGCGAGCAGCATGGGCACGCCTTGCGACAACATCAGGGTAACGAGGACATTGCGCTGCTGGCGGGCGCGCAGGGCAAGGATAGCGGGATCGTCGGTGGGGCCTTCGACGCCGCAGTTCCAGGCGCGGTTGTCGTCGATGCCGTCGCGGTTGTCCTCGCCGTTGGCGAGGTTGTGCTTGTCCTGGTAGGACACCAGGTCGCGCAGGGTGAAGCCGTCATGGGCGGTGACGAAGTTGATGCTGGCGTTCGGGTTGCGCGAGTCGTTGGCATAGAGGTCGGCGCTGCCGGTGAAGCGGTAGGCGAATTCGGCCAGGGTTTCGTCCTGGCCGCGCCAGAAGTCGCGCAGGCTGTCGCGGTACTTGTCGTTCCACTCCGACCAGCCGGGTGGGAAATTGCCCACCTGGTAGCCGCCTTCGCCGACGTCCCACGGCTCGGCAATCAGCTTGACCTGGCTGATCACCGGGTCCTGCTGGATCAGATCGAAGAACGCGGACAGCCGGTGCACCGCGTGCAGTTCACGCGCCAGCGCGGCGGCAAGGTCGAAACGGAAGCCGTCCACGTGCATTTCGAGCACCCAGTAGCGCAGCGAATCCATGATCAGTTGCAGCACGTGGGGATGACGCATGTTGAGGCTGTTGCCGGTGCCGGTGTAGTCCATGTAGCGGCGGCGGTCGTCCTCCATCAGCCGGTAGTAATACGCGTTGTCGATCCCCTTCAAGCTCAGCACCGGGCCGAATTCGTTGCCCTCGCCCGTGTGGTTGTAGACCACGTCGAGGATGACTTCGACCCCGGCCTGGTGCATGGCCTTCACCATTTGTCTGAACTCGGCGACGGCGGCGCCCGGACGCTTGTCGGCTGCGTAGTCGGCGTGGGGCGCGAGGTAGGCGATTGAGTTGTAGCCCCAGTAATTGCGCAGCCCCTGATCGACCAGGTGCTTGTCGTGGACGAAATGGTGCACCGGCATCAATTCGACGGCGGTGACGCCCAGATGCTTCAGGTACGCGATCGATGCCGGGTGCACAAGACCGGCATAGGTGCCGCGCAGGTCGGGCGGCACCTCCGGATGTTGGGCGGTGAAGCCCTTGACGTGCAGTTCGTAAATGACGGTTTCGTGCCAGGGCCGCTGCAACAGGCGGTCTCCCTCCCAATCAAAGATGGGCTGCTGGACGATGCACTTGGGCATGAAGGGCGCGCTGTCCGCATCGTTGCGCACGTCCGGGCCGTCGGCGAAGCGGTAGGGAAACACCGCTTCATCCATGCAAACGTCGCCGTCGATGGCTTTGGCGTAGGGGTCGAGCAGCAGCTTGGCGGGGTTGCAGCGGTGGCCGTTGTGCGGTTCCCACGGGCCATGCACGCGAAAGCCGTAGCGCTGCCCCGCCTTGATCCCCGGGAAGTAGCCGTGCCAGCAGTGACCGCTGACCTCCGGCAGATCGACGCGGGTTTCGTGGCCCGCTTCGTCGAACAGGCACAATTCGACGCGCTGGGCGACTTCCGCGAACAGCGAGAAATTGGTGCCGCCGCTGTCGCAGGTGGCGCCGAGCGGGTAGGAATTGCCGGGCCAGATTTTCATGTTGGTGGGTGCATGACGGTTTCGTTGGCTATAAACAATGGATAGGAAATATCACATACGAGGGAAAACTTGTGGAGCATCGCGATGTTTGAAAGGCGGGGACGCGAAAAAGTGATGGCGTTTGTCATGGCGGGCGGCGAGGGCTCACGCTTGCGACCCCTGACGGCAGACCGCTGCAAACCGGCGGTGCCGTTTGGAAGCCGCTACCGCATCGTCGATTTCGTGTTGAGCAATCTGGCGAACTCCGATATTCGTTCAATCTATTTGCTGGTGCAATACATGCCGCAGTCGCTCATCGAGCATATTCGCAAGGCGTGGACAGTTTCTCCGCTGTTTTCCGAGCAGTTCGTGACGGTGGTGCCGCCGCAAATGACCAAAGAACATATGCACTTCGGCGGCACGGCAGATGCGGTGTATCAAAGCTTGAACCTGATGAACATGCATCGCCCGGATCTGGTGGCGGTGTTCGGCGCGGACCACATTTATCGCATGGATGTGCGGCAGATGGTGCGCTTCCATTGCGAGAACGAGGCGGATGTCACGGTGGCCGCGCTGCCGGTTCCCCTCGATCAGGTTTCCAACTTCGGCATCATCGAAACCGATTCGTCAGGAAGAATCCACGGCTTCCAGGAGAAACCCGCCCAGGCGAAACCGATGCCGAACGATTCGCAGCGCGCCTACGCATCGATGGGGAATTATCTGTTCAGGGCGGACATGCTGAGAGAAGCGCTAGAGGAGGCGCACCAACGCGACGAGACGGATTTTGGCCACCATGTGCTGCCGCGTCTGTCGAAGACCCATCGGGTGTTTGCCTACGACTTTTCAACCAACGTGGTGCCTGGCACCAAACCTTATGAGGAAGCGGGCTACTGGCGCGACGTGGGCACACTGGACACCTATTTCGCGGCGCACATGGATGTGCTCGGCACCGAGCCGTGCTTCGACGCCTTCAATCCGCAATGGCCGATTTATTCCAGTCATTATCAGGGGCCGACCGCGCGGGTGATTCGCGGCGATCTCGACAATGTGCTGCTGGGCGCGGCGACCATCGTCAGCGACGCGACCATACGCAATTCGCTCCTGCGACGCGAGGTGGTGGTCGAACCGGGGGCCGTGATCGAGGACTGCGTGATCATGGACTATGTGCGCATCGGCGCCGGCGCCAGGCTGCGTCATGCGATCATCGATCGGCATAACAAGATCGCGCCCGGCACGCAGATCGGCTACGACCACGAACGCGACCGCGCGGCCGGCTACCATGTCACCGAAGGCGGACTCGTCGTGCTTCCGCTGGGCGATGTCCGGTATTACGCTCGCGAGGGATATCGTGACGGGGGTGGGTATTCCGAGTAGACGTGGTTTTTCTGCCGCAAAAGCAGTTCACCACAGAGGCACAGAGGCACAGAGCCAAAAATTGGCTATGTCATTGTTAGTTGTTGAAGTCATGTCTTGCCCCTCTGATGAAGCGCCCATCCTTCGGCATCCCGCTGGGGTGTGCTGTTGTAGGAGGCCCGCCCTCGGGCCGATGCCGTGGAGATTGCGACGGCGCGCAAATCGGGGCGAGGGCGCCCCTCCCACAGCGCTGGCCAACACCAACAAATAACGATGAAAGAGCCAAAAAATTGCAGGAAGACTTGCCGTCCCCAAACCGGGAACGATGCGTACAGGACCTTTTCCTTGTTTTTCAACGCTGTGCCTCTGTGTCTCTGTGGTGAATGAACTCAGGTTTTCAGGTTGATTTTCCCCGAGCCGACATGCACACCGCCCTGCTGATTCTCAACGCCGGTTCTTCCAGCCTTAAATTCGCCGTCTATCAGGCCGATGCGGCGGGCAGCCTGCAGGCCGGCTATCGCGGCGTCATCGAGGAGATCGGCCGCAACGGGCGCTTCCAGGTGTTTCACGCGCCCGACGCCGGCGGCCCGATCGATCAGGCCGTCTCCGTAGCCAACCATGAGCAGGCGCTGAAGCAGGTTTTGGACTGGCTGGAAACGCGCCACCCCGGCCTGGCATTTCGCGCAGCCGGGCATCGCGTGGTGCATGGCGGCGCCGACTACATCCTTCCGGTGCGGGTCGATGCGGCCGTGATGGCGGACCTGGAAAAGCTCATTCCGCTGAGCCCCCTGCACCAACCCCACAACCTGGCGGGCATCCGTGCACTGGCCCGGCTGCGCCCGGACTTGCCGCAGGTCGCCTGCTTCGATACCGCATTCCACCACACCCTGCCGCCGCTGGCCCGGCACTTCGCTCTGCCGCGCGAACTCGGCGAACGCGGCATCCGCCGCTACGGATTTCACGGCCTGTCCTACGAGCACATCGCCAGCGTACTGCCGGACTATCTGGGCACCGCGGCCGAGGGCCGGGTGGTGGTCGCCCACCTGGGCAACGGCGCCAGCCTGTGCGCGATGCGGGGACGGTGCAGCGTGGAAACCTCGATGAGCTTTACCCCGCTGGATGGCATTCCCATGGCTAGCCGCTGCGGCGCGCTCGACCCCGGCGTGCTGCTCTATCTGCTGCGCGAGGAGGGCATGAGCCTGGAACAGCTTGATGACCTGCTGCACCGCCGCTCCGGCCTGCTCGGCGTCTCCGGCACGAGCGGCGACGTGCGGACGCTGCTGGAAAGCAGCCATCCGCATGCCGCCGAAGCGCTCGACCTGTTTGCCTATCGCACCAGCCAGGCCATCGCCGGCCATGCCGTTGCACTGGAAGGCATCGACGCGCTGGTCTTCACCGCGGGCATCGGCGAGCACGCCGCCGCAGTGCGTGCCGCCATCTGCCGCCATCTGGCCTGGCTCGGGCTGACGCTGGATGAGGATGCCAACCAGCGCCACGGCCCCTGCATCAGCCATCCGCACAGCCGCATTGCCGCGTGGGTCATTCCCACCAACGAGGAAAAGGTGATCGCGCGCCATGCCTGGGCGCTGACCGGACCGGCCAGTTTGTAACTCTGCGCCACCACAATGGCGCCAAGCTTCGCGCCTGAGCGCATTGAAAAGGAGAACCCCATGAACAGCGCCAATCCGATTTCCGATCCCCTTCTCCCTGCCGACGAACTGGGCAAGATCAACGCCTACTGGCGCGCCTGCATCTATCTGGCGGCAGGGATGATTTATCTGCGCGACAACCCCTTGCTGCGGGCGCCGCTGCAGCCCGAGCACATCAAGCAACGGCTGCTCGGCCACTGGGGCGCCAGCCCGGGCCTGAGCTTCACCCTACGTCCATCTCAATAGGCTGATCAACAAGTACGACCTCGACGCCATCTTCCTGGCCGGCCCCGGCCATGGCGCGCCCGGCGTGCTGGGGCCGGTGTATCTGGAGGGGGTCTACAGCGAGGTGTATCCCAACAAGAGCGAAGACGACGCAGGCATGCGCCGTTTCTTCAAGGAGTTTTCCTTCCCCGGCGGCATCGGCAGTCACTGCACGCCGGAAACCCCCGGCTCGATCCACGAAGGCGGCGAGCTCGGCTACAGCGTCTCGCATGCCTTCGGCGCGGCGTTCGACAACCCGGATCTGCTGGTGGCCGTGATGGTGGGCGACGGCGAGGCCGAAACCGGGCCGCTGGCCACAGCATGGCATTCCAACAAGTTTCTCAATCCGATCCGCGATGGCGCGGTGCTGCCCATCCTCCATCTCAACGGCTACAAGATCAACAACCCGACGCTGCTGGCGCGCATCTCGCACGATGAGCTGGAGAACCTGTTCAAGGGCTATGGCTGGACGCCGTATTTCGTCGAGGGATCGGACCCGATGACCATGCATGCCGCGATGGCCGGGGTAATGGAGCAGTGCGTGCTGGAGATCCGCCGCATCCAGGACGAGGCACGTGCAAGCGGCGTTCCCGGGCGGCCGCGCTGGCCGATGATCGTGCTGCGCTCGCCCAAAGGCTGGACCGGCCCAGCCGAGGTCGACGGCAAGAAGGTGGAGGGCTTCTGGCGTTCGCACCAGGTGCCGCTGGCCGAGGTGCGCAGCAACCCGGCGCACCTGCAGCAACTGGAAGCCTGGCTGCGCAGCTATGACCCCGACGCCTTGTTCGACGCGGCGGGGCGCCTGCGCCCGGAACTGAAGGCGCTGGCGCCCACGGGCAACCGTCGCATGAGCGCCAACCCGCATGCCAACGGCGGCCTGTTGCGTCGCCCGTTGCGCATGCCGGACTTCCGCGATTACGCGGCGCAGCTGCCCGGCCCCGGCAAGGTCGCGGCCGAGAACACGCGCCCGCTGGGCAAGCTGCTGCGCGACGTGATGGCGCAGAACATGGACAACTTCCGCGTCTTCGGCCCGGACGAGAACGCCTCCAACAAGCTCGACAACCTCTACGAAGTCACCCAGAAAACCTGGCTGGCCGACATCTACCCGGAAGACGCCGGCGGCAGCGAGCTGTCGCCCGATGGCCGGGTGATGGAGATGCTGTCCGAACACACCCTGGAAGGCTGGCTGGAAGGCTATCTGCTGACCGGGCGGCACGGCTTCCTGTCCACCTACGAGGCCTTCGTTCACATCATCGATTCGATGTTCAACCAGCATGCCAAGTGGCTGGCGATGTCCAGCAAGGTGCCGTGGCGGGCGCCGGTGGCGTCGCTCAACCTCTTGATCACCTCGACGGTCTGGCGCCAGGACCACAACGGCTTCACCCATCAGGATCCGGGTTTCCTCGACGTGGTGGTCAACAAGAGTCCCGCCGTGACCCGCATCTACCTGCCGCCCGACGTCAACACCCTGCTGGTGACCGCCGCAAAGTGCCTGGAGAGTACCGACCTCATCAACGTGATCGTCTGCGACAAGCAGAAACACCTGCAGTACCTGGACATGGATGCGGCGATCAGGCACTGCACCAAGGGCATCGGCATCTGGGAATGGGCGAGCAACGACGCCGGCTTGGAGCCGGACGTGGTGATGGCCTGCGTCGGCGACATTCCCACCAAGGAGGCGCTGGCGGCAACGGTGCTGCTGCGCGAGCACTTCCCCGACCTGAAGGTTCGTTTCATCAATGTGATAGACCTCTACAAGCCGGTCCCGCCCAGCGAACATCCGCACGGCCTCCCGGATCGGGATTTTGACAGCCTGTTCACCCTGGACAAGCCGGTGATCTTCAACTTCCACGGCTATCCCTGGCTGATCCATCGCCTGGCCTACCGCCGCACCAACCACGACAACATGCATGTGCGCGGCTACAAGGAGAAGGGCAGCATCAACACGCCGCTGGAACTGGCGATCGAGAACGAAATCGACCGCTTCAGTCTGGCCATCGACGTGATCAACCGTGTCCCCGCCCTGCAGGTGGCCGGCGCCCACGTCAAGCAAAAGCTGCGCGACATGCAGATCGAGTGCCGCAATTACGCCCACGAATACGGGGTGGATTTGCCGGAAGCGGATGCGTGGACGTGGCCGTATTGACCCGGATGTTTCTACTCACTGACCGCGATGATCGAAATTGACGCATCGTTCGGCGAAGGCGGCGGCCAGATCCTGCGCAGCGCCCTGGCCCTGTCGGTGATCACCGGCGAGGCCATGCGGCTGACCAACATCCGCGCCCGGCGTCCGCAGCCGGGCATGAAGCCCCAGCACCTGAAGGCGGTCGAGGCGGCGGCGCAGATCAGCGCTGCCCAGGTGGAGGGGGCGACCCTGGGCTCGCAGACCCTGTGCTTTGAGCCGGCGGGCCTGCATGGCGGGAAATATGCTTTCGACATCGGCACCGCGGGCGCGGTCAGCCTGCTGCTGCAGACCGTCTACCTGCCGCTCAGCTTTGCCGATGGCCCGTCCCGGCTGACGCTGGTCGGCGGCACCCACGTGCCCTGGAGCCCCTGCTATCACTATCTGCAGTGGCAGTGGCTGCCCTACCTGGCCGCGGCCGGCTACCGCGTCGATTGCAGTCTCGAGCGTGCAGGCTTCTATCCGCGTGGCGGCGGCCTGCTGCACGTGAATATCGTGCCGAGCCGACATCTCTCGCCGCTGCGTATCACCGAGCGCGGCCGGCTGCTGCGCATCCGCGGCCTGTCCGGCGTCGGTCGGCTCGACCGCTCGATTGCCGAGCGGCAACGCAAGCAGGCGATCGACCAGCTGCGCGAACTGGCGGTGCCGCTGGAGATCGAGGTCGCTGACGTGCCTGCTGCTTCGCCCGGCACCTTCATCGTGTTGCAGGCGGAATTCGAAGGCGGTCGCTGCTGCGCCTTCGCGCTGGGCGCCCGGCACAAACTTGCGGAGAAGGTGGCGGACGAGGCTGTGGCAGAACTGCGTGCGGACATCGTCGCAGGGGGCGCCATCGATGCCTGGCTGGCCGACCAGCTGCTGCTGCCCTTGGCCTTTATTCCTGGGGAATCGGCGTTGTCCGTCTGCCGCATCAGCCGGCACCTGCGCACCAACGCCGAACTGCTGGGCTACTTTCTGCCCGTCTCCGTCGAGATCGATGGCGAAATCGACCAGCCTGGAATGGTGCGCCTGCGCGGTGTGGCCGCCCCAGCGCCCTGACATGATCCCGACCCATGAACTGTTGTCGCGCATCCGCTGGGATGCGGCATTCGCCACCAGCCGCTTCGTCATCGGCTACTGGGATCGGGTGGCGAGCAGGGTGCGGCACGCCGATCTGCGCGAGATCAGCCGGGACGCCGACAACCCGACCCTCTTCGATCTGCTGGACGAGGAGGGGGTGGCGCACAGCATCCCGTTCCATCGGGTAAGAGAGGTGTGGCGGGACGGCAAGCTGATTCGGCAGCGCCACCCGCCGGGCGACATCCCGGCGTAAAGGACGAATACCCGAAGCTTTCTCGTCATATCGCTTTTCAGAAACAGGCCACACGCCGACGGAAGCCCTGTGCTTCTGCCGTTTTAACGGCATAAAAGCCGCGTCTGCTTCGTGCTAGACTGCCTCAAAACCCGAGACAAGCATGGCCGAGGCGTCTGATCTTTCCCGTACCGAACCTGCCAGTCCGCGGCGCCTGCAACAGGCGCGCAGCGCGGGCGATGTGCCGCGCTCTGCCGAACTCACGGCGTGGGGGGTGTTGCTGTCGGCGCTGGGCATGCTGGGCTGGCTGGCGCCGCGCTTGATCGATGCCTTGCAGGCCCTGACCACGGCGGCTTTCATTTATGCCGCGCAGCCCCTTTCCCCGGTTTTTGTCGAAGCGGCACAGTCTGCGCTGTGGGCGGTGCTGCCGGTACTGGCCGTCATTTTTGTCGCCGCGCTGGTGGCGCCGATGCTGCTTTCGGGCTGGGTGTATGCGCCCCAGATCACCCAGGCCGACCTCACGCGTGCCAATCCTTTCAAACCCTTTGTCCGGCTGTTTTCCGCTGACGCCATTTTTGATGGTTCGATGGCGCTGCTGAAACTGGCGCTCGCCGCTACCGCGGTCGGCTGGGCGCTGGAAAGCGGCTGGGCGGGGCTGCAAAGCCTGGCTGGCAGCGAGCGGACCGTGGCGCTGGATGCGGCGGCAGCCTGGGTGGGGCGTGGCGTGCTGGCGCTGGCGGCGGCGCTGGCGCTGGCGGCGGCGCTGGATGCCGGCTGGCGCTGGTGGCGCTACCTGCGACGGCATGCGATGACCTGGCAGGAGGTGGTGGCCGAGGCACGCGAAGCCGAGGGCAGCCCGGAAATGCGCGCACGGCTGCGCGGCCGTCAGCAGCAGGCGGGGCAGGGCCGAAGCCCTCTCCCTAACCCTGATGAAACACCTAACCATTCGACTAAGCCCGCAAGCGGGCAAGTCGCTGGTTATCCCCCAGGGGGGGAGGGGACAAACGTGATGCCCAGGACGATTAACGAGGTGATCGGATGAGTGCGCAGGGCGTGATGGTGATGGGCATGCCGCTGAACCGGCTGGCAGTGCCGGGGCTGGTGCTGCTGATTCTGGCGATGATGATATTGCCGCTGCCCACCTTCATGCTCGACGTGCTGTTCACGCTCAACATCGCGCTGGCGATGATCGTGATGCTGGTGAGCCTGAACGCGCGGCGCCCGCTCGATTTTTCGGTGTTTCCTACGGTGCTGTTGCTGACCACCTTGTTGCGCCTGTCGCTCAACGTCGCGTCCACCCGCATCATCCTGATGCAGGGCCACACCGGGCCGGATGCGGCAGGCAAGGTGATCGAGTCCTTCGGCAATTTCCTGGTCGGCGGCAACTACGTCGTCGGCTTCGTGGTGTTCCTGATTCTGGTCATCATCAACTTCGTCGTCATCACCAAGGGTGCCGGGCGCATCGCCGAGGTGGCGGCGCGCTTCACCCTGGATTCGATGCCGGGCAAGCAGCTGGCGGTCGATGCCGACCTCAACGCCGGCTTCATCAACGAAAGCGAAGCGCGCACACGCCGCAGCGAGATTGGCCGCGAAGCCGACTTTTACGGCGCGATGGACGGCGCCTCCAAGTTCGTGCGCGGCGACGCCATCGCCGGCATCATCATCCTGCTGGTGAACCTGATCGGCGGCATTCTGGTCGGGCTGTTCCAGCATGATCTGGGGCTGACCGAGGCGCTCGGGCGCTACGCGCTGCTGACGGTGGGCGACGGCCTGGTGACGCAGATTCCAGCGCTGATCATCTCGACCGCGGCGGGCATCGTGGTCAGCCGTGCGTCGAGCGAGCAGGACTTGTCGCGCGAGTTCTCCACCCAGATTTTCGGCCGGCCGCAGACGCTGTATGTCGCAGCCGCGGTGCTGGGCGCGCTGGGGCTGATCCCGGGGACGCCGCATCTGGCATTTCTCACCATCGCAGCGGTGCTGGGTGGGTTGGGATTCTGGTTGATGCGCCGTCAGCGCGCGGCGTTTGATGTCGAGCCGCTGGCGCTGATCGATGAAGAAATCGCGCCTGCCGATGTCACCTGGGACGACATCCCGCCGGTCGACGTGCTGGCGCTCGAAGTCGGCTACCGGCTGATCCCGCTGGTCGACCGCAACCAGGGTGGCGCCGCGCTCACCCGGATCACCGAGGCGCGCCGCCGCTTCGCCACCGACATGGGGCTGGTGGTGCCGCTCATCCGCGTACGCGACAATCTCGACCTCAAACCCAACAGCTATCGCATCACGCTCAAGGGCGTCGACGTCGCGCACGGCGAACTGCCCAGCGGCCAGGTGCTGGCGGTCGACATGGGCGAGGTGCTGGGACAACTCGACGGCACGCCGGGGGAGGACCCGCTGACCGGGCTGGCCGGCATCTGGATCGACGCCGGACGGGTCGAGGAAGCCGAACTGCGCGGCTTTGTGGTGCTGGAATCCGCCGAACTGATCGCGCGTCAGGTCGAGGCCGTGTTCCGCCAGCACGCGCCCGAACTGCTGGGGCGAAGCGAAGTGCAGCAACTGCTCGACACGCTGGCGCGCAGCCATCCGGGGCTGGTCGAGGACGTGACGCCGCGCCATCTGCCGCTGACCAGCGTGCAGGCCGTGCTGCAGCAGCTGATCGCAGAAAACGTCTCGATCCGCGACACCCGTACCCTGTTCGAAACGCTGGCGGCACGCGCGCCGAAAAGCCAGGCGATCGACGACCTGGTGGAAACCGTGCGCGCGGCGCTGGGACGCAGCATCGTCGACCGCCTGTTCGAAGGCAGCAACACGCTGCAGGTGATCGGCCTCGCAGCAACGACCGAAACCCGCTTGCTGCACGAGATGGGCGACGAGGGCGAGGCCCTGCTGTCGCCCACCACGCTGGATGCCCTGAACGACGCCGCCGAATGCGCGCTGGCCGAGCAGGAAGGCGCAGGCTACCCGCCGGTGCTGCTGACCTCGCCCGGCTTGCGCGCCATGCTGGCGCGGCTGTTGCGGCGCAACCTGCCGCGGCTTGCGGTGATTGCCTACGCCGAGGTGCCTGCCGATAAAATGGTCCAGGTGAGCACAGAACTGTCGATAGGAGAAGGCGCATGAGCGTGCAGATATTCGTCGCGGCGAACGCGCGCGAAGGCCTCGCGCGCATTCGCCGCGAGCTGGGCGACGACGCTGTGGTGTTGTCCACGCGACCGCACCCGCAGGGCGTCGAGCTGCTGGCCAGCGCCTACGGCGAACTGGCGGTGCCGGCGGTCAGCGAGACGCCGGATACGGCCGGCAGCTCGCGCATCCTCAACGAGCTGTCGCGCTTGCGCGGCATGCTGCAAAACCAGCTGGCCGGCTTTGCCTGGGGCGCGGCACGGCGGCGCGACCCGGCGCGGGTGGCCGTGATGCAAACCCTGTTCGCCGCCGGCTTCGGCAGCGCGCTCGCCCGCACCCTGGCCGCGCGCCTGCCGCGCGGGCTCGATACCGACGCCGCCCAGCGCTGGCTGCGCCAGGTGCTGATCCGCAACCTGCCGCTGCTGAGGCGTGAGGCCGACCTGCTGGCGCAGGGAGGCCGTTATGCGCTGGTCGGCTCGACCGGCTCGGGCAAGACCACCACGCTCGCCAAGCTTGCCGCGCGCGGCGTGGATGCGCACGGTGCCGGCGAGGTCGCGCTGGTGGCGGCCGATGCCTACCGCATCGGCGCGGCAGCGCAATTGACGGTGGTTGCCGAGCTGCTGGGCGTGGCGTTGCATGAGGTCAGGGATCAAACCCAACTGGCGCAGCTGCTGCCGCAACTCGCCGCCAAAAAACTGGTGCTGATCGACACCGCAGGGTTTGCACCGACCGACCCGCGCAGCCGCGAAGGGCAGGCGCTCGATGCCCTGGGCGTGCGCCGTCTGCTGGTGATTTCCGCCAGCCAGCAGGGGGCGGCGATCGAGCAGGCGATGACGCATTTTGGTCTGGGCGCGGCCGCCTGCATTCTCACCAAGCTCGACGAAACCCCGCAGCCGGGTGCGGCGCTCGACAGCCTGATCCGTCACCGCCTGCCGCTGGCGTATATCAGCGGCGGCCAGCGCGTGCCGGAAGACCTTCACGCGCCCAACGCCGCCTATCTCATCGACCGCGCGTTGAAGGGTGGCCAGCTCGCCACCCCGTATGCGCTGGAGGCCGGGGACTGGCCGCTGTTTGCCGGCGTCGAGGCCGAGCGCGCCGAGCGCCGCACCCAAAAGGGCACAGGTGCCGGCTGACCAGGCCGCCGGGCTCAGGCGGCGGCGCGCCCAGCAGCCGCCTCCTTGCGTCCACTGCTTTTTCGATACCGCCGACTCCACCGTCCGACTGGCGCAGGCGCTGCATCGGCGCGGCCGGACATCGCTGCTGATCGATGCCTGCGGCCGGGTTTTTTCCGATGCCCCCCGCAGCCTGTTCGACTGGAAGCAACAGCTCGGGCGCGGACAGCTGCACACGCTGCCCATGCCGTACGGCGAGGGCTGGTATGCGCCGGGGATACAGGGGGACGAGCCGGCGTTGATGGCTGCCGCACGGGGCCATGATTGCATCGTGTTCGATGCGCGCCTGAACGCGCCGGACTGGACACCGCTGCCGGGCGCGGCCCAAGTCGTCATCCTGGAAGTGAACGCCACGCACGCATCAATGTTGCAGGGCTACGCCCTGCTCAAAACGCTGTTCCACTCGGAGGTGCCTATCAGTGTCGGCCTGCTGGGGAACGCCGCCGCCTGCGATCAGCTGCTGGCGGCGTGTAAACGGTTTCTCGACCCCGCGTTCACCCAGACCGTTTACAGCGTCGCACACGAGGATGATGCATTCGCCGCGCTTGCCGTTAGAATGACATACGAGGAGACGGGCCTGACGGCGCGTTATAAAACAGAAAGCACTGGAAACATGGCCTTGAAACATGGCTGTTAAACCTTCGTCGCAAGACGAACAGATCACCAAATATGCGCCGCTGGTCAAGCGCATCGCGTATCACATGATGGCGCGGCTGCCTGCCAGCGTCGAAGTCGACGACCTCATCCAGGTGGGCCTGATTGGCCTGATGGATGCGGTGTCCCGCTTCGATGGCAACCAGGGCGCGCAGTTCGAATCCTATGCTACCCAGCGTATCCGTGGCTCCATGCTCGACGAGCTGCGCGAGGCCGATTGGCTGCCGCGTCATGTGCGGCAGAAATCGCGGCAGATCGAATCCGCCATCAACCGGCTGCAGCAGCGCAACGGCAAGCCACCGACCGAGCAGGAAATCTCGGCCGAACTGGACATGCCGATCAACCAGTATCAGTCCATGCTGGGCGACGTGAGATGCTCACAACTTCTGTATTACGAAGACTTCTCGGATGAGGACAGCGCCAGTTTTCTGGAGCGCTATCTGGTCGACGGCAGCAACGATCCGCTTGCGGTGCTGGAGGACGAAGGCTTCCGCGACAGTCTGGTTGCCGCGATCCACAATCTGCCCGAACGCGAACGCAGCATGATGGGCATGTACTACGAACAGGACATGAACCTGAAGGAAATCGGCGCGGTGCTCGGCGTGTCCGAATCGCGCGTGTGCCAGCTGCATTCGCAGGCGGTTGCGCGCCTGCGGGCCCAGTTGAAGATCTGGAAAAGCTGACGCGGCCTGCCTGCCTGGGCCGCAGACGCGGCGGAACACGCGTAAATCCGCGATAATGGCAGCTTGTCCAACCTGCCCGCATCGCCTCCCATGAGCCCAGCCGCCCTCAAGAAAAAAGCCCTCGATTACCACCGCCTGCCCAAGCCCGGCAAGCTCTCGGTCGAGTCGTCCAAGCCCTGTTCTACCCCGGACGACCTATCGCTGTCCTACACCCCCGGGGTGGCGCAACCGGTGCTGGAAATCGCGAAAAATCCCGAGAAGGCCTACGACTACACCAACAAGGGAAACCTGGTCGCGGTGATCACCGACGGCACTGCGATCCTCGGGCTGGGCAACCGCGGCCCGCTCGCCGCCAAGCCGGTGATGGAAGGCAAGGCCGTGCTGTTCAAGCAGTTTGCCGGCATCGACGTCTTCGACATCGAGGTCAACGCCAAGACGCCGCAGGATTTCATCAAGGTGGTGGAAGCGATTGCGCCAACTTTCGGCGGGATTAACCTCGAAGACATCGCCGCGCCGCACTGCTTCGAAATCGAGGCCGCGCTGAAGAAGAAGCTCGACATTCCGGTGTTCCACGACGACCAGCACGGCACCGCCACCATCATCTGCGCCGGCCTCATCAATGCCCTGCACGTGCAGGGCAAAACGCTGGAGACCGCGAAGATCGTCTGCCTCGGCGCCGGCGCGGCGGGCATCGCGTCGATGAAGCTGCTGGTGGCGATGGGCGCGAGAAAGGCCAACATCCTGCTGGTCGACTCCAAGGGCGTGGTGCACAAGGACCGCACCAACCTCAACAGCTTCAAGAAGGGCTTTGCGCGCAAGACCGCACTGCGCACCCTGGCCGATGCGATGAATGGCGCCGACGTGTTCGTCGGCGTGTCCGGCGGCAATCTGGTGAGCTCGGCGATGGTCAAGAGCATGGCCGACCGCCCGGTGGTCTTCGCGCTGGCCAACCCCACCCCCGAAATCCTGCCGGAAAAGGCTTGTGCCGCGCGCAGCGATCTCATCATGGCAACCGGGCGCTCAGACTTCCCCAACCAGGTCAACAACGTGCTGGGGTTCCCGTTCATCTTTCGCGGCGCGCTCGACGCCCGTGCCAAAGAGATCACCCAGGACATGCTGATCGCAGCAGTTTATGCGCTGGCCGAACTCGCCCGCGAGCCGGTGCCGGCCTCGGTGCTGAAGGCCTACAAGCTGAAGAAGCTGAAATTCGGCCCGGACTACATCCTGCCGAAGCCGTTCGATCCGCGTCTGGCCGAACGCGTCCCGCAGGCGGTCGCCAAGGCGGCGAAGAAGGGGATGGCGGCAGCCAAGCGTCGCCAAGTCTGACCCACTGAAAATCCGAACCGCACCGTGAAGCTGATCGAACGCCCCGTATACCTCAATCTGTTGCGCATCCATCTGCCGCTTGCCGGCTGGGTGTCGATCCTGCACCGGCTGTCGGGCGCGCTGCTGTTTGCGATTCTGCCGCTCGGGGTGTGGGCCCTGTCGGCCTCCCTGGCGGATGAAGCCGGATTTCGGCGCATGGCCGAAGGGATGACGCACCCGCTAAGCAGACTGTTCCTGCTGTTTTTGATCTGGGCGTTTGCGCACCATCTGCTTGCCGGTTTGCGACATTTGGCGCTGGATGTGGACTGGGGCGTGAGCCTGCCGCGCGCGCGGCAGAGCAGTCTCGCGGTCATGCTGGCGACCGGGCTGATCACGCTGCTTGCCGCCTGGGGTCTGTTCGCATGAAATCGGCCACCGGCTCGCACACCGGCACCGGAACCTGGCTGCTGCAGCGTGCCACGGCCGTGGCGCTGGCGCTGGCTTTGCCGGGGTTGGCGATTTATTTCATGACAGCGCTGCCGATCGATTTCAACGACTGGCAGGCGCTATTCGCGCCGCTGTGGCTGCGCGTTCTGATGCTGCTGACAGTTGCGGTGCTGGCGCTGCATGCCTGGGTGGGAATGCGCGATATATTCATGGACTACGTTCGGCCCACGGGCCTGCGGCTGGCGCTGTATCTGGTGGTCATCGTCATCCTGGCGGGCAGCGTGGTCTGGCTCGCTGCCATCGTGTGGGGCACGGCATGAACACGCGCCGCTTCGACGCGCTCATCATCGGCGGCGGCGGCGCCGGTCTGCGCGCGGCGCTGCAGTTGGCGCGCTCCGACTACACGGTCGCGGTGGTGTCGAAAGTCTTCCCCACGCGCTCGCACACGGTATCGGCACAGGGCGGCATTACCGCCGCGCTCGCCAACGTCGACGACGACCGCTGGGAATGGCACATGTACGACACGGTCAAGGGCGGCGACTGGCTGGGCGACCAGGACGCGATCGAGTTCATGTGCCGCGAGGCCGCCACGGCGGTCTACGAGCTCGAACACATGGG
>NZ_LDUG01000052.1:0-1318 GCF_001530125.1 Thiobacillus denitrificans | reverse complement strand
CCCACCGCACGCAGTTCTTCGACGAATACTTCGCGCTCGCCCTGCTGTGCGATGACGACGATTACTGCCTCGGCGTCACCGCCATGAGCATCGAAACCGGCGAGCCGCTCCTGATCGAGGCGCGCACGACGCTGCTCGCCACCGGCGGGGCAGGGCGCGTGTTCGGCAACAGCAGCAACGCCATGATCAACACTGGTGACGGCCTCGGCATGGTGCTGCGCGCCGGGCTGCCGCTGCAGGACATGGAATTCTGGCAATTCCATCCCACCGGCATCGCCGGCGTCGGCTGCCTCATCACCGAAGGCGTGCGCGGCGAGGGCGGGTATCTCTTGAACAAGAACGGCGAGCGCTTCATGGAACGCTACGCGCCGCACGCCAAGGATCTGGCCGGGCGCGACGTGGTGGCACGCGCGATTGCCATCGAAATTGCCGAAGGACGCGGCTGCGGGCCACGCGCAGACTACGTCGATCTCAAGCTCGACCACCTGGGCGAGAAGCTCATCGCCGAAAAGCTCCCCGGCATCCGCGAACTATCGATCCGCTTCGCCGGCGTCGATCCGGCCCAGGCGCCGATCCCGGTCGCCCCTACCGCGCACTACATGATGGGCGGCATCCCCACCAACCTGCACGGTCAGGTGGTCGCTCCCGCGCGCTTCGGCCCCGAGGAGCCGGTGCCAGGGTTGTATGCCGTTGGCGAATGCGCCTGCGTCTCGGTTCACGGCGCCAATCGCCTGGGCGGAAATTCGCTGCTCGACCTGATCGTGTTCGGCCGTGCCGCCGGCCGCCACATGCAGGAAACCCTGCGCGACAATCCCTATCCGCGTCCGCTGCCGGAGCATGTGGCCGAAGCCAGCCTGGCGCGGCTCGCGCGCTGGGAGCAGCCCGGCAGCGAACGCGTGGCAGCCATTACCTACGATCTCCGGCGCATGATGCAGGCCCATGCTGGCGTGTTCCGTACCGACGCGGTGTTGCGCGAAGGGCTGGAGAAACTGAACGCACTGGAAGCGCGCCTTGCGCACGCCGGTTTGCAGGACACCAGCCGCGTGTTCAACACCGCGCGCATCGAGGCGCTGGAACTTGAGAACCTGATGGGCGTGGCGCGCGCGACGCTGGTGTCGGCGATCCACCGCACCGAGAGCCGCGGCGCACACACGCGAGAGGATTTTCCTGCGCGCGACGATGAGCACTGGCTGAAGCACACGCTGTATTCGCGGGCGGGGGATCAGGTGGATGCCAAGCCGGTGCGGTTGAAGCCGCTGACGGTGGAGTCGATCAAGCCGAAGGAGCGGGTGTATTGATGTTCGCCTGTCATTGCGAG
>NZ_LDUG01000051.1 GCF_001530125.1 Thiobacillus denitrificans | reverse complement strand
ACGGTGCCTTCCAGAAATCCTTGCAAATCCGCCAAGGTCTTCAATTGTTCGTCGTTCATACCGATCACCATGCTCCGCATATTGATCGATCCCGGCCACCTGCTCAGACTCAAACCCCGTTGGATTCACACCCCTCGCTCAGACTCAAACCCCATTGGACAATGCTCCTCGTAGTTGAGGAGAAAAATTCGGAGCATAATCCGAAAGCTCTTCGTCTCCTTTTGCATAACGTTATAAAAAGATAGTCTGCCAACATCCATATAAGAATCAGGACGATAGACCGCGAAAATGCCTGTCTTTTTATTAAAAAACGTCCGGACCCATGGGTCTCTCTATTAACTGTCAGGCACCATGAATTCGCCGATAGATCTTCCCCAAGCACTTAACGAGTCTGATGCGATCGCGGGGGAACTTCTCTCCCTCATCGATCTTCCTCTATGCAACGATTCGACCCGAGTTGCAGTCGCCGACATTGCCTGTTCGCTAGCGCTCGAGCATTGGCACGCCGTGAGACTTCTTATCCGCAGCGGTCTTCTGCCGTCGGCCCTTGTAGTGCACAGATCGCAGTTCGAAGCAATCCTCCGTTCGGTTTGGCTAACTTATGCGGCCACAGACTCAGACGTCTCAAAGCTGACAGCGAACCTTGATCTAGATTCCGAGCAAGCGGCCAAGAACATTTCGCAGGCTCAACACATGATGGAGGCGCTTGCGAAATCTGGACCGGAGGAAGCATACGCAGCGCTCGCTCGGTTCAAGGACAACTCTTGGAAAGCACTTAATTCGTATGCACATGCCGGTATCCACCCGCTTCGGCGCCACGCGGAAGGCTACCCGGCGGTACTCGCGCATAGTGTTCTGTGCAATGCTAATGGGCTGGCAATGCTGTCTGGCATGCAAGCGGTCGTCCTCAGCGGCGCACAATCATTACAGCGAGAGGTACTCAATCTTGGAGTCCGGCATTCTTCCTGCATGCCCCCGCCTCTATGAGAGCCTAACTCCTCATTCAAGCGGGACGCGCTAAAGTCCGCCCCTTAATTCAAACGTTTGGCATCTTAGGAGAGACCGTGGGCCCCATTGCGCTCTTCGACAAATCATTTCTACAGTCGCTAACGGTCGATGAGTCGGTGTGGTTCGACCATTTCTTTCTTCCCGTCGTTTCTCCGTTGTTCTTTGTAGAAACACTTGCGGACCTTGCAAAGCAGCGCAAGGACGGGGCGCGCACCCCCGAGGAGGAAGTTCGTGTAATTGCGGACAAGACCCCCGTTCTATCTGGCGCCCCTTGTGTCCATCACGCACAGCTTTGTATCGCAAACCTTCTTGGTCATGAAGCACCTCACCTTGGTCAAATTCCAGTGGCAGGTGGGCGCCCAGTACGCGGTGCTGACGGTAAACCGGGTGTTGTCTTTGAGAATTCGCCAGAAGCTGAGGCATTTGCGCGGTGGCAACGTAGTCAGTTTCACGAGATTGAGCACGGCGTCGCTTCCAGTTGGAGAGCGATGCTCACCCAACTAAACCTACCGGAGGTCGCTCACCGCATGCGCGCCTTGGGCATCACGCCGCAGACTTGCCGCACCGTCAAACAAGCGTATGGAATTGCTGCGTCCCTTGTCCATTCTCGCTACGAGCCTGAACAACAGATCGGCTTGCTCTTCTCGTTTGTACAAGTTCCACAGCATCTACAGGCGGCGATCATTTACCGATGGTCACAGGCAGGATTCCCGCCGCTCGCCGGATACGCCAGTTACGCCGCGCATGTATTGATGGTCGAGATTTTTTTTCAGATCGCGCTTGCAGCCAATCTCATCTCGTCAGAGCGACCATCCAATCGCGTTGACATCGCATACCTCTTCTACTTGCCGTTCTGTCACATCTTTGTTTCTGGCGACAAACTGCACAAACTCTGTGCCCCAGAGTTTCTACAGAAAGAGCAAGACTTTGTTTGGGCGCCAGAACTTAAAGGCGACTTGGCTCGAATTAACCGAGAGTTAATGGCAACGTCCGAACTGGAGCGCCAGATGGGCCTGCACAAGCTCGCTCCACGTCCGCCCGGCAACACATCGCACCTGACTGTCGCCCTTTGGCAGAAGCACGCTCCCGGCTCAGGAGAAGCGGATGTGGACATGACGCCCATGTCGCCTGAAGCCGAACGAAAGTTGATTGATCATCTGAAATCGTTCACGAAGGCGCCAACCGATCCGGAAGTCGCGGGCATTCCAAGCGACGAGCTGCAAAGTATCTCCATTGAAAGGTTGGTGCCAGCAAGAAAGGGCAGCTGGTGGCTCATCCCAAAGAAGGTTGCAGATGCTGAGGGACGAGAAGATGCCTAACCCTTTCATCGAGTGGACATGCTAGGGTAGTCGTCACAACAGTCAGATTGTTCGCCCAATGCTACTGGAATAGACCTCGGGCATGTGACCCTACCGAAAAAAGAGCAGGACTGTGCATGACCTTGCTAACTAGCCAAAACAAATATCTAAATTGGAGGAGGATTGATGAGTTCGACAGAGCTGCTTGACAGGTTTATTGACACCACGCTTATTGGACTTGGTACCGTATTGTTAGTCGGCATACCACTTTACTTGTTGACGCTCGCTGTCGCCTACCTTCTCAGAAGATCGTTAAATCGGGTGGAGGCACAAGACAGAGCACAGATCGGCTCAAATGGTTACACCAGCCTCATGCATTGCTCTTATTTCGGAAAGATTCTGGAAGTAAAGAATGCACTTGCCAACGGAGAGGACGTTAACCAGATTGACAATATGGGGAATACACCACTGCACTACGCTTGCGGCCAGAAGAAACTCCCGAATCGAGAAATGGTCATTTTTCTTCTTGCCTCTGGCGCCAATCGCGAAGCAAAAAACAACAAAGGAAAAAATCCCCTCGGTTTGTTGAAAAACAAGAACGATAAAGAGCTCATCCGGCTGCTGACTGCGCCCGCACGGTGAGGGCAAGGGATTTATGAGTGCGTGTGCGGGTTGGGTCAGGTGCCGTCCTTCGCGACTAACGAAAGCGGCCATTCAGGCGACGTACTCACTAAACGTCGGCAACCTGCGCGACACCGGTCATTCAGCTGGGGCGACGCCACCGGCCGCAATGGCCGACCAACTGCCCCACAATTGATCTCAGCATCAGTCTGCTATGTGCCACAGAGCAGAATTCGGTTCTTCGCTGACCGCCAATGGCAGAAACGGGTCGAAGCCGAAGTTCGACAACGCCGCTAACAAGCGGCATTTTTTCTGGCCGCGCCTCCCCCGCCTAAGCCGCCTGTTCAACCATGAGTTGGTCGAGGCGACAGGGCTTGTGGATGGCGTAGCCCTGGGCATAGTCGACGCCGATTTCGCGCAGCGCATCCAGCAGCATGGGCGATTCCACGTACTCGGCCACGGTGCGCAGTCCCAGCGAATGGCCGATGTCATTCATCGACTTGACCATGGCGTAGTCGCCGGGGTTCTGCAGCATGTCCTTGATGAAACTGCCGTCGATCTTGAGGGTATCGGTGCACAGATTCTTCAGGTGGGCGTAGGAAGTGAAGCCGCTGCCGAAATCGTCCAGCGAGAATTTGCAGCCATAGCGACGGATTTCCCGGATGAAATCCTGCGCGGCGCCGTAACTTTCGATGGCGGCGCTTTCGGTGATCTCGAAGATGATTTTGTCGGTGGGGAAGTCGCTGCCCGGCAGCGTTTTCTGCAGATAACGCATCACCTCGGGGTTGCTGAGCGAGGTGGCGGAAAGATTGATGGCGAAACCGCCCACGGACGCAAAGTTCGACCGGTTGGCCGCGATCCACTCGAACACGTTGCGTATCACCCAGATATCCACTTCATGGGCACGCTGCAGGCGCTCGACTGCGGGGATGAAGTGCTCCGGACTGATCTGCAGCCCGTCCTTGCTTTCGATACCCAGCAGAACCTCGTAATAAGGCAGCAGGGATGTGCCCGCGCCGATGGGCATCACTTGCTGGCAGCGCAGATGCAGACCGCCTTCATTGAGGAAGCCGTCGAGGCGCCCTGCCCAGTCCATCAGCGATTCCTGGGACTGCAGCTGTTGGCTGGCCTGTTCGTATATCTGCATCCGGTTGCGGCCCTGTGATTTTGCCGTGATACAGGCCGAGTCGGCGCGCCGGATGGCTTCTATGGCGCTGAACCGATCCGCCGCAAATTCGCTGATGCCGATATTGAAGCCGATACTGTAGCTGTGTTGCTCATGCTGGAAATGGTAGTCCTTCACATGGTCGAGCAGCTTATCGACGGCCGGGCATCCCTCTGCCCGGTTGCAGTTGGGCAGCAGAATCGCCAGGGTATCGTCGCGGAGCGCGGCCAGGACGGCGTCGGGTCCGATTTGCGCACGCACTTCGCTGGCCAGACCGCGCGCCAGTTCTTCCGCCGCTTCCACGCCGCAGCTGTTGTAGACCATGCGGAACTGGTCGAACTCGATGATGCCGACGGCGTGCGCCTTGTCCATCTGCTCCGGCAGCGCCAGCTGGTTCAGGCGCTGCATGAAACCCTTGCGATTGAGCAGGCCGGTCACCGGGTCGTGTATGGCCTGTTGCAACAGGCCATGATAAGTCTCGTCGAACAGGGCATGTTCCGAACGCTCGATCAGCGGCAGGTCGAGATCCTTGCCCGGTTTGGCGACACCGCTCTGGATCTGCCGGGAAAGTTCGGCCAAGGTGAGTTCAGTCTTGCATGTGGCGGAGCGGTTGGCAAAAGCACAATTCGATGGCGGCTGACTGATCCAGATGAACTGCATCGGCACCCGGCTGCCTTCCAGGCTGAAATCCCACCAGTCGCCCACTCGCAGGCGATCGGCCAGCTGGCGATGCGCGGTCTGGGCATTGTCTCCTTCGCCGTGCAGCGCGGCCAGTCTGCCGGGCGGCACCCGGATCATCGCGGCGCCTGCGGCAGAAGGAGCCGATGCATCGGCCAGCCTGTCACCCAGTTCGTCGATGAACGCAGCCAGCGGTTTGGCATCCACATTGACCGTCGCCAGCGTGCGCTCGATTTCGTTCAGCAATGCCTGCGCCGCCTCTACCGTCCGCGATACGTTCGCATCGGGGTCTAGCCAGGTGAACAGCCGGTCCAGCACCGCCATGCCGACATCCCAGGCTTCGCCCTGTGCCCCCTCGCGCATTTCCAACAGCACGAGGTACTGGCGCCAGCCCGCATCCAGCAGGCGCAGCAGCATGGCGGGCACCTCGAGCCCTGCCAGACGCTGTTCCAGCGCTGCATTGACCCGGGTGCGGGCGGTGCGGATGCGCGCCCGGCCCTCGCTGGCCTCCTGCAGGCGCGCGACACGCGTTCTGCGGATCTGCAGGATCGGCAGCAGCACCTTCTCGAGGCTGTCGCGAACCGCCTCGAAAATGCCGGGGTCGTCGTCGGCCCGGCTGCAGACGCGGTCCACCAGCAGGTAGAGGAAGCGTTGCAGCTTGGCATCGAAAATCCTGCCCTGGTCGTCCGCCGCCACGGCGTATTGCTCGACCAGGTCGAGCACCTGGCGGGCGGGATGGTCGGGCAGGTTGGGGAAGTTCGCGTCTTGCAACGCCAGTTTGAGCAATGGACGCTCCAGCCGCTTCACCAGCGACTCCACGTCCGAACCGGGTACGAAATCCGCCCGCGCCCGGGCGAACAGGTTCGAAGTCGTATCCAGAATCTGCCGGTGGCCCGGCGCAAGGCGTCTTGCTTCCCCGGCGAGAGCGATGCGCGCATCGATCTGCTCGGTCAATGGCGGCAGCATTGGGCTGCCTGGCGTTGCCTGGTTCGCCAGCGGCAAGCCGTCCAGGGCGGCCAGCAGGTCCCGCAGGCTGGCCTCGGGAAGGGCTGCCCCGCTGCCCCCCTGCGCGCCGGAAAGCTGCGGCACTCGGCGACCGTCCAGCTGCCGGGCGGTCTGCTGCAGGCTGTTCACCACTTGCAGAACCTCGGGCCGCACGGCAGCTGGGTGCGCCAGCTGATATCCTTCCCGAGAATGGGATTGCGCCGCCGCGGTACCCGACATGTCGCCCGCTGCGCGCTGCCGGGATTGGTTGAGGGTGGCCAGGATGCGGTCCAGGCTGTATTCGGTGCTTTCCGGAGTCTGGGCAATGCCGGCCTGATCCTGCTGGTACAGGCTGTTCAGGGTGTCGGCGATTTCGGCCAGATCGGTTCTGGCCTTGTCGCTTTCAGCGGAGGGGGCTCCGCTCCCGACGGCTGGCGGAGGCGCGGATGTCGGCCCCGACTTGCCACCGACGGCTTCTGGCGGCTCGACCGGCTGCAGGGAAGCCAGGGTCTGGCTGAGCTGTCGGTAAAGCGCCGGGGCATGGAGCGATACCGCCTGCCCGAGCGCCCTGTAGAGAACCGCCCGCATGGGATTGGAAAAATCCAGTCCCTGAATGACGTCCTCCTGGAAGGTGCGGCAGATGGCTTCCGGGCCAAATGGGTTGTTCTTCCTGTCGACGGGCATGCCGACCAGCCGGCTATAGCGCTGCTCGAACGCATAGAGCAGCGGCACGATGTCATCCTCGATCTGCTTGATGACCGCCGACATATTCAGCCAGTCCTCGAATTCGCCCTCGTCGACGAGGGCGAGCTTGTTTGCTGCCGGCGCCTCACTGGATGCTTCCGTCGGTCCGATATGCTGGATGCGGTCGCGCATGGCATTGTAGAAATCATCCTTGATCCGGCTGCGGCGCTGCATCAGTTCCTGGGCGCCATAGTCGTAGCGGGATCGCTCCAGGAAGCTCAACTCGTCCTGCCCTGCTTCATTCAGGCACTCCACAGCGCGCTGAAAAAAATCCTGCAGCACCGCATCGAGAAAACTGTGAAACAGGCTGGTGCACGCCAGTTGCAGCGCCTGGGCCTGTTGCGGGGTCGAATCAGACCCGGTGCGGGCGGAATCAGACCTGGCCAGGCGTTCGCTCGCTGTGCGCAAGGCCTGCAGGGTGCCCGCCGGCATGACGGCGACAAAGATGCCCACGCCGCCGGGGGAAACATGCGCGACCCGGCCGTTCAGCCGGAACACGCTGGCGCCGTCCACCGCAAACGCCACCTGCACGCGGGTGCCCATCAGGGCGGGGATGGCCGCATCCGGCGTCTTCCCTTCCACGAAAGCCATATACAAGCCGTTGGGGCAGTAGTCGCGGATTTCGGCAAGAATGGCCTCACCCTCGCTAAAACGGACACGCGCGGTCTGCAAGGTTGCCTGCCGCGCGTGACGCCGCTGTTGCTTGCCGTCTGCTCCGGAAGGGGGAGATGTCATGTTGTTCTGATAGGGCATTTTTATTAATAAGCCATGGCTTGCGCCAATATGCAAGCATTCGCTGCAATCAACCAGGCAGACGCCGCCTCAGCCGGCCGCGTCGGGCTCCCCCAGCTGCGCCAGGATCTGGCGGCGCGCGAGGTCGCGCAATTGCAATGCGGCTTGCCAGGGATCGCCTTCTGCCGACTTCGGCGCGTCGATGTTCACTTCGAGCGCGCTGTAATGCGGCCGCCATGACTCGCCGCGCAGCAGCGTGCGCGTGCCCTTCAGGGTGACCGGCAGCACCGGCACGCCGGACCGCGCGGCGAGCATGAACGCCCCCATGCGGAACGGCAGCAGGCCGGGGTCGCTGCGGAAGGTACCTTCGGCAAAGAACACCATCGACTCGCCGGCGCGCACCCGTTCCTCCAGCGCTTGCGTGTCCTCGGCGCCACGCGCGCTGTCGAAGCGTTCGACGAACGCGCTACCGAGCCGCCGCAAGGGAATGGCGGCGAGCGGTTTCTGCAGCAGTTCCTGCTTGGCCACGTAGGTGAAACGCGGCGGCAGCACGGCGGTGAGGATCAGCGCATCCAGGAAGCTGGCATGGTTGGCCACCACGATCAGCGGGTCGTCCAGGCCGGCAAGGTGCTGCAGGCCCGTCAGCCGCGGCCTCAGCCCGGTCAACGTTAGGGCCAGCCGCGCACATGCCCGGGCGATGCGCCGGCGCAGGCCGAGGGCGGGCGCCGCCGCGATCAGCAGCCAGGCCAGCGGCACGATGAGCAGATAGACCGCCCATGCCCAGGCCGCCCACGCCGTATCGGCCGCACGCCCGAGCCGGCGGCGGGCCTGGGCGACGGCCCCGGCGCCGGCCAGGCGCAGCCACTGCTGCCAGGGCGGGCGCGGCGCGCCGAGCAGTT
>NZ_LDUG01000050.1 GCF_001530125.1 Thiobacillus denitrificans | reverse complement strand
GTGCATCCGGCATAAAGCGCAGCGTTTAGGGCAAACTCGACGCTTTATGCTTCGCCAGAAGCGGGAACAACGATGCCCGGACCAGCCTATATCCATCAGGAAAACTTTCGCCGTATCCTGACGCGAAACATCAGCCTGCCGCTGGGCGTCGGCGTGCTCAGTGCCGCCATTTTTGTCGCCCTTATCTTTTACCTGCTGTCGGCCTTGGGCGGGGTCGCGCAAACAGAGCGAGCGATTACCAACGCCAATCTGATCGCCAAGCTGGGCGCCGACATGGAAACCAGCATGTACGGTTTCCTGGTCACCGGCGAAGAACCCCTGCTGCAGCCTTTTGAAATTGGGAAGCCGCGCATCGCAGCCGAAACAAACACGCTGGCCCTACTTGTCCGCGACAACCAGGCACAGGTCAGCCGGCTTGGTCGCATCGGGGCGCTGCAGGCTCAGTGGAATGAATATGCGCAAAACATTGTTTCCCTTCGCCGCAGAAACCTCGACTACCAGCAGCCGGTTCGCTCCGCAGGGGGCAAAAGCCTGACTGATGAAATTCGGCGCGAGTTCGCCGAGTTCATCAGCGTTGAAGAGCGGCTGCTGCAGCAGCGCAACGATGAGGCCAGAAACACCACGTTTTGGGGCATGGCGGCTTATTTGCTGTTCAGCCTGGGCCTGAGCGGTCTGCTGGCTTTCGTTGGCCGCCGCGAACTGGTGCAACTGTCGGACACTTACGGCGAGACGGAGCAAAAGCAAGCGGCCACTGCGCTGCTGCTGGATCAGCAGCTTTGGCTGCGCACCGGACAGCTGCAACTGGCCGAACACACGATCGGCCATCCAGGGGTGGAATCGCTTAGCCGCAGCGTGCTGGAATTCGTGGCGCGTTATCTTGATGCTGCCGTGGCGGCCTTGTATGTCCGGGAAGACGACGGCAGCCTGCGGCGTGTGGCTGCCTATGGCTTCAGCAAGGACTATGAAGAAACCGGGCAATCGTTTTACAGTGCCGAAGGACTGGTAGGACAGGCCGCCCTTGAAAACCGGGTGCTGCAACTCAACGACTTGCCCGACAACTACCTGAAAGTCACCTCGGGCCTGGGCCAGGGCACGCCGCGCCATGTGCTGGTGGTACCGGTACAAAACGAGGGAGAGGTCAACGGCGTGCTCGAACTCGGGTTTCTGCGGGCGCTCGGCCCGCGCGATCTGGAGTTCGTCAACATGATCGCCACCAATATTGGCAACTCCATCCACGCGGCGCTTTATCGCCGACGGCTTCAAGACGTGCTGGCGGAAAGCCAGCGGCTCAACGAAGACCTGCAATCGCAGCAGGAAGAGCTGCGCACGGTCAACGAAGAGCTGGAAGAGAAGTCGCGGGTACTCAAGGAGTATCAGGTGAATCTTGAAAACCAGCAGGCTGAGCTTGAGCAAACCAACCACCGGCTGTCCGAGGTCGCCTTGTCGCTGGACCAGAAAAATGGCGCGCTCAATCAGGCGCAAATCCAGCTGGAGGAGCGCGCCGAGGAGTTGAGCCGTGCCAGCCGCTACAAGTCCGAGTTTCTGGCCAACATGTCGCACGAGCTTCGCACACCGCTCAACAGCTCGCTCATCCTGGCCAAGCTGCTGTCGGATAACCAGAAGGGCAATCTCGACG
>NZ_LDUG01000005.1 GCF_001530125.1 Thiobacillus denitrificans | reverse complement strand
CCCACGCCGTATCGGCCGCACGCCCGAGCCGGCGGCGGGCCTGGGCGACGGCCCCGGCGCCGGCCAGGCGCAGCCACTGCTGCCAGGGCGGGCGCGGCGCGCCGAGCAGTTCGCCACGCTCGTAGCGTTCGCGGCAGGCGGCGCGGCGGACCTTGCCGCTGGACGTTTTGAGCACCGTGCGCGGCGGCGCCAGCACGATGTCATCGGCCGGCATGCCGATCAGGCCGACGGCGAGGTCATTGATTTCCGCCTGGATGCGCGCGCGGATGGCGGCGGTGTCGTCGCGGATTTCGGCCAGCACCACCAGCCGCTCGGTGCCGCTTTGCGCGTCGGTGGCCGGGAACACCGCGACGCCGCCGCGGCGCACGCCAGACAACCGGCTTACCGCCTCCTCCAGTTCCTGCGGGTAGAGGTTGTGGCCGCCGCGGATGATGACGTCCTTCTCGCGCCCGGTGAGGTAGAGCTCGCCTGCCGCGAGATAGCCGAGGTCGCCGGTATTCAGCCAGCCGTTATCGAACAGGGACTGGCTCGCTTCCGCGTTGTGGAAATAACCATGGGTCGCCGACGGCCCCTGGAACTGCACGCGCCCCAGCGTGCGTTCGGGCAGCTCGCGGCCGTTTGCATCGACGATGCGGATGGCGTGATCGGGCAAGGGCTGCCCGCAGGACACGATGCGCTGGGCATGGGCATCCCCGGCCGCGGCGGGACGGGCGATTCCGGTGCGCGACAGTGCGTCGCGGTCGACGCGGTCGATCAGCGGACCGCGTCCGAGCGGCGGAAAGGTCAGCCCGACCGAGGACTCCGCCAGGCCGTAGACCGGCGTCATCGCGCTGGCGCGGAAACCGTAAGGAGCGAAGCGCGTGGTGAAATGCTCCATCGTGTCGGGGCTGACCGGTTCGGCGCCGTTGTAGGCCAGTCGCCATTGGCTCAGGTCCAGGCCCGCCAGCTCGCGATCGTCGAGCTTGTTGACGCACAGTTCGTAGGCGAAATTCGGCGCTGCCGAGACGGTCGCGCGATGGCGGTGGATCGCCCACAGCCAGCGCCCGGGCCGCGCAAGAAAGGCCAGCGGCGACATCAGCACCAGCCGGAATCCGACATAGAGGCTGCCCATGCAGGCGCCGATCAGCCCCATGTCGTGGTAGAGCGGCAGCCAGGACACGAAGGTGTCTTTGGCGGTGACGCCCGAGGCACGCGCCATGGCATTGAGGTTGGCAAGCAGGTTGGCGTGGGTCAGCATCACCCCCTTGGGGTTGCCGGTGCTGCCAGAGGTGTATTGCAGGAAGGCCATGTCCGCTGCACGCGGCGGAAGCGGCAGCGGTGCCGCAGCGTCGCGCGACAGGTCGGCAACGGTCACCACCGCGCGCAGCGAGGGACACTGCGCGCGCAGCAGATGGCCGAGCGGCTTGGCCCGCGCGTCGGTGACCAGCAGCGCGGCCCCGGCATTGGCGACGATGCCGGCGATGCGGCGCAGGTGCTCCTCAATCTGCGAAGGGCGCGCCGGGGGATACAGCGGCACCGGCACGCAGCCGGCGTAGAGCGCGCCATAGAAGGCGGCGAAAAATTCGCGACCGGTGGGCAGCATGATGGCGACGCGGTCGCCAGTAATCGAGTCAGGCGCGATACGGTCGTCAGCATTATTGATCCGGTCAAGTGAAGTTTGAAGTTGTAGGAGCGGCGCCCTCGCCGCGAATGCCGGCGCCGCGCAACCGCCAGCATTCGGCCCGGGGGCGGGCCTCCTACAATCCATCTCAGACGCCTCCGCAAGAGGTAGGCCGTGCTCGCGCAGGCCGGCCGCCAGCGCCCGCGCCTCGGTCTGCAGCATGCGATAGCTGATGTCCTCGCTGTGGCCCGCCTCGCCCTCCAGCGTGATGTGCACCCGCTCGCCATGCTGCGCGACATGCCAGTCGAGCAGCTCGATCAGGGTGGCAAGGGTTTGCGGCGGCTGTTCGGGCGTGGCTTCATCCATCGCCGCGGCGGGCGCCGGCGCCGGCATTTCAACGGGCCCGGCCACGCCCATCTGGCTCAGCAGGTCGCGCGGTGTTTCGGCCTCGGCGAACGCCGCCTCGGCCAACCTCACCCCGAGTTCGCGCTCGATACGGGCGAGCAGTTCCACCCGCGCCAGGCTGTCGAGACCGAAGTCGCGCTCCAGTTCATGATCCAGACCGAGGTGGTCGATGCCGTTCGCGCCTGGCCGCAGTTCGCGCGAGAGGCCGCGGACAAGGTCGAGCAGCTGCGTCGTCTCGGCGGGAGTTAAGCTCGTCATACCTGCTTTATAGTGCCGTGGTTAATACAGCGCAGCCGCAGGTGCAGCAGTACCCCGACCACTGCCAGCGCGGCCACCGCGTGCTTGAGGGTGTGTCCGCTGACCAGCCCGCCGGTCAGCGCGAATACCGGGCGATCGCCCAGATCGAAAAGCAGGGCCAACAGATAGAGCCCGATGACCGCCAGGATGCTGCGGTCGCCGCTGTAGCGCGGCGAATAGAGGCGCAGCAGCAGCGGAATCAGCAGCACAGGATAAAGCTGCATCAGCAGATAGGGACGCAGGTCACCCATCCCGCGCGCCTCGCTCCAGCCCCACCAGGCGGCACTGCCCAGCCCCGCGACGACGACGAGCGGCAGCAGACGCAGTCCGGCCCGGGAGCCGACGCGCTCGCACACGATGGCGGCAAACCAGGCCATGAACGCCAGCATCATCGCCAGCCGATCCCACAGCAGCCGGTCGTTGTCGGGGGCGAAGTGGTAATAGCCGGAGCCTACGCCGACCAGGATCATGGCAAAGAAGAACAGGCCGTACGGCCAGCCCTCGCGCCGATCCCGCCAGGCGCCCTGCCGCCGCTGCATGAAGCGCAGCCCCAGCGCGCCCGCCAGCACGAACAGGGCGTTGCTTGTGGTGTCGAGGCAACGGGGCAGGCCCCAGCAGGCGCGCTGATCGGCGAATTCGTGGTAGCCGGGCGGCTGCGCAATCGGCGGCGGCATCCAGGCGAGCCCCGCCAGCGTGCCTGCCAGCAGCCACAGGACGAGCGCCCGGGCATGGGGACGCCATGCGCTCATGCACCGTCCTCGCGCTCGGCCAGCAGCAGGTCGATCACGCGCCACAGCCGCCACAGGTCGGGCAGATCCTCGCGCCAGAAGCGCCACGTGAACAGATCGGACACCCCTAGATCGACATGCCCCAGAACGCTCCGGATCAAGAACACGCGCGCCTGTCCCGCCGGCACGGCGCCCGCAAGCGCCAGGCTCTCCGTATAGGGAATGAGATTGTCATTCCTGCCGTGCACCAGAATCAGCCGCGCCTGCAGCGGCGTGAGATCGTGCCGCGCGAGATCGAGCTGGTCGATATGCTCGCGCATGCCCCGGGGCAGCCGCGCGAACAGTTCGGCAAAGCGCGCGGGATCGTTGTTGAGGGCCAGCGCATACACCGCCTGCGCACCCTGGCTCAGCCTGGCGGCAAGCGGCGCCAGGTCGGCCTGGGGGTCGTCCATTCGCTGCGCCACCATGCGGTCGAACACGGCGCGATCCGGTGCCGGCGCGAGGTAATCCAGGCTGGAATAGGCCAGCACCATCCGGCCGGTATCGTCCGGCGTGATGAACTGCCAGGCGCCCTCATGCTCGAACCAGCCGGTGGTGAAAAAAAGCATGGCGCGCGGCAGGTCGTGATACCCGCCCAGCCCGACGATGAAGTGCACCTGCTCGCGGATGTCGTCCTCCAGCGCGGCAAGCACGGCGGGGGCCACCGAGTAGCTGAAGGCGAACATGCCGGCGCGCCCATCCGGCGCCAGTTCCGGCTGGCGGCTGATCCAGGCGAAGGCATCGGCGATTTCGCGCGCATCCGAGGGACGGATGCGCAATTGCCGATAGCCGGTGAGGTCGGGCACCATCACCGCAAACCCGGCGCGCGCCAGAGTGGTAGCGAAAGCCACCATGCGCGGATCATCCTTGCCCTGCGGCACCGCACCGGGAACCGCGACGAGGGCGGCGCGCGGGCAGTGCGGAACTGACACCTGACCCGGCGCGACGCAGCCATCCAATGCAGCCGGCAGATAAAGATCGGCGTGATGCGCGCGCCCTGCCACCGTGTAGTCCAGGGGCTGCCGCAGCGGCGCGGGGGTCGTCCGCTTGAGCCGGGAATCGGCAGCGCCGGCGGCGAAATCCTGCAGCACCCGCGCCGCTTCGTAGTGCCGCACCGGCGCGCACCCCGCCAGCGTGACGAGGAGCGCAATGGCCAGCGTGAGCACCACCTGGTCCCGTCCGGGAAATAAAATTCGTGTTGCCGTCGTGCTCCGTTCAGGCATCGCTGGCATCAAGCGGCGGGCACTTGCTTGAGCGCCCGACGCAAGACCTTGCCGATGGGCGACTTGGGCAGCCGGTCGCGGAATTCCACCTGCTTGGGCACCTTGTACGCGGCCAGATTCGCCCTGCAGTGGGCAATCAGTTCGGCGGCCGTCAGCGCCGGATTCCGCTTCACCACAAACGCCTTGACGACCTCGCCGCTCTTTTCGTCCGGCACGCCCGTCACCCCCGCTTCCCTGACCCCGGGATGCAGCATCAGCACCTCCTCGACCTCGTTCGGGTAGACCTTGAAGCCCGACACCACGACCACATCCTTGCCACGATCGACAAAGCGGACCATGCCGCGCGCGTCCATCTCGCAGATGTCGCCGGTGCGCAGCCAGCCGTCCACGCTGAGAACACTCGCGGTTTCGTCCGGCATGTTCCAGTAGCCGCGCATCACCTGCGGCCCCTGCACGCAGAGCTCGCCCGCCTCGCCCAGCGGCAGCGGGTTCCCCGCCTCGTCGCGTATTTCCACCCGGGTGGAGGGAATCGGCATGCCGATCGCGCCGCTGAATTCCCTGGCATCGAGCGGATTGGCGCAGACGATGGGCGACGCCTCGGTCAGCCCGTAGCCCTCGATCAGCGGCACCCCCATCCGCTGCTGCCAGCGCTCCGCCACCGAGCGCTGCACCGACATGCCGCCGGCCACCGCGAGCTTGAGCGCGCCGGCGTTGGCCTGTTTCACCCGTTCGAAGCCGGGGGCATCGAGCAGCTTGTGGTACAGGGTGTTGACGCCGGTGATGACGGTAAAGCGGGTCTTGCGCAACACCTTGATAAAGCCGGGAATGTCGCGCGGGTTGGTGATCAGCACGTCGTTCGCGCCCCACTTCACGAAGGTCAACAGGTTGGCCGTGAGCGCAAACACGTGGTAGAGCGGCAGCGGCGTGATGACGACTTCCTCGCCTTCCCTGAGGATATTTCCGATCCAGGCGGAGGTCTGCTCGACGTTGGCCACCAGGTTGCCGTGGGTGAGGATCGCGCCCTTGGCCACCCCGGTGGTGCCGCCGGTATATTGCAGAAAGGCGATGTCATCCTGCGTGATCTGCACCTCATCGAGGCGATGGTGCACGCCGCGTCCGAGCGCGGCGTTGAAGGCCACCGCACCCGGCAGCTGCCAGGGCGGCACCCCGCGCTTGATCCACTTGACCGCGAAGTTGACCAGGCAGGCCTTGAACGGCGGCAACAGGTCGCCCACGCGGGTGGTGATCACGTGACGCACCGCGGTGGTCGCGACGATTTCCTGCAGTGTGTGTGCAAAATTCTCCAGCACCACGATCGCCGTCGCCCCCGAATCGGCCAGCTGGTGCTGCAGCTCGCGCGCGGTGTAGAGCGGATTGACGTTCACCACCACCATGCCGGCGCGTAATGCGCCGAACAGCGCCACCGGATACTGCAGCAGGTTGGGCAGCATGATCGCCACCCGCTCGCCACGGCGCAGGCCGGCCTCGTGCTGCAGCCAGGCGCCGAACGCCTGCGAGCGGCGGTCGAGCTCGTCGTAGCTCAGGCTGACGCCCAGGTTGGTGAAAGCGGGACGCGCGCGGAACCGCTCGCAGCTCTGTTCGAGCAGGTCCTTGAGCGAATCGAAGCGGAGAATGCTGGCTTCTGATGGGACACCGGGGGGATAGTGCTCGAGCCAGATGGGATTCATCGCTTGTCTCCTGACGCGCCGGTGTCTTCAGACTAGCGTCGCCAATCCGGAAACGCCGCACCGGAGTGTCCGCACGCCATGCAGAGAATGCCTGCTACTGCCCGCCCAGGCTGATGAGCAGCACGTCGCACGCCGCAGCGTGGGCCACGTCCTTGCTCACACTGCCCAGCAGCCAATCCTGCAAGCCACCGCCATAACCATGGCGCCCCAGAACCACCAGATCAACACCCATTGCCTCGATGGACTGGCAGATGACCGCCGGGGGAAAGCCTGGCTGGACCAGGCGCCCGACTGCCGCGCCCTGTTCGGCCGGTGTCAGCAGGGCATCCAGCTGTTGCTCGGCCTCGGTGCGCTGGCGCGTGAGCCAATCCGCGATGTCCACCCGGACAAACTTCGCCTTGCGCAAACGCTGCTCGACCTCGCTCCCCAGCACGTGCAGCGCATCCACCCGTGCGCCGTCGGCGAGACTGATGGCATGGCTGACCACCGCCGCCGACACCGGGGAGAAATCCACCGCCGCCAACACCTTGCGGTAAGGCTCATCCGCCGGCTTCTTGACAATCAGCACCGGGCACGTCGCCACCCTCAGCAGACGTGAAGCGGTGGACCCGAGGAACAGGTCCAAGAGCGTGCTCTCGCCGCGTGACCCGGCCACCACCAGATCGGCCGCCACCGCCTGTGCGTAGGCGGCGATTTCGGTATGCGCCCGGCCCAGCCGGGTGACGGCGCGGACGCGAATACCCAACTGAGTGGACAGGCTGGCCGCCACGGCCTCCACCCGGGTCTGCTCCGCTTGCTGCAACTCCTGATCGCTGTGGCCGAACTCATCCGGGGTCAGCGTCAGGCTGGGGTAGAGATCGAGCGGGCGCACCACATGCAGCACGTGCAACTCGGCATTGTG
The DNA here is from genome assembly GCF_001530125.1 of Thiobacillus denitrificans. Lineage (GTDB taxonomy): Bacteria > Pseudomonadota > Gammaproteobacteria > Burkholderiales > Thiobacillaceae > Thiobacillus > Thiobacillus denitrificans_C. Next base: position 9,419 of record NZ_LDUG01000005.1, on the reverse strand, counting down.
TTGGTTGGCAATGCGCGCGGCGCGCTGCACGGCACGCTCGGAAAATTCGGAAAAATCGGTGGCGACGACGATACAGCTGATGCTAGGCATGATGGGTTCCCGAAAAGACGAGTAGCACTATTATTCATAGCCTACTCGTTAGAGTATCGGGCGTCAGGCATCCGGCCTCGCCTGCTTTACCGTCTCTGACTCTCAGAGCCATAATCGCGGCACACGAACAAAACGGCGTCACCGCGCCCAGTCCCACGCCATCAGTTGCCGAGAGGGTCGAACATTACTGCGATTCGAATTCGGTGAACGCGCGGTTCATGTTGGCCCGGTGCAGGCCTTCGTAGTTGTCCAGATGCCGGAATGCAGGCAGATCGGCGTAGCGGTCGAGCGTCGCAGCCAGCGGCTCCATCTCCCGCGCGGCCGCACCCACCTGGTTGGCGAGGAAGTCGTAATAGTCGCCCGTCTCGCGCTGCGCCTGCGCCAGGTCACACACCCGGCCGTGGCCGGGAACGATGCGTGCAGGCTGCAGCGCGGCCAGTGCCTTGAAGGCCTGCTGACCATTCTTCACGCTCGACCAGGGCAGCACGCCGAGCAGGCGGTCGACATAGACCAGATCGCCGCTGAATATCACGCGCTGCTTGGGCAGCCAGACCCAGGCGTCGCCCGGAAAGTGGGCGTTGGTATACGTCAGTTCAAGCGTCTCGCCGCCCCGTTCCAGCGTGACCGAATCGCCCGCCAGCGTTTTGGGGGCAGGCAGCGGCTTGGTGCCCTGCATACGCTTGCCGAGAAAGCGCTTCAGGCCTTCTATCTGCTGCGCCGCATACTCGGCCTGGGTGGCTGCGGTGCGGGCGAGCGCGATGACCTCGGCGCCCTGGCCGGCGAAGTAGTCGTTGCCCAGCCAGCGGTGATCCTGGCTGCCGGTATTGACGACCCAGCACACCGGCTGATTGGTCACCTTGCGGATGGCGGCTTCGATCTTTTTGGCCCCCAAGCGGCTGGCGCCGGAGTCGATCAGGATCACGCCCCTGGGGGTAACGATGAAGCCGAAATTGGCGTTGAGGCCGTCATTGTCGGCGCTGCGCTGACCCAATGGGCCGACGATGACGTAGACGTTTTCGGTCACGCGTTCTGCCCTGGGTTGATAGTCGGCGCGGGCGGTCAGGGTGAACAGGCCGATCACGGCGGCAAACAGAATCAACGCGTAGCGTTTCAGCATGACGGTTCTCTCAGCGGGATTGCAAACCCGATTCGTACCACCCCTTGCTGCGGTTGACAATTTTCACCACCAGCAGCATCACCGGCACCTCGATCAGCACGCCGACCACAGTGGCCAGCGCCGCGCCCGACTGGAAGCCGAACAGCGCGATCGCCGCCGCCACCGCCAGCTCGAAGAAATTGGACGCGCCGATCAGTGCCGACGGGCCGGCCACGCTGTGCTGCTCGCCCACCTTGCGGTTCAGCCAGTAGGCCAGCGACGAGTTGAAGAGCACCTGGATCAGGATCGGCACGGCCAGGAGCGCGATGATCAGCGGCTGCGCGATGATCTGCTCGCCCTGGAAGGCGAACAGCAGCACCAGCGTGACGAGCAGCGCGATGATGGAAGCGTGGCCGAGCTGCGCCATCGTCGCGTCGAACGCCGCCTGTCCGCATTTGAGCAGCAGCTTGCGCCAGCCCTGTGCCAGGATCACCGGGATGACGATGTACAGCACCACCGAGGTGAACAGCGTGTCCCACGGCACCACGATGGCCGACAGCCCGAGCAGCAACCCGACGATGGGCGCGAAGGCGGCGATCATGATGGCGTCGTTCAGCGCCACCTGCGACAGGGTGAAATAGGGATCGCCTCCGGTCAGCCGGCTCCACACGAACACCATCGCGGTGCACGGTGCGGCAGCCAGCAGGATCAGGCCGGCGACATAGCTATCGAGCTGTTCCGCCGGCAGATACGGGGCAAATACATGGCGGATGAATATCCACGCCAGCAGCGCCATCGAGAACGGCTTCACCGCCCAGTTGACGAAGAGCGTCACGCCGATGCCCTTCCAGTGCGATCTAACCTGATGCAGTGCCCCGAAGTCGATCTTCATCAGCATGGGGATGATCATCACCCAGATCAGCAGGCCGACCGGGAGGTTCACTTGCGCCACCTCCATGCGCCCCAGCGCATGGAACGGCGCCGGAAAAAGCTGGCCCAGCAGCACGCCGGCGACGATGCACAGCGCCACCCACAGGGTAAGCCAGCGCTCGAACAGGCTCATCGGTGCGCCGGCGGCCTTTTTAGCGGTGACTTCGCATTGGACGCTCATGCCGTCTCCCCGATGTCGCGAACGGCCTGTTGCAGCTTCATGCCGTCCAGCGTGTTGAACGGCAAACTGACGAACATGGAAATGCGGCGCTGCATCCGGTTCATGGCATCGAGAAACGCGCGACGCTTGATGTCATCGCTTCCTTCCACCGCGGCCGGATCGGGAATGCCCCAGTGTGCGGTCATCGGCTGCCCCGGCCACACCGGGCAGACTTCGCCCGCCGCCTTGTCGCATACCGTGATGACGAAATCGAGCTGCGGCGCATCGGGCTGCGCGAACTCGTCCCACGGCTTGCTGCGCAGTTCACGGGTTGGTAAATGGCCTTTCTCCAGCAATTCCAGCGCAAACGGATTGACCTGTCCGGCTGGATGGCTTCCCGCGCTGAACGCCCGGAAGCGCCCTTTGCCCAGATTGTTCAATAGCGACTCAGCCAGAATCGAACGCGCCGAATTGCCGGTGCAGAGGAACAGCACGTTGTAAATGGGTTCAGCCATGGCAGCGTCTCCGTTATTCAGGCAGCCGCCGCTTGCAGGCCGAGTTTCTCGCGCACCGCCGCCACCAGCCGGGTGCGGATGTCGTCGCGCACCGCGAGGAAGCTCTCCAGCGGCTCGCCGTGCGGGTCATGGAAAGGCAGGTGGATGCTGGGAATCGGGCGCGGGAAAATCGGGCAGGCTTCCCTGGCGTTGTCGCACACCGTCACCACCAGATCGATGCTCTCGTTCATCACCGCGTCGATGTCCTTCGGATGCAGGCCATCGGTCGGCAGCCCGGCCTGCTTCAGTGCCTCGATCGCGCCGTCGGCCACCTTGGGCTGTGGCCGGGTGCCGGCGGACAGCGCGCGCACCTGGCCGGCGAGGTCATGGTTCAACAGCACTTCGGCCATTTGCGAGCGACAGGAATTGCCGGTGCACAGCACCAGCACGGTGTAGGTTTTTTCAGCCACGATAGCTCCCTTGATTGATGAAAGAAAAACTCAGCAACAGCCGCCCGCGGCCGGCTTGGCCTTGGCCGGAGAGCAACAGGAGGCTTTTTCCACTGCAGCTTCGGGCACGTAGCAGCCGTCTGCCGATTGCCCACCGAACACCGGGATGCTGTCGAGCGTGTGATAGGTCTCCCAGGCGATGCCGGTGGGGTCCGTCGCCCAGTACTTGTCCGACTTGGCGTAGCAGCAGGCGGTGCCCATTTCCTCCACCACCTCGGCGTCGAGCTTCTGTAGGCGCGCGTTCATTTCGACCAGTTCCTCGGCGTTTTCGACCTGCACGCCCAGATGGTTGAGGCCGGGGGCGGCGCCGCGTGCCGAGATCGCGAAGTTGACGCGCGGATCGTCGAGCATCCATTTCGCGTAATCGTCCTTGGTCACGGTCGGCTCGGCGGCGAACATCGTGGAATAGAACTTGATGCTGGCGGCCAGATCGTCGACCGCAACGTGTACGTGAAGGCGTTTCATGTTGACTCCTTTGAAGTTGCGCACGCCGGGGTGCAGACTGGCGAGCAGGGATTGCCGCCGCAGCAGTTTTCGGTGAGAAAACCGAGCAGCGCGTTCATGGTGGAGAAATTCGCGGTATAGATGACGAAGCGCCCCGACTGCTGCGAGCTCACCATGTCGGCATGCGACAGTTCCTTCAGGTGAAACGACAGCGAGGACGGCGCAATTCCGGTGAGTTCGCTGATCCGGCCGGCGGCAAGGCCGGCCGGGCCAACCTGGACCAGTGCGCGAAAAATGGCCAGGCGGGAATCCTGGGCCAGAGCGGCAAGGGCGGTGACGACGGTTTTCGTTTCCATATTTCAATGATATTTGAAACGTTGAAAAAATTGCAAGCGTTTTCTTGCATGTCCCCGCGCGACGTAGGAGCGGCGCCCTCGCCGCGATTTGCGCACCGATGCAAACGCCACGGCATCGGGCCGGGGGCGGACCTCCTACCCTGTACGGGCGCAATCGCGGCGAGGGCGCCGCTCCTACAATCCAGAAAAATATCGCTGCGAAGGGGAATAAACTTGGCGGTGAAGGTGTTCACGTCCATGCAAGCCGAGACTTGCCCATTCCTCACCCACCATTGAACAAGGAAACGCCATGAACACCTCCTTCTCCGCCTCCCTCGCTGCCCTGAGCATGCTGGTTGCCTGTGCCAGCCCCTACGCCGCATCGCCCGCCATGACCCAGATGGGCGTGCTCACCAATCCGGCAGGCATGACGCTGTACGTCTTCGACAAGGACGCGGCCGGCTCCGGCAAGAGCGTTTGCAACGGCGAATGCGCCCAGAAATGGCCGCCCCTGACCGCCGCCGCGTCCGACCAGACCAGTGGCGACTACGCGGTCATCACCCGGGACGACGGTTCCATGCAGTGGTCGTTCAAGGGCAAGCCGCTGTATCGGTGGTTCAAGGACCAGAAACCGGGCGACATGACCGGTGACGGCGTCAACAATGTGTGGCATACCGCCAAGCCCTGAGTGCGCGCCCGCCCCGACCTGATCGAGCACCTCCCCCGCCTGCGCCGCTACGCCCGGGCGCTGACGGGGGACGTCAATCGCGCCGACGACCTGGTGCAGGACACGCTCGAACGCGCGCTGGCGAAGCTCGACCTGTGGCAGCCCGGCAGCGATCTGCGTGCCTGGCTGTTCACCCTGATGCACAATCTGTTCGTCAACCAGATCCGCGTCCGGCGGCCGCAGGAAACTGTCATGGAGGACGCGTTGGACGAGCCGGTGAGCGGCGGGCAGATGGAAGCACTGGTCGCGCGCGACATCCATGCAGCGCTGGCGCAATTGCCCGAGGAACAACGCGAAGTCCTGCTGCTGGTGGGGCTGGAGCAATTCGGCTACGCTGAAGCTGCCCAGGTGCTGGGCGTGCCGACCGGCACCGTGATGTCGCGCCTTTCGCGTGCGCGCGAGCGGATGCGGCAGATGCTGGCGGGCGAACCCGCGATCAAACTGAAGCTAGTGATATGACAGACAACGTACACGAGCATGAACTCCACGCCTATGTCGATGGCACCCTGCCCGAGGCCCGCCGCCTCGAGGTCGAGGCCTGGCTGGCGGCCCATCCGGCCGACGCCGCGCGGGTGCAGGCCTGGGCCGGGCAGAACCAGACCCTGCATGCCGCCTTCGACGCCGTCCTCAATGAGCCGCTGCCGCTGAATCTGGTGCGCGCCACGCGCCGGCCGGCCATGGCCAAGCCCTTCAAAGCGGTGGCCGCGATGCTGTCCATGCTGGTGACCGGACTGATCGGCTACGCCATCGGCCTGAACACCCCCGGGCAGGCGCCCGCCGCCCCGGCATATCTCGCCCGCGATGCCGCCATCGCCCACGCCGTATTCAGCCCCGAAGCGCGCCACCCGGTCGAAGTCGACGCTGCCCACGCGGACCATCTGGTGGCCTGGCTGTCCAAGCGCGTCGGCACGCAACTGCAGGCGCCGGATTTCAGCGCGCAGGGATTCGAGCTGCTCGGCGGCCGCCTGCTGACCGGCGAAACCGGGCCGGTCGCGCAGTTCATGTACCAGGACAAGATCGAGCGCCGCGTCACCCTCTACGTGCGCCGCGCAGTGGCCGGCAACACGGAGACGGCGTTCCGCCACACGACCGAAAACGGCGTCGACGTGTTCTACTGGATCGACGGCGATTTCGGCTACGCCCTGTCGGGCCAGATCGGACGCCAGGCGATCCAGCAGCTGGCGGATGCCGCCTATCGCCAGCTGGTCACGGCATCCGGCAGACCATAAGCCCCCCGTGGGAGCGCCGCCCTCGGCGCGATTTTCGGCAACCACAAATCGCGCCGAGGGCGGCGCTCCCACGTCAATTCGCCCACGTCATCATCAAAATTTACACAGCGCATCTCATGGCCCCGCCGTTTTGCCCAGCATGTCCAGCGCCACCGCCTCGGCGACCTTGATGCCGTCGACGCCAGCCGACAGAATCCCGCCGGCGTAGCCCGCGCCCTCGCCCGCCGGGTACAGCCCCTTGACGTTGATGCTCTGGCAATCGTCACCGCGGGTGATGCGCAGCGGCGACGAGGTGCGCGTCTCGACGCCAGTCAGCACCGCGTCCTTCATCGCAAAGCCCTTGATCTGCTGGTCGAACGCCGGCAGCGCCTCGCGGATCGCCTCGATAGCGTAATCCGGCAACGTCGAGGCGAGGTCGGTGAGGTGCACGCCGGGCTGGTACGAGGGCTCGACGCTGCCGAGCTGGGTCGACGGCTTGCCTTCAATAAAATCGCCGACCAGCTGGCCCGGCGCGTCGTAATTGCCGCCGCCGAGTTCGAACGCGCGTGCCTCCAGTTTGCGCTGTAGCTCGATGCCGGCCAGCGGCCCGCCGGGGAAATCCGCGGGCGTGATGCCCACCACGATGCCGGCGTTGGCGTTGCGCTCATTGCGCGAATACTGGCTCATGCCGTTGGTCACCACGCAGTTCGGCTCGGAGGCGGCCGCCACCACGGTGCCGCCCGGGCACATGCAGAAGCTGTACACCGAGCGGCCGTTCTTGGCGTGATGCACCAGTTTGTAGTCCGCCGCGCCGAGCAGCGGATTGCCGGCGTTCGGCCCCAACCGTGCGCGGTCGATCAGCGACTGCGGATGCTCGATGCGAAAGCCGATGGAAAATGGCTTCGCTTCCATGTAGACGCTGCGCGCGTGCAGCATCTCGAAGGTGTCGCGCGCGCTGTGGCCGAGCGCGAGGATGACGTGATTGCTGGCGAGCGTCTCGCCGCTGGCGAGCGTCACCCCGCGGATACTTTTACCATTGGGACCATCCTCGACCAGCACGTCGGTGACGCGCTGCTGGAAGCGGATTTCGCCGCCCAGTGCCTCGATCTCGTGGCGCATGGTCTCGACCATGCCGACCAGGCGGAAGGTGCCGATGTGCGGTTTCGACACATATAGAATCTCATCCGGCGCGCCCGCCTTGACGAACTCGGTCAGCACCTTGCGCCCCAGATGCTTGGGGTCCTTGATCTGGCTGTAGAGCTTGCCGTCGGAAAACGTGCCCGCCCCGCCCTCGCCGAACTGCACGTTGGACTCGGGATTGAGCACATGCTTGCGCCACAGCCCCCAGGTGTCCTGGGTGCGCTCGCGCACCGCCTTGCCGCGCTCCAGCACGATGGGTTTGAAGCCCATCTGCGCCAGCACCAGCGCGGCGAAGATGCCGCAGGGGCCGAAGCCGACCACCAGCGGACGCTCGCTCAGATTCTCCGGCGCGTGGCCGACGAACTGGTAGGCCATGTCCGGCGTCGGCACGAGGTGGCGGTCGTCGCGGAATTTCTTCAGCAGCGCGGCCTCGTTTCTGACCTCGACGTCGACCGCGTAGACCATCAGCAGTGCGTGCTTTTTGCGCGCGTCGTAACTGCGCTTGAAAATGCTGAATCCGACGAGTTCGTCGTCTGCCAGGTCCAGGCGCTGCAGGATCGCCGCGCGCAAAGCCTCGGGCGGATGGTCGAGCGGGAGTTTGAGCTCAGTCAGTCGCAGCATGGTGATCATTCAAATAGGTGAGTGCGCCCTGCCCCGCCACGCACCCGCTGGCGAAGCAAGCCGTCAGCAGATAGCCGCCGGTGGGCGCTTCCCAGTCGAGCATCTCCCCCGCGCAGAACACGCCGGGCAGATCGCGCAGCATCAGGTGTTGGTCGAGCGCCTCGAAGCGCAGGCCGCCGGCGCTGCTGATCGCCTCGTCGAGCGGGCGCGGGGCGACGAGCGTAAGCGGCAGCGATTTTATCGCGTGGGCGAGCTTCACCGGGTCGTTCAATTGATCCGCCGACAACACCTCGCGCAGCAGGACCATTTTCACGCCCTTGATTCCGGCGCGGCTTTGCAAGTGGCTGGACAGCGAACGCGCGCCGCGCGGGTGGGCGACTTCGGCGATAACCCGATCGAGTGTTTTGTCGGGGGCCAGGTCGAGCAGCACCGTCACCGATCCCTGTGCCGCAATCGTGTCGCGCAGCGGCGCCGACAGGGCATACACCAGGCTGCCCTCGATGCCGGTGCCGGACAGCATCAGCTCGCCCCTGCGTTCATGCGAATAACCGGCCGCATCGGTGAAACGCAGTGCCACCGTTTTCAGCGGCTGCCCGGCGAAGCGGCTGCGCAGATGCTCGCTCCAACCACCCGCCACATCGAAGCCGCAGTTCGACGGCAGCAAGGGCGCGACATCAATCCCGCGCTGCGCCAGCAGCGGCACCCACGCGCCGTCCGATCCCAGCTTCGCCCAGCTGCCGCCGCCGAGTGCAAGCACCACCGCGTCGGCTTTCACGGCCAATTCGCCCTGCGGCGCGGCAAAGCGCAGCGCACCGTCTTCGCGCCAACCCAGCCAGCGATGCCGCACGTGAAACCGCACCCCGGATTCGCGCAGCCGATGCAGCCACGCGCGCAACAGCGGCGCCGCCTTCATGTCGGAGGGAAACACCCGCCCCGACGAGCCGACGAAGGTCTCGACCCCCAGCCCGTGACTCCACTCGCGCAGCGCGGCAGGGGGAAAGGCCTCGAGAAGCGGTTTGATTTGAGCAGCGCGCGCGCCGTAGCGCGACAGGAAGGCGTCGAACGGTTCGGAATGGGTGATGTTCATCCCGCCCACGCCGGCCAGCAGGAACTTGCGGCCCAGTGAAGGCATGGCGTCGAACAGGTCAACCCGCACCCCGCCTTGCGAGAGGACTTCGGCCGCCATCAGGCCGGCGGGCCCGCCTCCGATTACAGCGGCGGTTTTCAAGGCCTGCGCATGCGGGGTCATCAAAGGGCTCAAGCGCATTGGATTCTGACCGTTTCACAAACACACGTGGCCCAAAAAGACGCTAGGGAGACGCTGATTAATCCGTCTTTGCGAGGAGCGAAGCGACGCGGCAATCCAGAAATGCCTGCTTAATCAATGCGCTGGATTGCCGCGCTTCGCTCGCAATGACGGCTATATCGAATTAATCAGTGTTTCCCTAGGGCGCCCACTGAACCGCGCTGCAGAAACGACCTGTTGCTGCGCGACTACTTGATCAGAAATGCTTCCTTTGACCGCCCTTTGGACTGCTCTTCCGCCAGCCACTTCGGCGCGCGGCCGCGGCCCGCCCAGGATTCACCCGTGGCGGGATTACGGTACTTCGCGGCCACGGCAGCACGCGCCTTGGTCTTTTTTGCCCCGCCTCTCAGGTCATCAAG
>NZ_LDUG01000049.1 GCF_001530125.1 Thiobacillus denitrificans | reverse complement strand
CGTCAGCTTGCCGGCATGGGGCGCGAGCCTGGAGTCGGCCAGATCGGCCGGCATTCCCTGTTTCCAGGCCGGCGGGGGCGGGGCTGTTTGTGCAACAGCCTGGCCGACACTGATGGCGATCAGTGAACCAATGAAGGCAATTTTTTTAATCAAGGAAAGTCTCCAGGGATTGTGTTGTAGCGATTAACGTCAGAACGCCAGCTCAACTGTAACAACAGGGAACTTTTTCACCCCCCGGTGTAATCCCTATGCTCGCGATCGAGCGCCAAAGTGGGCGTGGGCGTGATGAATCCGAGCTACAACCTGTAGCCGAATCGGGATGCTCATTCGCACCAAGGTATTTGGCTTTGCCAGGGTCAGTGCCGGCTACAAGATCGGCGGCGAGCGGCTGTTCTTTTCCGGCGCGGACAAGTGAGCGCCCAGCGGGGTGCTGCTTGCTTCGGCAAGTTGGCGCGAAACCTTGGGATCGCGAAACACCAGGGGCTTGACCACGGTGCGCCGGGCATCGGGCACTTGGGCGTAAGCCACGGCGTCTTGCACAACGGGGTGAAACGGCGACTTGTCGCACACCGGGTCGGCGTTGGCCGCATCGCCCGTGAGCATGAAGGCCTGGCAGCGGCAGCCGCCCAGGTCTTTTTCCTTCTCCGGGCAGTTGCGGCAGGGGTCCTTCATCCAGCTGTCGCCGCGGAAATGGTTAAAGCCCGGCGAGGCGTACCAGATGTCCTGGACGCTCATGTCCCGCACATTGGGGAAGGTGATGCCCTTGAGCATCTTGGCGGTGTGGCAAGGCAGCGCCGTGCCGTCGGGCGTGATGGTCAAAAACACATTACCCCAGCCATTCATGCATTTCTTGGGGCGGGTTTCATAGTAGTCGGGCACCACGAAAAAGATGCGAATCTTGTCGCCGAGTTTTTCTCGGTAGTCGTTGGTGACGCGTTCGGCGCGCTCCAGCTGCTCACGCGAAGGCAGCAGCCCATCGCGGTTGATCTCGGCCCAGGAGTAATACTGGCTGTTGGCCAGTTCCAGGTACTCGGCGCCGAGCTCCACCGCCAGTTCAATGATCTGTTCGATGTAGTCGATGTTGAGCCGGTGGATCACGCAGTTGAGCACCATGGGCCAGCCATGGGACTTGATGATGCCGGCGGTGCGGCGTTTCAGGTCGAAGGTCTTGGTGTGCGAGAGGAAGTCGTTGAGCTCGCGTGTCGAGTCCTGGAACGAGAGCTGGATGTGGTCCAGCCCGGCCTGCTTCAGCGCTGATGCGCGGGCTTCGGTCAGGCCCACGCCCGAGGTCAGCAGGTTGGTGTAGAAGCCCAGGCGGTGGGCCTCGGCGACCAGCTCTTCGAGGTCGTCGCGCAGCATGGGCTCGCCGCCGGAGAAGCCGCACTGCACGCTGCCGGCGGCGCGCGCCTCGCGCAGCACGCGCAGCCAGTCTCCGGTCGACAGCTCGGTGCTGGTCCTGGCGAAGTCCACCGGGTTGTAGCAGAACACGCAGTGCAGCGGGCAGCGGTAGGTCAGCTCGGCCAGCAGCCACAGCGGCGGGCCGGGCTGGGTGGCGGGGGCGATGCCGGTCGCGGCCGAGGCGGCGTTCATGGCTTGACCCAGCCCTGGCGCTGTGCAATCGCCAGAAAATCCAGCACGTCCTGCGTCAGCCCGCTGGTTTCGAAGCTGCTTTCCAGTTCATCGATCAGGGCCTGCACGGTTTTCTCGCCATCCAGGCGCTGCATGATCTCGCCGGCGCTGCCGTTGAGCTTGACCATGCCTTCGGGGTAGAGCAGCACCCAGGCCTTCTGCACTTCTTCCCATTGCAGGCGGAAGTGGCCGGCCACCCGGGGCCGGGCGTCCAGAGCGATGGCGGCCTGGGGTGCGTTCATGGGGCAACCTTCGCCTTGGGGCCCTTGATTTCGATCTCGCACTGGCTGAGCATGATGGCGTCGGCCAGAGCCCACAGCACGTCGAGCTTGAACTGCAAAATCTCCAGCGCGCGCTCCTGCAGGGCGCGGGTCTGGCTGAAGTAGTCCAGCGTGAAACGCAGGCCGTGCTCTACATCGCGCCGGGCTTGCGTCAGGCGCTGCTTGAAGTAGTGCAGGCCGGCGGCGTCGACCCAGGGGTACTGGGTCGGCCAGGTGTCGATGCGTTGCTGGTGAATGTGCGGCGCGAACAGCTCGGTCAGGCTGGAGGCCACGGCTTCCTGCCAGGGCTGGCGGCGCGCGAAGTTGACGTAGGCATCGACCGCAAAGCGCGCCGCCGGCGCCAGGTAGCGCAGGGAGGTGACATCGTCGCGCGACAGGCCCACCGCCTCGCCCAGCCGGATCCAGGCTTCGATGCCGCCCGGGTCGTCAATGCCGCCAATGTGGTAGCCGTCATGGTCCAGGATGCGTTGGATCCACTCACGTCGGATCTCGCGGTCGTCGCAGTTCGACAAAATCGCTGCGTCTTTGATCGGAATGGATATCTGGTAATAAAAGCGGTTGGCAACCCAGCCCTGCAACTGCGCGCGCGTGAGCGTGCCAGCGGCCATCATCACATGGAACGGGTGGTGGATGTGGTAGCTGGTGCTCCTGCCGCGCAGTTTCGCTTCGAATTCTTCCTGGCTCCACGGTGCGGGTGTGCTGCTCACAGATCTATCTCCATGCCGTCAAAAGAAACCTCGATGCCGCGGCGCGTGAGCTCCTGCCGCTGCGCGCTGTCTTCATCGAGGATGGGGTTGGTGTTGTTGATGTGAATCAGCACCTTGCGGGTGCTGGCGGGCAACTGGTCGAGCCACTCCAGCATGCCGCCGGGGCCGCTTTGCGGCAGGTGGCCCATGGCGCGCGAGGTTTTTTTGGAAGCGCCCAGCGTGATCATTTCGTCGTCGGTCCACAACGTGCCATCGACCAGCACGCAGTCGGCAGCCTGCATCGCGGCCCAGACAGGAGGCTCCATCTGGCCCAGACCCGGGGCGTAGAACAGGCGTTTGCCCGAGGCCGAGTCGGTGATGGTCACGCCGACGTTGTCGCCGGGCTGGGGGTGGTCGCGGTGCGGTGAATAGGGCGGTGCATTGCTGATCAGCGGCAGGGCTGTAAAGTGCAACCCCGGCACGCCGTCCATGGCAAAACCCGCATCGGCCAGCGGCACATCGTGCCAGTTGACGCCGCAGTAATGATCGAGCACCTTGAGCAGCGGGTTGCCGCTCATCAGGTCTTCGCGCACCAGCGCGTGGCACCACAGTTCCAGCGGCTGGCGATGCTCGCGCAGCATGTACAGGCCGGTGGTGTGGTCAATCTGCGCGTCGATCAGGAAGACGGCGCGAATGGCAGTGTCGCGTAGGCTTCGCGCCGGTTGCAATGAGGGGAAGCTGCGAATTTGCTGGAGGATGTCGGGTGAGGCATTGAACAGCACCCAGTTATCTTGATCAGCGCTGACGGTGATCGACGACTGGGTCCGCGCCCTCACACGCTTGCTGCCCTGGCGGTAACCATCGCAATTGGGACAATTACAGTTCCATTGGGGAAATCCACCGCCTGCAGCGGAACCTAGAACA
>NZ_LDUG01000048.1:146046-211298 GCF_001530125.1 Thiobacillus denitrificans | reverse complement strand
TTGACCGAACTCATTATTGTACACACACTATATCAAATGGACATCACTTACGATTCCGTCAAGCATGATCGCAACATACGCGAACGAGGGCTGTCCTTCGCACGGGTTGCGGAGGTCGATTTCAATACTGCGCTGATATTCCCGGACACCCGGAAGGAGTACGGCGAAACCCGCTACATCGCCCTATGCTATCTGGATGGCCGGTTGCATGTACTGTGTTTTACCGAGACCGGGATGGGAATACGGGTTATCAGTTTCCGCAAGGCGAACGCAAGAGAGGTAAAAAGACATGGCAAGCCGCAAACCATTGATTGACGAGGACGGCGAAGTCCGTGAACTGACTGCCGAAGAGTTGGCAAAATTCAGGTCCGCCACCGAAGCGCTGCCACCATCGCTTATCAAAAAGCTTGGGGTACGCGGGCGCCCCAAGTCGACGGTCACCAAAGAGCGCATTACCATCCGCTTATCCCGTGAGGTGGTCGAAACCTTCCGTGCAACCGGCGAAGGCTGGCAAACCCGTATGGACGAAGCCTTGCGGGAATACGTCAAAGAGCACCGTTTGGGCTAACAGCGGCAAAGGGGACGCTATGCAGCAGCTTGAATACCGGTACCCGGTGCAATCCGTCGTCGGTTGCGGGAACAGCAACCAGGTGAACATTGGTTGGTCATGAGCACAAAGAAAGGGTAGCGTCCCCAATGGCCCCCAATGGCCCTAATGGCCCTGGCCAGACCGAGTCGAACCTCGCGTGGTCAAGCGACGACCCAAGCAACACGCACTGCTGACGCAACCCCGTCATATTCTCAAAGCCACCCTCCTCAAACAGCGGCAGGCGCTTTATGGGGAGGGCTTAAGGTAGTGCCATTGGGTAGCGTCCCCTTTTACCTTCTTTACCGGAATTCCGTATCGAGCGATTACGGAATTACCAGCACCCAGTTGTAGCCGGCGTTTGCACCCCAGTGTTCGACAAGGTCAAGGTTCCGCAACTGTCATTGGCTTGGGCACCTGAAGGCGCAGCCTGCAAGGTAAAAACCGTAGCCGTGGGCACCACGGAGAAACTGATGTTGTACTTTATCGCACCCCCGCTCGCTCCCTTGGGCGACACATTGGACAACAGTGCACCGTCTTTATAGGTCCCGTTGGTCGTGAAATAACGTTCCATGAACTGCGCCGTTTCCGTCAGGACGGCCTTCGCCTCGGCACGGTTTGCCCGCAGCACATATTGCGTATAGGACGGATAAGCGATTGAAGCCAGTATTCCGATGATCGCAACCACAATCATGAGCTCAATCAGCGTGAAGCCGGAGGCCTGTTTACGCGCGCAAAAAGCGCGACCCTCGTTCTTGTTTTTCATGCCTGTCCTTTCGATCATCGAATCGGCCATTACTGAAGTTGCCGCCAGGAGCTACGCGGATTGCTCGTTCCGGATTTTTCAGTGATGATGCTAATCCCCTTCTTGATATCAGAATTGAATTTGTACTCCTTGGCCCCCGCGGTGATGACGGTAGGCTGGTTGAGCGACATCGACCCCGACGCCTTGCCTGCAACAGGGGATTTAATATCATTCCCCTTATTGTCTTGGCCGATGACGACGTAGTCGCCTTCATTGAACAATCCATCGCTGTTCATATCCAGGGCGCTGTAGGTCAGATTGCCCCCGGTTGCGGCGTCCAACTCCATCAACCAGCCGGTTCCACCCAATACACAGGGATCGGCTGACGGAATGGAGGTGTTGAAAATCACCCGTCCGAAGCGCAACAAGGGAACGCTCAGAACTCGCTCGCCCTGTGCCGTTCCCGAAGGCGGAAGCAGGTCCAGATACCATCCCTGTTGAGATTTCCAGTTCACAGTCCCATCATTACCATCGAAGACCACACGCGCATTCGCGTCTTCATAACCAATGGATTGCTTGTTCAAGCTGGTAACTACTTTGTCTTCGTCCAGCAACCCGTAAAACGTTTGCACCGTCTTGTTGGTCTCGTCCCCGTTAAGCAGGTAGCGCCCGGTACCAAAATAGACCATGGCCTTGCCCGAGGCATCAGAAGGCACTGGGCCCACCTCCACCGGCGCGGTAATGGGCTGCCCCGACGCCGTCGTAAACATGGGTTTACCACCCGCTGCAAAACCCCAAACGCTGTTCGTTGCTGAGGTGACATCCCACTTCCACAACTTTCCTTGCAGGTCACCGGCATAGATCGCATCGGTGATGCGGTCGCCGTCATAATCGACGAGGCTGGGGGTGGACATGCCGTTCTGAGTGGCACTGGTCGTGCAGGCGCCTACCCCCGTGTCAAAGAACTTCACATTGGAAGGCGCGTCGATCTGCACCATGAACAGGCCGGACCTGCAGTTCGCGCTGCCATAGCCGTTGCCGAATACCGCGTAGTATTTCCCGTCCTTGAAACGGCCGACCGACGCGCTGCCCACGGGGTAGCCCATGTCGTTGGGCGTACTACTGGCACTCGTCCCGTCAAACTCCCACAGCACATTTGACTCGCTGAAGGCCGTGTCGGGAGTGGAGATATCGAGTGCGAACACGCCGCGCCCACCCGCGCCCAGCGGGGTGACCAGTACGGTTTTCCAAGCGCTTCCGCCATAGTAGACGTCGCCCACGGTCGGCGCGCCATCCACGTAATACTTATGGCTGTAGTTCGGCTTCGTCAGACTGGGCAGATTGGCATAAATCAGCCCCGGCACGTAGGCAAACAGCTCGCTGCCATCGCTGGTCTTGAACGCGTGGAGCATGCCGTCATTGGCCCCCACGTAGATCACCGGTGTCTTGCTGCTTTTTCCTTCAATGTAAGTTACGTATTCTGTTCCTTCCGTACCACTCAACTTGTCATAGCCAAAATTTTCCTCGCTTACGAACAGCGGGTCGGAGTTGACGATATCGCCCAGCAGGGAGGTGCGGGTGCGGAACGTGCCATTCACCTTGTTCTGCTCCTTGCTCTGGTCACCGCGCAGGTAATTCAGCTCATTTTCCGAAATCAGGGCCTTTTGATCGGCACTGATGCTCCCCCAGGCGAAATCCACGCCGACCGAACCATTAAAGGTCTTGATGTTGCGGCTGGCTGCAGCCGGAATTTTGGTGCTGGCCTTCCACAGCGAGTCGCCCAAAGTACCATCTGACTTGACCGCAAAGGCCTCCAACTCGCCGGTCCAGTTGCCTGAGTCGAAACTTGCCTGATAAATGGCGGTGCTGGTATCGAGCTTTTTGGAGTTGGTGGCGATCGACGCGGCCGACGAGCTGCGGCTGATAATGTTGTTCACCATTTCCTGCATGGCATCGCTGAGCGATTTGGGATCTTCGGCGCTGAAGAACAGGCCGCGGCCATTCAGGGCGGCATGCCAGAGGTCGGCGACGTTCCCAGGCTTGTCTGTGCCGGTGACGGGCCACAATGGGTTTAGTGTGCCAGAAGCCAGGTCAGCATAGCTTCCCGTATAGGTGTTCCCTGCCCAAGTCAGTGCTGGGTCCAACTCGGGTAAGGTGGTGGTCAAGCCCAGTCCAACGGTATAAGTCACCATGTGCTGCCAACTGGCAGGATCGTTCTTGGGGTTGAAATAATCTGCTGTGGGGATGGTTTTGCCATCTTCAACCAACTTGTCCAGCGCACGCGGGCTGCGCGGAACGTTATTGGTCAGATCAGTGCGCAGGTCGTTGGCCCAGTAATAAAAAGCAACGTCAGCCAGAGAATTTGAATTGTCATCTTTAAAAGGCGCGGATGGAGAGTAGCTGGTGCCATCTGGCAAGGACTTGGCTGTGTTATCCACATTGTCGCTCACCCCGCTCGCATTGCTTCCATTCCATATCCCATCCGTCATCATGATGGTGTAATTGGCGCGGCAGGAATGCTGCGTTCCCTCTTTGACCTGGGGCTCCTCTGCATAAGGGTTATTGGTTCCGCTCGTTGTGCTGTAATACGCCCCAACCCGGCCCAACGCCGCGCGCAAAGGCGTGCTACCACTCGCAGGCAACTTCTCCAGCCATTTGTAGAAATTCTCTTTGTGGTTACTGGCGCTCAAAGCGCGTATGCGGTGATCCGTGGAAATGTTGGTATCCCAGCCGTTACAACTGCTGGAAGTAAAGTTATTGCAACTGCTCAGCGCCTGCCATGCCAGACGCATGGTGCTGGGCAAGTTGTTAAACGCGCGGGTGGCCGCGCTGACGGTGGCAAGGTTGCGTGTGCGATAAAAGGAATACCAGTTGGCAAAATTCTGCTGCTCGCTCGCGCCGATGATCGCTGTATAGACGTAGCAGGCTTCATTGGTCTTTGAAGCCACGGTGCACCCTGCTGTCCCACCCGTCTCATAGCGGTAATAGTAGGCCGGCACATTGACCGTATCGCTGCTGAATTGTTTACTTGATCCACTGTCGATATCGGGGTGCCTGGCATAGCACTGCTTAGATTTGGGCTGGAATCCTAATGTGGGCTGATAGGCGCTGGCCAGATTGACCGGGGTGGATCCCGTATCAAAACCATTGGTATAGGCGCTGCTGAATGTGGTGGAGTACGGGGTCCCGTCGTATTTCAACGGTACCAGGTAGGTAGTAGTCGGATTGTAGTACTGGGTGTTGTAATCGCCCGACAGGAAATATCTCTTGGTTAGAGGACCGTCCTCATCGTATTTATAAAGAAGTGGATAACTGCATCCGCTGGTTACCTTCGCATTTTCAACCATTTTGTCCGGCACGAAGCCCCATGCCATGGAACCCGAGTCATCCAGGGTCACCACCAGGTTGGGCGCGACCCCTCCCGCCAGGTACAGGGGCGCGGACGGCAGCGCAATCGGGTCCACTGCCTGGGCGTGCAATGCGGGCAAAAGCAGGGCAGCCACAAGGCTGAAAGACTGGATTGGATGGCGGGTTTTCATGAAAACTCCTTGAGCATTGCTGCCTGGCTACTTAAATACTTCTGCGGAAAGTGGTTTGCAAAATGACGCTTGAGGTGCCGTCGGTGCCGATGCCGCGTGTCGTGATGCGAAAGACCTCGCCGCCGCTGAGTGGCTTCGCCACCAGACTATCGTCGCCGCCACTGCCCGATCCTGCCGGCAGCGCCTCGACGACAAAGCGCGCTTCCTTCACACCGGCGAGGTTTCCGCTGTATGCAACCGACTGCGCGGCCCAGTTATGGGTGCTTTTCCAGTAGTCGGCCGAAGCCCCATTGTCCAGTAGCGCGTAGTAGCCCACCGTGCTGCCGTTAAAGGGTGGCAGGCTCGCCCCGCTGAGCACGACTTCGGCCGCGCGCACAGCCGCTTCCGCCCCCTGAAAAGCCGCATCGCGGCTGCGCGAATTGCCCGCCATGCGTTCTTCCAGCGTGGTCGACTGCATGGCGGTGACGGCGATCAGGGTCAGCATCACCAGAAAAATCAGCCCGGTGATGAGGGCCACGCCAGCCTGGCGCTGTTTTCCGTTTTTTGATGGTTTGATGCGCATGGGACTGTCTCCTACTGCGTTCTGTTACGCACACTGACGGTGGTGGTGAACACCTGGCGCAGCCGTTGATCCGGTGCATCGACCAGGGCGCCGTTGTAGTTGTATTTCTGTTTGGACGTGGCGACATTGTCGTCATTGCCGGCCACCAGCAGGCTGATGCGCACTGCTGCCACCTGGCTCCAGTTGGCGACCGCGTTCGCAGCCGAATAGCTTTCTACGATCCCGTTCGAATCGGCATCGATGCCATACAGGATTTGCATGTTCTCTACGCCTTCCGCGATCTCCGCGGGATTGTCCCCGCCGGCGGGTTTGTAATTGTCGAACTGCCACAATGCAGGCCTGCCGCTGGCGCCGTCGCGAATGAAATAGCTCTTGCTCTGCATCTTGATGATTTCGCCACCGCTTGCAGAATAATTCTCGACCAGGTCTTTGGTGGAGTTGCCCGGCGCAGCCGGACCGACACCAGCACCGGTGTTATGAACAACGTTCTGACCGGCGCCATTGACGTTCATGTTGGTGATCTGGAATACGGTGGCGGCCTTGCAGTTTGTCACCATGACGATGTCATTGATTGCCAGGTCATTTGGCGTTGTTACCTTGAGATCCGCAGATGAATTGCCGGGCTGCTTGCTTACCGTCGTGCCGCTGCCGGTCGCACTGCGCAAGATGATGGCATCGGTTCCTGCCAGGAGGCTTAAACCGCTCAACCCTCCCGCATCCGTTGGCAAGGCAGGCGTCCAACTTGCGGCTCCCCCATCGTAACCATTGATGGGAAGGCCAAAGTTATAGGCGGATTCGGTTCCCTTATTTAGGGTATTGTGAAAATCACCGCTCGAACTCGCGCACCCCCGATAGCCTGCCATGCGGATATCGCGCGCGATGATTTCCAGCGTGTAACGCGCGCTTTCCTGCATGCGGGACAGATTGTCCATGCTGCGGAATGCCTGGCGACTTTCGATATACAGATAACCGATTCCAGCCAGAACGATGAAACCGATCGTCATGGCGATCATGAGTTCCACCAGCGAAAAACCCCGCTGTCTTTCATACGGCATCAACTGGGCGGCTGTTTTCATAGTTGCGAATCCACAATGAATTGTTCGGCAGCGATCCCGCCTGTGCCTCTCGTGTCGTTCCACTGGACAACGATCCTGACGACTCCACCTGCCGCGACTGCAATCGAACCGTCACCTGCTGGCAGCGTGTTGGTCAATGCGGTATCCCACTCGTCAAGATCGTCCTTCGCCAGGGCGCTCCCGCCGGGGGCCGCGCTCAAGGCAAGGTTATAGCCGCCTGCCAACGCAACCTGACGATTCGCACGCATCCGGTCGAGCGCGTCATAGGCCAGCCAGGTTGCTTGGGTGCGCTGGTAGGCACTATGCGAGTTTTTCAGGCTCGATGCCATCAGACCCGCCAATCCGAGCAGGCCGATGGACAGCACCACGACGGCCACGAGCACTTCAAGCAGGGTAAACCCTCGCATGGAATGTCTGACATCACGGGTTTGACTACTAATCATGGACACGCTGTTGCCCCCTTTTGCACATAAGACCGGCCCATTGAATTGATCACAATGCTGCGCGCCTCGGCCGTTCCGCGCTTGTCACATAGCCTGAACGTATCGTTAAACCCTGTTGCAAACCCGGAGGCCGCGAACGTAACCCGCAAGTCTTTTCCAGTGTTGAGCGTATTACCGCTATTAAGCGCTGGCCAAACTCGCAGAACCGCCTCGCCAGCGTTAACCACTCCGTTTCCATTCGCATCGGCAAACACCAGCCAGCCGGTGGACCAATTCGTGGAACCGGCGCAGGCCGCCCCACCATTGGTGGAGCAGACCGTTGCGGGGGCGGCACGTTTGACCGCCTCGCTACGGGCGTAGTTGAGCGCAGTTATCACCTGATTGGCCTGCGCGGTGATGCGGCTATTGAGCACCATGTTTTGGTAACTGGGGATACCAATCGACAGAAGAATGCCCAGCACCGCAATGGTGACCATCAACTCGATCAGCGTGAATCCGGTTAGTTTGGTCGTCATGTTTTTCACGATTGTTTATGCGCTCCAACTTAATCCATTCAACCGCACAGACACCAGCGTCTGCTGACTGGTGGCCTGTTTGTTAGAATGAACGGCAATTTCGGGCTTTTTCATTGACACAAAACATTCTTGTTATCGGCGCTAGCGTCTCGGGCTTGAGCGTGGCGCTGGCTTTATTGCAACGCGGCCACCGGGTGACCATGCTGGAACGCGGCATCGTGGGCGGCGAGTCGTCGTGGGCGAGGGGCGGCATTCTCTCGCCGTTGCTGCCGTGGGGTTACGCGGAGCGGTTTCGGCGCTGGCCTTGCGGTCGATAGCGGGCTATGCGGACTGGGTGGCGGGAATCGAGGCGGTATCGGGACACATCGCTAAAATGGCAATCCAGAAATGCCCGCTTAATCAATACGCTGGATTGCTTCGCTGCGCTCGCAATGACAAATTAATCAGCGGTTCCTTAGGCAGCCTGCGCCACTTCAACATAAGTGCTTTTTGATGCAGGCGGCGGGATTTGGAGTCCGCCGGCTCTCATATCTTCAAGATGAAACCGGATTGCTTCTTCAATAAGCGAAAGCGCTTCTGCTTCCGTTTCGCCTACGGCGATGCAGCCAGGCAAATCCGGGACAAAAGCACCGTAACTAGAAGAGCCTTTTTCAATAACGACCATGTAGCGCATGGAATTACTCCTTTAACCCAGCTTGGTTGAGCGCACTGTTTAATGTACCGGGAGGGACATCCACGCTCGGTTTGCCAGCAACGGTAACGGTACCCGGTTTCGTAGTGTGGTGTAATTGGCGATGGCTACCGCGTTGACGCACTACGAGCCAGCCATCTTTTTCCAGCAACCGCAATAACTCAGATACTTTCATGCGCAAATATTACGCCTGTAACTGAAGAATGCCGAACCCTCTAATTATCGGTGCGGGCGTCTCCGGCCTTAGCGCCGCACTGGCTTTGTTGCAGCGCGGCTATTGCGTGACGCTGCTTGAGCGCGGGGCTGTGGGCAGCGAATCCTCTTGGGCGGGGGGCGGAATTTTGTCGCCGCTGCTGCCGTGGGATTACGCGGAGCCGGTTACTTCGCTGGCCTTGCGGTCGATGGCGGGCTATGCGGACTGGGTTGCGGACATCGAGGTGATATCGGGGCGCGATGCGGAGTTTTGGCGCTGCGGCATGCTGGCGCTGGATGTGGCTGATCCGGAGCAGGCGCTGGCCTGGTGTGCTGCGCACGGGATGATGGCGGAGCGGGACTGCCTGGACACGCCGCATCTGGCGCCCGCCGTGCCGAAGGCAATATTGTGCAACTCAATTTCCGTCATTGCGAACGCTGTTGCCTTTAGACGCGAGGCCGAAGGCCGCAGCGGGAAGCTACCCAGCGTGTCAGCGGAATCAAAGGCTTCTGGATCGCCACGTCGCTTCGCGCCTCGCGATGACGGAATTGTTCAGTGTGTCCCTAAAGAAAACTGCATCTGGCTGCCTGGCATCGCGCAGGTGCGCAACCCGCGCCTGGTGGCGGCATTGCGCGCGGCGGTGGTGCAACTGGGCGGGGTGATACGCGAACAGTGCCCGGCCACCGGGGTGCTGACGCAGGGCGGACGGGTGACGGCAGTGCAGACGGCAGCGGAGACGTTCCCGGCGGACGCCGTGGTGCTGGCCACCGGGGCGTGGGCTGGGCTGGGGCTGGCCGGGCTGGCGGCCATGCCAAAAATTCGCCCGATTCGCGGCCAGATGCTGCTGTTCAAGCTGGAACCGGGCGTGCTGGACACGATTCTGTATCGCAACGGGCTGTATCTGATTCCGCGCCGCGATGGTCATGTGCTGGTGGGCAGCACGCTGGAAGACGTCGGCTTCGATAAATCGACCGACGACGCGACGCGCCAACGCCTGCACCTTGAGGCCGCCGAACTGCTGCCCGCGCTGGCCACCATACAGCCGGTGCAGCACTGGGCCGGGCTGCGCCCCGGTTCGCCGGACAATATCCCGGTTATCGACCGGCATCCGGATTTCGAGAACGTGTTCGTCAACACGGGGCATTACCGTTATGGGGTGACGCTGGCGCCCGCCTCGGCGGAACTGTTGGTTGACGTGATGGAAGGCCGAACACCCGCCTTCGACCCTGCGCCTTATCGCTGGCAGGCCGCGCTTGAACGCAGGTGGGCTGAAACTCTATAGTGCGCCGCCACGCATCCTGCCATCGCAAGATGTTTAACCCATATGGCTATGTCACTGTTGGTTGTTGGGGTCATGTCTTGCCCCCTGATGAAGCCCCTGTCCTTCGGCATCCCGCAGGCGCCGCCGTAGGAGCGGCTTCAGCCTCGATGCGCCGCAAGACGCAAAGGGCAAGTGCTCGACAAGGCCTCGCCGCCAGGGGGCTGTTGTAGGAGGCCCGCTCCCGAGCCGAAGCCGTGGAGGTTGCGACGGTGCGCAAATCGGGGCGAGGGCGCCCCTCCTACACATCGCCATAATGCCCGCTGTTGTAGGAGGCCCGCTCCCGAACCGAAGCCGTGATATTTCAGCGGTGCGAAATTCGGGGCGAGGGCGCCCCTCCTACACATCGCCATAATGCCCGCTGTTGTAGGAGGCCCGCTCCCGAGCCGAAGCCGTGATATTTCAGCGGTGCGAAATTCGGGGCGAGGGCGCCCCTCCTACACATCGCCATAATGAACAATCTCGGTTTAAACTTTGCGCCACCCAAGTCCATGTAGCGCCTTCATGCCCCACGCTCTCGCCCGTCTGTCGCTTAATGAACACAATACCGGGTTCGATCTGGCTCGCTCGTCCAAAGCGCAGCTGACCCATACACGGGATGAGCCATACAAGGATACGGGGCGGTTCTTTGTCTGAATCGACCGGGGTGCATCCGCCATTGGTCATCTGGATCGTCAGTGATGGCAAGCCGGGCCACGTGAACCAGTCGCTGGGCCTGGCCGAGGCGTTGGCGCGCGCGACGCCGACCGAGATTCATACCCGCCCCGCCCTGCCGGCCTGGCGCGCCTGGCTGTCGCTGCTGCTGAAACGCTTACCCGACAACACGCTCCCCAAACCCGACCTGATCATCGGCGCGGGCCACGCTACCCATATGACGCTGCTGGCCGCTCGCCACGCGCACGGTGGACGCGCCGTGGTGCTGATGAAGCCGAGCCTGCCGCGCCGCGGGTTCGATCTGTGCATTCTTCCCCAGCACGATGGCGTTGCGGCGGATGCGCACACGCTGGTGAGCGAGGGGGCGCTGAACCGCATCCGCCCATCGATGACCCGTGATTCAAACCATGGACTGTTCCTGATCGGCGGCACGTCGCCGCATTTCGAATGGGACAGCGACGCCGTGCAGGTGCAGATCAAAAGCATCCTCGCGCGCACGCCGGAAACGCACTGGACGCTGACCACTTCGCGCCGCACCCCGGCGGATTTTCTGGCGCTGCTGCCGCAACATTCCAATCTGAGCGTCGTCCCCCACACGGCCACCTCACCCGGCTGGCTGCCCGAGCAGCTGGCCCAAAGCAGCACGGTGTGGGTGACGCCTGACAGCGCCTCGATGGTGTTCGAGGCGCTGTCGGCGGGTGCCGAGGTCGGCGTGTTCGATCTGCCGGTCAACCCGAGAAGCCGCGTCGGCCGGGCGATTGCGCACCTTGCCGACGCGCAGCGCATTACCCGCTTTGCAAACTGGTGCGCCCACGGCACCCTGCACCCCAACACGCACCCGCTGGCCGAAGCGGATCGCTGTGCCGACTGGATACTCAAGTGGCCAAGGACACGCTGATTTATTCGTCGTTGCGGGAAGCTCAGTGTTTTCCCGTATGAATGGTTCAGCATGCGCATGATTTTTTCGCATGCGGCGCGACTTCGCACCACATTCGCCTAAAAAACCCCACGCACGCTGCCTGATGAAATCTTTCCATCCCTCGTTCTTCGTCCTCATCGCGCTCATCGGCGGGCTGGCCATCTTCAGTTCCACGCTGTCGAAAACCCCGGTGCTGCCGTTGTTCGCGCTGTCGCTCAACGCCACGCCGGCGGAAATCGGCTGGATCGTCATGGCCTCGACGATCCCCGGCATTCTCATCAGCTACCCCGCCGGCGCGCTGTCCGACCATCTGGGCAAGCGGCGCATGCTGCTGGCGTCCTTGGTCGTGTTCGCCACCGCGCCCTTCCTGTATCTGGTGATCGAAACCGCCTGGCAGCTGATGGCGGTGCGCTTCTATCACGGCTTCGCCACCGCAATTTTTGGCACGGTGGCGAGCGCGGCGATTGCCGAGCGCTACAGCGCCGACCGCGCGGCGCGGCTGTCCACCTATTCCTCGGTCACCATCGTCGGCCGCTCGATCGCGCCGTTTCTCGGCGGCACCCTGATCTCGCTGGCGAGCTTCGGCGCGGTGTACATCGCCTGCGCGATCGCCGGCGTGCTGGCGCTGGGCGCGGGGCTGCTGCTGCGCGACGACACGCCGCCAGCCACCTCGAAGAAACGGGAGCTGCCGCATTTCTGGGCCAGCCTGAGAACGGTGCTGCGCGACCGCGGCATCATGCTGGTGAGTCTGGTCGAGGCGGCGCAGTACCTGGTGTTCGGCGCGATCGAGGCCTTCCTCGCCCTGTTCGCCGCCTCGCTCGGCATTCCCGCGTGGCAGATCGGCATCATTCTCGGTGCGCAGCTTCTCAGCATCGTGTTCGCCAAGCCGCTGATGGGTCGGGTGTCCGACCACGTGGGACGCCGCCGCGTCATCCTGCCGGGCCTCTTGATCGGCGCGGCGAGCGTCGTGCTGCTGCCCTATTTCCCCAGTTTCGTCGGCCTGTCGGTGCTGAGCCTCGCGTTCGGCCTCGGCTTCGCCACCGTCACCTCGTCCACCGCCGCGCTCGTCGCCGACCTCACCAAAGACGGTCACTACGGGAGTTCAATGGGCGTGCTGCGCACGGTGATGGACGTCGGCCAGTCGATCGGCCCAGTGCTCACCGGCTTCATGGTCGGCGTCGCCGGCTACGCCAGCGCCTTCACCCTGCTGGCGGCGATCCTGGTGACGGCCGCGCTGATGCTGGGGCTGCTGCTGCGCGACGCGTAATACCACCTGCCGGTCATTGCGAGCAAAGCGAAGCAATCCAGTACGCTCGCTTATCCACAGGCGCCGAACACACCAAGCTGGCCCAGTCGGCTATAGTGAGGCAGCCCTTTTCTGCCAAGGAGACTTCCATGCGCATCCGTACCCTGCTCGCCCTGCTGGCATTTGTCCCAGCCTGTTTTTTGCTCCCCGCCGCCGCCGATTCAGCCGTCGACCGCACGCCTGCTGCTATGCAGCAAAAACCGATTTCAACCGAAGCCTGCCTCGCGAATGCCAAGGGCATGCAACTCGCCCAGATCCAGACAGCCTGCTGCAAGGCCCACAAAGGCATCTGCGGCTGCCGCGCCGGCAAGATCGTGTGCTGCGACAACTCCACCAGCAATGATCCGGGGTGTACGTGTCATGGGGATGAGGGTGTGGTCGAATAGCAGGTGTTGCGGGAGACCGAAATGGCGCACACAACTGGCAAGACCAAGACCATGCCCTACAGCCTGGCCGAGCAGTTACGCACACCCGAGGAAATTGCGGCCTACCTCGACGCCTGGCTTGCTGAAGCGGCTGACGATGCCGCGAGCATTGTCCGCGCCTTGAGTGATATTGCACAGTTGAAAGATATGTCGCACGTAGCACGCGACGCCGGACTCAGTCGGGAAAGTCTCCACAAGGCGCTCAGTGAAAACGGCAACCCGAGCTTTGCGACCGTGCTCGAGGTTGCGCGAGCGCTGGGGGTGAGGCTGCATGCGGAAGCGGCTTGAGACGCCCGCTACGCGCGTCGAAACCAGATTGTGCGCCTCTTGTACCTATTTACATTTAACGCGATACGTTATATGTTGAATGCATGATTCTGTCATTCAAATGCGCAGACACCCAGGCCTTGTTTGCTGGCACTACGGTCAAACGCTTCGTGAATATCAGGACTGTCGCCGAACGCAAGCTGCAGATGCTGCACCGGGCCGCCCAGCTGGAAGACTTGCGCGTCCCCCCGCAGAACAGGCTGGAAAAGCTCAAAGGCGACAGGAAGGGAACCTGGAGCATACGCATCAACGATCAATGGCGTATTGGCTTTCGGTTCGAGAACGGCAACGCTTATGACGTGGAAATCGTCGATTACCACTGACAGGAGACCAAGATGTCGATTGTGAACGGTATGCGCCCGATCCATCCGGGCGAAATCCTGCGCGAGGAGTTCATGGTTCCGATGGGGCTATCGGCCAGCGCGCTGGCCATCGCCCTGCGCGTGCCCGCGCCGCGCATCAACGATGTCGTGCGCGAGCGCCGCGCCGTTTCCGCCGACACCGCCCTGCGCCTGGCCCGCTACTTCGGCACCAGCGCCGAATTCTGGCTGGGCCTGCAGTCGGACTACGACATGAAAATCGCCCTGACCGAGAACGGCGAACGGATCAAGCAGGATGTTTCGCCGATGGAGCGGGCGGCGTGATCATCGGCGGTGAAACCGTGATGTCCTGATTGGTCACGCGGGGTAGCCCACTCAGTCCTCATGCCAACTCAGATTCATAAGCTTGAGGCTCATGCAGTTCACCTCCTTGACGCATTCATCCAGTTGCGCGAGAGATATGCAATGCTTGAGCCGATGCTATTCAGCAAAACGGTTACCCGTGAGCGAGGCTCGGGACGACAAGCGCGAGGTTTTCGTGTTCTCAAACATTCTCTCTTTCTGTCGTGCGCTCAAGATATAGCAAAGCTGACGCTCGACGATGACGAAAGAACACCGAGTTTGAGCAATCTCGTACGCGCCTTGACGGACGAGACCGTGCAAACGGTTCTTCGAGAGCGATTCGCCGTATGGAAGATCCCTTCGATCGAAGAGGAAACAGAGCCGGAAGTAATTGAAGCTCTTCGTCGGATGGAACAGCGCGAAGAGGCAGAGCGGCGTAGCCAGTTTGGCCAGCTCTACTGCGAAGCGACAGAGCTATGGGCTCAGCTATCAACGAGTAAGACGCTCAAGGCCTTCCGAACAGTTCGTGACAAGGTGTCCGCGCACACCGAGGTGAGGTTCGCCATAGACAAGTACCAGTTCGTTGATATTGGAACACTAGGGAAACACTGATTAATTCGATATAACCGTCATTGCGAGCGAAGCGCGGCAATCCAGCGCATTGATTAAGCAGGCATTTCTGGATTGCCGCGTCGCTTCGCTCCTCGCAAAGACGGATTAATCAGCGTCTCCCTAGGCATCAAGTGGGGTGACCTGCGCGCCACGATTGAACGAATGCAGAGGCTGGTAGAACTGGTTGGTCTGCTTATTCGTAACACTGGATTCGCTTGGGACATGCTCGATGATCAACTGTCGAAGGCGAGCCAAGGATTCTGGGCGTCGTCTCATGCTGCCAGCTAACGTCAGACAAAACAAGCTGGCGCAACTTACTTACTCGCCGCCACCCAAACCCCACCCCACCCCGCCTCCGGCGGCTTCTGCCTAAACACCGCAACCCGCGCCAGCATGACCTGGCTGGGGCGATCGTCCGGCGCATACGTCAGGCATTCGCGGAACGCCGCTTCGGCCGCATCCCAGTCCTGCGCGCGGTAGCGCGCCAGCCCGGCTTCGTACGCCTGGATTCGTTGTCGGCCGCTTTCGCTCAATTCGTCTGCCATCCCCAGCAACTCGAACACCCGCACCGTTTCCTGCTTGCCGGCGACGCGCAGGCTGTCGATTTCGCGGAAGGCCAGTGTGTCGCCGGCGAGGGTACGCGTCGCCTCACTGACCAGGATGCGCGTGCCGTAGAATTTGTTGGCCTGCTCCAGGCGTGATGCGAGGTTCACGGTGTCGCCGATGACGGTGTAGCCGCGCGAAGTTTCGGAACCGATGTTGCCGACGGTGACTTCGCCGCTGGCAATGCCCATGCGGACGTTGACCACGGGCAGGTTGTCGCGGACGCCGAACATTTCGGGCAGCCAGGCACGGAAGGCTTCCAGCCGCGCCATCTGGTCGAGCGCTGCGATGCAGCCGAGGCGCGCGTGGTCGGCGGGGTCGGTGAAGGGTGGGCCCCAGAAGGCCATGACCGAGTCGCCGATGTACTTGTCGACGATGCCCTGCTGGCTGCGGACGACCTCGGACATCATGGAGAAATAACGGTTGAGGAAGCGCACCGCGGCGTCCGGCGTGAGGCCTTCGCACATCCGTGTGAAGCCTTCCAGGTCGGAGAAGAACACGGTCATCACCTGGCGTTCGCCCTTGTCCTCCCCGATGCGGTTTTCCAGCAGGGTCTTGACGATGCGCGGGTCGACGTACTGGCCGAAGGTTGCGCGGATGCGCTCCTTCTCGCGCAGGCCGACGACCATGTGGTTGAAGGACGTGGCCAGCGTGGCGATCTCGTCGCGCGATTGGACCTAGATTTCAACCTCCAGGTCGCCATCTTCCACCGCGCGCGTGCCGCCCAGCAGGCGCTTGATCGGTCCGACCAGCGAGCGTGTGAAAAAGACCGCGGAGAGGAAGCCGAGCGCGGTGGCGAGCGCGGTGATGATCCAGTTAAGCGTGGTGGCGCGTTTCTCCTCTTTCTTGGCCTCGGTAGCGGTGTCCTGGGTCAGCTTGTTGAGAATGTCGATGGTCTTGCCGATTTCGATGTCGACGGTGTCCTTCTCGCGCAGCAGGGTTTCGCGGACGATTTTTTGCGAACGCGGGGTGCCCTCCTGCGCTTCGATCTGGAACAGGCGGAAGGTCATGTGAAAGTGCTGGCGGGCGGTCTGGATCGCGGGCAGCTGCTCGCCCAGCACGGCGAGCGTGGGGCGGTCGAGTTCGATGTCCTTTTGCGCTTGGGCCTCGCCCAGCATGCGCAGCGAGGAATCGACGATCTGGTCGGCGTTGACGCCGCGCATGTCGAAGCCGTTCGATTCGTTGGCGAGAAACTCCGGGTCGGGCCTGGCCACTTCCATGCCCGCCATCACCCGCTCCATGTGCACGATCTGCTGGCGGATGAGGATTTCGACGCTGGCCACCTGCTGCTGCAGCGGCAGGTACCAGTCGGACAGCGCGCGTACCTGGTTGTTGAGCTGGCGGAAGTTGAGCACCGACAGCCAGGTGACGACCACCATCAGCACCAGCAGGGCCATGGTGATGCTGAATATTTTCAAGCTGATGGGCAATCGCATGGGGCTCTCCGCAAAAACGCCGACTCGTCATCGCGAGGCGCATAGCGCCGTGGCGATCAAGAATTTAATCATTCCGCATGCAGTCTAGATTGCTTCGCCGCGTTTATGTACTTCGAGTGCGCGAAATGACGATTTCACGTGCGCTACAGCAGCGGCTTCAACGGTAGCAACTGCCACAACCGCACCCGCCCGCGTTGGGTCAGCGGCACGTACTGGTCGGGTTCTTCCGCCGCGCTCCAGCTGTTGTCCGGGTGCATATCGGCTTCCATGATCGCGCGCAGCCGCTGCGCCAGCCCGGCGTGGTGCACGATCACGCCGACTTCGGTGTTGAGGTTTTCCGAGCGGGGATCGAAGTTGAAGGTGCCGATGTAGGCAGTCATGCCGTCGACCACCATGCTCTTGGCGTGCAGCGCAAACAGCGGCGGCGTCTCGGGCGGGTTGGCGCGCGACATCAAGGTGCTTCGGTTGACGGGGTCGGGTTTGTATTCACGGATATCGAGGCCCATTTTCAGCAGCTGTTTGCGCTGGTTGCGGTAACCGGAGAAGGCCTGCATGTTGTCGGTGGAGGCGAGCGAGTTGGTGAGGATGCGCACCTTGACGCCGCGCGCGACGGCGTCCTTGAACAGCGCCTTCGCCTTGTTCGACATCACCAGATAGGGCGACTGGATCACGATCGACTCCTGCGCGCCGGACACCAGCTTCGCCAGCGCGTCCGTGCTCTGGCCGCCGCCGCCCAGGCTCCAGCGGCGGCCGTTCTTGCCCGGCATGTCGTGAATGAAGTCGACCCGGCCCCAGGCCATGTCGCGCGCCAGGCGCTCGAAGGCGGCGGGCGTGGCCGCGATGGCCGCCTGCACTTCCGGCGCGAAGTTTTCCGGGTGCTGCGCATAGGCGTGCAGCTCGCAGTAGACCTGCTGCACCTCGGCATCGGCCACCTTGACGTTCTTTTTCATCAGGCCCAGGCCGTCGAAGCGCGATTCCACCGGCACCGCGAGCGGGCTCGCCCAGAAGGCCTCGAAATTCGCCCGCATCGCCTGCGCCGCCGCGCCTACCACCAGCGCGTCGCGGTCGCGGAAGGTGTATTCGCGGTCGTAATCGAAGTACTCGTCGGCCATGTTGCGGCCACCGGTGATCCCGACCTTGCCGTCGACGATGAAGGTCTTGTCGTGCATGCGCTGGTTGACGCCGCGGAAGTCCGTCACCACGTTGAGCGCGCGCTTGTAGAACGGCGTGCCGACCTGGTGCTTGGGGTTGTAGATGCGGATGTCGACATTGGGGTGTCTGGCCAGCGCAAGCAGCGTCTTGTCGGGCGCGTCGATCAGCAGGTCGTCGACGATGACGCGCACCTTCACCCCGCGATCGGCCGCACGCAACAGCGCCTCGGTGGCAAGGATGCCGATGTTGTCGCTGCTCCAGATGAAGTATTGCACCTCGATCGACTGCTGCGCGTGGTCGGCCAGCCAGGCGCGCGCCAGCAGGGCCGACGCGCCGGTATCGAGCACGTAGATTCCCGTCTCGCCCGGGTGTGCAGCGATCTGCTTGTCGATGAAGGCCATCGGCGACGCGGCGGCCATGGTCGGCCCGGATACGCACGGCAGCAGCGCCAGCAGTCCGGCCGCGATGAAACGTTTTGCCCTGTTCATGTTGTGTCTCCCCGGTATGCGCAGTCCGGCGACGCCATCGCGCACCGCGCGCTGGTGCGATTGTAGCGGCACTCGCCTGGTACGAAGCGATACAAGCGCATGGTACTCACGCACCCGCGCGGCAATATGCCGCACGGCGGACCTCGCCCGCATCCCTACAATGTGCCGGACAAAAAAAGGGGGAGACACCGATGAAGACATTACCTGCGCTGGTGCTCGCCGGATGCTGCGTGAGCGCCGGTGCGCACGCGAGCTGCGGCGCTGCATTCTGTTCCGCATCGAACGACTGGCTGTCGCTGACCCAGGGGGTGACGCAAGGCTGGCGCGTCTGGGGCCAGATGGAATATCTCAAGCAGGACCAGCTGAAAACCGGCACGAAAAAAATCGATGGAAACACGGTCAGTTCACATCACGTAGAAACCAAAACGGTCAACCGCAATGCACTGCTCGGGCTGGAAGTCGGGTTTTCACCCGAGTGGAGCGCCGGCCTGGTGCTGCCCTATTCGAACCGCGACCACCTGCACATTCACCACCATCACGGGGCGCAGATTCCGGAAGCCTGGCGATTTGACGAAATCGGCGATGCGCGCGTGACATTGCGTCACCGGCCTGCCGCGCAGCATGCAAGCGAAACGTCGTGGAGCCTGCAGGGCGGGCTGAAGCTGCCCACCGGCAAAATCGATGTCCGCAATGCGGAGGGCGACGAGGCGGAGCGCAGCGTTCAGCCTGGTAGCGGCACCACCGACCTGCTGCTGGGCGGCGGACTGGCCTACGCGCCGATGTCGATGACCGGCAGCCTGTTTACCAACCTGACGCTGCAGGCGCCGCTCAACCAACGGGACGGCTACCGGCCGGGCTGGCGCGCCAGCGTGCAGGCGGGCTGGCAGATCCCGGTCGGCGGAAAACTGGATCTGATCCTGCAGGGCACCCTGCTTCATGTGGGACGCGACCGCGGCGCCAATGCGGAGCCGGACGACAGCGGACGCACCGAAGTGGCGCTGGTTCCGGCCCTGTCCTATGCCTGGTCGAGGAAGCTCTCCGTCTACGGCCAGCTTGAACTGCCGGTCTACCAGAACGTGAACGGGATTCAGCTCACCCACGACTACGCGGTATCGCTCGGGCTGTCCTTGACGCTGAACTGAGCGTGCTTGTTGCGGCTTCAGCCGCCGCAAGCCCCGTTTGCCCGTGCGGGTAGCGTAGGGTCAGCCCGGCACCACCGGCGTCGCGCTCGCGACGCCGCCGCACAGCGCGCGGTGGCGCAGTGCGTGGTCCATCAGCACGATCGCCATCAGCGCCTCGGCGATGGGGGTGGCGCGAATGCCGACGCAGGGATCGTGGCGGCCGTGGGTGACGACCTCGATCGGCTGGCCGTTAAGGTCGATCGAGCGGCCGGGCAGCCGCATCGACGAAGTGGGCTTGATCGCGATGTGGGCGACGACGGCCTGGCCGGATGAAATGCCGCCGAGCACGCCGCCGGAATGGTTGCTCAAAAAACCCTCGGGGGTGATTTCGTCGCGGTGCTCGGTACCCTTCTGCCGCGCGGCGTCCATGCCGTCGCCTATTTCCACGCCTTTCACCGCGTTCAGTCCCATCAGCGCGTGAGCGAGGTCGGCGTCGAGCTTGTCGTACAGCGGCTCGCCCCAGCCGGGCGGCACGTTCTCGGCCACCACGCTGATCCTGGCGCCGACCGAGTCGCCGGATTTCCTGAGCGCGTCCATGTAGGCCTCGAGCTCGGGAACGATCGCGGCATTGGGCGAGAAGAAGGCATTGTTGTTCACTTCGTCCCACGATACGAAGGGAATGTCGACCGGGCCCAGTGCGCTCATGTAGCCGCGAATCACGATGCCGTATTTTTCCTTGAGCCATTTCCTGGCGATGGCGCCGGCGCCGACGATGGGCGCGGTCAGCCGTGCCGATGAGCGGCCGCCGCCGCGCGGGTCGCGGAAACCGTATTTCTGCGTATAGGTGTAGTCGGCGTGGCCGGGTCGGAAGGTCTCGCCGATGTTGCCGTAGTCCTTGCTGCGCTGGTCCTCGTTGCGGATCAGCAGCGCGATCGGCGTGCCGGTGGTCTTGCCTTCGTACAGGCCGGAGAGGATTTCGGCAGTGTCGGATTCGCGGCGCTGGGTGACATGGCGCGAGGTACCCGGCTTGCGACGATCGAGATCATGCTGGATGTCGGACTCATTGAGCGCCATCCCGGGCGGACAGCCGTCGACCACGCAGCCGATGGCGGGGCCGTGCGATTCGCCGAACACGGTGACACAGAACAGTTTGCCGAGGGTGCTGCCAGACATGGGAATAAGCCGCGAAAAGAGCCGAAAGAATGCGCCGAAGTCTAGCACAGGCGTGGCTTTGGCCGCCGCCGGCGCGGGTCGCTGAACTTGCTGTCACAAGACCGTTCTATCCTTGACTGTTACCCTGAACCCAACTCAACAAAAAGGACCGCCCATGAATGCCGCCCAGCACGTCACCACCCTCGGTCAAAGCCTCTGGCTCGACAACCTGTCGCGCAGCCTGCTACGCGACGGCACGCTGGCCGGACTGATTGCGGAGAGCGGCGTGTCGGGGGTGACCTCGAATCCGTCGATTTTCCAGAACGCGCTGGCCGGCAGCCCCTATTACGCCGATGACCTGGCTCGGCTGAAGGCCGGCGAGCTGGACGCCGAGCAGCGCTACGAAGCACTGGTCATCCCCGACATCCAGGCCGCCTGTGACCTGCTGCTGCCCACCTATGAAGCCAGTGGTGGCAACGACGGCTACGTCAGCCTGGAAGTCGCGCCGCGCTGGGCCTACGATGCTGCGCATACGGTGAAGGAAGCGCAGCGCCTGTCCGCCGCGGTCGACCGCCGCAACCTGCTGGTCAAGGTGCCGGGCACGCCCGAGGGCCTCAATGCGTTCGAGGCGCTGACCACGCTCGGCATCAACGTCAACGTGACCCTGCTGTTCTCGATTGCGCAGACCCGGGCGGTGTTCGATGCCTATATCCGCGGCCTCACCGCGCGTGCCGCAGCCGGTGGCGACGTGCGCCGCAGCAAGGCGGTGGCAAGCCTGTTCCTGTCGCGCGTCGACACCCTGGTCGACAAGCAGCTGGCCGCCATCGGCACGCAGGAGGCGCTGTCGCTGCGCGGCCGCGCCGCGGTGGCGATGGCCAAGCTCGCCTATCAGGCTTATCTGCAAACCTTCCACGGCGAAGCCTTCGCCGCACTGGCGCAACAGGGCGCAACGCCGCAATATCTGCTGTGGGCAAGCACCGGCGTGAAAAACCCGGACTACCCCGACCTGCTGTACGTCGAACCGCTGATCGGCGGCGAAACCATCAACACCCTGCCCGACAAGACGCTCGCCGCGCTGGTCGAGCATGGCAAGCCGGCGCTCACCCTTGCAGCCGGAGCGGACGAGGCCGCCGCGCAGCTTGCCGCGCTCGCGCACCTGGGCGTGAGCATGGACACCGTCGGCGAACGCCTGCAGGTCGACGGGGTGGACAGCTTCGAGGCGTCGTTTACCCAATTGCTCGAACAGACCGCGTAGGGCTGTTGCGCGTTGTCGCCACGCGGCCGATGCGGCATCATCGAAACCGGGGCTTCGCACCCGCTACCGTTCACATGTCAGAATAAGGATTCGCCATGAAAGCTCGTGCCGCCGTTGCCTGGGAAGCCCAGAAACCGCTGTCGATCGAGGAAGTCGACGTCGAGGGTCCGCGCGAAGGCGAGGTGCTGCTGCAGGTCGTCGCCAGCGGCGTCTGCCACACCGACGCCTTCACCCTGTCGGGCGACGATCCGGAAGGGGCGTTCCCCTGCATCCTCGGCCACGAAGGCGGCTGCATCGTGGTGGAATGCGGCCCCGGCGTGAAAACGCTGAAGCCGGGCGATCACGTCATCCCGCTCTACATCCCCGAATGCGGCCACTGCGAATACTGCGCCTCGCCCAAGACCAACCTGTGCCAGTCGATTGCGTCCACCGTGTGGACCGGCTACATGCCCGACGGCACCCGCCGCTTCTCGAAGAACGGCAAGCCGATCTTCCACTACATGGGCTGCTCGACCTTTGCCGAATACACGGTGGTGCCGGAAATCGCGCTCGCCAAGATCAACCCCGCCGCGCCGCTGGACAAGGTGTGCCTGCTCGGCTGCGG
Organism: Thiobacillus denitrificans; assembly: GCF_001530125.1. Lineage (GTDB taxonomy): Bacteria > Pseudomonadota > Gammaproteobacteria > Burkholderiales > Thiobacillaceae > Thiobacillus > Thiobacillus denitrificans_C. Next base: position 188,914 of record NZ_LDUG01000048.1, on the reverse strand, counting down.
CGTGACAACGGGCATCGGCGCGGTGCTGAACACCGCCAGGGTCGAACCCGGTTCGACCGTCGCCGTGTTCGGCCTCGGCGGCATCGGCCTGTCGGCGATCCAGGGCGCGGTGATGGCGAAGGCCGGCCGCATCCTCGCCATTGACCTCAACTCCGACAAGTTCGAGATGGCCAAAGCCCTCGGCGCGACCGATTTCATCAACCCGCGCGAGGTCAACGGTTCGATCTCGGAATACATCCGCGACCTGACGAAAGGCGGCGTCGACTACTCGTTCGAATGCATCGGCAACGTGAACGTGATGCGCGACGCGCTCGAATGCACGCACATGGGCTGGGGGGTGTCGACCGTGATCGGCGTCGCCGGCGCCGGCAAGGAAATCTGCACCCGGCCGTTCAACCTGGTGGTGGGGCGAACCTGGAAAGGCTCCGCGTTCGGCGGCGTCAAGGGCCGCAGCCAACTGCCGGGCTACGTCGACAACTACCTGGCCGGCAAGATCGAACTGGACAAGCTGGTCACCCACACCATGCCGCTGGAAGACATCAACCGCGCGTTCGACCTGATGCACGAAGGCAAGAGCATTCGCTCGGTCATCATTTTCTGAGGTCGGTGATGAGACAAGTTGAAAGAATCAAGGAATTCGGCGGCTGGCTCGAACGCTGGCAACACGAATCCGAAACCTGCCACTGCACGATGACCTTCTCGGTCTACCTGCCGCCGCAGGCGGCCACGCAGAAGCTGCCGGTGGTGTTCTGGCTGTCGGGGCTCACCTGCACCGACGACAACGTGCGGGTGAAGGCCGGCGCGCAGCGCTACTGCGCCGAGCTGGGGCTGATCCTCGTCATGCCCGACACCAGCCCGCGCGGCGGCGACGTGCCCGACGTGCCCGAGCGCTACGACCTCGGCCAGGGCGCCGGCTTCTACGTCAACGCCACCCAGGCGCCGTGGTCGACGCACTATCAGATGTACGACTATGTCACTCGCGAACTGCCTGCGCTGGTCGAGGCAAGCTTCCCGGTGATCCCCGGCAGGCGCGCCATCAGCGGCCACTCGATGGGCGGTCACGGCGCGCTGATCTGCGCGCTGAAAAACCCCGGCATGTATGCCTCGGTCTCGGCCTTCGCGCCCATCTGCAATCCGGTGGTCAGCTCGTGGGGACAGGGCTGCTTCGGCGCCTATCTCGGCGATGACAAAAATGCCTGGGAAGCCTGGGACGCCACCTGCCTGATCAAGGTCGGTGCGCCGTTGCCGTCCGCGCTGATCGACCATGGCACCGCCGACGAATTTCTGGCCGAACAGCTGTTTCCGCAGAACCTGCAAGCCGCCTGCACCGCGCGCGGCATTCCGCTCACGCTGAGGATGCAGGACGGCTATGACCACAGCTATCACTTCATCGCCACCTTCATCGGCGAGCATCTGGCGTTTCATGCACGGGCGATGGCGTCGTGAAAGCGGATCGACGGCGCTACGCCCGGTACCGCGCCGGATCAAGCAAGAACAATTTATATCCCGCATAAAAATCTTGAGTGGACAGGCGGGGTTGCCGGGAACACGATTACTCTATTACCCATCCACACCACGAATCAGGTGTGCGTGGCATTCAGGAACCATGGAAAGGAGACCCGCCATGACCACAACGTATACCCGTCTGCCCTCCCGCAATCTCGACAAGATCGCCGGCCTGCTTCGCCCCGCCTGTGTGTTACCGGAGCGAGTCGGGCTGGATAATCCGGCGCTCGACGTGATGACCGATTTCCGCCGCCTGACCGCCTTCATCGCCACCCCCGGCGACACCATCAAGCAGGCGGAAGAGCGCATGATCCGCCGCAAGGTGCGCCTGCTGTTCGTCATGGATAGCGAGGATCGCGTCGCCGGCCTGGTCACCAGCACCGACATTCACGGGGAAAAACCGATGCAGGTGGTGCAAAGCCACGGCATCCGCCGCGACGAAGTGCTGGTGGCCGACATCATGACCCCGGTGGAGCGCCTGGAAGCGGTCGACTTCGACGACATCATCCACAGCCGCGTCGGCCACGTGCTGGAAACGCTCAAGGCACGCGGCCGTCAGCACGCGCTGGTAATCGAAAATGTGGACGGCCAGCAAATGGTGCGCGGCCTGCTGTCCCTGTCGCAGCTGAGCAAGCAACTGGGCGTCACCGTCGAGACCACCGAAGTGGCGAACACCTTCATCGAAATCGAGCAGCATCTCGCGCACGCCTGAGCCGCCGCGCCTGCGGCTGCCCGCAGGTGCAGCGCCCGCATGGCTTGCGGTGCCGGTTCGGGCTTCACGCAACATCCAAGGTTTTCCCGCACGGCTTCTTGTGCTCAAATCCCGGACTTCCGGGCGCGTCACCCGCGCGCGCCTGCAGAACACGATAGCAAGTACAGCACATGAATATTTCCGTCAGCGAACTGATCGTCCGGTATCTGGAGCGCCTGGGCATCGACCACATCTTCGGCATGCCGGGTGCGCACGTGCTGCCGATCTACGACTGCCTGCATGATTCAAAGGTGAAAAGCGTGCTGGTGAAGCACGAACAGGGCGCAGCCTTCATGGCGGGCGGCCTGGCGCGTGTGTCACACCGGCCGGCCGCCTGCATCGCCACCGCCGGGCCGGGCGCGACCAACCTCATCACCGGCATCGCCAACGCCTACGCCGAACGGCTGCCGGTGCTGGCGATCACCGGCGAGACCTCGACCTACATCTTCGGCCGCGGCGGGCTGCAGGAAAGCTCGGGCGAAGGCGGCGCCATCGACCAGGGCGCGCTGTTCGCCAGCATCACCCGCTATCACAAGCTGGTCGAGCGCACCGACTACCTCGGCCAGGTACTGAACCAGGCCACGCAGGCGCTGCTCGGGCGCGAGCCGGGCCCGGTGCTGCTGTCGATCCCCTACAACGTGCAGAAGGAAATGATCGATGAAGACGTGATTGAGCAGATTCATTTCCCCGGCAAGGCGGCGATCCGACACACAACGCCCACCGCCGAATTCACCGAGCTGCTGCGCGCCGCGCATCATCCGGTGATCGTCGCCGGTTACGGCTGCATCCAGGCCGGCGCGCGTGATGTCGTTGCCGCCTTTTCCGAACGGTTCAACATTCCGGTCACCACCAGTCTCAAGGCCAAGGGCGTGGTGGCCGAAGGCACGCCGCTGTCGCTCGGCTGCCTCGGCGTGACGTCCAACGGCGAGGCCTACCGCTATCTCGTCGATCACGCCGACCTGCTGATTTTCCTCGGTGCGGGCTTCAACGAGCGCACCAGCTACCTGTGGGACGCGAAACTGCTGCGTGGCAAGAAAATCGCCCAGGTGGACCGCGACGCTGCACAGATCGGCCGCGTGTTCCAGCCAGACGTGTCCATTTGCGGCGACATCCTCGCGGTGATGGAAGACGTGTTCGACGTGCTGGAAGCCGACGACATGCCGCCCAAGTCCCGCGACCTGCTCGATGGCCACCAGGCCGCCGTCTCGCAGCCCGCGGACGACAGCGCCGCGCAGGCGCAACCCTTCCGCCTGATGCAGGCGTTCTTCAGAGGGCTCGCCCAGCGCTTCCCGCACAACGCGCTGGTGTTCGACGACAACATCATCTTTGCGCAGAGCTACTTTGACGTCTCCGACCGCAACCACTACTTCCCCAATTCCGGCATCTCGTCGCTCGGCCATGCGATTCCCGCCGCCATCGGCGCGCGCTGCTTCGCCAAGGACAGCCCCACCTTCGCCATCCTCGGCGACGGCGGCTTCCAGATGTGCTGCATGGAAATGATGACGGCGGTGAACTACGGCATCCCGCTCAACGTGGTGGTGATCAACAACGGCACGCTCAGCCTCATCCGCAAGAACCAGTTCCAGCTCTACGGCGAACGCTACATCGACTGCGATTTCACGAACCCCGACTTCGGCCTGCTCGCGCAGTCGTTCGGCGTGAATCACTATCGCATTGAAACCGAGGCGGACCTCGACCGGCTGTTTGCCGAGGCCGACCTGACCGGCACGATCAACCTCATCGAAATCCTGCTCGACAAACATGCCTTCCCGCGCTACCTGTCGGCTCGCTAGCCCCGACGAGCAGATCGCGGCGCAGCGCGCCGTCATCATTCGCTTCGAAACTGCGCTGTGGGAAGGCGGCTTCAACGCATCGCTGCTGGCTTCGTATCAATCGGCCTGGCGGCGGCTGGAAGCGCTGATCGCCGCGCGCGGCGACGACCGCCGCCATCACTTCGTCCTCGTCATCCCGGTGGCTGACAGCCCGACGCAGCTGCGCCGCTGCCTCGCCAGCCTGCTTGAGCTGTGCCGTCTGTACGGCTACGGCGGAATGCAGGACGGCCGGTTCCGCAAGGTTTCAGTCATCCTCGCCGACGACAGCGAGGACGCCGGGCTCATCGCCGAAAACCGGGCGATGGCCCGCGAATTCGACGCCCAGGGCCTGGCTATCGACTATTTCGGCCTGGCCGAACAGCTTGAACTGATGGATTCGCTCGCCGGCATGGCCGATCTCAGCACCATCGTAGGCGATGCGCCGCGCGACGCCTTCGGCCACAAGGGCCAGGCGAGGATGCGCAATATCGCCTACCTGGAACTGGCCCGGTTGCAGGAAACCGACGCACCGCTGCTCTTCTACACGCTCGACGCCGACCAGCAGTTCAAGGTGAAGGTGGAAACGGCGGACAGCGACGTCTGCGCGGTCAATTTCTTCGCCCAGCTCGACACGATCTTCAGCGCGACCGACGCCGACGTGCTCACCGGCAAGGTCGTCGGCGACCCGCCCGTCTCGCCCGCCGTCATGGCCGGCAATTTCCTCGACGACGTGGCCGGTTTCCTGCGCGAGATGGCGGCAAGTGATCCGGCTCGGCCTTACCGTCAGAACGCCGCGAACACGCCCGATGCCGACGCCGCGTATCACGACATGGCCGGCCTGTTCGGCTTTGAGAACCCGGCCGACGCCTATCGCTATCGCTGCAACCTGATGGGCACGCCGAACAACGCCGACTGCTTCGGCGACTTCGCGCAGCGGCTGAAGCGCTTCTTCCACGGCGAGCACCCCACCCGCATCACCTGGTATCGCCACCAGCCCGCACTCGACAGCGCCCAGCCCGCGCGCACGGTTTACACCGGCAATTACGTCTTCCGCCCGCGGGCATTGAGCTGGTTCATCCCCTTCGCGCCGCTGCGCCTGCGCATGTCCGGCCCCACGCTCGGGCGGCTGATGAAGACCGAGCTGGGTGACAAGTTCATCTCCGCCAACCTGCCGATGCTGCATACCCGCACACTCGACGCGACCGGCGAGGCCGAATTCAGGCCTGGTGTCGTCACCGAGGCCGATGCGATCGACCTGTCCGACGAATTCGAGCGACAGTTTTTCGGCGACGTGATGCTGTTCACGGTCGAGCGGCTGGCCGCGCTGGGCTTCCCGCAGCAGGCACTGTCCAGTGAAACCATTGCCGCCACGCTCGACGCTGTGCACGCCGAACTGGCGCAGCAATACCGCACGCGGCACGCCGGGATCGTGAAAAATCTCGATGCGCTGACCTGCATGCTGAACGAGCCGGCGCACTGGTGGCACGCGCGAGCACATGGCCAAGCGCTCGCGCAGTTCCGGGTATTCCTTGACAACATGCAGCGCAACTTCGGCGCGGATTCGCCGGGGCATGCGTGCATCGCCTCGGAAGAGAATTGGCAACGCTGGCGCCAACGCCAGCTCGCCGCCCTCACCCGGTTTGACGCAGACCGACGCGCCTGGAGCCAAGCGCTGGCGGCACTCACAGCACAGGGATGATCGCCCGCCTGCGCCACTGGCTGCACCGCCGCCGCCATCCGCTGCGCTATGCGCATCTCGGCCCCCTGCTGCACACGCAGGCGCTGCGCCGCGACGAACTGCTGGCCAAACAGCAGCGCGACCTGGCCGATATCGTCGAGTTCGCTGCCGCCCACACGCCCTACTACGCGGAAACGCTGGCGCCCCTTCTGCAAGGCAGCCGCTTCGATCCCAACGCCCTGCCCATCCTGAAAAAAAACGACGTGATCCGGCGCCTGAACGACCTGCTGGCAGACACCGCCGACCGAAGCCATGCCAAGGTCGGCCACACCGGCGGCTCCACCGGAAAACCGCTGGCCTTCTGGTACGACAACGCCAAGCACGAGCTGATGCGCGCCGGCATGATGCGCAGCTATAGGCTGTCGGGCTGGCGGCCGGGGCAGAAAATCCTCAACTTCTGGGGCGCGCGGCAGGACGTCGCCCCCGACGGCGTGTTCGGTGCGCAACTCGGCGACCTCATCGCAGCAGAGCACACCATTTCCGCATTCGAATACACCGAGGAAAAACTCGTCGAATGGGCGCGCTTCATCCAGCGTTACCGGCCGGTGCTGCTACAGGGCTACGCGTCAGTACTGGCGGAAATCGCGCACGCGGTAATTGAAAACCGCCTCGCCATGCCGAAGACCCTGCTAGGCGTGTACTCCACTGCGGAAGTGCTCACCGACGAACAACGCCAGCGCATGCAGCAGGCTTTCGGCTGCAAAGTGTTCAACCAGTACGGTAGCCGCGAAATCCCCAACATTGCCTGCGAATGCCGACTCGGCAGGATGCACGTCTTCACCGACATGGTGTATCTCGAATCGGTGCCACTGGAGAATGAAAACCGGCTATTGGTCACTTCGCTCACCAACCGCCTGATGCCGATGATCCGCTACGACATCGGCGATTCCGGCCGGCTGCTCGACGGCGCATGCGGTTGCGGCCTGCCGTTTCCGCTGATGGAAATGGACCTGTGCCGGCAGAACGACCTCGTCCGCACCCCGAGCGGCAAGACCGTCCACCCCTCGTATTTCAACCGCCTGCTGTACGGGCAGACGCAGATCCGGCAATACCAGTGGGTGCAGCGCGACCTTGACCAGCTCGAACTGAACCTGGTCACCCCACAGCCGCTGGGTAGCGAAACGCTGGCGTCACTTGAAGCAAGCATCCGCAGGGATGTGGATGTGCTGACGGCGTTGAAAGTAAATTACCTGGACGACATCCCGCGAACGGTTTCGGGCAAGCACCGGTTTGTGATCGGCCTTGGGGCGGCGCATCCCGGACACCGATAAAATCCACCCTACAAGCCGAGCATTCCACCCACGTACCACGGAACCAAATCCCTTTCCCATGCCACTTACAGCAGAGCCCACTCTGACCCCGAACCCCATGACTTCCCTGCTCAACCGTTTATTGCCCCTCTGGATCGCCCTGCTTGCCCTGTCCGGCCCAGCCGTCGCCGCCCCCGCCACGCTCGACGAGCTATTGGCGCGCCCGGTGGCGCCGCCCGGGGTGGTGTTTGAAATCGTCGACCGCGACCCGGGCGCGCTGGAGGTGGCGCTGCCCTGGGTGAAACAGGCCGCACAACGCCTGAAAGCGCGCCACCCCGGCCTGCCGATGGCGCTGGTGACGCACGGTCAGGAAATGTTTGCCCTGCAGACCGGACAACGCGCCGGCAACCAGGCGATCCACCAGATTGCGGAAAGCCTCAGCCGCGACGACGGCATTCCGGTGCATGTCTGCGAAACCTACGCCGGCAGGCGCGGGCTCGCAGCCGAGGATTTCCCGGCCTACATCGACGTCGCACCCACCGGCCCGACGCAAATCCGCAACTACGAAGCACTCGACTATGTGCGGCTGGTGGTGCCCCGGTCCGCGATGCTGAAAACGCGCTGACGCGCGCGGTCAAAATGGCGCCGCAGATTCAAACGCAAGCGCCTCCCCCGTCAGCGGATGGACGAAGCGCAGCGACCAGGCGTGCAACAGCAGCCGCCCGGCCAGGGCCTGCACGTCCGGTGGCGCATAGAGAGCATCGCCCAGGATCGGATGACCCAGTTCGCGCAGGTGGACGCGCAGCTGGTGCGAGCGGCCGGTAACGGGCTCGAGTTCGACACGGGTGCTCAAACCGATTTCATCATGCCCCAGCACGCGCCAGCGGGTCAGGCTCGGTTTTCCTAATGGGTGATCGACGATCCGCAAGGGTCGGTTCGGCCAGTCAACGATGATGGGCAGATCGATGATGCCCCAGCCTTGCGGCGGCGCTTCCAGGCGGCCGGCCACGACCGCGATGTAGCGCTTGTTGACCTCGCGCGCGGCGAATACCCTGGAAAGCGCACGCTGCGCCGCCGCGCCGCGCGCCATCACCATCAGCCCGGAAGTGGCCATGTCCAGTCGGTGCACGATCAGCGCATCGGGATAGCGGGCCTGCACCCGTGCACTCAGGCAATCCTGCTTGTCGGCGCCGCGCCCCGGCACCGCGAGCAGGCCGCTGGGCTTATCGAACACCAGCAGGGTATCGTCGGTGTAGAGGGGTTCCATAGTGAAAGGGAATGGTCGGGGATGCAAAGAAAGTCCCGCCCTCAAAACGATGCGCGGGAAGGAGGCTCGCTTTGCTGGATATCGTCGTCCTGCCTATGGGCAACCCAATGTGTCAAATCAATATTGGCAGGCCAGTGATATTAAATTTTAAACGTGTAACGCACATAGAAATCGACATCCTCGCGCTTGTGCAAACTGCCGACTCGCTGATGAATATCCTCACGATTCCGGACGCGCGCCTCTAATGCCTGTTTCTTGTCGATGGCCCATTTGTAGCGCAACTCGACGAGATTGGCATTGGGCCCAAAATCCGGAGACAAGAGCCAGCCATCGCCCGCACGGCCGAACACGAGCCCTGCGCTGTGTTTGGGTACAATATCAATAAAATTGAACGTGATCTGTGCCGCGAGTCCATCGGCGTCACCTGACGTGCCGGTTCTCACCACGCTGCGTAGCGGCGTGTTCGGGGCGTAGCCCACTTCGCCTGCCAGCATGAATTTCGTGCTGCCACGCATCGGCCACTGCCCGGCGAGTCGGCCGACCAGGCCCCAGTAGTCGTCAACCGGGCCCACGCCAACGCCGCCGCTGTGCAGGGCATCTGGCAGCCAGGTGACATCCACCGCGCGCTGAACGAGCGGTCCGGCCTGTTGCGTGTTTTCAAGACCGACAAAATAGGACACGCGGCTGCCATCGTCCCTGAAATCAAGCGGAGTACGGCGCACCTGGGTTGCACCCTCACTGTCGTTGTACTGGGCGATCGCAGTCGTGACCCAGCCGCTCACGGGTGTGTGCTTGACCTGAACACCATCGGTCCAGGTGATGTCGGTGTTCGGGCTGTCATTCCGGTCCAGCGACTTCTTGGCCACGCCAGCGAGTTCGGCCTTGCTCTGGAAGCGGCCAAGGCGCACTTGCCAGGCAGGATCCGGGCGATATTCGACATAGACCTCGTCCAGCGTGGAATCGCCGCGGCGCAAGCCGTCATCAGCAGGAATGCTGTTGAAAATCTCGAAGTGCAACTCGTTGCGGTCATCCGTGGAATAACGCCCGGCGAAGCGAACCTGCGCCAGCCATTGCTCGTTGAATTTGGCGCTGACCCCGGGACGCACGCGCAACCGAAGTTCGTCGGTTGCGTCTTCCGTGCCGTTACGGTCGTCGCGGTGCAGCGAGAAAAATCCCGTTCGCACATCGCCGTTCACAGCGAATTCAACGGCCGTAGCCGGGCCAGCCAAAGCCAGGCAACAAACCGAGAGCACCGGACTTACCCATTTCTTAAAACAAAACATGACGACCCCTTAATCATTTCGATAAATATTTGGCGCTTCGACGCCGCCTTATGCCTCCACACAACATACTCGCTTCCAGGCTTGCCTGGTTTTTGAAAGGCTCTTTATATCGTTAGCTGTTGGTTTCATGCAGGCCATTAAATTTGTTGTGAAAATTGTTGTTGGCTGTTAGTCATAACCACTTGTTTTTAAATTGAAATCTTAAATTTATTGTCGGGTTCAACAGGTAACGGTTAAAGAGCCTAAAAAAAGCTCTTTCATCGTTATTTGCTGGTGTTGGCCAGCGCTGTGGGCGGGGCGCCCTCACCCCGATTTGCGCGCCGTCGCAACCGCCACGGCATCGGCCCGAGGGCGGGCCTCCTACAACAGCACACCCCTGGCGGCGAGGCCTTTTGGTATTGGCCAGCGCTGTGGGCGGGGCGCCCTCGCCCCGATTTGCGCACCGTCGCAACCGCCATGGCATCGGCCCGGGGGCGGGCCTCCTACAACAGCAGACCCCTGCAGGAGACCGAAGGATAGGCGCCTCATCAGAGGGGACAAGACATGACTTCAACAACTAGCAGTGACATAGGCATAAAAAATAATGGCCGTATCTGGGAAGCCCACATCAGGCAACGCGTTCTGCAGACACGCGGTCATTGCTCCGCCCTGCAGGCTGAGGAGTCGAATGTCGTGCTGCATGTCCATCTCACCCCGGCTAAGCAGATGGCGTCAAGCGGAGCCCCGAGCGAGCACCAGGCGTCCTTCGACTCGCTCAGGGCAAACGGCATCAACCGCGATGTCTCAGCCCGGCAAGCCTTCCAGCAACGCGACCCCCCACGCCACCCCGAACCCGTTGGCGTCGCTCATCACCGCGCCCAGCCCGCCCTTGCAACTATGGCCCGACAGGTCCATATGCAGCCACGGCGTGTCGCCGACAAAGCGCGACAGGAAACGGGTGGCGAGGATGTGGTCGGCTTCGCCTTCCATGCTGCACTGCTTGACGTCGGCCACGGTGGAATCGAGGCTGCTGTCGTAATCCTCGGGATACGGGAAAACGACGATGCGCTCGCCGCTTGAAGTGGCGGCGCGCGAGGCCTGGTGGGCGAGTGCGCTGGAGGTGGCGAACACGCCGGACATGCGGCTGCCGAGCGCGTAGTGCATGGAGCCGGTGAGCGTGGCGAAATCGGCGATGAGGTCGGGCTTGGCCTTGGCTGCCAGCGTCAGCGTATCGGCCAGCACCATGCGGCCTTCGGCGTCGGTGTGGACGACTTCGATGGTGGTGCCGTTCAAGGCGGTGATCACTTCATTCTGCCGGTAGGCCTGCGGGCTGATGTGGTTTTCGGCGAGCGCAACCCAGCCTTCCAGCACGACCGGCAGTTTCATTTTCGAGGTGGCGGCGAGGATGCCGAGCACCACCGCCGAGCCGTTCATGTCTTCGTGCATGCCCTGCATGTACTTGGCGGGCTTGAGGTTGTGGCCGCCGGTATCGAAGCAGATGCCCTTGCCAACGAATGCCACCTTCTTCTCTGACCCCTGACCCCTGACGCCTGCCCCCTTGCCTTTTGGCCCCTTGTAGCTGATCCGAACAATCGCCGCATCCTTCGCGGGCGAGCCCTGCGCCACCGCGCAGAACGCGCCGGCGCCCATCTTCTTCAGCTTGTCGAAGCCGTATTCCTCGACCGTCCAGCCGTATTGTTTGGCCAGCGCCTTGATGCGCTTGCGGTAGACGCCGGGCGTGAGTTCGTCCGGCCCCTGCACGGTGAGGCTGCGGGTGAGAACGTTGCCTTCGGCCAGCGCCTGCACGCGGGCGAAGCCGTCGGCGGACTGGTGGCCAAACAGCTGTACAGTTTTAAGGACCGCATCGGTCTTGGACTTTCTCGACGGCAACGGCACGGCATTGACCAGCGCGGTGTAGACCGCGGCTTCCGCCGCGCGCGTCGTGAACTCGGCCTCGCCGAACACGGCCAGCGTCAGCGCCTTAGGATGCTCGGCCAGCAGCAGCGCCAGTGCACGGCGCACCTGTTCGTGGGTCTCGAAGGTGCTGGCGTCGGCCTTGAGCATGGCGTAAACCGCGAGCGTGCCGCCGGGCAGTTGAACCGCCACCGGCGACTTGGTCAGCGCGTCGATTTTGAGGTCGCGCCGCTTCATCGTGGCTTTGAGTTCAACACTGCCCGGCACATCGGGCAGGGATTTCGAAACCGGCAACAGCAGCAGCACATGGCCCGCTGCCTGCAGTATTTTTACAGTAATTTCATGTTTGTTTTCAGTCAGTTTAGGCAGCATGATGGTTCCTCGGGGCTGGCGTTTTCTTGATGGTTGGCGGGGTTTACCGGATAATTACGTGCTTTTGATTTTTTACAGCGCATTTTCTGACCCCATCCAACAAGGGTAACCGAATGAAGATTGATGACAAGAAACGCGTGCTGCGCGAAATGGTGCTGCACCGCCGTTTTGAAGAGCGCTGCTATCAGGCCTATATCGAACGCAAGATCGGCGGCTTTCTCCACCTCTACCCCGGCCAGGAAGCCTGCTGCAACGGCGTGATGGAAGCCGCGCGTCCCGGCCACGATTACGTGATCACCGGCTACCGCGACCACGTCCACGCGATCAAGTGCGGCGCCGACCCGAAGGAAGTGATGGCCGAGCTGTACGGCAAGGAAACCGGTTCCTCCAAGGGGCGCGGCGGCTCGATGCACATCTTTGATGCGGCACACCATTTCATGGGCGGCTATGCACTGGTCGGCGGCCCCTTCCCGCTGGCCGCCGGCATCGCCAAGGCGATCCAGCTGAAAGGCGGCGACGAGATCGCCATCTGCTTCCTCGGCGACGCCGCCAACAACCAGGGCGTGTTCCACGAAACCCTGAACATGGCCGCGCTGTGGAAACTGCCGGTGCTGTTCGTGTGCGAAAACAACCTGTACGGCATCGGCACCTCGATCGAGCGCTCCACCGCCGTGGTGCACCAGCACAAGCGCGTCGCCGCCTACAACATCCCGGCTGACGAATGCGACGGCCAGGACATCGACATCGTGTACGAGCATGCGCGCAAAGCGGTGGACCACGTACGCGCGGGCAACGGCCCCTTCTTCCTCGAACTGATGACCTACCGCTATCGCGGCCACTCGATGTCCGATTCGCGCGGCTACCGCTCGCGCGAGGAGGAAGAAGTCTGGAAGCAGCGCGATCCCATCCTCATGCTGCGTGACCGTCTGATTACGGCGGGCGCGATGACCATGGCCGACTACGAGACGATCGAAAAGGAAACCGACGCCTACATCGAAAACGAAGTCACCAAGTTCGCCGAGGAATCGCCCGAACCGCGCGTCGAAGACCTCGAAAAATACGTTCTAGCCGACCGTGAAAGCCAGCAACCCTGGCTCACCGGCAAAGCAGCTTAAGGAAAAAACATGGCTCAAATCATGCTGTGGGAAGCGATCCAACGCGCCCACGACGAAGAAATGTCGCGTGACCCGATGGTCATCTGTATGGGCGAAGACATCGGCGTGGCCGGCGGCACCTACAAGGCCACCAAGGGCCTGTACGAAAAATACGGCCCGCTGCGCGTGATGGACACGCCAATTTCCGAAGGCGGCTTCACCGGTCTCGGCATCGGCGCTTCCTTCCTCGGCGTGCGCCCGATCATCGAGATCATGTCAGTCAACTTCGCCTGGCTGGCGATGGACCAGATGTTCAACTCCGCCGCCAAGATTCGCTACATGTCGGGCGGCCAGCTGACCGCGCCGTGCGTGTTCCGCTCCGCCGGTGGTGCTGCGCACCAGCTCGGCGCGCAGCACTCGGCGCGCATGGAAAAGGTGTTCATGGGCATCGCCGGCCTGCGCGTGGTGACGCCGTCCAACCCCAGGCAGGCCTACGGTCTGCTGAAGTCGGCGATCCGCTGCGACGACCCGGTGTTCATCAACGAACACGAACTCATGTACAACATGAAGGGCGAAGTGCCCGACGGCGAATACTTCCATCCGCTGGAAGGCTCGGACGTCGCGCGCGCCGGTACCGACGTCACGCTCTTCGGCTACAACATCTCGGTGCACTGGTGCCTGAAGGCCGCCGAAATCCTCGACAAGCAGTATGGCATTTCGGCTGAGGTCGTCGACCTGTATTCGCTCTCGCCGCTGGATCGCGACGGCATCAGGAAATCGGTCAGCAAGACCCACCGCGTCGTCATCGCCGAGGAAGACGAAGCGCCGGTCGGGGTCGGCGCCGAAGTGATCGCCACCATCAATGAGGAGTGCTTCTTCGAACTGGATGCCGCCCCCGTGCGCGTCCACTCGGCGCTGGTGCCGCAGCCCTACAACCACACGCTGGAAAAAGCGGCCATCCCGGATCACGAGGATGTGGTGAAGGCCGTTCTGAAGCTGTTTGGCAAGGCATGAGGGATCAGGAGTCAGGATTCAGGGGGCAGGGCGTGAAAAACTACCGTGATCTGAAAGTCTGGCAGATAGCAATGGAACTGATAGAAAGCATCTACCGAACTACTGAATCCTTCCCTTTCAGGGAAACCTATGCACTGGCCAATCAACTCCAGCGTGCAGCCGTTTCCATCCCCTCCAATATTGCCGAAGGTCACGCAAGAAGTTCGACGAAGGATTACTTGCGTTTTCTATCGATTTCACAGGGTTCGCTTGCTGAAGCAGAAACACAGCTTGAACTCGCGCACCGGCTGGGTTACATCCCCCAAGCCGTGTTGCTTTGTCTGCTTGAGCAGACCAACGAGGTTGGCCGTATGTTGCACGGTCTGAGAAGCGCACTGACCGCCAAACTATCGCCAACTCCCTGACCCCTGAATCCTGACCCCTGAATCCTATGAATCATTACGCCATCACGATGCCGCAGCTCTCGGACACCATGACCGAGGGCGTGGTCGTCACCTGGGAAAAGCAGGCCGGCGATAAGGTCGAGCGCGGCGACATCGTCGCCACGGTCGAGACCGACAAGGCCATCATGGACGTCGAAGTGTTCAAGGCCGGCTATCTGGCCGGCCCGCTGGCTGACGTCGGCGCGACCATCGCCGTCGGCGCCGCGCTCGGCTACATCACCGATACCGCAGGCGACGTGGCAATCGCCGCCGACGAAGTGGTGGCGGAACAGGCGCAGACCGAAATGATTCCGCACCATGCCGGCACGCCGATCGTGATGCCGCAGCTGTCGGACACCATGACCGAAGGCGTCGTCGTCACCTGGGAAAAACAGCCGGGTGATGCGATCAAGCGCGGCGACATCGTCGCCACGGTGGAAACCGACAAGGCCATCATGGACGTCGAGGTATTCCAGGACGGCTTCCTCTCCGGCCCCATCGCCGACATCGGCAGCGTGGTCGAGGTCGGCCACCCGATGGGCTTCATCGTCGACGACGCCTCCAAGGCCAACGACACCGGCGTCATCATCAGCGCCGACCACAAGGTCAAGGACACGCACAAGGTCGCACCGCCTGCGGCCGACAGGCCGGCACACATCCCCATGCCGAAGGCCGCACCCGTACAGGTGTCCGCCGCCGGCACCCTGCCGCCGGTGGGCCGTCCGCAAGGCCGCCAGGCCAGCCCCTATGCGCGCAAGGTGGCGGCGCAGCTGGGGGTGAACCTCAGCGGCCTCGCCGGCACCGGCCCGTCCGGCATGATCGTCGCCGCCGATGTGGCGCGCGCGCGCCCGTCGATGCAGGAGGTCGCGCACTCGTTGCCGCAGGTCGACGTGCCGGGCCAGGGTCGCAAAATGACCTCAATGGAAAAGGCGGTGAGCCACGCGATGACCGCCTCGCTCACGCTGCCGACCTTCAACGTCACGATGAACATCAACACCGCCGCACTGACCGCCGCCGCCAAGGCGAAGAAGGTTTCGGTCACGGTGGCGATCGCCAAGGCCTGTTCAGTGGCGATGGCGAAATTCCCGCGCATGAACTGGGCCTACCAGCCGGTCGACAAGCTGGTCGAGCGCACGAACCACGACTTCGGCGTCGCCGTGATGTCGAACGACGGCGGCCTGGTGGTGCCGATCCTGCATGGCATCGAGAAGAAACCGCTGGAAGCGCTGCAGGCCGACTGGACCGGTCTGGTCGAGCGCGCCCGCGTGCGCAAGCTGGCACCCGCCGAATATTCCAACCCCACCTTCACCATCTCCAACATGGGCATGCTGGGCGTGTCGCACTTCACCGCGATCCCCACCCCCGGCATCGCCGCGATCCTGGCGATTGCAGCGAATGGCCCGCAGGGCACACCCTTCACCATTACCGGCGACCACCGCGTGCTGAACGGTGCCGACGTGGCGCTGTATCTGGCCACGCTGAAGCAGACCATCGAAGCGCCCGAAGCCTGGATGTCGGGTGGAGCGGCGGCAGCTGAAGCCGTCGCCGGCGCAACCACCACCAGCGCGCCGCTGTCGCCCATCCCCGAGGGTAATTGGGACTTCCCGGTCGTCGTCGTCGGCGGCGGCCCTGGCGGCGAGGACTGCGCGCGCGACCTCGCCGACCATGGCGTCCGTGTCATGATGGTCAACAATGAGCCCTTCCCCGGCGGCGAATGCCTGTGGCGCGGCTGCATCCCGTCCAAGGCCTGGCGCGCCGCGGCGGACGTCATCCGCAACCGCGCGCACGATGCCGAGATGGGCGTCGACGGCACCAACACGCCGAAGCTCAACTGGGAACAGGTCGAGAAGCACCGCCGCTGGGTGCAGACGAGCCGCGGCGAGATGGCGCTGAAGGCAGACAAGGGCATGAAGATCGACGTGCGCGAAGGCTACGGCGAATTCGTCGACGCCCACACGCTGAAGATCACCCCGGTCGAGGGCGAGCCGTACACCGTCAGCTTCGGCGCGGCGGTTATTGCAACGGGCGCCCCCTCCTTCATGCCGCCGATTCCCGGCGCGCGCGAAAACCTGGCGACCGGCGGCGTGGTCACCTCCGACACCATCTGGAACCTCGCCAGCCCGCCGAAGAAACTCGGCATCGTCGGCGGCGGCGTCATCGGTGTCGAGATGGCGCAGATCTTCCGCGACTTCGGCACCGAAGTGCTGATGCTGGAGCGCCACGAGCGCATCCTCGCCGAAATCGAGGAGGAAATTGGTAAAACGCTGATCGCCTCGCTGGAGAAGGAAATAACCGTCGTTACCAACGCTGACATCAAGGAAGCCAGCGGCAAGCCCGGCGCGATGAAGCTGCGCTACGCCAACAAGGAAGGCGTCGAGTCGGTGTTCGACTGCGACGTCATCCTGATGGCCACCGGCAAGCGCCCCGACACCAGCAAGCTGAACCTGGACAAGGTCGGCGTCGAGCTCGACGGCGCGGCGATCAAGGTCAACGCGCGCTGCCAGACCAGCGCGGCGAACATCTACGCAGTGGGCGACGTGATCGGCGGATACATGCTTGCCCACACCGCCGCCACCCAGGGCCGCGTCGCTGCAAACAACCTGCTGGGGCACGCATCCGAATACGACCAGGACCGCGACTGCGGCGTCACCTTCTCGCGCCCACAGGCCGGCTTCGTCGGCCTGTCCGTGACGCAGGCGAAGGCAAAGGGAATCGACGCGGTGGAGGCCAAGATGCCGATGAGCATCGACGCCAAGGCGATGATCACCGGCGAAACTGAAGGCATGATCAAGCTGGTGGCCGACAAGGCCACCGGCCGCATCATCGGCGTGCACTACCTCGCCGACCACACCGACACCCTGATCGGTATCGGCGTGATGATGGTGGCGGGCGAGATGACGCTGACCCAGGTCGCCAAGGCAATCTTCCCGCACCCGACGCAGACCGAGTTGTTCGGCGAACTGGCGCGCCGACTGCTGAACCGCCTGCGGCGCACCGCGAAAAAATAATCCTTCGCAAGCTCCAACGACAAGGGCCGCATTCGCGGCCCTTGTCGTTTCCAGCATAAATGCAAGGTGGGTAACCCCACCCTCTCGCATTACCGTCCCAGCCCGATCAAGCCGGTTGTGACGCGGCCTTCTCGAAACTGAACACCCCGTTCTGCGCATCGATACGGATGGTGTCCTTGGGCGCGAAGTGTCCGGACAGGATTTCCTTCGCCAGCGGGTTTTCGAGTTCACTCTGGATGGCGCGCTTGAGCGGCCGCGCCCCGTACACAGGATCGAAGCCGGCCTTGGCGATTTCGGCGAGGGCGGCTTCGGTGATGTCGAGCTGCATCTCCATCTGCGCCAGGCGTTTTTCCAGGCCTTGCAGCTGGATGCGCGCGATGCTGGCGATGTGTTTCTCGTCCAGTGCGTGGAACACGACGACTTCGTCGATGCGGTTGATGAACTCGGGGCGGAAGTAGGACTTCACTTCGCCCAGCACGGCGAGCTTGATGACCTGATAGTCGTCGCCGCTCATGGTCTGGATCATCTGCGAGCCGAGGTTGGAGGTCATCACGATCACGGTGTTGCGAAAGTCGACGGTGCGGCCCTGGCCGTCGGTCAGGCGGCCGTCGTCGAGCACCTGCAGCAGCACGTTGAAGACGTCCGGGTGCGCCTTTTCCACCTCGTCCATCAGGATGACGGAGTAGGGTTTGCGGCGCACCGCTTCGGTGAGGTAGCCGCCTTCCTCATAGCCGACGTAGCCGGGCGGCGCGCCGATGAGGCGGGCAACCGAGTGCTTCTCCATAAATTCGCTCATGTCGATGCGGATCATGTGGTCGGCGGAATCGAACAGGTATTCGGCCAGCGTCTTGCACAGCTCGGTCTTGCCGACGCCGGTGGGGCCGAGGAAGAGGAACGACCCGAGCGGCCGGTTGGGGTCGGACAGGCCGGCGCGTGAACGACGGATGGCATCAGAGACGACGCGCACGGCTTCGTCCTGTCCCACCACGCGGCTGTGCAGTTTGTCTTCCATGTGCAACAGCTTGTCGCGCTCGCCCTGCAGCATCTTGGAGACCGGAATGCCGGTCGCGCGCGAGACGACCTCGGCGATTTCCTCAGCACCGACTTCGGTGCGCAGCAACTTGAACACGAGCTTGGTGTCGGCCGATTCGGCGTGCTTCAGCTGGGCTTCCAGCTGCGGCAGCTTGCCGTATTGAATCTCGGCGACCTTGTCGAGCTTGCCCTGGCGCTGCAGCTCGACCATTTCGCCGCGCAGCTTGTCGATTTCTTCCTTGATGTGGGCGCTGCCCTGCACCTGGGCCTTTTCGGCTTTCCAGATTTCTTCCAGATCGTTGTATTCGCGTTGCAAGGTCAGCAACTCGTCTTCGATGAGTTGCAGGCGTTTTTTGGACGCCTCGTCCTTCTCGCGCTTGACCGCCTCGCGCTCGATCTTCAGCTGGATCATGCGCCGCTCGAGCTTGTCCATCACCTCGGGCTTGGAATCGATTTCCATCTTGACGCGCGCTGCGGCCTCGTCGATCAGGTCAATGGCCTTGTCGGGCAGGAAGCGATCGGTGATGTAGCGATGGCTCAATTCAGCGGCAGCGACGATTGCCGGGTCGGTGATTTTCACGCCATGGTGCAGTTCGTAGCGCCCCTGCAGACCGCGCAGAATGGCAACGGTCGATTCGACGCTGGGTTCGTCGACCAGCACCTTCTGGAAGCGGCGCTCCAGCGCGGCGTCCTTCTCGACATACTTGCGGTACTCGTCGAGCGTGGTGGCGCCGATCAGGTGCAGTTCGCCGCGCGCCAGCGCCGGCTTCAGCATGTTGCCAGCGTCCATCGCGCCTTCGGCCTTGCCCGCGCCGACCAGGGTGTGCAGTTCGTCCAGGAACATGATGTAGCGGCCCGGATCCATCGCCAGCTCCTTCAGCACGGCTTTCAGCCGTTCCTCGAATTCGCCGCGATATTTGGCACCGGCCAGGAGTGCGGCCAGATCCAGCACCAGCACCTTCTTGCCTTTCAGGGTTTCCGGCACTTCTTCATTCACAATCCGCTGCGCCAGGCCTTCGACGATAGCGGTCTTGCCGACGCCGGGTTCGCCGATCAGCACCGGGTTGTTTTTGGTGCGGCGCTGCAGGATCTGGATCGAGCGGCGGATTTCGTCGTCGCGCCCGATCACCGGGTCGAGCTTGCCCTCGCGCGCACGCGCGGTGAGGTCGAGGGTGTATTTGGCGAGCGCCTCGCGCTGGCCTTCGGCTTCCTGGGACTGCACGTTTTCGCCGCCGCGCACGGCCTGGATCGCCTGCTCCAGCGCGGCCTTCTGCGCGCCGTGCTGCTTCAGCAGGCGGCCGGTTTCGCCCTTGTCGTCCAGCGCCGCCAGCAAAAACAGCTCGGAGGCGATGTAGGCGTCGTTGCGCTTCATCGCCTCCTTGTCGGTCAGGTTCAGCAGGTTGTTGAGGTCGCGCGAAATCGCCACTTCGCCGCCCTGGCCTTCGACCTTGGGCAGGCGCGTCAGCGCCTGGGTCAGCGCCGCTTTCAGCGCGGGCACCTGCGCGCCGGCGCGCGACAGGATGGCCGCCGCGCCGGCGCCTTCCTGATTCAGCAGCGCCAGCAGCAGGTGCTGCGGTTCGATGTAGGCATGGTCGCCGCCGACGGCGAGGCTTTGCGCGTCGGAAAAGGCTTGCTGGAACTGGGTGGTGAGTTTGTCAAAACGCATAAGTGGCCTCGTGTCTAAGAGCCTATTTCAGTAGGAATCATACCCCGAGCCGGTTGCCTGCGGGATGCAGGGCAAGGCGCGGGGAGCGAAGTTTGGTCGTTCCAAATAAGCGACCCGCAACGCGGCCAAGCGCCCGCAGGCAACCGGCCCTTCGGGTTGAGACCAGGATCGGCGTCTGCGGCGTTGCAGTGCTTGGCAATGGATGACCATTGCCGGCGCACTGCGCCTTGCATCCATCCGATCCTGGTCTCAACTCGGGGCATGATTCCTGCTGAAATAGGCTCTAGGGAAACACTGATTAATTCGATATAGCCGTCATTGCGAGCGAAGCGCGGCAATCCAGCGCATTGATTAAGCGGGCATTTCTGGATTGCCGCGTCGCTTCGCTCCTCGCAAAGACGGATTAATCAGCGTCTCCCTAGGGTATATTCAGTGCTTTCCAAATAGTGGCATTTCGGCCGATTTCAACCCGCCATGTCTGAATTGAATGTAGAACAGGTTTTGTCCGATGTCGCGCGCGCGCTGGAGGAAGATGTCGGCAGCGGCGACCTCACCGCCCGGCTCATCCCCGCGACGCAAACCGCGCGCGCGCGCGTCATCAGCCGAGAGGCCGCCGTGATCGCCGGCCGGCCATGGTTCGACGCCTGTTTTCAGGCACTCGACCTCGGTTGTGTCATCGAATGGCAGGTGAACGAGGGTGACGCCGTCGCCGCCGGCAGCGTGCTGGTCGAGATCAGCGGCAACGCGCGTGCGCTGCTGACCGCCGAGCGCCTGGCGCTGAATTTCCTGCAGACCCTGTCGGCGGTGGCCACCGCCACCCGGCCCTATATCGAGGCCGTGCGCGGCACGCATGCCGCCATTCTCGACACCCGCAAGACCCTGCCCGGCCTGCGCATCGCCGAAAAATACGCGGTGCGCATCGGCGGCGGGCAGAACCAGCGCACAGGCCTTTACGACGGCATCCTGATCAAGGAAAACCACATCACCGCAGCGGGCGGCATCGCGCAGGTGCTGGAAGCCGCGTTCCATCTGGCCGAGGGCAAGGTCAGCGTACAGATCGAAGTGGAAAACATCCACGAACTCGAACAGGCCCTGAGTGCCGGCGCCCCGCTCATCCTGCTCGACAACTTCAGCCTCGCCGACATGCGCCATGCGGTGCAGGTCACCCATGGCCGCGCCCTGCTCGAAGCCTCCGGCAACATCACGCTGGACACCGTGCGCGCGGTGGCCGAAACCGGGGTCGACCGCATTTCCGTCGGCAGCCTCACCAAGCATATCCGCGCGGTGGATTTGTCGATGCGCATCGACACGCAATGATCAAGGGCGTTCGCGTCCGCTACGACAACCCGGCGCATGCCGCCGCACTGGTCGATCTGCTGGACGCCTACGCGCGCGACCCGGCCGGCGGCGGCGAACCGCTGTCCGACTTCGCACGCGGCAATCTGGTCGCATCGCTTGCCGCACGCCCCTTCATCTTCAGCGTGCTGGCGTTCGACGGTATCACCCCGGTCGGCCTCATCAACGCCATCGAGGGCTTTTCCACCTTTGCCTGCAAGCCGCTCGTCAACGTGCACGACGTGGTGGTCGCGGTGAGCCATCGCGGCCGCGGCATTGCGACGCAGTTGTTCGCCGAGGTCGAGACGATCGCCCGCGAACGCGATGCCTGCAAGCTCACGCTCGAAGTGCTGGCCGGCAATGCGTCCGCCCGCGCGCTCTATCAGCGGCTGGGGTTCGCCGCCTACCGGCTCGACCCCGCCATGGGCCATGCGCAGTTCATGCAGAAATGGCTGGCCTGAAGCACGCACTGGCCGCGCTGACGCTGGCGTGGGCCGCGTGGCTGCCGCATCCGGCATGGAGCGACTCGCCGCCGGCTGCCCCGGCCATGCTGCTGGCCGAGGTGTACGCCGCCGACGTCGATGTCACCCAGTATTGGGTCAGCGAGAAATTCGACGGCGTGCGCGCCCAGTGGGACGGCCGCAGCCTGCGCTTTCGCGGCGGCGGCATCGTTCCCGCACCGGCGTGGTTTACCGCCGGTTTCCCGGCGCAGCCGCTGGACGGCGAGTTGTGGATCGGCCGCGACCAGTTCGATGCGCTGTCGGGCACGGTGCGCAAAGTCGAACCGCTGGATGCCGAATGGCGGCAGGTGCGCTATCTGATTTTTGAATTGCCCGGCGCGGCGGGCAGCTTCACTGATCGGGTTACGCAGATGCAGCAACTCGTCGCGCAGGCGAAGCAGCCCTGGCTGCAGGCCGTCGGACAAGCGCGCGTGACCGATCGCGCCACGCTGATGAAACAGCTCGACGCCGTGGTGCGCGCGGGCGGCGAAGGCTTGATGCTGCACCGCGCCGACGCGCCCTATCTGACGGGCCGCAGCGATGCGCTGCTGAAGCTGAAGCCGTGGCATGACACCGAGGCGGTCATCGTCGGCCATGTGCCGGGCAAGGGGAAATATCAGGGGATGACCGGTGCGCTGACCATGGAGATGCCGGACGGCAAGCGCTTCCGCATCGGCAGCGGCCTCACCGATGCGCTGCGCCGCCAGCCGCCGCCGCTCGGCACGCGCATCACGTATCGCTACCAGCACCTGACGAAAAACGGCCTGCCGCGCTTTCCGCGCTACCTGCGCGTGCGCGAGGATTTCTAGGGAAACGATTAATTCGTCATTGCGAGGAGCGCAGCGACGCTGCAATCCAGAAATGCCTGCTTGATCAATGCGCTGGATTGCCGCGCTTCGCTCGCAATGACGGCTATATCGAATTAATCAGCGTCGCCCTAGCGTTTACGTCAGCCAGATCAGCGAGGCCATGCGGCCGGTGACGCCGTCGCGACGATAGGAATAGAAGCTGTTCGCCTCATTGAAGGTACAGCGCCCGTCCCCATGGATCGCCTGCACCCCGGCGTGATTGAGGTGGATGCGCGCGAGCTGGTAAATATCGGCAAGCCATTTCCCCGGGGTTGACGCAGGATGCGGGAGGAAGGCGACAGCAGCCTCCGGATGCTGTGCGACAAACGCCTCGCGCACCTCATCGCCCACTTCAAACGCCTGCGGGCCGATGGCAGCGCCCATCCAGGCAAGGACTTCACCCGGCGGCACCTGCATCGCGGCCACGGTGGCTTCCAGCACGCCGCCCGCCAGCCCGCGCCAGCCGGCATGCGCGGCGGCGACAACGCTGCCGGCGCGGTCGCAGAACAGCACCGGCAGACAGTCGGCGGTGAGGACGGCGCAGACCTGCGCCGGTTGTCGGGTAAATGCGGCGTCGGCTTGCGGATTCGGCTCGCGCCCGAGTTCGACCACGCGGGCGCTGTGCACCTGCTTGAGCCAGCCCGGCTCGGCGGGCAGCTGCCGGCGCAGGCGCGCGCGGTTGGCCGCGACATGGGCGGGATCGTCGCCGACATGGTCGCCGAGGTTGAGGCTGCGCCAGGGTGCCTGGCTCACGCCGCCCGCGCGGGTGGTCATCAGACTTTTTACCCGGGCAGGCGCGGGCCAGTCGGGCAGGATCATCCGCTTACGCTTCCCAGACGATGTCGTCGCGCAGCGCTTGCAGGAGTAAGGCGAAATCGGGCGGCAACGGGCATTCCCACTGCATGAATTCCTGCGTGACCGGGTGGATCAGGCCCAGCCGTTCGGCGTGCAGCGCCTGGCGCGGGAACGGGATCTTGAGGTGGCTGCGGCGGCTGGCGCTGTAGACCGATTCGCCGACCAGCGGATGGCCGATGTGCTGCATGTGAACCCGGATCTGGTGGGTGCGCCCGGTTTCCAGCTTGCAGCGCAGCAGGGTGAGTCCGGGAAAGCGTTCGACCACTTCGTAATGCGTGACCGCTTCCTTGCCCATGGTGTGCACGGTACGCTTGGTGCGGTTGTGGGGGTCGCGCGCCAGCGGCGCATCGACGGTACCGGCGTGGTCGACCTCGCCATACACCAGGGCGAGGTATTCACGCTTGACGGTGCGCGCCTGCAGCTGGCGCACCAGATCGGTGTGCGACATGAGCGTTTTGGCAACGACCAGCAGGCCGGAGGTGTCCTTGTCGAGTCGATGCACGATGCCGGCGCGCGGCAGTTCGGCCACCTGTGGCACCCAGTGCAGCAGCGCGTTCAGCATCGTGCCTTGGCGGTTGCCGCTGCCGGGGTGCACCACCAGGCCGACCGGCTTGTTGATCACCAGCAGCATCGGGTCTTCGAACACGATATCGAGTGGGATGGCCTCGGGCGCATCGGGAGTGGCGTTCGGATCAGGCTCGATTTCGACCCGCACCGATTCGCCGCCGCTGACTTTCATCCGGGTGGTGCCAAAGGCGTCGTCCACCGAGATCTTGCGTGCGCGGATCCAGTTCTGGATGCGGTTGCGCGAAAACTCGGGCAGCAAGGCGGACAGCGCCTGGTCAAGGCGCAGACCGCCCTGCTCGTCGGGGATCACCAGCTTGCGGATGTCGCCCTCTGGATTTCCCTTATAATCACTCGACATATTTTCTGTGTCTTTTTCCATGCTTAAGCAACGTTCTTCCGGTTTTAATATATTCAATCGGGCGCCTGGCCTCAATCGGGTGCTGGGCAGCCTGCTGCTGGCCGCCGCACTCACCATCGGAGGCTGCGGCCTGTTGCCCGAGATCAAGGATGAAACCGCGGGCTGGTCGGCACAAAGGATCTATGCCGAAGCCAAGGATAATCTCAACAGCGGCAATTACGAACGCGCCGTCAAGCTTTTCGAAACGCTAGAGTCGCGTTACCCCTTCGGCCGCTATGCGCAGCAGGCCCAACTGGAAGTCGCCTACGCGTATTACAAGGACGACGAGCCGATTTCCGCGATTGCCGCGTGCGACCGCTTCATCAAGCTGCACCCCAATCATCCTAACGTCGATTACGCCTACTATCTCAAGGGCCTGGCGAATTTTAACGACGATCTCGGCCTGCTGGGCAATCTGGTCAATCAGGACCTGAGCGAGCGCGATCCCCGGGCCGCGCGCGATGCGTTCCTGGCGTTCAAGGAGCTGGTCACCCGCTTCCCCGACAGCAAGTACGCCGACGACTCGACCGCGCGCATGAAATACCTGGTCAACGCGCTGGCCGGCAACGAGGTCCACGTCGCCAAGTATTACCTGAAACGCAAAGCCTGGGTGGCTGCCGCCAACCGCGCCAAGGAAGTGCTGAAAACCTACCCTGAAGCCCCCGCGCTGGAAGAGGCGCTGGCGATCATGGTGGTGGCCTACGACAAGCTGGAACTCACCGACCTGCGCGACGATGCGCAGCGCGTGCTGACGCTGAACTTCCCCAGTAGCAAGTATGCCAAGGGCGTCAGCACCGAGGGCAAGGCCTGGTACCGCTTCTGGTGATTCCGCCCTGCGGCAGCCGAATCCTGCTGCCGCTTCAATAGGAACCAGCTCTTGGCGAGCTGGGTTCGCATTCGATTCTTCGTAATATTTTCGCAGTGCTGATGCGCTCGCGCATCAGCCCAACTGCGCGAGCCTGCCGCCGCCGCACCGTGTGCATCGTTGATCTGCAGACCGCGCCGGGCGGCGACGTGCGACGTGCCGGGAGACCACGGCAGCCGCTCTTCTGCCGGATGCCGTCAGGCGGTCTCGGGTTGAGTGGGTTACCCTACCGTACGCACACTTTCCAGGCCCATCGAATCCGCTGCCGGATTTTCCAGCGTGGACGCATTGGTGCGGCATCGGAACATTCCGGCTCAAACGCGGACCAATGGACCACTGCCAAGCTTGCCTGGCGCTTCCGGCCACAGGTTTCCAATCAGGAACACATCAAAACCAATGACGCTACGCAACCAGATCCAGCTGATCGCCTACCCCGACCGCATGGGGAACAATCTCGCAGACCTGTACACCATCATCGACAGGCACTTCTCGCGCGTGATCGGCGGCGTGCACATCCTGCCGCCCTACCCGTCGAATGCCGATGGCGGTTTCTCGCCGCTCAGCCACAAGGAGATCGATCCCAAGTACGGCACCTGGGCCGACATCGAGAAAATCTCCAGCCGCTTCGATCTGTGCCTGGACCTGACACTGAACCACATCTCCGACGAGTCCGAGGAGTTCAAGGACTTCATCGCCAAGGGCTACGATTCGGAGCACGCCGACCTGTTCGTGCACGTTGATCAGCTGGGCCCCATTTCACCTGACGACCTGGCGCGCATCCACATCCGCAAGGAAAAGGAGCCTTTCCGCGAGGTGACCTTCGCCGACGGCACCACCGGCCGCGTCTGGTGCACCTTCACCGAACACCAGATCGATCTCAACTTCAACTCACCCAAGACCTATGCGTTGATGGAGGACACCATCAAGTTCCTCGCCGCGCGCGGGGTGAAGCTGTTTCGCCTCGATGCCTTCGGCTACACCACCAAGAAGATCGGCACCAGCTGCTTCCTCGTCGAGCCGGACGTCTACGACCTCCTCAAGTGGATCGACGGCGTGGCGCGCGAAAACGGCGCCGAAACGCTGCCGGAAGTGCACGACCATTCCAGCTTCCAGTACGCCATCGCGCTGCACGGCATGCATCCGTATGGCTTCGCGCTCGCGCCACTGCTGCTCTACTCGCTGCTCGATGCCAACAGCGTTTACCTCAAGCAGTGGCTGCGCATGTGCCCGCGCAACCAGCTCACCGTGCTCGACACGCACGACGGCATCTGCATCCCGGACGTGGAAGGCATCCTGCCCAAGGCGGAAATCCAGGCGGTGGTCGACAACGTCAGCCAGCGCAGTGCCGATCCCATCCTGCGCCGCTCGGCCGCCAACGTGCACAGCGTGGGGGCGATCTACCAGCTCACCTGCACTTATTACGACGCGCTCAAGCGCAGCGACGACGCCTATATCGCCGCGCGCGCGATCCAGTTCTTCGCGCCGGGGATTCCGCAGGTCTACTACGTCGGCCTGCTGGCGGGTTGCAACGATATCGAACTCATGGAAGCCACCGGCGAGTTGCGCGACATCAACCGCCACCACTACACCCTCGATGAGGTCGACGAGGCGGTCAAGGCGCCGGTGGTGCGGCGGCTGCTCAAACTGATGGAATTCCGTTGCAGCTACCCCGCTTTCGATGGCGTCTTCCACCTGATGTATTCCAACGACAGCAGCGTGGCCATGTGCTGGCGTCACGGCGAGTTTCGCTGCGAACTGTTCGTCGACCTCAATTTCAAGAAGGCAACCGTCGGCTACGTCGACGTCAAGTCCAAGCGCTGGCTAACCATGCGCTGGTGAATCGGCCGGAAGAGCGGGGGCGGGCATGCCCGGCCCGCTTCCGGATTAAATCGCGGCCTCGCCCGATTCGCCGGTGCGGATGCGCACCACCTGTTCCATGTCACTGACGAAAATCTTGCCGTCGCCGATCTTGCCGGTGCGCGCGGCAGAGATGATCGCCTCCATCGCGCGTTCCAGCAGGCTGGCGGCGACGACCACTTCCAGCTTCACCTTGGGCAGAAAATCCACCACGTATTCGGCGCCGCGATACAGCTCGGTGTGGCCTTTCTGGCGGCCGAAGCCCTTGACCTCGGTGACGGTCAGGCCGGTCACGCCAATTTCTGACAAGGCTTCACGCACTTCGTCGAGCTTGAACGGTTTGATGATGGCTTCGATTTTCTTCATGGCAGGTCTCCTTCGGGTCGGTATTTCGAGGTAATCGGGTAGCGCCGGTCTTTGCCGAAATTGCGCGGCGTGATGCGCGGACCGGGCGGCGCCTGACGGCGCTTGTACTCGGCAAGGTCGACCATGCGGATCACCCGGCGCACGATAGCGGCATCGAACCCCTGCGCAACAATGTCGCGCGCCGACAGGTCGCGCTCGACATAGGCTTCCAGAATGGCATCGAGCACGTCGTACGGTGGCAGGCTGTCCTGATCGGTCTGGTCGGGCCGCAGTTCAGCCGACGGTGGGCGGTCGATGATGCGCTGCGGAATGACTTGAAATCCATCCACCGCAGATAGACTGTTGCGATAATTTGCCAGCCGATACACCCGCGTTTTCGCCACGTCCTTCAGCACGGCGAAGCCGCCCGCCATGTCACCGTAGAGCGTGGCGTAGCCGGCCGCCATCTCGCTTTTGTTGCCGGTGGTCAGCACCAGTGTGCCGAACTTGTTGGACAGCGCCATCAAGAGCGTGCCGCGCGTACGCGCCTGCAGGTTCTCTTCGGTGGTGTCGGCCGCCAGGCCCGCAAACTCGCCCGCCAGCTGCGCCACGAAGGAATCGAATATCGGTTTGATGGCGATTTCGGAGTAGCGCACACCGAGCCTTTTGACCATGTCGCGCGAATCCTCGACGCTGATGGAGGCGGTGTAATCCGACGGCATCATCACCGCGTGTACCTTGTCCGGTCCGATCGCATCGGCCGCAATCGCCAGCGTCAACGCCGAATCGATGCCGCCCGACAGGCCCAGATGCACACCCTTGAAACCGTTCTTGCCAAAATAATCGCGCACCGCCAGCACCAGTGCATCGTAGACGGCGGCCTCCTCGCCCGGCAGGGCATGCTGCGAGCCGCTGCAGGTGTCGCCGGCAAGTTCGAGATAGAACAGCCCTTCCTGCCAGGCCGGGCACTGTGCCACGACCTCGCCGTCGGTATTCAACGCAAACGACGCGCCGTCGAACACCAGTTCATCCTGCCCACCCACCAGGTTGGCGTAAATGATTGGCAGGCCGGCTTCGACCAGCCGCGAGCGCGCCACTGCAAGGCGCTCGCGCGCCTTGTTGAGGTGATAGGGCGAGGCGTTCGGCACCAGCAGCCAGTCGGCGCCGGCTTCCAGCGCGCGCGTCGCCGGCCCCGGTTCCCAGATATCGCCGCAGATGTTGAGGCCAAAATTCAGGCCGCCGCAGGCAAACACGCAGGACGCGTCGCCACGGTCGAACACGCGCTGCTCGTCGAACACGGAGTAGTTCGGCAGGTGATGCTTGCGGTACACCGTCTCGACCCGGCCGCCGCGCAGGAGCGCCGCGGCATTGAACAGTCCGTCGTCGCTACGCTCAGGATAGCCGACGATCAGCGCGAGTTCGGGCGGCGCCCCCGCTGCCAATTTCTCAACCGCCGCTGCACATGCCGCGGTGAAATCGCTTCGCAGCACCAGGTCCTCGGCCGGGTAGCCGCAGATCGACATCTCGGGGGTGAGCAGCAGGGCCGCACCGGCGGCGTGTGCTTCGTTCGCCGCGGCCAAAAGTTTGGCCGCGTTGCCGGCGATGTCGCCGACGGTGAGATTGAGTTGGGCGATGCCGAGTTTCATCGGATGGGCTTCATCGCGCCGCCAGCGCCTGCTGCACCGCTTCGCCCAGCCCTGCCGGGCTTTGCGCGACGACCACCCCCGCCACCTCCAGCGCGCGAATTTTTGCATCAGCCGTTCCGGCAGAGCCGGCGATGATCGCGCCCGCGTGCCCCATGCGCTTGCCCTTGGGCGCGGTGCGCCCGGCGATGTAGGCGGCGACGGGTTTCCTCATGCTCGAGCGGATGTATTCGGCGGCTTCCTCCTCGCGGCTGCCGCCAATTTCGCCGACGAGGATCACCGCTTCGGTCTGCGGGTCGTCCTCGAACATTTCAAGGCAATCGATGAAATCCAGCCCCTTGATCGGGTCGCCGCCGATGCCGACGCAGGTCGACTGCCCCAGCCCCAACTGCGTGGTCTGGTGCACCGCTTCGTAGGTCAGCGTGCCTGAGCGCGAGACGATGCCGATCTTGCCTTTCTGGTGGATGACGCCGGGCATGATGCCGATCTTGCATTCGCCCGAGGTGATGATGCCGGGACAGTTGGGGCCGATCAGCATGGCGCCGTTGGCACGCAGCGCAGCCTTGACGTTCAGCATGTCGAGCACCGGGATGCCTTCGGTGATGCAGACGATCACCTCGATGCCGGCATCGGCCGCTTCCAGAATCGAGTCGGCGGCAAACGCGGCCGGCACATAGATCATCGTCGCGCTGGCGCCGGTCTGGCGCACTGCGTCGCGCACGGTGTTGAATACGGGAAGGCCAAGGTTCGTCTGCCCGCCCTTGCCGGGGGTGACGCCGCCGACCATCCGCGTGCCGTAGGCGATCGCTTGTTCGGAATGGAAGCTGCCCTGCTTACCGGTGAAGCCCTGGCAGATGACGCGGGTGTCTTTGTTAACCAGAATGCTCATAAATCTTCACCACAGAGACACAGAGGTACGGAGAAACCCAAAGAAAAACTCTGTGTCTCTGTGCCTCTGTGGTTAATTGTTTTGTTCATTGCGCCGCCACCACAGCCTGTTTGGCGGCATCGGTAAGGCTCGCCGCCGCAATGATCGCCAGCCCCGATTCGGCCAGCAGCTTGCGGCCCAGCTCGGCATTGGTACCCTCCAGCCGCACCACCACCGGCACCTTCACGCCGACTTCCTTCACCGCCTGGATGATGCCCGCGGCGATCACGTCGCAGCGAACGATGCCGCCGAAAATATTGATCAGCACTGCGCGCACATTGGGGTCGAGCAGGATAATCTTGAAGCCCTGCGCCACCGTTTCGGGGGTGGCGCCGCCGCCGACGTCGAGGAAGTTGGCGGGCGTGCCGCCCTCCAATTGAATGAGATCCATCGTCGCCATCGCGAGGCCGGCGCCATTGACCATGCAACCGATGTTGCCGGAAAGCGCGACGTAGTTGACGTTGACCGCGTTGGCTGCCGCTTCCTTTGCGTCGATCTGGCTGTCGTCGCGCAGCTCACTCAGGGCCTTGCGGCGATACAGCGCGTTGTCGTCGACGCTCATCTTGCAGTCGAGCGGCAGCACGCGGTTGTCGGCAGTCACCACCAGCGGGTTGATTTCGAGCAGGGAGAGATCGTTGGCGATGAACACGCGATACAGCTGCGGCAGCAGGTGGCAGAAATCCTTGTACGCCTCGCCCTTCAGTTCCAACGCGAAGGCCAGCGCACGGCACTGGAAATCCTGCACGCCCAGCAGCGGGTCGCAGGTTTCGGTCAGGACCTTTTCCGGGGTGGCGTGGGCCACGTCCTCGATATCCATGCCGCCTGCGGCGGACGCCACGATGGCGACGCGTTCGGTTTCGCGGTCGACCAGCAGCGACAGGTACAACTCGCGGGCGATCGGCAGCGTCTCTTCCACCAGCACCAGGTTCACCGGCTGGCCGTCAGGCGCGTTCTGATTGGTCAGCAGCGGCTTGCCGAGCAGTGATTCGGCCATGGCGCGCACGTCGTCGAGGCGCTTGACGACCTTGACCCCGCCCACCTTGCCGCGCCCACCGGCGTGAATCTGCGCCTTCACCACCCAGGCGTCGCCGCCCAGTTCGCCGGCGGCCTCTACTGCGGCATCGGCACTCGCTGCGGCGATGCCGCGCGGCGTGGTAATGTTGCCCGACCGTAATATTTGTTTGGCCTGATATTCATGCAGGTTCATTGTTTTTCGATGGAAACTCGCCAAAACGTGCATTTTGAAGCAAAGCCCCCCGCGACGGAAGCCGAAGACGCAGAAACAGTTGTCCGCGTCGTTACGCGCATGGCGGACCTTGATCCGGATGCCTGGGACGCCCTGGCCGGCGATTCGCCCTT
Source organism: Thiobacillus denitrificans (assembly GCF_001530125.1). Classification (GTDB taxonomy): domain Bacteria; phylum Pseudomonadota; class Gammaproteobacteria; order Burkholderiales; family Thiobacillaceae; genus Thiobacillus; species Thiobacillus denitrificans_C. The sequence continues at coordinate 157,308 of NZ_LDUG01000048.1, read as the reverse complement.
CCTGCAGCACGCCTTTCTGCATGCGCTAGAAGCCACCGATTGCGTTGGCGCCCACATCGGCTGGGAGCCTGTGCATCTGGCGCTGTTCAGGAGCGGCCGGCTCGACGCCGCAATGCCGCTCTACGTCAAGCACCACTCCTGGGGCGAGTTCGTGTTCGACTGGGCGTGGGCCGACGCCTACCGCCGCCACGGCCTTGCCTATTACCCCAAGCTGGTGTGCTGTGTGCCGTTTTCGCCGGTGCCCGGCCCGCGCCTGCTGGCGAAAAACGACGCCGACCGCGCCACGCTGATCCAGTCCGCGTTGAAGCTCACCCGCGACTTGAACTGCTCGTCGTTCCACATCCTGTTCCCCACCGAGCCCGACCATGCTGCGCTCGAGGCCACACCTCTCTTGCACCGCAGCGGCTTCCAGTTCCACTGGAACAACGCGGGCTATGGCAGCTTCGACGATTTTCTCGCGGCGATGACGCACGACAAGCGCAAGAAGATCCGCCAGGAAAGGAAGAAGCTGCACAAGCTTGGGGTGACATTTCGCTGGGTGGAAGGCGCGGAGAGCACCGACGCCGACTGGGACCATTTCTACCGCTGCTACGCCGACACCTACGCCCGCCACCGCAGCGAACCGCACCTCAACCGCGCCTTCTTCGCGGCGCTGCGCGAGACGATGCCGGACAGTCTGGTGCTGATCGTGGCCGAAAAAGACCGTGGGCCGATCGCCTGCTCGTTCTGCATCAAGGATGTCCAGCGGCTGTATGGCCGCCACTGGGGCACGCTGGAATACGTGCCCGGCCTGCACTTCGAGACCTGCTATCAGCAGGGCATCGAATACGCGATCGTCCACGGCCTGAAGGTATTCGAAGGTGGCGCACAGGGCGAACACAAGCTCGCGCGCGGGCTGGTTCCGACCGCCACGCATTCCTGGCACTGGCTGGAAAACACCGAATTCCGCGAGGCGGTCGACCGCTTCCTAGAACGCGAAACGGACGCCATCAGCCACTACATGGACGAACTCGACGGGCCGTTCCGCCGCGAGCCGCCCGGCTAAGGGGTATCGCTCAGACCAGAACGGCGGTCAGATAGGTTACATACAAGGCGCCGTTGACGAGCAGGTGCCACACGCGCAGGCCACCGTTCAACGCCGCCCAGCGCAGCCAGAATGCTGCGATCAGCGTGATCAGCACGCCCAGCAGCACTTCCTTTTGCGGCGCCCACGGCGTCAGCGAAATGCCGATGGCGGGCAACAGCGTGCCCTGGAATACCATCGCGCCGGTGATGTTGCCGAAAGCCAGGGTGTCCTTGCGTTTGCGGATCCACAAAATCGAATTCACCTTTTCCGGCAGCTCGGTCGCGATCGGGATGATCAAAAGCGACAGCAGCAGCGCGGAAATGCCGATGATGGGCGCAGCGGCTTCCACGCCGTGGATAAAGCCCTTGGCGCCGGTGATTAGCAGCGCCAGGCCCAGTGCCAGTTGCACCAGGATGAAAAACAGATTCTGCGGCACACCCAGGCGGGTCAGCAGCATCGGCGAGCCCGCCTCGGTGGCGTGGCCGCCTTCCACCAGCCCGGCCGACGCGCGCAGGGTCAGCATGACGTAGACAAAGTAGATCGTCACCATGACAAAGGCGATGCCCGCACGTACCCAGCCTTCGCCATGCGGGATGAACATGGCGACAAACGCCAGCAGGAACGCCATCAGGAAGAAGTCCAGGTCGCGCTTGAGGCCGGTCTTCTCCGGGGTGAAGTGGCCCAGCAGGCCGCGACGCTTCACCACCGCCACGCTCATCAGGAACAGCGTCAGCGTCGACAGCATCAGCGGCGCGCCGAGAATCGCGCCGACGCCGATTTCCTGGTTGACCGCTGTATTGCCGGTGCCGGCAAAGATCGCCAGCAGCGGCACCAGGGTTTCCGGCATAGCGGTGCCGACCGCGGCGAACAGCGAACCGGTCACGCCTTCCGAGATGTTGAGTTTTTCGCCCAGGTGTTCGAGCGCGTTGACAAAGATTTCCGCCGCCACCAGGATGAGCAGCAGAAAACCGAAGAGTTCGAGAAACAGCATGAGCGCCAGCCAGGAGGAAAGCCGCGATTCTAGCAGCCCGGATGCCGCCGTCCTACCCGCTTTTTCACGCCTGACCGAGGGCGACTTTCATGCCCGTCTCGCCGCGTCTTCCGGCATCGCCGTGGTGCTGTTCAGCGCGCCACACTGCGGGGCATGCCGGGCGTGGAAACGCCTGCTGCCGGATGCGCTATCCGGTTTGGCTCACGCGCTGTTTGAGGTCGATGTCAGCGAAGCCACCGGGGTGGCGCGCTGCTTCGACATCTTTCATCTGCCGACGGTATACCTCTTTCGAGATGGCCACTTCCATGCCGAACTGCAGTGCGAGGCGCGGCCGGACGCCATCAGGCAGGCTGTTCAAAGCCTGCTGGCAGCGCCGCCGCAGGAGGAGCCCTGAAGATTCTTGCCGTGTACCTTGTATATCGCACTGACAAACCAATCGGCCCGAGGGCGGGCCTCCTACAAGGTCGCTTGTAGGAGCGGCGCCCTCGCCGCGAATTCGTTCCGATCCACATCACACCAAGCAAGAACGGGGGCGTATGGCTTAAACAAGCCCCCGTCCAAGGAACACCACGGCAATGGTTAGCAGGCCCAGACTGAGGTTGATGCCGATCAGCATGCGAATCTGCGCCAGCGCGGCGCCGCCGGCTTTCCAGTTCTGCTCGCCGACCGCGCGCTTGAGTTTCGTGTAGGGCGCGAAGAACACGTGCGCGAAAATCAGCATCATCACCACGCCCAGCACCAGCATGGCCATGGCGTAGTGCGACGCGGCCATGCCGCCGACTTTCACCAGCATGTGCAGGCCGGTCAGCAGAATCAGCGCCACCGACGCCCACACCCAGGGGAAAAACTTACCGAACACGCCGGCCCACAGGGTGAGCCGCAGCGGCGGTTCGAGCACGCTGGCGGCCACCGGGCGCAGCGCCATGTAGGCGAAGAACATGCCGCCGACCCAGACGACGACCCCCAATACATGCAGAAACAAAGACAGGGCCATGGAGTTTCCTTTCTGATTTCAGAATAAGGTGGCTTGATCGAGAACGAGTTTAACCGGGCCGAAGCTGCGCCGATGCTGGGGGCAGGCGCCGTGTTCCTGCAAGGCCGCCAGATGCGCGGCTGTGCCGTAACCCATGTGGCGGGCAAATCCGTAGGCCGGATATTCATCGTGCAACGTGCCCATGAACTGGTCGCGCACGGTCTTGGCCAGAATCGAGGCGGCGGCGATCGCGGCCACCTTGTCGTCGCCCTTGACCACCGCCTGCGAGCGCCACGCCCAGTCGGGGCAGCGGTTGCCGTCCACCCAGACTTCGTCCGGCGCACGTCCCAGCCCAGCCACGGCGCGCTGCATCGCCAGCATGGTGGCGTGCAGAATGTTCAGCCGGTCGATTTCGGCGACGCTGGCCTCGGCCACACACCAGGCAGCGGCGCGCAGGCGAATCTCGCCGGCCAGGCGCTCGCGCGCGGCGGCGGAAAGTTTCTTGGAGTCGCGTAGGCCATCGATCGGCTGAGCGGGGTCGAGCATGACTGCCGCTGCCATCACCGGCCCCGCCAGCGGACCGCGGCCGGCCTCGTCGACGCCGCACAGCCCCCATGGGCCGACATGCAGGATGACAGGCGGGCGAAGCGTCATGCGCGCTCCAGATAGGGCTCAAGCGCCTTGGCAATACGGGCGCTGGCATCCTGCCGCAAGCTCAAGTGCATGGCGCGAAAGGTTTCGATGACAGCTTCCCGGCGCGGCGCATCGTCCAGCCAGGCCAGTGCATCATTTGCCAGGTTCTCGGGGGTGGCGGCTTCCTGCACCCGTTCCGGCACCACGAAGTCGCGCGCCAGGATATTCGGCAGCCCGATCCACGGCAACAGCGCCTTTTTCCGCATCAGGTACGCGGTGAGCGCAGGCACGCGATAGGTGATCACCATGGGTTTCTTGAACAGCGCGGCTTCGAGCGTGGCGGTGCCGGAGGCCACCAGCGCCACGTCGCAAGCCGCCAGCGCGGTGTGCGACTGGCCATCCAGAACCCGCAGCGGCAGATCGAGTCCCTGCATTGCCTGCCGGACCAGCCGGGCAGCCGCCGCGTTCGCGGCGGGCAGCACGAACTGCGCGTCGGGATGGCGCTGGCGAATGCGCACCGCCGCGTCGAGCATCAGCCGCGCATGACGCGTCACTTCAGAGAGCCGGCTGCCCGGCAGCAGTGCGATCACCGGGCCGGCTGCCAGGCCCAAAGTCATTCGTGCTGCAGCGGTATCGGGTTGCAAAGGAATCACGTCTGCCAATGGATGGCCGACGTAGGTGACGGGGATGCCCGCGTCGCGATAGATCTGCGCCTCGAACGGAAACACCACCAGCATGTGCGACACCGCCTGCCTGATGCGGTGGATGCGTTCGGGACGCCACGCCCAGATCGACGGGCTGACGAAATGCACGGTTGGAATGCCGGCCTGCTTGAGCTTCGCTTCCAGGGTGAAGTTGAAATCCGGCGCATCGATGCCGACAAAAACGCGCGGCCGCTCGCGCAGGAAGTAGCGGGTGATGCGCGAGCGGATCCACAGCAGTTCGGGCAGGTGGCGCAGCACCTCGACGTAACCGTTGACGGCCAGTTTATCGCTCGGATAGACCGCTTCGACGCCGGCTTCGACCATGCGTGGGCCGGCGATGCCGGCAGCGCGCAAACCGGGATGCCGCTGTTTCAGCGCGGCAATGAAGTGCGCGCCGAGGAGGTCGCCGGACGCTTCGCCGGCGACCACACCGAGGTCCATCACCGGATGATGCCGCGCTCGGCGCGCGCGATGAAATCGAGCAGCTGCTGTATTTCGGCGTGCTGCGCCGCCTCGGGCGCGAGCTTGGCCTGGGCTTCGGCCAGCGTGTTGCCTTCGCGATAGAGAATCTTGTAGGCGCGCTTCAGGGCGGCCAGCGCCTCGGCGGAAAACCCGCGCCGCTTGAGGCCTTCGCTGTTGAGGCCATGCGGCGCTGCAGGCTGGCCGGAGGCCATGATGAAGGGCGGGATATCCTTGAACACGACGCTGGAGATGCCGGTCATCACGTGGGCGCCGATCTTGCAGAACTGGTGCACGCCGGTGAAGCCGCCCAGAATCGCCCAGTCGCCCACTTCGGCGTGACCCGCCAGCGATGCGTTGTTGGCAAAGATCGTATGGTCGCCCACCACGCAATCGTGCGCGATGTGAACGTAGGCCATGATCCAGTTGTGATTGCCGATAGTGGTGACGCCGCGGTCCTGCACGGTGCCGGTGTTGAAGGTGCAGAATTCGCGGATCACATTGTGGTTGCCGATTTCCAGCCGGGTGGGCTCGCCGGCATATTTCTTGTCCTGCGGCGCCTCGCCGAGCGAGACGAAATGGAATATCTGGTTGTGCGCGCCGATTTTGGTGTGGCCGGTGATGACGGCGTGGGCGCCGACCGTGGTGCCGGCACCAATCTCGACGTGTTCGCCGATGATCGTGTAAGGCCCGATCTCGACGTTGTCGGCAAGCCGGGCACCCGCGGCGACCAGCGCGGTGGGATGGATCAACGCCATGTCAGGGCTTGTCGCGCAGGGTTGCCATGAGTTCCGCCTCGGCGACCAGCGCGCCATCCACTTCGGCGCGTGCGGTGTATTTCCAGATGCCGCGCATTTCGCGCACGATATCGACCTTGAGCACCAGCTGATCGCCCGGTTTGACCGGCTTCTTGAAACGCGCGCCGTCGATGCCGGCGAAATAGACGATGCCGATATCCTCCGGCGTGTAGTTCTTGGTCTTGAACGACAGGATCGCCGCCGCCTGCGCCATCGCTTCCAGAATCAGCACGCCCGGCATCACCGGTGAGACGGGAAAATGGCCGGGGAAAAACGGCTCGTTGATGGTGACGTTCTTGATCGCGGTGATGGTCTTGCCGAGTTCGAGTTCGATGACCTTGTCGATCAGCAGAAAGGGGTAGCGGTGCGGCAGGTACTGCATGACCTGCTCGATGTCCATCACGCTCATAATTTGCTTTCCAGTTCGTTGATTCGTTTTTCAAGCTGCTTGATGCGGTTCACCAGCTTGTCGAGGTTGCGCATGTGGACGGCATTTTTCTGCCAGACCTCGTGTTCGGTGAACGGCGGCGCCGAGGTGTAGGTGCCTGCCTTCGGTAGCGACTTGGTGATCAGCGTGTTGGTCGAGATGCGGGTGCCGTCGGCGATCTCGATGTGGCCGAAGATCATCGCCGCCCCGCCGATCATGCAGTGGCGTCCGATTTTGGCGCTGCCGGCGATGCCGGTGCAGGCGGCAATCACGGTATGCGCACCGATCACCACGTTGTGCGCGACCTGGATCAGGTTGTCGAGCTTGACGCCTTCCTCGATCACCGTGTCTTCCAGCGCACCGCGGTCGATGGTGGTGCAGGCACCGACCTCGACATCGTCGCCGATCAGCACGCGGCCGATCTGCGGGATTTTCTCCCAACAGCCCTCGTTCGGCGCAAAGCCGAAGCCGTCGGCGCCGATGACGCAGCCGGAATGCAGGATGGCACGGTCGCCCACTTCGCAGCGGTGATACAGGGTGACATTGGCGTGCAGCAGGCAGTCGATGCCGATGCGGACATGGTCGCCGACAACGCAGTTGGGGCCGATCACCGTGCGGGCGCCGATCACCGCGCCGCTGCCGACCACCGCGCCAGCGGCGATGCTGGCGTCGGCGGCGATCTCCGCATCCGGCGCGACCGTCGCCGCGGGATGAACCCCCGCAGGCGGTCGCGGCGGCGGATTGAGCAGGGCCGACACGCGCGCGAAATACAGGTAGGGATTGGAGGTGAGGATGCGCGGCAGATCGGTGGCGTCGCGCGCGTCCTCCGGCAGAATCACCGCGCCGGCGTGCGTATCGGCCAGTTGGGACAGATACTTGCCCTGCGAGATAAAACCGATCTCGTCAGGCGTGGCGCGATCCAGCGGGGCCACCTGGCTTACCGTCCGCGCGCCATCGCCCACGAGCTCTCCGCCAAAGCGGGCGACCAGCTCAGTCAGGGTTGCGGCCATCGGATCGGTTTATTTTCTGCAATCGAGTTGTGTTTTGACGGCGGGCTTATTTTCCGCCGAGTGCCTTCATCACCCGATCGGTGATGTCGGTCTTGGGATCGACGTAGACTGCCTGCTCGACGACCAGGTCGAATTTTTCAGCGCGGGCAATGTCCTGAATCGCCTTGCGCGCGCGCTCCTGTATCTGCCCCAGCTCTTCATTGCGGCGCAGGTTGAGGTCTTCGCGGAATTCGCGGCCCTGGCGCTGCAGGTCGCGGTTGAGATTGCCAAGGTCGCGTTCCTTCGTCTTGCGCTCGCTGTCCGACATGGTCACGCCGTCCTTGTCGAGCTGCGCCTGCAGATCACGCGCCTGCTTGGCGAGTTTCTGCAATTCCTGATCGCGCGCGGCGAATTCGCGCTCGAGCTTTTTCTGTGCGGCGACCGACAACGGCGCTTCGCGCAACAGGCGCTCGGTGTTGACGAAACCGATCTTGGTGTTGGCCAGGGCGGGGACGGCCGCAAAGGCGGACGCCAGAATCAGGGAAACGACTAGCTGCTTGAATTTCATCATCACATACTCCGGTTACGGCTAACCCTAGAACGTACTGCCCAGGGTGAATTGGAACACTTCGGTCTTGTCGCCATCCTTCTTGACAATCGGTTGCGCCAAACTGAATTTGAGCGGGCCGAGCGGCGACACCCACAAAATCGCCACCCCTGCCGAATAGCGCAAATCCCCGAAGGCAAATGTTTTGTACAGGCCATCATTATCTCTAGGGCCAAAGGTGGCACCCGCATCGATAAAGGCCGACATACGCAGCGATTGGTCATCCTTGAGTCCCGGCAGGGGGAAGAAGAGTTCCGCGTTGGCGATCACGCGCTTGTCGCCGCCGAGCGCGTCGCTGTTGACATCTTTTGGCCCCAGCGTGCCATTCTTGAAGCCCCGAACTGAGCTGGTACCGCCAGCGTAGAAGTTCTTGAAGAACGGCAATGGCTTGCCCGACAGGCCATCGCCGATTCCTGCTTCACCGTTCAACATGAGGGTGAAGTTATTGCTCAGCGGGAAGAACTGCTGGTGCTGGAAGGACAGTTTGTAGTATTGGAGACTGCCGGCTGGGGTGCCAATTTCCGCCGCCACCCGCTGGAACACGCCCTTGGTCGGGAACAGGAAACTATTACGGGTATCGCGCGCCCAGGAAGTATCCAAACGCAATGTATCGTTGTCTTCGCCAAATTCCTGGACGAAATCGTATTGCACACCACTGGTTGCCGTGGTGGTGAGCGAAGTCTGCTCGTAGGTCAGTCCGAACGAGATGAAGTCGCGTTCGTTGATCGGCAGGCCGAAGCGCATACCCGCACCATAGGTGGAGGTCTTGTAATCGGCGACGTTGTCAAGTGAGGAGGCATCGACATCGCGCCGGTACAGGTCATAGCCCAGGCTGATGCCGTCGAGGGTGTAGTAGGGGTTGGTGTACGACAGCGAATACACGGTGTTGACGCTGCCCGAGTTGATTTGCGCCGATAGCCGGTTGCCGGTGCCGAACACGTTGCTCTGCGACACCGAACCCGACAGCACCAGGCCTTCGGACGACGAGAAACCGGCACCCAGCATGATGTTGCCGGTCGATTTCTCGGCCACGCTCACGTTGACGTCGACCTGATCGGTAGTCCCTGAAACAGCGGGCGTTTCGATGTTGACTTCGTTGAAATAGCCCAGCCGGTTCAGGCGGTCGCGCGAGCGGTTGATCTTTTCGGCATCGTAATACGCGCCTTCCATTTGGCGTATTTCGCGGCGCACCACTTCATCCTGGGTCTTGGTGTTGCCCGCAACGTTGATGCGGTTCACGTAGACGCGACGACCAGGATCGATGAACAGGGTGAAGGCGACCGTGGCCTTTTCCTTGTCGAGCTCTGGCACCGCATTGACGTTGGCAAACGCATAGCCGTCGTTGCCGAGGCGGTCGCCGATTTTTTTCGTGGTCTCGGTCAGGCGGTCGCGCACGAACACCTCGCCTGGCTTGATGGTGATGAGTTTCTGCAGTTCCGCTTCCGGCACCAGCATCTGCCCCGCCAGTTTGACGTCAGACACCTTGTATTGCGGGCCTTCGGTGACGTTGACGGTGATGTAGATGCCCTGCTTGTCGGGCGAAATCGACACCTGGGTGGAGTCGACATTGAATTCGAGATAGCCGCGATTGAGGTAGAACGAGCGCAGGGCCTCGATATCGCCCGCCAGACGAGATTTGGAATACTGGTCGCTCTTGGTGTACCAGGTCAGCCAGCCCGGCGTGGTGGAGCCGAACGCTTTCAGCAGGGTCTTCTCCTTGAAGGCCTGGTTGCCGACGATGTTGATCTGCTGGATCTTGGCGCTGTCGCCTTCCACCACGTCGAACTGCACGGCGACCCGGTTGCGCTCCAGCGGCGTCAGGGTGGACTTGATTTCCACCGCGTACTTGCCGCGGTTGAAATACTGCCGCTGCAGCTCCTGTTCGGCCTTGTCCAGCATGGCGCGGTCGAGCACGCGGCCTTCGGCCAGGCCGGTCTGCTTGAGGCCGGCCTTCAGGTCGTCCGCAGAAAACTCCTTGATGCCGGACAGGGTGATCGTGGCGATCGAGGGGCGCTCTTCAACCGTGACGATCACCACGCCGTCGCGCGCTTCCAGCCGCACATCCTTGAAAAATCCGGTGGCGTAGAGCGCCTTGATCGCCGCCGCGGTTTTCTCGTCGGTCATCACATCGCCGACCTTGACCGGCAGGTAGCTGAAAACCGTGCCCGCCTCGGTGCGCTGGATGCCCTCGACCCGGATATCCTTGACGACGAAGGGCTCCTCGGCGAACACGGGTTGCGCGGCGAAGAGGGCAGCAAGGGCAAGCGTCAAACGGCTCAGGGTCATGGTTGTATTCATCCGCCTATCAGGCGTTGCAAATCGTTGAACAGGGCAAACGACATCAGCAGCAGCAGGAGAATCATGCCGATTCGGCTGCCGATTTCCATGGTGCGTTCGGACACCGGGCGACCGGTGAAAACTTCGGCCACATAATACATGAGGTGCCCTCCATCCAGCAGCGGGATGGGCAGCAGATTGAGCACCCCCAGACTCACGCTCACCAGCGCCAGAAAGCCGACAAAACTGATCCAGCCGAGGGCGGCACTCTGGCCTGCGTAATCGGCAATGGTCAGCGGACCGGACAGGTTTTTCCACGACACCTGACCCAGCACCATACGCCCCATCATCTCCAGCGTGAACACGCTCATGTCCCAGGTCTTGACCGCGCCGTGCCACAGCGCATCGATCGGACCGTAGCGCACTTCGGTCATCAGCGTGGCCAGCATCGCCTCATCAATTTGGGGACCAGCGCCGATCTTGCCGACGCGCTGGCCGGCTTCGTCCACCGCTTCGGGAACGACGGTCAACTCACCATGCTGCCCCTGTCGCTCATATTCGATGCGCAAGGGCTTGGCCGGGTGCTGGCGAACCCGCTGCACCCAGTCCTGCCAGCTCGCCAGCGGGGTGCCGTTGGCGGCGATCAGCCGGTCGCCGGGCTGAAAACCTGCGCGCGCGGCCGCACCGTCCGGCAACACCTTGCCGATCACCGGGTCGAGCACCGGATCGTAGCGTACGATGCCCAGAGGACGCAGGATGTCGTGTTCCAGGTTCTCGGTCTGCATCGGCGCGGCATCGAGCTGCACGCTGCGGCCATCCGCCAGTTCCAGCGTAAGCGCGTCACCCGCCACCCCCGCACGCAACAGATTCAGTCGCAAATCCTGGAACGACGGCGTGTCGTTGCCATTGACGCGGCGGATTTCGTCGCCCGCCACCAGGCCAGCCTGCGCCGCAGGGGTGTTGGCGGGCGGCTCGCCGATCATCGGCTTCATCGCCGGAAGGCCGTGCAGGAACAGCGCCCAGTAAAACACGATAGCGAGCAGAAAATTGGCGATTGGCCCTGCCGAGACGATGCCGATGCGGCGCCACACGGTGGCGCGGTTGAAGCTGCGGTGCGCCTCCGCCGCCGGGACCTCGCCTTCGCGCTCGTCGAGCATCTTGACGTAGCCGCCTAACGGCAGCGCGGACAGCATCCACTCGGTCAGGTCGCGGCCAAAGCGGCGGCTGAGCAAGGGTTTGCCGAAACCGACCGAAAAACGCAGCACCTTGACGCCGGCCAGCCTTGCGGCGAGGTAGTGGCCGAATTCGTGCACTACCACCAGAATGCCGATAGCAACCA
>NZ_LDUG01000048.1:1932-145857 GCF_001530125.1 Thiobacillus denitrificans | reverse complement strand
CCGCCACTTCGTTGGCGGCATTCAGCACCGCCGCCGCGTTACCGCCGACGGCGAGCGCGTCGAACGCCAGCTGCAGGCAGGGAAAGCGCGCGGTGTCGGGTGTCTCGAAGGTGAGCTGCCGGCCGATCAGTTCGAGCGCGGGGACGCCCGCATCGATGCGCTCCGGAAAGCCCAGCGCGTAGGCAATCGGCGTGCGCATGTCGGGCGTGCCCATCTGCGCGATCACCGAACCGTCGGCGTATTCGACCATGGAATGCACGATGCTCTGCGGATGCACCACCACCTTGATCTGCTCGGGGCGCGCATTGAACAGCCAGCGCGCCTCGATCACCTCGAGCCCCTTGTTCATCAGGCTCGCCGAGTCGACCGAGATTTTCTTGCCCATCACCCAGTTGGGGTGCGCCACCGCCTGCGCCGGGGTGGCCGCAGCAATGGCCTCGGCCGACAGGGTGCGGAACGGGCCGCCAGAGGCGGTGAGCCACAGCGCCTTCACCCCGGCACGTTGAAAATCGCCGTCGAAGCCACGCGGCAGCGACTGGAAGATGGCGTTGTGCTCGGAATCGATCGGCAGCAGTTCGGCGCCGCTGGCGGCAATGGCGTCCATGAACAGCTGGCCGGACACCACCAGGGTTTCCTTGTTGGCCAGCAGGATGCGCTTGCCCGCCTGCGCCGCCGCCAGCGTGGCCGGCAGCCCGGCGGCGCCGACGATGGCCGCCATCAGGGTGTCGACTTCGGGCGCGGTCGCCACCTCGATCAGGGCGGCGGCGCCCTCCAGTACCTCGACCGTCATCCCTTCTGCGGCGACCCGCGTACGCAATGCGGCGGCCGCGGTCGGCTCGCTCATCACCGCAAAACGCGGACGATGGGTGCGGCACTGCTCGAGCATGCGCTCGACCTGCGTCGCGCCGGTCAGGGCGAAGACTTCGAAACGCCCGGGGTGGCGCGCCACCACATCAAGCGTGTTGACGCCGATGGTGCCGGTGGCGCCCAGGATGGTGAGGACGCGCGGTTTCATGCCACTTGTAGTCATGCGGAGCGCTCCAGCCACATCAGCATGCCGGTGGCAATCGGCAGGGTGGACGTCAGGGCGTCGATGCGGTCGAGTACCCCGCCATGGCCGGGCAGCAGGTCGCCGCTGTCCTTCATGCCGGAAACGCGCTTGATCCAGGACTCGAACAGATCGCCCAGCACCGACAGATACAGCAACCCCGACACCATGAGAAACAACCACAGCAGTGACATCCCGGCCAGCAGACTGAGGGCGCCGGCATACAGCGCCAGCGCGACGAGCGCCCCCGCCACGCCTTCCCAGGTCTTGCCGGGACTGATGGTGGGCGCGAGCTTGTGGCGTCCAAAGTGGCGTCCGGCAAAATAGGCGGCGGTGTCGGCAATCCACACGATCGCCATCACCCCGAGCAATATGGTGGGACCACGCGCATGCAGATAAAGCAGCGCCACCCAGGTCGGCACCAGCACCACGACGCCGACCACGGCCCGCACAAAGGGCTTGGGCGCATGCCAGCGCCCCAGCAGCCACAGCGGCGCGACGAGCAGCCAGAAGCCAATGGCCAGCAGGATCAGCGCGGTCTGGTAGGTCGGCCAGTCCGCGCCCATCACCGCGGGCAGGGCCAGCGCACCCAGCGCCAGCAGGCCGGCATAGGCGCGCGCAGACAGCGGCGGAAAGTGGCTCAGGCGCGCCCATTCATAAGCGGCCATGCCGATCAGCCCGGCCATCAGGATCGCCCACAACCAGGCCGGCGCCCATAGCACGGCCGGCACGAACACTGCCAGCAACAGTGCGGCGGTGAGCACCCGCCTGAAAAGAGGCGTCATGGATGCAGTGCCTCGTATGCCGTCACGACGCGGCTTTAACCTGTTCGCTGGTGCGACCAAAACGGCGTTCACGGGCGCGGTAGGAGGCAATCGCCTCCTCCAGCGCCGCCGCGTCAAAATCGGGCCACAGCGCGTCGGTGAAATACAGCTCGGTGTAGGCCAGCTGCCACAGCAGGAAATTGCTGATGCGCTGTTCGCCGCCGGTGCGGATGAACAGGTCCGGCTCGGGCGCTTCGGCCATGCTGAGCTGCTGCGCCAGCGCGACTTCATCCAGCGCTTCCGCCGCCACACCCGCCGCCATCAGCTTCTTCACCGCCTGAACGATGTCCCAGCGCCCGCCGTAATTGGCCGCCACGGTGAAGGTGAGACGGGTGTTGTCGCGCGTCAGCGCTTCGGCGTCGCGAATCAGGGCCTGGATGCGCCCGGAAAAACCAGACAGATCGCCGATGACGCGAAAGCGGATGTCGTTTTCATGCAGCCGCGCGACTTCATTCTCCAGCGCGCGCATGAACAGCTCCATCAGCAGAGTGACTTCTTCCTGCGGACGCCGCCAGTTTTCCGAACTGAAGGCAAATACCGTGAGATGCGACACGCCGCGCTCGGCGCAGGCGCGGATCACCCCGCGCAGCGCCTCGACGCCCTTGCGATGGCCAGCCACGCGCGGCATCAGCCGGCGCTTCGCCCAGCGGCCATTGCCATCCATGATGATGGCGATGTGCCGCGGCACATCGGTGCTTGCCGGAATCGTTTGCTTCGCCAGGGTAGACACGCAGGATCGGCTCAGACTGCGAGCAGGTCTTTCTCTTTGTCGGCCAGCATCTTGTCGATCTCGCCGATGTATTTGTCGGTCAGCTTCTGCACCTCGTCCTGGGTGCGGCGCTCCTCGTCTTCGGTCGCGGTCTTGGCCTTAACCATGTCCTTCACGGTGCCGTTGGCATCGCGGCGGATATTGCGCACCGCGACGCGCGCACCTTCAGCTTCGTTGCGCACCACCTTGATCAGGTCGCGGCGGCGTTCCTCGGTCAGCGACGGCATGGGGACACGAATGATGTCGCCGTGCGCCGCCGGGTTCAGGCCCAGGTCGCCATCACGGATGGCTTTCTCGATCTTGGCAACCATGTTTTTTTCATACGGCTGCACGCCCAGCGTGCGTGAATCGACCAGCGACACGTTGGCCACCTGAGGCACCGGTGTCGGGTTGCCGTAGTAATCGACCATGACGTGGTCGAGGATGCCGGTGTGAGCGCGCCCGGTACGCACCTTGGCCAGATCGTTCCTCAACGCTTCCAGCGTCTTGCCCATTTTATGTTCGACGGACTGCTTGATCTCGGCGATGGTGGTTTCAGCCATTTCAACTCCTCAACTAAAGGTCACGCGCGTGCCTTCATCTTCGCCCATCACCACGCGCTTCAGCGCGCCGGGCTTGAAAACATTGAACACGACCAGATTCAGCTTCTGTTCGCGGCACAGGGCAAAAGCGGCGGTGTCGAGCACCGCCAGATTATTGGCGATCGCCTCGTCGAAGCTCAGCGTTTCGTAGCGCCGGGCGCTCGCGTCCTTCTTCGGGTCGGCGGTGTAGACGCCGTCGACTTTGGTCGCCTTCAGCAGCAGGTCGGCGCCGATCTCGGCCGCGCGCAGCGCCGCTGCCGTATCCGTGGTAAAGAAGGGGTTGCCCGTACCGCCGCCGAAAACCACCACCCGCCCCGCTTCCAGGTGGCGCACCGCCGCGTCGCGATCGAAGTCCTCGCCGACATGCGCGATATGGACCGCAGTCTGCACCCGCACATCGACGCCGGCCTGCTGCAAGGCATCCTTGAAGGCCAGCGCATTCATCACGGTGGCCAGCATGCCCATCGAATCGGCGGTGGCGCGGTTCATCCCGGACAAGGCGCCGGTGGCGCCGCGGAACAGGTTGCCGCCGCCGACCACAATGCCGACCTGCACACCAAGCGCCACCACCTCGCGAACCTGACCGACAAAGCCGGCCATGGTTTCAGCGTGATAGCCGAAGCCATCCGGCCCCATCAGGGCCTCGCCGGACAGCTTCAGCAGGATGCGTCGAACCGGCGCCATCCGCGATCAGACCTGGGAAGCCGCCGCGACTTCGGCGGCGAAGTCGGACACTTTCTTCTCGATGCCCTCGCCCACCACGTACATCATGAAGCCGTGGCACTGCGAGTTCTTCGACTTCAGCACCTGCTCGACGCTCTGCTTGTCGTCCTTGACGAAGGGCTGCGACAGCAGGGTGACTTCCTTGAGGAATTTCTGCACCGTGCCATCGGCAATCTTTTCCAGCATGGCTTCCGGCTTGCCGGCGACCAGTGCTTTCTCGATCGCGACGCGGCGCTCCGTATCGATCAGATCCTGCGACACGCCGGAGGCATCCAGCGACTTGGGCTTGGACGCAGCAATGTGCATGGCGATGTCGCGCGCCAGCGCTTCGTCGCCGCTCACATCGACCAGCACGCCGATCTTGTTGCCGTGGATGTAGCTGGCGAACTTGCCCTGGCCGTCGAGGCGAACGAAGCGGCGCACCGACATGTTCTCGCCCATCTTGCCGACCAGCTCGGTCCGGACGGCCTCCACCGTGCTGCCCTTGTAAGGTAGCGCGGACAGCGCGGCAACGTCGGCCGGCTTCTGGTTCAGCACCATCTCGGCCAGCGCGGTCGACAGCGCCAGGAAATCGTCGTTCTTCGCCACAAAATCGGTTTCGCAGTTGACTTCCAGCATGGCAGCCGACTTGCCGTCGGCGCTGATAGCGATGGCCACCACGCCTTCAGCCGCCACACGGCCGGCGCTCTTGGCGGCCTTGTTGCCAAAGCGCACGCGCAGAATTTCTTCCGCCTTCTGCATGTCGCCACCGGCTTCCGACAGTGCCTTTTTGCAGTCCATCATCGGCGCATCGGTTTTTTCGCGCAGTTCCTTGACCATGCTTGCAGTGATTTCCGCCATTTCGTACTCCTGTCCCAAATTACTAAATTAATTCAGCCTATGCAGAAAGAGGGGCCAAGGCCCCTCCTCAAAATACGTTCGCCGGGAATCCATCCCGGCGATAATGCCGCGCGTCGCGTTTATTCAGCGGCGACGCCACCCTCTTCTTCTTCTTCAACTTCGATGAACTCTTCGCCACCGACGATTTCGCTGACCACCTGAGCACGACCTTCCAGGGCCGCATCAGCTATGCCGCGGGCGTACAAACGAATTGCGCGCGCCGAGTCATCGTTGCCGGGGATGATGTAATCCACGCCTGCCGGGCTGTTGTTGGTGTCGACCACGCCGATCACCGGGATGCCCAGCTTCTTGGCCTCGACCACGGCGCCCTTCTGGTAGCCGACGTCGATGATGAACAGTGCGTCGGGGACGCCGCCCATTTCACGAATGCCGCCCAGGCTGCGGTTCAGCTTGTCGGCCTCGCGCTGCATGGTGAGGGTTTCTTTCTTCGACAAACGGCCCGGTTCGGCCAGCGCGGCTTCCAGGTCGTTCAGGCGCTTGATCGACAGCTTGACCGTCTTGAAGTTGGTCAGCATGCCGCCCAGCCAGCGGTTGTCGACGTAAGGCATGCCGGCGCGCTGGGCTTCTTCGCGCACGATGTCACGCGCGGCACGCTTGGTGCCGACGAACAGCACGTTGCCCTTGTTGGCGGACAGCTGACGCACGAATTTTTGCGCCTCCTGGAACATCGGCAGCGTTTTTTCCAGGTTGACGATATGAATCTTGTTGCGATTCCCGAAAATGAACGGGGCCATCTTGGGGTTCCAGAAGCGGGTCTGGTGTCCGAAGTGGACGCCGGCTTCCAGCATTTGACGCATGGTGACAGACATGACAATCTCCTAAAGGGTTGAGCCTCCACCCGTCAGCAGCCGCGCGTTTGTATTAACTGAACGCGCCGCCACCCTTTAATGACAGGTGTGCGAATTTGTCCGAATCATTTCGGACAGCCCGTAATTCTAATTCGATAAGGCTTTCATTTCAAGAAGAAGCATCCCTCAGCGCCCCTGTCCCGCCTGCCGCAACGAAATCTCCAGCCAGGCCATCAAGACCGCGGGCGATGGCGGCGCGCACGGCGGGTACTCACCCGGTCCGGCGGATAGCGGAGGACGTCGGCAGGCGTCCCTTTTCTCGCCCACATTTTGCGCAGGTTTTTTCGGTGTGCACCGGGCGCGCTAGAATGCGTCTTTATTCTCCACCTATCCGTTACATGACTGTCACCATCAAAACCGGCGCCGAAATCGAGGGCATGCGCGTAGCAGGCCGGCTCGGCTCGGAAGTGCTCGACTACATCACGCCCTTCGTCAAACCCGGCGTCACCACCGGCGAGCTCGACCGGCTGTGCCATGACTATATGGTGGATGTGCAGGGCACCATCCCGGCACCGCTGAACTACGCGCCGTCCGGCCACGCCCCCTACCCCAAGTCGATTTGCACCTCGGTCAACAACCAGGTCTGCCACGGCGTGCCAAGCGACAAGCTGCTGAAAAACGGCGACATCGTGAACCTCGACATCACGGTGATCAAGGACGGCTGGCACGGCGACACCAGCCGCATGTTCGCGGTCGGCGACGTAACGATCCAGGCCAAGCGGCTGATCCAGATCACCTATGAAGCGATGTGGACCGGCATCGCCCACGTCAAGCCCGGCGCCCGCCTGGGCGACATCGGCCATGCCATCCAGCGCTTTGCCGAAAATCATGGCTACAGCGTGGTGCGTGAATTCTGTGGCCACGGCATCGGCAAGAATTTCCACGAGGACCCGCAGGTGCTGCACTACGGCAAGGCCGGCACCGGCCTGGTGCTGGAGCCCGGCATGACTTTCACCATCGAGCCGATGATCAACGCCGGGCGCCGCGATATCCGCCAGATGTCCGACGGCTGGACCATCGTCACCAAGGACCGCAGCCTGTCGGCGCAGTGGGAACACACGATTCTGGTCACCGACAGCGGCCACGAGGTGCTGACCGTGTCAGCCGGCACCCCGGCCGTTCCCGACCGCATCCGCTAGTGGTCTGCTTTTGAAATAACAGAACAGATGAAACGGATGGATTTTTTCGCAGGGCAAGGCGCGAGGAGGCGACATAGCCGAGACTATGGCAACGACGAGCAACGCCGCCATGCGGAAAAAGACGCCGTTTCATGTTCGGTTATTTCGAAAGCAGGCCACTTAACCGCGTGAGCACCCCGCCGTTCGCCGATCTTCGCGAGCGGCTCAAATCGGGCCGCGCGGCGCTTGCCGCGGCCTATCTTGAAACACCCTCTGCCCCTCGCTACCTGACGCGCCACGCCGCCCTGGTCGATGGCGTGCTGTCGGAAATCGGCACCCGGCTCGCGCTGCCTGCCAGCTTCTGCGTCGCCGCCGTCGGCGGCTACGGGCGCGGCGAACTGTTTCCGGGTTCGGACGTTGACGTGCTGCTGCTGTTGCCGCACGAGCCCACCGCAGCGCAGCAGGCCACGCTGGAAAACTGGGTGCAGGCATGCTGGGACGTCGGGCTGGAAATCGGCCACAGCGTGCGCACCGTCGAGGCCTGCATCATCGAGGCTGACGCCGACATCACGGTGGAAACCAATCTACTGGAAGCGCGCTTCGTATGCGGTGCCGCCGCCCTGTTCGACGAATTCGACCGGCGCTTCCGGGCACGCTTCGACGCCCAGCACTTTTTCGACGGCAAGCTCGCCGAGCAGCAGGCGCGCCACGCCCGCTTCGACGACAGCGCCTACAAGCTCGAACCCAACCTGAAAGATAGTCCCGGCGGCCTGCGCGACCTGCACACGATTCACTGGCTGGCGCAGGCCTGCGGCATCACCGGCGGCTGGAATGGCATCGCGCGCGCCGGCCTGCTCACCCACGCCGAGGCGCGCCGCATTGCACGCGAGGAACGCACGCTCTCTTCGCTGCGCATCCACCTGCATATCCTGGCCAGGCGGCGCGAAGACCGCCTGGCCTTCGACTACCAGACCGATCTCGCCGAGCGCCTGGGGCTCGCCGCCACCGCGAACAAGCGCCCCCCCGAGCGCCTGATGCAGGGCTATTACCGCGCCGCCAAGCTGATCCAGCGTGCCAACGACATTCTCATCCAGTCGCTGCGGGTAAGGCTGTTTCCGGTGAACGCGCCGCCCGAGCCGATCGACGCCGATTTTCAGGTACGCGCCAGGCTGCTTGAGGCGCGCGAGCCCGACCTGTTCGAGCGCAAGCCCGATGCCCTGCTGCGCGCCTTCATCGTCTACGCCCAGCGCCCGGCACTCGCCGGATTCGAGCCGGCCACCCTGCGCGCGCTGTGGCGCGGCAGCACCCGCATCGACGCCGCCTTCCGTGCCCATCCGGCGCACCGCGCCCTGTTCATGATGCTGCTGCGCCAACCGGTTGGCATTACGCGAGCCATGCGCGCGATGCACCGCTACGGGCTGCTGGCACGCTATATCCCGGCATTTGGCCGCGTCGTCGGGCAGATGCAGCACGACCTGTTCCATGTCTATACCGTGGACGAACACATCCTCACCGTGTTGCGCAACATGCGGCGCCTGACCGTGCCGGCGTTCGCGCACGAGCTCCCGCTCGCCAGCCGGCTGATTGCCGCTTTCGACAAACCCGAACTGCTGTATCTGGCTGCGCTGTTCCACGACATTGCAAAAGGCCGTGGCGGTGACCATTCCGAACTGGGCGCGGCCGATGCGCGGCGGTTTTGCCGCCAACACAGCCTCGACAAGACCGACAGCGAACTGGTCGCCTGGCTGGTGAACATGCATCTGGTGATGTCGCGCACCGCGCAAAAGGAAGACATCAGTGATCCGGGGGTGATCGCCGCTTTCGCCGACAAAGTCGGCGATCTGCGCCATCTGACGGCGCTCTATCTGCTGACCGTGGCCGACATCCGCGGCACCAGCCCCAAGGTCTGGAACGCCTGGAAAGGCAAGCTGCTGGAAGATCTCTATCACTCGACGCAGATCAGGCTTGCAGGCGGTGATGAAGGCGTGGCCGACATTGCCGCCAAACAGGCGGAAGCCCGCGTCAATCTTGCCCTCTATGGCCTGCCGACCGACACTGCCGATGCGCTGTGGCAGCACCTCGATGCCCGCTATTTTGTCCGTTTCGACGCCCGTGACATGGCCTGGCAGGCGCGCATGCTGTGGCGCCGCACCAACAGCCCCGACGCCGTCGTGCGGGCGCGGCTGTCACCGGCCGGCGAAGGCATCCAGGTGCTGGTCTACACGCCTGGCCTCCCCGACCTGTTTGCCCGCATCTGCGGCTTTTTCGCGCGCATCCAGTACACCATCCTCGAAGCCAAGATCCACACCACCCGGCATGGCTATGCGCTCGACAGTTTTCAGGTGATGGATCTGGCCAACCGCGGCATTCATTACCGCGATTTCCTCAGCTTCGTGGAACACGAACTGGCGCGCGACCTCGATCCGGTGCGCCCGCTGCAACCTGCACCGCGCGGCCGCCTGTCACGCCACCAGCGCCACCATCCCTACCCGACCACGGTTCGGCTGGCGCCCGACGCGCAGGGGCGTGGCCACATGCTGTCGATCACCTGTGCCGATCGCGGGGGCTTGCTGTTTGCGGTAGCCGAGGTGTTGATGCAGCATGACGTGAGCGTCTATGCCGCCAAGATCGACACGCTTGGCGAGCGTGTCGAGGATACGTTTCTGATCCGGGGAAAGAGCCTTGAGACGCCTGCCGGAATGCAGGCGCTAGAGGCCAGCGTGCGGGCGGTTTTGCAGTGACTCTGATTCAGTGCGCCGGGCGCGCATATTCGTCGACGTAACGCCCGCGCGGGGGGGCCTTGCGGGCAGGCGGCGATTTCTTGCGCACGCCGTCGGCAGGTTTTTTGATCTTTTCCTCGGGCTCGGTCTTGGGGCGGTTGCGGACGCGGCCTGGGCGTACCGTTGGGCCGACATCCACGGCAGCAACCAACCAATCGGCCAGACCGATAACCCGATCCGGCAGAACCCACTGCGGCACACTCATGCTGCCACCCGCCATTCCTTCAGGCTCCCGGCCAAGGTTCGCGTCAGTGAAATCAGGCTGCCCAGCGTGTCGGCGCTGGGGATGGATTCGCAGGCGCTGATTTTGCTGTCGGCATACACCGACAGAATCAGCAGGTTGTGCTGCACGTCCGGCGGCAGCGTCAGCACGCCTTCAGCCAGCGCGGCCTGAATCGCATGCCAGGCACATCGGCTGGCTTCCAGCGCGGCAGCCAGATCAATTTCACGGTTGGGGGCGTTCCAGTGCCGCTGCACTGCCATCAGCCGGGCGGCGATGGCGTCGAGCTGGACCGCCTCACCCATCATCGTGGTGGCGTGGTTGATGCGGCGCGGGGCCTGCTGGATCGGTTGTTCCGGGCTCATTGTTATCCTTGTTGCTTGTGCCGGGGCACCTCGCCCACGGTTACGTAACAAGTTAGCGGCGATGACAGGGACAACTTTAGGCATGCCCCAAAACGTCGAGATTCCTGTCAATCGTCCTGCAGGTTTTGTCCCGGGAACAGGGTGTCGGTGAACCCGAAATCGCGCAGGTCGAGGATGCGCATCGGATACAGAATGCCGTGCAGATGGTCAACCTCGTGCTGCACCACCCGGGCGTGGAAACCGCTCACGCTGCGGTCGACCGGCTGGCCCGCCGGGTCGAAGCCCTGATAGCGCAAGTCGCTGTGGCGCGGCACCAGCCCGCGCATGCCAGGCACGGACAGACAACCTTCCCAGCCCGCTTCCATGGCGTCGGACAGCGGCGTCAGCAGCGGATTGATCAGCACTGTGTATGGCACGTCTTCGGCGGCCGGGTAGCGCGGATTGGCGCTGACCCCGAAGATCACCACCTGCAGGCCGACGCCGATTTGCGGCGCCGCAAGGCCGGCGCCGTCGAGCGCGCGCATGGTGTCATGCATGTCGACAATCAGTTGCGTCAGTTCGAGCGAAGCAAAATCCGCCACCGGACGGGCCGGTTCCAGCAGGCGCGGATCGCCCATCTTCAGGACATCGCGGATGGCCATGACTGCTCCAGGTGCTTCAGTTCGTCGGTCTCCAGCCAGCGCCATGCGCCGGGCAGCAAGCTTTCCGGCAAGGCAAACTGCCCGATGGCTTCACGGTGCAGGCTAACCACCCGGTTGCCGGTTGCGCCGACCATGCGCTTGACCTGGTGGTATTTGCCCTCGGCCAGCGTCAGGCGCAGCGTGGTTTCGTCGAGTTTTTCGCACGCCAGCGCGGCGATCGGCGCGGGCTCATCGTTGAGCTGCACGCCGCTGCGCAGGGCTTCCAGCATGGCGTCGCTCACCGGATCGGCGCAGGCGGCTCGGTAAACCTTGGCCACGTCTTTTTTTGGCGAAGTCATGCGGTGTATGAACTGGCCGTCATCGGAAAACAGCAGCAGGCCGGTGCTGTCCTGGTCAAGCCGCCCCACGCACTGCACACCGCGCTGCACCAGCGGCGCCGGCAACAGGGAAAACACGCTGGGATGATGGCTGGTGTGGTGCGAGCATTCGTAGCCGGCGGGCTTGTACATCAGCACATAGGCTTTTTCCCGATACGGCCAGGCGACGCCGTCGAGCGTCAGTTCCAACTGAGCCGGGTCAACCTTGGCCTCGGGGTCGTCGCAGACCTCGCCGTTGACCGCGACCTCGCCCGCCCGCACCCGCGCGACGCAGATTTTGCGGGTGCCGAATCCTTGCGACTGCAAGGCATGGTAGAGCTTCATGGAGCGATGCTTCGTCATGCTCAGAATTTGCACAGCCCGGCGGCGTCGTTGGTCACCAACTGCTCGAGCAAGTGCCGCACCTGCAGCATCACTTCGCCCAGCACAGGCTGGATTTTTTCCATCTGGATGCCGTCGACCGACAAACCGCGGCCGGCGGCATGGTTCACCACCGCGCCCACCGTCGCGTAGCAAAGCGCCAGTTCGCGCGCCAGATAGGCTTCGGGCATGCCGGTCATCCCCACCATGTCGGCGCCGTCGCGTTCGATGCGATTGATTTCGGCCGCCGTTTCCAGGCGCGGCCCCTGCACCGCCCCATACACGCCGCCGTCGCGCAGGCTGATGCCGGCGCTGGCGGCGGCCTGCAGCAGCGCGGCGCGCATGGCATCGCAATAGGGAAAGGTGAAATCGTGATGAATGACCGGCTTGTCGCTTTCGACAAAATACGTCGCAGCGCGGCCATGCGTGTAGTCGATGATCTGGTCGGGGATGACCAGCGTGCCGGGGATCAGCCCGGGATGAATGCCGCCGACCGTGGCCACCGACACCACTCGATCGACGCCATGGTCCTTCAGCGCCCACAGGTTGGCGCGGTAGTTCACCTCGTGCGGCGGAATGGTGTAGCCGTAGCCGTGACGCGCCAGAAAGATCACTTCCTGCCCGCAGATGCGGCCGAAGGTGAGCGCGCCCGAAGGTTCGCCGTAAGGCGTGCGCCCCACCTGGCGGTGAGTGATTTCAAGATTGGCGAGCTGGGTGAGTCCGGTGCCGCCGATGATGCCTAGCATATTATTTGTCCTTCAAAGCGTAAATGGCGGGCAGGTTGCGCCACAGCCCATAAGCGTCCATGCCGCAACCGAACACATAGCGATTGGGCACCTCCAGCCCCACAAAATCGGCCTGGATCGGTTTGGTCAGCCCGTTGTCCTTGTTGGTCAACACCGCCGACCACACGCGCGCCGCACCCATGTCGTGCAATTTGTCGCGGATCGCCGCCAGCGTCTCCCCCTCGTCCAGAATGTCGTCGAGCACCAGCACGCTGCGGCCCGCCACGTTCTGCCCCGGCAGCACCCGCCATTCCACCGCCCCTCCCTGGGTTTTGCCGCGATAGCGGGTCACGTGCAGGTAATCGAACTCCAGCGGGAAATTCAGCCGGGGGAGCAGCTGTCCGGCAAACACCACCGCCCCGCCCATCACCGCCAGCACCAGCGGAAGATCCGCCGCCAGCTTGCCGGCAATTTCGCTCGCCAAGCGGTTGATCACCGCCTGCACGGTGTCCGCGGACGCGACACACTCGGCATTGTCCAGCAATTGTTGCGCTTGAAGCGGCGTCATGACGGAGAGTGGAATCAATGAAAGTCGGCAGTCTAAGGCCTCAACGCCGATGTTTCCAGACTTCACAGTGGTCGAGTAAGCTTGCGCCATGTCGATTTCCGCCCCCCATTCCGACGTCCTCGATGCCGCTGGCTGGCTGTCCGCCGCCCGCCGGCTGCCCTCGCCCAATTGCGACGCGCGCCCAGAAGGCATGGCGATCGAGCTCATTGTCATCCACAACATTTCGCTGCCGCCGGGCGTGTTCGACGGCGATGCCGTGATCGACCTCTTCACCAACCGGCTCGACTGGGATGCACATCCGTATTACCAGGAGATCCGCAGCCTCCGGGTATCGGCGCATTTCTTCATCCGCCGCGACGGCACGCTGATCCAGTTCGTGCCGTGCACGCTGCGCGCCTGGCACGCGGGGGTGTCGATCTGGCAGGAACGCGAATGCTGCAACGATTTTTCCATCGGCATCGAACTCGAAGGCAGCGACGACCTTCCGTTCACCGAAGCGCAATACGCTAGCCTGATTCCGTTGCTGCGAACACTTAAACAGACTTATCCGATTCGGGCGGTGGTGGGGCATAGCGAGATTGCGCCGGAGCGCAAGACGGATCCGGGGGTGTGTTTTGAATGGGAGCGGGTGCGGGCGTTGGAGGGTTGAAGCGTTTGGCCTGAACATGCGCTTGCCGAAGCGGCCCACCTCCGCCCGTTCGCCCTGAGCCTGTTGAAGGGCTGTTGTTGTAGTGAAGGTGTTCGCAGAACTACTGACCGTTGGCCGGGGGTAGCCCGGCGGCTGGTCACTTTTTTTGGCGAGACAAAGAAAGTGACTTGCCGCCGGCAACCCCGGCCTAGGGAAACACTGATTAATTCGATATAGCCGTCATTGCGAGCGAAGCGCGGCAATCCAGCGCATTGATTAAGCGGGCATTTCTGGATTGCCGCGTCGCTTCGCTCCTCGCAAAGACGGATTAATCAGCGTCTCCCTAAGGTGAGCAGCCCATTGAAGGTCTACCCACACCCCATCTCACACAACAAAACCCAAACACAACGCCCACCCCCACCCACGGTAAAATCCCCCTTTTCAAATCCAGATTCCGCCATGCGCCTCGGCACCCCGCTCTCCCCTTCCGCCACCCGCGTCATGCTGCTGGGTGCGGGCGAGCTCGGCAAGGAAGTCATCATCGCCCTGCAGCGGCTGGGGGTCGAGGTCATCGCCGTGGATCGCTATGCCAATGCCCCCGGCCATCAGGTGGCGCACCGCGCGCACGTCATCGACATGAGCGACGGTGCGGCGCTGCGCGCGCTGATCGAAGCGGAAAAGCCGCAGCTGGTGGTGCCTGAAATCGAGGCGATTGCGACCGAAACGCTGCTGGAAGTCGAAGCCGCAGGACTGGCCGAGGTCATTCCCAGCGCACGTGCCGCCCACCTCACCATGAACCGCGAGGGTATCCGCCGGCTGGCGGCGGGAACGCTGGGCTTGCCGACTTCACCCTATGTGTTTGCCGACAGCCTGGCCGACATGACCGCGGCGGCAGAAAAACTGGGCTACCCGGTGATCGTCAAGCCGGTGATGTCATCGTCCGGCAAAGGGCAGTCACGGGTGGATGCCGCCAGCCAGCTGCAGGCGGCCTGGGAATATGCCGCCAGCGGCGGACGGGTGGACAAGGGCCGCGTCATCGTCGAGGGGGTAATCGACTTCGATTATGAAATCACGCTGCTGACCGTGCGTGCGCTCGGTATCTCGGGCCAGGTCGAAACACATTTCTGCGCGCCCATCGGCCATGTTCAGGTGAGGGGCGATTACGTCGAATCGTGGCAGCCACAGTCGATGTCAGCCGCCGCGCTGGCGCATGCGCAGGAAATCGCCGCCGCCGTCACCGGCAACCTCGGCGGGCGCGGCCTGTTCGGCGTGGAGCTGTTCGTCAAGGGCGACAGCGTGTGGTTTTCCGAAGTCAGCCCGCGCCCGCACGACACCGGCATGGTCACCATGGCGACGCAGCGACAGAACGAATTCGAACTGCACGCGCGCGCCATCCTCGGCCTGCCGGTTGACGTAAGCTTGCGCGAACCCGGCGCGTCGGCGGTGATTTACGGCGGCGTGGACGCAACCGGCATCGCCTTCGACGGCGTCGCTGAAGCTTTGCGCACGCCCGGCGTCGACCTGCGACTGTTCGGCAAGCCCGAAGCCTTTGCGCGCCGCCGCATGGGGGTGGCGCTCGCCACCGCCCCCAGCGCGGACGAGGCGCGTCTGCATGCCAAGGCTGCCGCAGCCGCCGTCAAACCGATCAAGGTCTGAATGATGCAAACCCATTACGAACGCCTTGGCGGCGGCGAAGTCATACGTCGATTAGTCGACCGCTTTTACGACCTGATGGACGAAGACCCCGATTACTACGGCATCCGCAAGCTGCATCCGGCGGACCTCACCGAATCGCGCAACAAACTCGCCTGGTTCTTGAGCGGCTGGACCGGCGGCCCGCCGGAATACACCGACCGCTTCGGCCATCCCTTCCTGCGCCGCCGCCACATATCATTTGCCATCGGCGAGGCCGAGCGCGACCAGTGGATGGGCTGCATGACCCGCGCGATGCAGGACGTGGGGGTGGATGCGGCGCTGCAGCAGGAACTGGCCGCGGCGTTCTTCAAGACCGCCGACTTCATGCGCAACCAGCCGCAATGAGATGAAGCGTTTAATCATTTTGAATATGCTGTTCGTCATGCTGGCCGGGCTCATTGTGCTGCCTTGGCTGATGCTGGACGACGCGCCCGCGATCGAGCCGCCCGCAGAATTTCGCCGCACCGACCTGGCCTGGGTCAGATCGCTGTTCCAGAAACACGACCCGCGCCGCCAGACGCCCGATGTGACCCACAGCATCCAGCTTGGCGAGGACGAGCTCAACCGCCTGCTTAATTACGCGGTCGAGCTGCGCCAAATCAATGGGATCGCCGCCGAACTTACGCCCGGCCTGGCCACCCTCACCGCCACCCTGGCCGTGCCGCCCAACCCGTTTGGTCGCTACCTCAACCTCACCGCCGACGTGGCGGATGTGCCCGGCGGCATCCGTATCCAGAGCCTGCGGCTGGGCAGCCTTCCGCTGCCGGGCGCGCTGGCCGACAGGGTCGCGCGCCTGGCGCATCGCTGGCTGCGCCGCGACGAAACCTACGCTTTGCTGGCCGATGCGTTTTCCCAGGTGAGTTTCGACGAAAACCAGGCCACCCTGGATTACCGCTGGCATCCCATCCTGCTGACCCAGATGGAACGCAAAGGCGCGGAACTGCTGATTGCGCCGGAAGACCAGGCACGCATGCTGGTCTATGCCGAGCATTTGGATTTCCTGCTGAAACGCCACCCGCAAGGCAGCACCGTACCGCTGGTTGAGATCACCGCGCCCCTGTTTGGCTTCGCCCAAACGACCGATGGCGACGAAGCCAAGGAAAACCGCGCTGTGCTCACCGCGCTGGCGGCCTATCTCTCCGGCATCAGCCTGCCCAAGCTGCTGGAAGGCGACAGTCAGTCGATTCGCCGTGCGCCGCGTGTGCTGCTGTCGCTGCATGGGCGGCGCGACTTTGCCGAACACTTCGTGATTTCGGCTGCGATCACCGTCAACGGCGGCAGCTGGCTGGCCAACGCCATCGGCCTGATCAAGGAAGAAGAAGATGCAAGCAAGGGCTCGGGCTTCAGCTTCACCGATCTGGCTGCCAACCGCGCCGGAGTCATGCTCGGCGAAAACGCCACCGGCGAAGCCGCCGCGCGCCTGCAGCAGCGACTGGCCGATGCCCGCAGCGATACAGACCTGGTGCCGAACTTTCGCGATCTGCCGGAATTCATGCCGCAGGCCGAATTCGGCCGCCGCTTCGGGCCAATCGGCAGTCCCCGTTACCAGAAGGTCATCGACCGCATCGACGCCCGGCTGGCGGCGCATCCGCTTGCACGGTAAATAGTCAAGAAACCCTGTTATAATGCTGGGTTTCCCGCACTACGGCCCCACATCATGTCCCGCAAGCTCCGCAATATCGCCATCATCGCGCACGTCGACCATGGCAAAACCACGCTGGTCGACCAGCTCCTCAAACAGTCCGGCACCTTCCGCGACAACCAGGCGGTTGACGAGCGGGTGATGGACTCGAACGACCTCGAAAGGGAGCGCGGGATCACCATCCTGGCGAAGAACACCGCCATCATGTACGGCGACTATCACATCAACATCGTCGACACCCCGGGCCACGCCGACTTCGGCGGCGAAGTCGAACGCGTGCTCGGCATGGTCAACGGCGTGGTGCTGCTGGTCGACGCCGTCGAAGGCCCGATGCCGCAGACCCGCTTCGTCACCAAGAAGGCACTGGCGCTGGGCCTCAAGCCCATCGTCGTGATCAACAAGGTCGACCGCCCCGGCTCCCGTCCGGACTGGGTCGTCGACCAGACCTTCGACCTGTTCGACAAGCTCGGTGCGACCGACGAGCAACTCGACTTCCCGATCATCTACGCATCCGGCCTCAACGGCTGGGCGTGCATGGACCTCAAGGATGCGCCGTCGCATGGCGGCACCGCTGCCGACATGGTGCCGCTGTTCGACACCGTGCTGACCCACGTTCCCACCCCGCCCGGCTCACCCGACGCGCCGCTGCAACTGCAGATCGCCGCGCTCGATTATTCGACCTACACTGGCCGTCTCGGCGTTGGCCGCGTGCTCAATGGCCGCATCAAGCCCGGCATGTCCGTGGTGGTGATGAATCACGAAGAGCAGGTCTCAACCGGCCGCATCAACCAGGTGCTCGGCTTCAAGGGTCTGGACCGCGTGCCGGTGGAAGAAGCCGAAGCCGGCGACATCATCATCATTTCCGGGCTCGATACCATCGGCATCGGCGTCACCATCTGTGACCGCGAAAATCCGGTCGGTCTGCCGGTGCTGCCGGTTGACGAACCGACGCTGAACATGGACTTCATGGTCAACGCATCGCCGCTGGCTGGCACCGAAGGCAAGTTCGTCACCAGCCGCCAGATCCGCGATCGCCTGGCCAAGGAACTGCTGGTCAACGTCGCGCTGCGCGTCGATGAAACCGGCGACGCCGACGTGTTCCGTGTCTCCGGTCGTGGCGAACTGCACCTCACTATCCTGCTGGAAAACATGCGCCGCGAAGGCTTCGAGCTAGCCGTCGGCAAGCCGCGCGTGGTGTACAAGGAAATCAACGGCGAGAAATGCGAGCCGTATGAAAACCTCACCATCGATCTGGAAGACGCACACCAGGGCGGCGTGATGGAAGAAATCGGCCGCCGTCGCGGCGAGCTCACCAACATGGAATCCGACGGCAAGGGCCGCACCCGGCTGGAATACCACATTCCAGCGCGCGGCCTGATCGGCTTCCAGTCCGACTTCATGACCATGACGCGCGGCACCGGCCTGATGAGCCACGTGTTCGACGACTACGGCCCGGTGAAAGCCGACCTGCCCGGCCGCCATAACGGCGTGCTGGTCAGCCAGGACAACGGCGAGGCCGTGGCCTACGCGTTGTGGAAACTGGAAGACCGCGGCCGCATGTTCGTCTCGCCCGGCGACAAGCTGTACGAAGGCATGATCATCGGCATTCACAGCCGCGACAACGACCTGGTGGTCAACCCGATCAAGGGCAAGCAGCTCACCAACGTCCGCTCGTCCGGCACCGACGAAGCGGTGCGCCTGACCACGCCGATCAAGCTCACGCTGGAATCGGCCGTGGAATTCATCGACGACGACGAACTGGTGGAAATCACCCCCAAGTCGATCCGCATCCGCAAGCGTTACCTGCAGGAACAGGATCGCAAAAAAGCATCGCGCGCAGCGGCTTGAACCTAACCCGGCCTTGCGCCGGGGCTGCATTAAAAAAAGCCCGGCTTCGCGCCGGGCTTTTTTATGGCTCTTTCATCGTTATTTGTTGGTGTTGGCCAGCGCTGTGGGCGGGGCGCCCTCACCCCGATTTGCGCACCGTCGCAACCTCCACGGCATCGGCCCGGGGGCGGGCGTGCGTGGTTGTTGCCGACGCGTCGGCTTTTACAACCACGGCCTCCTCCTTGCGGGGGCTCCTACAACAGCCCCCCGGCGGCGAGGCCTTGGCGAGCACTTGCCCTTTGCGCCTTGCGGCGCATCGAGGCTGAAGCCGTTCCTACGGCGGCGCCTGCGGGATGCCAAAGGACAGGGGCTTCATCAGGGGGCAAGACATGCCCTCAACAACCAACAGTGACATAGCCTTTTTTATTCAAGGCACGGGTAAAATCGGGGCCATGCGTCCTGTCGAAATCGGCCTCCTCGTCGGCCTTGCCGTCCTCATCCTATTGACTGTTTTGCTGCTGCTGCGCATCCATGCGCTAAGGCGGGAGCAAACCGGGCTGCCCGCCTTGCTGACCCAGGACATGGAAGCCCGTCACCGCGCGGTACTGACCGACCTGCACACGGGCCTGGCGCAGCAGTCCGACCGCATGCAGAGCCAGCTGGCGGCCCTGCAGATCGCACAGACCGAGCGGCTGGCAGAAACGCGCGCAACCGTCACCGGCCAGTTCGGCCAGTTCCAGACCACGATGCTGGAAAAGCTGATCGGGCAGGGACGCGCCGAGCAAAGCATGCTGCAGGACACGCTGAAAGGCATGACCGCGCAGTTCAACGAGCGCGTGCAGCAGCTGTCGCAGACGGTCGACGGCCGGCTCAACGAAATCTCCGGAAAAGTGGCCGAGCGGCTCGACGAAGGCTTCAAGAAAACCAACGAGACATTTACTTCGGTGATGTCGCGGCTGGCGGTGATCGACGAGGCGCAGAAAAAGATCGAAGACCTGGCGTCCAATGTTGTGTCGCTGCAGGAAATATTGGGCGACAAGCGCTCACGCGGCGCCTTTGGCGAAGTCCAACTGGAAGCGCTGGTAAGAAACAGCCTGCCGCCCGACGCCTTCGCGTTTCAACACACCCTGAAGAGCGGCGCACGCGTCGACTGCGTGCTGATCCTGCCCGAGCCAACCGGCACCGTCTGCGTCGACTCCAAGTTTCCGCTGGAAAACTACAGCCGCATGTTCGACGACAGCCTGCCGACGGCCGAGCGCGATGCGGCGAAGCGGCAGTTCAAGTTGGACGTGAAAAAACACGTCGACGACATCGCCGCCAAATACATCGTCGCCGGCGAAACCTCCGACGGCGCGGTGATGTTCCTGCCCGCCGAGGCGGTGTTCGCCGAAATCCACGCCTACCATCCCGATCTGGTCGAGCATGCGCAGAAAAAGCGCGTGTGGCTGACCTCGCCGACCACGCTGATGGCGGTGCTGAACACCGCGCGGGCGGTGATCCGAGATTCGGAAACGCGACGCATGGCGCACGTGATCAAGGACGAGCTCAGCAAGCTGGCAAAGGACTTTGCGCGCTTCGATGAGCGCATGAAAAAGCTCGCCTCCCACATCGAGCAGGCCAACAAGGATGTCAGCGAGGTGCGCATTTCCAGCGACAAGATCAGCCGCCGCTTCCAGCAGATCGAGCGGGTCGAACTCGACCACCCGGACGCGACCGCCGCGCGCCTGCTCGACGCCGACGAATGAGCGTATGAGCTGGTTTGGCCGCTGGCGGCGCGCCCGCATTCTCAAGCAGCATGCCATCCCGCTCGATGCCTTCGACGCAACGGTTGCCGCCCTGCCGATTCTCCGCGGGCTCGACGCGGCGGAGCAAACGCGCCTGCGTGAAGCCGCCAGCCTGTTTATCCACGACAAGACATTTTCCGCTGCGGGTGGCGCAGACGTCGACGATGCCTCCCAACGTGTCATCGCATTGCAGGCTTGCCTGCTGACGCTCAATCTTGGCGAGGACAGCTACCGCGGCTGGAGCGAAATCATTCTCTATCCCGACGAATTTATGCGCGATCTTGAGGAAATCGACGAAGCCGGCGTCGTGCATCGCTCGCGCGACATTCTGGCGGGCGAGTCATGGCACGGCGGTCCGCTGGTACTGTCTATTGCTGACGTTGAAACCAGCGGCCAGGCTGACGGCGTCAACGTCGTATTGCATGAATTCGCGCACAAGCTCGACATGCTGAACGGTGATGCCAATGGCTTCCCGCCGCTGCATCGCGGTATGGATGCCGCCAGTTGGGCGCGCGACTTCAGTGCGGCCTACGAGGATTTGTGCGCGCGTGTCGACGCCCGCGAGGACACGGCGATCGACCCCTACGCCACCGCCAATCCCGCCGAGTTCTTTGCAGTGCTGACCGAGGTGTTCTTTGAGACGCCGCGCCTGCTCGATGCCGAATACCCGGCGATTTACCGGCATTTACAGCAGTTCTACCGCCAGCATCCGCTGCAACGTATGGGCGTCCCGACATGAGTCAGATCCGGCCGCGCGCCGCTTCCCGCATGGCCGGCATCGCGCCCTTCCACGTCATGGCCATCCTGGCGCAGGCACAGGCGCTGGAAGCCGCCGGGCGCGACATCATTCATCTCGAAATCGGCGAGCCCGACTTCGCCACCCCCGCCCCCATCGTCGAGGCGGGCGTTGCCGCACTTCGTGCCGGCCACACGCACTACACCGACGCCTTGGGCTTAATGCAACTACGCGAAGCCATTGCCGGATTTTATGCCACGCGTTGGCAGGCCACGGTCGATCCCGCGCATGTCGTCGTTACCCCCGGTGCATCCGGCGCCCTGCTGCTGGCGCTGGGCCTGCTGGCCGGCCCCGGCGACGAGGTGTTGATGGCCGACCCCGGCTATCCCTGCAACCGGCATTTCGTCCGCTTCTGCGATGCGCGCGCCGTGACCGTTGCGGTCGATGCCGCCAGCGGCTTTCAGCTCACGCTTGAATCAATCCAGCGCCACGCCACGCCGGCCACCCGCGCCGTGCTGATCGCAAGTCCCGCCAACCCCACAGGAACCGCGATCACCCCGGACGAGCTCACGCGCATCCACGACTGGTGCGCGGCAAAGGGCGTTGCCCTGATCGTCGACGAAATCTACCTGGCGCTGACCTACGATGACAGCGAGCACAGTGCCGCGCGCTGGGACGACGTATTCGTGGTCAACAGCTTCTCCAAATATTTCCTGATGACCGGCTGGCGGCTTGGCTGGCTGGCCGCCCCCGCCTGGGCCATGCCGGCGCTGGAACGGCTGGCGCAGAATCTGTTTCTGGCGGCCTCCACCCCGGCACAGCACGCAGCACTGGCGGCATTCTTGCCCGCCACCCTGGACGAGCTCGAAGCCCGCAAGGCCGAGCTGCGCGCCCGTCGCGACTTTCTGCTGCCCGCGCTGCGCGAACGCGGCTTTGTCATTCCCACCCAACCGCAAGGCGCGTTTTATCTGTATGCCGATTGCAGCGGCCATACCGACGACAGCGGCCAATTTGCGCAGGCCTTGCTGGAACAGGTTGGGGTGGCGGTGACCCCCGGCCTCGATTTTGGCCAGCATCAGCCGCAACGCTTTCTACGGATCGCCTATACCCAGCCGCTGCCGCGTCTGGTAGAAGCCATCGTGCGCATCGACGGCTTCCTGGCCCGCTGATTGATCAGGCGCGACGGCGACGCGTCAGCCCAAACATGCCCAGCAGTCCCAACGGCAGCAATGCCAGCGTCCCCGGCTCGGGCACGCTGGCGCCCGGAATGACGTCGACCTTCAACGAATCGTTCGCGCAGCTCATGGTCCAGTGCACGTCGAAGGCATCCGCCCCCCAATAGGTGCCGAACAGGGCAACGGGGATGCGCGCTTCATAGAAAAAATGCTTGTCGGCGGCATGGACGCCCATGTTGGCGACGCCTGTCGTGGTGTAGGCCACCACGCCCATGCCCAATAGGTCACCCGCCAGAATCGAGGTCGGCCCTTCGTTCGCCGCGCCCCACAAGCCCGCGCCCCACAGACTGACGGCGTACAGCCCGCCCTGCTTATTGCCGTTGCTGCCGGTGGTTTCGAGCCCGAATTCGTACACGCCGTTGCGCCCGAAGTCGATGGCGAAATCGCCCGGCGCATAGTGATTGCCGCCATCCTGCGTCAGCGGATTGTGCCCGGTCACCAAGGCCAGATAGAGATACTGCACGTCGTAATCCACATAGAGGGCCTCGACATCGTAAGCCTGCCCGCCGTAACCCGGCGTCAGCCGGGTGTTGATGCCGCCGGTCTGGTCTTCCACCGCCCACGCCTTGACCGATGCATTCGGCGTCCAGTCCGCCACGCTGCCAGTGCGCGTCAAACCCCAGTCGGCCAGATTCGCATCGATGGTGTAGGCCGATGCCTGCAAGGACAAACCCGAGGCAAGCAACCCGGCCACCACTGAAAGTGTTCGCATGACGTTCCCTTATGGTCAACGCTAATGAATGCGTCGACTGCTGCGAACTTCATGCCAGGTAGCGTTCATCACACAGAATAGCCGTAGCCCGCACAATTTCAGGGCTTCAGCCCAATTCGAAATCGCCTTTTCGCCAAACCCTGCAAATGGACGTTGAGTTATCGGCGCTTTTGTCGATTTACGCGGCGCACAGGCGAAAAAAAACCGGCCCGAAGGCCGGTTTTTCGTTCCTTGGCCAGGAATTACTGGGCAGGAGCAGGAGCAGCTTCAGCAGGAGCGGCTTCAGCAGGCGCAGCTTCAGCAGGAGCAGCTTCAGCAGGAGCAGCTTCAGCAGGCGCAGCTTCCATTGGAGCAGGCGCTTCAGCAGCAGGCGCTTCAGCAGGCGCAGCTGCTTCTTCTTTTTGGCCACAAGCGGTTACGGAAAGAGCCAGCAGAGCAGCCAGGAGGACGGAATATTTCATTTTATTTCCCTTAAATTACAATATAGAAACCCACACCAGATCGGCCTGGGACGTTTGATCCAGCCGATGCGCGGAATTCTAACAAATCAGCAAAAGAAAACCACTATCTGGTAACTTTCTTCTGACGCGAGAAGAATGTGTTGTTTGATAACAACAAGCCATGCGAAAAGTACGGATCTGCGGGGCCCTCACGGCGCGGGCACACCACTGCGCTCGCGCAAGAACTGGATGACTTCGGGCTTGAATTGCCCTCGCTCCAGTGCGCTCCGATACGCCATCCGCGCCTCGTCAACCCGCCCCTGTGCCTCCAGCGCCAGCCCCAGGCCGAGCAGCCAGCCGCCCTGGTTGGGATCGGCAGCCAGCGCACGCTGATAAGCCCGGCTCGCCTCCTCATGGTGCTGAGCCTGCGACAGCAAGGCTCCCATCAAGGCATGATCCGCGGGGCGCAAGCCCGCCTGACCCCGCGCCAGCCAGGCCAGCGCCTCGTCTCGCTGCCCCAGATCCCCCAGCAGGCGCCCGGTCGCGATCGCCAGCCCGTCGTCCGCCCGCTGCTCGAAGCCCGCCTTCAGGAGTGACAGCGCCGCGTCGGCCTGCCCGCTCTCCTGCAACAGCCGGGCAAGTTGGGTTCGCGCGTTCGTCATCCCCGGGTTGCGCTCCAGTGCCTGCCGGTACTTGTCGATCGCCGCACCTAATTTACCGGCGCGGCGCAGCGCCTGGGCGTCGTCGTAATACTGCTGTGCCTCGGCCTCGGGCGACAGCTCGGTCATTTTCTTGACAACGGCGGGTTCCGCCTGGGCCATGGGCGGAACTGCCGATTGAACCGGAATCGAAGGCTTGGGCGCGGCAGGCAGTGGCTGTTCTGCCTGTGCCTGCATCGCTTCGCGAACCGACATGGCTACTTGAGGTTGCACAGGCGCCGCGATGGCGGGCTCTGCAGGGGGGGCGGCAATGACCGCTTGCGGCGCGTCCTGCATCACCGGCTCAGCTTGAATAGCGGGCGCCACTTGAGCGGGCATCGTGGCAACCGGCGTGGCTGCGGCCTCCAGTCGGGCGATCACGGGGGCGTCCGACGCCTCGACGGCCTTTGGCGCGAGCGGCAGCATCCAAAAGATCGCAGCCGCCCCTGCCGCCAGCAGCCCCAGCCCGCCCAGAATCAGCCCAGCCTGGCGGCGATTTACGCGAACCGTCCCCGTCGACGCAGCAGGCGAGGCGGACGAAGTGGCACCCCGCGCATCGAGTTCCCGTAGCATTTGGTTGATCACGCTCATTCTGTTTCTGCCAGACTTATCCTAGTAAACGCCAGCCGGCGGCGGCCGCGGCAGTCAGCCCCAGCAAGGCCAGCCCCCAGGCCAGCGGAACGATCGACACGCCCTTGCGGGCAGCGAGCGTATCGCGTGCTGCCGCCATCACGTGACGGCGTGTGATCTGTTGCGCGCCCCGGCCGTAGGCCAGCATCATGGCCTTGGCGGCGATGATGTTCACCAGCCTCGGCAAGCCGCCGGAAACGCGCCACAGCGCGTGCGCCGCCCACCCGGTAAATAGCGCCCCGCCGCCGCCCGCCACCTTCAGGCGATGCGCCACATAGGTAGCCACTTCGTGGCGATCGAGCGGCCGCAAGATGGCATGGAAGCTGATGCGGGTGAGAATTTGCCGGGTGCTTTTTTCGTGCAGCCGGGCCATCAACTCGGGCTGGCCGAACAGCACGACCTGCAGCAATTTGCGCTTCTCGGTTTCCAGATTGGTAAGCAGGCGCACCGCTTCGAGCGTGTCGGCAGGCAGGGCCTGCGCCTCGTCGACCAGCACGACCGGCTGCCGGTCCTGCTGCGCCAAGGCAATGAAATGCCGCTCCAGACGGTGCAGCAGGTCTTCGCGGGTGCCGTCGGCCGGCACGCCGAACTCGTTTGCAATCGCCGCATACAAACCACGCGGATCAAGCCCCGGATTAGGCACGAATGCCGCCTGCCAGCGCGCCGGCAGCGTGTTCAGCACGCGCCGCAGCAGCAGGGTCTTGCCGGTGCCGACCTCGCCTTCGACCACCAGAAAACCTTCGCCTGCATTCAGCGCATAAAGCAGGGTTTCATGGGCTTCCTGGTGCGGCAGCGCGGGGAAGAAAAAGCTGGTGTCCGGGGTCAGGCCAAACGGCGGCTCGCGCAGGCCGAAGTGCTCCCACCAACAAGTGATCATGGCTGGGACTGTGGCAGCTCGTAGTTCTGGAAACGACGCTGGGTCGCTGCCAGATCGCGGTCCCAGTCCTGGCTGTCACGGATCAGCGTGGTCTTGATCAGCACCACCAGTTCGCGCTTCTGGCTGTTCTGGCTGGTGTTGCCGAAGAGTTGCCCCACAACGGGGATGTCGCCGAGCACCGGAATGCGATTTTTATCATCGCCGAAGGATTGGCTCATCAGCCCGCCAATGGCGACGATGTGGCCATCCTTGAGGCGCACCACGCTGTCGGTTTCGGAGATGCTGCTGGAAGCCAGCGGCAGGATGAGGTCACCCAACTGCCCCAGATTGATGGTTTTCCGGTTTTCCGTGACGGAGCTGACCGACGGGCGGACATGCAGCGTGATATTGTCCCTGTCGTCGATTTGCGGGGTCACATCCAGCGCAATGCCGGAAAAGAAGGGCTGCACGACAACGTTGGGCGGCATGGCCGGAACCCCCAGCGCAGCCACCGTGCCACCGGTGACTGCGGTGACGAAAAAGTCGTCCGTGCCCACCTTGAGCACCGCTTTCTGGTTGTTGATGGTGGCGATGCGCGGGCTGGACAACACGTGCACCGTGCCCTGGCTCTTGATCAGATTGATGACCGCACCAAAATCCCCATCGTTGAAAGCCAGGCCAAACAAACTCCCGGTCGGGCCGGGAATGAGGCCGCCCAGCATTTGCGCCACCGTCCCCCCCAGGTTGATCGGCGGCGTGCCGTCAGGATTGAGACCGTTCACGCCGATCTTCAGCTTGCCGCCTTGTTGCAGCGTTGCCCAGTTGATGCCGGACTGATAGCCGTCATTCAGCTGCACTTCCAGAATCTTGGCTTCCAGCATCACCTGGCGGGCGCTCACCAGTTCCGACGCGCGCAAATATTTTTCCACCATGTAGAGGCTGGCAGGCGCCGCTTTCACGATGACGATGCCGGATTGCGCGCTCACCACCACGCTGCCCGCCTCGCCGACCAGCGCTTTCAGGGAGGTACCGACTTCCTCCCAGTAATTCGAGTCGGTCGACGTTTGCACGCTGCTGGTTTCCAGCGACTTCGACGCACTGCCGGACGCAGACCCGCTGCTGCCGCCGCTGCCGCCGCTGGTGCTGACCGAGCCGGACACCACGCGCATATCCGACATGCCCTTGCGCTGCATCGCCAGGGCGTTCAGCTGATAGATACGCGTTTGCATGGCGGGCGACGGCACGATGATGCGCTTGCCCTGCACTTCGTATTCGTAGCCGTACAGCGCGCGCACCGCTTCCATCGCCTCGGGCACCGTTACGTTCTTCAGGTTGAGGGTCAGGGTGCCGGTAACATCAGGATGCACCAGCATGCTGTAGGGCGTACCCGTCACCATGCCCATGAACACCTCGGACGCCTTGGCATTGTTCACCGTCAGATTGAATCGCGGTTCGGTACTCGCCGGCTTTGACGTAACGGGGGGCACTACGCGCACCGCGTCCATCACGGCCTGCTGCACGGCAGCCGGCGGCGGGGCGATTTGCATCGGCTGGGGGGCGGGCGTTTCCAGCGCGGCATTCAGCGCATCCTTGCCCGCCTTGCCGAATGGGCTGGCACAGCCGGTCAATACCAATACAGCCAAGACAATATGTTTATGCATGTTCAATTCCTGTTTTTCCCGGCCGGGCGGGGTTGCGCTTGCGGCTGTGTGCGGATCGCGTGATCGAGCAGGTAGACGGCACGGCGCCCACCCTTGCCAGAAAGGACAATATGATCTTCATGGATAGCGACCACCCGTCCGCCTTCCACCGAGTCGCCCACCTTGACCGTGGTGCCGTTATACCAGGCAATCGAGTGACGTCCGTTCACCCTCACCCAGGCCAGAGCGGCCGCCTCATGCGCGCCTTCGGCATCCGCACTTGCCCGGAATTTCGGCAGCGCAGTGGGATCTGGCAGCGAAGCGGCGGCCAGCGGCATTGCCAGAAGTGCGGCCAAGGCCCACACCATCAAACGCGCAGCCATGTTTCCTCCAGGCTCAAGGTGTGTACGGTCAGGGTGAGCGTCAGGATCGGACGGGCGGCGGCATCGAGCGTCGCCTCGATCCAGTTCAGACGCCAGGGCAACGCTTCGACTCGTTCAAGATAGGTGACCAGCTCGGAATACTGGCCGCTCACCTTGACTTCAAAACCGTGCCGATAAAATCCGGGCGGGGTGCCCTCGGCCGCATCAGGCAAGGCGACCGGTTGCGGGTCGAGCGTCTTGAATCCGACAATCCGGATGCCGCTCTGCTCCTGCACGACATTTTTCAATACCTGGTTCATGCGTTCGGGCGGGATCAGCGAACGCTGTAGCCTGTCCAGTTCGGCATTCAACGCCGCCAGGCGCGCTTCCTGCCCTGCGAGCACCTCTCTTGCCGCCCGATCCGGATTGCGCTCGGCCTCGCGCTCGAGCTGTTGCCGCTGCTGTCCGATTTGAACCAGCGCCTCCTCGGCAGTTTGCACGCGACTGCTCGCCTGCTGTTTGCCGAGTTGGCCCGCGTCGATCAGCAGGGTTTGCACCAGGGCAAGAATCACAACCAGCGAGGCCACGAAAATAAAAACACGTTCCCGCAGGCTCATCATGCCGACCCGCGCAGCGATCTCGCGCAACTTCTCACTGACCATGAGATCCTCCTTGCGCTGTCGCCTTATCCGGACTGCCCGAATACAAGTCAAAATCCAGGTGGTCGGGCAGTGCTGTCGTTTGGCTTGTACGCTCGCCTTTGGATGCTGCAAGTACGGCATTCATGCCTGAAAACTGCATGCCCGCAAATGGTGTCTGTTTGCCGATACGATCGATATAAGTCGACAACAAACTCGCGTTCAGGGCCGCCCCCTTGAGCGCCACATAGCCCGGCGAGAGGGTAAATCCATTCAGCCAGACGCCTTCCGTGCTGCCATGCGCGAGCGCGCGCAAGCTGGGAGAAAAAACCGTCGACGTCTGTTCGATGGTGTGGCCGACCGATGCCAGCAGCGCTTCGCGTTGCGCCACCTGAGTCTGCGTGGCCTTGACGCGCTCGGTCAGCAGCGCACTCACCGGCCGGCTGGCGGCGATGGTCAGTTCATCCAGTGCCTGTTGTGCCTCGGCTTGCAGGGCTTCCTTCTGTTCGGCCTGGGCTACAAGCACACTGGCCTGATAATGCAGATAGCCCGCCCAGGCAAGCGCACATACCAGTATCAAGCCCATCACCAGGCCCATTTCGCGCAAGCCAAATGCATAACGCTTCTTCAGCAGCAGCGGGCTGATGAGATTGATCTGCTGGCTCATGGCGTGGTGTCTTCCATTCGCAATGCCGCGCCGATGGCATGAAAGCAGGGAAGCGGCAGGGCATTCACGTCCGGAAACCCCGAAACATCCAGCGCATCCGCAAGGTTCAGCACCTCGACCTTGATGGCAAGATTCCTGGCCAGACCATCACGTAACTGTTCGACGTGCGCCATTGGGATGAGCAACAGGCGGTCAACCGGAATACCGCCAAACTGGCGATCGAAATGATCCAGCGTGCGCTGGATTTCCAGCGTCAGGCGTTCCAGCGCGTCATCCCTGCCCTCGCCTTCCAGCAGCGCCTGGTTTACGCCCAGCGTGCGCGCCACGCACAATTCGCCGTCGAGCGTCAGCGTCAGCAGGCCGCCGGTTTCAATGAAGGAGAACAGCGCCATGGCCCGACCCGGGGATTCCAGCCGGATGGCCAGGTTGCGCTGGGCGGTTTCCATGATGTCGATGATGCCGAGATTCAGGCCTGCGTTGGAAGCCAGCACGGCCTCCTCTGCAAGCAGGGTATTTTTTGCCGCCACCGCAAAAATCTGTCGTACATGAGCCAAGTGTTCGGGATGCGGGACTTCCAGCACGTCCACCGTACCGTCGTTGGCGTGGAAATCCAGCATATCCTGAATCTGCCAGCGCACCGCAGCTTTGACCTCGTCGGCCGGCACATTCGGCGCATCGAGCTGGCGCAGCTTGTAATCGGACGGACGTAATACCAGGCTGACAGGCCCCTTGCGCGGCAACCGGGAAAGAGCCTCTTTCCAGTTTTCCCCGTTGACCGGAACCACCCCGACGGCGAGCAGCTTGGGCACGGCCACCCTGCGATCGACGCACGCGTACGCAATGCGGTCAGGAAGACGCAAATAGGCTGTTAACCCGTGTTCAGCTACTCGGCGGAAAAACCGCATATCTCGGACCTGAAAGTTTTTCTGAACTTAAATAAATAAGCCATTGTTGTCAAAGGATTTATCCAGGATTCTCATAAATTTGCGAGATATTCGCACGGGACACCGCTGGATAAGGAATTTGCGCAGGCACTCATGGAGGTTTTACGGCCAACCGGGCAAAATCTTCATCTAAATCAGAATATTCGCGTAAACACGTCGGGCATCCGTATCCGGGTTTAATACATCTCGCGCAGGTAGATCAATGATTTGCTGCCGCGATACAGGCCAAAACTTGCCCGTGCTGCGGGATTCTGATCGTAGTCGCCACCTGTCCAGCGCCCTTGCAGCCAGCTTTGCGATGCCGCCACAGCGGCAGTCGCCACGCCCCCCACACACGCGGTGCCGCCGGCTATGGCGCCCAGTTGCGGGGTGAGGTCGACGCTGCCGGTGTTGCTTGCGCCCGGCGCGGATAACCCCGGCGCGGATAACCGCAGGTTGCCCTGGCCGGCAATGAAGCGGCCAGGTGGCGCTGGTAGTAACACCGAAGTTTCGCAGGCGTTGAGATCACGCTGCCAGTTGGAGAGCGACACATTGTCAGCGGCAAGCCGGGTACAGAAATCCGCCGCGTTTCGGACAAACCCGGCGCCATTCCAGTACCGGGTCTCGATCGGCACCGGCAAGTTGAGCAGTTCCGAGCCGTGAGCATTGGTCAAGACCAGCTGGCCGAAGCGGATGTCATTGCCGGAATCGAACGCAATGCTCGAAAACACGGCGGGCATGGCCGTATCGATGACGCCGTTGCCGGGAACGCCATTCTCGGCCGTATCCTGAATGCTCATCGAGAGGCTGATATCGGCGTTGAAAGGTGCGACCGGGGTGGTGCGCACGAACGCAATTACATCCGCAGCATTGGCGATCAGGGATCCCGCACCGTTGCCGGTCGCTGTAACAGTCGGTGTACCCACCAAACCGATATCCAGTGTGTTGGTAACGGGAGTGTGCGTGTAGCTTTGTATGACCCCGGCGGGGGCAAGCTTCCACAGCGCGCCCGCGTAGTTGAGCGTGGTGGCGCCCGCGGCATTTTTAGCCGTGATGGCCGCTTCCGGCAACGTGAGATAACCGAAAGGCTGACCGACATAGGTGAACGAGCGCGTGGCACACGTGGTGTCGTTGAAGGTCTTGAATTTGGGCAGAACAATGGCGGTCGTCAGCTCGAAATGATCGGGAACGAAGCGGCCGACATTGGCGGCAGCCGATTCGATCGTCCTTTCGGCTGCGCTGGAATCGTTGGCATCCACCGCCGCGAAGCTGGCGTCCACCAGTTTCATGGCGAAAGCGCCGACCTCGGAATAGCTGGCGCCGTCGGTCGTCACCGTGCCGGAGGCGGCCGACCAGGTGCCGGTCGTGAGCGCGCCGAGCGTACAGCCGGCGGGAAGCACGCATGCAGTCAGGCTGGCCACGGGCGTTCCGGCATAGTTCGAGGTGGCGGCGCCGGCGGCGTTCAATGCCGTCGCCGCAATGCGAAACGGCCGGCCGGCCTTGTGAACGTTGCCGCCGGCTGCCGCAGTGTTATAGAGCGTGCGGGTGTTGGAGGCGGTGCCAGCCGTCACGCTGTCGGCATCACTCACCGTCACGCCGCCGAAACGCGCCGGCCGGATGGCAAAATTATCAGTCGAGCAGGAAGTCGAAGTCGGTGAACCGGCGGGATAGCTGATTCTCACCCGCACATCCCTCCAGGCATTGCCGACCGCGGCAAAACCGACGGAAGAACGGCCGCCGCTGATCGTTGGGGTAGGGGAAACGGTCTGCAGCAGGGTGAAGCTTGTGGGGCAGTTGTTGGCATCCAGTCCGACGCCGGTTGTGGCGTTGCCCAGCAGTTCAACTTTAACCGTGTCGGAAAAAGCGCTCTCCTGGTCACCGCCGCTGACCGCAACCACGTCCAGCCCAAACGCGCTGGCTGCAACTCTTGTCTTGATGACGCCGGAAGTTGCGCCGGGCACCGTAGCTGTCTCGAAAGCATTGAAACTGCCGGGGGAGGCAGAGGCAACACAGGTGCTCACGCCGCCTGCTGCGGCCTGATCTGCGGCACTGAAAATGAGGTTTGCGTCCCTACCAAGTTTGACCTCCCCCGCCGTGACGAGCGCGCCCCTGATACTGGAATCCTTGCCGAACTCTATTTTTGAACTTGTCCCCGGCGCATAAACTATCCCGACGAACGTCACATCGTTGGCTGCGTCCCAATCAGCTCCCGGGTAAAGAAACACCTGCAAGTCAGCCACCGTGCCGGCGGCGTTGATCAAAGTGTTCTTATCCAGGGTGGCTTTGCTGCCGATGTAAAGACGCACCGTCCCGGAAGGGGACACCACAATCCTGGACTCCTCTCCCAAAGATAAGGTCTTGATGAAATAACTACCCGCCGCCAAATTGACCGTAGCGAATTTTCCGATATCCAGCTTGTCGATATAGTAAGAACCTCCTGAAAATGTCGTGGAGGACGAGTTGGCCACTGTGACATCGTCATACGAGCCTGCGGCCACTGTCGTGGCGCTGGTGTCGGTGGTGCCGGTGCCGGGAAAGGTGGTCGGCTCCAGGCTTGGGAAGCTCGAGCTTGCGCTGATAACGGCACCGGTGTTGGGGTTGATGGCATCGAGCGCTCCGTCGTACTTCGCGCCACCGTTGATGTTGCTGATGGACGTGCCGTTGTTGACTGTGGAATCCTTGCCCACCTCAAGCTGACTGCCTGACAATACGGGATAACTGGACGGAACCGAACCGCAGGCCGCCGCCGCCACGCCTGGAACCAGCGAAACCAAAAAGCAGACCAAGATACGTTTCAACATATTCCTCATCCCCCTTGGTGGCAGTGTGAAATCGCGGCTGTCAGCTTCCATTCCACGAAGCAGTTCTTAGCACTTGGCATGATGCAGGTCGCCATCATTTCGAAAAACTCGCCTGAATCTGCCGACTCACAAAATCCACCTCTCCGGCCAAGCCCGATGTCGCCGTGGACGTAATCTGATAGATCGCGACTGTAGTCGCGCCATCAAGCACCACAGTCTGAGTACACGTTACGGCCACATTAAATGAAGTGAGTGTGCCAGTGAGCGCAACCGCGCCGGGAAAAGGCGGAGGACACGGTGTGGGTACAGGGTTAAGCGGAGGAACAGGAAAGTTGACCACCTGCCAGGCCGCCCACTCCATCCCCGCACGCGCCGCCTGGTAGGCACGACTCCCCTGAATGTCCAGCGCACTGCTGAGTTGACTGGTGCGCGACAGCGACACCATGTAGGCCGCCAGCGCGGCCAGGATGACCAGCAGGAAGATCGCGGTGGGCAGGACGAAACCGGACTCGGTGCGCGGCACACGGTTCATGGCTG
Organism: Thiobacillus denitrificans; assembly: GCF_001530125.1. Lineage (GTDB taxonomy): Bacteria > Pseudomonadota > Gammaproteobacteria > Burkholderiales > Thiobacillaceae > Thiobacillus > Thiobacillus denitrificans_C. Next base: position 112,559 of record NZ_LDUG01000048.1, on the reverse strand, counting down.
ATTGCTCACTTGGGTGGTGGCAACCAGGCGCACGGTTTCGTCCGCCTGGCTCAGGTTCAGCGTCATGCTGACCAGGCCGCCGCGTTCGGTCACGCCGGGCTGGTAGTCGAAGCTGCAGGGGGAGCCGACAGGGACGCTGACACGGTTGGCCAGCAGCGCCCGCGGGGTGGCGGCGGCGAACACGGTGGGCTGGGCCGCGGCAATGGCATAGCCCCAGTAGCGCGTGAGCGTGCCGGCACCCGGATTGCAGACATAGCTCACCGGCCCGTCGACGACCTGGAAGCGGTTGCCGGGCGAGGCCAGGGGAAACTGCTTGGACGCGATGGCGATGTTGGACACGCTGCCCGTCGGCCCGGTGTAGGCGGCGAGCGTGTCGCCAGGCGTGCCAACCGCCCAGGCGTCGGCGCCGGGAATGCCGAGGTTGTACACCGCGATGCGGTCGCCGGCCTGCATGTCGATGGGGGGACCCAGCACGTCGAAACTGCCGTCGCCGGCGGGATTCGTGAAATCGAGATTGTCGTTGCCCTGTGCACGATAGCGCCCGCCGCTGCGGGTGCCGAGAAACTCCAGGTAGACCACGCTGCCCACCGTGGTGACGCGCACGCTGTTGGGCAGTGCCAGCCGGATATCCCGAGCCATGCGACGGAGCGCGGTGTCGGCGGTGTCGGTCAGGCGCGCGCGGCGGTCCTGGGCGACATAACTTTCCAGCGGAACACGCAGGAATACCGCCACCATCGAACCGACGATGGCGGTGATCGCGATGACGATGATCATCTCGATCAGGCTGAAGCCGGTGTGATTAAAGGTTGGGCGCATATCGCGTGCGATAGCCGGAGAGGCTGACGCTGTGGTTGCCCGGACCGGTGACGGTGACGGTCACCAATAGGGTTTCGTTGTCTCCGGGCACAACCGGGACGATGCCATTAAAGTCCGCAACGGGCTGCACCTGGACAGACGCGGTGTAGCCGGCCAGCCCTGCGATGGCAGTGCCGGTGAGATCATCGATGCCGGTCATGGAAAAACCGTTGTAATCGTTGACGTTATCGTAAGGCGTGACGTTGGAATAGCGATCTTCCACGCCTTCCGCCCCCATGCCTTCAGGCGTCGTCGCGCAGCCTGCAGGACTGCTTGCCGTGTTGGCGTCCGCATCATCCGGATCGCAATAGGTGTAGGGCTTGGCCAGCACTTCTTCGAGCAGCGATTCGGCGATGGCGAGCGCCTGCTTCCGCACCATGGGGTCAGCGCTGGAACGCGCGTTCAGGCTGTAGACCGACAACACCCCGGTCACCGCGATGCCCACCACCACGATGAACACCAGCAGTTCGATCAGGCTGAGGCCGCGCTGATCAGTCATGCACATAGCCTGTTTCCTGCTCGACGAGAACATGGTGCGTGCCGGTGCCGTTGACCTGGATATCGAGCTGGGCCGCGATGTTCGGGCGCCCGCCCCTGTCGAACGTCAGCACCGTAACCGGGGCAATCGTCACCCCGCCCGGCACTGTGACCGTGTAGGGCTTTTCGCCGCCCGGCCCGGGTGCCTGGCTTGCGGCCGCACAGGGGGCAATGGGGTCGTAACAAAGGGTGGCATCGTTCGCTGTCAGGTGCACGGAGACATCGCGACGCTGGGAAACAGCAAGCTTCTGCGCGAAGCGCACCGTGGCGGCGAGCTGGTCGGCAAACCCGCGGGTATCGAAGCTGGTGCGGCCGATCAGACGCGGCACGGCCACCGCCGCGAGGATGCCGGCGATGACCATCACCAGGATCAGTTCCACCATGGTAAAACCGCGGCTAAAGCCGCGGTTCAAGTTAGGCATGATCAGCGTGCATCAACAGCCCGCACGGTTTATCACACTTACAACAGGCGCAGCCCCCGCAGCTGCAGCAGTATAGGTAAACGAGCAGGTTGGCGCGTCTGTACCACCCGTGACCTGAATAGTCGCCACACCCCCAACCGCGGTCGCAGCGTAACCTTCTTGAGCAAGCGTCGCTGCGGTGGCCGGGAAAACCAAGCTCAACCCAGCAGCATCAACAATCCCGTTCAAGGTTCCAGCAGGATAGGTGTTTACAATTGCCACGCGGCCGGATTCGGTACACAGGTTGGACGTGTTATTAGCAATAGCTGGATTAGGGCCTACGTTGGCCGCGCAGATTGCAGTATCCACCAAGCTTGCACGCGCGAGCGCGCTACCGTGCACCATGGCTGCAGCCGATAGCACCGCGCCGCGCGCAGCATTGAGCTTGGCGATGCGCGCATCCTTCGAGATGTTGGTGAAGCGCGGCAGCGCCACCGCGGCGAGAATGCCGAGGATGACGATGACGACGATGAGTTCGATCATGGTGAAGCCGTGCTGTTTTGTTTTCATTGCGTTCCCCTGCTTATTGGAATGAGGTTTGTCTGCCAGCGTCGCCGCGGCGACCCACGGAAGCTATTACGGCGCACAGCGCCGAGTCTTGAATAAAAAGACAAATTTCTGATAAATATTTATTTGATGGCCACGCTGGCCAGATCCCACATCGGCAGGAACACGCCGAGCGCCAGCACCAGGACGATGCCGCCCATGGCGACGATGACGATGGGTTCGATGCGGGCGGCGAGCGTCTTGATTTCGTAGTCCACCTCGCGCTCGTACATGTCGGCGACTTCCTGCATGAGTTCGTCGACGCTGCCGGTTTCCTCGCCGACGGCAATCATCTGCAGCACCACGGGGTTGAACACGGCCGCGGTCTGCGCGGTTCGCAGGATGGATTCGCCGCGCTCGATGCCGTTGCGCATCTGCTCGACGCGCGAGGCGATCCAGGCATTGTCGGTGACTTCGGCCACCACCGAGAGCGCCTGCGCCGCGGGAATGCCGCTTTTCAGGGACAGCGCAAAGGTACGGGCAAAACGGGCGAGGGTGCTGCGCTGGATGATCGAACCGGTGAGCGGCAATCTGAGCTTGAAGCGGTCCCATATCAGGCGTCCAGCGTCGGTGGCGCACCACACGCGGAACCCTGCCACCGCCAGCACCAGGCCCGCCAGCATGAACCAGCCATAGGCCAGGGTGATGCGCGAGGTTTCGATGAGGATTCTCGTCATCAGCGGCAGTTCGGCGCCGAGGCCGGCGTAGACCTTGGCAAAGGCCGGGATGACGAACACATTGATCACCGCGACTGCGACCACCATGGCAATCATGACGAAGCTCGGATAGCGCAAGGCTTCCTTGATGCGGGCGCGGGTTTCGCGTTCGAATTCGAGGTGTTCGAACATCCGCAGGAAGATTTCATCCAGGCGCCCGGTCGCCTCGCCTACCCGCACCATCGCGACGTAGAACGGGGTGAATACCTCGGGATGCTGGCGCATGGCGGTCGACAGATCGCGCCCGGCTTCGAGCGATTCCTTCAGGGAGGTGATCACCCGCGCAAGCGCGGCGTTGGTGGTCGACTCGATGAGGCCCGACAGCGACCGCAGGATGGGAACGCCGGAACGCATCAGCGTATAGAGCTGGCGCGAGAACAATTGCACGTCGATGGGCTTGACGGTGGGTGCAAACAGGCTCAGGCCGCCTGATCCGCCATTACGGCGCTCGGATTGGCTGGTTTCCTGGATGGTGACGGGCGAAATACCCCCCCGCATCAGGCTGGTCGCACAATCGGCCGCGCTGTCGGCCTCGAGGAAGCCCTGCATTTTTTCGCCGCCCTGGGTGCGGCCGGTATACGCAAAGCGCTGCATCAGCTTGTCTCATCCTGGGCGCTTGCCCGCATGGCCTCGGCCAGTGACGTCACGCCGGTGCGTGCCAGCGCAATGGCCTGATCGCGCAGGCCATGGCCGGCCATGGACGAACGCGCGGCCGCGACGAATTCGGCGGGGCTGTTGCGGGCCAGGCTTTCGGCCAGCACGGTATTGATTTCGAGCAACTCATGAATGGCGCGCCGCCCGGCATACCCGGTGCCATGGCAACGATCACAACCCTGTCCCGCGACGTACGCTGCTTCGGTTTGATCGTCGGCATGCGCCCGTCCGAGCCAGACCCGTTCCTGCGGCGTAATACTATGCGGCGCCTTGCAGTTCCCGCACACCTTGCGCACCAGCCGCTGCGCCAGCACGCCCTGCACCGAAGTCGCCACCATGAAGGCGGGGACGCCCATGTCGAGCAGGCGCACCGGGGTGGATGCCGCGTCGTTGGTGTGCAGCGTGGACAGCACCAGATGGCCCGTCATGGCGGCCCTGAGCGCGATCTGCGCGGTGTCCGGATCACGCATTTCGCCGACCAGGATGACGTCCGGGTCCTGGCGCAGGATGGCGCGCAGCACCCGGGAAAAACTGAGGTCGATCTTTTCGTTGGCCTGCACCTGGTTGACGCCAGCCAGTCGGTACTCCACCGGGTCCTCCACCGTGATGATCTTGGTGCCCGGCTCATTGAGTTCGCCCAGCGCAGCGTAGAGGGTGGTGGTCTTGCCGCTGCCGGTGGGGCCGGTGACCAGCACCAGGCCGTTGGGCCGATGCAGGATGGCGCGGAAGCGCTCGAGCATGGCGGGCGGCATCCCCAGGGTATCGAGGGTCAGGGGGGTGTCGCCCTGGCTCAAGAGCCGCATCACCACCGACTCGCCGTATTGCGTCGGCATGGTGGACAGGCGCACATCGACGGTGCGGCCGCGCACCTTGACCGCAAAACGCCCGTCCTGCGGCAGGCGCTTTTCCGAAATATCCAGCCCGGACACGATCTTCAGGCGCAAGGCCAGCGCCGGCGCAATCTTGAGATCGGCCTGGGTCTGTGGATGCAGCATGCCATCGATGCGGAAGCGGATCGCCAGGTGCTTTTCCTGCGGCTCGATGTGCACGTCGGATGCACCCACCTGCAGGGCATCCTCGAACACCGTCTGCAGCAAGCGCACCACCGGCGCATCGGCCTGCCCTTCGCCCAGCGCCTCCAGGCCGATGATGCTGGCCTCGCTCTCGCCCATGTCGCGCGCGAGTTCCTCGGTCAGGCCATGGATATCGTCAGTGCGCCGGTAGAGCCGGTCGATGGCCGCCAGCAGGTCGCCCTCCGCGACCACGGCGAGCTGGATGCCTTCCTGGAACAGCCGGGCCACCTCATCGTAGGCAAACAGGTCGGTCGGGTCGGCCATGCCGACGAAAATGCTGCCGTCCCGTCGCGCCAGCGGCATGGCACGGAAACGCCGCGCCTGCGTTTCCGGCAGCAGTTGCAGAATGGACGCGTCCGGGCTGAATTTTCTGAGGTCGACGAACGGAATCGCGAGTTGTCGCGCCAGCGCCTGGGCAATGTCGTTTTCTCCCGCCAGCCCGCTTTCGACAATGATGCGGCCCAGCCGCCGTCCGCTCTTTTTCTGCGCGGTCAGCGCAATGTCCAGATCAGCGCTGGAAATGACTTTCTGCTCGACGAGCAGGTCGCCCAGGCGGATTTTCTGGCGTGCTGGCTGCTTGGTTTCGGTGGGCGTGGCGGACTCTGTCAGCATGTTGTTCTCGGGGCGGCTCGTAAGAATGAGCACTTATCGGCCTTATCGGGCGCCAGCTTTAAAACTGATAGTCCATGGGGGCAAAACGCCGTTGTAGGAGCACCCGCAAGGGGTAGGCCGTGGTTGTAAAGCCGCTGAAGCGGCAACAACCACGCACCGGCGCCCTCGCCGCGATTTGCGCCCGTAATCACGCCGGGCAAAAGGGGACGGGAGATCAGCTCATCGGCCCTGCTGTTCGATCATTTCGCCAGGCTGGCTGCCGGGGCGCAGTTTGCCCTGGTAGATAAAGCCGGCGCCGTAGCGGCGGCGGCCATCCGGCGCGGTGATGAGTTCGTTTTCGCTCCAGATCCAGACATGGCCGTCGCGGGTATCGAGGATGAACGCCCGCGCGCCGCCCTTGCCCCCGTCTGCGCCGGCCAGCGGCAGGGCCTCGTACCGTCCGACCGCTGCGCGCCCCTCATCGGCCAGCGCAGCGGTCGACAAAGCCAACAGTCCCAACGCCATCCATCCTGTCCGCATCATGCATCCTTTCATGCAACCCGAATTGTCCACCAGCACCAACCGCTCCTACATTCCTAAACGGGCATTCCAGGAGACACGCCGGGATCGTGTCACTTGAAAAGCGCGGCCACGGCCTCCGTATCCAACACATATTCATGGTTGCAGACATCGTCGTGCACCCGGATTTCGCCGTGCTCGGCGAGGATAGACTCGCATTCGGCGCGCCCAATGCCGCGCAGCATGGCCTCGATCTTGCCCGAATCATACGGGCAGTGATAGCTGACCGGGCGCGGATCGAACACGCGCACGCCCTCTTCGGGGAACAGCCGCTCGATCAGCTTGATCGAGCCGAGGCCGAGCAGCTCATCCGCCCGCACGGTATCGGCCAGGATCTGCACCCGGTTCCAGCCATCGGCATCGCGCTCGGCAGCGCCCGGCAGCGCCTGCAGGAACAGGCCCGCAGCGGTCTCGTGGTTGGCGGCCAGCCACAGGCGGGTGGGGGTCTGCTCGGACTGTGTCAGGTAATGCTCGAACACCGCCGCCACGGTATCGCCCTGCAGCGGCACATGGCTCTGGTAGGGCTGGCGCATGCCGGCGGTGTCGAGGGTGAGGGTCAGCGCGCCGTCGCCCAGCAGGGCCGGCAGGCTGCCCGCGGAGAGTTCCGAGGCGGTGCGCGCCATGCCGCGCAGGTGCAGCTGCTCGTCGCAGTCCATCACCAGCAGCGACACTGCCCCTTCGCCGCGCAGCTGAAAGGTCAGGCGCCCCGCCTGCTTGAGGTTGGCGGTGATCAGCGTGGCCACTCCCGCCAGCTGGCCCAGGAGCTCGACGACCGGTTCGGGGTAATCGCGCCCCGCGATCATCTCGCGCCAGGCGGGGCCCAGTTGCACCCAGGCGCCGCGGATGTCGAGTTGTTCGAACAAAAAACTGCGCACGCGGTTGGGCTGGGGGTCGGCAGGCTTCAAACCAAACCCATCACCACAGAGGCACGGAGGCACAGAGAAAACAAAAGAAAAAAGGGCTTACCGGGGTGAGGCTTCAGTATTCTGCGACCCATTGGTTTTCCTCTGTGTTCTCTGTGGTTCAAAGCTGTTTTTGCGTTCAATTGAGCTGCACCCGTTCGCCCCAGGGCACCGCACCCTTGCCCTTGACCAGCCAGATCACCGGGTAATTCGGCGGGATCTTGGGGAAATCGCCTTCGGCGTCGGTGAAATACACCAGCATGTTGGGGCTGCGGTTTTCATGCTCGACCCAGTCGAACACCGGGCGGAAATCGGTGCCGCCGCCGCCTGAAAGTTCGGCGGGAAGCTCCATGGTGTCCCACGGCTCGAACTCCCACGGCGCGGCTTCGGCCACATGGTTGTCACACGCCAGCAGGGTCACGCGCGCGCGCACCTGGCCTTTCAGCGCGTCGAGCTCGGTAACGAACTGGCGCAGTTCGTCGTCGCTGATCGAACCGCTGGTGTCGATCGCGGCGACGACTTCCAGCCCTTCGCTCGACAGGCGCGGCAGCAGCGCGTCGCCTTCGCGCCGCGACGGCCGCCGCCACGAATAATCGTCGCGCTGGTTGACCGCGAAGAAGCGCGCCAGCAGCGCGCGCCACGGCAGGCTGGGCGCCAGGAGGCCGTCGACCCAGCGCATCATCGATTGCGACAGCTTGCCGGCCTGGCGCGCGGCCTGGGCGGCGGCGGCGAGGCGGTTCTTCCACTGCTCGGCGAGTTCCTCGCGTTCGGCGGGCGACAGTTCGTTCGGCTTCTGCGAGGCCTGGCTGCCGCTGCCCTGCTTCTCCTTGGCCTCGCTCTGGCCTTCCTTGCCCTGGCCACCCGCTTCGCCGGCGTCGGGATCGTCCTGGCGCTGGTTCTTGTCGGGACTGGCGCCCGATTCGTTGTCGCTGTCGAACAGGTGCTGATCGAAAGATTCTTCCGGCGTGTCCTCGGGAATCAGCGGGTAGATTTCCTCCGCCGACAGCGTCATGAAATTCTGGTCGGCGAGGATGCCGTGCAGCGGCGGCTTCAGGCCTTCCTCGATCAAAATCAGGTTGACTGCATGGTCGCAGGCCACGTCCCAGCGCCGCTTCACCCGGTGGTTGCGGCGGTGCGGGTGGCCCATGGCGCAGTGCATCGCCTCGTGCGCCAGCACAAACTGAGTCTGCGCCAGCGACAGATTCTCGACGAAGCCGGGATTGAAATAGAACGCCTGCGCGTCGGTTCCGGTGGTGGTGCACCACTCGCCGCCGACCTTCAGCGGCAGGTGCATCACCAGCGCGCCGAGGAAGGGGCGCTCCATGATGAGGCGGGTGCGCGCAGCCGAAAGCTTGGTGAGGATCGGCTGCAGGGCGTCAGGTTGCTCAGCCATTGATCAACCCAAATTCCTCACCACAGAGGCACAGAGACACGGAGAAAACCGATGAAACAAAGGCATTCATTTCATCTGCCGGATGGGCCTTCAACGTCTTGCAATTCATTGGCTTTCCTCTGTGTCTTTGTGGTTCAACTTCGGTTTTCAGGATCAATGCTCATACAGAACCAGGTCGGTGATGCTGTTGGCCCACTCGGCAAACGCCGGCACGGCGAACAGCGGACGGCCTACCGCACGGTGGAGGTCGCTCACCAGCATCACGCCCATTTCACGCTGCGGAAAGCGCTGCGCGTATCTGAGGATGTTGCCGTACACCGCGACGGCATTGCCGCTGTCGGCGGCCTGCAGGGCGCGCCGAACCAGCGCGGCGGCAACGCCGTACTGCAAGTCGATGCCATTGGGCACCTCGGCCATTTCGCCGGCGATGATGGCGTCGATGTCCGGCATCTGCGCCATGTTGTCGACAAAGGTTTTCAGCTCCAGCCCGGCCGACTGGCCGACGCAGGCCATCAGCGCGTCGGCGAGCAATTCGGTGCGGTCGAATTTCTGCAGCGCGCGGTGGGAAAATTCCCAGGAACGCGGGCTGGGGAAGGCAATCGGCGTGTGCGCCGGGTCAAAGCTGAACAGCAGATCAGGGCGGAAGCGCAGGAAAGCGATCACCCGCGGGTCGATGTCCTCGCTGTGCGCCCAGTCCACCCAGTCGTCCAGATTCACCTCGACTTCATAATGGGTGAAGCGATTGGCCAGCGGTGCCGGCATCGCGTAGGTCACGCCGCGGTCGCCCTGGCGGTTGCCGGCGGCGAAGATCACCCAGCCGTCGGGCACCGTGTATTCGCCCAGGCGGCGGTCGAGAATCAACTGGTAGGCCGCGGCCGACACGGTGGGCGGCGCCGAGGTGATTTCATCGAGGAACAGGATGCCCGACGGGCCATGGCGTTCGGCATCGGGCAGCATCGAGGGGATCGACCATTCGACCAACTGGCCGCTGCGGAAAGGAATGCCGCGCAGGTCGGTCGGCTCCATCTGCGACAGGCGGATGTCGATCAGCGGCACGCCGTGCCGCTGGGCAATCTTGGCGACGATCTGCGACTTGCCGACCCCTGGCGGGCCCCACAGCATCACCGGCGTGTGGTAGCCGTCGGCGGCGCTTTCAAATTCGCGGTCAAGGATGGTTTCGATGTGAGAGGGACGCATGGACAATCAGAACAACGGTAGGGTCTTGAATGATAATCGCTCGCGCGCTTGGGTTCCAGCCGGAAGGTATCGTCCTTGATCGAGGTGGGGGGATTTTGTTACCGTGGAGCGACCCGGACTGAAATGGAAGCAGCATGAAATTTTGCAGTGAATGTGGCAGCGCCGTGGCGCTGCGCGTGCTCGAAGGCGACCACCTGCCGCGCCATGTGTGCCCCGGCTGCGGCACCATCCATTACCAGAACCCCAAAATGGTGGTCGGCTGCATCCCGGAATGGGAAGACAAGGTGCTGCTGTGCCGCCGCGCCATCGAACCCAAGTACGGGCTGTGGACGCTGCCTGCCGGCTTTATGGAAAACGGCGAAACCACGCTCGAGGGTGCCGCGCGCGAAACCTGGGAAGAAGCCGGGGCGCGCATCGAAATCGGCGGCTTGTATACCTTGTTCAACCTGCCGCACATCAATCAGGTGTACTTGATGTTCCGCGCCCGGTTGCTGGATCTTGATTTTCAGCCCGGCATCGAATCGCTGGAAACCCGGCTGTTCACCGAAGCCGAAATCCCCTGGGACGAAATCGCCTTCCGCACCGTGCGCGCCACGCTGGAGCAGTATTTCAGCGACCGCCGCACCGGCTCATTCGACTTTCATTTCGGCGATATCCGCACGCGCTGAACTTTCAAGCTGGAACCACAGAGGCACAGAGACACGGAGGAAAAACAAGGGGGCGTCACAGTTTGATGCCACACCCTTTGGTGAATGTCCGTCCACGGACAAGCCATTATTTTCTCGCCTTTCTCTGTGCCTCTGTGGTGAGGAATTCAGGTTCAATCAAGTGCGGCCTCAGGCGGCGACGGCGAACTGCTCCCGCCCCATCACATCCATCCTCACGCGCAGCCAGCCTTCGTGGCTTTCCTGCACCTCGCCCAGCCGCAGGCGATAGAGCATGTCGCCGTCGCGCAGCATCAGCGGCGCGCCCAGGCGGTAATGCGTCTTTGGAATCAGCAGGTTGCTCCCCCCTTGGTCGAGATGGGTCATCGGAATGAACACGGCCCAGGTCTTGTCCTGCGCCCCACCTTGCCCATCCGGCTCGAAATAGATTTCCACCCGCTTGGGGTGGCGTGAGAGGCGCTGCGCGCCGACCAGGTGCTGGCCGTCTTCCTCGCGATTCCAGCGGATCGCCAGCAACTGCCAGATATTCTCCGACGGATCCCAAGTCACGGCCACCAGGCGGCCATGCGGCAGCGTCGACGCCGCAGGCAGCGCAAAGCCCATGCCCTCCGTGCTCTCGTCGCGCAGCATCCACGGCTCCAGGGCCGGGTATGACCTGGCCGCATCGGGGTGGGCCAGGGCTGCCAGGATGTTGTCCATCCCCGCCGCCACCCACACCCGGCCGAAGCGGTGCGTGCGTTGACGGTTGCGGCGGATACCGCCGCGTTCGATCAGGCTCGCCACCTGCTGGGTGAGTCCGTTATCCCCCTCCGCAGCCGAGGATCGATCGAGCGATTTCAGATAATCGATCAGCGGACGCAGGGCCAGGTAACGCAGACGACGCCCCTGTACCCAGTCATCGTCCAGCACGCAGGCCCCCTCGCTCAGCGACAGGTCCACCACGTGCGTGTGCACCTCGCGCTGCGGCACGGCTGCGGGCAGGGACAACGGCTCGTAGCCCTCGAAAATCTGCGCAATGGTTTCGATTTCCTGCGTGCGGTAGCCCAGCGGATGCGCCAGCCCCATCAGCACCACCAGCGTGTATTCGCGTGCGCAGTGAGTGGAGCGCGCATTGATCTGCACCGTCTGCGTGGCAAAACCATCGCGCTCGGCCAGGCGGTAGATCTTGTGCACACGGCGCCAGGCAGACCCGGCCGGATCGCGCGCCTGATGATAGTCCCAGCGCATGACCAGACCGGCGTAGCGCAGCGCGCGGGCGGCAATCTCGGCGGCAAAGGGCTTGATTTCCGCACTGGCCGGACCACGATAGGCCCCCTTCAACATGCCAAGCCAGGCCTCCGCCAGCAGCGACCAGAACACCCACGATTCGCGCCACAAGGCCTGACGTGCCAGGCGAAACGATGCCTGGTTGCGCACATATTGTTCGACGATGCGCAGCTGCAAGGGCAGGCCCGCCTCTTCCATCTTCATCAACGATTTCATGCGGCTGAGCGAGGCCGCTTCATTTTCCGCATTAAAGCGTTCCAGCCCTTCGACCAGCACATGATGTGCGTCGTAATCCGAATCCGCAGGCAAGGCTTCCAGCCATTTCTCGGTGGCTTTCACCGTGGAAAATGGCGAACCCCCTGCGGCTTTTCTGCGGCGGGCGATCGTACTCAACATATCGAAAAGATCGGGCATGGCTGGCATCAACTTGTTGCGGATGACTGCTGACCAGCACCATTTGTGCCAAACCCATGCCCGTAGCGCGTTTATTTCAACGCATTGGTTTTGTTCGGGTTTGCAATTCCTGCCTGCAGCTGCGTCCTGGCGGATTAACGAAAACCCGACACCCCCTGTTGAAGCCGCGTCAATCCTTCCCGGCGCGCAGCTTGTCTCTCACAAGGCGGGGCGAACCCGCTACAATTCGCGCCGTGGAGGTGTGGCCGAGCGGTTTAAGGCACCGGTCTTGAAAACCGGCGATGGTGCAAGCCATCCGTGAGTTCGAATCTCACCGCCTCCGCCAGAACATCAATAAAAACAATAACTTAAAAGTGTAGCGTGTAAAAACCCACCATCACGCCCACCACTGTCGGCGCGCTGGGGAAACATGTCACTTGAGTAGCACTTTTTCAGCCAGGGGCGGGCGCTCTCGTGCGAGCCAGTCAATTTCCCCCATACGAACCGGCCAATCTCAGCTCGTTCTTCGGCGTGCCAGTTGTCATAGATCGCTCCAAAAGATGGGCGCGTCCTTACCATCGCCCGCTGCCAGTTTAGCGCCCCGTCAGGATGGCCGCCACGGCGATAAATCCACCCGGTTGATACCCTTCACCCATCCAACACCAGAACATCGATCACTGCTTCGCGGCTCAACTCGCTCGCTCACCAGCACAGGAATGGCGGAGGTGATCGCCAGGGCGTCCGCAGCGCCGGCCCACATCAGAGCCGCGGGCTTCGTCGGCCTTACTCGCCATCGGCTATCAGTGACTCCAACCCGATCTTGCCGCTGTGTTCGATCCTATCCTTGAACGCGCCGACATCAATGTGCTTGCCGATCAGTTCCAGCAGCTTGGTGCGGTCAGCCAGCCTCACCTTGCGCACGGTGACGAAGGTGGGCTTGCCTTCGTCGTCCGTCCCGTCGCGCTCATGCGCCGTGTCTATGCCGGCCACCAGACCAGTGCGCCAGGCCATCGGCCAAGACCCGACCGGCAGCAGGTTGCCGTTCGGGTCGTAAATCTCAGCAAGGTCGGCGGTCGCGTCCTGGGCCAGGCGCTTGAGCATCCAATCGGCGTTGATCTGCGTGCGCTCTGCACGTTTATCCATGCGTTCCTTCAAAGCCGCCGCTATCTCGGGTTTTCTCAGGTTTTCATATCCGGTCGCATCTGCCCGCTTGGATGAATACCCGGCCCGTATCGCGGCCTGCGTTGCGTTTAAATCCACGATGTACTCGTCGGCGAATCGCGCCTGTTTTGGTGTCAGCATTTGCTTCACCCGCCCCGCCATTCATTGGCACCAGCAGCCGCCAGACACACCCAAGCAAAGATGAACGGAACAATGTCCCACCCGCTATCAGTGAAAAACGGCATCAGTCCATATCCGACTAGTCCAGCAAAAAAACAAAACACAAGCGCCTTTGTTGATTTCTTCATGTCTAACCCCCTCACGATCTTCTTCCATGCCGCCGCAATCTGGCAGCGCCTGGTCGCCTTACACACGCAGGCAACCGTACTTTTAGTCATGTCCATCACCGCAACTCTTTCCTTCGTCCGCATTTCCAGCACATGAAGTGTTTCTCGATCAGAGTACCGCGCGTTGTGGTGTGAGTCGCCTATACAGAGACCGCGCTCGTTGACGGCAATGGTGCGAAGTTGCGCCATCACTTCTCGGCCAGAAACGCTCTGATTTGATCCGAAGTAGACTTCCCGTACCACGAAGACGCCACCTTGCTGGCGCCGGTCATCAGCGAAGACGCGCCTACCATTGCCGGGCTGATGCCGGCGGCGCTGCCTTCCTTCATCATCGCGCTGCTTTGCAGGTTGGCGGCTTCGGTGCGGTAGCCCCACGCGCTCCTGACGGCGTTGGCTTCGAGCGTGTTCTTGTCGATTTCCTTCATGATCTCGGTCGACGCCTGGATCTCGGCGGCGCTGCCTTCGCCCAGGTCGATGCCGTTGGCGGCCATTGATGCGCGCTGGCGGCTCTTGAGTTGCCCGGCCTGCATAGTGAGGCCGGCGACCTGCTTCTGCCCGTTGTCCAGCGCCGTGCGCGCCCCGAGTTCGGCGATGCGCGCGTTGATGCGCGACATGTCGGCCTCGAACGCGAGCTGGTTCTTGCTCATCTTGGCCGAGTAGAAGCCACCGATGGCGCCGGACACAGCGCCGGCAGTCTGCATTCCGAGTGATATATTGGCTGCGCTCATGGTTTTCCCCTTAGTGAGTTTGAATGGTGTTGTTCAGAATGTGGGGCGACATGCGCTCCACCTCATCGACGACGATTGCCCAGCGACCGTTCAGCACATCGAGGGCGAAAGCCACGTCGGACAGAGTCAGGCCCTCCGCCATGGCGGCGTCTGTCTCCGACAGTGCAAGCTCACCTGATTGCAATTTGCCGAACGCCTCCACCGGTTCTATTTCTTCCGGCGCGCCGCGATTGAATGCCAGCGAGGACAGGCACCCGGCGACGGCTACCGAACGCCGAAGGGACTCGGGCAGATCGCCTGCAGGATTACGCACCCAGCAACTTCCATCGAAGGACTGCCCGCCGGGGTGGCAATTGACTGCCAGGTGAATCTCGAAGCCGGCAGAAATGGCAACCACGCCCTGGCCAACAACATGGGCGATGGTGAGGTTGAGGTCGTGCTGCAGGTCAGCGCTTGTCATTTCCGTTCCTCGTCTTCAACTTGCCGGCGGTGGTCGCCAGCGCCGAGGGCAGCGTAACCGTGGCCGCCGGGGCTGGTGTCCTGGTCGGCGTTGAGGCTGACCGTGTAGTCGGTGGTCAGGGTCAGCGTGGTTTCAATATCGTCCGGGTCGGTCTTGACCACGACCACATCGGAGTCGGCAAACACCTTGAAGGCGAACGGAAAAGCGTCCAAGACGTTGTTGCCATCAAACGGTCCCGCCTTGCGGGTGGTGCTGCTGATCGTCATTGCGACTCCTGAGTGTCTGCGTGGGCTGTGCACTCGGGTGTGCGATACGCACACCATTACTGCTTGCTGTCAGGGCTGACCTGACCCGTCAATATCCCGCGTGCGAAGTCAAATCCGCTGGTCGGATCGGTGGCGTCGTCCATCACGCCGACGCCGTAGCCGATCGGGCGCGCTGCAAGGTTGGCTGGAAGTCCAAGCGTCATGCTCATCAAGGTGGCCACGTCGCGTACCGCCTTCTGTGCGCTGCCATCGCCATCGATCGCTTTGTAGACCGATACCGGCGCACGCGCCGCTGACTCCAGCATGGAGATGGCGGGCGATGAGGCGAGGCGGTCGTCGTATGGCTTACTGTTCCAGGAGTTGACCGCCGCATTGACCACCTGCCCGGCGATCGGCACCATCGCCGTCGCATAGCGCAGCGGCGCCCAGCCGAACACTGCGGCGATCCAGTCGTCCAGATACTCGCCGTCGTCATCGTCATCGCCCGGCCCGCCCCGGAAAAGCTGGATGATGAGTTCCCCCACCACGGCCGGGATCATGAAGCCGAACACGAACAGGAACACGCCGCGCCCCGCGTTCTTGCGCAGTCCGCCGTTGTGCATCAGTTGGGCGTAGCCCGTGCCGAGCAGGTTGGCGTTCATGTTGAAGTAGCCGGCGAACTGCGTGAACATGCGGACGAAGGCGTTGCCACCCTCGAAGCGAGCGATGTCCTCGGCCTGCATCGCGCCCTGCGTCTCCCGCACCGTGCCGTCAGCCAGCCGCACCGCGTCGGCGTGAGTCTCGCCGCCCTGCTTTGCCTGGTTGTAGGCCGCCGTCCAGATGATCGGACTCATGCTGTTGTCGAAAGCTGACTGCAGGAAATAGGCATGGCGCATCGTCCACGCCTGCCCCTTCTCTAGTAGTGAAGGGTTGAGCAGGATGTCGTTGATGGCGTCGGTCATGGCATAGACCTCGTTCGCCATCCGTGTGTTCATGTAGGCGGACGTTTCCGAAACCGCCTGCGCAAACTCGCGCGGCGCCTTGGTGAAGTCCACCGTCGCCGCCAGCAACAGGCTCGGCTTGACCTTGATGGCGGCCAGAGAAAAGCCGGTCAACTGCTGCACCGTGTTGGCCAGGTTGCCGAACATCGCGGCCATGCCGGCGTGCGAGCGCAGCACGGAGAAGAAGCGCATGGTCCCGGCTGACCCGGCAATCGGTGTTTCCACCTGCTGCTTGGCCGAACGGTTGAGCCACGGCAGCAGCATCCCGGAGATGGCGGTCTGGTCGATGCGGTTGAGCGTTTCCCCCACCCGTTTCGACAGCACCCGCTGCACCTCGCGCACAGGCATTTCCATGTGCGAGAACAGCAGCACCTTGTCGACGTGCTGGCCCAAGGTACGCAGGTCGAGCATCAGCGGCTTGTTGTATTCGGTGCGCGCCTGGGTGAAGCCCTTGGGCGTGGTCGGGAAGGCGTAGCTCATCGCCGCGTTGTCCTCGTCGGCCAGCTTGCGCAGTTCGGCGTCCTTCACGATCCTCGAGTCCACCATCGCCGGGACGTAGCCGCCGGCACGGGTCACGCCGAACGGGTCGGTGAACGGATTCGCCGTCACCTCGTTGAAGTATCTGCCGAACACGTCGCGGTGCGTCTTCTGCGCCAGCGGCTTCATCGACTCCAGCAAGTCCCACGCGCCCTGTGCGAAGTCATAATGCGCCGGGGTGAGCTTGCCTTCCGCCACCAGGCGCGCAATGAAGGCGTTCCAGCGCGTCGTGTCGAGCTGGCCCGGCGCGACTTCAACCGCCCAGCCACGGCCGAGCAGCATCTTGCGCTTGTTCGACTCGTTGCCGGTATGCAGCACGGCGTGCAGGATCTCGTTGATGGCCGAGCCGCCGCTGTCCTTGCCGAAGGTGTAGCCGAGTTCGGGCGAATGGATCAGCGCAGGCTTGAGCGTCGGCGCGATCGACTCGACCAGCGCGCGGAACTGCTTCATGTACGCGGCCTTGTCCACTCGGTAGGCCACGGCAGCATCGCTGATCCGGCTCCACACGAAGCGGCGGAACGGCCCCATCTGCTGCGTGCCGTCCATCTGCCCGACCCACGATTCGACGCGGCGCGCAAAGGCCAGCAGCGACTTGAACTTGTTCATCCGCTGCTCGGCCGGGGTCACCGCCTGGCCTTCGCCGGGGATCGTTTCCGGGATGCCGTAGTCGGTCATGCGCTCGACCAGCGCGTCCTGAATGTCGGCAATCTCCAGCAGGTCGCCGTCGATCTCCATCTGCCGCGAGCGTTTGGCCAGGTGCATGATGCTGTCGATTTCGTCACGCAAGCCGCGGAATTGGTCCAGGGTCAATTCCTTGACCGGCTTGGCGTTGGCCTCAGCCCGCTCGACCGACGCCTGGATGACGGCATACATTTCGGGATCGTAGGCCTGCACCGACTTCAGGTATTCGCTGGCGCGCTCGGCGCGCTTCGGCGCGATGCCGTATTCGCCGAGAATCGCGCGCACGGCGTTCAGCAGGTCGATGTCCACCGACTTCGTGCTGTCCTTGCGCGCGACCAGCTTCGACCACGCGCGCAGCGTTGCCTTCACCTCGTCCTGTGCGTCGTAGGCCGCGCTGGTGGCATAGTGCTGGATCACCTGATTGCGCTTCTCGGCGGCAGCGGTGGCGATGTCGCCTTTGGCCTTGGCCGCGGCCTTCGCTGCGCGCGCTTCGGCGTTGGCGTACTGACCTGGACGAACATCACGCACCTTCAGGCGCGCGATCATGTCGGCGGCGAAGGCCTTGGCGGCCGACGCGAGGATTTTCGGTTTGCCGGTGGCCTGCGCCAGCGCGTTGACTTCGGTGGTCAGCATCCGCGCCCGCACATCGTTATGGATGGCCTGGTCGGCGGCGCGCTCGATGGCGTCGGGGCTGGACAGTTCACCGAAGCGTTCCAGCATCATCTGCTCGGCCAGCGCGTTGATGGCGTCCTTCGGGGTCGGCGCGGCGGCGAGCGTCCGCACCAGCTCGTCGCCCGAGCTGAACTCGAACAGGACCGCCACCAGGTCGGGGTGCAGCCCGTCCGTCGCGGTCATCTTCAGCGTTTTGAGATGGGCGGCGATTTCTTCAGGGATGCCGATGGCGGCAAGGCCGGCGAACTCGATCCGCCCCGCCATCAAGCCGTCCGGGGTGGCGATCTGCTCGCCAGGCAGCAAGTCCTGCGGCTGGTAGGCGTGCGAATATTGGGTGTCTCCTGACAGCTCGGCCAGAAAGCGGTCACCGAGGTCGTTCAGTTCATACTGGCCGTGCTCGTTCAGCGGCAGATAGCCGTGCTCGGCCAAGGCAGACGCCATGCTGTCGATCGGCAGGCCTTCGGTGACGCGCCACACCGGTTTGCCGAACAGGCCCGACTGCGGGATGTCCTTGGGGTCGGCACCCCACTCGGACAACACCTGGTCCTTGCGGATGCCGCCCAGCTTGGCGATGGCGACGAACAGCGAATCCAGCGTCGGGTCGAGCACATCCGGGTCTGACTTCCTTTCCAGCGGCGGCAGCTTGTCGTTGTCGGACAGCTTGCGGGTCAGGAAGTCCCACGCCCGGTAGACCGGCTGGCGCATCACCTCGCCGCGGGCTTCCATCGTCACCTCGGCCCTTGCCGCCTTCGATTCCTTCTGCAGCTTCTTGATCTCACGGCCGCGCGCGTTGGTCAGCCATTGCATATCGCGCAAGCCCTTGGCCTGCAGTTGCTCGATGGCGGTGTTGGTCGCGTCGGTTCCGAGCGCCTGGTAGGCAGCAAAGGCGTCCGCAGTCATGCCGGAAGTCTCGGGGCTGGCAAACAGCGCGGTCAGGCTGCGCGCCTGCTCAGCCAGCTGGATCTGCTCCTGGGTCGCAATCATGCGGTCGAACACCGACCGCACCTCGTTGTTCAGCTTGCCGGCCTCGGGGTTCTTGGCAAGAAAATCCTTGATCGACTTGTAGACGTTGACCATCCAAGCGCGGAAACGCTGGAACATCGGCTGCAGTTCCAGGCTCGGTGCCTGCCCGCTGAACAGGTAGGCTTCGAACGACTCAGCGGTGCGCTCGTGGTGGCTGCGCTGTTCTTCGAAGTCCATCGTGTGCCAGGTGCGCAGCTGCTCGGTCACGTCGCCATTGATGCCGTGCCAAGTCAACAGGCGGGATACATCGTCGACGATCTGCTGCTCGCCCGGGGTCGGTTCGGCCTTGCCGGCCAGCTCGCTGGCAAGCTGGATGTCGGACTCGAAGAAGTAATGTGCGGATTCGTGCAGGAAGGTCGAGAGGTCGGCGTTCTGCAGCAGGGTGACGGTGTTGGTGGCGGGAGAGAACGAGCCGCGCGGGGCGGTGTTGCCGCCGCCAGGCTGATACAGCGTGCCGGCGAGGCCGGTTAATTCCCCTGATACGAACCGGCCAATCTCAGCCAGTAAGTCTCCCCCTCGGCCTGCGCGCGTTTCGCGTGCCAGGGTATTTGTGACAGCCGCTCTTTTAAGCGTAGCGATTCCGATTGGCGCGAAATCTTCAGCCGCGCCCCCCTTTCCTCCGGGGTTTCGTGTCGTAACGATCTTGGAAAGACCCCGTTTGCGAAGTGCTCCAGGGAGTCCGTCGACAAGTCGCTTGAAACCGTCCTTTGTGAACTCAACACCATCCTGCTCGAATCGCTGCTTGTCGAAATTGAATGTGACATCCTTGACCTCCGCGACGAGCTTGACGGTGTTAGCATAGCTTGTTCGGATCAATTCTTCAATGTTGTTGGCATCGTTGCCTTCAACCCACTCAAGCGGCTTCACAACACCAGCAAGAACTGTTCCCTGTTTTGCGTCGGGGTTCATCTGGTATTCGTGCGGGCGCATGAAGCTGGTCTTGCCGAAGCGCAGCGCCAGCGACAGCATGTTCTCGGTGCGGCGGATCAAGGCCACGTCGGACAATCCTGCCGGGTCGCCGATGAACACTTTGCCGTTGCCCTCGGCATAGCTGCCAACCAACAGGTACAGCTTGGCGCCGCCACTCGCGCCCTCTTCCAGCCGCGAGGCGTCTAGCCACACTTCGCCCTGCTTGTTCTCCATCACATAGGCGTGGGTGCCGTCCGGCATCGTCACGTACCACTTCTTCGTGATGCCGGTTTTCTGCTCGTCCAGGTCGGGCTTGTCCGCGACCGCGCTCATGCCGGGATCGATCTCTCTGGCCGCGCCTTCCATGTCGAATGAATCCGGCATCGGGTTCTGGAAGATCGCCTCGTTGCCGGCCAGCATCTTCCAGGCCTTTTCATATAGGCTGCGGTTGGCCGACTGATTCAGGATGCTGGGGTCGGCGGGGTCGAAGGTATTGATAAGATTCTTGGTGGGCGACTTGTTGAAAATCTCGCCTTCAAGGTCGCTGATGATGTCGTGTAACTCGTTCCAGCGGTCGCCAACCTGAGCGATCCATGCGCCGCGTTCAGCCGTGCCTTCGAGTTGCGCATTCTTTTCTTCCAGTGCCGTGCGTTCAGCGATGGCCGCTGCCAGTTCATCGAATGCAGGCGCGTACTCGCTCGGCTCGGTTGTTTTGGCGAGCGCCTTGTACAACGCAGCCCCTTCTTCAGTGAGTCCGCCAAAGTCAATCTCGACACCAGGGAATTGCCGCTGCAACTGCTTGACCATCTCGGTCGCATAGCCTTTGCGGCGCTTTCCTTCTGGAACGTCTATCATTTGAACCGACGGACGGCCCTGATAAACGGAGTAGTCAATCCGCCCGACAGATTCTCCACCAGCGTCAGCCGTAAGCGTCATGTCGGTTTGGCCGCTGCGTGACCCGCGCGACCCCTCCTTGAATGATACGCCGGCCTGATCGAACTTGTCCCCGGCAACCTCCGCCCCGCGCGCATTCATCCCATACTTCTGGTGGAATGCCTCGGGCGTCATCCCCATCTGCGCCGCGCGAACTGCTGTGCGCGCGGCCACCAGCGTGGCATAGGCATCGTTGACCTGCGGGGTGAAGCGTGCTGCGGTGTTGAGTTGCCCGATAATGTCCTGCTTCACAACATCATGTGAGGCGCGGAATGTGTCGGCGTCTGACTGTGTTCCAATCACCCGCTCGAATTCGGCCTTCAGCTCGGCGCCCTGGTTCGCCATGAAGTCGGCAGCTTCGGCGCGGCTGAATCCTTCAACGTCGGTCTTCAGGTGGTCGAGTAGCTGCGGCGCGAATTCGGTCGGCGCGATGCGGGCGGCGTATTCGTCGACCGGGATGGCGATGACCCCGCCGGTGAGGATGGCGCGGTCAAGCTGCTCGAGCACGGCCGGCGACAGTTCGGCCAGCCGCGGCGCCATGCCGGACTGCATCAGGGTGCGGCCGTCGATGAAGACATTCTGCACCGGGCCGTCTTCGGCGACGGCGGCGATGAAGCTCTGGAAGGTTTCGGGGTCGCGCGCCAGCAGCTTGTCGGCGGCGGCGAGCTTGTTCAGGTTCTTGATGAAGGCGCCCTGCTGCTCGGCTTGGTCGGCCTTGCGCTGGCCTTCGAGCGTGCGCTTGCCTGCCATCATGGCCACGTCGATCATGGCGCTCGGCATTTCACCGATGGCCTCGGCCAGCACGGAGCTGGCATTGACTTCCTGCCCGGATGCGACCGAGCCGGCGACTTCGCCCGCCGCCCCGCCGGTTGCCTGCACGCCGGTCTGCGCGGCAAGGTTGCCCGCCATCGACGGACGCAGCCGCACGCCGGCCATGCCCGCGGTGGCAGCGTCGAACGCGCCGATGGTTGCCGCCTTGATCGTGGCCTGGCGTCGGGTCTCGGCAAATTCGGGGGTGGCAACTGCCGCCTGCACCGCTTCCAGGTTGTTCAGGTCCACGCCGGACGCCTGCAGCGCCTCGGCAATGGCGGTAGAGTATTCGGCGTTGGTCGAGGTGGCGCCTGCCATGCCGGCCAGCCCGCGCGCGCCGCCCGCCAATCCGCCGCCGGCAATCATCGGCAAAGCCGGCGCCATCAGGCCCAGCGATTCGGTGGCGACGTTGGCGCTGATCTCGAACGGGTCAGACAGCAGGGCCGAGAGCGAATCGCCCCAGCCCTTCGCCTGGTAGAAGTCGGCCGTGGCGCCGGTCGGCTGCAGTTTCGTCAACGCTTGCGTGCGTTTGCCGTACTCGCCGACGTTCTCGGTCACGCGGCCCTGGTGCTTCGCGCGCATCTGCGCCAGGTTGTCAGGCGAGCGACCGGAACCGGCAAACATGGAGGCGAGCGGATCGTTCGGCGACAATGCGCCGCCGCGCTCGATGGTGTCGATGGCGGTCAGAATGCGCGCCGAATCGTCGACCGCCGCGGCATCCATCCCGCGCAACCCTGCCGTAAATCCGCGCTTGGCCGAGCGCAAAAGCTGCTCGATACCAGACAGGTTATCCACGTTGTCAGCAGCCAGCTTGGCAAAGTCGGCATCGCTAAACTTCTGCCGCAGCGCCGGGGAATTGGCGGTGGCCTGCTCGATGCTGCGCACGCGCTGCTCGCGGGTGGCGAATTCTGGGTCGGCCTCGACTGCGGCCAAAGGAACGCCGAGCGATTGCGCGATGCGCTTCTGGCGCGCGATCTCGTCCGGGTTGCTGTCGAGCGCCAGGGTGGCGCCGGCACGGACTGCCCCGGTCTGCGCGCCGCTGTAGGCGTCCATGGCGTCGTCAACCGTATCAGGCGCGGCCACAGGTTGGGTGCTGCGGTCCATCAACTCGTCGAGATCCATTACGGGCCTTTAATCAGGTTTGCGGACTGGCTCTTGCTCATCAAGTACCAGTGGCGCAGGTTGTCTTCGGTGGGGGCGAACAGCGGGTCTTGATTGCGCCGGTAGCGTTCGGCCATCTTTTGCGCGATGGTCGAGCGGTCGGCCTGCGGGATTACCACGTCGCCGATCTGGTCGGGGTTGAGCGCGATCACCGGAACGCTGCGATCGCGGCTGAACATCCCGCCGTCGACGATGACCTCCTGCGCCATTTCCTTCTTCATTAGGTCCATCTTCTGTTCGCGGGTTAGCGTGATGCCGCCTTGCTGCTGGCGATTAATCAACTGCTCGACGCGGAACTGAAGGGTGCCCAGCGCGCGCCTCTTGTCCTCGTTGATCCCTCTCGAATACGGAGAAAGCCCAAGGCTGTCGGCCACCATGTCGAAGTCCTGCTTGTCCATCTTGGCTTCGGACAGCTTGCCCGGCTTCTGCAAGGTGTCCCACTTGGACAAAAGCTGTTTGGTCGCTTCCAGGCCGAAGGTGCTGCGCTTGGCCTCGACCTCGGCGCGACTCATCCGCGCCAGCACGGCAGGGTCGGTGTCGGTCAGGTACTGGTCGCCGTTCTGCAGCAGCAAGGATTTCTCGTTGCGCTGTGAGCGCACCAGGGAACGGCTTTCTGCGGTATAGGCGCGGCTCTCTCGGGCGTGGGCTTCGGATTCAAGCGTCTTCCTGATGTCGTGGCGGTCCTTCTCGGGAAGCTCAAGCCATGCCTGGCCGTTCTGCACCTTGCGCATGCCGGCGCCAGCGTCGATCATGCCCCACACGCCATTGATGCCGCCGGCCAGCACTTCGGCCTGCTGGGCATTGAACGCGGAGGCGCGCTCACGCAGGGCGGACACACCCTTCTTCATGGCGTCCGGGCTGCCGGCCAGTTCGGCGCGCAGTTGCTTTTCCATATCGAACAGGCGCACCGGTGAATTGGCGTCTGCCGGGCCGATCCGCGACCACACTTCATCGGCGGTCGTCTCGGCCATCTTGGTGCTGCCGGCCTCGGCGATATGCCCCTGCACCTGGGCGCGCGCCTGCAGGGTCATGCTGGCGCTGTTCTCGTCGTAGTAGGCCTTCGCCACGTCGGCCTTGTCGTCGGCGATCAGAGTCTTGATGATTCCCGAGTGCATCGGGCTGACCGCCTCGGTATAGGCGCGGTCGGCGACATCCTTGTCCAAGCCGTACTTCTGCGCCATCTCGGCGGTGATAGTCTTGATCGCCTCCTGCGAGCGCAGGCGTTCTTCGGTGTCGGCGTACAGCAGCGTGGCGCGCTCGGTCGCCGTCTCGATGCCGGTCTGCCAGATTTCCTTCTGGTGCGTTTCCTGCTGCTTGACCATGTGGCCACTGGCCAGCGCGTACAGCTTGCCGCTGATCTGCGACCCAACATGCGCGAATCCCTGCTTCTGCGCCTCGTTGCCAAGGCTGGCGGTGATGCCGTCCAGCCCTTGCTTGAGCTTCTTGCCGTACTCGTCGGCCAGGCTCAGGCCGTCCGGGCGCTCCAGCGCGTTGCGGCCTTCCAGCTTGAGCATGTCGAGGCGCAGGTCGGTATCGAGCTTGACCGCCTGATTGGTGGCGTCGTCGATCCGCGTCTTGTTGGCATCGCGCTGCATGTCGAGCGCGACCTGGCCGAGCTGCCCGCCGGACTGCATCAGCGCCTGGCCGGTCTGCTGCGCCTGCTTGCCCGCGGTGTCGACCATCGCAGGAGCATCGAAACGCGTCTGCGGCTGGGCGGTCGGCGTGGCCTGGAATGAATCGTACGTCGGAACTTTAGGCATGGAACTCTTCCTGATTAAGCGCTTGCAGGACGCGATCTGCCTCTATGGCAGTCAGCGCCTGAATACTGGCGAGTCTTGCTTTGGCCGCATCGATGGACGCCAGCACGTCGGCCAGCTCGTCTTTCGCAAAATCAAGCCTTTTCTCTGCCAGCCAGCGTTCGTTATTGGACGCTTCAATCTGAGCCCGTGCCCTCCTTATTTCCTTGCGCGCTGTTTCTTCCGCAGCGATGATCTTCGCGGCGATTTCCATAAACGTGCTGCCGGGATCAGGGCATGGCACGGCGGCGGGAATGTGGTTGGTCATGGTCATATCCTCTTGGTGAGGGTGGGTTGTTTCAACTTGCCGGGGTGGTCTTCGTGCGTGGGCAGGTCGTGAGCCACGCCTCTATCTCGTCTTCGACAAAGCGAACTGCTCCCGATGACACCTGTACCGGTGGCGGTATTTCTGCGCGAACAACCATGCGCTCGAGAGTGCTGCGGCTGAGCCTCAGCCGGTAAACCAGGTCGCTGTAGGACAGAAGCTTCATAGGGTGGCGTGATGGCTGTTGCTGTAGCCTGAATCTATACGCGGGCTACTGCTGTACGCGCACCCTCGGCTAAACTCCCGGCAGGAGGAGTCGCCCATGAGAACAATCATCATCGCCGCCCTGCTGCTTGCAGGCTGCGCCGCCCAGCCGCCGCGCGTCACCGGCACCGAACATGCCGTCTCGGTGAATTGGGCCAACTCGGAAGCCGCGCTCACCCTGCCCGCTGCCGAGGCGCACTGCGCCAAACACGGCAGACACGCGCAGTTCGCCGGCAAGCCCAATGCCTTTACCGACGCATTCAACTGCGTTAAGTCATGAGCGAACTGATGCGGGAGATCAGGTACAAGGTGCGCGGCGCCACCTGGCGCGACGTGTGGGCTTGGCTCACCTACGGCAGCGGCATGCGCCTGCCGGTCGCGCTGGTGCTGGCGTGGTATGTTGGGAAACTGATCTACGCCCTCGTAGTCCTATCCACCCGGTAAGAATTTGCTGAGCAGAAGCGCGGCCGGCGAGCCAGGCGGGTGGTGGCGCATCGTTTCGACCATCTCGCGGGTGCGGGTAAGCAGTTCAACATGGTCGGGCTGGATCATCACGCGAGCCTTTCTGTCGGGTAAATGATGGGTATCGCGGTGGGTATCAACACACAAACAGACGAAACACCGCATCCAGCAAGGCCGTCAAGCGGAGCATGGTTCCGCCATACTCGGCTGCCGATTGCCTCAACGCGACGCCAGCACCCCGCGCTGCGCTCAGATATGCGCCGCTGCTTGCCTCCCCCATTACCCAGCCAGGATTGGATGCGTGGGCTCAAGTTCCAACCACCATCTCTCATGGCTAGGGCCTTCATCAGCATCAGGTGCGGGGTTGGTGCCGATTGGTGATTCGCACCAATTCGCATCAGTTCGCACCTGTCTCTGCCATTCCCGTTTCGGGACATTTCGGGAATCGCTGGGAAACGTCTGCAAGCCTTAAGGCACGGGCTTCCCCCGCTTCCCGCTTCGCCCGTTTCGTGTTATTTCGGTTCAACCGGGAAAAGGGCCCCGCTTCCCGCTTCGCCCTTCTCCCTTTAGGGAAGGGGGCGAAACGGGGGGGGCGAAACGGGGAGGCGGTCACTTGTCCCATAACCAGTCCCCTTTGATTGCGAGAAAGCCACGCTCTACCAGTCCAGTGATTGCCACCTTGGCGCGTGATGTTTTATGCCTGGCATCGGCGGGGATGCGCTCGGAAACAATCGCCACGGCATCGGCATATTGAATGCACGGCCTTCCTGTTGGTGCGCCTTCCTTGCCAGCGTGCGGAGAATTGCGTAGCGCTTCCCCTATGGCTTCGTTTGCGATCTTCTGGTTACTGCGCAGCGTCGGCCTCTTGGCCTGTTTGATTGCGTCAGCCGATTCATCCGATAGGGCCACGCAAGAAGTGATGGCCTCGCCCTCGTCATCGGTTCCAACTTGCACGACTGACAGCTTGAACGGGTGCGCTTCTCCGGTGACGTCATCCTTCGACTTGGCCACGCTCCAGGATCTGCGGGTGTCGCTGGCGCTTACTTCGATCGCACCATCAAGGGCGGCATAAAGACTCGAATGCCCGCGCAGCCCCTTCGTTGTGTCCTTGCCAGTGTGGTGCACCAGGAGCACCAGGCCGCCAATCAGCCCTTGCAGGCGCTTACATGCGGCGATCAGGTTACCCATGTCTACGCTTGAGTTTTCATCGGCTCCGGGTGCGGCACGATTCAAGGTGTCGACGATCACCAGCCCGCCACCCCCGCCACCGGCAATAATCGCCTTGGCCAATTCGATCACGTCGTTACTCAAGATGTCGAAAGGCTGTGCTATGAAGCGCAGCTCGTCGGGCACGGGCCTTTTGTGGTGCTGGCTCCATGCTCTAACCCTTTTGCCCATCCCGGCCTCGCCCTCCAGCACAACGTAGGTGGCAGGGGCTTGTGTTACCCGGCGGCCAAACCATTCGGCCCCCTCGGCAACAGCGGCGGCTATGGCCAGCATCAGGAAACTTTTTCCGCTTCCACTGGCGCCGTACAGTGCGGCTAGCCCTTCCGCTGGAAGCACCCCGCGCACCATCCAGCGCATCAACGGGGCGTTGCATAGGTCCGCCCCGGATTGAAGCTTGAATCGCATTGGCGCCGCATCACCGAACGGGTCAGCCGTCATGCGGCTTTGATTTTTCTGTGCGCTACCATGCTCAAAGAGTGTTTTACCTTGTGCGCCCCGCCCTTGTGGTGGGGCTTCTTTTTGGGCAGAAATCCTCGGTGGCGAATGCGCAAGGGCATCGATTGTCATGCCGTTCCCTTCCGCTGCCGCTGCTTGATCCATGCATCGACTTCGTCCTCGATGAACATCAACCGCCTGGGTGCAACCTGCACCGGCTGAACGAACTCACCGCGATCGACCATCCGTTCGACAGTTCGCTGACACGGCCCCTCATCACCGCCCAGCTTGCGCAGCACGCTCTCGTATGAAATCAGCTTCATCGATACCCCTTGTTTGTCTGGATGCGTCCAGTGTCGGCTTCTGTCGTGCCAGTACGCGCACCCGGCAGCACGTCGAGCCAGTCGCCGACAGCTGCCGGGACTTTCACCTCGACATCAAACCCCTGCTGCACCAACCGGAAAGCAGCGATGTATGCGGCCTTATGTCCGGTGAAGCTCGCGTCGTTGTCGGCGAAGATCGTGATGCGCTTCACGCCTGCGGGCGGCTCGAATGTCTCGATGCCGTGCGCCGTGACGCATGACCAAACCGGAATGCCGAACTGAATGGAAGCCGCCAGGGCCGTTTCTATGCCCTCGGCTATGCCTACCACTTCACCGACGCCCGATAAGCGAATGGCGCCGCCTGTGACGGGTTTCCCGCTCATCAATTTTTTCGGACACTCGACCGGTGCTTTGTGGCCGTCCGCGATGTAGGTCCGATGCAGGGTTGCGCCCGTGCCGTCCGGTGCATGGACCAGCGCAACCATCGCCGGGAACTTGCCGACGAGCGTCTTGCCCTCGTAATACGGAAGGGCTGGGTGCAGTCGCAGGTTGTCGGGTGACGTCGTCAGATCGAGACCGCGCCCTGCCAGGTAGCGCATCACCTCATCGCTTATGGCCAGGGGCTTGGATTCAGCCCACACCCGGCGTAGCGCATCCAGCTTTTGCTTCTCGTCGGGCACTTTGGCGACCTGAACCTGCTGCACCACCCCAGCAATGGACTCGATCTCATGGGCGGCCGTCTTGAAGTCGATGCCCTTGAGGCTCATCACCAACTGGACGCCATCACCAGCCCCGCAGTGCGAGCAGAAGAACGTCCCGCGTCCATCCTGGTTATCGAAGCGGAACCTGTCTTTCCCGCCACACACCGGACAAGCCGCGTGCTTACCTGATAGCTGCTTGTCGGTCAGGCCGAAACTGGACAGGATGCCGGTCCAGCGGCCTTGTGCTACCTCACGGACGGGCTGCAGCATTGCCGGCCTCCTTCCGCTTGGCGTTGATGTAGGCGATTTGCCTTGAGGTCACGAAGTTGCGCACCTCCTGCGTTGCCGGCTCTGGAACCTTCTCAAGCCCCTTGGGATAGACGCCGAACTTGTCCCTGTACACGCACGCCGCGCGATGCGGACTCCATTTCTCATCGACGGACAGCTCAAGCAACTGGCTATAGAACGCCTGCTTCTCTTCGCGCGTCGGCTTCCTGTCACGTTTGAGCCTTACGAGCTCGCCGGGCTCCACCTCGACCTCGGACGGCCGCTCGGGCGCCAACCCGCACGCCGGGCAGGTGTGAACCCTCGCCGGCTTCATGTAGCTGCATGACGGGCATTTCTTGGGCTTCGGCTCTTCCTTCTCCTTGCCGGCCCCTGGCTTTTTCGCCGCGCCGTCATCCAGCTCAAGCGGCAGATCGTCGGTCGGATAGCCCAAGCGTGCAGCGCTGCCGGAGTGGTCGAGGATGATGGCTCGCCCTTTCCGCGGATAGGGACGTAGCACCCTGCCCGCCATTTGAATCCAGCGGGTCAGGCTTCGCGTCGGCCGCGCCAGGATCATCACGCCGCAGGCCGGCATGTCCCAGCCTTCGGCCAAAATCCCCACGTTGCTGATCACCCTCGTCTGTCCGCTGGTGACTCGCGCCAGGATGCCGCGGCGTTCTTCCTCGTCGGTGTAGCAGTCGATGTGCTCAGCGGAGATGCCGGCGGCGTTGAACTCGCTGGCGATGTGCTTGCTGTGGGCAATGCTGGTCGCAAAGCAGACCGTGGGCAGGTCGCGCGCCAGCCGTCTCCAGTGGGCCACGATGTCGCCAACGAGGGACGGCTTATCGACTGCGGCGGCCAGTTGGCGCTCGTTGTAATCCTGCTCACCGAATGCGTTGCGCACCATGGCGACGCCGGAAAGGTCAGGTTCAGTCGGCGCGTAGATGTCGCAGTCGACCAGGAAGCCCATGTCGATCAATTCCCGGATGCTGGCCGCTTGCACGATGCGCTCGAACAACGCCCCCCCCAGCTTGTCGTAATGCTTGCCCAGGCCCTTGGCGAACGGCGTGGCGCTAAGTCCGATCACTGGCAGGGCGTTGTAGCGGAACAGCAGATCGCGGTAGTGGCTGGATCCGGCGACGCCGTGGGCCTCGTCGATCACGATCACGTCGATGTCGACGGGCAAGCCTCGCCTGGCCACGGTATGGATCGAGCACACCAGCACGGGCGCATCCAGCCGGTGGGTGTTGTCACCCTGCAGCACGCCAACACTCAGGCCGGACTCGCGCAGGCGGCGCGCAGCCTGCTCCACAAGCCCGATCCGGTTGGCGACGAACGCCACGCGCCTGCCCTTACTGTTGGCCGAGTGGATCAGCGCAATGGCAATCTCGGTCTTGCCGCTCCCCGTGGGGGAATAGATGATCTGGCGCAGGACGCCGGCACGTCCATTCTCTCGGGCCTGCTCCACCGCGCTGGACTGGTAGGGGCGGAGCGTTGCCAACCCTGCATCGGGCCGCATGACTCAGCCCTCGGCGCGCGGGGTCGGACGGCTCGCCGCCACGCGCTGTTTGATCCAGTTGTCGACTTCCTCGGCAACCCAGCCAGTCGCGCGAACACCCAACTTGATGGGCGGCGGCATGTCGCCGGTTTTGACCTTCAGAAAGACTGAGGACCGCGAAAGGCCAGTGCGGGCCATCACGTCAGGGAGGCGGATTATGTTGACCATCTTTGTACTCCGTTAAATTCAAGGGAGTACAAAGACTATTTTCCATTTTCCTAGGTACGCACACCCCCCCCCGGCACAAAAGAGAAAAGCCCGCACAGGGCGGGCCTTTCAAACTGATTCGACTACCTGTAGAGCGTCAAGGACTCGTTGCGCTGACTTTGGCCAGTAAGTGCGCGAACGCCACAGCCCCCGATATTGGCGGCTTGCCGCTGGTGGTTACACGGATCGTCTGACCGCGCTTGCCGCGGGCTTTCCGAGTTTGTTTTTTGCTGGTCATGTCATTTCCTCTCATAAAGGTTTCGGTCCCAGGTGGCACGGCTTTCGGAAGGGAACCACATTGCCACCGTATTGAATCGGGCTTTCAGCATAGGCATCAGACTCGGGCACTTCTTCTGCAATGCAGGCAGGTGTCTGCTTCTTACGCAGTTCGATGTCCAATACGACGCCCCCAGCTTTCACTATCTCGAGCAGTTCATCGGAGAGCGCATTGACCCTTGCAACGGTGGCGTCGTCGAACCTGTAGCCCCCGTATTGTTCGCCAGCCCAGGCGCCCGGCATCCCGTCCGTGCAGTGCGCCTTGACAAACTGTAGCAACGTATCAACCCGCCCGGCGGCCCTCTCACGGAATGCCGCGGCGGACTTGGGCCATGAGGCAACAAGGGCTTTTGCGGTCTCAATTTCCTTACGTTCCTGGCTGGTGCAACACAATGGTGCCGGGCGGGGCAAAGACATCATCCGGGCTTCCCATTCTCGATCGGCACGAGAACGCTCATCACGGCGGCGCTGCTCTTCCTCATCCGACACGCGAATACATACCTCGTAGAGCGCCTTTGATTTTCTGGAAATTCTTATTGCCCCTGGTTCATCCGCTTCTCGGCAATTTGCTGTGGGCGATCCCTTGGGCAAGGACCCGTCAGCCAGTATTGTGACGGTCACCTTGCGCATGCCTGGCTGGCCCGGCAATTGGTCGCGTCGCACAAGTCCGGCGGAACTCAATGATTCAGCCGTGCCAGTGAAGACGTCGCCCCACGGAGCTTCACTCTTGCTGACTCCAGGAGCAGAATCAGTGACGTGCCCGTGCTCAGGGCGATCGCGCCCCGGGAATGAAATGCTTGCATTGAAAATCCCACCCCCTCTGAAGTTAGACGCTTCCACACGAGCCTTGAGTCCGCGCGGGTCTGCAACTCGAAGGCTTTTCTTCGGCCCGTTGGGTTCGCCAGGGAACGCCATTCCGGCAGCGATGCCGATACCCTGCAACTGCTCCTTCGTACCGTAGATGAGGTCGCCCCATGGGAGTTGGTTATATTCAAGTACGCTGGGCGGTCTAAGATTCGTTACAGCCATGATGCAATCTCCTAAACAGGTTGCTTTGCGGTCAGGGCTGGTCGGGTGCTCGAACACCCTTCCGGCCCGCTTTGCCTGATACCGTCAGGCGGCGGCTTTACTCTTGATCGGCGTCACGGTTGCCGCTTTCTTCGGCTCGCACCAGGTCGCCCAGTCATCCATCATCTGCAGCCGCTTCTGAAACATGTCGCCACGGCGGTAAGCCGCCTCTACTTTGTTCTCGACTACGTGCGCCAGCGCCATTTCCACCATGTCACGGTCATAGTGCGTAGTCTCGGCGGCCCAGTCCCGGAAAGACGACCGGAAACCATGGGGCACTATAGCCCTGCCGGATTGTGCATCCACCCACTTCGCCAGGCCCGCTTTTACCCTGCCCGCGTTCATTCTCTTCAACGGCTGGCCGAGGCCGCCAGTATTGACGGGCTCGCCGATGATCTTGCCGGGAAAAACATATTCCCCCTGACGCATCTCCTTCGCCTTGGTGAGAACCGCCAGCGCAGCAGCCGAGAGAGGCACCCGGTGTTCCCTTCGACCCTTCATTCTGTCCGCCGGGACGGTCCAGACACCCTTTTCCATGTCTATCTCGTCCCACTTCGCCGCACTAGCTTCGCCGCAGCGGGATGCAGTAAGGATTAGAAACTCCAGGCAGAGTAAGGTGGCACCCTCATGCTGGCGCAGTTTGCTGATGAACTCGCTCATCTGGTCATAGGGCAATGCGGGCTGTGGCTTATGCGGCGCAATCTTGCCCGGTGCGGGCAGCACGTTATCGAGGTGGCCACGCCAAGCTGCGGGGTTCTCGCCCTCCCGGTAGCCCTTTACCTTGGCGTATGAAAGTATCTGTTCGATTCGACCGCGCAGCCGCGTGGCGGTCTCGGTTATGGTGAACCATATCGGGTTGAGCAGTTCCAGCACCATTGCGGTGTTGACCTCGCAAACCGGCGTGTCGCCCATGACAGGATAAGCGTAGGTCGCGAGTGTGCTTTCCCACTGGCTGACGTGCTTGACGTTATTCCAGCCGGCCCGGTTGGCCTCGATGTACTCTAGTGACACCTTTTTGAAGGTGATGGCCCCCGCGGCGACTTGCGCCGCACGCGCGGCTGCTGCCTGCGCTTGCTGCTTGCGATGCTCCAGAGGGTCGACCTTGTTGTGAACCATGCCGCGAGCCTCGGCAGCGCGCCGCCGCGCTTCCTTCGCCGCCACATGCCCGAGCGACCCCAGCCCCATCTCGCGGCGCTTGCCGTTGATCTGGAACCGGTAGATCCAGGACTTCGCCCCCGAATCGCTCACCTGAAGGTATAGTCCATCAGCGTCAAGCCAATACCCAGGCTTGGCGTGTTTTATTTTCAGTTCAGTAAGCATCTTTCACCCTCCCGTCACACTCAATTTACCCACCACTCTACCCACCATTATGGCGATGAATTTTAAAGAATCAAGTGAAACTGTAGTGAACTATGAATCGCGCCAGTCCTCGCTGCTGCTGGGATGGCGTTTTCTCTTGCTGAATTAAATTGAACTGTAGTGCACTACAATATGGCGGACACCGCCTCCGCCAGATAATCCGTTTCAGCGATCCGGGCGCAGGCCAGGCGCTAAACCCTGAATCGGGCGGCCTCGGGGAGCGCAGCTCACCGCCTCCGCCATCCCTAACCCATGGCACCGCTCCTTCATGCAAGGTCAGCTTTTCAGTCACGACTTCCTTACACGCGGAATTCTCGAAACCGCGCCGTGGCAGGCATTCGACAGAAATCAACTGGATGCTTTTACCACTGAACTGCGCCGCGCATACGGCATCGTTGCCGCCGACTCCGCACTCAACGAAGCACAAACCGAAAGTGAACTGATCGAGCCCGTCCTGGGCTTATTGGGCTGGGAGAATTTGCCGCAGATCAACATGTCCCAATCCGGGCGCGAAGACGTGCCGGATTTTCTGCTGTTCGCCGACGCCGCCGCCAAAGCGCGTGCGTTTGCAGAGCCTTCGGATGATCGCCGGGTGCGTCATGGTGTGGCGCTGCTCGAAGCCAAAAGCTGGCTGCGCGTATTGGATAGAAGCGAGCCGGGGCTGACTGGCACGCGCAAACCGCGCGACTTCGGCGCGCCGTCCTCGCAAATGCTGCGCTATTTATCCCGCGCCGACGTGATGAGCGACCGCGCCGTGAAATGGGGCATCCTCACCAACGGCGCGGTGTGGCGTTTGTACTGGCAGGATGCGCGTTCGCGCGCCGAAGACTTTTTCGAGATTAATCTGGCCGCCCTGCTCGGCATCTCCGGCACGCAACCCGAGCTTGACGGCTACGAATCCGATCATGGCCTCAAACTGTTTTATCTGCTGTTTGGTCGTGCCGCTTTCCTGAAGCAAACCTGGGATGGCGAGTTCCGCACATATCACGCCATTGCCCTGTCCGAAGCGCGGCGTTACGAAGAAGCCGTGTCGCAAAGCCTCGGCCAGCGCGTGTTCGACGAGGTGTTTCCCGCGCTGGCCAACGCGCTCGCCGCCAGCGATCTGCAAGCGCAGAAAACCGCGCGCGGCCAGTACACCCGCGCCTATCTCGACGAGGTACGCGAAGCCACCCTGGTGCTGCTCTACCGCATGCTGTTCGTGCTGTATGCCGAAGACCGCGCGCTGCTGCCCATCCACGACCCGCGCTACCGCGACTACAGCCTGCGCGTGATCCGCGACGACATCGCCGACAAGCGCGACAAGGGCGGCGTGTTTTCCAGCACGGCGGGCAATTACTGGGGGCGGCTGACCGAGCTCTTCATCATCATCAGCGACGGCGACGATGCCGTCGGCATGCCAGCCTACAACGGCGGCCTGTTCGAGCGGGCGCGGGCGCCGCTGCTGGCGCGGGTGCGCGTGGCCGACGCCAAACTCGCGCCGGTCATCGACGCGCTGGCGCGACGCACCGAAGACCTGCTGCGCCCGCCGATCAACTACCGCGACTTGTCGGTCTCGCACCTGGGCGGCATTTACGAACGCCTGCTCGAATACAGCCTGGCCGATGAGGGCGGCACGCTCATCGCCCGCCCCGCCAGCTTTGCGCGCAAGGTCAGCGGCAGCTATTACACCCACGACGATCTGGTGCGACTCATCCTCAATCAGTCAGTTGGGCGGCTGGTCGATGAACAGACGACCACGCTTGAGCAACTGCTCGACACCTACAGTAAACGTAAATCGCTCAAGCCCTACGAGTGGGATGCGCTCGAAGCCATCGATCCCGCTGCCCAACTGCTCGAACTGAAAATCTGCGACCCCGCCATGGGCAGCGGGCATTTTCTGGTGGCGCTGGTGGACTGGCTGGCGGACCGGGTCTTGCTGGCGATGCAGGAGGTGGATGACCGCGTCAACGCCATGCCGTGGGCGGCGCATCTGGTCGATCAGAAACGCCCCTACGCCTCGCCGGTGGTGGCGCGCATCGCCGACATCCGCCGCCGCATCCTCGCCACCGGCCTGGAACACGGCTGGGCACTCGACGAACGCCAGCTTGACGACCGCCACATCGTGCGCCGCATGATCCTGAAGCGCGTCATCTTCGGCGTGGACAAAAACCCGATGGCGGTCGAACTCGCCAAAGTCGCCTTGTGGCTGCATACCTTCACCGTCGGCGCGCCGCTGTCCTTCCTCGATCATCATCTGCAATGCGGCGACTCGCTGCACGGCGAACAGCTCGACGCGGTGCGTCAGGGCTTGCTGGCATTTGGTGTCATGTTTCAAGGCGCGGAACTCGACCGCCTCGAAATCGCCGCCAAAAGCCTTGAAGCCGTAGCCGACCTCACCGACACCAGCATCGCCGAAGCGCACGAATCCAAACGTCTGGCCGACAGCGCCCGCGAACAGGTCGCGCCCATTCATGGCTTGCTGAATTTCTGGCGTGCCTTGCGCTGGCTGGTTCCAGGCTGGCCGGACAAGCAGCGCAAAGCCGTGGGGCGCTCCACCGTGGAAGGGCTTTCGGATACGCAGCGCGTCATATCCGAGCTTTTCTCGGATCGCTACAACCTGGTGGGGGTTATCCAGACAGGCCATATCAACGGCGACAGCGAGACCATCGCAGCGGTCAACGCACTGCTGAAAGATGCCGCCACGCTCGCGCGCGAAGAACGCTTCTTCCACTGGCACACCGCCTTCCCCACCGTGTGGCGTGGCAGCAGCGGCGGCTTTGATGCGGTGATCGGCAACCCGCCGTGGGACCGCATCAAGCTGCAGGAAGTCGAATGGCTGGCCGAGCGTGACCTCGCGATTGCGCGCCAGCCGCGCGCCGCCGACCGCAAGCGCCTGATCGCCGAACTGGAAAAAAAGCGCGCCCCTTTGTGGCAGGACTATCTCGCGGCCAGCGAACGCGCCGTGCAGCAAGCCCGCGTGGTGCGCGACAGCGGCGACTATCCGCTGCTCGGCGGCGGCGATGTCAACCTCTACAGCCTGTTCGTCGAGCGCGCCACCGCGCTGGTTCAGCCGCGCGGCATTGTCGGGCTGATCACGCCGTCGGGCATTGCGGCGGACAAAGGCGCATCGGAATTCTTCCGCACCCTGGTCGAAACCGAAACAGGTGACGGTGCGCGCCTCGCCGCGCTGCTGGATTTCGAGAACAAAAAGGTGTTCTTTCCTGACATTGATTCACGCTTCAAATTCTGCGCCCTGGTGTTTGGCGGCGCGGCGCAGCGCTTTGCGCAGGCCGAGTGCGCTTTTTTCCTGCACCGTGTGGACGAACTCGCCGACCCCGAACGCGTGCTGCGGCTTTCCGGCACCGACTTCCTGCGCGTCAACCCCAACACCGGCGCCGCGCCCATCTTCCGCACCCGGCGCGATGCCGAACTCACCACGCAGATTTATGCCCGCCACCCGGTGCTGGTGAATCGCTCATCCGGCGTGGAGCAGAAAGTCTGGCCGTTGCGTTATGTGACGATGTTCCACATGACCAACGACTCGGACAAGTTCATCACCCGTGTCGAACTGGAGAAACAGGGCTGGCAGCGCGCGCCGCTGAATCGCTGGACGAAGGGCGAGGCGCAAGCGGTGCCGCTGTATGTAGGCCGGATGATTTACCACTACGATCATCGTGCTTCCAGCGTAACGGTGAACGAAGAAAACCTGCATAACGCTGCACTGAGCGAAAACCTAACAGCGGGCGCGAAGGCTGACCCCAGCGTTTTTCCCGAACCGCAGTATTGGGTGGCTGATTCTGACGTTCCGGCCAGCGTGCATGCTTGGGCACTTGCATTTCGCGACATTGCTCGCGCTACTGACTTTCGTACAATGATTGGCGCTATTGTCCCGACGCTTGCGGCTGGCAATACCCTGCCTTTCTTGACAGGGCTGGAAGCAAGTGAAACTTGTCTGATGCTTGCGAACTTCAATTCACTTGTGTTCGATTACATCACACGCCAGAAGGCGCAAACCACGCACCTCAACTGGTACATCGTCGAACAACTCCCCGTCATCGCCCCCGCCGACTTCGAGCAGTCCATCGGCGGCGTGAGCATCGCCGACTTCATCCGCGCCGAGGTGCTGGCGCTGACCTACACCGCGCACGACATGGCGGGCTTTGCGCGCGACCTGGGCTATGTGGATGCAAGCGGCGCAGTGAAGCCGCCCTTTGTGTGGGATGCCGACGACCGCGCCCACCGCATGGCACGGCTGGATGCGCTGTTCATGCACCTTTATGGCTTGTCCGCCGCCGACGCGGATTACATCCTGTCGACCTTCCCCATCGTGCGCGAAAAAGACCTGGCGGCGTTTGGTAGCTTCCGCACCCGCGACTGGATTCTGGCGTATCGGCAGCGCATCGACGGCGGCGTGCTTTCCCACCACAATCTTGACGCGCCCGCAGTGCAATAAGAACGGCTTGCTCCCGGTATGGGAGCGTGCTACATTGTGCCATGCGCATCATCGCGATCAGCCAGCTACGGGCGTTCTGGAACAAGCATCCCCAGGCCGAGATGCCGCTCAGGGCTTGGTACGCCGATGCCAGCCGTGCCGATTGGAAAAGCCCGGCGGATATCAAGGCGGCCTATCGCAATGCCAGTTTTTTGCCCAACAACCGCGTGGCATTCAACATCAAGGGCAATGACTACCGGCTGATCGTGGCCGTGCATTACAACCGGGGCATGATGTTTATACGCTTTGTCGGCACCCACGCGGAATATGACCGCATAGACGCCAGCACGATATGAAAGGACACACGATGGAACTTAAACCGATCCGTACCAAGGCGGAATACAAAATGGCGCTGGCCGAAGCCGAAGCCCTGTGGGATGCCCCGGAAAAAAGCCCCGAGGCCGACCGGCTGGAAGTACTCAGCCTGCTGATTCAGAACTACGAGGCCCGTCATCACCCCATCCCCGATCCCGATCCCATCGCTTTCCTGCTGCACGTGATGGAGGCACGCGGACTGACCCGCAAGGATTTGGAACCTTTTATTGGAAGCCGGGCGCGCGTGGCAGAAATCCTCAATCGGGTGCGGCCGCTGTCGCTGGACATGATCCGCAACCTGTCCACGGGCCTCGGCCTTCCCGCAGAAGTGCTGATCCAGCCCTATGAGGCGGGCGATGGCAGGAAAGCCGCATAAGGCAGGTGCCCCATGAACAAAGCCGTGTTGCTCACCCCCGTCAACCACGACCGCGACAGCGCGGAGATGACCTATGTCTATCCCGTCGTCTCGCGTCGTGCGGGTGGCGTCTCGGTGGGGATCAATCTCAATCCCAACAACGCCTGCAACTGGGCGTGCGTGTATTGCCAGGTGCCGGGACTGACGCGCGGCACGGCGCCGGACATCGATCTGGCGCAACTCGAAGCCGAACTGCGCGCGATGCTCACCGACATCCTCCACGGCGACTTCATGCAAACGCGCGTTCCCGACGGGGCGCGGCGGCTGAACGACATTGCGCTGTCGGGCAACGGCGAGCCGACCAGCGCCAAAGCCTTTCCGCAAGTCATTGAGCTGATCGGCCGGGTGATGGCGGATTTCGATCTGGTTGGCAAGATCAAGCTGCTACTGATCACCAACGGCAGCCTGACCGACCGCCCGCGCGTGCAGGACGGCCTCAGAAAAATGGCGGCCTTGAACGGCGAGGTCTGGTTCAAGTTCGACAGCGCGACCACCGCCGGCATGCGCAGCATCAACCAGACACGCATTTCACCCGACAAGCAGTTCGAGCGCCTGGCCATGGCCGCGCGACTGTGCCCGACCTGGCTGCAAACCTGCGTGTTCGCGCTGGACGGCGCGCCGCCTTCGGACGCGGAGCAGGCGGCGTACCTGGCTGCAGCTGCACGTATCCGGCAGCAATCCATCCCGGTGCAAGGCGTGCTGCTGTATGGCCTGGCACGGCCATCGATGCAGCCGCAGGCCAGCCGGCTGTCCGCGCTGCCCGGCGAATGGCTCGAAGCGTTTGCCGAGAAAATCCGCGCGGCCGGCTTGCCGGTAAAGGTGTCGCCATGATCCACGGCATCGGCACCGACCTGCTGGACGCCGGGCGCATCCGCAGCGGGCTGGCGCGGTTTGGCGAGCATTTTGCCGACCGTATCCTCGCGCCCGCCGAGCACGCGGGGTATTACGCCAGCCGCGATCCGGCGCGCTTTCTGGCTAAATGCTTTGCCGCCAAGGAGGCGTTTGCCAAGGCGGCGGGAACCGGGCTGCGCGCGCCGGTGTCGCTGCGCAACATCGCCGTGCTGCGTGACGCGCGCGGCAAGCCCTTCCTGCAATGCGCACCCGAGCTTGATGCCTGGCTGGCGGCACGCGGGGTGACCGCGCATCATGTGTCCTTGTCGGACGAAAGCGATCTCGTCCTGGCTTATGTGATTCTGGAGGCAACATGACGCCAACTTTCCATCTGGAGCACCCATGACGCTACGTTTCCATCAGGAGCGTTCATGACGCTCGGCCCCTTGATGCTCGACGTGGCGGGCACCGAACTGACCGACGACGACCGCCACCGTCTCGCCCACCCGCTCGTCGGCGGCGTGATCCTGTTTTCCCGAAACTACCGCGACCCGGCGCAGCTGGCCGCGTTGACCGCCGATATCCATGCGCTCAAGTCGGCGCCGCTGCTGATCGGCGTCGATCACGAGGGGGGGCGGGTGCAGCGCTTTCGCGAGGGTTTCACCCGCCTGCCGCCGATGCGCAGCTTCGGCGAAATCTGGAACGAACACCCGCCACGCGCCCGCGAACTGGCGCGCGAAACCGGCTTTGTGCTGGCGAGCGAACTGCGTGCGCACGGCATCGACTTCAGCTTTGCGCCGGTGCTCGATCTGGATTACGGCGCTTCCTCGGTCATCGGCGACCGCGCCTTCCATGCCGATCCGCACGCCGTGTTTCAGTTGGGACAGGCCGTGATGCTGGGCATGAGAGACGCCGGCATGGCCGCCTGCGGCAAGCACTTTCCCGGCCACGGCTTTGTGGTGGCGGATTCGCATGTCGCCATCCCGGTGGACCAGCGCACCCTGGCCGACATGGCGATTGCCGACCTGGTGCCGTTCCGGCTGATGATCGAGGCGGGTCTTGCCGCGGTCATGCCGGCGCACGTGATCTATCCCCAGGTCGACGACCGGCCCGCCGGATTTTCAAAAGTGTGGCTGCAAAAGCTGCTGCGTCATCAACTGGGCTTCGATGGCGCGATCTTCAGCGACGACCTGTGCATGGAAGGCGCCGCCGTGGCGGGCGGCATGGTCGAACGGGTGGCCGCATCACTCGACGCCGGCTGCGACATGGCACTGGTGTGCAACCGGCCCGACCTGGCGGACGAGGTGCTGGCGAATTTGAAGGTCGACTGGCCCGCCCCCGCCCGCGCACGGCTGGCGCGCATGCACGGCCACCCGCACCCGCCGACGCTGGTCCAGTTGCGCGAGTCGGCGCGCTACGTCAACGCGCTGCACCACCTCGCCGGGCTGGGGCAGGATTCCGCCGACCTCAACCTGCAGGTCGACCCGACCGACTACTGTGGCCGCGCATAAGCACGATCACAGCACCAGCCACGCCCACTCTCACGCGGGGCACAACGGCCATAGCGGCACCCTGCTTGTCGCCCTGCTGCTGACGCTGGCCTTCGCCGGGGTCGAGGCTGCGGCCGGCTGGTGGTCGGGCTCGCTCGCGCTGCTGGCCGATGCCGCCCACATGGTCACCGACAGTTCCGCCCTGGGGCTGGCGGCCGCTGCTGCCTGGCTGGCGCGGCGTCCACCGAGCATGCGGCATTCCTACGGTCTGGTGCGCGCTGAAGTGCTGGCGGCACTGATCAACAGCCTGCTGATGCTGGTGCTGATCGGCTTTATCGTGCGTGAAGCCCTCGAACGCATCGGCACCCCGCGCGAGATCAGCGGCAGCACCGTCATCGGCGTCGCGGTAATCGGCCTCGCGATCAATCTCGCCGTCGCCTGGGTGCTGCATCGTGGCGAGCAGACGCTCAACAGCCGCGCCGCCCTGCTGCATGTTCTGGGCGACGCGCTCGGCTCGGTGGCGGCGATCACCGCAGGCATCGTCATTGTCACCACCGGCTGGACGCCGATCGATCCGCTGCTGTCGCTGCTGGTGGCGGCGCTGATCCTGGTGTCGGCGCTGCGCCTGCTGCGCGAGGTCGTGCACGTGCTGATGGAAGGCGTGCCGCTCACTGTCCGGCTCGACGCCGTCGGCCAGGATCTGGCAACGCTCGACGGCGTGCTGCGGGTGCACGACCTGCATGTGTGGACGCTGTCGTCCGGCACCATCGCACTGTCGGCACACCTGGAAATCCGCAATCTGGCCGACTGGCCGGCCATCCTCGCCGCCGCGAGTCAGGCCATGGATACGCGGCACGGCATCCGTCATGTCACCCTCCAGCCCGAAGCGCTGACGGGCCAGCCGCTGCTGCGCGCCACCTACCCCCCGCATCCCCCGCTTTCCTGATCCGACGGTTTTTTTATTGCGTCGAGGCTTGATCTTTTAATGAGAATCGTTATCATTCGCTTTTCTTATTGATCATATGCGTGAAGCCTGCAGCCATGCCAACCGACCCCACGCGCAGCAACAGCCCGGCACCCCCCGCCGCTTCCCGTCCTGCGGTCAAGCCCGGGGAGCGGACTTATCCGTCGGGCATCATCTCGACGGATTTTTTATTCCAGGGCAATCAGGAAATACTGATCAGCCACAACGGCGAGCACTATCGCCTGCGCATCACCAAGAACGGCAAACTGATTCTGACCAAGTAGTACCGCCCCCCGCATCGCCCGCCCGCGCATACGCGCCAGCCAGCTACTCAACCCCAAGGAGACTGGCATGTCCACACCGTATTTCCACGACACCCCGGATATCGTCATTGCCGCCACGCGCTGGCTGATGCGCCGCTACCAACAAACCGGCTGCCGCAGACTCGCCCGTATGGTCGAGCAGCACCTGCGCTGGATGGAATCCCACGCGTCCAATCCGCAGCTTGCCGGCGCCTGTCGTTCGAATGGCGCGCGGTCTCGCGCACCCCCGAGGCCGTCAACGCCACCCCGCAACCCGCCGTCCACTAAAGGAGCTCTTATGATCTCGATTGGAAATACTGTTCCCGACGTCACCTGTGAGGCCTATCTGCCTGACGGCCGCATCGAAGCGGTTTCGCTCGCTCACTATCGCGGCAAATGGCTGGTGCTGTTTTTCTGGCCGCTCGATTTCACCTTCGTCTGCCCGACCGAAATTCGCGCCTACTCGGACCTGAGCCACGACTTCGACGTCTCGGGCGCAGTGCTGCTCGGCGCCAGCGTCGATTCGGCGCACGCCCACCGCGCCTGGGTCAGGCAAGGCCTCGGCGCAGTGAGGTTCCCGATGCTGGGCGACGTGTCGCGCGCACTGGCGCAGGGCTTCGGCGTGCTCGCCGAATCCGGCGTGGCGGTGCGTGCCACCTTCATCATCAACCCCGAAGGCCGCGTCGTCAGCGTGGCTGCAAACGACCTCAACGTCGGCCGCTCGGCGCGCGAAACCCTGCGCCTGCTGCACGCCCTGCAAAGCGGCGAACTCACCGCCTGCGAATGGCAGCCCGGCGAAGCTTTCGTCGCTGCCGCCTGAGAAAGGAACAACCATGCGAACCTCCCCCACCGCCTCGCTCCTGGTCGCCGCGCTGGTGATGCTGCGCCACCCCTGCACCAGAAACCGGGCCACCGCCCAATTGCTGCTCGAACGCGCCGCCGAACACGCCGAGCTCACGCCCGCTGAGCGCGAAGCCTGCCTCAATCTCGCCGACGACCTGGAGAGCGAACGCCCCGAGGCCGCCGGGACGCGCGTGCAGCCTGCGCCCCGGCCCGCCATCGACAGGGGCCAGGCGCGCCGCTTAAGCCTGGTATCCGGGCAGCCCCTTGCCCACGGCACGAAAGCATTCATTCCATGAGCGCCGCCTGCTCTGCCGCCCTCGCCGCCCTCGCCCGACGCCTGGGCGGGCTGGGCCCGTTTCGAGCTGATTTTGTCCACCAACCCTGAAAGATGTCATCCATGCAATTTCATTTATCCGCGTTAGCCAGTGCCATTTCATTGGCGTTTTCCGTTTCCCAGGCGAACGCCCAGACTGCGGCCACGGTCGAACCAGAATCCCCGGTCAAAACCCTCGAAGAAGTGACGGTCAGCGCCGACTGGCTGGGCGCGCCGACGCCCGAAGCGGCGAAGAAACATCCCGGGGCCCGGACCGTCGTCACCTCTCAGGAGTTGACCGAATCCGGTGCGCGCACCGTGGAGGATGCGCTGCGCACGGTGCCGGGCGTGCGGGTGTTGGACGAAAGCGGTACGGGCATCCTGCCAAACATCGGCGTGCGCGGCCTCAATCCCTTGCGCAGCGAGCAGGTGCTGGTGCTGGTCGACGGCATGCCAATTACATTGGCGCCTTACGGTCAGACCGGCTTGTCGCTGTTTCCGTTGACCCTCAACACCGTCGAAACCATTGATGTAGCGCGCGGCGGCGTCGCCGTCCACTACGGCCCGAACAACGTCGGCGGCGTGATCAATTTCGTGACCAAGCGGATCCCGCGAAAGACCGCCATCACGGCGAAGGA
Source organism: Thiobacillus denitrificans (assembly GCF_001530125.1). Classification (GTDB taxonomy): domain Bacteria; phylum Pseudomonadota; class Gammaproteobacteria; order Burkholderiales; family Thiobacillaceae; genus Thiobacillus; species Thiobacillus denitrificans_C. The sequence continues at coordinate 69,276 of NZ_LDUG01000048.1, read as the reverse complement.
GACCCTGTCGGTTGCGGACAATGGCCGCGTGCTGACCGACACCTACCTGCGCGCGGGCGGTTTCGTGAGCGACAGGCTCGGCCTGCAGGCGCAGGCGAACGTCATCGACGGCAATGCGGAGCGCGACCACTCGGCGACCACGGTGAACAACCTGATGCTCGATGCGGACTGGTTCGTCACCGACAACGCCGATATCAAGGCCGGCTTGCAATATTACAAAACCGAAAACGAAATGCCCGGCGCCTTGACGCCGCAGTCCTACGAGCAGGACCGCGACCAGTCCACCCGGCCGCTCGACCGCTTCGACGGCGACACCCTGCGGGGGCACCTGGTCTACAACCAGTATTTCGATAACGGCGCTGAACTGAGCTGGAGCAATTTTGCCCATCGCAGCAACCGCCAGTTTTTCTTCGGCAACGCCAGCAACGCCGACACGCCATCGACACTGGAAATGTCGTCTCCGCGGGGGTTCTGGGTATATGGCAGCGAGCCGCGCTTCACCTTCGACATCGACGGCGCCATCAAGCAGAAAATTGCTATCGGCGCACGTTACATGCGTGAAGAAGTCGACTATGTCGTCGATTCGCGCAACGTCGCGACAAATGCCTACGCCGTTACACGCGACTGGCGCTTCGAGAACGATGCTGTCGCCGCCTACGTCAGCGATACCTTTTCCCTGCTCGACGACAAGCTGAAGATCACCCCTGGCATCCGCCATGAGAAGGTCGACCTCACCTACCGCAACAACCTCACCGGAGCCGAAACGAGCAACCCGACCCGTGACTGGCTGCCCGGGGTGGACATCGGCTATCAGGTGAACGACGCGCTGTTCCTGTTCGCCAATTTCCACAAATCCCTGCGCCCGGTCCAGTTCACGCAAATCACGTTTGGTGGCGATCTGGCCGCCGAGCGCGCGAAGAACTACGAAGCAGGCATTCGCCTGAGCCCGACGCGGAACGTCGACGCCGGTCTTACCGCCTTCCGCTTCGATTTCGACAACAAGATCGAATTCGTGAGCGCAACAGCGGGGTTCCGCAATCTCGGCGAAGCGCGCCACCAGGGCATCGAGGCGGAACTCGCCTGGCGGCCGAAGCAGGTCCGCGGGCTCGAATTCAAGACCGCCTATACCTATGTCGACACCGAGCAGCTTTCCGGCCAGTTCGAGGGCAACGAACTGCCCCTGGCGCCGCATCATCAGGTCAATCTCCAGACCAACTACCGCAGCGGCGCCTGGAACTGGAATGTGAATGGCCTCTACCAGAGCGCGGCATTCTCCGACGGCGCCAACACGGTTGCCGAAAATGCATCCGGCTCAGTGGGAAAAATCCCATCCTATTCGGTATGGAACGCGCAAGTCACCCGTGACTTCAGCTGGAACAGCACAAAAATGAAGGCGGGACTGGCGATCAACAACCTGTTCGACCGGGATTACTACTTCCGTGGCGTCGACTTCAGCCAGGGCCGGATGCCGGCGCCGGGCCGCGCTGCCCTCGTGACGCTGCAGATGGACATGTAACAGGAGCCGCCATGCGAGAGATTGTGATACTGGCGCACGTACCAACCGATTCGGTCAACGTCGGCTTTATTCCGGCGGCACAACGCCTGGGTTTATCCGTCGTGCTGTTGACCGACCACGCCGAGACGCATCGGCACTATTTCAGTCAGGCAGGGCTTGCGGCTTATCCCCATGAAATTGTCGCGTGTGACGTATTCAATCCGCTCGCGGTCATCGACGCCATTACCTGCCGTGAACAGATACCGGCGGCCATTTTTTCCAACAGTGACCACCTGCAGACCGGCACGGCGATCGCCGCCGAGTATTTCAGGTTGCCGCGGAAAGACTGGCACGTCACATATCGCGCCAAAAACAAGGCGGAAATGCGCAACGACCTGCAAACCCGCGGCCTCGACGTGCTCTGGCACGCCGTTGTCTGCGATAAGGCGGCGCTCGCGCGCGTGCTGGATAGCGTGCCGTTCCCGTGCATCGTCAAACCGCGCGAAGGCGTTGCCAGCCAGCAGGTCAGCCTGGCCCGCAACCACGCCGAACTCGCGGCGCAATGCGCCGCGGCGTGGAGCAATCAGCCTGGGCAGCCCTTACTCCTCGAAGAATACATCGCAGGCCCGCTCTACACGCTGGAAACCCTCGGTGATGACGAGAAGCTCTGCGTGCTCGGGGGCTTTCAGGTGAAATTGTCGCCGCCGCCGCATTTTGTCGAGCTTGAGGCCAGCTGGGGGACGGGATTGACGGCCGAGCAGGAAGCCCGGGTGGTCGACCTCATTCGCCGCTTCGGCGTCGGCTTCGGCGCATGCCACACAGAGTTCGTCATGACCGAGTCCGGTCCCCGTCTGGTCGAAATCAACTATCGCAGCATCGGCGATTACCGCGAGTTCCTGCTGCAGGACACGCTCGGCATTCCCTTATTCGAAATCGTGTTGCGCCTCTATTCCGGCGAACCTCTCCCACAGCTGAGCATCGCGCCGGGTGCCGCCCTGATTCGTTACTTCACCGCGCAGTCTGCAGGCCGCCTGACCCACGCGCCCGAAGCCTTTGTCCGGCATGCGGACGACATCCAGATCACGTTCAAGCCCCTACGCACAATTGGCGATACGGTTACGCTGACCCATTCCAACAAGGACTATCTCGGCGTATTGCGCGGTGCGGGTTCGGATGCGGACCGCCTGGGCCGGGAGATGGACCGTATCAGCAGCGGCCTGGCATGGACGATCGGCGCATGAAGGCGACCGCGCCCGGAACCGCCGTCGATACCGGCATGACGCACGCTGACGGCGCACACGCGGACTACATTTGCCGTCGCGTGGTGGATGCCCTGTTGCGTGAAGACGTACGCGAGTGCGTGAGCCGTTCGGCGGTTATGCCAAACGCCGCGTTGCCGGCAGCACTCGGCAAGCATGCGGAGCCTGGCGACGCCTGGCTCAGGGTGAGCCATTTCGGCGACGGCTGCCTGTGGATTCCGGTAGCCCGATCCTTCTTCATGCAAGATTGGCGCGCGGCCGGATCGCCGCTGCTGTGGCAGGCGGATGGGCAGGTCAGAGCGCTGTATGCAGTAGCGGATATTCTGGCCTGTTTCGCGCGCGGACTGCCTCCGGCCGCAGCGGCTCCGTTCGACGCGTTTGCCGGGGAATGCCAGGTGGCCGTCGAGCATCGCCATGTCAGCGAAACAGAACGCGAACGCTGGTTTGCCGAGTTCCGCACGCTGCATGGCACGGCGGCCGGCGCCCGGTTGCCGAATTGGCACTCGCGCCTGTTGCACTACGACCGGCTCGGTGCGTTTCTCGATCATCCGTTTTATCCGACCGCGCGCGCCAAGCTCGGTTTCGATGCCGACGCGCTCGCCGCTTACGGCCCGGAATTTCAGCGTCCTTTCCTGTTGCGCTGGCTGGCGGTACCGCGCGCCCTTTACCATCCGAGTAGCCGCGACGAACCTGGCCTGTCGCCGCTATGGCCCAGTTTCGAAGCCGTCGGCCTGCCTGCCGTGATGGCGGACACGCATGCCCTGGTTCCGGTACATCCGTTCGTATGGGCGCAGCAACTCGATGACCTCCTTGACGAGGCCGGATTACGCGAGGTGGTTCGCGCACCGCGGCCTTGTCTCGCGGTGACGCCGACGCTGTCGGTGCGCACCGTTGTGCTGCTTGATGCGCCGGAATGGCATGTGAAGTTGCCGCTGACGATCCGCACCCTGGGTGCGAAGAACATTCGCACCATCAAGCCGAGCACGATCCACGACGGCCATCGCATCCAGACCCTGCTTGCCGATATTGCCGCGCGTGAACCGTCGATCGCCGGCCGTCTGCTGCTGACATCCGAAGATTGCGGCGGACACGTCGATAACCGGATGTTTCTCGCTTATATCCTGCGCCGTTATCCGGTCGACGCGCTGGGCGAAAGCACGCTGATCCCGGTGGCGGCGCTATTGGCGCAAACGCCGGCTGGAAACACGGTTGCCGAGGAAGCTGCGGCGCAATTCTACGGCGGCGATCTTGAAACGTTTTCCAACGATTACTTCGATCTAACACTGCGCCTGCATTTGCTGTTGTGGCTGCGCTATGGCATAGCCCTTGAATCGAACCAGCAGAACTCCGTCGTTGTATTAAGCCGGGAAGCGCCCCGGCTACGCTTGTTGCTCAAAGACAACGACGCGGCGCGCATCCATCTCGACTATCTCGCTCGGCGTTGGCCGAATCTGGCGTCTCATGTTGCCGAATTGCAGGATCGGCGCATTGTCGTCACAGACCCGTTGCCGCTGGCACAAATGTTCACGACGATCACCTTGCAGCTCAATATCGCGGTATTGACCGAGCGCTTCGCGGCTATTCTCGGCTTGCCTGCCACTGCGCTGTATTCCCGCATCAGGCTACGAATCGAAGCCGTGCTGGCGGAATTGGCGGCGGATGGCGAGGACATTGCGCTGGCGCGCCGGTTGCTGCTCGAAGATGATCGGCTCTATATCAAATACTTGCTGATCGCCGCCACCCTGGCTGAAAAAACCGAGACGGGCGCTACCGACGTCAACAAGTTCTATGGCCGCAGCGCGCCTAATTTCTTGAGGGCGCTATGACCACTGATCGGCGCCGCATCGTCGCCACCATCATGGTTTGCCACTTTATCGCAGCTTTCGCCGCGCTCGGCATGCCGCCGTTTTTTACGTTGATACTCGATAAATCGCTGCACAGCGAAGCCGCCTATCTGGCCGGGTGGTTGTATGTCGTGCCGACGTTTTTTACCGCGATGAGCAGTCCGTGGTGGGGCAGGCTGGCGGATAAATACGGCAAGAAGCCGCTATTGCTGCGCGCTCAACTGGGATTGGCGGGCAGTTTCCTGCTCGCCGGCTTTGCCCCCAATGCGTGGGTGTTTTTCGTTGCCTTGGCGTTGCAAGGCCTGCTCGGCGGCACCTTCGCAGCCTCCAACGCTTATTTGGCAACCGTGGTCAGCGGCACAGCGCTAACCCATAGTTTGACGCTGATGCAATGGTCGGCACGGGCGGCGCTGGTGATCGCACCGGTAGGATTGGGCCTGTTGATGACGATTGAATCCCCGCTTGAGTTATACCGCTACTTGGCGCTGCTGCCGCTCATCGCGGCGCTGCTCATCGGACGGCTGCCAACTTGCCAAGTGCCAGCGGCGACCAAAGCGCCGATGCAGGCCAAGGGTGAAGCGATAGAAGTTACGCCCATGCAAATCTACGCGTTGCAGTTCGCGTTCGTATTCGCCACCGTGATTACCTTTCCTTATTTCGTTCCCTTCATTCAAGCAGGTTCCGGCTCAGTTTCGCCAGCTATTGCCGGGCTGTTGTTCGGGCTCCCGCACTTGATCTATCTATTGTGCGCAGTGCCATTGAGTCGCTATCTGGGGCAACGCGACCTGGTGTTCATGCTGTTGCTGTCGTACCTGTTGCTCGCTATCTCTCTGTTCGGTCAGGCGCTGTTTCCGTCGTTGCCTGCCGTGGCTGCCTGGCGCGTCTTAATGGGGCTCAGCATGACCGTCAGTTTCATCGGTTTGCACGCGCTGATCGCGGGCATCGTAAACAGCGACAACGCCGGGCGTACCTTCGGCTGGTTTGAAAGCAATGCCAAGTGGGGCGCTGTTATCGCCGGATTGATTGCAGGTACGGGCGTGCAGGCGCTCGATTTGCGCGCACCTTTTTTTATTGGCGCGTTGACGATGCTCGCCGCCGGTTGTTATCTGGCCGGCCTGGTGTTTGATCGTTTACGCCTACGCAATTCTTAGCAAGAGGAGGAATCATGCACATACACAATCTGGCGGGCGCCACCGACTCGGAGTCGTTGGCGCTGCAAGAAGCTGGCCGGCGCTCCATGGAAACGCTACTTAACTGTTATTGCCGTGAGGTGGCAGGCCCGGAGGGGCAGTTAAGCGTGGGGCCTTTATTCGGCCAAAATGATAGTCCAGCATCCGTGCGCCTGGCCTTGCAGCGCAGCGGCGGCCGTATCATGCACATTCGCTTGCCGCTTACGGACGAACGTCTGCTGACGGTAGTCGACGGCGCTTCCGCCACGGGCAATTACCGCTACCAATCGCCGTTCTATTGCAAATCCACGGGGAAACCCTGGGGCTTGCTCGACTGGCAGGCCCTGGCAGGGCTTTTGCTGCGCGAATTGTCCTTGAAGTACGAACTGCCTGCGAACGGCGAACTGATGCAACAGATTCACGACAGCGTTGCGGTCACCTCGGCTGTGCTGAGCGCATCCCGCCCCGGACGTTTTTCGCGGGAACCGTTACAGGCGTTCATCGAATCCGAACAGTCACTGGTTTTCGGCCATCCGTTCCACCCCGCCCCGAAAAGCCGCCAGGGCATATCCCATGAGGAGATGCAGCGCTATTCGCCGGAAATGGGGACGCGCTTTGCGCTGCATTTTTTCGCGGTGCGCCGCGAATACGTGCTGCAACAATCAGTGCTCGCCGAGCCGTGCGATCGGATCGTCGCGGCGCAGGCGCCTGCCGGTCTTGCCGCAGACGAGGCGTTTTCCCTGATTCCGACGCATCCGTGGCAGGCACGCCATCTGCTCGGCCATCCAAGCGTCGCGGCGGCGATTCGAGGCGGCCGTATCCGCGATCTTGGGCAGCATGGCGAGCATTATTATCCGACCTCGTCGATCCGCACCCTGTTCCATCCGCAAAACCCGTATTTCTATAAGTGTTCGTTAAACGTCCGCATCACCAACTGCGTCCGTAAAAACGCGGTTTACGAACTCGAGGGCGCGCTGCAGGTAACCCGGATCATGCGTAGCTTGATGCCGCAGCTTCAACAGCAATTTCCGAGCCTTCGGGTCATGGAGGAGCCGGGGTTCATCTCGGTAGACTTGAAAACGGGCGAGATGCAGGCTGACAAAGAAGTGACCGAAGGCTTCGGCATGATCCTGCGGCGAGGCTTCGACGACGTGCTGCTTCCCGGCGTAACGCCGCTTTTGGCCGGCGCGCTGTTCGGCAACCACATCTACGGCGAAGCGCGCATCCGCGAGTTGCTGGCAGCCATGGGACAGCATGGCGGATTGCCGCTCGAAGAGACGGCCGAACAGTGGTTTTCGCATTACGTCGCCGAGCTCATGTACCCGGTGCTGTACTGCTATTTCGCGCACGGCGTCATCTTCGAGCCACACTTGCAGAACGTCGTGATCGGCGTGGCCGATGGTGGGCCGCGACAGGTATTCCTGCGCGATTTCGAGGGCGTCAAGCTGGTGCAAGAGCGCTACAGTGAAAAGCAACTGGAAGCCGTCAGCCCGCGCGCCCGCGAAGCGCTCTGGTACAGCAACGAACAGGGATGGAAACGGATCGCCTACTGCCTGTTTGTCAACAACTTCTGCGAGGCGATCAGCCAGATCGGTGCGGGTAAACCGGCATTGCAAAACCGCCTGTGGGCGGTGGTGCGGCACCATCTGCATGCCTACCAGAGTCATTACGGGGATGACGTCTCGGCACGGCGCATTAACGCCTTGCTTAGCGGCGAGCCGTTTCCAGGAAAAGCAAATCTGATCAACCGCTTCTTCAAGCGGCCGGATCGCGCTTCCGGGTATTTGCCTGTCAACAACCCGCTGGGTGCGCTGGGGGAGGACGGTACGTGGAGCTAAGATTAGCTGAAGTATTTGAAAGCATTCGGGCGGTGCAAGCCAAAGTCGATGAGCCGTTGTGCGCCTACGTGTATGACCTGGTGGCCTTGCGCCGACATGCGGCATATCTGGTCAGCACTTTGCCGGAGGGCTGCGAGCTGTTTTACGCGATTAAAGCCAATTCCGATCTGCCGATTTTGCAGGCACTGGCACCGCTCGTTGATGGTTTCGAGGTGTCGTCGGGCGGCGAACTGGCCTGGGTACGCGCACACTTTACCGATGTGCCGGTGATTTTTAGCGGTCCCGGCAAACTGGACCACGAACTCAGTGGAGCGATCGAGCAGAACGTCGATTGCCTGCATGTCGAAAGTCTTAACGAATTGCGGCGGTTGGCCGGGATTGTCAGCCAAACCGGCAAAGCGGCGGCGGTGTTGTTACGCATCAACCTGACCGTCGGCAACCTGGCTGAAACCGGCTTGATGATGGGCGGAAAACCCACGCCGTTCGGGATTCCTGTCCAGCAACTGCGCGAATGCCTGGAATGGCTGCGTGCGCATCCCGAAATCCGGCTGCGCGGTTTTCATTTTCACCTGTTATCGCATCAGCTTGACGCCCAGGCCCATCTGCAACTGGTGGCGGCGTATCTGACTCAGGTACGGCGGTGGTGCGACGAATATGAACTGGAAATCGATCATATCAATGTCGGCGGCGGCATCGGCATCAATTACCGGCAGCCCGAACAGCAGTTCGACTGGACGGCTTTCAGCGCCGGTTTGACGGCGTTGTTAAGAAATGACGGTTTGCCCGGGATCCGCGTGCGCTTCGAGTTAGGGCGTTATATCAGCGCGGCCTGCGGCTACTACGCGATGCAGGTCATCGACATCAAGCGCAGCTACGGCAAGACTTTTGTGATCGGCCGGGGCGGCTCGCATCACTTTCGCACGCCCTATGCGCAAGGCCACAGCCATCCGTTCCACGTGCTACCGATCGATGCGTGGCCGTATCCGTTTCCCCGTCCGGAAACTTCAAACGACAGGGTAAGCATAGTAGGGCAGTTATGCACGCCGAAAGACGTGCTGGCGTTCGACGCCCCGGTCGGAACGGTGCGCTGTAATGACTTGCTGGTGTTTCCTTATGCGGGCGCCTATGCCTGGCATATTTCGCATCACGACTTTTTGCGCCACCCGCACCCCGCGCAATGGTATTTATCCGTGGAATGACAATAGCATGCTGCAAACCAATCAACTTAAACGCGCGCTGGCCGAGGGAAAAACCGTATTCGGGCTGCTCAATTCGATTCCGTCGCCGTTACTGGTCGAAATGATCGGCTATGCCGGCTACGATTTCGTCATCCTGGATATGGAACACGTTTGCGTCAATCCGGAAACGCTCGAAAACATGGTACGGGCGGCCGAATACGCCGGGGTCACGCCGCTGGTGCGAGTGCCGAACGCTGCGCCCGAAGCCATCCTGCAGGCTCTGGATTGCGGCGCGCAGGGCATCGTCGTGCCGCACGTGCGCAACGCCGCGGAGGCCGCGCAGGCCGTTGCGGCGAGCCGCTACTCCCCGCTCGGGACGCGCGGCATCAGCGGCGGCCGCACCACGGGCTTCGGCACCCTCGACCTGCCGACCTATTTCGCGCGCGCCAATTCGGAAATCATGGTGGTGGCCATGATCGAAGACAGGGAAGGCGTCGACAACCTGGATGCCATCCTGTCTGTCGCAGGCATCGACATGGTGCTCGAAGGCGCAATCGACCTGTCGCAGTCCTGCGGCGTGCCGGGGCAAGCGCAGCACCCGATCGTGCAAGACGCCATCAAGAAGATTTCAGCACGCTGCCGGCGCCACAATATTCCATTTTGCGCCATCCCGCGAGCCCCCGACCAGGCGGCCGCCTGGAAGAAGCGCGAAGTGCAGGCGTATTTGCTGGGAGATGACCGGGGCGTGAGCTTCCGGGCGCTCAAGGCCCACCTCATGACGTTCAGGTAATGACGGCACACGAAGCGGAGCCGCCGCCGGAGATCATGCTGGGATATTTCGCCAAGTGAAGCCCGGGCATTGCGGTGCCCGCTCCCCGTTTGGCCACGATCGCGGGGCAACCGACGTGAATGGAACGCGGCACAAGTCCCCCGAGCGCATTGACCTAGATAATAGGAACTATTATTATTCGCATCGCCTCGATTGCCTGAGCTGAACTGTCCGGGCGCTTGAGACACCCTGCCAGCCACTGACCTCGTCCCACCGCGGGGATGGATCCCAGCCAGCGTTTTGCTTTTCGGCCGACTTCCATTTCCCAACGACAAAAAAGGTTAGATCCATGAAATTTTGTCTATCTGCGCTGGCAGGCGCGCTTTCGCTTGCGTTTTCGGTCCCGTCAGTAAACGCTCAGACGCCGCGGAACACCCAGGCGGCCGAGGAACTCGCCACCGTGACCGTCGCTTCGGAGTACTCGGGAAGCTTCAAGGCCGATACCGTCCAGATCGGCACTTTCCGCGAGGCCTCGCCGCTCGACGTACCGCAGACCAGCAACGTCGTCACACGCGAAGTGCTCGATGCGCAGGCGGCATCGACTCTTTTCGGCGCCTTGCGCAATACCGCCGGCGTCACGCGCTCGCAGCTGAACGGCTCCACCTACGACAACATCGCCATCCGCGGCATCCTGGTCGAGAACCGCGGCAATTACCGCCTCAACGGCTCATTGCCGATCATCAACCTGATCGACGTCCCGCTGGAAAACAAGGAGCGCGTCGAAGTGCTCAAGGGCGCGTCGTCGCTCTATTACGGCTTTGTGCCGCCCTCGGGCATCGTCAATCTGGTGGCCAAGCGCGCCGGCAAGGATCCGGTCTCCGATCTGACGGTATCGGCGAACCAGTACGGCAGCGCGAACGTGCACGCCGACGTGGCGCGCCGCTTCGGCAGCGCGCAGCAGTTCGGCGCCCGCGTCAATATGCTCGCCGGGCGCGAGGATATCGGCGTCGACAACTATTCCGGCGACCGCTCCCTCGGTGCGGTAGCCTTCGACTGGCAGGCCACCGACGCGCTTTCGTTCAAGCTCGACGTGGAACACTACCGCAAGGACGTCTCCGAGCAGGCTGCGATCAAGGTGATGGCCCCGAATGCTGACGGAACGATCACCCTGCCGAGCATCCCGGACGCCCGCACCAACCTCGCAGGCGAGTGGCAAAAGTACGACGCCGAGGCGACCAATGTGCTGTTCCGCACCGACTACGCGCTGGGCGACAACTGGGGATTGCTGCTGGAAGCCGGCCATGCCAAGACCACGCGTGACCGCCACTACTCCCAGTTCGAAAACTACAACCTCGCCACAGGCGCCGGCACGCTGAGGATATTCTTCAATCCGAACCAGGAATTCGAGAACAGCAACTACCGGACGGAAATCTTCGGTCACGTACCCGGCGACTGGGTCAGCCACGATGTGTCGTTCGGATATACGGCCAATCAGCGCGACCAGAATCCTCGCGCCGCAGGAACGGCCACCGTCGCCCAGAATCTCTACGATCCGGTGGACGTCCCTGAGCAGTCTGCGCCCTCGGCGCCCAACCACAACCCGTCCACCATCGAGGACAGCGGCTGGTATGTGTTCGACCGCATGTCCTTCGGCGAGAAATGGCAGCTCATGCTCGGCGCGCGCGGCAGCCGCTACGAAAGCGAAACCACCAGCATGCGCTACAAGGCGAACGACATCAATCCGGCCGTGTCGCTAGTGTACAAACCGGTCGCGGGCGTTTCCGTATATGGCAGCTATCTGGAAGGCCTCGAGGAAAGCGGCCAGGCGCCGGCGAACCGCGCGAACGCGGGCGAGCTGCTTCCGCCCGCGCTGTCGAAGCAAAAGGAAATCGGCGTCAAGGCCGAGGTGGCGAAAGGGGTTCTGCTGCAAGCGGCGTATTTCGACATCGAGCGCCCCTCGACCACGGTGGACGCGTCCAACCGCTTCGTCCTGAATGGCCTGGCGCAATACAAAGGGCTGGAGCTCGCCGCCAGCGGGGAAGTTACGCGGAACCTCGCACTTATCGCGTCCGCTCTCTTTCTCGACGCCAAGCAGCTGAACGCGGCCAACCCCGCGACCCTCGGCAAGGTGCCCGACAATACACCGGAACGCACGGCCAGCCTGTTCGCCGAATATCGATTGCCGAACGTGCCGGGGCTCGCGCTGAGCGGCGGGCTGTACTACGTCGACAAGCGGCCGGTGGACAACGAGAACCGGGCCTTCGTCGACGGCTACACCACGCTTTCCCTCGGCGCCCGTCACACCACGAAGCTCGGAGGAAAACGCACGACCTTCCAGGCGGTGCTCGACAACGTGACCAATGAAAACTACTGGGGCACAGCCGGCAACGGCTTGCTGGGCGTGGGCATGCCGCGCACGCTGAAGCTGACGGCCAAGGTCGAATTCTGAGCGCCGCGATTTAAGCAGCCAGGCGTGATTTGCCTCTCCCCGGCACCTGCTGGCGGCAGGCCGCGAAGCCTCCGCCAGACGCTGCGCCGGGTTGCCGGGACAGCTCGGTCTTTCGCTGCTCCAGCAAACATTGGAACTGACATCATGAAGCACACCCCTCCGTTGCCCGCGGGAAGCCGCGCCTTCGGGCGCCCGCTGCCATGACGGCGCGCAGATTCGTATTCAAGCTGCACCTCTATACCGGGCTGTTCGTCGGGCTGCTGCTGGTGCTGAGCGGCCTGAGCGGCAGCGTGCTGGTGTTTCGGGACGAGATAGAAGTATTTGCCTATCCGGAACTGCTCGTCACCGCGGCACAAGGCGAGCGTGTCGCTGTAGACGAGATGCTGCAGACGGTGCAGCGCGCATATCCGGAAGACAGGCCCTTTGCCATCCGCATGCCGCGCACGCCGCAGCAGACCTATCTGGTCAAGATGAACACTGCGCACGACTTGTTCGTCTACGTGGATCCCTACAGCGGCAGGATCCTTGGCGCACACCGGCAGGAAGATTCCGTGACCGGATGGATCTTGCTCCTGCACACCGAACTCTTGAGCGGCGAAGCCGGCGAAACGGCGCTCGGTATCGGCGGTTTGCTGCTGATCGGCCTGTGCGTGACGGGGCTCGTGCTGTGGTGGCCGCGAAACGGAAAGATTTCGCAGGGGTTCAAGGTCCAGTGGTCCGCCCGCTGGAAAAGGCTGAATTTCGATTTGCATCGCGTATCGGGCGTCTATGTGGCGCTGCTTCTTCTGATCACGGCGTTCACTGGCGTTTCATTGGTGTTCAACAAGACTGTTACCAAACTCATCGATGCCATAACCGCAAGCCCGCCGCGCGCTGCGCCGCCGCTACCCACCCCGCCTCGGGCAGGGACGCCGGCGCGTTCGCTCGATGCGCTGTTGCGTCAGGCCGACCGCGTCCTGCCCGCCGCGACCACATGGATCGGTCTTCCGCAGGCATCGCAGGCGCCCGTGGTGGTACGCAAGAAACTTCCGCAGGAATCCCATTCGAACGGGAGGAATTTCGTCTATCTCGATCAATATACGGGCCAGGTGTTACAGGTGGAACACGCCTTGACGGCACCCCTGGGCACGCGTATTTCCAACGCGCTTTACCCGATACATATCGGTGCAATAGCGGGAACGCCCACCCGCGTCCTGCAGATTGCGGTCGGTCTGGCGCCGACCCTCCTGTTTGTTACGGGCTTTGTGATGTGGAAAAGCCGCAGGAAAGGGAAACCTTGGCGTTCGCCCCGGCGCCCCCATTGACCTCGGTAATAAGAACCATTATTATTCGCATTGTTTTAGTTCGCCCAGACCTTGCTGCCTGGATGGTCTGAGACACCTTGCCAGCCACGGGCTTCGTAAACCTTCGATGCGTCCCCAGCCAGCGCTGTTTGATATTTGAACTGGACACGTCTGGGATGACCGCTTCGCTTTCCGCCACGTTTGCCTTGAAACCCGATCCTGCGGTTGAGCCGTCGCGCCCGGCATCGTCGATGTTCGCGCGCGCGCGCATTTCGCCCGCCTCGCTCATCGGGGTGACGTTCGCGCACGCCGGACTACTTGGCCTGCTGTTGCTCGCGCCCGACACGCCCGAACCGATCACGCCGCCGCGCCCGCTGATGGTGAGCCTGATCGAGACCCAAGTCGAAGAACCCCAGCCGCAACCCAAACCGGAACCCAAGCCGCAGCCGCCCAAACCGGTAGTCAAGCCGCTGCCGACGCCTGTATTGGCCGCCAAGCCGACGCCGGCCCCCATCCCGCAGCCCGTGATCGAAGCGCCCGAGCCGACACCGGCGCCCGAACCCGTGCCCGACGTGTTGCCGCCGCCCACGCCGGTGGCGGAAGCGCCCAAACCGGCGCCACCGCTTCCCCCAGCGCCCTCGCCGCCGCGCCCGGCGGATTACCTGAACAATCCCAAACCACCCTATCCGGCGCTGTCGAAACGCCTGGGCGAGGAAGGGACGGTTCGCCTCAACATTCTGGTCAACCTGGACGGCAGCGTGGCGCGGCTGGAACTGGCGAGAAGCAGCGGCTATCCGCGCCTCGACCGGTCCGCCATGGAAACCGTGCAGTCCAGCTGGAAATTCGAACCCGCCCGTCAGGGCGGCAGGCCGGTGGCCGCGTGGGTCATCGTGCCGATTCAGTTCACCCTCAGGAGTTAAGTCATGGAAACCGCCGCAACTCAAACCCAGCTGGGCTTTGCCCACTTTATCGCGCAGGCCGACGGCCTCGCGCACTTCCTGCTCGTCGTGCTGCTGGTGATGTCGGTCATTACCTGGACTCTCATCGTCAGCAAGAGCATCGCCAACTGGCGCATGAAGAAGCACGCCCAGGCTTTCCTTGCGCGCTTCTGGGACGCGCCCGGTCTCGCCTCGGTGGCCGAATACCTGCAGAACCACGGCGTCAACGATCCGTTCTCGCACCTTACCCACCACGGACTCAAGGCCGCCGAGCAATACCGCAACAAGACCGGGCAACGCCTGATCGAGTCGGGGTCGGAAGATGAATTTCTCACCCGTGCACTGCGCCGCGCGATCAACCAGGACACCGCGCGCCTCGAATACGGCCACACCATGCTGGCATCGATCGCGTCGTCCGCCCCCTTCGTCGGCCTGTTCGGCACGGTGTGGGGCATCTATCACGCGCTGGTCAACATCGGCATGAGCGGCTCGGGCAGTCTGGATCAAGTGGCCGGCCCGGTGGGCGAGGCGCTGATCATGACCGCGCTGGGTCTGGCCGTCGCCATCCCTGCCGTGCTCGCCTACAACTTCTTCAACCGCGCCAAGCGCCAGATGCTGTCCGAGGTCGACGGCTTTGCGCACGACCTGTTCGCCTTCATGTCCACCGGCGTGCGCAACAACACCCGTATCGAGAAGGACGCCGCGCAGGTTTACACCGCGCCCGTCGCAAGGAGCGCGTAATGGCCTTCGGCGGACTCACAAACGACAGCGGCGACGGCGACAATGCGGAAATCAACATGATTCCGCTGATCGACGTGATGCTGGTCCTGCTGGTGATTTTCATCATCACCGCGCCCATGATGACGCACGCGGTCAAGGTCGACCTGCCGGTCGCCGCAAGCCAGCCGAACGAGGTGAGGCCGGAGACGATCAACCTCTCGATCAAGGCCGACGGCTCGGTGTACTGGAACGCCGAAGCCGTCGACGCCGCCGCCTGGCAGGCACGCATGGACGCTGTCGCGCAGCAGATGCCGCAGCCGGAAATCCACCTCCGCGCCGACGGCGACCTCGCCTACAAGCACGTCGCGCGGATCATGGCCGACGCCGCGCGCGCCGGGTTGAGCAAGCTCGGATTCGTCACCGATCCGCGCGGCGCGCGATAACAAAGCCCCACCCGCACAATTTACCCACCAGCCAGCCAGCCGCATGCCTTGCGCCAGCCAGCCAATTTTTCTGACGCAAGGAGCCTTTACATGACCCGCAAGACCCCCAGGATCAAACCACTCTGCCTCGCTTTGGCCGTAGCGGCAGCCATCAGTTTTCCAGCCCATGCGCTTGCCGCTGAAATTGAGCTGCCGCGTATCAACGTGGTCGGCGAAGACGAGCAGGCCATCGCCAGGCAGCCTGGTTCGGTGGCCATCGTCACCCAGGAAGAACTGGAACTGACGCAGCCGCTGTCGGTCCAGGACGCGCTCAAGTCCGTCCCAGGCATTGTGGTTCGCGAGGAGGAAGGCTACGGCTTCATTCCGAACATCGGCATGCGCGGCCTCAACCCCAATCGCAGCCAGAAACTGCTGGTACTGGAAGACGGGGTGCCGATCGCGCCCGGCCTGTTCCTGGCTAACGAGTCCTATTACAGCCCGCGCATCGAGCGCATGCAAAGCATCGAAGTGCTGAAGGGCGCAGCCGGCCTGCGCTACGGCCCCACCACCATCGGCGGCGTCGTCAACTACAAGACCAAAGACCCCGAACAGGGCGCGAAAGTGACCGCCAAGGCGGGCTCGCACGGCTATCGCCTGATTGGCCTCGATGCCGGCGGAACCGCCCCTTCGGGCGAAGCCATCGGCGGCATCAGCCTGGTCAAGGCCAAGGGCGACGGTTTTCGCAACAACGCTTTCGACATGACCGATCTCATGCTCAAGGGCGGCATGGCCATCGGCGAAAAGCAATGGGTCGGCGTCAAGTTCGCCCGATACGACAACGAGATCAACACTTCCTATGTTGGCCTGCGTCCCAACGAATTCCGCAACGACCCGACCAAAAACCCGGCCCCCAACGACTATTTCCTGACCGACCGCAACGCGTTCGACGTCAACCACGAGTTCCAGATTAGTGACAGCATCAAGCTCAACACCCTCGTTTATTGGAGCAAGTTGACGCGCGATTACTGGCGCAGGGAGGTGCAAGGTCGCAGCGCCAATGGCACAACCTTCGTCCCCTGCGACGGCAGCGCCTACTGCATGAACGGCAACAATCGCGCCTTTGAAATGATGGGCTTGGACAGCCGCCTGCACATCAACTACGACGGCTTCGGCATCAAGAATGAAGCCGAAGTCGGCATCCGCCTGCACAGCGACAAGCTGAACAACACGAAGCTACGCTCCAGGACCGACCCCAACGCGCGTTCCGGCGACCTGACCACCGACGACACCCAGAAGGCGCGTGGCATCGCCTTCTACGGCCAGAACCGTTTTATCGTCAGCGACCGTTTCGCGATCACGCCGGGCCTGCGCATCGAGACCTACGACCAAAGCCGCAAAAATGAACTGACCGGTATTTCCGGCGAGTCGAGCACTACCGAGGTCATGCCCGGCCTCGGTGCAACCTGGCAGCTTGCACCGCAGGCGCAGCTTTTCGCCGGCGCGTTCAAGGGCTTCTCGCCCGCGATGGTCGCCACCGCGATCAGCGGTGGTGGCGTCGACCAGCAACTCGACGCCGAACGCTCGACCAACTTCGAAATCGGCGTGCGCGGCAAGGCACAGCGCCTAAGCTACGAAGCCACCGCCTTCCGCATGGATTTTTCCAACCAGATCGTGCCGCAGTCCGAATCGGGCGGCGTCGGCGCCACCGCAACCAACGCCGGCGCAACTCTGAACCAGGGGCTGGAAGGCGCGATCGGCTACGACCTCGGCGCGGGCTGGGGGGTAGACACCAACGCAACCTGGGTGCCGACGGCCAAATACAACAGCACCAAGATCGTCGGCGGCATCGACCGCAACGGCAATCGCCTGCCCTACGCGCCTGAACTCACCGCGAATCTCTCCGTGAGCTACCGCGTCGGTGGGCTAAAAACCAGCCTCGGTGCCTATCACGTCTCCCGCCAGTTCGTCGATCCGGAAAATACCGTTGTCGAAAACGCGGATGGTCGCCGCGGTGTGATTCCGGCTTACACCACCTTCGACCTCAACGCGCACTACGCCGTCGACAAGCAACTCAGTGTGTTCGGCACGGTGCGCAATCTCGCCGACCGGAAATACATCGCCAGCCGCAATCCTGACGGCATTTTCCCAGGGGCAGAGCGTAATTTCGAACTGGGTGTGAATTATAAATTCTGACGCCGTGCTGAGAGACAAGGTGGCGCGGCGGCAACCCGCACCGCCGCCACCGCGCGAGAAGGAGCCGTCAGGGTTTCCTTTACAGGCCAGCCAGCCAACGGACGCCCCGCCCCATAGCCAGCCAAAACCAAAGATTTTTGGTCTATTGAATAAGGAGTCGTACATGCGTTTCCCCCCTCTTGCCTCCCTGGCGCTTGCTGCCAGTTTGTCCACTCCCGTCCTTGCCGTGGAATATCCCATCGGCGCGCCGCAGCAGCGCAGCGGCATGGAGATCGCCGCCGTTTATCTGCAACCGGTGGAAATGGAACCGGAGGGCATGATGCGCCCGGCCAAGGATTCCGATGTCCATCTGGAAGCCGACATTCATGCCTTGGCCAATAACCCCAATGGGTTCGACGAAGGCGCCTGGATGCCCTATCTGGGGATCAAATACGAAGTCACCAAGATCGGCAGCAACGACAAGATCAGCGGCAATTTCATGCCGATGGTCGCCAACGATGGCCCCCACTACGGCGACAACGTCAAGCTCAAGGGGCCGGGGAAATACCGCGTCAAATACACCATTTCGCCTCCCTCTGCGGATCCGCACACCCACTTCGGCCGCCATACCGACCGCCTGACCGGCGTGCGGCCGTGGTTCAAGCCCTTCGAGGTGGAATACGAATTCACCTATGTCGGCATCGGGAAAAAGGGCGGGTACTAGGATGGGGAAAGGCAAGGCAGCACGCTTCGGCCTGCTGGCGGCAGCCGTCGTCACTGCCTTCCCCGCGCTGGCGGCGGACGATGCCGACACCCACCGCCAGCTTCAGCGTCTCATGGAACGGGTGGAGCAGCTGGAAAAGCGCAATGCCGAGCTCGAACAGGCATTGCAGCCCCCTGCAACCGGTGCGAACAGCCAGATCGAGGCGCGCCTGAAGGCGCTGGAAGAGCGCAACACGCGCCTCAATTCCGCCCTGTCTACCGAGGACGTGAGCGAGAAGGGACCGGAACTGGCGGCGCGACTGAAGGCGGTGGAGTACCAGGCACTGGATATCCAGAAGCAGGCGAAGGTCATCGACTCCATCGAGGGATTTTCCGCCGGCGCGAACTTCACCACGGTCGCCCAGCGCGCGAGCGGCATCGATAACAGCGGTACCCAGCTCAATTACCGCGCGGACATCACGGTGACCACGCCGACCATCAAGACCGGCGACATCGAAAGCAAGCTGTTCGGCCATTTCCGGGTAGGCCAGGGCAAGGGACTCGGCGACAAGTTCACCTCCTTTGTCGGGCCCAACGCCACCTCGTTCCAGCTCGGCTCGGTGGTGGAGCCTGAGTCCAGCGCCATGATGCTGGCGCAGGCCTGGTACCAGGCGGACATCCCGCTGCCTTTCGGCGGCTTCCAACCCCATTCGCGGCAAACCCTCACCGTCAATTTCGGCAAGATGGATCCCTTCGCCTTCTTCGACCAGAACACGGCCGCCAACGACGAAACCCGCCAGTTCCTGGCCAGCCCGTTCGTGCACAACGCGTTGCTGGACAACCCGCTGGCGGCCAACATCGGCGCCGACGGATTCGGCTTCTCGCCGGGCATGCGCCTCTCCTACTTCAACTGGGGCGCAAAGCCCGAGACCTACCGCCTTTCCCTCGGCGTGTTCGGCGCGGGACGCAGCGCCAATTTCAGCGATTCCTTCAAGTCGCCGTTCGTCATCCTGCAGGCGGAAACCAGCCGGCGCTTCTTCGCCGGCCTCGAAGGCAACTACCGGCTTTACTTCTGGCGCAACGGCCAGGCGCCGACCTTCGTCACGGATGAAACCGCTTCCCATAACGGCATCGGATTCAGCTTCGACCAGCGCCTGGGCGATGGCATCACGCTGTTCGGACGCCTGGGCATGGGCGATGGCGAGCGCCTGCCCTTCGATCGTACCGCCAGTTTCGGCGCCGAGTTCAGCGGCAGCTATTGGGACCGCGGCGCCGACGCCGTCGGGCTTGCCATCGGCAGCAACCGTACCGGCAAGGATTTCCGCGCGCAGTCCGCGACCCTGGATGCGGACGCGGACGGCATACCCGACTATGGCTTTGCCGCCACGGGCTGGGAACAGGCGCTGGAGGCCTATTACCGTTTCCGCGTCCACGAGCGGTTCGAACTCACACCCGACTTCCAGTACATCCGCAATCCCGCGGGCAACCCGGGCGCACGGGCGGTGACGATTTTCGGCGTGCGGGCCAATTTGGCGTTCTGATGAGGAGACCGGCATGAATGAAAAGAAAACCGCCCCGGGCGTACCCGGCCTCCTGTCCTGGCTGCGCGGCCGTGCCGTCGGCATCCTTGCCCTGATGGCGGTGGCCTTCCTGTTCCTGCCTGCGAAAGCCGGCGCCGCCGAGTTGCTCACCTATACCGTGGTGGCCAAGGAAGGACGGTTCATCCCCAGCATGCTGAACGTGCCTGCCGGGGTGCGCTTCAAGATCGTGGTGCGCAATCAGGGGCACGACGCAATCGAGTTCGAAAGCCTGCAACTGCGGAAAGAGAAAGTGCTCGCGCCGGGCGCCGAATCGTTCATGGTGATCGCCCCGTTGAAGCCCGGCGAGTATGACTTTTTCGACGAATTCCATCCCGACACCGGACGAAGCCGCATCGTCGTGAAATAAAGGAGTGACACATGGGTAATGCCCTGTTCATCGTATGGCGCGAAACCATCGAGGCAATGCTGGTGATCGGCATTCTGCACGGATGGCTCGGTGCCCGCCCCGACGCCCGCGCCGGATTTCCCTGGCTGTGGGGCGGAATAGCGGCGGGCCTGGGGCTGGCCGTGTTCCTGGCCGTGATGATCATGGATATCCAGTCATGGGTTTCGGCGACCGCGCTGGAATGGTTTCAGGCCATCATGCCGCTCGCCGCCTGTGGCCTGATCTTCCAGATGGTCTGGTGGATGCGCCGCCACGGCGCCGGGTTGAAAACGGAACTGGAGGCAGGAATGGCCAGCGCCGCCGAACGGGCCAACTGGCTGGGCATTGCGCTACTGGCGATGGTGGCCGGGGGCGCGAAGGCGCGGAGGCGGTCGTGTTCCTCTACGGCGCGGTGAAGGGCAGCACGCATGCCGATATCGCCTTGGGCGGCGCGGCAGGCTTCCTGCTCGCTTTGACCGCCTACTGGCTGCTGTCCCGTAGCACCCGGTTTGTTTCATGGCGCGCCTTTTTCCGCGTCACGGAAGTGCTGCTCCTGCTTCTTGGCGGGGCGCTGCTGGTGGACGGCGCGGAAAAACTCGTCGGCCTGGAAACCCTGCCGCCGCTGGCCGATCCCCTATGGAACACGATGTCCCTGCTGGATGACAGCACGCGGACAGGCGGACTCGTGGCGGCCTTCACCGGTTACCGGGCTGCCCCCTCGGGCATGGCCTACGCGCTGCTGGCGGTCTACTGGGCGCTTGCCCTCGGGGTGCTGCTCAAGCTGAAGCCGATGAGACGAAAGGCATGAACGTGGTGACCGGGCAAATCCCTGCCGTCGGCCCCGGCCCGAGCCACCTTGCCCGCCTTGGGCTGGCCATGAGACGCTATCGTGGCGCCATCATCGCCATGCAATGGGGGATCGTGTTTGGCTACCTGGTACTGGTGGCCCTGCCGGCTTTTTTACCCCTGCCGCCGGACCAGGCCCATATCTGGAACAACCTGACCCGCTTCGCCCAGTTCGCGTTCTGGGGCATCTGGTGGCCCTTTGTCATTCTTTCCATGATGCTGCTTGGCCGCATGTGGTGCGGGGTGCTGTGCCCGGAGGGCGCGCTCACCGAATGGGTTTCCCGGTACGGCCTGGGGCGTGGCATCCCGCGCTGGATGAAGTGGGGGGGATGGCCGTTCGTGGCCTTCGTCATGACCACCGTATTCGGGCAGATGACCAGCGTTTACGAATACCCGAAGCCCGCCCTGCTCATCCTGGGCGGCTCGACCATCGCAGCCATCGCCGTGGGCCTTATTTGGGGCCGGGAAAAACGCGTCTGGTGCAGGCATCTTTGCCCCGTTTCCGGCGTGTTCGGCCTGCTGGCGAAGATCGCTCCTGTTCATTTCAAGGTCGATCAATCAGCCTGGGACGCGGCGCCTGGCGGCCATCGCACCAGCCGCCAGCATGTTGTCAACTGCGCGCCGTTGATCAACATCCGGCGCATGGAAAGCGCTTCGGCCTGCCACATGTGCGGCCGCTGCGCCGGGGAACGGGACGCAGTGCGGCTGGCACTGCGCTCACCGAATGCGGAAATCCTGAACGAGAACGGCACGCTGGAAGACAAAGCCGAAGACCTCACGCGCTGGCCTGCCCGCTTGCTGGTTTTCGGCATGCTGGGCGTGGCGCTCGGAGCGTTCCAGTGGAGCGCGTCACCCTGGTTTGTGGCCGCGAAGCAGGCTGCAGCCGAATGGCTGATAGATCACGAGATAGGGTGGCCGCTCAACGAGACAGGGCACTGGTGGCTGCTCACCTATTACCCGGAAGCAAACGACGTCTTCACCTGGCTGGACGGCGGCACGCTGCTCGCCTACATCGCCGCCGAAACGCTCGTCGTCGGCGGCTGGGTATGGGGCTGGCTCAGGCTGACCGCCGCGCTGACGAAATTACCCTGGCAGCGTCTTGCCCATGCCCTCATCCCTTTCGCCGGTATCAGCGTTTTCGTGGGACTGAGCCTGCTCACCACCTCTCAACTCGCTGGCGAAGGCGTGACGCTGCCCTGGATTCATGGTGTGCGCATGGCGCTGCTGGCACTCGCCGCGCTGTGGGGCGCGAGCCTGGCATGGCGTCTGGCGGAACGACACCGCGCCGCGGCAGCGTTGGGAACAGCGATGGCTACGGTTCTGCCGCTTGCCGCCTGGAGCACGCAGTTTTTTGTCTGGTGAGACCTGCACGGCGCGGCTTTTCAACCAACCTCCCCGCTTCTTCTCCGAGCTGGAAGTCGAACACAGCATCGCGGGCGAAGGCAAGAAGGGCGAGATCGAACTCGAACAGGCCTACGTCGAATACGCCGACCATCGCGCCAAGGCCGGCCTGTTCCTGATCCCGGTCGGCATCCTCAACGAGACGCACGAGACGCCGGCGTTCTACGGCGTCGAGCGCAACCCGGTCGAAAAGGACATCATTCCCGCCACCTGGTGGGCGGGCGGCGCGGCGCTCTCCGGGTAACTGGGTGGCGGGATTCGGCTACGATTTCGCCGTCCACGAGGGCCTCGCCACCACCGCGGCCAAGCGCTACAAGCCGGGACGGCCGCCAGAAAACCAGCGAGGCCAATGCCAGCGACCTCGCCTACACCGCCCGCCCGCCTGAAGTGGACCGGCCTGCCCGGCGTCGAACTCGGCGGCACCTTCCAGCACCAGAGCGACATCACCCAGGGGGCCGACGCCACGGCCGGCAGCGCCAAGCTGGTCGAACTGCACGGCATCGTGAACAAGGGCCCGTTCGGCCTCAAGGCGCTGTACGCGCAATGGACTCTGGATGGCAGCGGCCCGGCGGCGATTGGCGCCGACAGGCAGTTGGGCTGGTACGTCGAGCCCTCGTTCAAGCTGTCCGAGCAATGGGGCGTGTTCGCCCGCTACAACCTGTGGGACAACAAGGCGGACAACGCCGGCAGCGAGAAGAAGCAGATCGACGCCAGCGTGAACTGGTGGCCCCACCCCGTCGGGGTGGTCAAGACCGACTATCAGACGCAGGACAACGACGACGGCAAAAACCAGGACGGCTTCAACCTGGGCGTCGGCTATCAGTTCTGACGACAAATGAGTGCGGGGGAATGCTGCCCCCTGTGGGCAACATTCCCCCTGCAACAACATTATTGTTGACAATCATTCTCATTACGATAAAAATATGTTCATCAATGCAGCCGCCGGAGATTTCACATGTACGTCTGTCTTTGCCACAGTGTCACCGATACCGATATCCGGCGGCTGGTGCGTACCGAAGGCGTGTGCACCATGCGCGAATTGAGCCGGGAACTGGGCGTTGCCACCCAGTGCGGCAAATGCGGCCGCTGCGCCAGGGAAGTCCTGCGCGAAGCAGTGGACGAGGTGCGCAACGATGCCGTCTGCCCCGGACTCATGGCAGCCTGATCAGACCTTTTCCCATTCTTATTCACAATACGTGCCTTTGGCGCCACGGCAGCGCTTGCTTTGCGCGCCTCCATATCTAGAATGCCGGGTAAACCTGCACCGCCCTTTAGCCAACCAGCCACCGGCACGCTCGCGGGTATTCTCATAACGACCAGGAGAGCAGCATGAAAGGCGACAAGAAAGTCATCCAGTATCTGAACAAGGCCCTGACGGTGGAGCTCACGGCCATCAACCAGTATTTCCTGCACGCCCGCATGTACAAGAACTGGGGCCTGACTGCACTGGGCAAGCACGAATACGAGGAATCGATCGAGGAGATGCGCCACGCCGACAAGCTGATCGAGCGCATTCTTTTTCTGGAAGGCCTGCCCAACCTGCAGGACCTGAACAAGCTGATGATCGGCGAGAACGTGGTCGAATGCCTGGGCTGCGACCTCAAGCTGGAGCTCACCGGGCGCGCACTGTACGTCGAAGTCATCGCGCATTGCGAGGCGGTCAAGGATTATGTCTCGCGCGAAATCCTAACCGGCATCCAGTCCGACACCGAGGCGCACATCGACTACCTCGAAACCCAGCTTGACCTGGTCAAGCGCATGGGTGAGCAGAACTACATGCAGACCGCCGCCGGGCCGATCGAAAGCTGACCCGCGTCACGCGTACAATGAACGCCCCCGCTGTGGGGCGTTTTTATTGCTTCCGATGCACTTCGACCTCGACTGCCGCGCCTGCCCGCGCCTCGCCACCTTTCTGGACGAGGTGCGCGTCCGCCACCCCGACTATCACGCGCGCCCGGTGCCCGCCTTCGGCGATCCCGCGCCCGATCTGCTGATTGTCGGCCTCGCCCCCGGCATGCACGGCGCCAACCGCAGCGGGCGGCCCTTCACCGGCGATTACGCCGGCGTGCTGCTGTACCAGACCCTGCACCGCTTCGGTTACGCCAGCGCGCCGGAATCGATCTCGGCAGACGATGGCCTGACACTCACCGGCTGCCGCATCACCAACGCGGTGAAATGCCTGCCGCCCGCCAACAAGCCGGAACCGGGCGAAATCCGCGAATGCAACCGCTATCTGGCGGCCGAACTCGCGGCCCTGCCCGAGCACGCCAGCATCCTGGCATTGGGACAGATCGCGCATCAGGCTGTTCTGCGCGCGCAAGGTCTCAAGCTCAAGGACTACCCCTTCGGCCACGCCAGCGACTACCGCCTGCCCGACGGTCGACGGCTGGTCAGTAGCTACCACTGCTCCCGCTACAATACCCAGACGCGCCGCCTCACCCCCGACATGTTCGCGGCGGTATTCACCAGGATCCAAGCCGAGGACTGATCATGCCCGTCGTCACCATCAAGCTCGCCGGCACGCTCACCCGCGAACAGAAGCGGAAAGTCGCGGAGGAAATTACCGCCACGCTGGAGCGCCACGCGGGCAAGCCGGCGTCGTACACCCACATCGCGTTCGAGGAACTGCCGTACGAGAACTGGGCGATCGCCGGCAAGCTGCTCGACGAGAAATGATATTTTTCATCCGCAAAGAACGCGAAGGGTCGCGGGGTAAAACCTTGATGACTTTCTTCGTGTTTCTTCGCGTCCTTCGCGGACAAATCGGTTTTCAACCTTGAGCGTCGACAAGGAATTCCTCGCCTCGCTGCCCACCCTGCCCGGCGTCTACCGCATGATCGATGCGGCCGGCGCAGTGCTGTATATCGGCAAGGCGAAGGACCTGAAAAAGCGCGTCACCAGCTATTTCCAGAAAACCGACCAGAGTCCGCGCATCCGGTTGATGCTGAAGAGCGTCGACCACATCGACACCACGGTGACGCGCACCGAGGCGGAAGCGCTGCTGCTGGAGAACAACCTGATCAAGGGGCTGAAGCCGCGCTTCAACATCCTGTTCCGCGACGACAAGTCCTATCCCTATCTACTGCTGACCGGGCATCGCTTTCCGCGCCTGGCCTATTTCCGCGGCACGCCGAAAAAACACGACCAGACGTTCGGCCCCTACCCCAATTCGTATGCGGTGCGCGAGAGCATCCAGCTGCTGCAGAAGGTGTTCCAGCTGCGCACCTGCGAGGACACGGTGTTCGCCAACCGTTCGCGCCCCTGCCTGCTGCACCAGATCAAGCGCTGCAGCGCGCCCTGCGTCAAGCTCATCACGCCTGAAGCCTACGCGCGCGACGTCGGCGCGGCCGCGCAGTTGCTGCACGGCGAGGCCAGCGCGCTGACCGAACTGATCACCGAGCAGATGAACGCCGCCGCAAAAAATCTCAATTTCGAGACTGCCGCCCACCTGCGCGACCGCCTGCGCATGCTGGCGACGGTGCGCGAGAAGCAGTTCGTCGACACCACCGGCGGCGAGGCCGATGCCGACGTGGTGGCGGTGGCCGAGGCCGGCGGGGTGATCGCAGTCAACCTGACCATGATCCGCGGCGGCCGGCATCTCGGCGACCGCAGCTTCTTTCCGCAGCACGGCGAGGGCGCCACGCCGGCCGAAGCGCTGGAAGCCTTCATCGGCCAGCATTACCTCGAGCACCCGATTCCGGCGCGCATCCTGATCAGCGAGACGATCGAAACCGACGCGCTGGAAGCGCTGCTGACCGAACAGGCCGGCAAGAAAGTCACCCTGCTGCACCGCGTCACCGGCGAACGCAAAGTCTGGATTGGCATGGCGCAGGCCAACGCGCGCCTGTCCGCCGCGCGCCGCAGCGCCGACCGCGCCAACCAGTCGCAACGGCTGGCCGCGCTGCGCGACACGCTCGACCTGCCGACGCTCAACCGCATCGAATGCTTCGACATCTCGCACACCATGGGCGAAGCCACGGTGGCCTCGTGTGTCGTCTACGAAGGCGACGACCTGAAGAAATCCGATTACCGCCGCTACAACATCAGCGGCATCACCCCAGGCGACGACTACGCTGCGATGCGCGCCGCGCTCACCAAGCGCTTCCACAAGAGCATCGAGGAAAACGGCGTACTGCCCGATCTGTTGCTGATCGACGGCGGTAAGGGGCAGATTTCGAGCGCGGTCGAGGCAATGACCGAGCTTGGCCTCGGCGATGTGCTGCTGCTTGGCGTGGCCAAGGGCGAGGCGCGCAAGCCCGGCCTGGAAACCCTGATCTTCGCCGACGGCCGCGAACTGAAGCTCGCCAAGGACCACCCCGGCTTCCACCTGATCCAGCAGGTGCGCGACGAGGCGCACCGCTTTGCCATCACCGGCCACCGCGCCAAACGCGGCAAGGCGCGCGTGCAGTCGACCCTGGAAGACATCGCCGGAATCGGCCCCAAGCGCCGCAAACAGCTGCTGGAACACTTCGGTGGCCTGCAGGGCGTGCGTGACGCCGGCGTCGACGCACTTGCCACGGTGAACGGTATCAGCCGAGAATTGGCGGAAACCCTCTACAACGCCCTCCACTAATCGCCCGCCATTAATAATGCCCCTCAACCTCCCCAACCTGCTCACCTGGCTGCGCATCCTTTTCATTCCGCTGATGGTGGGGGTGTTCTACCTGCCCGACGACTGGGTCACGCCGCATGAAGCCAATCTGCTAGCCGCGGCATTTTTCGGGGTGGCAGCACTGACCGACTGGCTCGACGGCTATCTGGCGCGCGCGCTCGGCCAGACCTCGGCCTTCGGCGCCTTTCTCGACCCGGTGGCTGACAAACTGATGGTCGCCGCCGCGCTGATCGTGCTGATCGACCTCGGCCGCGTGGCACCACTCATCGCGCTCATCATCATCGGTCGCGAAATCACCATCTCGGCCTTGCGCGAATGGATGGCGATGGCCGGCAAATCTGCCAGCGTCACCGTATCCTTCGTCGGCAAGCTGAAAACCACGGCGCAGATGATCGCCATCGTGCTACTGCTGTATTTCGACCCGGTCGCTGGCCTGCCCATCGCAGACATCGGCACGCTGCTGATCTGGGTCGCCGCGCTGCTCACCCTGGTGTCGATGGCGTATTACCTTGTCATGGCAACACGCGCGCTGCAAAAAACTTCGTGAAAATTGTTGACAGCAAAAAGCGAAATCCCCATAATGCGCAGCCTTCAACGCGGGAATAGCTCAGCTGGTAGAGCGCAACCTTGCCAAGGTTGAGGTCGGGAGTTCGAGCCTCCTTTCCCGCTCCAGCATTCTGGGGAAAACAGATGGTTTAGACCGGATGTTTTCCCCTTTTCGTTTACAGTGGTTTACCGCAATGGCGCGATAGCAAAGCGGTTATGCACCGGATTGCAAATCCGTGTAGGTCGGTTCGACTCCGGCTCGCGCCTCCAGATTCGGGTCAGCCCGGATGTTTCATGAATTCGCGTGATGATCGCGCAGGATTTTGATTGACAGGGAAGTTTTGGGAAGGAGCATCGTAGTTATTCATACGACCGACCGAGCAAATCTTTCATGTCAGGCAAAAAACCAGCGCGGGCGCGTGAATTCATGAAACATCCGGGCTAGCTGTCCGCTTCGCCCGGATGGTGAAATTGGTAGACACAAGGGACTTAAAATCCCTCGCCAGCGATGGCGTACCGGTTCGATTCCGGTTCCGGGCACCATCTTATCTTTCAGTCCGTCGGCCCGAGTGGTATAATTCCGGCGCTTGATTACTAACACAATGGGCAGTTTGCCCATTTTTTATTTGTGTTGCGCCGCGACACAACGATGGATTTTCGATGATGGATTTACCCGCCCGCCTGGAGCCTGTACTCACCGAACTCGGCTACGAGCTGGTGACGCTGGAGCGCGCCGGGCGCGGGCTGTTGCGGATTTTCATCGACAAGCCGGGCGGCATCACGATTGAAGACTGCGCCAAGGTGAGCAATCACCTGAGCCACCTGTTTGCCGTCGAGAACATCGACTACGACAGGCTGGAAGTGTCCTCGCCCGGCATCGACCGGCCGCTGGTCAGGCCGCAGGACTATGTGCGCTTCGCCGGCGAGCAGGTCATGCTCAAGCTGCGGGTGCCGATGGACAACCGACGACGCCTCGGCGGTCAGCTGGTCGGTCTGGAAGAAAACGTGGTGAAATTGATCGTCGATGGCACGGAAGTGTCGGTCGATTTAAGGAATGTGGACGCTGCCCGCCTGAACCCCAAGGTTTAGGCAAGCTGGAGGGAATGATGAGTCGTGAATTGTTAATGCTGGCCGATGCGCTGGCGCGCGAAAAGAACGTGGGCCAAGAGGTGGTGTTCGAAGCACTCGAGCAGGCGCTCGCCTCCGCCACCAAAAAACGCTTCAAGGAAGAGGCCGACGTGCGCGTGTCGATCGACCGCGAAACCGGCGAATACGAATCCTTCCGCCGCTGGCAGGTCGTGTCCGAGGCCGACCTCGAATCCGAGGGTCACCAGATCCTGCTGATCGACGCCCAGGACAAGCACCCCGACATCGAAATCGGCGACTACATCGAAGAGCCGCTGGAAAATATCGAGTTCGGCCGCATCGGCGCGCAGGCGGCCAAGCAGGTCATCCTGCAAAAGATCCGCGACGCCGAGCGCGAGCAGATCATCAGCGACTTCCTCGACCGCAAGGAACACCTTGTCAACGGCGTGGTCAAACGCATCGACCGCGGCAACGCCGTCATCGAATCGGGCCGCATCGAAGGCTTCCTGCACCGCGACCAGATGATCCCGCGCGAAAACCTGCGCGTCGGCGACCGCGTCCGCGCCTACCTGCTGCGCATCGACCGCGGCGCCCGCGGCCCGCAGGTGGTGCTGTCGCGCACCGCACCCGAATTCATCATGAAACTGTTCGAGCTCGAAGTGCCGGAAATCGAGGAAGGCCTGCTTGAAGTCAAGGCAGCCGCCCGCGACCCCGGCCTGCGCGCCAAGATTGCGGTAGTGTCGCACGATCCGCGCATCGATCCGATCGGCACCTGCATCGGCATGCGCGGTTCGCGCGTCACCTCGGTGACCAACGAGCTGGCAGGCGAGCGCGTCGACATCATCCACTGGTCGGCCGACCCCGCGCAGTACGTCATCAATGCGCTGGCGCCCGCCGAAGTCAGCTCCATCGTGGTGGACGAAGACAAGCACAGCATGGACGTGGTGGTGGACGAGGAACAGTTGGCCATGGCCATCGGCCGCGGCGGCCAAAACGTGCGACTGGCGTCCGAGCTGACCGGCTGGGAACTCAACATCATGTCGCGCGAAGCGGCAGAAGAGAGGCAGTCGAGCGAAAGCGGCAAGACCCTCGCGCTCTTCGTCGAGAATCTCGACGTGGACGCGGAAGTCGCCCAGATTCTGGTCGACGAAGGCTTCTCCACGCTGGAAGAAGTCGCCTACGTCCCGTTGAACGAAATGCTCGAGATCGAGGCGTTCGACGAAGACCTGGTCAACGAATTGCGCAACCGTGCCCGTAACGCATTGCTGACCGCAGCCATCGTCGGCGAAGAACAGGTCGAGGCCTCCGCCGGCGACCTGCTGTCGCTCGAAGGCATGGACGCAGAAACCGCACGCACGCTTGCCAGCAAAGGCATCCACACCACCGAGGACCTGGCGGAACTGGCAGTCGATGAACTGACTGAAATATCCGCCATGGATGCCGAACGCGCCAAACAATTGATCATGGCCGCACGCGCGCCCTGGTTCGCCCAAGGCTAAGAGGACTGCATGAACGTTGAACAATTCGCCCAAGAACTGAAACTGCCGCCCCAGCTGTTGCTTGAACAGCTGAAAGCGGCGGGCGTCAGCAAGAATGATGTCGTCGATTCCGTCACCGAAGCGGACAAGGCGCATTTGCTCGACTATCTGCGCAAGATGCACGGCGGCGGCGCTGAAACCGGCAAGACCAAGATCACCATCACGCGCAAGCAGACCGGCGAGATCCGCAAGACCGACAGCACCGGCAAGTCGCGCACCATTCAGGTGGAAGTGCGCAAGTCACGCACCTACGTCAAGCGCGATGCCGCTGCGCTGGCGGCCGAAGCCCCGCCCGTGGCAGAGCCCGTGCCAGAAGTCGAACCCGCTCCGTTGGCCGAGGAGCAGGCTCCGGCAGTGGTCGAAGCTCCGGTTGAAGCCAAGGTTGAAGCGCCCATCGTCGAGCCGGTAGCGGCTAAACCGGCTAAGGCCAAGGCCAAGCCTGCAGTGGCCGAACCGGTCGTCGCCGAACCTGCCGCGATTGAGCCTGTCGCTGCCGAGCCTGCGGTTGTGGAACCCGTCGCAGCCGCTGAAGCTACCCCCGTGCCGCCCGAGGTGGCTGCGGAGTCCGCAGTGGAACCCGCCCCGGTGGTCAAGAAAACCACCCGCATCAAAAAAGCCTCGATCCTGAACGAAGCTGAAGTCAAGGTGCGCGCAGAAGAAACACGCCGCCACTTGGCGCTGCAGGAACGCCAGGCCTCGGATGCCCGCGCCCGCACCGAGCGCGAGGCCTTGCGCAAGCAGGCCGAAGCCGCACGCGAAGCCGCCAAGATTGCGGCAGCGGAAAAAGCCGCTGCACCGCCCGCGCCGGTTGCACCCACCGCCAAAACCCTGCACAAGCCCGACAAGCCGGCTGCCGCCAAAGGCGCCAAAGGCCCGGACAAGAAAGCGGGCGGCACCTGGAAAGACGATGCGGCAAAGCGCAAGGGCGGACTCAAGACCCGCGGCGGCGCTGCGCCCGACGCCGGCTGGCGTGGCCGTAAGGGCAAATCCAGATCCGGCCATGAGGAAACCACCTTTGTGGCGCCGACCGAGCCGATCGTGCGCGAGGTGCTGGTGCCCGAAACCATCACCGTGGCTGAGCTTGCCCACAAGATGTCGGTGAAGGCGGCCGAGGTCATCAAGGCATTGATGAAACTGGGCAGCATGGTGACCATCAACCAGGTGCTCGACCAGGAAACTGCGATCATCCTGGTTGAGGAAATGGGCCACATCGGCAAGCCTGCCGCGCTCGATACGCCTGAAGCCTTCCTCATCGATACCGGCTTTACCGGCGAAATGGTCGTGCGCGCCCGCCCGCCTGTGGTCACGGTGATGGGCCACGTCGACCACGGCAAGACCTCGCTGCTCGACACCATCCGGCGCACCCGGGTGGCCAGCGGCGAAGCCGGCGGCATCACCCAGCACATCGGCGCCTATCACGTCGAAACCGAAAAAGGCGTCATCACTTTCCTCGACACCCCGGGCCACGAAGCGTTTACCGCGATGCGGGCGCGCGGCGCCAAAGCAACTGACATCGTGGTACTGGTGGTGGCGGCGGACGACGGCGTCATGCCGCAAACCATCGAAGCCATCCACCATGCCAAGGCAGCAGGTGTGCCGCTGGTGGTGGCCGTCAACAAGGTCGACAAGCCCGATGCCAGCCCCGAGCGCATCCGTCAGGAACTCGTTGCACAGGGCGTCACTCCCGAAGAATGGGGGGGTGACACCCAGTTCGTCGAAGTGTCGGCCAAGGCCAATACCAACATCGACGGCCTGCTCGATGCCATCCTGTTGCAAGCCGAAGTGCTGGAACTGCAGGCGGCTGCCGAAGGGCCGGCAAAAGGCCTCGTCATCGAAGCGCGACTGGACAAGGGCAAGGGCCCGGTCACCACGCTGCTGGTGCAATCCGGCACCCTGCGCCGCGGCGACATGGTGCTGGCCGGCCAGGCCTTCGGCCGCGTGCGCGCCATGCTCGACGAGTCGGGCAAGGTCGTGAACGAAGCCGGCCCCTCGATCCCGGTCGAAATCCAGGGTCTGTCCGACGTGCCGCGTGCCGGCGAGGACATGATGGTGCTGCCCGACGAGCGCAAGGCGCGCGAAATCGCGCTGTTCCGTCAGGGCAAGTTCCGCGACGTGCAACTCGCCAAAAAGCAGGCTGCCAAGCTGGAATCGATGTTCGGGCAGATGGGTGCGGGCGAAGTCCAGCAACTGCCCATCATCCTCAAAGCCGACATGCAGGGCTCTTACGAAGGCCTGGCGCACGCGCTGGCCAAGCTGTCGACCGACGAGGTCAAGGTCAACATCATCCACAGTGCAGTGGGTGCAATCACCGAATCCGACGTCAACCTGGCACTCGCCTCCAAGGCCGTGCTGATCGGCTTCAACGTACGTGCCGATGCGGCCGCCCGCAAGCTGGCCGAATCCAGCGGCGTGGATATCCGCTACTACAACATCATTTACGAAGCGGTAGATGAGGTGAAGGCCGCGCTGTCCGGCATGCTGGCGCCCGAAAAGCGGGAAAGCGTCATCGGCAGCGTGGAAGTCCGCCAGGTCTTCCACGTCTCCAAGGTCGGCACCATTGCCGGCTGCTACGTGACCGATGGCATGATCAAACGCAACGCCGGCGTGCGCATCCTGCGCAACAACGTGGTGGTCCACGAGGGCGAGCTCGATTCACTCAAGCGCTTCAAGGATGACGTCAAGGAAGTCAAGGCCAACTTCGAGTGCGGCCTCTCCATCAAGAACTTCAACGACATCCAGGAAGGTGATTTGCTCGAAGTGTTTGAGGTCGTGGAATTCGCGCGTAGCCTGTAATGCCAAAGGATTTCCCACGCGCCCGTCGGGTCGCCGACCAGATTCAGCGCGAACTGCCGGAGTTGATCCGGCAGGAAGTGAAGGATCCGCGCGTCGGCATGCTGACCATCACGGAGGTGGAGGTCAACCGCGACATGGAGTTTGCCAAGGTCTACTTCACCACGCTGGGTGGCGAAGCCGAGCATTCCGCCTGTCTGCTGGGCCTGCAACGTGCCAGCGGCTTTCTGCGTACGCAATTGTCGCGCCGCATGCAGCTGCGCGTAGTGCCCAAACTCAGCTTCGTCTACGACCGCTCGGTTGAACGCGGTATTGAGCTCAGCCAGCTGATCGAAGCGGCCGTCGCCGAAGACGCCAAACACCCCAAAGACGAGTGAAGCCTCCCCGCCAGCCGATCGATGGCGTGCTGCTGCTGAACAAGCCGGTCGGCATCACCTCCAACGCCGCGCTGCAAAAAGCCAAGTGGCTGCTCAATGCTAAAAAGGCAGGCCACACCGGCACCCTCGACCCTTTCGCCGACGGCCTGCTGCCCTTGTGCTTCGGCGAGGCCACCAAGTTTTCCGCCTACCTGCTCGAGGCCGACAAGCACTATCGTGCCGTACTGCAACTCGGCGTCACCACGACCACGGGCGACCCGGAAGGCGAGGTTCTCAGCACCCGCGAGGTCACTGTCAGCCGTGCCGACATCAGCGCCGTGCTGCCCCGCTTCACAGGCGAAATCGAGCAGATCCCGCCCATGCATTCGGCGCTCAAGCACCAGGGACGCCCACTCTACGAATACGCCCGCGCCGGCATCGAAATCGACCGCCCGCCGCGCAAGGTGACGATCCGCGCACTTGAGCTCATCGAATGCGATCCGCCCCGCGTGGTGCTCGACGTGCAATGCAGCGCCGGCACCTACATCCGCACCCTGGCGCAGGACATCGGCGCCGTGCTCGGCTGCGGCGCCCACCTCACCGCGCTGACGCGCACGACGGCTGGCGGGTTCACACTGGGCCAGGCGCACACGCTCACCGTCCTTGAAGCGCTCGAGGCCAGCCAGCGCCACGCCCTGCTGCTGCCCGCAGACTGCCTCGTAGCCCATCTGCCCGCCATCCAGCTTGACGACGCCGACGCTGCGGCCCTGTGCCAGGGCCGCAGCGTGCCGCACCTGACCGAACTTCAAGGGCTGACACGCATTTACACCGCCGCCCATGTTTTCATCGGTCTGGCCGATGCCGATGCCGGCCAGCTGCTTCCGCGCCGCCTGATTGCCACCCAACAAGCTTGAGTTACCCCCCCCATTCGGCGTAAAATCGCCGGTTTCCCAGAACGTGTCCCGCTCAGCCGCAGGCCACGCGATTTAGAAGGAGTACACCATGGCTGTTACCGTCGCTCAAAAAGCTGAAATCGTCCAGAATTACCAACGCGCCGCCGCCGACACCGGCTCGCCCGAAGTGCAGGTTGCCCTGCTGACGGCCCGCATCAACGACCTGACCGGCCACTTCAAGGCCAACATGAAGGATCACCACTCGCGTCGTGGTCTGCTGAAGATGGTGAGCCGCCGCCGCAAGCTGCTGGACTACCTGAAGCGCACCCACCTCCAAGGCTACAAGACCCTGATCGAACGCCTCGGTCTGCGCAAGTAAGTCCGGCAAGACCCCTGTGATGACCCAGCACCCGGCTGTATCGGCACTGGCTGTATCGGAACTGTGGATGGGGCGTGTCGTCCCCTGAATTTTTCACGCCCCGCCCATGCGGGGCGTTTTTGCTTTTGAAAGGAACTCGTATGAGCGCTATCAAGAAAACGTTTACCTATGGCCGCCATCTGGTCACACTTGAAACCGGCGAAATCGCCCGCCAGGCCTCCGGCGCTGTCATCGTCAACATGGACGACACCGTGGTGCTGGTCACCGTGGTCGCCAAGAACGAAGTCAAGCCCGGTCAGGATTTCTTCCCGCTGACCGTCGATTACCAGGAAAAAACCTACGCTGCCGGACGCATCCCCGGCGGCTTCCTCAAGCGCGAAAGCCGGATGTCAGAAGGCGAAACGCTGATTTGCCGCCTGATCGACCGTCCCATCCGCCCGCTCTTCCCCGAAGGCTTCTTCAACGAAGTGCAGATCATCGCCACGGTGATGTCGTCCAACCCCGAAATCAGCGCCGACATCCCCGCGCTGATTGGCGCCTCGGCCGCGCTGTCGCTGTCCGGCCTGCCGTTCGACGGCCCGGTGGGCGCGGCGCGCGTCGGTTTCATCAACGGCGAATACGTGCTGAACCCGGCCAACTCCGAGCTGAAAGATTCGGCACTGAATCTGGTCGTCGCCGGCACTGAAGCCGCCGTACTGATGGTCGAATCCGAAGCGATGGAACTGCCCGAAGACATCATGCTGGGCGCGGTCATGTTCGGCCACCAGCAGCTGCAGGCCGCGATCAACGCCATCAACGAACTGACCGACGAAGCCGGCGCCGACGCCTGGGACTGGCAGCCGGTCGCCGAAGACACCGCGATGGTGGAACGCCTCAAAGCCATTGCCGAGGATGGCCTGCAGCAGGCCTACAACATCAAGCAGAAACAGGCGCGCATGACCGCCATCGACGAAGTCCGCAGCAAGGCCTTCGCCGAGCTCATCCGTGCCGACATGGACACGGTTGCGCAGAACCACGTCAAGGACGCCTTCCACCGCGTGGAAGCCAGCGTGGTGCGTAACCGCATCCTGTCCGGCCAGCCGCGCATCGACGGCCGCGACACCCGCACCGTGCGCCCGATCACCATCCGTACCGGCGTACTGCCGCGTGCCCACGGCTCCGCCCTGTTCACCCGCGGCGAAACCCAGGCGCTGGTGGTCACCACGCTCGGCACCGGACGCGACGAGCAGACCATCGACGCGCTCGAAGGCACCTACTCCGACCGCTTCATGCTGCAATACAACATGCCGCCCTACGCCACCGGCGAAACCGGCCGCATCGGCGCGCCCAAGCGCCGCGAAGTCGGCCACGGGCGACTGGCCAAGCGCGCGCTGCTGGCGGTGCTGCCCTCCAAGGAAGAGTTCGGCTACACCATGCGCGTGGTCTCCGAAGTCACCGAATCCAACGGCTCGTCGTCGATGGCATCGGTGTGCGGCGGCTGCCTGTCGCTGATGGACGCCGGCGCGCCGCTGAAAGCGCACGTCGCCGGCATCGCCATGGGCCTGATCAAGGAAGGCAACCGCTTCGCCGTGCTGACCGACATCCTCGGCGACGAGGATCACCTGGGCGACATGGACTTCAAGGTGGCGGGCACCGAAAAGGGTGTGACCGCGCTGCAGATGGACATCAAGATCAACGGCATCACCCAGGAAATCATGCATGCCGCGTTGACGCAGGCCAAGGAAGGCCGCCTGCACATCCTCGGCATCATGAAGGCGTCGGTCTCCGACAGCCATGAAATGTCAGCCTATGCGCCACGCATCATCGCGATGAAGATCAACCCGGAAAAAATCCGCGACGTCATCGGCAAGGGCGGCGCTGTCATCCGCGCGCTGACCGAGGAAACCGGCACCCAGATCGACATTCAGGAAGACGGCAGCGTGAAAATCGCCTGCACCAGCATGGAAGCCGGCGAACTCGCCAAGAAGCGCATCGAGGAAATTACCGCCGAAGTCGAAGTTGGCAAGGTCTACGAAGGCCCGGTCATCAAGCTGCTGGACTTCGGCGCGATCATCAACGTGCTGCCGGGCCGCGACGGCCTGCTGCACATCTCGCAAATCGCCCATGAGCGCGTCAACGCCATCGGCGACTACCTGAAAGAAGGCCAGGTCGTGAAGGTGATGATTCTGGAAGCCGACGAGAAAGGCCGCCTGCGGTTGTCGATGAAGGCCCTGCTGGAAGCGCCTGCGCCCGCTCCCGTTATCCCCGGCGACGAAGAAGAGGCCAGCTAAGCAACGCCGCGCCGTCCGGCGCGGCGGCTTCAAATAAAAAACGCGCCACACGGCGCGTTTTTTATTTGCCCAGCCGGCTCTGAAATCAGGTCGTTTCACCCAGAAACGCCTGCCACCAGCGCTTGCGCTGGCCGGTCACCACGCCGCCAATTTCGAGCTCACACGGTGGCGTTTGGCTCATCACCCAACCCGGCAACACCGACGACTTCGCCGAACTTGAACCGCACGAACTGCCGAGATGATTGGGGTCGTAGATCTTGATGAAGCTGGGCGCATCGAGGTTGTCGGCGTAAACAATCGCGCAGTAATCCTCATGATGCTCACGCCGCAGCAGTTCATCCAGTTCGCGCGTGAACTGTTGCACCTTGTCGGCAGCAGAAGATTCTTGCGGCACCTGCTGACCGACCGCATAGAGATACCAGCCTGCCCCGGCATCGACCTTTTGCCAGAATGCCGTCAGCTGATCCCAGCGCATCACGCTGTAAAGCAATCCATTGAAACTACGGTCAAATTCGCTGGTGTCGGTCATGTGCGCTTTGCGGGTGGGCTGAATGGGCAAGCTGACTGGGCTGGCTTATTTGAAGACCTGACGTGCCATGTTCATTTGGCGACCTGACGTTCGCGGATTTCCTCGAGCGTCTTGCAGTCGATGCACAGTGTTGCAGTCGGACGCGCCTGCAGGCGATCCAACCCGATTTCGATACCGCACGCTTCGCAATAGCCGTAATCGCCGCCGTCGATCTTGGCGATGGTCTCGCCGATTTTCTTGATCAGCTTGCGCTCGCGATCGCGGTTGCGCAGCTCGAGTGCCATGTCCGACTCCTGGGTGGCGCGGTCATTGGGGTCGGCAAACACCGTCTGCTCGTCCTGCATGGAATGCCGGGTGCTGTCGATGTCCTGAGACAACTCGGCTTTCCAGGCTTCGAGCATTTTTCGAAAATGCCCGAGCTGTTTTGCATTCATGTATTCTTCGCCTTTTTTTGCCTTGTAAGGCTCAAAGCGCATCAAAGTTTCAGCCATCTTGTTCTCTTTGAAGTTAGTGTAATCCGGGCCTGGCCCAACCTGACTTAATATCAGAATCGCTTAACTATCGCAACCCACATGACACTACACGCCCTACTCTTCGACGTTGACGGCACCCTGGCCGACACCGAGCGCGACGGCCACCGGCCCGCTTTCAATCAAGCCTTTGCCGACGCCGGTCTCGATTGGCACTGGGACGTCACCCTCTATGGCAAACTGCTTGCCGTGACCGGCGGCAAGGAACGGATCAAGCACTATATCGACCACTATCGGCCGGACTATAGAAAACCGGCCCATTTCGACGAACTGGTGGCGGATCTCCACCAGGCCAAGACCCGGCACTACGCGACGCTCGCCGCGCGCGGCGGCATCCCCATGCGCCCCGGGGTCAAGCGGCTGCTGGTCGAGGCACGCGCCGCCGGACTGCGGCTGGCGATCGCCACCACCACCACCCCGGAGAACGTCACCGTGCTGCTGGAACACAGCCTCGGCTCAGGCACCCAGGAATGGTTCGAAGTCATCGCGGCAGGCGACATCGTGCCAGTCAAGAAACCCGCGCCCGACATCTACCATTTCACACTGGAAAAAATGGAACTGCAACCCGCCGACTGCCTGGCGTTCGAGGATTCGGAGAACGGCCTGCGCGCGAGCCTGGGCGCCGGCCTGAAAACGCTGGTGACGGTCAACGACTACACGCTGGACCACGACTTCACCGGCGCAGCGGTCGTGCTGTCCGATCTCGGTGAATCTGGCGTACCCAACCGGGTGCTGGCCGGCCCCGATCTCGGCCAGCCCTTCGTCGATGTGGCCTATCTACGGGCGCTGCACCAGATTTAACCCGGGTTGTGCATTTAGGACACGCGAGGCTGTTCAGTAGGGTGCGCGCGGCGCACCCTACGAGCCTGACCCCTGACCCCTGACCCCTAAGGAGACGCTGATTAATCCGTCTTTGCGAGGAGCGAAGCGACGCGGCAATCCAGAAATGCCTGCTTAATCAATGCGCTGGATTGCCGCGCTTCGCTCGCAATGACGGTTATATCGAATTAATCAGTGTTTCCCTAAGGATTGTGCATCAGCGCGGCTTCGAGCGTATTTTCCAGCAGGGTCGCCACGGTCATCGGCCCCACCCCGCCGGGCACCGGGGTGATCCAGCTGGCGCGCTCCGCAGCAGCGTCGAAATCGACGTCGCCAACCAGCTTGCCGTCGGGGAGGCGGTTGATGCCGACGTCGATCACGATCGCGCCCTCGCGCACCCAGTCACCCGGAATCATGCGCGGCTTGCCCACCCCCACCACCAGGATTTCGGCGGAACGCACGAAGCTTTCCAGATCGCGCGTGGCGCTGTGGCACACGGTGATGGTGCAGCCGGCCAGCAGCAGTTCCAGGCTCATCGGCCGGCCGACGATGTTGGACGCGCCGACCATTACCGCATTCTTGCCGCGCAGCTCCTCGTTGGTGGCGCGCAAGAGCGTCATGATGCCGCGTGGCGTGGACGGCCGCAGCGTCGGCATCTTCACCGCCAGGCGGCCGATGTTGTAGGGGTGGAAACCGTCGACGTCCTTGTCGGGGCGGATGCGCTCGATCACCGTCTCCGTGTCGATATGCGCGGGCAGCGGCAGCTGCACCAGGATGCCGTCGATGGCAGGGTCGGCATTCAGCGTGTCGATCAGCGCCAGCAGCTCGCCCTGCATGGTGGCGCTGGGCAGGTCGTGCGAGACGCTGGTGACGGCGGCGCGTTCGCAGGCGCGCTTCTTGTTGCGCACGTACACCGCCGAGGCGGCATCGTCGCCCACCAGGATCACCGCCAGGCCGGGCCGGCGTTTGCCCTGCGCCTCGCGTTCGGCCACCTTGTCGTGGATCACTGCGAGGATGGTGTCGGCCATGGCCTTGCCGTCTAGAATTCGTGCGCTCATCAAGGCAACCCTGAAGCAAAAGAGTGATTTTCCCGGAACCCCTCCTCCGACTCAAGCAAAAATTGACCCGGCCAATTCGGCAATGTATAGTCTCGCTTCTCCGAATTCGGCTGTAATGAATAAATAGGATTTCGGGGTGTAGCGCAGCCCGGTAGCGCGCCTGCTTTGGGAGCAGGATGTCAGGAGTTCGAATCCCCTCACCCCGACCACCCCCAATTGTCCCAAGTAAGAATAGCGCCCGAGAAGTGTGTCTCTGCCCGTAGCTCAACTGGATAGAGCACCAGCCTTCTAAGCTGGGGGTTACAGGTTCGATTCCTGTCGGGCAGACCAGGTTTTTTCCGTTGTTGGTATTGCCAACAACATCAATGGTGGACGTAGCTCAGTTGGTAGAGTCCAGGATTGTGATTCCTGTTGTCGTGGGTTCGAGCCCCATCGTCCACCCCATCTATTTGCACGCAATGAACAAAGCCCGCGCAAGCGGGTTTTGTTCATTGTGCGCGCACCATAATGTACGTCTAACTTCAGTCGCGAATCTCGCCGTCGACATACAGCCAGCGCCCGTCCACCCGTTCGAAGCGGCTGCTTTCGTGCAGCCTGAATGCGCGTCCATTGAGCTTGTAGCGCGCGACGAATTCCACCGTGGCATGACTGTCGTCCAAGGGAGTATGCGCCTTCACTGCCAGACCCAGCCAGCGCGGGGGTGGCGTGGTTTCGAGTTCGATTGCAGCGGGGCGGGTATCGGAGTGCCAGGTCGCCCGCAGGTAATCCTCCAACCCCATCACATAGGCGCTGTAGCGAGAGCGCATCAGGCTCTCGGCATCCGGCGCCGGCGCACCGGCGTGAAGCGGTCCGCAGCAGACCGCATAGAGACGCCCCGATCCGCACGGGCAACGCGCGCCACTCATGGCTTTTTCACCGGACAACGCAGTTGGAGTTTGATGTGCGGCCACACAGCATCGCGCATATGGGGCTGCGCCTTCTCGTTCGGGTGGATGCCGTCGGCCTGCATCATGCCGGGCGCGATGCCCACGTCGCAGACAAAACACGGCACACGAATGATTTTCTCAGCGCGCGCCACGTCGACATACAGCTTTGCCACCGCGTCGGCATACGGCTTGCCGTAATTGGGCAGCACCGGCGCATCCAGCAAAATCACCCAAGCCCCCGCCGCCTTGGCCTGACGGATCATCGTGACCAAGTTCTGCCGGATCACCGCCGGCGGCGTGCCGCGCAAGGCATCGTTGCCGCCGAGCGCGATCAGCACGCCTTGCGGTTGCTGTCGATCAAGCGCAGGCCTCAAGCGCTGCAGGCCGTTCTGCGTGGTGTCGCCGCTCACGCTGGCGTTGATCACGCGCCACTGCTGATTTTTTTGCAGCGGCGCGGCCTTTTTCAGGCGCGCGTCGAGCAGATCCACCCAGCTTTGTCCCGCTGCAAGGCCGTAGCCGGAACTCAGGCTGTCGCCGACAATCAACACAGTGCACGAGCCGGCCAGCGCCCAGCCTGGCAGCCACACCAGCAACAACAGCACCCATACGCGATAATTCATTCACTCACCTTAATCTGACCCTATCTTAATGACGCCCCCAGACAGCGCCCAGTTCCCTGCAGAATCAATCAGCGCATTGCAATCGCACGGCGTCGTCATCGCCCGCGCCCTGTCGCAGCGCGTGACCACCGCCGACGGCACGCTCGCCATCCTGAGCGAAGTCGAACTCACGGTCAAAGCCGGCGAAACGCTCGCCATCACAGGCGCTTCCGGCTCGGGCAAGTCGACCCTACTGGGCCTGCTGGCGGGACTCGACCAGCCGTCGGCGGGCGAAATCATGCTGCTCGGCCAGCGTCTGGGCGATCTCGACGAGGATGCCCGCGCCCGCCTGCGCGCCGGCCGCATCGGTTTCGTGTTCCAGTCGTTCCAACTGCTGCCCGCGCTTAGCGCGCTGGAAAACATCCTGCTGCCGCTGGAACTGGCCGGCCGCGCCGACGCACGCGAACGCGCGGCCCATTGGCTCG
This sequence comes from Thiobacillus denitrificans, assembly GCF_001530125.1. Lineage (GTDB taxonomy): Bacteria > Pseudomonadota > Gammaproteobacteria > Burkholderiales > Thiobacillaceae > Thiobacillus > Thiobacillus denitrificans_C. The sequence goes on along the minus strand of NZ_LDUG01000048.1, from coordinate 27,410 downwards.
ACCGCGTCGGCCTCGCCGCGCGCGCCGCGCACACGCCACGCCAGCTGTCCGGCGGCGAACAGCAGCGCGTCGCCCTCGCGCGTGCCTTCGCCACCGATCCCGAAATCGTGTTCGCCGACGAACCCACCGGCAACCTCGATGCCGACACCGGCGCGCGCATCATCGAACTCCTGTTCGAGCTCAACGCCTCCGCCCACACCACCCTGATCCTGGTCACCCACGACGAGGCACTGGCGGCGCGCTGCCAGCGCCGGCTGCATCTGGTCGCCGGCCAGATGCGCGAGGCGGCACTCGCATGACTTTCCTGCGGAAGGGTCGCTGCGCAGCAGCGGGGTACCCGCCGGCGGTGTCAATTCCGCCCAGCCGCAGGCTGGATGCGGATTGCCTACCTTTGGCATACCCTTTACGGGTGCTGCGGCTCGGCCTGTGGCTGCTGCGGCGCGAACGCGCCAGCGGCGAATGGCGCGTACTGCTGCTGGCGCTGATCATCGGCGTCGGCAGCGTGTCCACCACCGGCTTTCTCGGCGACCGCATCAAGCGCGCGATGAGCGAACAGGGCGCCAGCTTTCTCGGTGCCGATCTGCTGGTCACCAGCCCGCGTCCGATCGAGGACTGGCCTGCCCCCGCCGTTGAAACTAGTGCGCTCAAGACAAGCCCGCTTGCAACCAGTCGGGCGCTCGAATTCGCCAGCATGGTCAGCCGTGGCGACGCCTTCCAGCTCGCCACCCTGCGCGCGGTCGACGCCGCCTATCCGTTGCGCGGCGTAGTGCGCATCGCCGACCGCCCCTTTGAGCCTGGCGTCGCGCGTCCGGCGCAGCCGCCGCCGGACGCGATTTACGTCGAGCCGTCGCTGCTGCCGCTGCTGTCCGCCAGCGTGGGCGACAGCGTGCAGATCGGCGAGGCCACATTCCGCATCGCCGGCATCGTGGCCGAAGAACCGGGCCAGCTCGGCGGCGTGTTCGGCCTCGCCCCGCGCGTGTTCATGCGCGCCGACGAGGTCGAACAAACCCGCGTGCTGCAGCCCGGCAGCCGGCTCACCTATCTCTATCAGTTTGCCGGCGAGCCCGATCAACTCGCCGCCTTCAGCGCGGCGCTGAAACCCGCACTCGACAGCACCCAGCGCCTCATCGGTTCGCGCGAAGGCGTCGAAACCCTGCGCGGCGCCTTCGCCAATGCCGACCGCTACATCCAGCTCACTGCATTGATCAGTCTCTTGCTGTCAGTGGCCGCGATCGCCATCGCGGCCCACCACCACGCGCTGCGCCATTACGACCAGGCCGCGCTGCTGCGCTGCTTCGGCGCCACCACCGCGCAGCTGCGCACGCTCTATGCCGTCCAGCTGCTGACGCTGGGGCTGCTGGGCAGCCTCGCCGGCGTAGCGGTCGGCGCCCTGATGCAGCAGGCGCTGGCGGGGCTGATCCTGCCGGACGCCGCCACCCGTCTGCCGTCACTTGGCCTGGCGCCGGTGGGTGTCGCCGTCGCCAGCGGCCTGCTGGCGCTGGCGGGCGCCAGCCTGCCGGCGCTGATGCGCCTGATCCACGTGCCGCCGCTGCGCGTGTTGCGGCGCGACCTGCCGCCGCTGCCGGTGGCCGCGTGGATCAGTGCGGCGGTCAGCGGATCGGCGCTGCTGGGGCTGATCGCCTGGTATGCGGGCGACGCCAGGCTGGTTGGCGTCTTCGTCGGCGCGCTGGCCGCTCTGGTCGGGGTGCTGATCCTGCTGGCGCGGCTGGCGCTGGTGGCCGGCCGCGGCGTGCAGCGCATGTCTCACGGCCCGCTGCGCTTCGGTCTCGCGCAACTGTTGCGCCACCGTTTCGACAGCACCCTGCAGCTCGGCGCCTTCACCCTGGCGCTGTTCCTGGTGGCCCTGCTGGCGCTGGTGCGCAGCGACCTCATCGCCGACTGGCAACAGCAGCTGCCGCCCGAAGCCCCCAACTATTTCCTGGTGAACATCGCGCCGCACCAGCAGGAAGCGGTGGCCGCCTACCTGTCGCAGCATCGCCTCAAGGCCTCCGCGCTCTACCCCATGGTGCGCGGCCGCCTGGTCAGCAAAAACGGCGCGCCCATCGCCGAGACGCTTCCCGAGGACGCGCGCGACAGCAACACCCTGCGGCGCGAGCTCAACCTCACCTGGACCGCCACCCTGCCCGCCAACAATGCCGTGCTGGCCGGGCAGTGGCACGGCGAGCGCCGCGCCGCAGCACCCGTAAAGGGCACGCCGGTGGGTGCCCCGCTGCTGCGCAGCGACCCTTCCGCAGCACCCGTAAAGGGCACGCCGGTGGGTGCCCCGCTGCTGCGCAGCGACCCTTCCGCAGAAATCTCGGTCGAATCCGGCATGGCCGAACGGCTGAATCTTGCCGTCGGCGACCAGCTCGGCTTCCAGGTCGGCGACCAGACACTCGCCGCGCGCATCACCAGCATCCGCAGCGTGAAGTGGGACTCGATGCAACCCAACTTCTTCGTCATCTTCGCCCCCGGCCAGCTCGACGCCCTGCCCGCCAGTTCCATCGCCAGCGTCTACGTGCCGCCGGACGCCACCGGCGTGCTGCCCGGCTTCGTCAGGACCTTCCCCGGCATCACCGTGCTCGCGCTCGACAAGCTCATCGCCAACATCGAAGCCGTGTTCGCGCAGATCATCGGCGCCATCCAGCTGCTGCTGGGCTTTTTGCTCGCCGCCGGCATGGCCGTGGTCGTCGCCACCCTCTTGGCCAGCCTCGACGCACGCCAGCAGGAAGCCGTGCTGCTGCGCACCCTCGGCGCGCAGCGCGCGTATCTGGCGAAGGGATTGTGGAGCGAATTCATCGCACTGGGATTGCTGGCCGGCCTGCTCGCCAGCGCCTGCGCCGAAATCGCCATGGCGCTGATCGCCGACCGCCTGTTCGAACTGCCGCTGCGCCTGCACCCCTGGCTGTGGCTAGTGCTGCCGCTGGGCGGGGCGCTGCTGGTCGGCATGAGCGGCTGGCTCACCACGCGGCACATCACCCGCGTGCCGCCAATGCAATCGATCCGCGCGCTGAATTGAACCTGGAAACCGCAGTTGGACGCGCCCGATGGTGCGTCTGGGCGTGTGTCTGCCGCATACGATTCCACATGGGCTTCAGCCCATAGTGGATCGGAGTCCTTTAGGGCGAAGCAACGAGGCGGCAGGCCGGGGCCTGCAACGAGGCGCGAGAGCGGAGTCGTTGCCGCTTTAGCGGCTTTACGAATCCGGCCTACCCTTTGCGGGTACAAAGGCAGGCGCGCGACCAGACGTGCCAGCGGGTGCGTAGCGCTGTCACCCAAAAGGTGAACGCGAACATATTGCGCGAGGACGCCACATCCCATATTGCGCGAGGACGCCACATCCCATATTGCGCGAGGACGCCACATCCGAAGGCGGAAAACTCAGCATTCACGCGGCTTCCATTGAGGTGATGAGCGGTCAACTGCGGTTTTTGGGTTGAATGGCGATTCGCGCTGACGTAGTCACAAAACGATCATCAAGGCGCCAAGTGGCCCGGCGAACAGCCCGCCGCTGGAATCATCCGGTCGCAGCAGTCACCGCTGTTCCCTTGCGATATTTGACCGCTCACCAGTGATAACGGTGACTGCCCATGAGCGTCAATGCGCGCGCGCCGGCGACATGCCCCACATCGTGTGCGTAAACCATATGCAGGCCCAGGGCAGAATGCCTGCCACCTGCGCCGACCCAGCGCTGCCGGTACGCCAACTCCAGGTTGAGCTGCTGCCCTGTAGGCGTCAGGCTGACTGACCGGCTCTGGCGCAGCACCGTACCATCTGCCAAGCGCCCCACCGGAAGGTTAAAGCTGGCGCGTGCATGATCTACGCGAAGCGGCTGACTGAGCGCCAGACCAAAAGAGCGGTCGTCTCCCTGCCACGCGATGCCAGCCGCCCACTCACTGGTCATCACATTGCTGATATCCGTGAGCAGTGTTTCGCCCGCCACTTTCATGGTGCCGATTTCTGCCGATCCAAAGGCTGCCCAGCGCCGACCCAGGTCGTGCCGCAGCCTGAACGTGGTCGCCTGAGAGAACGACTGGTTCAGTGCGAATGCCCCCGTGCCTGAAGTCCCCATTGCGGCCCCTGACTCCTGCGTCAGCGCCAGGCCAACACTGATGCTTGTGGATGCATCAGGCTCAAAACTCAAGCGGGTCTCATGCCGCCAGGCGGATGCATCCGAAGAGATGCCGCCCGATGGGGCGGTGGCGCGCGTTGTGCGGGCATCCAGACGCGCCTTGCCATTCAGCTGCCAGGCGACGCCAACGCGGTCGAGCCAATCGTAGGCGCCCAGCGCGCCGTTGCCCGTCAGCGAGAGCATTTGTACAGGCGCGGCCTCGTTCTCCAGTGAACGCCCGCGGGTACGCATGAGGCTCAGGCGGTGTCCGTCCCCGGGCGTGAAGTCCGCATAAGACTGTGTCAAGCCGCCTTGCTGGTCAAATGATGTCTTGGTGAAAAGCCCGCTGTCCCGATGTTCGCGGGTGTCGCCGGCGAGCAGCCCCATCCAGTGCTGCCCGGCGGTCTTCCAGAAGTCGGTCTGGCCCAGCTGGCTGGCCAGATTGAACGAATAGTCCCGGCCGTAGCTGTCGAACATCGCCGCGTCGAGCGACAGGCTGCTCGCGGCGTCACCGAATGCCGCCGGCAGTACGAACCGGGTGCCGGCAACGGAATATGACGCACCGCCAACCTGATTGCCTGTAGGCAGTGCGGTTACGCCCACAGGCTGCAATGCCCGCTCCGCGTCGAGCACGCCCTGGCCGAAATAGAACGGGTCATAACCGGAAAATGTACGGTCAGCCGTGTCCAGCAGGATGCCGGTGCTTTGTTGCGGCGTGAGGTGTGGCCACTGGGCCAGCAGGCTGGTCAGGGCGGCACTGATGACGGGCGCCGAAGCGGATGTGCCGTTGAATGTGGCGATTGTTGATCCGTCGGCTTCAATCACATTGACGGGTGTCAGCGCAACCAGGAAACGCGACTGGATGGTGGTGTCAGCGCCAGGGTAATTGGAGAAACTCTGGAGCACATAGGTGCCGCCCGAGGCGAGTCCCGCACCGGCCAGGAGCGAAATGCCTGTGTAGTCGGCATTACTGAACAGCGAGGGGTAGCTGTAGGCATAGTTCGAGAGGCTGATCGCTTTATTGCCTGCCGCCATAATGAGTGCCGCGCCTTTGTTGACAGCGTTGTCGTAGGCAGTACGCATATAGGGGTCAACTTCAAACATCGGATACAGGCTGTAGTTGACGATGCGCGCCCCAGAATCCAGTGCCCAGTTGGTCGCAGCCGCGATCTCACTTACGTAGAGATCGGTAGCCTTGCCCAAGAGCAGGGCGGCATCTTCGGTATAGCCCACCGTCTTTCCCGCAATGATTTGCGCGACGTAAGTGCCGTGTGGATCACCTGTATTGTTCAACATGCTGGTGGTGGTGTCGCAGGCCGCCCCACTCGGCATGACGCGGGTGCAAGCGATCGCACCCACCACTGCATCGCGGATTTCGGGATGGTTGATGTCAAAGCCTTGATCGATTACCGCCACCTTGACGGGTGTTCTGTCGGGGATAATTAGAGCGCCGGGGGCGCCACCCCCCCCACCACCGCAGCCGGTCAGGGCGAGGAGCAGGATGGCCGTGGCGCCAAGCCATAAGGTCTGACGGCCAGGGTCCGTTGCCTGGCAATCCGGGTTGTTGCGCTTAATAAAAATCAGGCTCATGGAATGCAAACACAACGACCAGATATTAAGACTGCAAACTACCACAGAAAGAAAAAGCCCCCCGCTGAGCTGGTCTTAATCAACGGGAATGGATGTTTATTGGCGTCACAAAGCTTGCCAGGGCCGACTTGAACCCTTTAGCGATGCACCCTCCCCTCCGCCGGTTGCAAATCCGCGCTTAGCGCCTCGCGCTCGTCGAACACGAAGCAGTCGCCACGGTAATGCGCGCCACCCACCTCCTCGAAGTATTTGAGAATGCCGCCTTCGAGCTGGTACACGTGCTCAATGCCGATGGCCTTCATGTGGATGGCGGCCTTTTCGCAGCGGATGCCGCCGGTGCAGAATGACACGACGGTCTTGCCGGCATAGTCGACGCGGTGCTCGGCCAGGCGTGGCGGAAATTCGCTGAAGATGCCGATGTCGTAATCGACGGCGCCATCGAAGCTGCCCGCGGCGACTTCGTAGTCGTTGCGCGTGTCGAGCATCACCACCGGGCGGCCTGCGTCGTCACAGCCGCGATCCAGCCATTGCTTCAGCGTGGCGGCCGCCACCGATGGCGCGCGCGCTTCTTCCGGGCGGATCAGCGGATGCTTCATGGTGATGATCTCCTGCTTCAGCCGCACCCGCATTTTTCTGAATGGCGGCGCGACGGAGAGGCTTTCCTTGGGCTGCAGGTCGGAAAAGCGCGGGTCGGCGCGCAACGTGGCGACGATGGCGTCGATGGCGTCGCGCGAACCGGCCAGGAACACGTTGATGCCCTCCGGCGCGAGCAGGATGGTGCCCATCAGCCCGAGCGCCTGGCAGCGCGCGGTGAGGTCGGCCTTGAGCGCCTCGCGGTCGGTGAGGGTGACGAATTTGTAGCAGGAAATATTGACGACGGACACGGTAAAACCCTTTCAGCAAGCCGGCATTATACGAAGTGGTTCTGCCCTGCCGGTGGTTTTGATACCCTTCGGCCTTCCCCTGCCACTTCCCGACCATGGACCAACACCTGCAAACGCCGGCACACACCCGGCAAACCGCGATCGGTGCGGCATGAAGCGCACTGCCCCCGCCGCGGCCCACGCGCCGAAAGCGGTTTACACCGATCCGCTGGCGGAGCTGTTGCGCCCGGGCCAGTCGATCGAACTGCTGAAGGAACTGCACATCCTGACGCGCGACGGCAAGCTCAACCAGGACAGCCGCCGCAAGCTGAAGCAGGTGTATCACCTGTGCAATTTCATCGAGCCGCTGCTGAACGATGTCCTCGGCCAGCAGGACACGCTGACCTTGGCCGACCACGGCGCGGGCAAGTCGTATCTGGGTTTCATCCTGTACGACCTGTTCCTGAAGGACCGCCCCGGCAGCCATATTTTCGGCATCGAAACGCGCGATGAACTGGTGACCCGCTCGCGTGAACTGGCGGCGCGGCTGGGCTTTGCACGCATGTCCTTCCTCAACGCGACGGTGGCGGAATCGATCACCACCGAGGCCCTGCCCTCGCGCATCGACATCGTCACCGCGCTGCACGCCTGCAACACCGCGACCGACGATGCGATCCAGTTTGCGCTGGCCAAAGAGGCCCGCCACATCGTGCTGGTGCCGTGCTGCCAGGCCGAGGTCGCGGCCGTCCTGCGCAAGCACAAAAACGAATCGTTCGGCAAAACCCCGCTGTCGGAAATCTGGCGCCACCCGATCCACACCCGCGAATTCGGCAGTCAGCTCACCAACGTGCTGCGCTGCCTGCAGCTTGAATCGCACGGCTACCAGGTCACCGTCACCGAACTGGTCGGCTGGGAGCACTCGCTGAAGAACGAGCTCATCATCGCCACCCGGAATGACGCACCGCGCAAGAATGCGCGCGAGCGACTTCAGCAGATTCTGCAGGAACTTAACCTGCAGGAACTTGAAGGACGCTTTCTGGGCCCGCAGTCATCCTGAAAAAAGCCTATGCTTTAAGCAAGCGTGTGTTTTGTCTGGATTATCTGATGCGCCTGCCCGCCTTGACGTTTTTCCTCCCCGCACTGGTTCTGCTCGTCGCACTGGCGGGCTGCGCCACGCCGCAATACCAGACGACGGTCCGCCTGATTCCGCCGACCGATGCGCAGGGCCTGGCTTGCGTGCAGGCCTGCGAAGCCCAAAAGATCGCTTGCCAGGCCGAGTGCCAGGCCCGCTATGAGGCCTGCGTAAAAGACATCGAACCGCAAGTGGAAGCGCGCTATACAGAAGCACTGAAGCAGTACGAACTCGATCTCAGGCAGTATGCCGCGGCGCTGCGCCACTATGAAATGCAGCTGCGGTTCGACTGGATGTACAGCTATCCCTTCCGTCATCCCTTTTGGTGGGATCCATGGCCGGGGCTGTATTTTCCGCCGCCGTATCGTGAGCCGGTGATGCCGACACGCGACAGTGTACGGGCGCAGCTTGTCGCCAGGCACTGCCAGGCAGACTGCGGCTGCCTGCCCGCTTACGACGCCTGTTTTGTCGGTTGCGGCGGACAGCGGGTGAGCGAAACGGTGTGCATCAAAAACTGTCCGCCGGACAAATAAAGGCTATGTCACTGTTGGTTGTTGAAGTCATGTCTTGCCCCCTGATGAAGCCCCTGTCCTTTGGCATCCCGCAGGCGCCGCCGTAGGAGCGGCTTCAGCCTCGATGCGCCGCAAGACGCAAAGGGCAAGTGCTCGACAAGGCCTCGCCACCAGGGGGTGTGTTGTAGGAGCCCCCGCAAGGAGGAGGCCGTGGTTGTAAAAGCCGACGCGTCGGCAACAACCACGCACGCCCGCCCCGGGCCGATGCCGTGGAGGTTGCGACGGTGCGCAAATCGGGGCGAGGGCGCCCCGCCCACAGCGCTGGCCAACACCAACAAAAACGATGAAAGAGCCCAAATAAAGCCTCAGCGCGCGGATTGCAGGTGCGTCAGTTTCACCGGCACGCTTTCGGTGTCGCTGTTGAGCCAAATCTCGCCGTCCTGCACCATGCATTGCAGCTGCATGCCACGTGCGGCCAACGCGGCCAGCGCCTGAGTGGTGTCGGCGGGCAGTTGCAGCACCGTCAGATGGGAAAAGCGCGTGAGCTTGCTGGCGATCTGCTTCCACCACACCTCGCAACCGCTGCCGTAGCACAGCACCACGACCTGTTCGGCGCGGCTGCATGCACGGCGGATGCGCGCTTCGTCGGGCTGGCCGAGGTCAATCCACAGCTTGATCTCGCCGGTCAGGCTCTTCACCCAGACTTCCGGCTCGTCGACGTCGAATAATCCCTTGGTGAAGGCGATGCCATCCTGGGCGTAAAGGGCATAGGCCAGCACCCGCGCCATCATGCGCTCGTCGGTTTCGGAGGGATGGCGCGCGATGGTCAGCGCGTGGTCGGCGTAGTAATGCCGATCCATGTCGGCAATCTGTAAATCGGCTTTGTAGATGGTGGCGCGCAGGGCCATGATGACTCACTCTCGAACAAGGCGCGGATTGTAGCGTGCGCCCATAAAAAAACCCCGGCGAACCGGGGTTTTTCACATCAGGTCGGAAAGATTACGACACGACCTGGATGTTCGAAGCTTGCTTGCCCTTGGGGCCAGTCGTCACTTCAAAGCTGACGCGCTGGTTTTCCTGCAGGGATTTGAAGCCGTTGGAATTGATTGCGGAGAAATGTGCGAAAAGGTCCTCGCCGCCGTTATCCGGGGTGATGAAACCAAAACCTTTTGCATCGTTGAACCACTTAACAGTACCCGTTTCCATCTTTTGTTTCCTATCTATCTAAAAAAAATTGGGCGACATGCCCTATCGATCGAATTTCAAGGAAAACGCTTACCAGAGGTACCGCAATTTAAAGCTTGAATCCAACAGACAGCGCATTAATAACACAAAAAAATAGCATGTCCAAGTATTTTTTTCAATCGCCTTCAAATCGCACGCAATATCAGGGTGTCGCCGCGCTGGGTGAACTCCAGATGCTTCAGCACGCTCATGCCCAGCAACACCTGATCGCCCCCCATGCCGGGGTTGAGGCTGGCGGGCACGCCGCGCAGATCGAACGGCCCGAATGCCAGCGCATTCACCCGGGTGGCGCGGGTGGTGACCGTGCCGTTGGCGGTGACCGACTGCTGCCGCGCACCCGCCTTGAGCCCCAGTTCTTCCGCCAGATGCGCCGGCACCGACACCAGCGTGGCGCCGGTATCGAGCAGGAAGGTGACGGGCTGGCCGTTGATCGTACCGGGGAAAAAATAATGGCCGTTGCGGCTGCGCTTCAGCACCAGTTCGCTGCCCTGCGCGATCTGCAACTGCTGGTTTGGATTGTTGCGCGCCTGCAGGCCGTTTTCAAAGTAGAAATACAGCAGGCCCAGCAACAGCAGGCTGGCGACCAGCGCCATGCCGCGCCCGAGTGGGCGGTATGGGTTGTGGGCGGAATCAGGTTCTTTTGAGTTCACGGCGAGTGAGACCGATTGGGTAGTTCATCGTTCAGCGCGCCAGGCGCGCCGGGTGACCAAACCTAATTCAAATCCCATGAGAACCGTGTACACCCGCAAAGCTTACAAACCGGCAATAAGCGCACGCCAGGCTCAGGCGACGTGAGCCATCCGCGGCTGGCTGAAGTGGCAGGACGGCGCGTCGCCGAACGCCTCGCGCAGGTAGCGGGTTTCGATGTGCAGCAGACGTTCGTGGTCGCCGGCTTCCAGGTACACGTCCGGCTGCGCCATCAGCGCGTCGTCCCATACCATTTCCACTCCCCAGGCATTCGGCAGACCCGGCACCACGCCGGGTTCACACTCGGGGAACAGACGGCTCACGCTGGCCTCGTCGGCCAGGCTGAATTCGACACCAACATCCTGCCTCAATTTACCAAGTTGGACTTCCTGGTCGGCGGGAATCATCGCCACCATCTGGCAGTCCATGCCGTCGAGCAGCACGCCCTTGGCGACCCGATCGAGGGTCACCCCGGCCGCGCGCGCGGTTTCGGCGCTGGTCTGCGAGTGCGGATGTGCCACGAGGTCAAACGGAATCATGTGCTGGTCGAGAAAACGTTCCATGCGATGCAGTGCGTTCATGATCGTCTCCTTGCAAGAGAATTAAAGAAATTTCAATATAGATCACCCATCTTCCGCCTGCTGGCGCTAGCGCCGGTGCGGATGCTCGCCCGCGCGAAAATGCCGCCGTGGCCCCTTGGGGTGTTCCTGCATCTGGCAGGCCCGGCGAAACGCCAGCAGGGCGTCCTGCGCATGCCCCAGTACGCTGCCGTGGGGATAGTGCCCTGCCGCGTTTGGCTCACCCGCCGCAACGCCGGTCAGCAGTTCGATGCCTTCGGTCACGTGATCTGCTGCATGGATATGGAAGCGCCCCGTGGCGACAGCGTCGACCAGCCGCGGCGACAGCATCAGGTGGCGCCGATTGCGCGCGGGGATCAGCACGCCCTGGCTGCCGTCTAATCCGGCGGCCTCGCACACGCGGAACCAGCCCTCGATCTTTTCGTTGATGCCGCCCACCGGCAGTATCTCACCGTGCTGGTTGAGCGCGCCGGTGACGGCGATGCCCTGTTTGAGAGGCAAGCCGGACAGCGCCGACAGCAGCGCGTAGAGTTCGGCGCACGATGCGGAATCGCCTTCCACGCCGTGATACTGCTGCTCGAAAACGATGGATGCATTGAGCGAGAGCGGCGCCAGATGGGCGAACAATGCGGCCAGGTAGTTCTGCAGGATAAATACGCCCTTGTCGTGGATCGGACCGGACAGCTCGACCTCGCGCTCGATGTTGAGCAGGCCGTCCTCGCCCGCATAGGCGTGCGAGGAAAGCCGCACCGGCAGGCCGAAGCGGTAGTCGCCGAGGTCGATCTGGGTGAGACCGTTGAGCTGGCCCAGCCGCTCGCCGTGTAGCGCGATCATCAGATCGCCCTCGGCAATTTCCTCGCGCAGGCGCTGCTCGGGGTAATCGTGCCGCCCGGCATGCGCCGCTAGCGCCGCCTCGACATCGTCCACCGTTACCAGACCCGGCCCGCGCGCACGGCAGATCGCAGCGCTCTCCATCACCATCGCCTCGGTGCGGGCGAAAATCGCGCTCTCGCGCGCCTGGTCGCCGGCCTCGCGGTGCGACTCCTCGAGCAGACGCGCCACCGCCGCCGCCGAAAAATGCGGCAGGCCGAACTCGCGGCAGGCGTGGGCGACGAAAATCGCCGAGGCGCGGCGGGTGTCGGCGCTGGCGACGAAGCTGTCGGCGAAATCGACCTTGGCGCGGAAGTGCCGGGCGAATTCCGGTGCCGCCTCCTGCAGTTCGTAATACTGGTCGCGCGAGCCGACCAGCACCAGCTTGACCTCGACGTCGACCGCCTCCGGCACCAGCGACACCGCCGCAATCGGCGAAAACGACACACCCGGCTCCTCGATCTGCAGCCGGCCGCTGCGCAAAAAGCGCCGCAGCTGCTCCCACACCAGCGGGTCGGCCAGCACGTCGCGCAAATGCAGCATCAGAAAACCACCGTGCGCCTGCAGCAGGCTGCCGGCGCGGATGCGCGAAAAGTCGGTCATCAGCACGTCGTTCTCGGACTGGTACTCGATGCTGCCGAACAGTGCGCGGAACAGCGGGTTGTCCTCGACAATCACCGGTGCGCCGGTCAACCCGCCGTTGTCAACCACCAGGTTGACGCGGTAGCGCGCCAGCACCATTTGCAACGCCTCCAGCCGATCCTCGTCGTCCTCGCCGCCGCTGAACAGTTCCAGGTTGTCGAACACGTCCTGTTCCAGCGCATCGAGCCAGGCGTTGAGCTTGGCGGCGTCCTTGATCTGCTTCTTCAGCCCACCTCGGATCGCCTGCAGTTCGCGCTCGACCAACGGCTTCACCACCTGCCGCCGCAATGCCGCCAGCGCCTCGTTCATCGCGCGTTCCAGCGGCTGGGTTTTCTCGATGTAGCGGGTGATCTCGGCGCGCAGCTCCTGCTCGGCCTGTTCCACCTCGCTGCGGCGCGCCTTCGGCAGCGCCAGCACCTCGTCCTCGGTGAGCGCCTGCCCCTTCTTGCCGACAAGGGTGAACATCATGCGCCCTTCCTCGCGGTGCAGCGAAAAGCTGCGCGCCTCGGCAAACGCCACCAGCTCGGCATAGTGCCGCGCCACGTTTTGCTTCCACGCTGTCTCGATGCGATCGCTCTCGGCCTTGTAATCCTGCCCGTCCAGCCGCTGCGGGATGTCGATTTGCAGCGTCTTCACCGCCTGCGCCAACGACTGGCGCAGCAGCCGCCCCTCGCCGGCCGGCAGGCGCAGCGCCAGCGGCCGTTCGGGTGCGTCGAAGTTGTGCAGGTAGCAGAGGTCGGGCGGCACCCGCCTGCTCGCCGCCACCTCGTGCATCGCCTGCTTGAGCAGCGAGGAACGGCCGCTGCCGACTTCGCCCAGCACGAACAGGTTGTAGTTGGGCTGGTCCATCCCCAGGCCGAAACGCGCGGCTGCCTCGGCACGCGCCTGACCGATCCACGGCAGCGGCTCCTCGATCAATTCTGAGGTATCCGCAAACCCCAGCGACGCGGGGTCGAGGGTCAGGCGAAGGTCGGCGGGGGTCAGGGTGGCAATCGGCATGGTGTGGGGGCGGGCTTTTCGTGGTGATTGGATTATCCCGGATTCCGCAGTTGGACGTGCCCGAGTGTGCGGTTTTCGGGTTGGCCGGCCTGATTCATGGCGGCAGCAGGCCGGCCCACTGCGACTGAATTTGCAGATAGCGTTCGCGCAGGCTTGCCGCATTCTCGCGCAACAGATCGGCGGGCACGGCCAGCGCCTGCATCAGTGCGGGCTCGACACGGTCGACCGCCACACTGCGCGGCATCGCGTCCGGCTCCCAGGTTTCGGCAAAGGCGGCTCGTTTGTCGGGGCGCGGGCCCTGCTGCGGCGGCATCAGGCTGACCCGCGGCAGGCCGTAGGCCAGCGCGACGATGCGGCCATGCAGACTGCTGCTCACCACCCCGCGGCTGGCGGCGATGAGGGCGCAGATGTCCCATAGATGCAGCGACGCAAACAGCCGCGCCGTACCGGGCGACAGCCGGCGCAGCAGTTTTCCAGCCAGCGCCGGATCGTCGTGCCACGGCGCCGTGCCGGCGCAGAACAGCGCCACGCCCAAGCCCGTCGCGGCAGCCACCTTAGACAGGCCCTGCGCCAGCGCATCCAGGCTGGCATCGTCGGCAAAATCCGCGCTGAACTGGCACGCCAGATAGCCCCGCGGGAAAGCGCCCAAAACGGCTTTCACCGCGCCCTGCTGCTGGTGCCGGCGAATCACCTCGCCGAAGCACTGTTCCACCATCACCGCCGGGTCGGGACACAGCGGTGCGGCGATCCCCTCCGCGCGCAATGCCGCCTGCGTGACATGATCGCGCACGCTGAGCCAGTCCGCCTGCACGAGCGCCGCCTTCACCTCGCCCCGCTCAGCGGCCGACAGGACACCCCACTCCACGCCGCCGACGGCGTTGAAGATCAGCTTGCCGCGCGGCGCCAGCGCATCGCGCCCCACGACATAGGGCATGCTTCGCGAGGTGCCGAGCTGACGGGTCGCCCACGCGGCGGCCGCAGCCGGGTCGTCGCCGTAACGCGAAACGGCTGCAGCAGCCGCGGCCGGATCGAGCAGTATGACAGCCGCCTGCCAGGCGGTGCACGTCAGCAGTTCGCCGCCGACGTGGATCAGCCCGGCAGGCCTTAAGTCCCCACCCAGCGCGCTCACACGGTGCCCACCCAAAGCCCGCAGATCGCGCGCCACCAGTCCAGCGTAGGCGAAAGCCCGCCCCGGCAGCAGCGCCCCCAGCAGATGCGGAAACAGCAGGTCACCGAAGTTGTGGCGGTCAAAGGCGCCGAACAGGACCGGCGGGGAATGAGCGTTCATTGTCTGCCAAGCGTAAAAAGCGACCAGGTTCGAAATCGTCATTCCGACGCAGGGCCACTGCTGTCGGGAAAATTTTGGGGCGTTGATAAAAGCGTTGCAGGACATGGCTGCGCGGGTTAAAACCCTGAGCGCCAACTCAATAATCGAACCTGCACCCTATTCAGGACAAGCCGACTTCACGCAATCATGAACGTCCTGCCGCGAGCAACGGGGGGCTGGTTTCAACCGCCTGCGCACCCCCGGAACAGCTCCGCCTATGGATTATTTGGGATAATCCAAGCGGGGAGATTTGTAGGAGGCCCGCCCTCGGGCCGAATGCGGGCATCCGCACGAGGCTGGCATTCGGCCCGGGGGCGGGCCTCCTACAGGGGGGGTGGATCCAAAAGAGATTTCAAGACAATACGAATGACTGAAGAAAACAAACTGACTGTCCTGCAACTGGTGCCCGTGCTCGAATCCGGCGGGGTGGAACGCGGCACGCTCGAAATTGCACAAGCACTGGTCGAGCACGGCCACCGTGCGCTGGTGATATCGGCGGGCGGACGGCTGGTCGCGCCGCTCGTTGCATCGGGCGCCGAACACTTTGCTTGGACAATCGGAGAAAAGTCGTTCAAAACGCTGCTGCTCGTCGGCAAGCTGCGAAAGTTTCTGCTGGAACAAAAAGTGGACATCATCCACGCGCGCTCGCGCGTGCCGGCGTGGATCGCCTGGCTGGCCTGGCGCGGCATGAATCCGGCCACGCGACCACGTTTTGTCACCACGGTGCACGGCATGTACGGCGCCAATCGCTACAGCCGCATCATGACGCAGGGCGAGCGCGTGATTGCGGTGTCCAACACGGTGCGCGATTACATCCTGCGCGAATACCCCGACACGCCGCCGTGGCGCATTCAGGTCATCCATCGCGGCGTCGATGGCCATGCCTATCCGCACGGCTGGAAGCCCGACCCGGTCTGGCAGCAGGCGTTTTATGCCCAGCTCCCCGGTGCCGCCGGCAAGCAGATCCTGACCCTGCCCGGCCGCATCACCCGGCTCAAGGGGCATGAAGATTTCATCGAGCTGATTGCGCGGCTGAAGCGGCGCGGGCTGCCGGTGCACGGTCTGATCGTCGGCGGCGCATCGGCATCCAAGCAACGCTATCTGCACAAGCTGCGCTACCGCGTGCGCAGCATGGAACTGGCAGCCGACATCAGCTTCACCGGCCAGCGCGACGACCTGAAAAACATCTTGGCGATTTCGGATCTGGTGCTGTCGCTCTCCACCCAGCCCGAGTCGTTCGGCCGCACCACGCTTGAGGCGCTGCGGCTCGGCGTGCCGACGGCAGGCTACGACCGCGGCGGGGTCGGCGAAATCCTGCGCAGGATTTATCCGGTCGGACTGTTGCCGCTCGACCACCTGGACGAATCCTGCCAGCGCATCACCCAACTGCTGCAACATCCGGAACCGGTTCCGGCCGGCGCGTTCTACCCCCTGCAGGCCATGCTGGATCAGACGCTGACGCTGTACGCGCAGGTGGTGCGCACGCCGCGCCGCTGATGCCTACGCCCGGCCGCTGATCGCGCCGGGCAGATGCAGCAGACGTCCGCGCAGCTTGCCGTACAAATCGCGCAGCGCCACCGCCGGGCTGGACAAGCGCATCGCGCGGCGCGACAGGATCACGGCACCCGGATCGATGTGCGCCTCGGCTCGATGCAGGCGCGCAATTTCACGCGCGGCCACGGCAAACAGATTGTGTTCGAACATCACGCGCCGCCTGGCCTCGATCAGCGCCGGCAGGCGTTTCTCATATTCGTTGTGGGCGATCGCCGTGCGGATGATGTCGAGCGCGCCGGCAGGGTCGCGAATGTCGATGCGGATGAAGCTGTCGTCGGGGAAATAATCCGTCGCGTTGGGGCAACCGTAATAAAAAGGCAGCGACAGCCCGAGAAACGGGTCGGCGAGTTTCTCGGTCCAGTGGTGTTCGCCGATAAAATTCTCGATCGCGATGTGATAGCGGTAATCGCGCAGGCAGTCGGCCTTGTCGTCCAGTTTGCGTGCCGTTTCACGACCGAAGGTGTCGAGCTCGGGCATATGCTGCACCAGCCAGTGCATGAAGCGGGCGCGGTGATAGTGCAGCGTGTGGCGCATCGCCTTGGGCGAATACACCATCGATGCGTCGCGGCTTTTGGCCACGGGCGGATGCGCGAGCATGCTGTCGAAGGGCATGGTTTCCCGGCTGCCCACGCCATAAAACCAGTGCAGCGCGGGCTGTGAAAAGATCCGCTGCGGATGCGGCAGCGCCCATGCCGGCTGGCTGGTGAGCACTGCACCGAACTGGCGCGTGTAATCGTCGCCGTAGATTTTCACCGACGACGGTTCGGTGGTGACCAGCAGCGTATGCGCACGTGGGCAGGCCAGGATTTCGGAACTGGTTTTTTTGGCCTCGCCCGCGCGCGCCGGCAGGTCGTCATAAACCAGCAGCCAGTCGTAATCCGTCGCCGCACGATCGAAAACAAACGTGCAATCGCCCCACACCGGTTCGCCATGCGGAAACTGGTGCAGCCAGAGGGCCTCCGGCAAACTGCTGACCACTTTCACGCGCAGGCGGGGCATGGGCGTCCTCAGAAACTGCGCAAATTGCCGGGAAAGTCCTGCCCGGCTTTCAACTCGCCCGAAATGAGCTCCGGCAGCCGGGCAGCCACCCATTCAGGGGTGATCGCCTTCATGCAGGCATGGGTGTCCGGGTTGCTGCAGGTTTTGGCATAACAATTGATGCAGGGCAACACCGCCTGCACCGCGACAACCTGCGGGCCAATGGGCTTGACGCGACGCGGATCGGTGGGCCCGCAGAGGACGAGCAAAGGCCGCCCGGCCACCGAGGCAAAATGCGCCGTGCCCGTATCGTTACCGATGATCGCTGCAGCCCCCGCACACAGCGGGGCGATATCCAGCAATTGAAGCTGGCCATTCAGGTTCACCACCCAGTCACCGACCTCGGCGATTTCAGCGCAGACGTCCACCTCGTCCGGCCCGCCAATCAGCACGATTTTCGGCATGCCCTGCTGATGCCAGCGTTGCGCCAGTTCGGCAAAACGCTTCGTGCCCCAACGCTTCAGCGGATGCGCGGCTGCCGCCCCGGGCAGCAGCACCCCATAACGCCCCTCTTCGAGGCCATGTGCCTGACGCAGCGCGGCCACCCCCGCCATCCGGTCAGGCGGGGGATACAGCACCGGATGCGAGGTCATCGTGGGAATGCCGATGGCCTGCAACGCCGACTGCATCATCGGCAGCGCATGCGCGCCGGGTTTGCGGATCGCGGGCTGATGGGTGTAGGGAAAGCCGCCGAGGTTGCCGATGCGGATGCGCGGCGCGCCACCGGTGAGCCAGAGCAGCGCAAGCAGAAACCGGGAATGATCCGAGCGCTGCAGATCGATCACCAGGTCATACCGCCCGGCGCGCACTTTTTTCAGCCACGCGGCGCTATTGGCCCAGCGGTGCTTTTTGCTGCGCACGTCGATCGCCCATACTTCGGAAAAGCGCGGGTCGTGCGCAAACAGGCTGCTGCAATTCGGCTGCGTGTTGAGATGGATTTCAGCGTTGGGAAAGGCGCACGCGATGTCTTCCATCAAGGCGCTGGCGATGACCACATCACCCAGCGCGCTCCATTTGACGACCAGAATACGGCGGATTTTTTCAGGCTGCACGGCCGTCATTTTTCACTGCAAAGGTTGAAGTGTTTCACGCAGCCCAATTGAGATTCCTGCATGGGCGGTACATTCAACCGTTTTCGCTCAGCCAGTCAAGGTAGCGCTTCACACCCGCTTCCACCGTCAGAAATTCTTTGGTGTATCCAATCTCCCGCAGCTTCCCGACATTTGCCTCGGTAAAACTCTGATACGCGTTTTTCAGATGGTCAGGAAACGGGATGTATTCGATTTCACCTTGTCCATTCCAGGCAATCACGGCCTTGGCCACATCGTTGAACGGTCGCGCCCGGCCGGTGCCGCAATTGAATATGCCGGACTTTTCAGGGTGATCGTAAAACCACAGGTTCACATCGACGCAATCGCTGACGTGGACGAAATCGCGCAACTGCTCGCCGTCGGCGTAGCCGTCCGTACCGGAAAACAGCCGGGCCTTGCCCGTTTCCCGGATCTGGTTGTGAAAGTGGAATGCCGTGCTCGCCATGGGCCCTTTGTGACCTTCACGCGGCCCGTACACGTTGAAGTAGCGCAGCCCGACGATCTGCGCAGTGGCCTTGGGCAGCATAGGGCGCACGTATTGGTCGAACTGGAACTTGGAGTAGGCGTACATGTTGATTGGCCGTTCGCAGGCACGCGTTTCCTGAAAGCCATGCTTGCCGGTCCCATACACCGATGCCGATGAAGCATAGATCAGCGGCACTGCGCGCTGCTGACACCAGTGCAGCAGGGTTTTGGTGTATTCGAAGTTGTTGCGCATCACATACTGGCCGTCCCATTCGGTGGTGGCCGAGCAGGCGCCCTGGTGAAACACGGCTTCGACCGGACCGAAATCCTGACCGGCCTGGATGCGGGCGATGAAGTCGTCGCGATCGAGGTAATCGCGGATATCGAGGTCGGACAGGTTGTGCATCTTGCGACCATTGACGAGGTGGTCGACAACCAGAATGTCGTCGATGCCGCGCCGGTTGAAGCCTTCTACGATGTTGGCACCGATGAAACCGGCGCCACCGGTGACGATGATCATGTTCAGTCCTCTTGCCTGATTTTCTGTATCAGCTTGCTGGTGGAATGGCCCGGCAGGAAATCGAGCACTTGTACCTGCCCACCCGCCTGGATCACCTGCTCGCCGCCTGCGATCTGTTCCGGCCGGTAGTCGCCGCCCTTGACCAGGATGTCGGGCAGGACACGGCTGATGAGGCGTTCCGGCGTGTCTTCGGAAAACGGCACGACCCAGTCCACGCAGGCCAGGGCAGACAACATTCGCAGACGATGCGCAAGCGAATTGACCGGCCGGGGCACCCCCTGCGCCGCCCCCTTGAGCCGGCGCACCGAATCGTCGTCGTTGACCGCCACGATGAGTTTGTCACCCAGCGCGCGGGCTTGCTCCAGGTATTCGATGTGGCCGGGATGCAGGATATCGAAGCAGCCGTTGGTCATCACCACCGTCTCCCCCTGGGCACGCGCCCGCTGGCGTTGCGCGACGAGTTCAGCTTCCGTGCAGATGCCGCTGGCACTGTGTGGCGCGGTGTTCAGGTGCAGCGCCGCACGCAGATCGTCCGCTGTCACGCTGGCGGTGCCAAGCTTGCCGACGACAATGCCGGCGCCGATATTGGAAAGCGCGACGGCATCGATCAGTGTCAGCCCGGCTGCGAGCCCTGCGCCGACGATGGCCGCAACGGTGTCGCCGGCCCCCGTGACGTCGAAGACCTCGCGCGCCTGGGTGGGCAGGTGGATCGGCGCCTGGCCCTCAGCAACCAGCGTCATGCCGTGTTCGCTGCGGGTGATGAGCAGGGCGTGCAGATTCAGCTGCTGGCGCAGCCTTTCGGCACGGCGGACGAGTTCGTCTTCGCTGGCGCATAGCCCCGCTACGGCTTCGAATTCCGACAGGTTGGGGGTGAGCACGGTGGCGCCGCGGTAAGGCTCGAAATCCGTGCCCTTGGGGTCGACGATGACGGGCAGCTGGAGCGCCCGGGCAGCCACGATCAGCGGCTGAACATCGCGCAATGCGCCCTTCGCATAGTCCGAGAAGATGACGGCATCGGCCGCTTGCGCGTTCCGTTTGAAGACATCCAGCAGCGTGGCCGGATCCCAGCGCGGGAAATGGTCTTCGAAGTCGAGACGGATGATCTGCTGGTGGCGGCTGATGACGCGCAGCTTGGTAATGGTCTTGCTGCCGGCTACGCGCTGCAGGGCGCACTCAATCCCGTGCTCGACGAGAAGGCTTTCCAGCTGATTGGCCGCTTCGTCTTCGCCCACCAGGCCAAGCAGCCGGGTTGAAGCACCCAGGCTGGCCGCATTGATGGCGACGTTGCCGGCGCCGCCCACGCGCGATTCCTGCTGATGAACCTGGACAATCGGCACCGGCGCCTCGGGCGAAATGCGCAAGGTGGGACCATGCCAGTAGCTGTCGAGCATCACATCGCCGACGACGAACACGCGGGCGGCAGAAAAGTCGGGCGGATGAATCATCCGGGATTGTCCATTAGATAAAACTGCGTCATTCCGGCGGAAGCCGGAATCCAGCGGATTAAAACGCTCCCGCGCAAGCGGGACAACATCACGGTTTTGTCCGCTTTGCGGGTTTTTTTTCGGACTGGATTCCGGCCTTCGCCGGAATGACGGGCTAATGGATTATTTTGGATCATGCGGGGTTCTGAAGGTGTTCAGCGTCGACCATGGCGCACCACAGATGGCCGATCACGATGTGGCATTCCTGGATATGCGCGGTTTGTGGCGCGGGGATCACGATCGGGATGTCAACGCGCGCTTTCAGTTTTCCGCCATCATGCCCGAGCAGACCAATCGTCGTGCAGCCGAGCCGGGTGGCCGCCTCGACCGCAGCAAGCACATTGGCGCTGTTGCCGCTGGTGGAAATGCCGACAAGAACATCTCCTGTGCGTGCGTGGGCCTCGACCTGCCGGGCAAAGACGTGGTCGTAGCCGTAGTCGTTGGCGACCGAAGTCAGGATGGACGTATCGGTGGTCAGCGCAATGGCGGACAAGCCCCTGCGTTCAGCCACAAAGCGGCCAACCAGCTCGGCAGCGATGTGCTGCGCATCAGCGGCGCTGCCGCCGTTGCCGCACAGCAACAGCTTGTTGCCGCGCTGCAGGCAGTCGGCGATCTGCCTGCCTGCGGCCTCGATTGCCGGCTGAAGCTCGGCAAGGCGTGTCACAGCGGCGATATGTTTGCGGAGATGTTCCGTGAAAAGCGAAGTCATGGCTCAATAGGTTCAAAGCATTCGCCTGACTGTCAGCCCTGCAGTCAAACAGGGCTCGTCTGGCGAGTTACCCCCGTATGGGCAGGCGGTGAATATGCGGATGATACGGCTGTTTTGCGGGAAGATATCACACGCGGCACCCTCGTCATGGCAGGCCGTCCCCGGCAAAACCAACCCTGTCGTGCCCTGCGAAGCAAAGGGATCAGTTTTCAGCGCGCACCTTTTCATAGACGGCAACGGTTTCCCCCACCATTGCCTTCAACGTCATCCCTTCGCTAAAGAGGGCCTGAGGCGCCTTCATCAAGCCCGACCAGCCGTCCAGGTTGTCGAGAAGCGCCTGCAGGCGGTTCCGCAAGGCTTGCGCATCGCCGACCGGGACAATCAACTCGGCTGGCAGCACTTCGTTGGCCACGGGAACATCGGTGGCGAGAATACGGGCCCCCAGCAACAGGGCTTCGCTGAAAACATACGAGAAGCCCTCCCGTCGCGATGAAATAATCACCGCATCAGCCGACGCCATCAGCGTCGCGACATCGGTTCGGTACCCGAGGAGTCGGCATTGCGTTTCAGGCATCAGGCGCTTGATACGCTGTTCGAGGGAAGGGCGTTCGGGGCCTTCTCCCGCAATCATCAGGCTGAGCGGCAACCCGTCAACAGCATCCAGCAAGATGTCGAAGCCCTTTGCCTGAACCAGGTGCCCGGCGGCAAGGAGAAGCGGGCGGTTTGCGGGCAAGCCAAACTCGGCTTTCAGGTCGACCCGCTCGAAACTCGGGGGGGCAATTCCGTTATATACAACCGAGCAATGCGGCTTCGGGAATGGACCGGCAAGTTGCTGGCTGACCGCAATGACGTGATCAAGTCGACGGAATGCCGCGATATTGCGTTTGATATTGTGCAGGGTCCCAACGGTTGGCGCAGCCAACCCCCTCCGCAAACTGGCAACCATCGACGTCGCCTTGTTGGCTTGCGCATGAATGATGTCGCACCGGCAACGACGGAGCTTGAACAGCAATTCCAGCAACAGCAGGGGATTTCGCCTGCTCCTGTCGCAGCGTATTGGCACACGGCCCACTTGCGCGGACAGGGTGGCCAGATAGTCTGCGTCACCCAAGACAAGCACCTCATGCCCCGCCTCGGCGAGCTGCCCCGCCAGTTCACGGACATGTTTTTCCAAGCCGCCCTCACCCTGACTGGCCAATACCTGGCAGATTTTCATCTCTTTATCCTATGCGGCTCGGTTCAAGGGCGTGAAATGCCTGGAATAGGGTGCAAATTACCTAACAGGACGTTGAAAATCGCGTAGGAGGCCCGCCCTCGGGCCGAATGCGGGCAGCCGCATGGGCGCGGCATTCGCGGCGGGGGCGCCGCTCCTACAACGGTTTTTTTGCTCTAAGGAAGGTCTGCATAAGTCGAAAAGGCCGTCATTGCGAGCGAAGCGAAGCAATCCAGAGGGTTGATTTAGCGCTAGTTTCTGGATTGCCGCGTCGCTTTGCTCCTCGCAATGACAGCTTTTGCAGAGGTCCCCTAGGCAAACAATCAGCAAAGCGCTATTCAAGCCCACGGCTCCGGCTGGTATTCCGGCACCCAGGCTTTAAGTTGTCGTTTGACCGCCGCCTCGTCCTGAAAGCAGGTCAGCGCCAGCCAGTCCAGGCATTCGCCATGCCAGCCGGCATCGGCCGCGCGCGCCTTCGCCACCCGCAGCTTGGGGTGCGGGGTGGGCAAGGTTGATTCGTCATCGGCCAGCAACTCTTCGTAGAGCTTTTCGCCTGGGCGCAGGCCGGTGTATTCGATGCGGATGCTCGCTTCGTCCGCGCCCGACAGCCGGATCATGAGTCTGGCCAGCTCGGCGATCTTCACCGGCTCGCCCATGTCGAGCACGAAAATCTCGCCGCCTTGGCCCATCAGGCCCGCCTGCAGCACCAACTGCGCGGCTTCGGGAATCGACATGAAATAGCGCGTGATCTCGGGATGCGTCACCGTCACCGGACCGCCCGCCTCGATCTGCTTCTGGAACTTGGGGATCACACTGCCGGACGAGCCGAGCACATTGCCGAAGCGCACCGACACGAAGCGCGTGCCGCCAGGTTGTTGATTGGGCTGGCGCTGCTGCATCGCCTGGCAGGCCATCTCGGCCAGCCGCTTGGTCGCACCCATGACATTGGTCGGGTTGACCGCCTTGTCGGTGGAAATCATCACGAACTTACCCACGCCATGCGCCTGCGCCGCTGCAGCCACCACCTGGGTACCCAGCACGTTGTTGCGCACCGCTTCCCAGGCATTGCCGTTCTCCATCAGCGGCACGTGCTTGTAGGCCGCCGCATGGAACACCACCGCGGGGCGATGCTCGGCCATCACCTGGTTCACCCAGACGGAATTCTTCACGTCGCCGATCACCGGTGCAATCTGCAAGCCCGGGAAACGCTGCGGCAACTCCTGCTCCATTGCATACAGCGCCAGTTCTGACTGTTCGAACAACACCAGTTTCGCAGGTGCAAAACGCGCGATCTGGCGGCACAATTCCGAGCCGATCGAGCCGCCTGCACCAGTCACCATCACCACATGGCCAGTCAGCAAGCGATGCAGGCCACTGTCGTCAAGCGCCACCGGATCTCGCCCCAGCAGGTCGTCGAGCTCAATGCGTCGCAGGCTCGAGACCGACACCCTGCCCGACACCACGTCTTCCAGCGAGGGGATGGTCAGCACGTTCAGCCTGGCGTCGCTGCAGGTCTGGGTAATACGCTTGCGCACCGCGTGCGCAGCCGACGGCAGCGCCAGCACCACATCGTCTACTTCCATTTTTCGTGCCCAGACCGCGACCTCATCGAGCGCTCCCAGCACCGGGATCCCCTGCACCAACCGCCCGCGTTTGTCGCGGCTGTCGTCCAGCAGACCCACCACATGAAACCCTGACGGATTGCGCGCCAGTTCGCGCAGCAAGAAGTCCGCAGCCGTGCCCGCGCCCGCCACCAGCACCGGCTTGCTATCCGGGTGCAGCATGCTGGCAAGACGATGTTCCTTCCAGGCGCGGTAGGCCAGGCGGCTGCCGCCCATCAGGACCACCAGCAGCAGCGGGTCGAGGATCAGCACCGAACGCGGCACCACGGCACTGACGCGGAACAGGATCAGCACCAATGGAATCAGCAACGCCGCCAGCCCCACGGCCAGCAGGATGCGCTTGAGATCGGGCAGGCTGGCAAAGCGCCAAAGGCCGCGATACAGGCCAAAGCGCCAGAACACCACAGCCTGCAGCGGCACCACCCAAACCAGCGTAGTCAGCGCCGCCGCCTGAAACTCTGGCGGCATCTCCAGATTGAAACGCAGCAAGTACGCAGCCAGCCAGGCGAAGGTCGCCGCCAGAATGTCGTGCAGGATGATGGCGACGGTGCGGGGATTGACGGTGCGGGGATTAAGGTTCATTGGGAATACGGTGCCAGCGCCAATCGATTGCCAGGAAGATCAACAGATATATTGCGGCCGACAGTATAAGCAACCATGCAGCGTATTGCCGAAGAAGCAGCAGCGCGAAGGCCAGCGTAGCCGTCGCCAGCATCAGCGCATAGGCCGCCAGGGCAAGCTGGCGATGCGTCGCGCCGAGCAGCACCACCCGCTGATAATAGTGCGACCGATGCGCCCGCCAGACCTTCTCTCCGCGCAGCGCACGGCGGATGAGCGTCACGCTGGCATCGACGATGAAGGGCGAAAACACCAGCAGCGGGAACAGCCACGGCCACACACCCTGCATCGCACCCACTATGCCCAATGTCGCCGCCATAAACCCCAGCGGAATCGAGCCCGCATCGCCCATGAACACCCGCGCGGGTGGGAAGTTGAAGCGTAAAAACGCCAGCGCCGCCGCCGCAATCGCCGCGGAAAACGCGGCCAGCCCCGGCGCATCGCCCAGCATTGCCGCCAGCGCCAGCGCGCCAAAGCCGATTGCGGCCATGCCGCCCGCCAGCCCGTCCGAGCCGTCCATGAAGTTATACAGATTGGTCATCCACACCACCACCAGCGTGCCTGCCAGCAAGGCCCAGCCGGTCAGCCCCAATGCCAGCAGACACGCG
>NZ_LDUG01000048.1:0-1922 GCF_001530125.1 Thiobacillus denitrificans | reverse complement strand
CCCCGGCCATGATCCCCAGCCCGCCGATGCGTGGCGTCGGCGTCACGTGCAGCGAGCGTTCGTTGGGGTGATCCATCGGCAGGCTTATGCCGCGCCGCAGCAGCCAGGAAAGCAGCAGCCAGCACACCAGAAAAGCCGCAAGCGGCGCCATCCATTCAGCAGGCATCATTCAAAATAGCTATGTCACTGTTGGTTGTTGAAGTCATGTCTTGTTGTAGGAGCACCCGCAAGGGGTAGGCCAGGGTTGTAAAGCCGCTGAAGCGGCAACAACCATGCTCGCCCGCCCCCGGGCCGATGTCGTGGTGGTTGCGATGGTGCGAAATCGCGGCGAGGGCGCCGCTCCCACAGCGCTGGCCAATACCAACAAATAACGATGAAAGCGTTATTCAGCGTCTCCCCAAGATTATGGCCGCTTCAACCAATCAGCCACCCCCAATTCGGGCGCCCACCGATCAAGCGCTTTCAGGCCACGTTCAACCTGGCTAACCCAGCCCTTGCCGCGATTGACCATATCCTGCCAGGCTTCCTCCACTTCCCATGGCCGATAGATTTTGAATCAGTCCAACAGTGCGGCAGCTTGCGCCAGATCCTTGTTGGCTTTTTGTGTGAACGAACCGCTGCGTTCCCCATCAATCAGCAGCTTGTGCAGGGCATAACGCGCCGGATGCGGCTCAACCGCTGTTCACGCATTCCTGTCAGCTTAATTGCGGTAGTTGCAGCGTTTGCCTACGCAAAACTCATGGCGCTTCCTCGACAAGCTTACCGATATTTACCACTTCCATTCGCTCCGTGGACTTGAAGCCGTGGTCATTGGAGAGAAAGAAACGGCATCCACCCTTGAGCGCGGTAGCGTAGTGCAAGGCGTCGATAAGTTTGCCGCCTTGCTTGGCACGGATTTCGGCGGCGAGGTCGAAGGTGGCAAAATCATGCGGCAGACGTTTGATAAAATGCTCCCTGGCGAACAATTGCTTGATGCCGGCAATAGCCACTGTGTCATCGTTGCGGTAAGGTTTGACCAGTAATTCGGCAATGACGGCGTCGCCGGTCATGCCGATTATCTCGCCGGCGTCGCACGCCCGCATGACCGACGCAGCAGCCTCGAAATAGATTTCGAGCCGCGCGAGAAAATAAATGAAATAGTTGGCGTCGATATACACACGCTGTCCGCGCATCCGGGCAAGGGCGGCGGCTATCTTTCCCATTCGTCGCGCAGTTGGGAAATGGTGGCATCGACCTCTTCCGCTGTTTTGCCATACACGTCCCGCGCAATCCCGGCATAGTCCATGATGTCGCCATGACGTGCCTGCCTGGCCTTGGGGACAAGGGTAATCACGCCATTGACGTAGTCAGCTTCCAGAAGATCATCCTGATGAATGCCTGCCTGGTTGACGATGGAAACCGGTAAGGTGATTTGATGTTTGGGGCGAACCCGTACCGTTGACATGTAAGCCTCCTGAAATTGGAAGTAAGAAAATAAATCGCAATTCTTACTTATTGTATCCGCACCTATCAATTCGCACAGAAATGTTTAGAGAAACACTGATTAATTCGATATAACCGTCATTGCGAGCGAAGCGCGGCAATCCAGCGCATTGATTAAGCAGGCATTTCTGGATTGCCGCGTCGCTTCGCTCCTCGCAAAGACGGATTAATCAGCGTCTCCTTAGGCTATGTCACTGTTGGTTGTTGAGGTCATGTCTTGCCCCCTGATGAAGCCCCTGTCCTTTGGCATCCCGCAGGCGCCGCCGTAGGAACGGCTTCAGCCTCGATGCGCCGCAAGACGCAAAGGGCAAGTGCTCGACAAGGCCTCGCCACCAGGGGGTGTGTTGTAGGAGCCCCCGCAAGGAGGAGGCCGTGGTTGTAAAAGCCGACGCGTCGGCAACAACCACGCACGCCCGCCCCGGGCCGATGCCGTGGAGGTT
>NZ_LDUG01000047.1:2931-11825 GCF_001530125.1 Thiobacillus denitrificans | reverse complement strand
GTCATTGCGAGCAACGCGAAACAATCCAGAATGCAGGCGGAGTTGACGGCCTATATGTCATTGCGGCCTTCATTACCTCGCATTGACAGTTTAAGCCAACGTTTCATTGGGGCACGTAGTTCTGGATTGCTTCGGCTGCGCCTCGCAATGACAAATGAGAGGCACCCATGAAATTCCGCCTCTACCGCTACCTCCCCGAGTCCGGCGCCAAGCCCTTCATGCAGGACGTCGAGCTCGACATCGAGCCTGCCGGCAAGATGCTGCTCGACGCGCTGCTGGCGATCAAGGCGCAGGACGAGACGCTGTCCTTGCGCCGCTCCTGTCGCGAGGGCGTGTGCGGGTCGGATGCGGTGAACGTCAACGGCAGGAACCGCCTGGCCTGTATCACGCCCTTGTCCGAACTGAAGCAACCGATCGAAGTGCGGCCGCTGCCGGGGCTGCCGGTGATCCGTGATCTGATCGTGGACATGGAGCCGTTTTACAAGCAGTACCGCTCGATCAAGCCGTGGCTGATCAACGACGATCCCGAGCCGGAGGTCGAGCGCCTGCAAAGCCCTGCTGACCGCGCGCTGCTCGACGGTGCCTATGAGTGCATCCTGTGCGCCTGCTGCACCACCTCGTGCCCGTCGTTCTGGTGGAACCCGGACACCTTCGTCGGCCCGGCCGGGCTGTTGCAGGCCTACCGCTTCATCGCGGATACGCGAGACGAGGCGACCGCCGCACGGCTCGATAATCTGGAAGACCCGTACCGGCTGTATCGCTGCCGCGGCATCATGAACTGCGTCGACGCCTGCCCCAAGGGGCTGAACCCGACGGCTGCGATCGGGCGCATCAAGTCGCTGCTGGTGAAGCGGCGTGTCTGACGCCTTGACCTGGCGTTGCCGGCGCGGACTGCTGGAACTGGATATCTGGCTGGGTGGCTTTTGGGCGGCGCACCGCGCTACACTTCAGCCTTGCGAGACAGCGGCGCTGGAGCGGCTGCTGGGCCTGTCGGACATGGACATCCTCGACCGGCTGCAAGGCCGCGCGCCTGCGGGCGATGCCGGACTGAAAGCGCTCATTCAACGCCTGCAACACTATCGGGCAGCAACACTTTTGGAATTGCAATGAAAAAAACCGTCACCCTCACCTTCAGCGACGGTAGCCCTTCGATTGAATTGCCGATCGAGCAGGGCACCTACGGCAAGCCGGTGATCGACATCCGCGCGCTCGGTTCGCACGGCTACTTCACCCACGATCCGGGCTTCACCGCCACCTCCAGCTGCACCTCGGCGATCACCTACATCGACGGCGACGAAGGCCTGCTGTATTACCGCGGTTATCCGATCGAGGAGCTCGCCTACCAGTCGGACTACATGGAAGTCAGTTATCTGCTGATTCATGGCGAACTGCCGACGGCCGAGCAGAAGCGGGCGTTCGAGACATCGATCCGCCATCACACCCTGCTGCACGACCAGATGGAAAACGTGTTCCGCGGCTTCCGCCGCAGCGCGCACCCGATGGCGGTGATGATCGGCGTGACCGGCGCGATGTCGGCCTTCTATCACAAGGGGCTGGACAACTTCGATCCGCAGCATCGCGAGATCGTCGCCCACCGCCTGATCGCCAAGATCCCCACGGTGGCGGCGTGGGCCTACAAGTTCAACGAGGGGCAGCCCTTCGTCTACCCGCAGAACCGGCTCTCGTATGCCGAAAACTTCATGCACATGATGTTTTCCAGCCCGTGCGAGCCCTACGAGCCGAATCCGGTGCTGGCGCGCGCGCTCGACCGCATCTTTATCCTGCACGCCGACCACGAGCAGAACGCCTCGACCTCAACGGTGCGCCTGGCCGGCTCCAGTGGCGCCAATCCCTATGCCTGCATCGCCAGCGGCATGGCCTCGCTGTGGGGGCCACTGCACGGCGGCGCCAACGAGGCGGTGCTGAAGATGCTGGAAGAAATCGATGACGTCTCGAAGATTCCCGGATTCATCAAGCGCGCCAAGGACAAATCCGATCCGTTCCGCCTGATGGGCTTCGGCCACCGCATCTACAAGAACATGGATCCGCGCGCCGCGATCATCCGCCAGACCTGCTACGAGGTGCTGGACGAACTCGGCCTGCGCGACGATCCGCAGTTCAAGATTGCGCTCGAACTCGAGCGCATCGCGCTGGAAGACGACTACTTCATTGCCAAGAAGCTCTATCCAAACGTCGACTTCTATTCCGGCATCATCTTCCGCGCCATGGGCCTTCCCACCAGCATGTTCACCGCGATCTTCGCGCTCGCCCGCACCGCGGGCTGGGTGGCGCAGTGGCACGAAATGCTGTCCGACCCCGCGCACAAGATCGGCCGTCCGCGCCAGCTCTATACCGGCTCGGCGCGGCGCGAATTCGTGCCGCTGGACCAGCGCGGGGCGTAAGCCGCAACATCCCGCCGACTGATTCTGTATGAGCGCGCCTGACTGGCACCTGACTTCGCCACTGTATGCCGGCAATGCGGCGTATCTGGAACAATTCGGCGACGACGCGCTGACGCCCTGGCTGACGCAGCCCCTGCCGGGCGCGGCGCCTGCATCGGATGCCGCGCAGGTTGCGGTGCTGCGGCTGATCAATGCCTACCGCTACCTGGGGGTGCGAAAGGCCGAACTCGACCCCCTGCGGCGTTTCGAGCCGCCGCCCACGCCCGAACTCGACCCCGAGCACTACGGGCTGACCGAGGCGGATCTGACGCGCGAATTCGAGACCGGCTCCTTGTTCGGGGTGGAGCGCACCACCCTGGCCGACATCCTGCAGCGCCTGCGCACGGCGTATTGCGGGCATGTCGGTATCGAATACATGCACATCACCGACGTCGCGCGCAAACGCTGGCTGCAGGAACGCATCGAATCGGCGCAGGGACGATTCGGGGTGTCCACCGACCTGAAAAAGAAACTGCTCAAGCGCCTGACCGATGCCGAGACGCTGGAAAAATTCCTGCACACGCGCCACGTCGGGCAGAAGCGTTTTTCGCTCGAAGGCGGCGAGAGCCTGATTCCCTTGCTCGACCAGGTGATCGAGCGCTGCGCCCGCCACGGCGCCAAGGAAGTCGTGATGGGGATGGCCCATCGCGGGCGCATCAATGTGCTGGCCAACATCATGGGACGCACCATCGAAAGCTTGTACGAAGAGCCGCGCCACGATCATTCAAATCCTGGCGGCCCCGATATCCCGCTGTCGGGCGACGTCAAGTACCACCAGGGCTTTTCCACCGATTTCGCCACGCCTTACGGCCCGGTGCACGTGGCGCTGGCCTTCAATCCCTCACATCTCGAAATCGTGCACCCGGTGGTGCGCGGCTCGGTGCGCGCGCGTCAGGACCGGCGCGGCGATGTGCTCGGCTACGAGGTGGTGCCGGTGATCCTGCACGGCGACGCCGCGCTGTCGGGGCAGGGGGTGGTGATGGAAAGCCTCAACATGTCGCAGACGCGCGGCTTCAGGAACGGCGGCGCGATCCATGTCGTGATCAACAACCAGATCGGCTTCACCACCTCAGACCCGCGCGACGTGCGCTCGACGCTGTACTGCACCGACGTCGCCAAGATGGTCGAGGCGCCGGTGCTGCACGTCAACGGCGACGACCCCGAGGCGGTGGCCTTTGCGGTGCAGACGGCGGTCGATTACCGCTACACCTTCCACAAGAACTGCTTCATCGACCTGGTGTGCTATCGCCGCCACGGCCACAACGAGCAGGACGAGCCACTCGCCACCCAGCCGCTGATGTACCGCCGCATTCAGGCGCACCCCAGCACGCGCACGCTGTATGCGCAGCGCTTGGTCGACGAAGGCGTGCTGACACAGGGGCAGGCCGATGATCTGGTCGACGACTGCCGCGAGCGGCTGGAGCACGGCGAATCGCTGAGCCCGCCCGCCTTATCCGATTTCAAGGAGACCTATAGCATGGACTGGGGCCGCTTCAAGGGCGGCCCGGCCAGCGAGGTACCGACTGCGGTGCCGGCGCAGCGCCTGGATTTTTTGGGCGAGCGCATCACCACCCTGCAGCACGAAATCGAACTTCATTCGCGGGTGCAGAAGGTGCTGGACGACCGCCGCAGGATGCGTGCGGGCGAACTGCCGCTGGACTGGGGCTACGCCGAAACGCTGGCTTACGCCAGCCTGCTCGATGCCGGCCACAACGTGCGGGTGTCAGGGCAGGATTCAGCGCGCGGCACCTTCTTCCACCGCCACGCGGTGTGGCACGACCAGAAACGCGAACGGCGCCAGAGCGGCGTCTATGTCCCGCTCGAACATATCCACAACCAGCAGGGCGACTTCACCATCATCGATTCGTTGCTGTCGGAGGAAGCCGTGCTGGCGTTCGAATACGGCTACGCCACCGCCGACCCCGACACGCTGGTGGTGTGGGAGGCGCAGTTCGGCGACTTCGCCAACGGCGCGCAGGTGGTGATCGACCAGTTCATCGCCAGCGGCGAAGCCAAATGGGGGCGGCAGTGCGGGCTGACGCTGCTGTTGCCGCATGGCTTCGAGGGACAGGGGCCGGAGCACTCCTCGGCCCGTCTCGAACGCTTCCTGCAGTTGTGCGCGCAGGACAATATCCAGGTCTGCGTGCCGACCCTGCCGGCGCAGCTGTTCCACCTGCTGCGCCGGCAGATCGTGCGCCCACAGCGCAAGCCGCTGGTGATCATGAGCCCGAAGAGCCTGTTGCGTCATCCGGCCTCCACCTCGTCGCTGGCGGATCTTGCAAGCGGCGCATTCCTGCCGGTAATCGACGATTCGCTCGAACCGCGAAATGCCAGGCGCGTGGTGGCCTGCAGCGGGCGCGTGTGGTTCGACCTCGAGGCGGCACGTGCGGCACGCGGCCTGGACGACGTTGCGCTGATTCGGGTGGAGCAACTCTATCCTTTCCCCGAAGCGGCATTCCGCGCGGTGCTGGGTGCCTATCCGCAGGCCGCCACCTTCGTCTGGGCGCAGGAGGAACCGATGAACCAGGGCGCCTGGTACCAGACCCTGCATCATCTCAACCATTGCGCGCCCGGCGGGCGGCGTTTCCATTACGCCGGACGGCCTGCCGCCGCTGCGCCGGCGTCGGGCTACCTTTCACGCCACCGGGCGGAACTGGAAGCCCTGCTGAGCGACGTGCTGGAGACCCCGTATGAAAATTGAAGTGCGTGTGCCGACCCTGTCCGATTCGGTTGCCAGCGGCACCCTGTTGCCGTGGCGCAAGCAGGTCGGCGAGACGGTATCGCGCGACGAAACTCTGGTCGACCTGGAAACCGACAAGGTGATCCTGGAAATTCCCGCGCCGGCGTCCGGCGTCCTGGTCGAACTGCGCAGGGAAGAGGGCGCGGTGGTCAAGGCCGACGAGGTGGTGGCGGTGATCGAGACCGGCGAAGGCATCGGGGCAGGGCAGGAAGCCGGTACTGCCGTCATTGCGAGCGCCGTTGCCTTTAGCCACGAGGCCGAAGGCCGTGGTGGGAAGCAATCCAGCCTGCCGGCCAAAGGTGAGGCGCCTGCAGCGGCCGTCACGCCGGCTGCCGTGACCATGGAACAAAAGGTCAGCGTGCCGCTGCCTGCAGCGCCGGCCGCGGCCGTCATCCCGCCGGGCGAAAGCCGCCGCGAGCCGATGTCGCGCCTGCGCCAGCGCGTGGCCGAACGCCTGGTCGCGGCGCAGCATACCGCCGCCATGCTCACCACCTTCAACGAGGTGAACATGCAGCCGGTGAACGAACTGCGCCAGCGCTTCAAGGTCGAGTTCGAGGTCAAGCACGGCGTCAAGCTCGGCTACATGTCGTTCTTCATGCGCGCGGTGTGCCAGGCGATGCAGCAGTTTCCTGTCGTCAACGCCGCCATTGATGGCAACGACGTCGTGTGGCAGGGCGACGTCGACATCGGCATCGCCATCTCCAGCCCGCGCGGGCTGGTGGTGCCGATCCTGCGGCGCGCGCAGACGCTGTCGTCGGCTGAAATCGAAGCGGCGATTGCCGATTTCGCCCGCCGCGCACGCGATGCCAAGCTCACCCTCGAAGACTTGAGCGGCGGTACCTTCTCCATCACCAACGGCGGCGTCTTCGGTTCGCTCTTGTCCACCCCCATCCTCAACCCGCCGCAGTCGGCCATCCTCGGCATGCACACCATCCAGGAGCGCCCGGTCGCTGAAAACGGCCAGGTGGTGATCCGCCCGATGATGTATCTGGCGCTGACCTACGACCACCGGCTGATCGACGGCCGCGACGCGGTGCAGTTTCTGGTTGCGGTGAAGGCCGCGCTGGAAGCGCCGGCCGCGTTGCTGCCGGCGCCCTGATTCCGGCGCGAACTAAACAAGATGAATTCACCTGTCCTGGAAAGCAAAGCCTTGAAGCACGCATCAGAAAACCTGGTCGAGGTCAGCGACCTGCATTTCTCGTTTGGCAGCAATGCCGTGCTCAAGGGCGTCAACCTCGCCATTCCCCGCGGCAAGGTTGTCGGCATCCTCGGCGTCAGTGGCTGCGGCAAGACCACGCTGTTGCGTCATTTCGGCGGCCAACTCAGGCCGTCGCGCGGCAGCGTGACATTTGACGGCCAGGTGGTGCACCAGCTGAACAACACCGAACTCTACGCGATGCGGCGCAAGATGGGCATGATGTTCCAGGTCAGCGGGTTGTTCACCGACCTGTCGGTGTTCGACAACATCGCCTATCCGATGCGCGAGCACACCGATCTGCCGGAAGACGTCATCCACGACCTGGTGTTGATGAAGCTCCACGCCGTCGGCCTGCGCGGCGCGCACGCCCTGCGAACCAGCGAACTCTCGGGTGGCATGGAGCGCCGCGTGGCGCTCGCCCGGGCGATCGCGCTCGACCCCATGCTGATTATGTACGACGAGCCCTTCGCCGGCCTTGACCCGATCTCGCTCAATACCATCGCCAACCTGATCCGCCGTCTCAATGACGCGCTCGGGCTGACCTCGATCGTGGTGACCTATGACGTGTCGGAATCGTTGAAGGTCGCCGACTATGTCTATTTCATCCACGACGGCGTGGTGGTGGCCGAAGGCAACGCCGCCGAGATGGTCGATTCGGCCGACCCTTTCGTGCATCAGTTCGTCCATGCCAAGCCGGATGGGCCGGTTGCCTTCCAGTATCCGAGCCGACCCTACGCGGAAGAACTGGAAATTCCCCCGGCCGCATCCTGACGAAGCCCGCCGGACAGTGCGCTGCCGGGGCACCTAGGGAAATACTGATTAATTTGATATAGCCGTCATTGCGAGCGAAGCGCGGCAATCCAGCGCATTGATTAAGCGGGCATTTCTGGATTGCCGCGTCGCTTCGCTCCTCGCAAAGGTGATCACGATGCGTGCCATTCCCTGGGCGCGCCTGGGTCTTGCCCGCACGCGGCACCTGCAAAACATGGACGAAGCCGCCGAGGATGTGCTGCGCGGCGTGATGGAACAGGCACCTGAAATGGTCGCCGCATACGACCTGCTGTCAGATGTCTGTCTGGCCAAGAAGGATGCCCCCGCTGCCCAGGAAGCGCTCGAACAGGGTGTCGCCATTTCTGCCAGGACGATTCGCCGGCAACAGTAACTGGGGAAAATCGCCCACACCAACGGCGATCTGGAAACCGCCCGCACCGCCTTTTCCAATGTGCTGGAAAAGGGGCTTCATTTCGTTTTCGTCACGCCCAGCGACTTCGGCAACCTGTGCCGGGTGCAGCTGGAACAGGGTGATGTGCAGGGCGCTGCTGCCACCCTGAAGAAGAACAAAACCACCCTGCAGGCCAGCCCGGAAGGGCGATTGGTGATGGCGGTCACGCAGGGGATGGTGCAGATCAGGAGCGGCAAGCTGAAGGACGCCGCGAAAGCCGTGGAAGAAGCCATGGCACTGCGTGCCGGTGAAACGCGCGGCGATGCCAGTTTGCAGCTGGACATGGCCGACGCCTGCATGGCAGGCGGCCGCCACGACGAGGCCGACGGCATCGTCGCCGAGGTGGCGCGCAATGCCCACGACAGCGAGGCATTGCTGGCCAAGGCCCGAAAACTCTACGATGAAGCCGGACGAACCGAGGCCTGCGCCAAACTCTACGATGAAGCCGAACGAACCGAGGCCGGCACTGCCGTGCTTGCCCTGGCGACCGCCGACGTGCGCAAGCTCAACAACGAGGGCGTGGTGCTGGCGCAGCGGGGTGATTTCCGCACCGCGGTCGACAAGTTGCAGACGGCGTGCGCCGAAGCGCCCCACAACCCGCGCATCATGATGAACGCCGTATGGGTGATTCTCAAATACATCGACCAGGCCGGCATGGACGAAAAGATGATCGAGGCCGCCAGGCGCCATCTGGAAGAGGCGGAACGCCAGGGCCCAGGCCACACGCGCATTGCGGGCCTGCGCCTGCACCTGAAAGACGTGGAAAGCCGTTTCGGCATCCAGAGATAGGGGATAGGGCACTGCATGAAATTCAAAGGCACCGACCTGTATGCCGCGCTGATCCATGAACTGAAGAACGATCTCGGCCTGCTGTCGATGACCATCGACGGCATTCCTCAGCAGGGCGAGACGGAACACGACGCCACAGTCGACGCGGCGCGGCTGCTGTGTCAGGGCGTGGTCGACCGGCTGCAGCAGGCGCTGCAGATTTACAAGGCGATCGACCAGTCGATCCGCCCGGCCATCGATGCCTGGTCGCCGCATGATGCGGTGCGCGAAATCCGGGACCGGGCGGCGGCGCTCTCGCGCGGCCGCATCCGGGTCGAGGCGGCGCTGGCGCCGGACGTGCCGGAAATCTGGTTCTTCGACCGCGACCTGGTTGAAATGGCCCTGATCAACGCCATCCACAATTCTCTTGCCCACGCGCGTTCGGTCCTGCGAATCGAAGCAAGCATGACTGACGGCTGCCTCGCCCTGACGGTACGCGACGACTCGGCAGGAGGCTATCCGGAA
>NZ_LDUG01000047.1:0-2759 GCF_001530125.1 Thiobacillus denitrificans | reverse complement strand
CCCCGCGCGGATTTCGCCCGCCTATTCCGCCAGCAGCGTCACCGTGGTTGCGGCGGCCGTCGTCGTGTCGATGTCTAACTGCACCACGCAGTATTCGTTCAGTTCGTCGATGGGCGTCGGGTCGTCCGCGCAACTGCATCCGGCGATGATTCCCGTATAGAAAATCCCCGCCTTCACCCGGAGCAGGCCGGCGCCCTCGCTTGCGCTGATGAGCATTGCCTGGAACGGCCGCTCCGTGACGTAGCTGCTGCCTGCCAAGCCCTGCTGCAGCGGAAGCTGACCCGCATCCAGTTGTTCGATTTCCCGCTTGAGCACCGCCTCGAATTCGGGCGTCCCCCAGGCACTCAATGAATGGGGCAGCCGGATCGTGGGCTGTTCGGTCAGCTGCTCAGACATGGGGAAAGTCCGGGTTATGCGCAAGCTCCCACAGGAAACCGTCGGGGTCGATGAAGTAGCCGGAGTAACCGCCCCAGTCGGTCGGCTGGCCGGGCTTGGTCACGGTGCCGCCGCAGGCGGCCACATGAGCCAGCAGCGCATCCACCTCGGCCGGCGAGCGGACGTTGTGCGCCAACGCGAAGCCGCGAAACCCCGAACCTTCCGGTGCCAGGCCGGCGTCGGTAGTCAGGCTTTCGCTCGACCAGAGCGCAAGCCAGGTTTTTCCAAGCTCGAAGAAGGTGATCGACGGCGGCGTCTCCAGCCGCGGCAGGCCGAGGCACTCCTCGTAGAAGCGGGTGACGCGATCGAGGTCGGCTACGCCGAGGGTGATGAGACTGATGCGTGGCTCCATGGCTTTACTCCTGGTGTGGCGCTCCGCTGGAACGCCCGGACTGTTCAAGCGTTTCGATGAACCGGATCATGTCATCGTAAACCCGCTTCGAGTTCATGATGAAGGTGTGCATGGACGGCACCTTGACGGCCGCTACCTCGAAGCGGCCGGTGGCTTCGGACACGCTGAGGATGCCATCGTTGGCCTCCATGCCGAACGGCAGCCAGGCGGCCCGCGGGCCGCCGACCCCCGCATAGATCCGGGTGGGAACCGGCGGCATCGGCAAGCGCAGCATGAATGACGCGTCCGCCAGCAACCGGCCCATTTCACCCGTCAATAATTGGTATAGCCGGAATCTGGAAAAGAACCTGGCCGCCTTGCAGGCTAGCATCGGCGGCGCCAGGAAAAAGCAGGCGCATGGCGGTCTGTTTTCCAGATGGCCGAGCGCCGTGCGGATGATCACCGTGCCGAGTGAATGGCCCACCAGCGCGTAATTCCGGGTGTCTACCCGCCGCTCAATCAATTTCACCAGGCGGGCGGTCGCACCCTGCAAGGTCTCAAAAGTCGGGGAATAGCCAAACAGGATCGGGTGGTGGCCGGCCCGCCGCAATCGGCGGCGCAGCCGCATCATCGACAGCGGCGTTCTGCCCATGCCATGAATCAGCACCACGTCCATGCGCGGTCAGCTTGCTGCATCGGCAAGCAGCGCCTGGTAGATAGCGAGGTCGGCCGCAGAATGGCAGCAGAAGATCACTTCCCGGATGGCGGGAAACGCCAGCACAGCGGCGCGGACCGTCGCGATGGCAACCCCGGCGGCACGCTCGACGGGATAGCCGTAAACCCCGGTGCTGATGCTGGGGAACGCCAAGCTGTGAATGCCATTCTGCGCGGCCACCTCGATGCAGCGCCGGTAGCAGGAAGCGAGCAGTTCAGGCTCGCCCCGGTTGCCGCCGTGCCAGACCGGGCCGACGGTGTGGATGACGAACCTGGCAGGAAGCTGGTAGCTCTGGGTGAGCTTCGCGTCGCCGGTCTTGCAGGTGCCAAGCTTGAGGCATTCGTCCAGCAAGTCGGGGCCGGCGGCGCGATGAATCGCGCCATCTACCCCACCGCCGCCGAGCAGCGACGAATTGGCGGCATTGACGATGGCATCGACTGCCAGGGAGGTAATGTCGGCCTGAACGACACGCAGGACAGCTGGCATATTGGAATAGGGTGCAGCAATTATTTGTCCCCGGTCAGCATGAACGCTTTCAGGCCCCATGGCATCGCCACGCGTGAGCATCATCGCAGGGTGCCGTGAAGGCTCAGCGGGGTCAGTCGGCCGGTTTCTCGTCGTCGGTCGTCTGCGGCGGAATCTCTTGCAGTTCATCATCCTGAGGCGGATTGTCGCTTGCGCCTTCGCTTTTCCGCCGTTGTTTGTCTTCCTTCTTCTGTTTCTTGGCGAGGTCTCGCTGACGCTTCGCAAACGAATAATTAGGCTTGGCCATATGACGTTTCTTCTACCGGTTTCAAAGTTAAGCTAATAGAGTAAGGCATTTACCCGTCGATTGTCTTCAGCAGTTCACATGAAGAAGGGGAATCTTTAGTGGCTGGACAGTTCGGCGCGCCGATATAAAAATGGACAGCGGAACGAGTGGCAACAGAGCTCTTCCCGGTCGAGGCATCCATCTCCCAGATCAATGTACAGGGCCGTCGGCTATTCACCGTCATCCTGCGCGACATCAGCCAGCGCAGGCATGACGAACAGGCACTGCGCAACAGTCAGGCAGACCTGAATCACGCGCAGTCCGTGGGCCAGATCGGCAGTTGGCGGATCAACACCCAGAGCCTAGTTCTACTGTGTTATTAAACATTCATGACCTGATTTGCTGATCTCCCGCAGCATGGACATTGCAGCAAGCCTTTTGCGATGGCAGCTGCGAGGCGGAAGCGCAATGTGGGGATCGAATTCTGGACGTGGCGTTGCATCGGTCGTGGCCCCGCGCGGGCGGAA
>NZ_LDUG01000046.1 GCF_001530125.1 Thiobacillus denitrificans | reverse complement strand
AGTTCGTGACTGTGCGTGTCCATCAGGCACACGGCGCGAATCTGCGGCCAGCTTCCCACGCCATACTGGTTGGCGCAGCAGCCCAACCCTGCGCGGTTCTCGGGGGTGTCCGGGGCGGACCACACCACGCCATCGACGGCCAGCACGCGCAGACCGTTCAAGCCCGGTGCCTGGGCGTCGCGCTGCGCTCCCCATGCCTGGGTGAGTTGTTTGAACAGGTGCGCCAGCGGCTCATCTCCCAGTCGCTGACGGCCTTGCACCGCTGCACTGGGCGCGCACACCGCCTTGGGCGCGTCCAGCACCAGGTCAAGCTGGCGCACCACATGCCAGATGGGCTGGTTTCTGAAAAGTGCCAAGCCGATCACCAGCCACACCACATGCTCGGCGGGCAGTCGGCGCCGCCGGATGGAGGCCTTGCCCGTGGCCTGCAAGGCCTGCTCGATCCAGGGCAGCTCAATGAGGCTGCTCAACCCATCCAGACACGCCGGCGTCTTGTCCAGCGTTTGCGATAGCTCTGCTTGAAATTCCATAAAAAAGGGACGTGATGAACACGTCCCTTTTTTACCCTACCTCGGCTGCAAATGCCTTAACTGACTGGCATTATCCTCATGGAGCCTTTTTTGTTTGGCTGTGGCCCGCGGAAATAATCCTTTCACTCGTTGACAATGGCGCATGGAACAAAATCAAGACCTCTCCGAAGACCGCCTGGCGAACGCCTGGGCTGAACTGCAAGCGCTGTCCAAGGACACGACACCGCTGCGGCCCGATGCCAATCGCCTGGCGTTTGCCGACCCGGAATTTTTGCTGCGGCGCGAAACGCGCGGCATCCGCTTTCAGCTTGAAATGCTCAAGCCCGAGATCGACCAGCAAGCGCTAGGGGTTGAAAACACCATCGTGGTGTTTGGCAGCGCACGCTTTCCCGCGCCCGAGCAGGCCAGCGCAGCCCTGAAGCTGGCCGAGGAAAGCGGCGATGAGGAAGCGCTGACGATGGCCCGCCGCCATGTGCGCAACGCCCATTACTACGAGCAGGCCCGCCTGTTTGCGCGCATCGTAGCGACCTACAGCAACCCGCGCCCCCCTTCAGAGCAGTTGTTCATCTGCACGGGCGGCGGCCCTGGCATCATGGAGGCGGCCAACCGCGGCGCCCAGGAAATGGGCGCCCTCAACGTGGGACTCAACATTGTGTTGCCGTACGAGCAATCGGCCAACTCCTACATCTCGCCGTCGCTGAACTTCAAGTTTCACTACTTCGCCCTGCGCAAAATGCACTTCATGATGCGCGCCAAAGCGCTGGTGGCTTTTCCGGGCGGGTTCGGAACGCTCGACGAACTGTTTGAAATCATCACCCTGGTGCAGACCCGCAAGGCCAAGCCCGTGCCCATCATTCTTTTCGGTTCCGAGTACTGGAAACGGCTCTTCAACTTTGAAGTGCTGATTGAAGAAGGCGCAATCAAGCGGGAAGACCTCGAGCTCTTTCAGTACGTCGATGACCCGCAGCTGGCCTGGGACGCAATCAAAACATTTTACGAACTGTAACCGGCAGCCCCCGGGGCGCCTCAGCTATCGTCCGGGTCCTTGTCCATCGGAATCAAGCGGGCCGACTCGAGCTCGGGCAATGCCTCGACGTTGCGCAAGGCCTTGCCCATGACGCGGCTGCGCTGCTCGGCGCTGCTCAGGGTATTGAGCACGGTTTCGGTCTGTGACTTCACCTTGGCCAGCACGTCGCCGAACTTGCCAAACTCGGTCTTGACGGCGCCCAGCACCTGCCACACCTCGCTGGAGCGCTTCTCAAGCGCCAGCGTCCTGAAGCCCATTTGCAGCGAACTGAGCATGGCCAGCAGCGTCGTGGGACCGGCCAGCGTGATGCGGTGGTCGCGCTGCAGGCTCTCCATCAGGCCGGGGCGGCGCAGCACTTCCGCATACAAGCCCTCGGTTGGCAAAAACAGGATGGCGAAGTCCGTGGTGTACGGCGGCGCTATGTATTTTTCCGACATCGATTTGGCCTCGAGCCGGATCCGGATTTCCAGCGCTTTGCCAGCCATTTCAGCGCCAGGCACATCCGCGCGCTGCTGCGCATCAAGCAGGCGCTCATAATCTTCGTTGGGAAATTTCGCATCAATCGGCAGCCACAGTGGTTCACCCGAATCGGAACGCCCCGGCAGCTTGATGGCGAAGTCGACCGGGTTTTTTCCGCCAGGGCATGTGACGATCTGCGCTGCGTACTGATCGACGGTAAACACCTGCTCCAGCAAACCGGCCAGTTGGGCCTCGCCAAAGATACCGCGCGTTTTGACATTGGTCAGCAAATGCTTGAGGTCACCGACCCCCTGCGCCAAAGTCTGCATTTCACCCAGACCCTTGTGCACCTGTTCCAGCCGGTCCGCGACCTGCTTGAAGCTCTCGCCCAGGCGCGTTTCGAGCGTGGTTTGGAGTTTTTCATCAACGGTCTTGCGCATCTCGTCGAGCTTGGCCGAATTGGTTTGCTGCAGTTGTGCCAGCTGCTTTTCCAGCGTTTCCCGCACTTCCACCATGCGGCGGGCATTGGATTCGCTGACCGATTGCAGCTGCGTGGTCAGGGTGTCCGACAGAGTTTTTTGCAATAGCGTGAGTTGCTGCGCAAACGCATCAATCTGCGCGTTTTGCGTGCGAATGGCTTCTGAACTTTGCTGCACCAACGTTTGCTGAAAGGTCGCAAACGTCGTGTTGAGCTCCTGCCGGCCACTGCGTGATGATTCGCTGATCTCGCGTCGCAGTTCACGCTCCATGCGTTCGGAGCTACCCTGCACAGCCGCCAGCAACTCGGCCTTGCCCTGCTCTGCCGCCAAAACCCCCGCAGCATCCGAGCGGCGCAAGGCCAGCCACAACAATACCAACCCATTCAAAACGGCCAGCGCCAAGACAAGCCACAGCAAAACGTCATTCAAAGCAATTTCTCCCAGGGCGCTATTGTTGTTCAAAACACCGCCATGTCCGGGGAACCGGGAGACAGGACAGCAAAACTGACAGGAGTGTCGATAAGATGACGTTCTATCCATCAGGTTTCCAAAATGCCGCTTCAATCTCCAGTGTCCGATCACAGGTCCGTCTGGCACACGCTGTCAGAGTCCGAGGCGCTGCAGACCCTGTCTGTCACCGCCAACACGGGCCTGAGCGGCGAGGAAGTTTCCCGCCGTTTAGAGCAATATGGCCGCAACAGCCTGCCAGCATCCAAGCGACGTGGACCCTGGCTGCGCTTGGCCCTGCAGCTTCACAATCCCCTGATCTATGTGCTGCTGGTCGCAGGGGCCGTCACATTCGCTCTAAAAGACTATGTGGACGCGGGCGTGATTGCTGGCGTGGTATTGATCAATGCTCTCATCGGATTCATTCAAGAAGGCAAAGCAGAGAAGGCGCTGAATGCCGTACGCGCCATGCTGGCCAGCCGTGCCACCGTGCTGCGCGAGGGCGAGCGACACGAGATAGACGCTGCCCTGCTGGTGCCGGGCGATATCGTGCTGCTGGAGTCTGGTGTGCGGGTACCCGCCGACCTGCGTCTGGTGCGGGTGAAGAACCTGCGGGTCAACGAAGCGGCCCTTACTGGCGAATCGATGCCTGTGGACAAGGGCACAGAACCCGTGGGCAGCGACGCGTCCATCGGCGATCGAACCTGCATGGCCTATTCCGGCACGGTGGTCAGCTTCGGCCAGGCGCGCGGTCTGGTGGTCAGCACGGGACAGTTGAGCGAAATTGGTCGCATCGGCACGCTCGTGGGTGAGGTGCAGACACTGGTCACGCCACTGACGCGCCGGCTTGATCAGTTCGCTCGCCAGATCACGCTGTTCATTCTGGCGGCAGGGCTGATCACCTTTCTCTTCGGGTATTTCGTACGCGAGATGCCGATGCTCGATATTTTTCTGGCGGTGGTGGGGTTAACGGTGGCAGCCATCCCCGAGGGCTTGCCGGCTATCGTGACCATCGTGCTGGCCATTGGTACCCGCACGATGGCTCGCAAGAACGCCATCGTGCGGCGTTTGCCGGCCGTGGAGACCCTGGGTTCGGTCACAGTGATCTGCTCGGACAAGACCGGCACGCTCACCAAGAACGAGATGACCGCAGTGCGGGTCATGCTGCCCAATCACACCCTGGACGTGACGGGTGCCGGCTATGCGCCAGAGGGGGGGTTTCACTGCGACGGTGTGCCCGTGGAAGCTGCGCAGGATGAGGCGCTGCAAGACTTGGCTCGATGCGCACTGCTGTGCAACGATGCACAACTCAAGCACGATGCTGCCAAAGGCTGGCAACTTGTGGGCGACCCCACCGAAGGGGCTTTGCTGACACTCGCCCACAAGGCTGGACTGGATCCAATCGAAACTGCCACATCCACGCCCCGGATCGACGAAATCCCGTTCGAGTCGGAACACCGCTTCATGGCCACACTGCATCATGACCACGCGGGCCATGCCTTCGTTTTGCTCAAGGGTGCCCCGGAGCACGTACTCGGCCTGTGCGTGCAGGATGCCAGCGACCCATTACGCAATGGCACCGCCTGGGAAGCGCGCATGGAGGACGCAGCTCGTGTCGGGCAGCGCGTGCTGGCGCTGGCGCGCTGTGACATGCGAGCCGGCACGACAGCGTTGTCCATGGCCGACATCACCCGGCGCTTCACCTTGCTGGGGCTGGTCGGCCTCATCGATCCGCCGCGGGAGGAAGCCATTGCGGCGGTTGCCGAATGCCAGCGCGCCGGGGTGCGCGTCAAAATGATCACGGGCGACCACGTCGTCACCGCGGCGGCCATCGGTCGGCAATTGGGGCTGAGCGCTGATCACGCCCTCACCGGAGAAACGGTGGAGTCACTGGACGATCAGTCACTCCAGCGCGTCGCTCTGGAAACCGACGTATTCGCCCGTGCCAGTCCCGAGCACAAGCTGCGTCTGGTAGCCGCCTTGCAGGCCCAAGGCGAGCTGGTTGCCATGACCGGCGATGGTGTCAATGACGCGCCCGCGCTCAAGGCCGCCGACATCGGCGTGGC
Source organism: Thiobacillus denitrificans (assembly GCF_001530125.1). Lineage (GTDB taxonomy): Bacteria > Pseudomonadota > Gammaproteobacteria > Burkholderiales > Thiobacillaceae > Thiobacillus > Thiobacillus denitrificans_C. The sequence continues at coordinate 10,542 of NZ_LDUG01000046.1, read as the reverse complement.
CATGGGACACAAGGGAACCGATGCCGCCCGAGAAGCCGCTGATCTGGTGCTCACCGATGACAATTTCGCCACCATTGCCCGTGCCGTACGCGAGGGCCGGGTGGTGTTTGACAACATCAAAAAGTCACTGCTCTTCATCCTGCCCACCAGCGGCGGCGAGGCAGGCGTCATCCTGCTGGCGGTCTTCGCTGGCGTGCCACTGCCAGTCACGGCCGGCCAGATTTTGTGGGTCAACATGATCACAGCGGTCACACTGTCCCTGGCACTGGCCTTCGAGCCAGCCGAGCCGGGTGTCATGCGCCGTTCGCCGCGCAAGCCCTCGGAACCCCTGATCACACGGATACTGGGCGTGCGCATCGCCTACGTGAGCCTGCTCATGATCGCGGTGACTTTCGCCGTGTTCGAATGGGAAATCGCGCGCGGCAGCAGCCTTGAGGTGGCGCGCACGGCTGCGGTCAACATGCTGGTTTTGGGCGAGCTGGTGTATCTTTTCAATGTGCGGCACTTCACCGCGTCCGCTTTCACACGGGACATACTCACCGGCAACAAGATCGCCCTCTGGATGTGCGCGCTGCTGATCGCGTTCCAACTCCTTCTCACCTACGCCCCGCCAATGCAACAGGTGTTCCAGACGGCGGCGCTGGATGCCGCGTCCTGGCTCGTCATCCTCACGCTGGGCCTCGTCAAGTTTCTCGCGGTCGAGGTGGAAAAGTTCGTACTGCGTCGCTTGCATGTGCGGAGCATGTGAATGAATGCGCTGCTCACCTTGATCTTCTCGGCCCTGGCAGCAGTCATGTTGCTTCTGCATGGACTGGCGGCGTTTTCCGAAGAGATAACACGGCTCGGCGGCGAGCGTCTGCGCGATGCCCTGCGGCGCCTGACCCGTACCGGCTGGCGAGGGGCGCTGGTGGTGCTGGCGTTACCGCAGTAGTGCAGTCGTCCTCGGCCGTGACCTCCATGGCCCCGGCCCCCGGGCGCACCACATCCGTGGGGTCCTTGGGTTCGCTCGCTTTGTTATCCGGCGCACGGGGCGGGGCCGGCTTGTCGGGCGCGGGCTGCGGCTGCGTGCCGGGCAGCCCACCGATCTGCACTGGCGTGGCGGCGCAACTCCTCTCATGGCACCACCAGCACGTCGCGCAGGGTGTGGTGCAACACATGCTGGGCCATGCTGCCCAGCAGGTGCTCGGCGACCGCGCCCTGGCCGTGGTGGCCCACGGCGACGCAATCGGCGGGCAGCGCCGCCGCGCGCAGGGCGATGGCCCGCGCCGGCACGTCATCGACCACCTCGGCGGTGACCTGATGCACGGCGTCCTTTGTCAGCTCCTGCGCCAACTGCTCGAGCTGCCGGACGGCTTTTGCGTGCATCGAATCGTGCAGCACCTGTGTCTGCTCCCTCGCAACATCGCCCATCCACAAGGCGCGTTCCAGTGCCGGGTCCACCGCATAGAGCAGGTGATGGTGTGCTGCCGGGAACAGCATGATGGCCCCGGACGCTGCACGAATCGAACCATCGCGCATGTCGACCGCCGAGAGCACCTTGTCATAAGGCCGGGATACTGTCGACCGCACGATCAGGATCGGGCATGCCGGTGATCGAACCACTTTCGAAGCGGTGCTGCCCAGACCCGGCATGGCGGGCTCGGCGCGCGAACCGATCACGACCAGAGATATGTCATGGGCCGTCACATATGCGTTGATCGCACTGTCCGCGTCGCCGACGGTGAACCGGGCTTCGACCTCCAGCCCGGTCTGCGTCATCAGCGATGCCGCCAGGTCGGTCAGGTGCTGCTGCATCCTGACGTCCGGGGGCGGGCTCAGGGTCAAACGCTGCGGGTCGAAGACGCCCTTCAGGCTGTGCCAGGCGCTCACATCGAACGCATGCAACAGGCGCAACGACGCACCATGCGCCACAGCCAGTTGCACCGCACGCTCGACAGCCGCACTCGAACCAGGTGAGAAATCAGTGGCTGCCACAATGCTGAAAATCTTCGTCATGGTCTGATTCTCCTCGTAGGTCAATGCCGCTCCGGGAACGTGGATCAAGAGTGGCTACACTCATGCTTGATCATTTCCCTGCGGCGGATTTGATCCAGGTCAACTTGTGCGCCGACTTGAACGTGAAACTCGAAACTGCGTACGGTTCGTCGTTCCGCTTCTGGCGAAGCAGGGCCCGGCTTTTTGAGGGTTATCCAACCAACCTGAGTGAGCCACCGCATAGGGATTGCCATGTCAAGAGTGAAAGCGAAGTTGTCGCCATGAGCATAGAGTCCGCCGCCTTCGAGCGAGTGCTGTCTCGCCACGGGCGCGACCCGCATGCGCTGGTTCAGATCCTGCGGGAAACGCAGGCTCTGATGGGCTGGTTGCCCCGTTCCCTGCTCAGCGCGATGGCCCGCGAACTGAAGCTGACCCTGGCCCACGTGGAAGGCGTGGCCGGCTTCTACCGCTTCTTTCACACCCGGCCGATGGGTCGCTTGCGCGTGCTGTTCAGCGACAACATCACCGACCGCATGCTGGGTAGCGAGGCCCTGATGGCCGATCTGTGCGCCCGGCTGGGCATCAAGCCCGGCCAGGTCAGCGCCGACGGCCGGGTGAGCGTGGACCAAACTTCGTGCACGGGGCTGTGCGATCAGGGTCCGGCGCTGCTGGTCAACCACCACCATGTGATCACCCGCCTGGACGCGCCAAGGGTGGCGCAGCTGGCCGAACTGATCCGGGCTGAAGTGCCGGTGCCGCAGTGGCCGGCGGACTGGTTCGCCATCGACCACAACATCCGCCGCGCCGACGTGCTGCTGGGCATGCCGCTGGCGCCCGGCGCGGCCATCGCGGCGGCGCTGGCGCGCGGCGCGCAGGCCATGCTTGACGACATGAAGCGCTCGAATCTGCGTGGGCGCGGCGGTGCCGGTTTTGCCGCCGGGTTGAAGTGGGAACTGTGCCGCAATGCGACCGGCTCGATACCCGGCACGGCGCCCGGTTCGACCCATTACGTGGTGTGCAACGCCGACGAAGGCGAGCCCGGCACCTTCAAGGACCGCGTGCTGCTCGCGCGCCATGCCGACGAGGTGTTCGAAGGCATGACGGTGGCCGCGCTCGTCATCGGCGCCCGGCAAGGCCTGCTTTATCTGCGCGGCGAGTACCGCTATCTGCTGGAGCACCTGCAGGCGGTGCTGCAGCGGCGGCGCGACCAGAACCTGCTCGGCAGCGCCATTCTGGGCCGGGCGGGATTCGATTTCGACATCGCCATCCACGTCGGCGCCGGCGCCTATGTCTGCGGCGAAGAGTCGGCCCTGATCGAATCGCTCGAAGGCAAGCGCGGCACGCCGCGCATCCGCCCGCCGTTTCCGGTCGAGCAGGGCTACCTGGGCCAGCCGACCATTGTGAACAACGTCGAGACCTTTTGCGCGGCCAGCCACATTGCCGCGCAGGGCGGCGCCTGGTGGGCCGGCATAGGCACCCATCAGTCCACCGGCACCAAGATACATTCGGTCTCGGGCGACTGCGAGCGCCCCGGCCTGTACGAGTACCCCTTCGGCACGCGCATCGACCAAATCCTCGAAGACTGCGGCGCGCGCGACACCCAGGCGGTGCAGGTCGGCGGGCCGTCGGGCGTCTGCCTGTCGGCCTTCGAATTCGACCGGCGCATCGCGTTCGAGGACGTGCCCAGCGCCGGCGCCTTCATGGTGTTCGACTGCACCCGCGACATGTTCGAGGTGGCGCGCAACTTCGCGCATTTCTTCGCGCATGAGAGCTGCGGTTTTTGCACGCCGTGCCGCGTCGGCACCGCACTGGTGGTCAAGCGCCTGGACAAGCTGGCGAACGCGACTGGCGGGGGCCGCGGCTCGCGGCACGACCTCGACGTGCTGTTCGAGCTCGACCTGCTGCTGCACGGCACCACGCATTGCGGCCTGGGCGCCTCGGCCTGCAATCCGCTGCGCGACACGATCATCAAGTTCCGCCCGGCCTATGAGCGGCGGCTGGAGTCGCTGCACTTCGAGCCCGGCTTCGACCTCGATGCCGAACTGTCGATCGCGCGGCGCATGACGGGCCGCGACGATCCGGCGGCGCACCTGGAGATTTCACCATGAGCGACGTGCATGACATGGATGACATGCGCGCTGCGCCCGGCAGCCCGGCCACCTTTTCACTCGACGGCCAGGATGTTGAATTCCAGGCGGGCGAGACCCTCATCGAGGCCGCCACCCGCGCTGGCCGCTACATCCCGCACCTGTGCTGGCACCCGGACTTCCATCCGCACGGTTCGTGCCGTTTGTGCACGGTGAAGGTCAACGGCCGCGCCGGGGCGGCCTGCACCATGCAGGCAGCGGCGGGGCAGGAGGTCCAGAGTGATACCGCCGAGCTCAACGCACAGCGCAAGACCTTGCTGCAGATGCTGTTCGTCGAGGGCAACCACTTCTGCCCGAGCTGCGAGAAGAGCGGCAACTGCCTGCTGCAGGCCACCGCCTACCAGATGGGCATGGAAGGCCCGCACTTCGAGCAGTTCTACCCCAACCGCCCGGTCGATGCCAGTCACCCCGACCTGCTGCTCGACTTCAACCGCTGCATCCTGTGCGAGCTGTGCGTGCGCGCCAGCCGCGACGTTGACGGCAAGTCCGTTTTTGCGATTGGCGGCCACGGCATTCACACCCACCTGCTGGTCAACAGCGACAGTGGCCGACTGGGCGACGCCGACATGGCGCTCGGTGACCGCGCCGCGAGCATCTGCCCGGTGGGCGTGATCCTGCCCAAGCGGCGCGGTTTCGCCATCCCGATCGGCCAGCGCCGCTTCGACCAGGCACCCGTCTCGCAGCAGACCCAGGGCGATGGAGACTCGCCATGACCACGCCCGCCCCACTGCCGCCCTTGCAGGCGCCGCGCAAGCTCAAGCTTGCCACCGTCTCGCTGGCCGGCTGCTTCGGCTGCCACATGTCCTTCCTCGACATCGACGAGCGGCTGTTCGAGCTGATCGAGCACATCGAGTTCGACCGCTCGCCGTTGACCGACATCAAGCAGGTCGGCGTCTGCGACATCGGCCTGATCGAGGGCGGCCTGTGCAATGCCGAGAACGTGCTGGTGCTGCGCGAGTTCCGCGCCCACTGCAAGACGCTGGTGGCGGTGGGCGCCTGCGCCATCACCGGCGGGCTGCCGGCACAGCGCAACCACATGGATATCGGCGCCATTCTTACCGATGTGTACTGCACTCGACAAGGCCTGAGCGCGAGCTGCCGCATCCCCGACGACCCTGAACTGCCCCTGCCGTTGAATCAGGTTCACCCGATCCACGAGGTGGTGCACGTGGACTACTTCCTGCCCGGCTGCCCGCCCTCGGCCAACGCGTTCTGGACCTTCCTGAACGACCTGATGGCCGGGCGCACCCCGCATCTGGGCCATGGCCTGATGCACTACGACTGAGATTAGATGAAATGAGCGCCGACCTCGAAACTGCCTCCCAGCCGCAAGGCCTGCGCCGCGTGGCGATCGATCCGGTGTCGCGCGTCGAGGGCCACGGCAAGGTCACGCTGCTGCTCGACGAGAACAACCGGGTCCAGCAGGCGCGGCTGCACATCGTTGAATTCCGCGGCTTCGAGAAGTTCATCGAGGGCAGGCCCTACTGGGAAGTGCCGGTGATGGTGCAGCGGCTGTGCGGCATCTGCCCGGTGTCGCACCACCTGGCGGCCTGCAAGGCGCTCGACTTGGTGGTGGGGGCGACGCCCACCCCTTCCGCTGACAAGATACGCCGCTTGATGCACTACGGCCAGGTGATGCAGAGCAACGCGCTGCACTTCTTTCACCTCTCGTCACCCGACCTGCTGTTCGGCTTCGATTCTGATTTGAACCAGCGCAACATCGTCGGCGTGGCACAAGCGCACCCCGACATCGCGAAAAAGGGCGTGCTGCTGCGCAAGTTCGGCCAGGAGGTGATCCGCGCCACCGCCGGCAAGCGCGTGCACGGCACCGGCTCGGTGCCCGGCGGCATGAACAAGCACGTGAGCTTTGAGGACCGCGCGCTGCTGCGGCGCGACGTAGCCCAGATGATCGAGTGGGCGCAGGATGCGGTGAACATCGCCAAGCAGCTCCACGCGCAGAATCCCGCGCTGTACGACAGCTTTGGCAGCGTCCCGGCCAATATGCTGTCGCTGGTGCGCGCCGATGGGGCGCTGGACCTTTTTGATGGCGTGCTGCGCGCCCGCGATGCGGCCGGCCACATCATCCTGGACGGCGCCAGCGACCAGAGCTACCTCGACCTGATCGAAGAGGAGGTCAAACCCTGGACCTACATGAAGTTTCCCTACCTGCGCAGCCTCGGGCCGCAGCTCGGCTGGTACCGGGTCGGGCCGCTGGCGCGCATCCAGAACTGCGACTTCATCCCTACGCCCTTGGCTGAGGTGCAACGCCGGGAATTCCTGGCCTGGGGCCGGGGGCAGCCGATCCACGCCCCGCTGGCCTACCACTGGGCGCGCATGATCGAGGTGCTGCACAGCATGGAAGTCATTGCCGAACTGTTGGACGACCCCGACATTCTGGCCGGCGAGCTGATGGCCTCTGGCCCGCGACGACGCGAGGGCATCGGCGTGATCGAGGCGCCGCGCGGCACCTTGATCCACCACTACGCCGTCGGTGACGACGACCTGGTGACGATGTGCAACCTGATCGTTGCCACCACCCACAACAACCAGGCAATGAACACGGCCGTGCGATCAGTCGCGCGCCAATACATGGACGGCCGCGAGATCACCGAGGGCCTGCTCAACCACATCGAAGTCGCGATCCGGGCCTACGACCCCTGCCTGTCCTGCGCCACCCATGCGCTGGGGCAGATGCCGCTGGACGTGACGCTGGTCGGGCCGCAGGGCGAGTTGCTCGACCGCGTCGTCCGGTCGCAGCGCGGCGAGCTGCGGCGCGCCCTGGGTGCATCCGGTGGAGCGCCGCCATGATGCCGCGCGCCGAACCCGTGGCGCCTGTACTGGTGTTCGGCTGGGGCAACCCGAGCCGCGGCGACGACGCGCTCGGGCCGATGTTGCTTGAGCAACTGGACGCGCTGCTCGCCGCCACGCCGCTGAGGGGCGTTGAGCTGCTGACCGACTTCCAGTTGCAGGTGGAGCACGCGCTGGATCTGGCCGCTCGCCAGCGGGTGCTGTTCGTCGATGCCAGCCTGAATGGCGCCGCGCCGTTCGAGGTGACGGCGCTAACGGCGGCGCGCGATATGAGCTTCAGCACCCATGCCATGTCGCCGCAGGCGGTGATGCAGGTGTTTCGCGACCTGCACGGCATCGAGCCGCCGCCGTGCACCCTGCTGGCGATCCGCGGCGAGCGCTTTGAGCTCGGTGAGCCACCCAGCGAGGCGGCCCGGGCCAACCTGGCGCTGGCCGTGGCCTGGACCCTGCGCTGGCTGGCTGCGCAAAATTCTGGTGGCGCACCAATGATCCCCGGCGAGGCGGCCCATGCATGAGTTGAGCCTGGCCGGGGATATCTTGCGCCTGGTGGAAGACGCCGCCGCACGCGAGCATTTCCGGCGTGTCGCGCATCTGCGTCTGGAGGCGGGCGCGCTGGCCGGCGTCGAAGTCAGTGCGCTGCGCTTCGCGCTCGATGCCATCGCCCCCGGCACCTGCCTGGACGGCGCGCAGATCACCATCGACGAGCCGCCCGGCCGCGCCTGGTGTCCGCGCTGTGCCACCGAGGTGACCCTCGCCAGCCGGGCCGATCCCTGCCCGCAGTGCCTGGGTTATCCTGTTCATCCCACCGGCGGCACCGATTTGCGCGTGCTTGAGCTGATGGTGCAAGACGATGGGGTGAGACCTTGCGGGACAGACCTTTAGCTCTGTCCCCAACTGATTAAGGAAATGCATCATGTGTGTAATTTGCGGCTGCGACGCCCACGCCCCCGATCCGGCCACCGGTGTGCTGCACTATGGCGCCGGGCCCGCCGGATTGAGTCCGTTGCGGGCGATCCAGCTCGAAGCCGACGTGCTGGGCGCCAACAAGCGGCAAGCCGCGCGCAACCGGGCGCACTTTGCGGCGCACGGCGTGACGGCGTACAACCTCCTCTCCAGCCCGGGCTCGGGCAAGACCACGCTGCTGTGCGCCACCATCGAAGCCCTCAAAAGCCGCACGCCAGCTTGGCCGCTGGCGGTGATCGAAGGCGACCAGCAGACCAGCCTGGACGCTGACCGGATTCGCGCCACCGGTGCGCCGGCGATCCAGGTCAACACCGGGCGCGGCTGCCACCTCGACGCCCGGATGGTGGGCGACGCCTTTGAGCGGCTGGACCTGCACACCCATCACGCCCACCCCGCCGACCATGCCCACCACGATGGCGAGAATCACCACGGCGGCCAGCACAGCGGGGCGCTGCTGTTCATCGAGAACGTCGGCAACCTGGTCTGCCCGGCGCTGTGGGATCTGGGCGAGGCCGCCAAGGTCGTGGTGCTGTCGGTGACCGAGGGCGAAGACAAGCCGCTCAAGTACCCCGACATGTTCGCCGCCGCGCGCCTGATGGTTCTCAACAAGATCGACCTGCTGCCGCACGTGGACTTCGATGTCGAGCGCTGCATCGCGTACGCGCGCCGCATCAACCCCGGCATCGACGTGCTGCAACTCTCGGCGACGCGCGGCGACGGCATGGACGCCTGGATCGACTGGCTGCGCCAGCCGGTGGCCGAAGTCCGCACCGTAGCGCCGTGAGCACATGAGCACATGAGCGCCGCCATCATGACTTCCCGCCTGCCGTGCCCGGCGCCGGCGCGCGTGCTGGCCTGCGGCGCCTACCTGAAAAACCGTGCCTGCCTGCTCGATGGCGACCAGGTTCACTGGTCTCCGGTGCATGGCGACCTGGGCGAAGCCGCAAGCCGTGTGGCGCTGGAGCGCTCGGTCGAGTCGCTGCTGGCGCGGGCGTCGGGCCCGCTGCAGGCGGTGGCGCACGACCTGCACCCGGATTTCCACAGCACCCGCGTTGCCCTGGCGCTGGCCGAGCAGTTGCAGGCGCCGGCCATCGGCGTGCAGCACCACCACGCGCACATCGGCGTGGTGCTGGCCGAGCACGCCGTCGCGGGCCCGGTGATCGGCCTGGCGCTCGACGGCGTGGGTCTTGGCGACGACGGCAGCGCCTGGGGCGGCGAGCTGCTGTGGGTCAACGGGGTTGCCGCGACGCAGCAGTGGCAACGCCTGGACCACCTGGTGCCGCTGCCCATGCCCGGCGCGGACGCAGCGGCGCGCGAACCCTGGCGCATGGCGGCGGCCGCGCTCCATGCCCTGGGCCGTGGCGACGAGATCGAGCCGCGCTTCGCGCCGCACGTGGGCGTGATGGCCGCCAGAGGGGTGCACACCCTGTTGCAACGCGACCTGCAGTGCCCGCGCAGCAGCAGCGCAGGCCGCTGGTTCGACGCCGCGGCCGGCGCGCTGGGTTTGAGCGTGCGCCAGGCTTTCGAGGCCGAGGCGGCCATGACGCTCGAGCTGCGGGCGCGCGAATGGCTGCAGGCGCACCCCGAATTCGAACTGCCCTGGACCTCGCTCGACTTGCGTCCGCTAGTGGCCGAGCTGTTCACCCTGGCCGGCAGCGGCCCCCAGGCGCAGGCCCGGGGCGCAGCCCTGTTCCACCTGGCCCTGGCCGGGGGCTTGGCGCATCGCGCCACCGAGCTGGCACACACGCATGGCACGCGCAACGTGGTGCTGGGCGGCGGCTGCTTCGCCAACCAGGTGCTGGCCGATCGCCTGGGCGCCGCGTTGCGGCGCGCCGGCCTCGCTGTGTTTGAGCCGCACGGCGCGGGCTGCGGCGACGCCGGCCTGGCGCTGGGCCAGGCCTGGATCGCCGCCTGCGCGCGGCACGCCGGTGGCAGCAGCGGTGCCGTCGGTGCGGTGCCCGCGGCCGCTGCCCTCGAAACGGAGACCTGATCATGTGCCTGGCCCTGCCCGCCCGCATCGTGGAACTCATCGGCACCGAGGGCGCCATCGTCGAGCTTGGCGGCGTGCGCAAGACGATCTCCATCGCTCTGGTACCCGACGCACTGCCCGGCGACTACGTGATCGTGCACGTCGGCCATGCCATCGGCAGGCTCGATGTCGAAGAGGCGCAGGCCACGCTGGCCCTGTTCGCCGAACTGGCCCGGAGCCCGACATGAACTACGTCGATGAATTCCGCGACGGCGCGCTGGCGCAAAACATTGCCGCGCGCCTGAGGGCCGAGGCGGACCCGGCGCGGCGCTACCGCTTCATGGAGTTCTGCGGCGGCCACACCCATGCGCTGGCGCGTTACGGCGTTGTCGATCTGCTGCCGCACAACGTGCGCATGATCCACGGCCCCGGCTGCCCGGTGTGCGTGCTGCCGGTCGGCCGCATCGACATGGCGATCCGGCTGGCCCTGGACCAGGGTGTGACGCTGTGCAGCTATGGCGACGTGATGCGCGTGCCCGCCTCGGGCGATTTGTCGCTGCTGCGCGCCAAGGCCCGCGGCGCCGACATCCGCATGGTGTATTCGCCGGCCGACGCCCTGGCGCTGGCGCGCGGGCAGCCCGGGCGCGAGGTGGTGTTTCTCGCCATCGGCTTCGAGACCAC
>NZ_LDUG01000045.1 GCF_001530125.1 Thiobacillus denitrificans | reverse complement strand
GCCGGCAGCAAGCCGTGTTGTGCGGCGACGCGGAACAGCGCCTCCGGGGCATGCAGCGGGCTGTTAGACGGCCCGCGCGACAGCGCCTCGTAAGCCATCACCCGCCCTTCGACCAGGTCGAGCACGGGCTGCAGCAGGGTGACCAGCCGTGCGTTTTTCAGGATGTGTCAAGTTGAAGGCGCATTTCTTCGTGGCTCATATAGGGGGCTCAGGAATGGGATGGCAGACCTTCGGACGATAGGTGGGAAGTATTACGTGTGTGTGACGGAGCCCAGAAACGTCGCGAGGGGCAACTGCCATGGAAGATCAGGACCGTCCGCTGGATAAAGTCGCGAAGGAAAATTGTTACACTTTGGCTATGTCACTGTTAGTTGTTGAAGTCATGTCTTGTCCCTTCTGATGAGGCGCCTATCCTTCGGCCTCCCCGCAGGGGTCTGCTGTTGTAGGAGGCCCGCCCCGGGCCGATGCCGTGGCGGTTGCGACGGTGCGCAATCGGGGCGAGGGCGCCCCTCCCACAGCGCTGGCCAACACCAACAAATAACGATGAAAGAGCCTACACTTTCGTCATAACGCTGTTGCACTTCAGACTTGAATCCGCCCCGTAGATTACACTGTTTGATTGTAGGCGCCCTGCGAGGGGCGTTCAGGAAAGCGAATGACAGACCAATCACCCATAACTGTAGCGCCTCTGCTGAAAGACGCTGAAGATGCTGGCTACATGCGTGCTGCGCTGGAACTGGCCTGCCAGGGCTGGGACGCGGGCGAGGTGCCGGTGGGGGCGCTGGTGGTGTGTGGCGGCGAGATCGTCGGGCGCGGGTTCAACCAACCGATTTCCAGCCACGACCCCACGGCGCATGCCGAGGTGATGGCGCTGCGCGATGCGGCGGCGCGGGTCGGCAATTACCGGCTGGTGGGCTGCACGCTGTATGTGACGATGGAGCCGTGCGTGATGTGCGCGGGGGCGATCCTGCATGCGCGGGTGGCGCGGGTGGTGTATGGTGCCAAGGAGTACAAGACCGGCGCGCACGGCAGCATCATCGACGTGTTTGCCGAGCCGCGCCTCAACTACCATTGCGAGATCGCCGGCGGGGTGCTGGCGTCCGAATGCGCGGCGATGATCTCGGGCTTTTTCGAGGCGCGCCGGCAGCAGAAGAAGGAGCCGGTGCAATGAGCGACTTGTACATCGAGGTGGACATGCGCCTGCAGCAGCTGTATCTGTGGGAGCCGGTTCCCGATGGCGATATTTTGCTGCGGCAGTATGCGGTTTCCACTGCGACCAACGGGGCAGGGGAGCAGAACGGCAGCTATGGCACCCCGCGCGGGCGGCACCGCATTGCGGAGAAGATCGGCGCGGGCGCGCCGCTGTGTGCGGCGTTCAAGGCGCGCGAACTGACCGGCGAAATCTGGACGCCTGAACTGGATGCCGAGAACCCGGGGCGCGACTGGATCCTGACGCGCATTCTGTGGCTGGACGGGCTGGAGCCGGACAAAAACAAGGGCGGCACGGTGGATACCCACAACCGCTATATCTACATCCACGGCACCCACGAGGAACACAAAGTCGGCACGCCGGCGTCGCACGGCTGCATCCGCATGAAGAACGCGGAGGTGGCGGAGCTGTTCGATCTGGTGAAGGTGGGGACGGAGGTCCGGATTTCGTAGGGATTAGCCTTCGACAGGCCTGTCCTGAACGCGTCAAGGGACTCAGGGCGAAGCGGCCTGCGTGGCCGCTCGTGGCGAGTCAGGCGGCTGGCGCCGCAATATGGCTTCGATGAAGCTTGGTGCGTAAGGCGCCTGCGCGTTGCAGATGGCTTTTAACGTCTTTGCATGGCCGGCCGCGGAGCAGAGTTGGTGTCCTTGTGGCGGAAGTTGATGCGACCTTTGGTGAGGTCGTAGGGCGACATTTCGATGGTGACCTTGTCGCCGGCCAGGATGCGGATGCGGTGCTTGCGCATTTTGCCGGATGCGTAGGCGGTTATTTCGAAGCCGTTGTCCAGGGTGACGCGAAAGCGGGTTTGCGGCAGCACTTCGCTGACGACGCCTTCCATTTCTACAAGTTCTTCTTTTGCCATGTTTTGATTCCTCATGATGCTTGGCCGATGGCGCGACGAAGCCGTGCACCGGCGTGGGGGTGTGCGAAAGTCTCAGTGGGAACTGCGGCAGCCGCGCCGGGGTTGCGCGGCGCGGCTGCTAATGAGGAGCGCCGACAAGATGCCCGCCAGGGGCCGGAGGGACAAACCAAAAGACTAATGCATTTGACAGTATGGGGGGGATGGCCTGTCTTGGCAAGGAAGAGCATTGTCCAATGGGGTTTGAGTCTGAGCGAGGGGTGTGAATCCAACGGGGTTTGAGTCTGAGCAGGTGGCCGGGATCGATCAATATGCGGAGCATGGTGATCGGTATGAACGACGAACAATTGAAGACCTTGGCGGATTTGCAAGGATTTCTGGAAGGCACCGTG
>NZ_LDUG01000044.1:3719-16153 GCF_001530125.1 Thiobacillus denitrificans | reverse complement strand
GGTTTCCGCCCGCGCGGGGCCACGACCGATGCAACGCCACGTCCAGAATTCGATCCCCACATTGCGCTTCCGCCTCGCAGCTGCCATCGCAAAAGGCTTGCTGCAATGTCCATGCTGCGGGAGATCAGCAAATCAGGTCATGAATGTTTAATAACACAGTAGAACTAGCAGCCTGTCGGACTTGAAGAGAATCGGCTGGAAATCAGCCCGGCCGGTTCATATTTCACCGCTTGCCTGGTCAATAAACGACGATGACCTGTCGAAATCGTCAAGATCTGCCTTCGCCCCATCATGGCCTGGTGCCGACGCTTATGGCACCCCATGAAGATGGCATATCTTTCGAGGAGACATCATGTTCAAGCGAATTCTGGTGGCGGTCGATGGGAGTCAAACCGGTGAACTTGCATTGCAGACGGCAATCAGGCTTGCCACAGAATTGCAGGCGCAATTGCGGATCGCGCATGCGGCCGATATCGCGAACATCAACCTGGACGCCGAGTTTCCAAATCGGTCCCAGGTGGCGGAAAACATCATCAAAAATGGGCAGGACATCCTGTCCAGTTCGGAAGCGACCGCGGCGTCCGCCGGCGTCGCTGTCGAAACGACGCTCATCATGATCGACACGCTGAAAAAACGCATCCCCGAGGCCATCGCCGAGGATGCCGAAACCTGGCCGGCCGACTTGATCGTCATCGGTACGCACGGCCGTCGCGGCCTGGCTCGCCTGTTCCTTGGCAGCGTCGCCGAAGGCGTCGCACGCGTGGCGACCAAACCCGTTTTGCTGGTTCGTGGAGAATGATCGCTGGGGATCGGCTTACCCCGACGCTGGTGAGTGAGCCCACCCCTGTCCTGCCTGTTTAAGAAAACCAGCGCAGGAAGGCTGCCGCCGTCAGGGCGATGGCGCCCAGCGCGGCCAGACTTTGGAAGCTACGCTTCACACCCACGTTGCCCCATTGCTTGCCACGGGCGAGGTAGAAGGCAGCCAGCAGGAATCCCGTTATCGCTGCCGCGATTTTGACGACAAGGGCGGTCATGGCAATGCGGCTCAAATCCGGCGTCTCGCCGTAGTAGTAGAGGCTGGTGACACCGAACAATCCGCCGCTGATGATTTGCGCCCCCCAGGCGACGAGGATCAGCCAGGCAAATTTGCGCCCGTCTTCCAGACGCGACGCAGGCCACAGCGCAAACACCGCACCGCCCAGCACGGCGGCGGCGCCGAAGTTATGCACCACCTGGGTCAGGGCATAGGCGAGGTTTTCCGACCACACGGTTTATTTCGCCGTGACCTGGATGCACTGTTCGATGCCGACGGGCACGTGGGCCTTGTTCACGACCTTGACGCAGAGGTTGCGCTTGCCGGAGGACAGGGTTTCCAGCAAATAGTCGCCCTTGAGCTTGCGCAATATCCCGACTTCCTTGTTGTCGACGTAGATATGGACGTGATCCCCGCGCGGGCCGGGATCTACCTCATAGACCAGCCGGTTCTCGTCCAGCGCGTCGAGGGTGGCACCGTCTGCCGGGGCGGTGATGAGCACCTTGCCCTGCCCGAAGCTGATCGATGGAATCGCCAGAAAGAGTGCGATTGCAAGGGGGGTGATGAACTGTTTCCTGGTCATGTCAATCTCCTTTTCAATGTTGAAAAACGCGAGGTCAAATCCGAAGCGCAGCACCGATCAACGGGTTGGGTGGGCGAGATGCTGCGATAGCAACCGAACTCATCGAGCGCACGCAGTTCTTGTTGTCGATGCACAGGGCATTGCCGTCGCCCAGGTGGCCACCGAGGTGTGCGGGTTGGCCACGATCTTGTCGGACGCCACCACCGTGATGGCCTTGGTCGGGCAGCGGCTGACCACGTCGTTGTAAAGGTCGTGCATGCCGGGCGCCTTGTAGTAATCTTGCACCTGCGCTTCGTTGACGCGGATGTTGTCGCGCCAGGTGCCGCTGTCGATCCAGACGTCGCACAGCTTGCGCAGCAGGTCGGAAGAGTAGTGCATGGCGGCCGGCGGCTGCACGCGCAGGGGGTGGAATTCGGCCGCCACGGGGAACAGCGGTTTGCCGTTCTCGTCCTTCAGTTCGGTAAAGCGCGGAATGATGCCGCCACCGTAGCCGAACACGCCGACCGTGCCGCCTTTCCAGTAGCCCTTGCGGGTTTCGTAGGAGGTTTCCAGCTGACCCAGCAGGTCGACCATCATGTCGTTTTCCCTGGCCAGGCGCTTGAGGCCGGTGACGAAGCTAGGCCACGGGCCGCTCTCGAGCTGGTCGAGCAAGGGGTGTCATGGGGGGTGCGAGTAGACATGCCAGTCTCCAATCAGTCATACCACTCAGTCTAGACAATACTTGTCACTTGTCAGTCTAGACAATACTTGAGTGTTTTTATTGGGATAACCCAAATGGGTAGGTGCCCCCTTTAGGCCGTAGCACAAACCAAATAGGGGTGCGGCCATTCGCGCCCTTGTAATTTGATTGCCTGCTGCTATAGGTTAATTTTCATTAGGGAAACACTGATTAATTCGATATAACCGTCATTGCGAGCGAAGCGCGGCAATCCAGCGCATTGATTAAGCAGGCATTTCTGGATTGCCGCGTCGCTTCGCTCCTCGCAAAGACGGATTAATCAGCGTCTCATTAGCCAAGAAGGGGGAAGTAATGCGTAAATTAATCATGATTCTGTTGCTGTCCGGACTGTTTTCCAATGCCGCGCTGGCCCTTGACGATGTCGTTACCGTCAAACTCGAAGCGCAGAACAATTCGGGGCAAAACGGCGTCGCAACCCTGATGCCGGAAGGGAACAAGACCAAGGTGGTGATCGAGATTCCCAACGCCCCTACCGATATTGCCCAACCCGCACACATCCATCTGGGAAGCTGCGACAAGCTGGACAAGGCGCCGAAGTGGAATCTGGAAGCCGTCAAGGGCGGGCGCTCCGTCACCATGGTTCCTGTGCCGCTGGAGACCATCCTGAAAGACAAGACGGCGATCAACATCCACAAGAGCGCGGCAGAGGCGCAGATTTACGTCTCCTGCGGCAACATCATTGCGGTAATGTAGCGGTCAGGATGTCCGGCGTAACGTCCGGAGCGGGAGGCCAGTCCTCCCGTGGGTTGCTGTTTACCTGCTCACGTCAAGCTGGTTAATCACCTTGTCCACGGCAAACAGGCACCAGGCATCCTGTTCGGCCCGTTTTTTTTCGATTTGGGTGCCGACCAATCCTTCCAGGGTGACCACGTAATTATGGGTGTGGACGCGGATCTGCTCAGGGTGGGGAATCATCGGGTCCATTTCCAGCACCAGCGACAGGGCATCGCTGACTTCATCGTCGTTGTCCTGTTCCGGCGGCAACACTTCCAGCGCGTCCACCACGTCGCGACAGCCGGGCACCCACCATGCCAACACGCCTGCCAACCTTTTATGTGAAAGGCTGATGACCCAGCCGTCCAGCGTCACTACCCCCTCCTTCACCGAGGCCAGGATATCGCCGCTGGCGTCGTCGTCCAGGATTTCCTGCACGGTGAAGGTTTCACCCTTCTTCATCACGCGCAGCGAGCAGTTCTTCAAATCGCGCGCGTCGAGCAGGATGGTTTCCAGGGCATCCAGAATCTCGCCGTCGCCCTTGTGTTCCGCTGGCGCCACATGCAGCCGGTCGATCACGCCGCGCACTTCGGTTACCGCGGCCGCGAGTTCGAGGGCGCGCTTTTTCGCGGCAATGCTCTCCACGTCGCCTTCCATGACCAGAACGCTGTCGTCGGTCAGGTCGAGATGGACGGGCCAGCGATGCAGGTTGATGTGCGGTTCGCGTTCAAGCGCCGCCCGTACTGTTTTGAGGACTGGGTTTCCGTTTTGCATGGTGGGGCACCTCCGAGTTCAACATAGCACATGGCATTCGCCGTTCTTGAGTCTCAACGCTTGTCGCCGGGCCCATCGGGAAAGCGTATTTCCGCGACCAGAGGCAGGTGATCGGAGGCGACGCGCGCCAGCTCCGAATTGGGGATCTCGATGCCGGCCACTTCAAGTCCAGGGCTGATGAAGATGTGGTCAATGCGCAGACTCGGCAGGCGGCTGGAAAAGGTGGCTTGGGGGCGGTGGTGCTGCGCCCGGGTTTGAACGTCGTCGAGTTGACTGCCGAGTCGGCGGCACACCGGCGATGACGGCAATGCGTTGAAGTCGCCGCACAGAATCACCGGTTCACGGCACTGTTCGTGCGCCAGCCAGTCGCTGCCGAGCAAGGCCTCGACCTGGGCGACGCGTTCGCTCGGGTAGAGGCCGAGATGGGTATTGATGATCTGAACTTCCCTGCCGTGCAGGTCGATGGCAACCCAGAGTACCCCGCGTGGTTCCAGGCGCGGCTTGTCGGCGAGTCCGGGCAGCGGACCGGCCTTGACCAGGCGCTGCGGCAGATGTGTCAGGATGGCATCCCCATAGCGTTCTTCCTCGAGGTGCAGGGCCGGATGGAAATGAAATTCCATCTCCAGGTAACGGGCGATCAGGTGTGCCTGGTCCATGCCCTGGCTGCGCACGCGGCCCACGTCCAACTCCTGCAGCGCCACCACATCCGGCCGGGCGCGGGCAATCACGCGGGCGATGCGTTCGGCATCGAGCTTGCCGTCCATGCCAACGCAGCCGTGCACGTTGTAGGTCATGACACGCAGGATGTCCGTCTGCGTGGCGGCGATTCGTTTGCGAACGCCACGGGGTTGAGGGTCCGGGCGCCCCAAGTGCTGCAGTGCCGCTTTGCGCAGATCGATCGGACGTAGATATTCATGTTCGCGCGCCGCCAGCGGCGTGTCCCGGGGGAGCAGGGCGAAGCCGTGGGTTTCTTCAGGCGACGCACCGGCGTGCGCGCCGTTCTCCGTGGCAAAGCTCATCGGGGTGACGCCGTCGCGCCAGCCGAGCAGCACGAGGTCACCGGCCTCGGCATGTTCGCAGAGTCGCACCAGGTCTTCGCCGACCGAATCGAGAAACGGATGCTGCGCACCCAGCAGCGCGGCGCGGTCCTGCGGCAAACGGAATTCGCCGGCCTCGGTGCGGGCGCACAGCATGCCCGGGGCTTCCACGCTGAGCACGAGCGGAACCTTGTGCGTGCGCGCCAATTCGCGGGCGACAAGATCGCGCGCGTCGCCGGCGAGGTCCTGCGGTAAATAGACATGACCCACGGGCCCCAGGGCGGCGACAAGCGGGTGCGCATCGTCCGCTTCATCGCCATTGATGCCGAGTACCGAGAACAGCCGCTGAATTTTCTGGCCGCCCAGAACCCGAACCCGCTGGGTCTGGATGCCTCCGGCGCCTTGAGCGCGAACTTTCAGCCCTGTGGTGCCCAGCTTTTCAAATGCCGCTGTCACCGCATCCTCCAGGCTATAGCCCTGGACCGCCTGGTAGGACCGGACGGGAGCCTGCCCGTGATCGGAATAGACCCAGACCTCGTAGTGCCGCCATGCGGAATGGTTGGCGGCGCGCCACAGGCGGGCGACAGCGTCGTCGATCCCTTTCAGCGTCCAGTGGGCAAACAGCGAGTGCGGGCCGCGGCGGTGCGACTGCTCGTCATAGCCGATGAAGTTGATGTGAATGATGGGCAGGCCGCGACTGATGTCGATCTTGCCGCCGATGACGCAGAGTTCGCGCAGCAGGATGGAGATGGCGACCCGGGTCGGGATGAATTTCAGTTCCTTGAAGAAGTCGTACCCCCCGACCAGGCCGCGCACAAAATCCAGCAGCGCCAGGCCCAGTTCCATCAACAACAAGACGGCGACGCGCACAAAGCTGTAGAAATTGCTGATCAGAAACGCCAGCAGCACCAGCGGATTGGCCGCGCGCAGCGTCGGCCCCCAGCCCATCGCTGACGGACAGAAATGCGGTTCCGCCGCACCGCCGGTGTAGTTGTCCGAATAGGCGCTGCCGCCTGCAAGCAGCGCCTCGTTGCCAATGCCCACAAGCAGCGCCTCGACGCGCGCCGCTACCTCCGGCTCGTACATGCGCACGATCCGGCGCGATTCGTGGTCTCTGAAGGCGAACGCCGGGACGGCACCTTTGACGCCATAGAAGAGTTCGGCCTGGACCGCGGGTGTCGTCGACGGCAGGCCCGAATAGTGGGCATGCAGCTGATAGTGTTCGCGTCTGAGCAGTCGCCGCAGAAACGGCAGTTCGCCGCGACCCAGGGCGCGCTCGAACTGCGGCTGCGAGAGTCCGTCGATCTGGATCATGATCAGCCCCGGCCGCGTCGGCGATCCCTCCGACACGGGCAGACGCAGCAGGCGCGCCAGCCAGACACTGCGACTGAGGTTGCGGCGCAAGCGCCGGAAAAAAGTCTCAATTCGGCTGAGCATGGGCTACCCGCTTACGCCCAGGTCCGAACTGTGCCCAAGCCGCGTGCAATGCATCAGTCTTCCCTTTCGGAAAACAGGCGGGCACCGAGGGCCGCATCGCCCGCACCGGCCACGCTTTTCAGAATGTCCCACTCCGTCTTGATCGCGGTCATGGCCTCTTCCCAGGCGCTTACATCCGCACCGGATTCGGTGGCTGTTCCAGGTTTGAGTGATTCGTAACAGGCCAGCGCCTTGTCCGCCGACCGAGGCATGGAAAAGGCCTCGGCAGTGTCGAGTGCGGCCTGTTTCAGGTCGCGCAATGATTCGGGTGGCAGCCCAGACGCCCACTGCAAAGCGGCGCTGAATGCCGCGGGCGTGGCTTCCTGCAGCAGGCGCCCGTTGTGCCGGTCCCTGACCACCTCCCGCGCGCCGGGCGCATCCAGGGCGACCACCGGCAGGGCGGCCGCCATGGCTTCGGTCAGTACCATTCCCTGCGTCTCGCTGGTGGACGCGAAGGCGAACAGGTCCATGGCGTGCAGGGCGTCGGCCAGTGCCTGCTGTTGCAGGATGCCGGCAACATACAGCCGCGCGTCGAGGCCTGCCCGGGCAAAAACATCCCGTAGGCTGTTTTCGGATGGGCCGCTGCCGATTACCAGAAAATGCGCATGCGGGTGGCGGCCGAGAAAGTCGGCGACCGCCTGGGCCAGAAATTCCAGGTTCTTTTCCGGCGCCAGGCGGCCCAGGTGGCCGACCACGAAAGCGTCTTGCGGAATGCCCGTCTGCCTGCGAAAGGCGGAGCCGTCGCCGTGCGCGAAATTTTCCAGGCGAACGCCGGTGGGCACCACGGCAATCGGCGTGGTGACCCCGCGCTGCTGCAACAGATCCCGGATGCTCTCGCTGGGAGCGAAGACCTGATCGGCGAGGTTGGCATAACGGGTGGCGAGTTCAATCGCAAACCGTTTCAGGGCGGGGGAGTCGCCGGGAACGTAGTGCGTATATTGTTCGTACAGGGTGTGGTGGGTGAAGACCAGCGGCAGGCCCCGGTGGCGCGCGATCCGTACCGCAGTCATACCAAGCAGGAAGGGGTGCTGGGAATGCACGATGTCGGGCCGGAAGGCATCGATCGTTTCGCTTAGCGCTGGATGGATCGGCAGCACCACGGAGAAATCGCTGGCATTGAAATTCTGGATGGCGGAAATGCGCACCACGTCGACCTCGTCCTGCGGCATGTCGGGAAATTCGGGCGCCACGACCAGCACCCGATGTCCACGCTTGCGGTATTCCTCGGTGAACGCTTCTACCGAGCGCGCCACACCGCCCACGTGCGGGGTGAAGGTATTGGTGAATATGAGAATGTTCATCCTTGAAACCCCGGTTTGAACCACAGAGGCACAGAGGCACAGAGAAAATCGAAAAAACAATGGATTGTCGATTTCCCGGCGGCAAGCCATCGGGCGAGGCGCCAAACAAAAACGACCCATTGAATTTCCTCTGTGCCTCTGTGCCTCTGTGGTGAGGGATTTGAGTTCATGCGCCCGGCTCCCTTTTGACGAGGACAATCGAGCCGGTGCCGGCTGCGGCGTTGACCGGCGCGAAACCGGGCAGACGTATCTCGATCGGGGGCGCGGTGCGATGCCAGTCACCCTGCCAATCGACGCGCGGCGGGTTGCCGGGATCCGGTGTGATGCTGATCGACACCGCGCCGAAGGCCGTCGGCGCAGGGCCGAAGCGGATCGGCGTGGCCTGGTCGAGCCAGCGCGCGGGAATGCCGGCGCACAGGATGAGACGTTCGCCTTCCTCGCGCACGAAACCGTTGCGGATCATCAGCAGCCATTCGGCGGCGGCCCAGACGTGGTGACCGTCGCCCATGCAGCCGCCGCCGGTAAGCGGATGGATCGCCTCCGGCCACTGTCCCGTCGGCGAGGCGAGGGCGGCGACCGCATCCATCAGCTCGAGGTGGCGCGGGTCGCCGGCGCGCAGCAGCACCTGGGCGACGTGCAGGGTGAGGTAGGCGTTGAGGCCGGAATGGATCATGTCCTGATAGAACGCGCCGTTGACGAAACAGCGGCTGAGCAGGAACTCGACGCAATCGAGCAGGCGGGGGTCGTCCGGCGCAGCGAGTTGTGCCGGATAGCCACACGCCAGCGAGCCGATGGCGCCGGCATCCAGACGGCGATAGGGCGACGCCGGCATGGCCGGCCGGCCGAGCCGTTGCGCGCAGCCGGCCAGACTGGTCTCCACTGCCGCAGCAAAATCGTCGGCGGCCTGCGCGAATTCCCGGCTGTGGCCGGAGTCCGGATCCGCCAGCATGGCCGCCGCCGCACGCAGACCGGCGATCCCCCAGAAATCATCCCAGTAGTAATAGTCGTTGGGCCCCAGGTGCTCGGCGCTGAAGCCGGCCGGCAGCAGCCCGGCATGCGGCGCGTCCAGATCATCGCTGAGCCGTTTGCGCATGATCCAGCGGGCGCCGCGCCGAATCGGGCCAAGCCATTCGGGGGCGGGCGGTCGGCCGGTCAGGGCGTAGAAGCGCTGCAGGATCCACAACACCTCGCCGTTGGCATCCCATTCGCCTTCCTGGGAGCGGAAATAGCCGAGCGCCGTCTGCCGTGCCGGAAAACGCGCCAGCGCGCGTTCGGCGCGATCGGTCAGACCGGCGCACAGCAGGGCATGGATGATGAAGGCGGCATCGCGAAACCAGAAACGCTTGTAGGTGTAAGGGCCGGGGTAGACGTCGTCCGGCGAATGCAGGATCAAGGAGGTGACCGCGGCGTCGTAGAGAAACTGATAATGCGGTTCCGGGCAGACCAGCCTGCAGCGGTCGCGATGCGCGGCGCCCCAGGCGTCGGCGGCGAGCACTCCGGGTGGCGCGGCCGCGAGCGGGATGCTTGCGGTGATGTCGGCAGCTTCGCCGGCCTTGACCGGAAACAGCGCCGCCGCGGTGACCATGCCGACGTCGCAGCGGCCTTCGGTCTGATCATCGCGATCCCGGAGATGAATGAAGACATCGCCGTTGCGGTAATCGGAGACGTGGTGCCGCTCGGCGGCGCTGCTGAATTCGACCCGCTGGGTGCCGTCGACCGTCCAGGCATCGCGCGCCGGCGACAGGCTGACCTGGTGGATGAAGCTGATGCCTTCCGGGTTTTGCGGGCGCAGCGCCAGCACCAGCCAGGCGTTGGTGTCGGCCCGCGCCTGCAAATGCAATTTGCAGACCGGGATGCCCGACTCGAGCTCAACCCAGGCGCTGCTGGTCAGGGCCAGCCCGGTCGTTTCCGTTTCGGTGGTGATGCGAACCCCCGCGTCCATGTCCTGCCGCTGGCGGCAGTCGGCGGCCCGCGAGGGCAGCAGGCAGCGCCCGTCATCCGCCAGCAGCCAGCCGTCGATCGACCAGCCGTCGAGCAGGGGGGTCAGCAGCCCGCGGGGATCGACGATCGGCAGTTCCTGGCAATCCGGATAGCCGACCGCGGTCCAGTTGCGGTGGGTGAGATTGACATGAGTGATGGAAAAGGCGCGCGGGATGAACGACACGTCGAGGGGGTCGAACTGGCGTTCGATCCAGTAGGGCCAGACCCAGTCCAGGTTGTGCTGGATGACGCGGCTGTTGATCAGGCCGCGGGCGTGAAACACCACGCCCGCCCGCAGCAGTTCGATGGGCTCGCCCACCTCGGAAGGCTGGGCAAAGCTGTGCAGCCGTGCCAGCAGGGCGATGGGGTCCAGAAAGCCCTGCCGGCGCGCGGCATACCGCACGATAAAGCGCCAGGGCAGCCATTTCATCCAGCTCACGGCACGTCCTCCTCGATGTCGCCTTTTTCCGCGTAGCGGGCCAGCGCCCGGCGCGCGAGCCGGCTGAGATAGATGACCGCAACCACGGTGGCAACGAAGCCGACGCCGTAAAGGGCCCATTCCAGCGGCGACCGGTCCGCGCTGCGCGCACCCAGGGTGGAGAGGTCGGCGGCGATTGAACCGAGATACACGCTATAGATGGAGAAGGGGATGAAACCCAGCAGCGAGCCGCCGACGTAACCGCGCAGGGAGAACGGCGTCAGCCCGAAAAAATAGTTGGCGATCTTGCTGGGAAAGAACGGGATCAGGCGCGTCAGCAGAACGATCTTCCAGCCATGCGGCGTCAGTTCCTCGCTCACCAGCCGGAATCGGCTGCGGGCCATGATGAACTGTCTGGCACGTTGCCCGAACAGATAGCGTGCGATGAGGAATGCCACGGTCGCCCCGAGCGTCGTGCCCGTCACCACGTAGAGGGACCCCTCCACGACGCCGAACACGAACCCGGCGCCGGTGGTGAACAGCACCCCCGGCAGCACCAGCACCACCACCGCCGCCATGATCAGGATGAACAGCAGCGGCGCCCACGCCCCCTGGGCATCAAACCACCGCAGCAGATGCAGCACCTGCTCGTGCGCGCCGAAATGGACCAGCAGGGCGAGTGCCGCAGCGACGAACAGGATGCTGGCCGCAATACCCCATAGTGGCGACCGGATGCGGCTGCCGATAAGTTTGCTCGTGGTCTGTTTCATCATCTGGCTGCGCTCGTAAGCGGCGCTCAAGCGCTCCAGCGCTGGTGCAGTTTTTCGATATTCCTGCTGTGGGTGATGGTCATGACCTCATCGCCCCGCTTGAATGTGCTTTCCGGCTCCGACAGCATGAACTTCTCGTCCCGATAGAGGAACATCACCCGGCTGTCCTGCGGAAGATCCAGCTCGTTGATGGGCTTCCCGTCTTCTTCGTGGGCGACGAAGAAGAATACCCGCGCCGCGTCCTTGACCAGCGCGATGATCTCCATGTGGTCCCGGCCCTCGAACATGTCTGCGAGATAGCGGCCGGTGGTCCGCGCCGGAATGATCGCGTCTTCAAGACCGAGCTCGATGCACAGGTGCTCGAATTCCGGATCATCGATTTTCGGCACCACCCTGCGATACCCGAGAGAGTGGCCGGCAAGGCTCGCCAGGATGTTGGTCTGATCGTTTCCGGTCAGACAGAACAGGAAATCGGTCTTGGACGGATCGGCTTCGCGCAGCAGCACCGGTTTGCTGCCGTCACCGTGCAGAAAACCGCAGTCCAGTTCCTCCGCAAGCGCATCGATGCGCGCCTTGTCGCAATCGATCATGACCACCTCGTGTCCGCGCTTCAGCAGGCGCCGCGCCGTCATCACCGCCAGGGATCCCGCACCCACGAACATCGCTCTCATCGTGCCTCCGATCGCTTGCCGAACCAGGTATCCGGGTAAAGCACCACCAGCAGCGCAAAGATATCCACGCGTCCGGCCAATATATTGAAGCATAGTATGGCCGTTCAGCAACGGTTCCAGATCCGGTCGCGTGATGCCGCTGGACAACCCGACCGTGCCGGTGGCGGAGACCGCTTCGAACAAGGCATCCAGCGCCGGATAGCCGTGGGCGACGAACGCCAGCCACGACAGAAAAACCAGCAGCGCGAACGTCACCATCAGCAGCATGGCTCGCCACAGGTCCTCGTCATCCACCCGCCGCCCGCCGAGCCGCACGTCAATCACCGCGTGGCGTGGCGCGGCCGCGCGTGCCAGGACCAACTGCTGCAGCCGCAGCAGCCGCAGCAGCTTGAAACCGCCGGCGGTGGAGCCGACGCTGCCGCCAACCAGCATGGCGCCGATCATGGCGAGCCTGGAGGCGTCGTCGAGGTCGCCGATGACGACCGTGGAGAATCCGGTCGCGCTCTGGGCGCTCATGCCCATCAGCAGCGCGTCCAGCCAGCCGTCCCGTCGTCGCCCGCCGGCAGCCACAGGGTCAGCAGCGCGCCCAACAGCGCGGTGACGACGATCAGCGCCCGCAGAGTTCCGGGGCCCGGCGCATGACGCCTGGGCCTTTCTGCCAGGCGAGGGTGTAGAGGGGCAACGACACCGCCCCCAGCCACGCAAAGCCCATGATCACCGCAGCCGCACCGGGCCCCAGCCCCGCCAGGCTGTTGTCGAAGGTGGAAAAGCCGCCGGTGGAGACCGCGGTGCTGAGCCCCGTGGTGGTGATGCCGGAGACCGCCTCGAACCAGCCATCGAGCCAGCTGTCGCCGGCCGCCCCAAGGGGATAGCTCATCACCAGCGAGCCGAGAACAAACACCAGCACCACCACCAGGGCCTCGTTCACCTGCAGGCGT
>NZ_LDUG01000044.1:0-3555 GCF_001530125.1 Thiobacillus denitrificans | reverse complement strand
CCCGCCAACACAATGCGTATAAAAGGGTTTCTATTCGTTCGGCCATCACGGGCGGTGCGCCGGATCGGCGGGGCGGTTTGGGGCCGGTTCAATGATTGCGGACACGATCCCTCTCACAAGCGCCCTTACCCTTTCCCATGACCGGATAGATATTTAACGAGCGTTCCTCGCCGTTTTGTGCCTGCTGACCGAAGAACGCCGACGGCCATCAAGGCGGATGACCTACATTCAAGATAGTCAAGAACACACATTGGCGCCCGGTCATCTGCTAGTGATTCGCCGGGCGCCCGGGCAATGGCAAGGGTTGGAGAAACATCCGATGAAAACGATGACCAGTGTCTTGATCACCGGCGCCAGCCGCGGGCTGGGTCTGGAATGGGCACGGCAGTATGCCGAGGCCGGCTGGCGGGTGTTCGCCAGCTGCCGCCGCCCCGAAGAAGCCAACGACCTCAAGGCCCTGGCCGTCCGGCAGCCGCGACTGAGCGTGCATCGTCTCGACGTGACTGACAGCGAGCAGCTGCGCACCCTGCAGCTCGACCTGGAGGAAGCCCGGATCGACGTGCTGCTCAACAATGCGGGCGTGTATCTGGACAAGTTCATGGGAGACCTCGGGGGGATCGACTACGAAGTCTGGCTGCGCACCTTCGCCGTCAACACCCTGGGAGCGGTGCGGGTGAGCGAGGCATTCATCGAGCAGGTGGCCAGAAGCGAGAAAAAACGCGTGGTGACGGTCAGCAGCCACATGGGGTCCATCGCCGAGATCGCGGATCCAGGCAGCTACGCCTACCGATCCAGCAAGGCTGCCTTGAACGCCGCCATGAAGGGGCTCTCGCATGCGTTCGCGCAGCGCGGCATCGGTCTCCTGCTGCTGCATCCGGGCTGGGTGAAAACCCGCATGGGTGGTCCCGACGCGACGCTCACGCCCGAGCAGAGCGTCCACGGCATGCGCACCCTGGTGGAGAATTTCAAGCCGGAGATGAACGGGCGCTTTTTCCGCCATGACGGCAGCGAGATTCCATGGTGAAGGAGGGCGCTTTCCAGAGCGGCCCGGTGAACGCCTTCAAGTCCCGGTATCCGCACCCGCTTAATTGTTGCAATTGTAACTATATTAGATACAATTAAAACATATCAGGATCGGAGGACATCATGAATCAGGCGGTCGCAGCATTCAATCAATCCGAACATAATCGGGGCGCCTTGGCCAGGATGGTGACCCGCGCCTTCGAGCACTGGAAACTCGGAACCGAGGACCAGTTGGCCATGCTCGGCCTGGCCACCAATAACCGGGCTGCGCTCAGCCGCTACCGCAAGGGGGAACCCTTGGCGGCAAATCGGGATTTGCTGGAGCGTGCCGGCCATGTGCTCGCGATCCACAAGAACCTGCGCCTGGTTTTTCCACAGGACCGCGACTTGGCCTACGCGTGGATGACCCAACGCAGCCGTGCCTTCGATGGGCGAACCCCGGCCGAGGTCATACGGGAATGGGGTTTCGCCGGGATGCTGGTGGTCCGTGCCTATCTGGACCGGGTGCGCGGTCATTGACGGACGCTTTCTTTGCCGGGCTGTCCCTGGTCGATGTGCATCAGGACCTGGCGCGAAACATCAAATCCATCCGGGTGACCCAGGACCTTTTTGACGACCTGTCCGACGACCCCGCAGACTGGGACGTTGCCCAACAGCATGAACTTGCGACCAAACCGCCAACCTACGAATCCTCCATGCCCGTCATCGACCGTCCGTTTGAGGAATCCGCCTGGTTCAACGCCATCGAGTTTCCTTTCAAGCACTGGGCGGCCAGTCGCTTCAGCGATGGCAGCTACGGCATCTGGTACGGGTCGGACTCGGTCGAAACCACGGTTCACGAAACCGTTCACCACTGGCGGAATGTGTTTCTGGCAGATGCAGGCTTTGACCAGCTGGTGATTCGCGGTGAGCGCGAACACATCACGGGTGAGCGCAAGGTGTACTGGGTGCGCTGCGATGCTGCGCTTGTCGATCTGCGGCCAAAAATTGCGGCTTACCCGGATCTGGTTCATCCAAGCAGCCACCACTTTACCCAAGCGATCGGGGCCCGGCTTCGTCACGAAGGACCCCCTGGTCTAGTGAGCCGCTCAGCCCGCTGCGACGGGGACAATTACGGGGTGTTGAACAAGGCCGTGTTGTCCAAGCCTCATGCGTGCTGCTCCCTGACTTACCGGCTGAGCCGAAAGGGCGTGGCAGTCGAGCGGGAAGTGGGGCAGACCTGGATGGTGCTGGCCTGAGGTTCTTCCGATTGGGGCTGGCCCACATTCTGTAGGAACCCGAGCAACCTGCTAACCACGATCCCATAGAATCAGATCGGTCGCATTTCAAGCCATACCGTGCATCGCGCAAGAGGTCATGCAAAAACGTGTGTGCTGTTGCTATACACATGCTGTTTGAGAGGAATACCTAGTGTTTAGCTCTTTATCGTTGGGGTAATACGCCTGGCAGCACACTGGGTTGTGCGAAGATTCGGCAGATAAGAATTAAAGGGAGAAATGTATGTGGGAGACAACACGCAGTTGGAAAGGCCAAGCGCGCTAAATGTGGCAAAGCGCAACAATCACACGGTATGACTGCATGACCAAGCTCACCCTCAGCCAGCTTTCCAGCCTGCTTTTCCGTGCCTGCGACGACCTGCGCGGCAACATGGACGCCTCGGAGTACAAGGAATACATCTTCGGCATGCTGTTCCTGAAGCGGCTTTCCGACCTGTTTGACCAGGAACGCGAACAGCTCGCCAAGGACCTCAAGGCCAAGGGCATGACGGAGGCGATCATCGCTGAGCGATCAGCAGCCCATCATTCTCGACGCGATACACCATGCGATGCTCATCTGTTATTCGGCGTGACCAGAACCCTGAAAGCGCATGCTTCAACGGCTCGGGTTTGCCCACGCCTGTGAAGGGCTCGCGCTGTGTCTCGCGTATCAGCTTGTTGATTCGCTCCACCATACGCTTGTCTTGTTTCTGCCAGTACAGGTAGTCTTCCCATGCCTCGTCAGCGAAAGCCAGCTTCACTTGGACAGCTTCCGCTCAACGCCCTTGCCGGCGTCCAGTTGTGCGGCGGCCGACAGAAGACGCTTGGCGTTAGCCGGCGTGCGCAAAAGATAGGCAGTTTCTTCCAGCGCCTTGTAGTCTTCGAGCGAGAGCATTGCGACGGACTGTGCTCCGTTGCGAGTGATGATCAGGGCTTCATGGTCGTTGCAAACACGGTCCATTGCGCTGGCAAGGTTTGCACGAACGGTGGTGTAGGTGATCGCATCCATGGCAGGGCTCCTTTTCTGTACGCGTTTCTGTACATGTTCAATGGCCGCTTGTCTAGTGTCACGGCGCAGGCGCCCAACCCATCGCGGAAGCGCACAGGGTCAACAACCGTCTTGAACCCAAAAACCGCAGTTGACCGCTCATCACCTCAATGGAAGCCGCGTGAATACTGAGTTTTCCGCCTTCGGATGTGGCGTCCTCGCGCAATATGGGATGTGGCGTCCTCGCGCAATATGTTCGCGTTCACCTTTTGGGTGACACCGCTACGC
>NZ_LDUG01000043.1 GCF_001530125.1 Thiobacillus denitrificans | reverse complement strand
TCGGGAAAACGTGCGGGATCAGGGTTGGCGGCCAGCGCATACACCGCGTGCGCCTCGGCGCTCAGCTCCGCAGCGAGCGGTGACAGGTCAGCGTGGGAGTCGCGCATGCGCTGCGCCACCATGCGGTCGAATATCTCGCCGTCACGCCCGTTGGCAAGGTAGTCCAGACTGGCATGGAGCAGCACCATTTTACCGGTGTCGTCCGGGGTCAGGGCGTGCCATTTGCCTTCCTGCTCGAACCAGCCGGTGGTGAAGAAGCGCATCGCGCGGGGCAGGTCGTGGTAGCCGCCGACGCCCAGGATGAAGCGCACCTGTTCCCGGATGTCGTCTTCCAGCGCGGCAAGGAGCGCAGGGCCGACCGAGTAGCTGAAGGCGAACAGGCCGGCGCGGCCGCCGGGGGCCAGTTCCGGGCGGCTGGACAGCCAGGCGAACGCATCCGCGATCTCACGGGCATCCGAGGGGCGCACCCGCAGTTGGCGAAAGCCGGCAAGGTCGGGTGTCAGCACCGCAAAGCCGGCGCGCGCCAGGGTCGAAGCGAAGGCTGTCAATCGCGGGTCGTCCTTGCCCTG
>NZ_LDUG01000042.1 GCF_001530125.1 Thiobacillus denitrificans | reverse complement strand
CGACTGCATCTGCGATTCCGCCTGCAATTCGATATCGCGCAGTTGCTGGCGCAAGCGGTTCAAGTTGCCCGTCATGTCGTTCAGGGAGCCGCGCAGCTGGCCGATCTCGGCATCCAGGCGAGCACGCGTGATCATGACCTCGCCGGCCTGGTTGACCATGCGCTCCAGCAACTGGGAGCGCACACGTATGGTGGCAGACGCGGCCTGCCGCAAGGGCTGCATGACCAGCGCTTGCGGGGCCGGAATTGCCAGTTTTCGGATACCGTCTTCGCGCAGAAAAGCCTCATCGGCCGCAAGAGGGTGGGCCTCGGGCGCTTGCGCAGGAACCTCGACGATGACCGTCAGCGGCTCGGCGCTGGCGTATGCGCCTGCCAATGCGGGGGCCAGAGCAGCTGCGGCATCGGCGTGGCGCAAACCTTCAAAAGCGGCCTGCATGGCGTCGAAACGGGTCAGGAGCGTTTCGAACTCCTGGCTTGCGGCATCCGCCGAACCGATGCGCTCGATGTCGGATTCAATCCTGTGGGCCATTTCACCGAGGCGCAGGGCGCCCGCCAGACGGGCACTGCCCTTGAGCGTGTGCAGCACGCGCAACACCTCCATCCGGGCCCCCTGATTGTCAGGTCGCGAAGACCACTGGCGCAGGGCCCCGCCCAGCTGGGGCATGAGCTCTGCACCCTCTTCTTCGAAAATCGCAAACAGGTCCGGATCAATCGCATCAATGGCATCGATCTCCTCGTCGGCATCGCTGCGCAAAGCCGTGCTGGCAACACCAACAGAAGCGGGCACAGAGCCAGGCTCCACGGCCAGCGGCAGGACACGCCCAGGCATCGACAAGTCGGCCAACGGAGCCTCAACCGGCAGCGCCGCATGCGCGATTTCAGCCTCGGGTAGCGGTGCAGGCGCGGCCTCGGCCTTCAGTTCGTCCCGCTGGACCACATCAGCAGGGAAATCAAGCGCGTCGAATTCGCTCGTGGGCGGCAACACCGCATCGGAAAAATCAAGCTGGTTCAGGCGCTCCAGCACGCCGGCATCGGACTGCCGGAGGAAGCCAGCGGCAAACTGGTGCAGCAGGCGGCGAATATCTTCGGCTGCCTCCACAAATACCTGGCCGTATTGCGCGGCGCCGTCGCGGTGGTGATCCCTGGACTTCTGCAGCGCATGCTCCAGCGCCCGTGCCATCGCCGACAACGCAACGAAGCCGACGGTGGCAGAGCTGCCCGCCAGGGAATGGGCAAGGGCCACGGTGGAATCGCTGAC
>NZ_LDUG01000041.1 GCF_001530125.1 Thiobacillus denitrificans | reverse complement strand
AGCTATTAATTTTGTAGTACGCATCATGTCGTTTACCTTTTGGACAATGAAAAATTAATGAGCAGGCTCTGGCGCCGGTGGCGCAGAGATGACAAAAACGGGGCCGGCGTGCGCATTTTGCGTGCAGTTCACACTCTGAGCGACGCCTGCCATGAAAAGTACCGGCCAAAATAGCAAAACATCAGACCGACCTGTCAAGACGTTCATGCCGGGCTGGGCTGGCACAAGGCCCGTCCAGACCACAAAATACCGGGTTTTAACTGCAAAAAGCGGCGTTGATACCGCCCTTCCAGCGGGTGCGGCAGCGCGAATGTCACGCAGCGAAGGCAAAGGATTCAAGCGCACTCAAAAAGGTTTCTTGCGTGTTTTTCAGACGAAGAGGGGGGTAATTTCAGCCGCCCATCAACGAGGGGCGAATGACTTTTTTCATCATCTTCCGACAAGCTTAAACGAGGAATACGTCCACCGCATGCACTATCTGCACACATTAGAAACTTTTGTAATAGTGTGTCAGAGTGATTAAAAAAAGAGACACTTTTGGCATTTAGCACTCAAAATGGCGCTGTTACAAATTTGAAGTCCAACATGAATCCCTCTTTGACAAGCACTCGCGCCGACAAAATCCTGATTGTTGACGACGACGCCCGCATCCGCGACCTGTTGCGCCGCTACCTGGCCCAAGAGGGTTTTGAAGTCATCCTGGCCGAAGACAGCAAGGCCCTGAACCGCATCATGCTGCGTGACGCCGTCGACCTGATCGTGCTCGACTTGATGATGCCCGGCGAAGATGGCCTTTCGGTCTGCCGACGCCTGCGTGCGGCCAATGACCGCACCCCCATCATCATGCTGACCGCAAAGGGTGAAGACGTGGACCGCATCGTCGGTCTGGAGGTGGGCGCCGACGACTACCTGGCCAAGCCGTTCAACCCGCGTGAACTGCTGGCCCGCATTCATGCCGTGCTGCGTCGCCGCCCCACCGCTGAAGTGCCGGGCGCACCGTCCAGCGATCAGGAAGTGATCACTTTCGGCCCGTTTTCGTTTGACATGGGCCTGCGCACCCTGCATAAAAACGGTGAAGAATTGCCCCTGACGACCGGCGAATTTGCAATGCTGAAAACCCTCGTGCGTCACCCACGCCAGCCGCTTTCGCGCGAAAAACTGGCGCAGCTGGCGCGCGGCCGGGAATTCGAGCCCTTTGACCGCAGCCTCGATGTGCAGGTTTCGCGCCTGCGAAAGCTGATTGAGACGGACGCT
>NZ_LDUG01000040.1 GCF_001530125.1 Thiobacillus denitrificans | reverse complement strand
ATGATGGGTTTCTGGGTGACCCACCCCAAAGGCAAACACCCGCTGATTGACGAGGTGGACCGCGACTTCGTGTTCCTGCTCAACGCTTACGACATTGACCCCGGCACCATGACGCCCAAGATCATGACCATGACGGACTTCAATCTGTGGTCATGGAACAGCCGGATTTTCCCGGGTATAGACACACTCAATGTGCGCTTGGGCGACAAGGTGCGTATCCGCATTGGCAACCTCACCATGACCAACCACCCCATCCACCTGCATGGCCACGAGTTCAAGGTCACAGGCAGCGACGGCGGGCCGTGGCCCATGGCGGCACGCGCCCCCGAAGTCACCACCGATGTGGCCGTGGGCCAAATGCGGCAAATTGATTTTCTGGCCGACGAAGAAGGCGACTGGGCGTTTCATTGCCACAAGAGCCACCACACCATGAACGCCATGGGCCACGCCATTCCCACCACGATTGGCGTGGACCATCGCGGCCTCGTCAAAAAACTGCAAAAGGTCATGCCCGACTACATGATGATGGGCGAGCGCGGCATGGCCGACATGGGCGAGATGGAAATGCAGATCCCCGAAAACACCGCACCGATGATGACCGGCACCGGCCCTTACGGCGGCGTGGAAATGGGCGGCATGTTCAGCATCCTCAAGGTCCGAAAAAACCAAAAGCCTGGCGACTACAAGGACCCGGGCTGGTACAAGCAGCCGGCCGGCACCCAAGCCTATGAATGGACAGGCGCACTGCCCGATCCTGCGCGCATGAAGGCAAGCAGCACAGCCATGCCGGCAACCGCAGGCCCCGGCACCGAAGTCCAAATCCGTAAACCCATGGGCACCATGGCCCACTAATCCATCAACCCATCAACCCAGCAACCCAGCAACCAAGGAAATCTCTTGAAAAATACTATCAAACTCATCGCTGCTTGCGCAGTATTGGCGAGCGCCACAAGCACTTTTGCAGCCGGCAGTCACGGCGGCGGGCATGATGCGCCAGTCATCGGTAAACCCGGTGTCGCTGGCAAGGTGACCCGCACCATCGAGGTGGACATGAGCGACACCATGCGCTTTACTCCCGCCAACATCAGCGCCAAGCAGGGCGAGACGATCCGCTTTGTGGTGAAGAACACCGGTCAGCTGAGCCACGAGTTTGTGCTGGGCACGGCAAAAGACCTCAAGGCGCATTACGAAGTGATGAAAAAGAACCCCGAGATGGAGCACGCAGACGACAACATGCTCACCGTCAAGCCCGGACAGACCAGTGAGATTCTGTGGCAATTCACCAAAGCGGGAACCGTTGATTTTGCATGCCTGCACCCAGGACATTTTGAGGCGGGCATGAAAGGCAAAATCGCCGTTTCACCCACCAAACGGAATGCCGAATTGGCTTCCAGATAAACACACGAAAGAAAAACCATGAACATTCTTAAAAACTTCGCCCTCGGCGCCCTGCTGGCCACGACCACCCTTGCTTCTACCAGCCTGTTGGCTCAACCCGCCATGGACATGAGCGGGATGAAGGAAAAAGGCATGAGCATGGATATGAAGGGCATGGAGATGAGCAACGGCGAGGTGAAAAAAATTGACACAGAAGCGCAAAAAATCACCCTCAAGCACGGCGAGATCAAAAACATGGATATGCCGGGCATGACCATGGTTTTTAGAACTCAGGACCCGTCTCTGCTGGACAACATCAAAGTCGGAGACAAGGTCAAATTTAACGCTGAAAAACGCGAAGGTTTCATCGTTGTCACGGCGATTGAAGCCATCAAGTAATTTGACGGCTTGGGGTGCGCCTGCGGCAGGCAGAGGCATCGTCCTCGGCCGCAGCGCCCCCGCCAATCAGTTGTCCATTAACTCCCAGCTCACTCAAGGAGAACCTGATGAAAAGACGTTTTCTTATTCAAGCCCTCGCCAGCCTGGCTGGCGCTTCAGCCCTGCCGCCCAGCCTTATGGCGCAAACCAAACCGCTGGTAGAGGTCTGGAAAGACCCCGACTGCGGCTGCTGCCAGGACTGGATCAGCCACCTGGAAGCCAACGGGTTTCGGGTCAAGGTACAAGGCAGCGGCAACACGGCCGCACGGGCCCGGCTGGGCGTGCCTGACAAACTGGGCTCCTGCCACACCGCGCAGGTCGGCGGCTATGCCCTTGAGGGCCATGTTCCAGCCCGCGACATTCACCAAATCCTGAAGGAGCGCCCCAAGGCCGTTGGTCTTGCAGTGCCGGGTATGCCTGTCGGCTCACCAGGCATGGACGGGCCCGCCTATGGGGGGCGCAAAGACCCGTATGACGTGCTGCTCGTGCTTGAGGACGGCAACTCCCGTATCTATCAGTCTTATCCCTCAAGCCAGTTGCAAGCGCCTAAAAAGAAGTCATCATGAAATCCTTGTGACTTGAGTGCAAGGCGCAAACCATCAAAAAGCTCTCGCAGCATCTCTGACCATGCGCGTCACGCACCAATTCGCGTAGGCATCGCCCAGGATTCTTCCGAGCCAGCGTTCCGGAATGCCGGACGGAAGGTTGTAGTCGATCCAGACGCGCAGATGGGTCTTGCTTGCCTTGGGAGTCAGTTCAAAGCCCATCCGGTATCCGCCAATCACCAGCAAGCGCGGTTCACCACGGGTTTCCCAGGTTTTCCGAAAAGGTGGCCTGTATTCGCTCACCGTCTCCTCGACGCACAACGAAATACCCAGGATTCGTCCGTTCATGCGTATCAAAGAGCCGACGGCCTGGCCCTGTTGACTGTCCGTCTCGATCTTCATCGTGGCGCCGGCCGTCATCAGCGACGGCTTTTCCATATGCGCAGTCAGCCGCCTGTGGTCGTCCAGGAACGCGAACACGGCCTGGGGACTGGCAGCGATAGCGGCTGCAGCCTCCCGATGGA
This sequence comes from Thiobacillus denitrificans, assembly GCF_001530125.1. Classification (GTDB taxonomy): domain Bacteria; phylum Pseudomonadota; class Gammaproteobacteria; order Burkholderiales; family Thiobacillaceae; genus Thiobacillus; species Thiobacillus denitrificans_C. Next base: position 14,247 of record NZ_LDUG01000040.1, on the reverse strand, counting down.
ACCGAAACAGCGGACTCACAACCGGCGCCGTCGCAGGTGCAATACATTGCCGATCCCTGGCGGCGCGCTGGTGGCGTTCATCGAGCATGACCTCGATGGCACCCCACAGGATCATCGCCGGACAGACCAGCAGGAGCGCGGCCAGCAGAGCGCCCCAGAACGTGAAGCCGAACAGCATCAGCACGACCGCCGCCAGCAAGATACTCAGGACCGGACACAGCCAGAGCCAGCGGTCGGCAAAGCGTGTCTTGAGACCACCTTGCATGGTGCTGCCTTCCTGTTTTACCGCTGCTCGAGCTTGACGCGCTTGAGCAGGGCCGAGTTGATGATGACCGACAAGGACGACAGCGCCATCGCCGCTGCGGCAATCATCGGGTTGAGAAATCCCAGGGCGGCAATCGGCACGCCGATGCTGTTGTAGATGAAGGACCAGAACAGGTTCTGCTTGATCGTGCGCATGGTCGCGCGCGACAGACGGATGCCAGCCACGACGTCGCGCACATCACTGCGCACCAGGATGATGCCGCCGGTTTCCTTGGCCACGTCGGACCCGGAACCGATGGCGATGCCGATGTCGGCCGTGGCCAGGGCCGGCGCATCGTTGACGCCATCGCCGACCATCGCCACGACCCGGCCCTGCGCCTGCAAGTCCTTGATCACCTTGGCCTTGTCGGAGGGCAGCACGTCGGCGATGACGCGGTCAATGCCGAGCAGGCGGCCGATGGCGGCGGCGGTGCGCTGGTTGTCGCCGCTCAACAGGATCACCTGCACTTTCTCGGCCTGCAGCGCGGCGATGGCCTCCTGCGCCTCCGGCCTCACCGTGTCGGCGACCGCAATCACGGCCACCAGGCGTGCGCCGCTGGCCAGCAGCATGGCGGTCTTGCCATCGGCCTCCAGGCGTTCCATCTCGGGCTGCACTTGAGCGATGTCCACCCCTTCGCGCTGCATCAGCCGGCGGTTGCCCAGCAGCACGGGCTCACCATCGATGCGGCCCTGCACCCCATGGCCGGGGACCGAATCGAAACCCTCAACGGTCGCTGGCGCGACGCCTGCCTCACGTGCGCCGCGCACGATGGCCTCGGCCAGCGGGTGCTCCGAACCGGATTCAAGGCTCGCGGCCAGCCGCAGCGCCTGCTCTTTCGTCCACTCCGGCCGTACCAAGACGTCAGTGAGGGCGGGCTCGCCACGCGTGAGCGTGCCGGTCTTGTCGAAAACGACCGTGTCGAGTTTCTGCGCCTTCTCAAGAACCTCGGCGCCGCGGATCAGGATGCCGGCCTGCGCGCCGCGCCCGACGCCGACCATCAGCGCGGCGGGCGTAGCGATGCCGAGCGCGCAGGGGCAGGCAATGATGAGTACCGCGATGAAGGCCAGCAGCCCTTGCGGGAAATTGCCAGCCAGCCACCAGCCGGCGAAGGCCAGGAATGCCGTGCCGACGACGGCCGGCACGAAGTAGCGCGTCACCTCGTCGGCGATGCGCTGGATCGGGGCACTGCTGGCCTGGGCATCCTCGACCATCTTGATGATCTGGGCCAGTGCGGTCTCAGTGCCCACGCGCGTGGCCTGGAAGCGGAACGAGCCGGTGCGGTTCAGCGTGCCGCCGATGACCTTGGAGCCGACCTGCTTTTCGACCGGCATGGACTCGCCGGTGAGCATCGATTCATCAACCGCCGAGGCGCCCTCCAGCACCACCCCGTCGGTGGCAATGCGCTGCCCCGGACGCATGACGACGGTTTCGCCGACCATCACACTCTCGGCCGGCACCTCCATCTCGACCCCCTCGCGCACCACCTGGGCGGTGGCGGGCTTCAGGTCGAGCAGCTTGCGTACGGCCGCGGAAGAGTGCTTCTTGATGATCTCCTCCATGTACTTGCCGAGCAGCACAAAGGCGATGATGACGGCGGAGACTTCGAAATACACTGCACGCTCATCGATCTCGACCGGCAACACGTCGGGGAAAAACACCACGGCCACACTATAGAAATAGGCCACCGAGGTGCCCATCGCGATGAGGAAATCCATGTTGATGCGGCGGCTGCGGATGGCGTTCCACGCGCCCTTGTAGAAGCTCCAGCCGCCGATGAACTGCACCGGCGTCACCAGCAGAAACAGCCACATACCCCAGGTGAACCAGGGCAGCGCCGAAACCGGTGCCCAGCTGACGATGGTGGCACCGGTGGCCAGCGCAAGGAACGCGCCGGCCCGCATGATCGCCAGCGCCAGCACCCCGGTCAGGGCGATCGCCACGCGCGTGCGCATCGACTTCAGCTCCTGCTCCGGCGACTCGAAGGTACGCTGGCAGCCGACGCTGCAGAAATAGTAGCTGCGTCCGCCACGCTCGGAGCGTAAAGCACTCGCCTTGTCAACCATCATGCCGCAGATCGGATCCTTGGCCTGGCCTTGCAGTCCGCGACGCAACGCGGCTTGCATCGGCATACCGTGATCGGGCGCCGTCGGGGCCAGGGCGGATATCGGCGCGCCAGTGGCATCGGGTACCAGGGTCGCCGCCGCCGTGCCTATGTACTTCTTGGGGTCGATCTCAAACTTGTGCTGGCAATCTGTGGAACAGAACAGGTACAGCTTGCCATCAAACTCCAGGCGGGCCGCCGCCTTGTCGGCTTGGACGCTCATCCCGCAGACCGGATCAACGGCCGAGGTCGGGGCGGCAGGTCTAGTGGTGCTCTCGGTGTTCATGGTCTTGTTCTTTTCAGGTCTGGTGTTGATCGAGTTAGGGGCAAGGCAGCAGGCGCAGTTCCTCAGCAGCACCCGCCGTGGTGGTCATGCCCGGCGGCCTTGTCACCGTCTTTTGGCACCGTGGCGTACTGGTCCGGCGCTGCCTCGAAACGGTCACGGTTCTCGCGCGACTCGAAGTAATAGGCGCGGCCCTGGTAAACCGTCGCTACCGCCGATGTCGGATCGACCGGGCGTCGGCTGACGGGGTCGGTGGCCGGGGCGGATTCGACGGGCGTGTCCACACTGCCTTGCCGGTCATGCCTGTGCTCCGGCTGAGCGGGTCGGCCACCGGAGCCACAGCCCATGCCGCCGAAGCGCATGAACAGGATCACGCCCACCAATAACAGCAGATTGATCCAGTTCTGTGTCAGCCATTCCATACGCTTCTCCTTCAGTGGGTCAGAGCTGCCAGCGAAATGTCCGGGGTGCGGATTCACCCGGCCGGGTGATGCTGAGTTCGATCGTACTCGGCCGCGGCGCCGGAACATCGAATGCCAGCACACCTTCACGGTGATGGCCACCCGGTGGCGCGCCGAGCCAGCTCACGGGCTTGAACGTGCGGCCGTCGTCGGTCGTCAGGGTGGCGCTTTGGGTCAGGTCGTCGCTCAGGTCGGCACTGTGGGTGTCAAGCACGATGGTGAATTCCCACGGCTTGTCGGGCGATCCGATCAACTTCGGCGTCACCTTGACAGTCACCCCTAGCTCACTCGACGACTGCGTGGTCGTCGCATTCGCGCTGGCTTGCGCCAGTGCGGCCAGGGGCGCAGCCACCACGCCGAGCGTGGCCGCGAGGATCCAGCCGCCGATCCTGACGTGATGGAAATTCCGTACTAAAAACATGATTTACTCCTTTGCCGTGGTGGGTGCGAACACCCGTTGGATATTGCTCGGTACCCACACTCATTCGAGGACACGGCGGTGGCGCTGAAAGACGTGGCGCGAGCCACGGATACTCAAGGCAGGTCTCCAGACGATCTGGCTTGTAAGTCGTCGCGTTTTCGAAGGAATTCCTCGCGGCCGATTTTTCCGCTGGCATAGGCCAGCTCCAGTATTTCAAGCGCGCTCTTGTCCGTGCCCGCCTTGAACCGCTCGAAGAAAACCTTGATTGAGACAAACAAGAGGACGAACGGCAGCAGCCATAACGCCAGCATCACAATCCAGCCACCCAACATCCAGACACCGTGGTCAAACCCGTACATACCCTGCTCCTTGGAAAAATACACGCTTATGCATGCGTTGAACACCGCTTCATCGGTACGCCTCTGATCCGGACTTCCCGGATTGCGCAGAAGCCGCGCGCCGCGTCATTTCGTTGGCGACACCCACGAGCTTGCTCCTGACGTCCTGCCCCATCATGGCCGTGCCGATCAAGGGCGGCACCCAGAAACCCGGAACGATGCTGGCCCGATAGATCAGCAGCGTCGCATCGTCCTGCGCCTCGATGCGCCACTCGCCGGACTTGCTTTTTAGAGTGCCGCTGACAGCGGAAAAACGGATCGCCTCAAGCGGTACTTCCACGATTCGCACGACAACCTCGATCGGCAAGGTCAGCCACAGGAACCCTGACTGTCCCGTCTGCTGGAGCAGCAGTGGCGCACCCGGCTCGCTCACGATGCGACTGATTTGCAGGCCCGGGACGAAGCGCGCAAGATTGTCGTAGTCGGTCAGGACCTGCCAGGCGATGTGATGGTGCACGTCAACGCGCAGTTTGGCATCAATGCGGATCGTGTCTGCATCGCGCTCGATCCTGACATCGCGTTCGGCCAGAGCGTCAGCGCTGAACCACAGCAGGCACAGCGCCAGCAGGTGCGGAAATGCCGCTCCGGCGGAACGCACAGACAGCGCGCGCCATGCTGCGAACACAGCCTCGCCTGGATACCACCGCGTGAAAGTCCAAGCGTAGCCCATATTGAACGAAGCACTCAGCCCGCGGTTGAACCTTGACCCATGCGGGGGAAGAACCTGGGGGTTCGCCGGGCATAGCGCTCAAAGGCATCTCCGAACCGGGTGCGCATCTGCGCTTCTTCAGTGATGGCCAGACGCCCATACATGACCAGCAGAATCGGGAACATGGCCAGGGTGAGCAGCGTCGGCCACTGCAACAGGAAGCCAAGCAGGATCAGCACAAAGGCCACGTATTGGGGGTGGCGAATCCGCGCGTAAGGCCCCGTGGTGGCCAGCGTGTTGCCGCGTTGCGCTTGATACAAAACGTTCCAGGCGCTGGACAACAGGTAAAAACCGAAGCCCAGGAAAACATAGCTCGCGATGTGCAAGGGTCCAAAGTGGGCGTCTCCCTGCTCGCCCAGCAGCGTTGACCACAGGTGACCGGCGTTGTGGGAAAGCAGGTCGGTGCCCGGGAACCGGGTCTGCAGCCAGCCGGACATCACATAGATGGTGAGCGGAAAGCCATACATCTCGACAAAGAGCGCGACGATAAACGCAGCGAATGCGCCGAAAGTTCGCCAGTCCCGTGCGGTCTGGGGCCTGAAGAAGCTGAAGGCGAACATCAGGAAGATGGCCGAATTGAGGAAGACAAGCGTCCAGAGTCCGTAGGCCGGGGCATCAGGGCTCATGGCTGTTCTCCGGTCCCGGATGCCGGTGGGGCCGCCGTGTCCGGGCTTTTGTTGCTCCCGTGGTGGCCCGCATGAGCGCCGCCATGGCGTCCATGCCCGCGATGCATGAACACATGCATCAGCGGGCAGGCCAGAACCAGCAGGAACGGCAGGGCGCCGAAAAAGTGGGCGCGATGCTCGGTGAGCAGGAAATACGCCGCGATAGCGCCGAACACGAGCAGGCCCAGTCCGTAGCGGGAGCGCCAAAATGGCGTGGCGCCCGGAAGGCAGGGCTGAGAACTGTGCTTGTCGTCCATGGAAATCTCCAGGGAGAAGGGTGTGACGCCGGCTCACCGAGCCGGTGTCATCAACCCTTCACGCGAAAGTTGATCATCATGCCGCCATCTTCGTGTTCCAGGTTGTGGCAATGGAAGACGTAGGTCTGGTCACCGGGGAAGTCGTGGGCGAAGTCGATCGCCACCCGCACCGTTTCGCCGGGCCAGACCAGCACGGTGTCCTTCCAGCCGAGGTCGCTCACGGTGCGGCCCTGGCCGAAACGCGCCGTGGCCGCGACCTGGGGCGGGCTGCCGATGCGTTCGAGCACCTGGAACGAAAAACCGTGGATGTGCATCGGGTGCGGCATGCCCATCGTCGGGTTGCTGATGTTCCAGATTTCGACCGCACCGCGTTTGACGTCGAACGCGATCTCGTCCATATGGTAGGTGCGTCCGTTGATCAGGAAGCGCATCTGTCCCATCGACAGTTCGATCTTGCGCTGCGCGGCGCCTTCGGTTCGGATCGGCTTGATCTGGGACAGCGTGGCCGGCAGTTTGGCGACGACGCGATCGCCGGCCTTGACCGACAGCTTCAACACGTTGAACTCCGCGCCCAGCGGCAGCCGTGACGAGCTCATGCTGGCCATCATCCGCCCCATGCCCATACCGCCCATACCACCCATACCACCAGATCCGCCAGCAGGCCCTTCGTTTTCCATGGCATCGAACGCCAGGCTCCTGAGGAAGATGTCCTCACCGGGCTGCGCCTGGCCCGCGTCGAACAGCACATCGAGGCGCTCGCCCGGCGCGAGAAAGGCCTCCGTCACAGTTTCGGGCCGCTCGATCAGGCCGCCGTCGGTGCCGATGACGGTGAAATCCAGCGGCGTGCTGCCCTTGACGAAGGCAAGCCGGTAGATGCGTGCATTCGATCCATTGAGAAGCCGCAGGCGATAGGTGCGCGGGGTGACGGCCTGGACCGCATTGGGCGTCAGGTTGGCGAGCACGATGTCGCCGAGCCAGCCCATCATGGCTTCATGGGCACTCGGCTTGTACAACAGCTTGCCCTGCGCGTCGAACTGCTTGTCCTGGATGACCAGGGGCAGGTCGGTGACGCCGAGCTGCAGATCAAGTGCCTTGGCCAAGCGGCGCTGGTCGTCGTCGTCCACCAGGAAGAAGCTCGCCAGGCCATGGTAGGCCTGCTCGGCGGTCAGCTCGTGGGCATGCGTGTGGTACCAGTAGGTGCCGCCGCGGTTGCTGACCTTGAAGTCGTACTCGTAGCGCCCGCCGGGGCCGATGGTGCTGGCCGGGTGGCCGTCCATGGCGGCGGGCGTGTGCAGGCCGTGCCAGTGGATGATGGTCGGCTCGGCCAGCGCGTTGTCCAGGCTGGCCGTGAAGCGCGCGCCGCTCTCTATGCGCAAAATCGGATTCTGGTAGGCCTTGCCCGCCTGTTCGGTCTGGTACAGCAGGAACGGCGATTCGCGGCCGGGCAGCAGCGGGAAGCTCGCCGCAACGGTGCGGATTTTCAGCGGCCCGGCGACATCGAGCACCCCGAACGGCCCGCTGCCCACAGGGATGAACAGCTTTTGCTGGAAGTTCGCGGCGGCGACCGGATCGAAGGGATAGTGGCGAAACGGCCCGCCAGCCAGCGCGTTGGAACGAGGCGATCCGTAATACATCCAGGCGGCCCCACCGGCGGCGGCCACGGCCGCTACCCCACCAAACTCAAGCAATTGTCTTCTTTGTAACATAGGGTTCTCCTTAGCGCGCAGGCGTAGCCGGCATCAGGTCCATCATCATTTTCATCATGGTCTGCATCATCTCCATGCGCTTTTCCATCATCTGCTGGCGCGTTCCGATGTCGCCAGTCATACCCTGCATGCCTTTCATACCGCCCATGCCAGCGCCGGACATGCCGTCCATCATGGCCATGCCGTCCTGCATGGTTTTCAAGTGTTCGGTCATCAGCTTGCTGCGCTCTTGCGGGGTCTTGGCGTTCATCATCTTTTCGTGCAGGCCCTGCATGGTCTTTATCTGCGCATCCATCCTGGTCATCTGGTCCGGTGTGGCCATGCTGTTGGCAGACGCAGCGCCCATGGGCATCGGTGGAGCCGTGTTGCAGGCGGTCAATGCGAGGGCGGCGGCGAGGGACGCGGCAAGTGGAATGAATCGAAAATGGGTCATGACAGACTCCTGGTTAGCTGACGGATATGAAATGCTGGGTGCGGTGGGTAAACACAGACGCTGGTGTAATGCCCGAATCGGCCTTCTGTCCCTGAGCACAGAAGCAAACTGGACTGAGAAATGAACGCAAACCGCAGAGCGCGAGACTCCAGATCAAGCGTCAGAGGGGCGGCTAGAGTGCCAGTCGCGAGTAGCGGACCCGGATGGGCAGCCCAAGGATGGCGGGTTGCATGTCTTCCCTATGAGTAGCAACGACGGGCGAAACAGCGTTCCAGAGGACATGAACAAAGGGCGCCGGACCGGGATCAGGCTGTGCAACTGTCAACGACTGCTTTGGCAAAGAGCGTGAGCTATCGTCGCAGACCTTCAGGCACGGAGCCCTGGCGGTGTGCAAGCCATTGTCGCGATCAGCAACGGCGCTCGCATGACCAGACAATATGGCGGGAGAATATACAGCCTCGGAAGCTGTAGCGATGTAGGAATGCGTTTCGCGCGCTTCCAGCAGACACGCGTTGGCGACCCCTGAAGCCAAGACAAACAGCCACGCCAGCAACACCATAAATGCAGTGTTGCGCTTGGCGCGGGCGTTCGAAAAGAGTTTCATGCGGGTAGGAATCAGGGCTAGATCATGCTAACCGGTCAACGTGACCAAGTGTTGATATTCGTCAAAAAAACTGCCTCAAATCACAAATTCAGCCATCAAGCAATTTTCACCTGCACTGCTCGCCGTTGGGCGCCAGAACTGACAGTAACCTTCGCCAGGGACCATGCTAAGGTTCACGCATGCCCAAAACCATACGCTACACCCTGCTGTCGCTGCGCGATATAACGGTTTCTGCCGGCCCCTTCCTGCTGTTGGCCGTGACGCTGCTGGTGCTCGCCTACGGCTGGCTGGACCCAAACCCGCCCAAGCGGGTCACGCTGGCCACCGGCCCAGCGCAAAGCGCGTATGAAGCGTTTGGCAAGCGTTATGCAGAGGCGCTGAAAAAGGAAGGCATTGAGGTCGTGCTGCTGCCTTCCGAAGGATCGGCTGCCAACCTGCAGTTGCTGCGCGAAGGCAAGGCCGACCTGGGATTTGTGCAGGGCGGCAGCAGCGAGGCCGGCAGCAAGCAAAACGAAGAACTCGAGTCGCTGGGCAGCCTTTTCCTCGAACCCGTCTGGCTGTTTTACCGGGAAGAAGCAGCACGCCGGGTCAACCCCGAGGCAACGCTAACGGCCCTGCCGGAGCTCAAGGGACTGCGCGTCAACGTCGGCACGCCCGGCAGCGGCCTGCCCAGCCTGATGGACAAATTGCTGGAGAGCAACCGCATTGACAAAAGCACGCTGGTCCTCTCAGAGCTGGAGCAAACGCCGGCCACCGTGGCCTTTCTGGGCGGCGAGCTGGACGCCATCGTTTTCGCCTCGGCCCCCGAGTCGCTGATGGTGCAGATGCTGCTGCAAACCCCGGGCGTCAAGCTCATGGATTTTGCGCAGAGCGAAGCATATTCGCGGCGCTTTGCGTTTCTGAGCCCGGCCGTGCTGCCGCGCGGCGTGGTCGATCTGGCGGCCAACATTCCGCCGCAAGACGTGCGCCTGGTCGCCCCGACCACCACCCTGCTCACGCGCGCCGGCACGCACCCGGCGCTGCTGCAGCTGTTTGCCCTGGCGGGCAATGAAATTCACGGCAGCGCGGGCTGGTTCAAGCGGGCCCGCGAATACCCCAAGCTGGCCAACAACGAAGTGCCGATTTCAGCCGAGGCCGAACGGAGCATCAAGAATGACAAGCCTTTTTTGCAGCGCTACCTGCCTTTTTGGGTGGCCAATCTGGTGGAGCGCATGTGGCTGGTGATGGGCCTCATCATCGCCATCATGCTGCCGCTGTCGCGCATCGTGCCGCCGCTGTATGAGTTTCGGGTGCGCTCGCGCATTTTCAGGTGGTACGGCCAGCTCAGGGACATTGAAAACCGCATTGACAACGCGGGCAACCAGGAGGCACTGCTGGAAGATCTGAGCGATCTGGACCACCGCGCCGAAAAAATCAGCGTGCCGCTGTCCTATGCCAACGAACTGTATGCGCTGCGCAGCAACATCCAGCTGGTACAAAAGAAGCTGCAAAGGCGACAGATCCAGACGCCCCGGAACGAGCCGTAAGCGCTAGCGCAGGCGCAACTGATCCTGCGCCGATTCCCGCTCATGCGGCGCCGATGGTGCACGTCTTGATCCAACGCAATTTATCTCGCCTCCGGCGCGAAGGAACGCCGGACCGTCGTTGGATTTACCGTAGTTGTACGGTAAGCTGAAACTTTTAAAGTTGTTTTTTATGACAGCAACAACAAAGGCACCGGGTAGCGAGGCGGCGCCTTCAGCCCCGCCATGGCATGCCTTGCAGGCCGAGACGGTGCTGGTCCGGCTCGGTTGTGACCCCGCATCGGGATTGAGCGCCACAGAAGTCGAGTTACGGCAGACCCGGGACGGCAGCAACACCCTGCCCGAGCCGCCACGCCGCTCCGTGTTTTCCATCATCGCGCGTCAGTTCAAGAGCCCGCTGATCTACATCCTGTTTGTGGCGGCGCTGCTGGCGATGGCACTGTCGCACTATGGCGACGCGGTGGTGATCCTTCTGGTGGTGCTGGTCAACGCGCTGATAGGCGCATTCCAGGAGGGCCGCGCCGAGCGCTCGATGGCCTCGTTGCGCCAGCTGTCGGCGCTGCGTGTGCGTGTGCTGCGGGACGGCCATGAAACGTCGATTGAGGCACGCGACCTGGTGCCGGGCGATCTGCTGCTGCTGGCCGCAGGCGACGCCATTGGCGCCGATGCGCGCCTGATCGAGGAGGCCCAGCTGCAGGTCGCCGAGGCGGCACTGACCGGCGAGTCGGTGCCGGTGCGCAAGGCGGTACCGGCTTTGCCTGAGGCCACCGGACTGGCCGACCGCCACAACATGGTGTTCTCGGGTACCTACGCCACCGCCGGGCGCGGGCGGGCAGTGGTGGTGGCCATTGGCACCCGTACCGAAGTCGGCCGCATCGCGGGGCTGACCGAGACCGCGACCGAGCCAAAAACGCCGCTGGAGCAGCGCATCGAGCAGTTTGGCCGTTGGCTGGTGGTTGCGGCGCTGGTGCTGTTTGGCACGGTGGTCGCACTGGGGCTGTTTCGGGAATTGCCGCTGGTCGATGTCCTGATGGTGGCGATCAGCCAGATGGTGTCCATGGTGCCCGAGGGCCTGCCGGTGGCCATGACCATCGCGCTGGCTGTGGGCATGCAGCGCATGGCGGCGCGCGGTGCGATCATCCGCCGCCTGTCGGCCGTCGAAACGCTGGGGTCGACGACCGTGATCTGCACCGACAAGACCGGCACCCTGACGCGCAATGAAATGACCGTCAGCACGCTGTGGCTGCCGGTCGGCCTGGAGGTCGCCGTGAGTGGGATCGGCTACGCGCCGGAGGGAAAATTCAGCGCTGACGATACGGCACTTGCACCGCTGCTGCGCGCGGCCGCGCTGTGCAACGACGCGCAACTGCTGCCCCCCGAAAAAGCGCGCACCGAATGGTCCGTGCTGGGCGACCCGACAGAAGGCGCTCTGAAGGTGCTGGCAGCCAAGGCGGGTATCGACCTGGCGCAATTGTCGCGCGACGCGCCGCGCGAGGCCGAACTCCCCTTCGATTCCGACACCCGGATGATGGCCACGCGCCACTGCTTCGCCGATGCGCCGCGCCGCGTGTTCATCAAGGGCGCGCCCGAAGCGGTGCTGCACCTGTGTGCAGCCGACGGGACGGCCTTGGTCCACGCGGCGCGTGCGGCCGCTGAAGCCATGGCGGCGCGCGCGCTGCGTGTACTGGCCTTTGCAGTGGTGGAGGACGACCCGCTCGACCCCGGCGTCGGCTTCGACCCCCTGGCCGGCCGCGCCCACCTGCTCGGCCTGGTCGGCCAGATCGACCCGCCGCGCGAAGAGGTTAAAAGCGCCGTCACCGAATGCCGCGCGGCTGGCGTCCGGCCCATCATGGTGACGGGCGACCACAAGCTCACGGGGCTGGCGATCGCCCGTGAGCTTGGCATTGCGCGCGATGGCGACCGGGCCATCGACGGTGCCGAACTCGAGCGCATGAATGAGACCGACCTGCGCAGCGCACTTGATCACATCGCAGTTTTTGCGCGCGTTCACCCGGCGCAAAAGCTGCGCATTGTCGAAGCCCTGCAGGCGCGCGGCGAGGTGGTCGCGATGACCGGTGACGGCGTCAACGACGCACCGGCGCTGGCACGCGCCGATGTCGGTGTGGCGATGGGCATCACCGGTACCGAAGTCGCCAAAAGCGCAGCCAAGATCATCATCACCGATGACAACTTCGCCACCATCGTCGGTGCGGTCGAGCAGGGGCGCGTGGTTTACGGCAACCTGAAAAAGGTCATCCTCTACCTGTTCGCCACTTCGATGGCCGAGGTGCTGGTGCTGATGCTGGCCTTGCTGGGCGGATTTCCCCTGCCGCTGGTGGCGGTGCAGATCCTGTGGATCAACATCGTCACCGAGGGCACCGTCACCGTGAATCTGGTGATGGACCCGCCCGATGGCGAGGAGATGAAGCGCGCGCCGGTGCCACGAGACGACCGGCTCCTCGGGCGCGACACGCTGGCACGCGTGGCGCTGATGACGCCGCTGATTGCCGGCGTCACCTTCGGCTGGTTCATGTGGCGACTCGAGCAGAACGTGCCGATCGAGCTGGTGCGCACCGAAACCTTCACGGTGCTGGCGATGTGCGCGTGGTTCAACGTGCTGAACTGCCAGTCGGCCACCCGCTCGGCGCTAGCGCTGGGATTGCTGAAGAACCCCTGGCTGCTGGGCGGCTTGTCGCTGAGCATGCTGCTGCAGGCACTGGTGCTGTATGCACCGCCCATGAACACCCTGTTTCATACCGTGCCACTGGCGCCCGCCTCGCTGCTGCCACTGGCAGCGCTGGCCAGTTGCGTGCTGTGGGCTGAAGAGCTGCGCAAGCTCATCGTGCGCCTGGGCCGCAGGCGTGTGCGATGACACTCGGCCTGCTGGCGCTGCAATTTTTGCTGTGCGCGGTGCTGATCGCGGTTGCTGGCTATGTGCTCTGCCAAAGTGCCGACCGCATCGCCAAGGCGACCGGGTTGACCGGCGGCTGGATCGGTCTGGCGCTGCTGGCTACCGTGACCTCGCTGCCCGAGCTGGCCTCGGGCATTAGCGCGGTGACCGTGATTGATGCGCCCAATCTGGCGGTCGGCAATGCGCTGGGCGCCTGTGTGTTCAACCTCGTTTTCCTGGTGGTGATCGACGCACTGCAGCCCCATCAGCCGATCTACCGCCATGCCAGTGCGGCGCACCTGCTTTCGGCAGCTTTTGGCGTGGTGATGCTCGGCTTTGTCGCCATGAGCCTGCTGCTGCCCGCAGCAACACCGGCGATGCTGCATCTTGGGCTGTACAGCCCGGTGTTGCTGGCGCTTTACCTGCTGGCGCTGCGTAGCGTTTTTGCGCACGAGCAGGCACTGCGCTCGCAGCCTGATGCCGAAGCCGAGCCGGGGCCTGCGCCAGCCCTGGGGCGCCAGTGGAGCCGCTTCGGCGTGGCGGCTCTGATGGTGCTGGCGGCGGGAAGCTGGCTGCCGTCCATCGCCGACCAGCTGGCCCAGGCCATGGGCTGGAGCCGCAGCTTTGTCGGCACGCTGTTCATGGCACTGGTGACCACGCTGCCCGAAATAGCAGTGACGCTGTCGGCCCTGCGCCTGCGCGCACTCGACATGGCCATCGGCAACCTGCTTGGCAGCAATCTGTTCAACGTGACGATTCTGGCGATAGACGACATTTTTTACACCCGCGGCCCACTGCTTGCCGACGTCTCGCCCGTGCATGCGGGCACGGCGGTCGCGGCCGTGGTGATGAGTGGTCTGGTGATGATCGGTCTGGTGATGCGGCCGCAGGGTCGCGCGCTGCGCTTTCTAAGCTGGGTCAGCGTGGGGCTGCTGGCAACCTACCTGCTTAATGCGGCGCTGGTCTTCCTGCACGGCGGCGCCTGACCCGGGCACAAGCGTGAATGACAGGCTGAACACCATGACCTTCCTGCAAAGTCCGTTTTCCGAATTTGCACTTTTCCTGCTGATCTGCGCATTCGCCGGCGCGCTGTTCGTGCGGCTGCGCCAGCCGGTGCTGATCGCCTACATCGTGGTCGGCATCGCGCTGGGACCGACGGGCTTTGGACTTGTTGCGGCGCATGACCAGATAGACCTGCTGGCGCAAATCGGCGTCACGGTATTGCTGTTTGTGGTCGGGCTCAAGCTCGACCTGAACCACCTGCGCCGCATTGGGACGGTGGCGCTGGCCACGGGCCTGGGGCAGCTGGGATTCACGGTCGCGTTCGGCTTCGCACTGATTTTGCTGCTGGGCAAGGCCCCCATGGAGGCGCTGTACGTTGCGGTTGCGCTGACATTTTCCAGCACGATCATCATCGTCAAGCTGCTGAGCGACAAGCGCGAGATCGACAGTCTGCATGGCCGCATCGCAGTCGGCTTCCTGATCGTGCAGG
>NZ_LDUG01000004.1 GCF_001530125.1 Thiobacillus denitrificans | reverse complement strand
CGCCACCCGCACCCGCGCGCCCGCCTGCGCGGCGCGGGTGGCGGCGGCTTCGTCGGCGGCGCGGCGGCGCTCGATGGCGGCCACGCGCTCGGTTTCCACTCCTTGTGCACGCAAGCCTTGCAATACCTGATTGCCATAGCCGATGCGCGCCTGGCGCTCGGCTTCCAGCAACGCCACGCGCTTTTCTGCCAGCGCATTGGCCAGCTGTTCCTGCGCCGCCGTCACGTCCGCACCCGCACCGCCAACCGCGCCTTGCAGACCGGCCACGCTGGCGCGCTGGGCAAGCGCCTGCTGGGTCAGCTTGGCGAGCCGCTTGGCCGCCTGGTCGATGTCCTTGGAAAACTGCTTGATGCCGCCCGGTGCGATTTCCGCGCTGCGGCGGAAAAAGTCCATGCGCCGCTTGGCCTCGACAGCGGCGGCTTCGATTTTCTTGAGGCTGTCTTCCGCGCTTTTCAGCGCGGCGATCTCGACGCCCTTGCGCGTCAGCGCGTCGGTCAGCTTGCGGTGCGCAACCTCCGACTCGGCCAGCGCCTTCTTCAGGCCGCTGGCATCGCCTGCAATGGTATAGAGCAGTTTCTGGTCGGCCACGTGTGTCGGTGCTCAGTCGGTTTCCAGTTTTTCCATTACCTTGCGGTAGCTTTTTTCATCCGCCATGCCGATGCGCACTGTCGCGCAGGCATCGGCGAATCGCCGTGTTTCATCGCGTCCCACGGCTGCCAGAAAACCGTGAAACTGCGCGAGCGTCATCTGCATTACATCTTTTCTGTCGAAATTGGCTCGGACGAGTCTAGTGATAGCATCGAACCAGCCAGCGCGTCCGCCACCGCTCCGCTCAGCCCCCCAAGATGGTTCTTGGCGAGCATCTGTGCGAAAAAATCGGGGTTTGCCTCAATGATCTTCGCGGATAACTTCACCGCATCCGGCATACTCAGCTTGCGCAGAAATTCGCCGTCGACGCGCGCCCCAGTTTCAAGAAACCGCAGTGCATTGGGCAGGTTATCCACCAACGCACCACCGAAGTTGAACAAGTGCTCGCCTATCGCTTCGCTGACTTCGATCATGGCTGCAAGATCATCGATCACCACAGGCTTGATGTCGATCTTTCGTCCGGCAAGTTCAATCGACAGCACGGACGGAAAAAGCGCTTTTAGTTCATCGGCTGCCTCGACAGGAACTTTTGATTTAGCCATCGCTTAAGTCACCAAACCGCCGGACACGCGCATGAACGGACCATAGACGGTATCGTTCGCGTACTTGTCCACATACAGCATCTGGCCCTTGAGCGAGATGGTTGTTTCTTCGGTGGACAGCCAGTTGAATTCGCCGTCCATGCCAAAGCTGATGCGCGGAATGATGACCTTGTATTTCTTGCCATCCTGCGAATTGGTGCCCTGGTAGACAATGCCCTTTTCCACGGCGGCCTTGTTGAAGCCGACGATATTGCCCTGCGCGGCGTAGGTGTATGCAGCCTTGAAGGGCTGGATAAGCGCGCCCAGGCTGACGAACGACACCAGCCCATGCTCGGCGCTGTCGAGCGTATAGTTCGTGCCCAGCGTCAGCGTGACCGGCGTGCCCGTGCTGTCGGTAATGACCAGGCTCGACACGTCGGTATATTTCAGCGACACGGTATCGCCGACCGCAACCGTGGGGAAAACTTCGGCAGTCACCGAGCTGCCGGTGATCGCCGACAAGGTGCCGCCCAGCGCGTAGGCGAGCATTTTCTTGTCGAATTCGACCATATCCAGCGCCGCTTCGGCGGACTTCTCGGTTTCGATCTGCGCGATGGTCAGCTTGTTGCCCGAGCAACTTTCCTTGATGTCCTTGGTGCTGCGCGACAGCGTGACCGATAGTTTGGAGTTGGCGCAGCCGATCTTGGTCATATTGACCAGGTAGCCGCTGGCAGCCTGGCCCAGCGTGGCGTTATAGTCGCCCATGTAAATCGGGCCTTGGGATACGAGGATCATGCTGCATTCTCCTTGGTGGGTTCAGGTTGCCAGGCGTCAGCCGGGCGGGAATTTGTCTTGCCGGCCGGCTTCGCCTTTTTCAGCGCAATCAGCCAGTCGGCTGAATCGGTATCCAGCGTGAGTTCGCTGCCTGCCGGGTAGTCGCGTCCGGCATGTTCGTGCGGTTCAATCAGTTCGATGGTTTTCGTGCTCATTGGTATACCTTTTCATTGACTTTGAAACTGCCGAATACCAGCACCGCGATGACGTCAGCGCCTTTTTTCGTGAGCCCGCGGGCGCGGCCGGTGATCTTGTGCAAATTGGCCGCTGTCAGCGCGCCATGGCTGACCCCAATCAGCGCGCGCAGAATGTCCTGCGCGGCGTCCTCGGCTGCATCCAGCGCGGTCTGCGGTTCGGTGCGCTTGACGAACGCCTGCACCACGTAGTCCACCTGAAAATCCAGCCCGCAGGCATTGCCTGGAATCGCCGCCATCCGCATCAGGCCTTCGTCGTCCGGGCGGCCTTCGTACAGCGCCACGCACGGTGCGTCCTCCTCGGACAAATAGGTTCCGGCGGGCAACACGCTGGCGCCCAGATTGGTGTTGAAGCCGTTGACCGTGCGGATGGTCGCCAGCCGCGCTTCCATTTCGCCAAATGCCGCCGCCAGTTGCGTGCTCATCGCAGCCACACTTTCACGCCTATTGCGCCATAAGGCTCGATTGCGTCGACATGAAATTGCGCCGGCTTTTTCGCCATCAACTCGTCCACCGTGTGGCTGCCAGGGTCATAGGCGATCAGCGCATCGCGCGCCATCCCGTCCGGCATATCCATACGCGGCATGCGGATCGTGCTGCGCAGCTCGCCCATCTCGCCGAACACGCCCATCGGGTGCACTTCCTGCGCCAGCAGGCAATCGAACGCATACGGTCCCACCAGCAGCCGCGCGTTGGCAAGCCGCCGCAGGGCGGCTTCCTCGGCGCGGGTCTGGATGGCAGCGAATGCGGGCTGGGCCATGATGGAAAGCAGACAGCGGCTAAATGATCAGGAAGCGGTCAGCTTGATGACCGAGCGCGGGCGGGTGTTGAGGCACAGCGGGTTGGACTGCGCCTCAAGTTCGACGCCCTTGTTCATGCGCATGGCTTCCTGCTTGGCGTAATACGGCAGGCCGATGGTGTTCACTGCCTCCATATAGTCCGCCGGTGCGTAGTTGGTGATGAACATGTCCGGCACGCCCTCGGGAACCAGGTAGGCCTCGCCGTCGGTGATGAAGCTGACGCCGCCTACGGCGCCGCGATATTCTTCCCAGAACACGCCGCCGTGGTAGAAACCGGCACGCACATCCTGGCGCAGGAATTCGCCGTTCATCCAGCGGTCGAACGCTGCTTCGACAGCAGTATGGCCGACGAAAGCATCGAAGAAGGCAGGCGAACAAAAAGCGCGCATGCCGCGATACATCAGCCCACCGAGGTCGTCTTCCGACTTGCGTTTGGCCTTGATGATCTGCTCGCGCACCTTGGTGGTGCTGGTGGTCAGCGCCATGTTGTGGGTCTGCTGCGCCACGCCGAACGCGGTGTACAGGTTGAGCAGCACGCTGGTGCCGTCGGAATCCAGCACCTGACCCTTG
Organism: Thiobacillus denitrificans; assembly: GCF_001530125.1. Lineage (GTDB taxonomy): Bacteria > Pseudomonadota > Gammaproteobacteria > Burkholderiales > Thiobacillaceae > Thiobacillus > Thiobacillus denitrificans_C. The sequence continues at coordinate 11,917 of NZ_LDUG01000004.1, read as the reverse complement.
ATCGCGCCCATGCGGTGATATTCGATGGTGGCATCGAGATTGCGGCGCATCTTGGTCAACTGCTTGTTGACAACGGCTTGCACCGTTTCGAGTTCGCTTTCGCTGCCGAACGCGCGCAGGTTCTGGATGGTGTCGGCCAGCACCGTTTCACTCGCCGGCAAATGCACCGACGGAAACGGAATCAGTTTGGCCTTGTTGCGATCTGTTGCATTGGCCGGCGCGCCGCGCGTACCGGCAGGCACCAGCGACAGCGTGGTGCCCAGCTGCTCGATCATCGCGCTGGTGGTCGTCATTCCCTCTTCGCTGAACAGGTTGAGTTCGGCCAGGCGTTGCGGCACATAAGGGGTATCTCCGATGGCAGCACTGAGGCTTACCGTGGAGAAGGCGTCGTTGTTGAAAATATCCATCGAAGGCATGGTGTAGCTCCTGTATAGGTAGGGTGGCGGGCGCTTAGCGGAAGATAATGCCGAGCGCAGCCAGATCGGCTTTGCCGGGCGCATCCAGTCCGGTCAGCAGGCTTTCGTCCACCTCTGCGTCGCGCAAGATGGCCGTGGCATTCTGATCGGCAGCGGAATCGGCGACATCGGCATACAGGATCGCGGCGGCGACCTCGCTGCCGTCGGTGGCTACATCGCTATAGGCCACGTATTTGCCGGAACCTGCGGCGACGGCGATCGTGAAGCCATCGCCCACCGCGAAATCGACGGCGCCGTCGGCCAGCGTGAACGCGATGCCGCCGGAGTTGAACGCCGCCGCGACGTTGCCGATTTCAACCAGAACGCCATCCGGGTCTTCGAGTTGGAACACGCCAGCGTTGGCGACAGCGGAGGTGATAAACAGCCGGTAGGCGCCCGGCTTGGCGCCAGCGCCAACGGTGATCGCACCGAACACGCCGTTGCCGGTGTTGCCAGCCAGCGCGGTGGCGACGGCGGTTCCGGCCTTGGTGATCTTGCCGAGCACCTGCCCGACCGGCAGCGCGGCGGCAGCGGCGGCAATGACGACTTTTTCGCGGCTGCGGGTGCCGTTGGCTTCGCTGACGATGAATTCGCCAGCATTGAGGGTTTCAGTAAGGGTTGCCATGAGGTGTTCTCCAGTGAAAGATTAGGAATGGGCAGCCGCGCGGCGGGACGCCCAGATGCTGGAAGCGCTTGCCGCCTTTTCGCCTGTGGCGACAGACTGCGAAAGCTGCAAGGCAGGCGTGCTGTCGGTATGGCTGGATTCGTCCAGCGCCGCCATGCGCGTCTGCAGGGTTTTTCGGGCATCGGCCAGGCTGGCGCGCTGGCGGATTAGCGGTTCAGCCTGTTCAGCCATCCCAACCAGCGCGCACAGATCAAATACCTCGCGCGCATCTGCCATGGCCTGCTGCACCGCCGGCATGTCGATAAGCGCCGCGTCGAGGGCAAAACAGGGCATGAAATCAGTCAGGCCCGCATCGGATGCTGCGGTGGCGATGCGCGAGGACAGGCTGGCTGGAATGGCAACGGCCTGCGCAGCGGACATTGCCGGATCGTCGGCTGGATCGTCGGCTGGATTCAGTGGAGCAGCAGGGGGGTCGTCGCCGCCTTCCGCATCCGCCAGCGCCTCGGCCTGCGCCCGCACCAGCACATCCAGCGGAATATTCAGGGCCGCCGCATACGCCACCGCCGAAGCTGCGCGGGCCTCGGCCTTCAGCGGAATCACGCGGTCGGCAAACCCATGCGCAACGGCTTCTTTCGCCGTCATGAAGGTCTCTTCAGACAACATCGTTTTAAGCTCGTCCGCCGTCTTGCCGGAACGCGCCTGGTAGGTTTCCAGCAGCGCCGACTCGAAGACATCCAGCACGTCGGCAGCCTGGCGCAGGTCGTCCGCATTGCCCGATGCATACGACCAGGGCGAATGAATCATCAGGATTGCATTGGCCGGCATCGCAATTTCGTCGCCCGCCATCAGGATGATCGAAGCGGCCGACATCGCCACGCCATCGACGCGCATGTTCACGCGCGCCGGGTGATTTTTCAGGAAATTGAAAATGGACAGCGCGTGGTCGACTTCACCGCCGCGCGAATTGATCGCCACCTCGATGGTGTCGACCTCGCCGTGGGATTCCACCGCCGCAATGAACTCGCGGTCAGTAATGCCCCACTCGCCGATATAGCCGCGCACCGAAACCTGGGCCGTGCGCCCGTCGGCAAGTGCCTGAACCGTGAACCAGCTTTTTTTCATCGCAATCGCCCCGTAATGAACCCGTGATGTATGGGGCGGAGTATTGCGATCAGGACACCGATTGAATATGGCGGAAAATTTCCGCACGGCGCGCCAAGCATCCCACCATTAAAAATACCGCCCGCAGGCGGCTTGATGGGATGGACGGACGCTACGCCATCCGCACCGGCATCACATCTGCCCGCACCAGCACATCGCTGCCGCTGGTGGCCTGGCAGCGTAGTTTGTAGTCCACCCCGGCGACGCCGTTGCCGATGCGCTGCAGCACTTTGGCGCCGCTGATCTGCGCCGCGCCGACGATCATGCCGGAAGCGGCGGGGTCGATGCCGGAAACGACGGCGACGGATACTGCGGCGCCGCTGCGGTGCGCCCGTCGGCAAGTGCCTGAACCGTGAACCAGCTTTTTTTCATCGCAATCGCCCCGTAATGAACCCGTGATGTATGGGGCGGAGTATTGCGATCGGGTGCGGGGTTGAATAGGGGGAAAAATGTTCGCGCGGCGCGCCAAGCATCGCGCCATTAAAAAAGCCACCTCTCGGGTGGCCTTTAATCCGGCTTGGGGTTATGCCGGACGCGTGTTGATGCTTTCCTCGACTGCTCTAAAGGCAGTACAGCCCGCCCCGAGAGGCGGCTGGTTGGCGGTGGGTGTTACAGCACAGTCTCGAACCAGCTACCTAATGTCGCCGTGCCGTTCGCCACCACACTGTCGATCCTGTAGTTTGCACCGGGCGCTACAACCATAGTGAGCATACTGGTGTTGTCTTCGTTCAGCAGACCAGACTGAATTCCAACGAGGGGTGATGCCACTACCACAGGTGTTGCGGTCGTATCTGACTTGCCTTGGATGGTTGCGCTACCCGCCGCGAGCGTGATAACGCAACGTGCCGAAACTTGCACCAATTTATTGCTAATAGTGTTGTTGTTATACGTCGTGTTGAGTGCTCTACCCGCAGTGGCGTTTACGTTAATACCAGTTCCGCTGTACCAGCTAAGCGGAAGTTTCACCGCCCGCACATTCGAAATAATGACACGCACTGGGGTGGTCTGTGTTATGCCGACGATCACAAGCCGCGCGACAATCGCCCCGGATGACGCTGTGGTAGCTTCATCTATCTGGATGAGTCCGCCTACAAGTTTAGTGTCTACCTTCTCTTGGTAGTACGTTTTAGGCCCTCCTGAAAAAAAGGATATTGCGTTGTTAATTATCGTTGGGGTCGCCCCCACGGTTTTCCGCAGGTACACAGAGGTGTTGTACACATTCGGCGCACCACCTGCGCCATCGTCTACAAGCAGGTCGAACTCGATACCAAGAACATCACCAACCGATACAGGTACAAACGGTGCCGCCCCAGCGGCGGAGACTGTAATGTCCACAGTCAGGTGAGAGTCAGTCCCATCTACGTTTCCAGGAGTCCAGTCGAACTGCTGCGCATTTACGCCCGCACGTTCAACGATGGTGTTGACAGAGGTGCCTGCGATAGAGGCAATGCTGATACCTGTTGCAAGACCTGAAGTAGATGCTGACAGGTCGGCATTGCTGAACATATTCTTACCGGCGGGAAGTGCTGTCTGGTACTGGTTGTACCCTGCCAGTTTTACAATTAGGTCTGCCAGTGTTCCATACATGTAGTTACACGCGGAGTGCGTTGGGTGTGTTCCATCAGATGATCTGCCGACGCCCCAACCACCATCAGCAGCTTGCACTGAGGTTCGAGCATCAAAGTATGACCCAACGCCGGACTGCTCAATAAAAGCTTTCACCCGAGCGTTGTAGTCTGCTGTGGCCGTGTTAATCACAGCTTGATTTGCCGTTACAGGAGTAACACCAAAGGGGAATACACTGTGGAAAATCGGGTACACACCGATTGACTTCGCCTTGTTGAGAATGACCTTGACGTTTGCCAGTGCGGTAGTGATAACTGACTCGATACTTGCCTGCGAGGAAGCAGTCGTAAGCCCTGTAAAGTCATTGATTGATGCAGACACAACTACATACTGCGCCCCAAAGGTCTGGGCATCGATTAGCGATTTTGCTGTGGATACAGTAGAGGATGCCGCCATCGCGCGTGTTTTAATTTGTGTGCTGTTTTCCCCAGCCACACCTCCATCAAACACAGGCCACAGTTGCCCGCCCGACTTAGCGGCCAGCCAAGCACCAAATTTCTGTGCCGAGAATGCCACGTTTGCCCGTGTCGCGTTTGCTATTGCGATGTCTTGATTTGTTAAGTTATCCACGGACCCAATAGCGGCTATTGAATCGCCAAAGGATGCAATATTAATGCGGGTAGTCGGGGATTGTGATTCATCCAATAGTGCGTACTTAACCCCATCCGGCCCCATAAGGCTGACAGCGCCGGAGTGGGCTTTGACCGCGCGCAAAACATTGTTCTTGATTAGATTAATCAGGAAACTCATGCCGTGCTCCCCAGATAATTCAGGCTGGCGCGGTTAGCCCACACGTTGTCGAAAAACGGATTTCCGTCTGCCCAGGCGAATTCATCGTTGCCGTTGGCATTGGTGAAACGTTTTCTTACCGACCAGATAGCCGCACTGCGCGAGGTGCCGGTATGCGCGCGCCCGAAATAGGTAGTGCCGGCCGTGGTGGTGCTGTCGATGATATTGATGCCTGCCTCTGCGTCTTCGATATCGATGGTAATCATGTGGGTCTCTTTTTACTTTCCGTTAAACAGTGAATTCAAAACCCGTATTCGACATAGTTGTGAAATTCATTCAACTTCAATCGGCGACCAGTCTCAGTCTCGATCCATCGTAACAATGGCTTGACAGGCCGTGAGTTGCTCCACTACCTGGTCGGCTCGGCTAGCCTCTCCGATAAGAAAGTCAGAAGCCTCGACAGAAAGTTCGGCTCTTGTTCGACCATCACGTCCGCCGGGGCCGGGGCCAGCTGCGGGCACTGAGTTTTCACAAGTCTGGGGGCGCCTGGTATCGATGAACAGCCCGCCATTGATAACACGCAGGCCAGCAATAATACGGTCTTTTTCATTGGCAATATTCCTCAGTTTCTGTTGATATTCCGTTGAGACAACGGCCACTTCAGTGGCGCTCTTTCGCTCGGCGGTGCGGGCCTTCGTTTCGGCCGACTGTATGGCTACGGCTGAGGCTGCGTTGATCGTGGCTTCGCGCGCCTGCCATGCCGTTTCCGTCCTATCGACGCCCGCGCTGACGCCGTAGAAATAGGCGCCAAGTGTGAGAGCTGCTGCCGTTCCAAGCGCGCCGAGCAGTAACCACGGATTAGGGATCATTTTCTGGACACCGCGTCGAACGCCATGCCGAGCAGGCCGAAGAACACCAGCCAGCAGACCAGCACAACGCCGAGGCATGCGGCGATACCCCATGACAGGACATTTTTCATGGCCCGCCCCCATTGATCTTTTTATCGGTCCACTCCCTACCCAACCATATCGCCAGCACGCCGGCCGCTGCAAGGCCGAACTCGGTGGCGGACATCGGCGGCACCAGGCCGAACAACGGCAACGTGGCACCGGCCAGCACGAACTTGAGCCAGATCGCCAGCCACGATAAGGCCACGAACAGCAGTGTGGTGGATTCGCGCCCGCGGGAATCCCTGAGCGAGAACATCAGGTAACCCTCCGGTAATGAGTCTGGCCGCCGCGGCGCCACGCCATCAGCACTTCGCCGCGGTTGCCGCGGCGGCGGCTGTGGCTGACATGCACCCAGCGGGCGAATTCGTCGATCACCTGATCGATCGGCAGCTTCATCGCGCGGATCATATCCACCACGTCGGAGGTGTCCATGCCGGGCACCATGATGTCGCCGGCTTCGCCTTTGCAGTGCTGGCTGTCGTCGACGCCGCCGACGCGGCGGTTGATGGTGACCGATCGGAATCCGCTCAACACCACAATGGGGCGCTTGATCCGCGCGCGCAGGGGTTCCAGCACAGCCTCGCACAGCGCGCGCAACGACTCGATCTGCACATCGCTTGGCTCGTTGCGCAGGCCGCTGCGCACGGCTTCCTGGCTGATGGTCATCTCGTCGAGGGTGAAGTGTTCGGACAGGTTCATCGCATCACCCCATTGCGGCGCTTGTCGTCGGCATGGTCGGCGGCGCAGCCCTCATCGCAGAAAAGCTGATTGGGGCGGCGCAGCGGCTCGTTGCACCAGTGGCAGGCACCCATCGGCACCAGCTCGCGCCGGCCCGCATTGGTATGCGCCTGCTCGACGCCCAGGCGCTCGATCAGCTCGACTTGTTGATTGGCCATGTCAGCGGCGTCCATTACTTGATCTCAAATTGCCCTGTTTTAAAAAATAGCCATAGCGCGCCAAGCAGCGCAAGTACCGGCAGAGTGACTTTGGCTACGGTGCCCATCACCCTGATCGTCACCCAGAATCCCTTGAGATTGCCCCATGCCTCCAGCACGTCGGCCAGGCGCCCGGTGTTGTCGGTCAACCGCATCAGGTTCTCGGTCATCATCTGCTGGCTCTCCAAGATTTTCTGGATCGACTCTTCGCAATCTGCCACCCGCCCATGCAGGTGCAGCACGGCATCGGAATCGGACTTGCGGCGATGGACATACGCATCCGAATCGTCTGGGTCGTTGTGCCGCCGTCTGGCGCTATGCGGGCTGGTCGTTTTTTCTCTATCCACGATTCATTCCCAACATTGCGTAAACCAGCATCCCGGCCGCAAACCCGGCTGCGCTTCCGACCCAGAAGGCCAGCCAGGCCGAGCACATTTAAGCCAGCCCGCGCTCGCGGTAGAACTGCGAGCCGACACCCTGCGGGGTGTCGGTAGGACACTGCCTTCGATGGTGAGATGGGCGGCCCGCTCGCCAATCAGTAGCAGCAGCCATTCCAGGTGGTTCGGAGGGTCGATATTGATCATCTGCGATGGCTCTCATGCCGTTTACCTTTCATTACGCCGTCTTGTTGCAGGGCGCGAACTTGTCGCGCGCTATCTGCGCATCCACTTCGTCGGGGTCGTCGCCGCGCTCGGTGATGACGCTTTCGCGGCTACGGAATCCTGCATCGACTTCGATCTTCTTTCCTGTGGCATCCTGCGTGGGATGGATATAGGCCCAGCCCTGCGGCTGCCAGGTGACTTTCTTGACCAGCGGCACTTCGGCGGCGGTGAACACCCCGGCCAGCGCGGCGGACTCGGCCCAGAAGTCGCGGATCGGCTGGCACATCATCGGGATGATGGTGAGCCACTGGCGCTGCTCGCAGCGGCGACGGAATTCGTTGATGACGACGCGCAGGGTGCGGTCGGACACATCCTTGATGTCGCCCGACATCAGTTCATAGGGCAGGCCGGAACCGGACGACACACCCAGATGCTGCTGGCGCATGAAGTCGGCATAGTTGGCGCCGGCATCGGGCGGATCGGAAAACTTCACATCCTCGCCGGGATAGAGTTCCTGGGTGATGCCGGGCTCCATGGTGGCCAGCGGCGCGCCGTTGTCGGCGTAGCCTGTCACGGCCATGCCGGTCAACGGGTTCATCATCGGATCGCCCGCAGGCGCAGGGCGGATGTGAAACATGGTAAACAGGTTGGACAGTTCCTGCCGGTGCAGCACGGCGTCGTCGAAGTTGCCCACCCCGCGCAATTTGGCGATGATCGGCGCGAATTCGGATACGCCGCGCAGCTGGCCGGGGCGGCTGGGCTCATATACATGCCGCACAAAAGCCGCCGGCACGCGCACCAGTTCATTCGGGCGCGCCATCCCGGCGCGTTCGCCGGGATGGTTGCGATACATCCAGTAGGCCACGCGGCGATTGATGCGGTTGAGTTCGACCCCTTGCACGATGCGGTTGCCGGGCATCAGTCCGGGCCATACATCGGCATCCAGTGGCGGCACCATCTCGGACTCCAGCAGCTGCACCTGCAGCGGCACCGCCAGGCCGTCTTCCGGGCGGCGCGGGCGAAACCGGATGAAGACTTCGCCCACCCCGGTGAGGCAGCGCGTGCCCAGCAGCTGCTGGCCGTTGAAATTAAGCACGCCGTCGGCATCGCACTGCGCCGTCCATTCGTCCCAGGAGGTTTTGGCGCGGGCGCGCAGTTCCTCGCTGCCCGCCGTCTGCCGCGCCTGAATGCCGGTGCCGATCAGGTTGGTGGACCACACCCGTACCCCGGACGCAGCCTGCCATTCGTTGCGTTCGGCATCGCGCTGGCGATTGCGCATCGTCTGCAAGCCCTGCAGCGATGAATTCGGCCCGCTCGAAGGCGGCCGCCACGAAGTCATGCGCCGCCCCATTCCTGCGGCGTCGTAATGCGCCAGCGGAATCTGTACCTTGCCAGCAAGCGCAGCCTCGCGCTGCCGCCGCGCGCCTGGCTTGCCGCCCTTACGCGCCACGGAACCCCCGCCCGCCATGTACGATGATCGTCTGGCGCGGACGTGAAATCGTGCTTTCAGCCGCCATCTGTTCAACCAGGCTGTCACGCGCGCGGATCAGCTCGTCGACCGAGCGGTATTCCACCAGCACGCCGTCGCTCTTGACCACCCGCTCGCCGTTTTTCAGCGCCGCGTTCAGTGCATCGATGTCGGATTGAGATACGGCCATGGCGGCTTGCTTCCTGCGGAATGACTACGCAGGAAGAGTGCCCAAGATGGCCTGATTAGGCTATGGCGGAAAATTTCCGCCAGGGGAAAAAGTAGAGCGCCGCAGGGGCGGCTTCAAGGGAAAGTTGCAACGTCACCGCAAATATGCCGACCGTGCCACCGCACGCCGCACCGGCTGCGTTACCGGGCGCGCCGGCGGCGGCACCCCGGGCAGCACGACTGGCCGCGGCGGCGCGGCCCTAACCGCCACCGCCGCTTCGGCCTGCTCTTCCGCTTCGACCGCTGCGTGCACCGGTGCGTCCTCGCCAAGATCGGGCGGCCTGCAATACGGGTCCGGCTCTTCCTCGCCATCCACCGGCGCGGCGAACAGGCTCGACTGCGTGAGTATCCGCTCGCATTCCAGCCAGTTTGCTTCGCCCCAGCGGTTGACGCCCAGCCGGATGGCTGCGGCGTAGTTGTAGACCAGCAAGTCCCAACCTTCGTTGCGCTCGCCTTCGATCTTGACCCAGCGCTTGTAGACGTTGCCGTTGAGGAACTTGCTGACCAGCTTTTCCGAGGCGAGCATCGGCCAGTAGTTTTCCGGTAGCCATGTGCCGAAGTGGATGCAGTTGCGCCCCGGGGTTTCCACCCGCAGCCGCGCCGACAGCACGTTCTTGATCTGGTTGACGCCGACCATCCACAACAGGTCGCCGGTCTTGACCTTGACGCCGGAACGGTCGATCTCGCGCGCCGACGGCGGCGGCAGCATCGGCGCATCGTAGGTCTTGTGGCCCTTGATGGCGAACACCATCCGCCCGGTACGCGGGCGCACGAACTTGTAGACCTCTTCCATGGTATGGCCGTCGGATGCGTCGATCGCGCACGCCGCGATGCGCATTTCCGCGCCAGTCACCTCGTAGCGCAGCGGCCGCAGCAGCCAGGCGTCCAGTTCCTGCCAGATGGCGGCCTGCATCGGGTCGCCCCAGAACACCTGGTAATCGACCACCCAGCATTCTTCCTGCCGCCCCCACGCCATGATCTTGCCTTCGAGGCGATTGTGCTGCACGTCGACGGCGGAAGTGAGGATCAGCCCGCCGCGCGGGGCGGTGCGCATTTCGTAGGGTTCGGCCCGCGCCTTCAGCGCGGCGTGCATCGTGCGCTCGCCCTGGTCTTCGTAGGGCTCGCCCAGATCGAGGTTGACGACTTTTTTCAGCAGCGCGTTGTCGCCGCGCGAAGCCAGCAGTTCGGCGTGCTCCAGATCCTGCGCAATGTCGCCCCAGCTGCGCCAGCCCAGCGGAGAATACAGGCCCGGCACATGATAGCCGCGCTTGCGCGGGTCTTTCGATACCGCCGTGGCGCGCCACTCCGCGCCGCTGGCGGGGTCCATCATATGGGTCTTGTGGCGCTCCTCAATCTCGCCGCCGCAGCCGTGGCAGGTCATGGTCGCTTCGCGCGGCGCATTGGCCGGCCAGCGCAGCCGTTCGCGGCGGAAGTAGTCCATGTGCGCGCAATGCGGACACGGCATGAAGTAACGCCGCTGATCCGTCTCGGCGTAGTCCTTCATGATGCGGCTCTCGTCCTTGTTGCCAGGCGTCGACAGCTTGAATATCTTGCGGTTGCGCCTGAAGGTATCGGTCCGCTTCACCGCCATGCCAACCGGGTCGCCCTGGCCGTCCACGTCGCGCGGATACCGATCAATTTCATCCAGCACCAGGTAGCGGATGGCGCGCGACTGCAGCGCCTGCGCCGAGTTGGCCCCGGCAAACGCCAGAAAGCCGCCCGGAAAACGCTTGAACTTGACCGTGTTGGAGCCGTCGCGGCTTCTCGTTTCCGATACCCGGCCTTTCAGCACTGGCGTGTATTCCATCAGCGGGTTGATCCGCTCGCGCACGTAGTCCTTCGCCGCGTCCACCGTCGGCTGCACGAACAGGCAGCGCCCCGGCGCCAGATGCACCGTCGCCCCGATGAAGTTATTGGCCGTCTCCGAGCCGGAAATCTGACCGCCCTTCACCAGCACAACCTCTTCAACTTCGGACGACGGCGACAGATCGCGCAGAATGTCGCGCATGAACGGCGTGCGCGACAAGCGGAACTTGCCCGGCTCCGACGAATCCGGGGGCAGGTAGCGGAATTCCTCCGCCCAGGCGTCGAACGTGATGTCCGGGTCAGGACTCAGCCCATCCGCCCACGCCGCGCCTACCAGCGCGTAAGCGTCAGCCAGCGGCATCAGCCTCCTCCAGCGCTTCGTCCATGTCTTCCGTCAGCGCGGCTGCCTGCTTCGCCGCCGTCTCCAGCGCCAGCCGTATCTCCGCCGCCAGCAGCCGGCCGCATTGCGCAGGGTCCGTCTCCGCCGCCAGCGCATCCTGTAGCCGTGAAGGAATAGCCAGCATCGAATCCCGTACCTGCCGCGCCAGCTCGAACTGCGCCCGCGTCACCTTTTCCGCAGGCGCCAGCTTGCCTTCAGCCTCAGCATTCGCCGCACGGCGCTTCAGCAGCTCTTCAACCGCCTGCAGATAGGCCGCGTCGTTGTAGTCCTTCGGCACCCGCCGCCGAATCGCCTCCAGATCGTTGGGGTCATCCGGCAACGTAGGCGCAACCGCCGCCGGAACAGTCGGCAACCCACCGCCCAGCCGCTGCTGCCCCCGCCCGCGCAGCGACTGCTTCGCGTCCACCTTCTCCTTGAAAATGTGGTCCGCATATTCCGCGTCGATCTTGCCCTCCACCACCGGAATCCGCCCCTTGCGAATCTGGTAGTCGACCGACGTGTGCGCCATCCCGCGCGACCTCGCGTAACCCCGTACAGACATCAATTCAGCCATAACCCTCCAAATACCACGCCTTGATTGAATCCACAACCCGCGCGTGTACCGAAGTATGCTTATTTGAACACCCGAACACCAATCCGTACAAACACTGTTAGAGCCGCCGCCACCCCATAACTAGCGCCCCATTGCGGCTTAAACTACCCGAGGCGTCGAGATTCTTTCAGGGGCCCCCGGCCCTGGATCGGACAGCTGGTGACCTGGTGACCTGGCTGGACTGGCTGGACTGGCTGGACTGGCTGGACTGGCTGGACTGGCTGGACTGGCTGGACTGGCTGGACTGGCTGGACTGGCTGGACTGGCTGGACTGGCTGGACTGGCTGGACTGGCTGGACTGGCTGGACTGGCTGGACTGGCTGGACTGGCTGGACTGGCT
>NZ_LDUG01000039.1 GCF_001530125.1 Thiobacillus denitrificans | reverse complement strand
CCTGACCCGAGAAAAAGCGTAAAGCGAAGGGGCTGTGGATAGGTGGATAGCTCGCCTGACGGCGACCTTCCCACCTATCCACAGCCCCACCAAAAGCTAAATCTTTTTTGATTTCCGATTCAAGGTAAAAACCGATCGCTCAGACTCAAACCTCGATTGGAATCTACTGGAAGGTGGCATGCGCCCGCTGTGGGCCTGGGCTGCGGCGTTTTGCACGGCCTGACGAAATCGATTAGGCCGCTAATAGCTAATAGGTGCTTCATGCGCATATGGCGGAAAAGTGGCCGCAAAATCGCCCGGATTCGCCTGTCTGCGTCAGCCAGCCTCCCGGCCTAGGGCGGGAGGCTCCCCCGAGCCGGCCGTTTGCGCCATGTCCGGGCCGGATTCGATATGCAGGGTGCGGGTGGGGAAGGCGATTTCCGCGCCGTGGGCCTGGATGATGGCCGCGACTTTCAGCAGCACATCCTGTTTGACCTCGTGGAAGTGAACCCACTGGACGGTTTTGGTGAAGGCGTAGATGAAGAAATCCAGTGACGACGCAGCAAATTCGTTGAAATTGACGATCAGGGTGGCGTCGGGGTCGATCTCGGGATGGACCTGCAGCATGGCTTTCACGTCGGCGATGATGGCGGCCATTTTGTCGAGGTCGGCATAGCGGATGCCGATGGTTTCCTTGATGCGCCGGTTGGTCATGCGTGAGGGGTTTTCCACCACGATGGTGGTGAACAGGGCATTCGGCACATAGATCGGGTTCTTGTTGAAGGCGCGCACGCGGGTATGGCGCCAGCCGATATATTCCACCGTGCCTTCGATCTGCTTTTCCGGCGAGCGGATCCATTCGCCCACCGCAAACGGACGGTCCAGATAGATGGTCAGGCCGCCGAAGAAGTTGGCCAGCATATCCTTGGCGGCGAATCCCACGGCGATGCCGCCAATGCCGCCAAAGGCCAGCACGCCGGACACGCTGAATCCCAGGGTTTGTAGGATGACCAGCGCGGAAATGATGACGACCGTGAATCGGCCCAGTTTGGAGAGCGCGTCGAGCGTGGTGTAGTCCAGCGCATCCTCCATCGCCGCGCTACGGCTCATGATGGTTTGGGTGGCGTGGCTGATCAGTTTGAGCAGGAACCAGGCCAGCGCGGCGACGATGACCGTGTCCCGGGTGGGAACGACAAAAGCGAAGACCGGTGCGCCGCTGTGCTCATGCATGATCTGAAGGGCGAAGGCCACGCCCGCCACCCAGACGATGAGCGTCAGGGGTTTGCGGGCGGCCCTGATCAGGGCGTCGCCCCACACGTTCGAGGTGCGCGCGGCGACTTTCTCGATATGGCGCAGCAGGTAGTAGGCGCCGATATTGATGGCGATGACCGCGACAATCACCATCAGCACCTGGGGAAGCCAGGAGGCGGCCAGGAAGGATAGCCCGAGTTGTTGTGCCAGATCGTTCATGAGCGGAGTTTTCTGTACGTGTGGATTGAGGGGGCAGGGCGTCTGTGGGGATTCTATGTTGAAAGTCATGAACCATTTCTGCCCATCTTACCGGGCCTCGCATCCCGCGGCCGGTGTGAAGAGGCGGACTGCGGCAAATTATTTACTAGACTGAACACTCCAAGATTAAGAAGGAGTTTGACCATGAATCAGCGGATTGCATTGCCATTATTGTTGTGTGTAGCCCTGGTGGGCGGCTGCGCTGAAATGGGCAGCCTGGGTGGAACGAAATATGGCGAGACGAGTAGTACGGCGGCGAGCCAGTCGGATCGCGACGGCACCATTGCGCAAGTAGAAAACATCCAAGTGGATGACAACTACAAGCTTGGCGTGGGGACGGCCGTGGGCGCGGTTGCAGGCGGCCTGCTTGGCGCCGGGGTGGGCGACAGCACCACCGCCACGGTGGCGGGTGCGGTAATCGGCGGCGTGGCAGGCACCTATGCCGAGAGCAAAATCTCCAAAAAAGATGCGCAGCGGATCACCGTCAACATGGTGACCGGGGGCCGCGTGACGATTACGCAGCCGATCGACAATCGCTTGCGCGAAGGCATGCGCGTGCGGGTTGAAGGCAGCGGCGAGAACGCCCGCGTGGTGCCGCGATAAGTGTGGCTGGGTGGCGCGGCCGCTTGAGCCAACCGCCGCCATCCGCACCTGCTATCGCGCCCGGCCTGCCTCGGTGGCGGCCGGCACCTCGATCAGCTTACCGCTTTTCACGTCATAGATTAGCCGTATATGGGGAGGTCGCCTGGCACCAGGGGATAGTTGCGGATGCCCTTGTCGCCGAAATTGGAAGCATAGTTCTGGTTGGCTGACAGGACTTCGTTCACGACTGTGCTCATGCTGTTCTCCTTGTCCAATCACATTCCGCGAAGCATGCAGGCGGACGGCTGTCGCGGATTCGGGCCGTCTGCGATGTCGTCTGCCTGACGCGGCCATCGCGTACAGCCAGGCAAACGATCGGGGAAATGCAGTATAGGCAGCCGGAATCGCCGACGTAGGCGCGTCAAGAAAGCAACCGCGCGATTCGCGTTGTGGCTGCTCAGGTTCTATGCTGAAAGCGCGTCAGTTTCATGTGGGGACCTGCCATGAGTCACAAACACGAGAGTCTGTTGCGGTCCATTTTCGAAGGCCCGGTGAGTGCCAATGTTCATTGGCGCGAGGTGGAGTCGATGCTGACGTATCTGGGCGCCAGGGTGGAGCCTCACCACGGTGCGAGCTTCCGCGTGATCCTGAACGAGGTGGAGGGATTTATCCATCGTCCGCACAACAGCAACACCTGCACCAAACAGGAACTGCGCCATGTGCGCGATTACCTGGTGTCGGCCGGCGTGAGTCCCTCGCAGATTCAGGTCGGGGAGTGAATTGACCACAATATTGCATTTAAACAATAGTATGTGGCAACAAGTTAACCTGAAATATAAATAGTCTTTCCACGGCCTGCCTGAGCATGCGTTTCCTATCCACCGGCAGGATGTGCATCAAATCAATCAGGTGCAGCTAGCATTTCAGATACGGTCTGTGCAGCGACACGGAACTACCCACCGACGCTGACGACGTCTGCCTTTTCATCGGCGGCGAGCGCTTCCTCGGTATCAAGCTGATGCTGCAGCACGTCGAGACCAGCTTCAGAGGCATCGCTTCCTTCGCGTGCGCGCTTGATGATCCGTTCACGCAAGGTCGCCACGGGAACCTGCAAATCGAGAATGTGGAACGCCACGCCACGCGATTGCGCCAGTTCGCGCAGCAGGTCGCGCTGCCAGCGTGCGATGAAGGTGGCGTCGACGATCACCGGCCAGCCGGCGTCGAGCACCGCGCCGGCCAGACAGGCCAGGTGGTCATAGGTGCGGGGGGTGGCGTCGGCCGCGTAGAGCTGTTGTCCGACGCCGGAGCCGCTGCGCACCAGGGCGTCGAGCCCGGCCAGGCGCTTGCGCTCGATATCGGAACGCAGGCGGATGGCGCCCGGGGTCTGCAGCAGTTTTTGGGTGACGGTGGTCTTGCCGGAACCCGACAGGCCGTGGGTGATGTCGAGGCGCGGGAGCGGGATCTGTGTCAGCGTCGTTGCCAGCTTCAGCAGCGAGCGCACCTCGGCGAGCGCGGCTTCGATGGTCTGCGCGCTGCGAATTGCACTTACCTTGGCGCGCACCAGCGCGCGGTACACCGCGTAGTAGCGCAGCAGCGCGATCCCTGCATAGTCGCCGGTGCGTTCCAGCCAGCCGTTGAGGAAGAGCCAGGCCCAGTCGGCATGGCCGCGCTGCAGCAGGTCCATGTAGCAGAACGCGACCTCGGACTGGATGTCGATCCAGCGCAGCTCAGGATTGAATTCGATGCAGTCGAACACCAGTAGATGGTCGTCGACCCAGGCGAGGTTGCCGAGGTGGAGGTCGCCGTGGCATTCGCGCACGAAGCCGTCGCGCTTGCGCGCGGCCATTAGCGGGGCGAGCCGGGCGTGCTCGGCTTCGCTCCAGCACTGCAGGGCATCGAGGTTCTGCCGATCAGCCGGGTCGTCGAGGCGCGACGAAATCTGCACGAAATTCTGCGCCACCGGCTGCCAGATTTTTTCCGGGCTGCCCCAGGGGCTGTCTGCCGTGGCACGCGCGCAGCCTTCGCGATGGAAGCGGGCGACGGTGGCGGCGATGGCGTCGACGTGTTGCGCGGTCATTCCGCCCTGGGCGTCGAGCCGGTCGAGCGTGGCGTCCGGCGGAAACTGGCGCATCTTCACGGCGTACTCGAACGTCTCGCCGGTGCCGTTGACGCGTGGGGCGGCCGGGGTGCCGGTGATGGGGACAACGTCGAGATAAATGGCGGGCGCGAGCCGCCGGTTGAGCTGCACTTCGTCGCAGCAGACGTGCAGACGCTTGTCGAGGCTGCTGAAATCGAGGAAGCCGAGATCGAGCGGCTTCTTGATCTTGTAGGCGAATTCGCCGGTGAGCAGAACCCAGGAAATATGGGTCTCGATCAGTCGGACCGGACCGGCCGCGTGGTCGTAGCAGGCCGGATCGTGCAGGCTGCGGATCAGTTGAGGCAGATCGTCTTTTGGTTCCGGCATCACGCAATGTCCACTTCGGTTCGATCGTGCGGCGGCCGGCTCACATTTTCGGGTGGCCTTCCTGCGCATACTCCCTTTCGCGTTTCTCCTGGCATACGATGCAGCGCTTGGCGATCGGAAAGGCCTGCAGACGCTTGAAGTCGATGTCGTCCCCGCAGTCGGTGCACACGCCGTATTCCCCATCCTTGATGCGCTGGAAGGCGGCTTCGATGTCCCGCATGCCCTGTATATGGCGGTCGAGAATCGCCACGTTGAAGTCCGCCAGGGCGTTGGCCATCGACTCGTCGCCGGTGTCGCCGGGCTCACGGTTGAGCAGGTCGATGCGATGCTGGTCGCCCGAGTTTTCCAGTTCATTGCGCACTTCGCGCAACAGTGCCTGGTTATCCTCGTTCAGTTTCTTGGCCAATTTATCAAGCTGGGATTGGTTAAGGGGTGCCATCGAACCTCCTGCTCATGTACGGTTGTAAATACCTGCTTCATGTATCAGGATAGCAAGCTCCCGTTTCAAGCATAAGCCAAATCAGGACCTGCGCCTCCCGCGGTCCCTTTAAATCCGACAACCCGCTAGCCCGCTGTGATTGCCTGACATAAAGACCCGATTACTTGGCTGCGCAATGCGTGCCATTGGCGCCCCCCTTTATAAACATGCTTCTGGTTGATTTCCAGCTCGATGCCGACATAAACGTCAGCCGGGAAGCGGCGTCGCAGGTAGGCGGTGAATCCGTCGGACTTGCCGGTGTAGGGGTAATTGCGGCGCACGTCCAGTTCTGGCGCCCGGGCCTTGAGCCGGGTCTGCCAACGGCGGCACAATTCAAGTTCGCCAGACCGCGCCGGATCGTAGAGCAGGCCGACATCGGCGTTGCGGATTGCACCGTCGAGTTCCGGCGTGAAGCTGTGGGAGGAGAGGTGGATCACCCGGCTGCCGTGCGCAATTGCGTCGGCGATATGCGCCTCGACCTGGTTGCGGTAAGTCAAATAATACTTTTCCAGTATGTCGCGGCGGACCTTGGCCGGCACGCCACGTGTGGCCTCGGAGTAGAGGTGCGAGTGGCCGATGGAGCGGTTGAGGTCGATCAGCAGGCGGCTGGTGCTGGAGACGAACAGCGGCGCCGTCAGCGCCTTGGCCATCTGCCGGGCCAGGGCAAGCGCACCGGGATCGTAGCCGCGATGGGTTTGCAGCAAAGCATCGAAGCCCGCAAACAGGGGGCGGTAGCGGGCCGGGATGCGGTTCCCGCCATGCTCGCAGGTGATGAGGACGTAATCCGGTTTGGCCATGGCCTGTCAGTCGACGAACAGGCGTCCTGTTTCCAGGCAGTCGCACACGTCTTCGTAGACTGCGTGCAGACGCGCTTTCGTAACGTCCCTGCCGGCCGCGCGCAGGATGCGGCGGGCGAGCGGCCCGTGTTCCCGTATCACGCGCAGCGGTTCGCACCAGGGCCCGGCATCCCCCAGCGCGGTCATTTCGACAAGGTGCTGCCACAGTTCGCCGGCCTGGCATTGCCGATCCGCAAAACCCAACAGCCGCAGGTAGCCGGCATCGTCGATCACCGCCTGATCGGCGTCGCGGATGCAGGCGTGCAGGATCTTAGCCAGGGCATCGGTGACGATGGCTTGCTGCACAGCGAGCGACGAGAGTTTGCCATCGTAGAGTGCCCGGATGACGGCGGTGGCGGCAGCGGCAATGGCGAGGTCGGCCTGCGGGCATTCCTGCACGTCGATCACGCGGATCTCGATGGCATTGCGGTCGAAGCGCGGAATCGCGCCGCGCGCGTTGAGCCATTCGTGCCGCAGCACGCCCTCGGGGTCGAGCGGGGCGATGTCGCGGTACATCGGCGCCAGCACCTGCGCCTGATATTCGGCGCGGCTGCTGAGCGTATCTGGGATCACCTGGCCGATCACCGAAGGGACTCTGCGGACGGCGGTGCGGTAGGCCTCCATGCGGGTGTCCAGATAGCCGCTGGGCTGACCGTCGGCGATGGGCGAACTCGCGGCAATGGCCGGCAGGATGGGCAGCAGCAGCCGCACCGCGGCATGCAGGCGGGCGAACTCGTCATCGTTGGCGAAGGGCAGGTTGACGTGCATGCTCTGCAGGTTGGCCTGGCCGTGCTTGTGGCAGCCGAAGATGCGGTCGTAGGCCTGGTAGATGGGCGCGTTTTCGTAGGGCCACAAACGCGTTTCGGCGGCGGGATCCATCCACGGATGCATGCCGGTGGGCATGAGCCGCGCGCCCAGGGGGTGCAGCAGGCGGTTGATCTGGTTGATCTCGGCCTGGAAACCCGCAGCCAGCGGTTCGAGCGCGGGATCGGGACGGACGTTCTTGAGTTCGACGAGGTGCAGCACGATTTCGTTGGACCAGCCAAATTGCCCGCGCCCGACATCCGATGCGCTTTCACCCGCAGCGGCACGCAGCAGCCTGTCGGCAAGCGGCATGACCGCAAGGGTTTGCCGGTCCACGATCATGTATTCCAGTTCGATGCCGTAGCCTGTAAAAGCATGCAGCGCGGGGGCGGCACGCATCAGGCGTTCACCCGCTTGCGCGCCTCGATGCGGCGCACGAACGAGCCCATGACCTCGCGGTAGAGGGCATCCTTCAGCACGCCGTCCTCGTTGCCGGCGTCGACGTTGGGGTTGTCGTTGACCTCGATGACATAGCAGCGGTTGCCCACCTGCTTGATATCCACGCCGTAGAGGCCATCGCCGATCAGGTTGGCTACCTTGAGGGCGATCTTCACCACTTCTTCCGGTGCTTCGGCCACCGCCACGGCTTTGACCGGGCCTTCTTCATAGCCGCGGCGGCCGGGCTCGCGCTTGACGATTTGCCAGTGCCCGGCGGCCATGAAGTACTTGCACACGAACAGCGGCCGCCGGTCGAGGATGCCGACGCGCCAGTCGAACTCGGTGGGCAGCCATTCCTGCGCGACGATCAGTTCCGATTTCTGCAGCAGTTCGTTCACCTTCACGAGCAATTCCGATTCTGATTCCACCTTGGCCACCCCGAGCGAAAACGAGCTGTCCGGCTGCTTCAGCACGCATGGCAGCCCGAGGCTGTAAATGATCTGGCCCACGTTGTCCGGGTGCACCATCAGCGTCCGCGGCGCGGGGATGTTGTGGCGGCTGAGCAGTTCGGCGAGATAAACCTTGTTGTTGCACCTGAGGATGGAGTCCGGATCGTCGATCACCACCAGGCCTTCCGCGCTCGCCCGCCGCGAAAAGCGGTAGGTGTAGTGGTTGGCGAAGGTGGTGTCGCGGATGAACAGCGCATCGAACTCGGGCAGCCGGGCAAGATCGGCGCGGGTGATGAATTCCACGGCGAGGCCGACGTCCTCCGCGGCCTTCTCGAATTTCTGCAGCGCACGCGGGTTGGAAGGCGATTCCGCGTTGTCGGGGTCATGCAGGATGGCGAGGTCGAAACGCGGCGCAGGACGCTTGTGCGCGTGCCGTCGGTGGCCCATGAAATACGCGGTGGCGGCCTCCACCACGAAATCCTGATGTGATGGCGGGATGTCGCTGGCGGCGATTGCGCGCACGCTGCGCAGGCGCCACTGGTCGCGGTGCCGCTCGAAATGGGCGCGCAGCAGGGGCGCCTGCAGCAGGCTGAAGAGTTGATGGCTCAGGGTATCGTGGCGGCTTGCCACGTTGCGGCCGAAATAGATGCTGAGCTCGAACGTGTCCGACTTGATGGGGGCGAGCGATTTTTGCACCAGCGCGTCGAGATCTTCGGTCAGCAGCCGCACCAGATTCTGCGACTTCAAGTCCTCCATCGTGCTCACCCTCGGCAGCGGCTTGTGGCCGCGCGCCTCGGCCAGCAGGGAGACGTAGTAACCGAGGCTCTGATAGCGATAGGAGCGACACAGGTTGAACACCTTGACCGAACGCCCCTCGCCATAGGCGGGATCGGTCAGGTAGGTGCGCGCCGAAACCACGCTCACCCCGGGAAGGTCGAGCGGCCAGTCGCGCGGATTGTCGACCACGATCAGGATGCTCACGCGGCCTCCTTCGGCGCCGCCTGGGGCGGGTAAATCACCAGCAGATTGGCGTCATGAGTGACGATGCCGAGCAGCACCGCGCCGATCACGCGATCGATGCTGACCCAGTATTCGTGCGACGGGCTGTAGGGGTGCCGCCAGTAGGGGTCGGCTACCAGCACGGTGCGCTTTTTGCGGTCGTAGCCCGCGATCACGACGAAGTGCCCGGACGGCAAGCCGCGAATGTCGTCGGGCGCGTCGTCGGGCCCGTATTCCCGCACTGCGCGATACAGGTAGGTGGAACTCAGGCCGGTGATGATGGGCAGATTGCGGCGCAGCAGGCCGCGGATCAGGGGACGCGAAAGATCGGTCAGGCGCAGGCGCCCGCCGAGGCGCAGAAATTCCAGATAGCCCTCGGTGACATGCCGCAGCCTGGCGTCCTGTTTCACCTCGCGCTGTCGCTGCAGGCGCTCGGCAATGTCCACCCCCGGTACAAACCAGGTGGGGTCGAACACCGTCAGGTTGTAGGTGTAAATGGTGGCCTGGAAGCCCTGGCGTAGGGCATCGCAGGCCAGAAAGATCGCGAAGGTGCCGCCGTGCGTCATCCTGTGGGTGCGGGCGATCACCTCCGGAAGCGGCACATCCGCCCCCCAATAGTTGTAGACGGCATGCAGGCAGGTCGGGCCGCAGGTCGTCTCGTCCGGTTGCGGCAGCATGTTGACCGGCAAACGCAAGGTGATCGGATGCATGAAGCAGGCCTCGCCTAAAAGCTACCCTGGTTGCTTGACGGGATGGCCGGCGATGGCATCCCGTTGCTGCCACGAAACCACTAACAGGCTGCTAGCGTTCCCACACCACGCGCAGCAGGTTCTCCTGCTCGTTGTAGTGATACTCCAGTTCGCCCTGGTAGGCATGGTGAAGCGCCTCGCCGATACCGCGGGCGAGATGGATGTCGGTGGTGGTGATCTGGACGCCGTCATCCTGATCCTCGATTTTCATGATCCGCTTCAGGGGATGCTCGGCCTTGGCGCGCGCTTCCTCGTTCCTGGCCAGCTGCAGCACTTCCTCTCGGTGATCCTTGAAGAACGAACCGCTCAAGGTCACATAGCCGGCCGGAAATTCATCATGGATGCGGTGGCAGGCCGGGCACATTTCCTCGTGGGCCTGGGCAGGCTTCGACAGCCATTGCCAGCGCCCCTCGTGGAACACAGCGCCGCATTGCGGGCAAACCGTGGGTTCCGGCAGCTTGTGCTTGGCCTTGTAGGTGTCGTGCCGGGTTTCCTGCACCATGCGGTCGCGACGGACGGGATGGAAGTCAGTGAATCGGGTTTTCATTTTGCGCTCCTGTTGATGACATCAAAAAAGACTTGCTTAAATCCACTCCTTTTCCGCGGCGGCGCGCTGTTCCCCCCACAGCGCACCCGGCGGCAGATCGAGCAGGGAATAGGCCCCCGCCTGCAGAAATGGCAACGCGCGTGCGGCGGCAAGCATCATCCGCGCAGCGAGCCCCGCCTCGTCGTAGCGGGCTTCCAGCAGAAACGAGGCATGGCCGGTTTCTACCGATGCGGCGTGGCGTTCCAGCATCACGCCATGGTTGGTTTCTTCCAGCGCGGCAATGCTGGGCACCGGGAAGACCAGCGTCTGTTCATCGAGAAAGAGGGGATCGTTGACGATGGCGATCTCCACTTCATCCGCGTCTGCCGAGGGTTCCAGTTCAACATAAACATAGCGTTGGAGGGCGCCCCCCATTGACCTGCGTTCTGTCGCCAGCGCTTTCCTCACCCCCTTGATATCTGCAGCGGCCAGCGTGTGGTGCAGGCTTGATCCGGTATGGAGGCTGGTTTCCGTATGCCCGCCGGGCGCCAGCAGCGCAAACTGGCAGCGGAACAGGGAGAGCGCGCCCGGGTCGCATCCCGCGCCGACGACAGCCGGCACCTTGTGATGAAGCGCGGCCCGATGGATTTCAGACTTGTGTGCGAGGAAAGCCTCGCCGTGGAGGCGCGCGCATTCCACTACCGGAATGCGGCTTTGCAGCAGGTCTTTCGCGACCCCCATGACCGCGTCGAGCGGCACGCAGATGAGCGCGGCATCCACCTCGTTCAACTCGCTGATGTGGCTCACGGCAGGTGCTTTCAACCAGGAAGCCGGCGGCCCGCCTGGGCGCCTCACCACCCCCGCCAGAACGCTGGCCTGGTCGGCCAGGATGGCTTCTGCGCATTGGCGTCCCACATTCCCCAGGCCGATGATGGCAAGCCGTGTTTTTTTCATGTTGTTACGCCGACATCATGGGCCGGCCCGGTTTTCGAAAAGGCTTATCGTTGATTCATCTTAGGACGCGGAAAGCACGATGGAGGATTCACCGTGAGGGATTTGCCAGCAGCCGGAGCATTTCACGCATGAAGGCGGGCAGGTCGGCGGGCTGTCGGGAGGTGACCAGCTTGCCGTCCACCACCACTTCCTGGTCTTCGTAAAGGGCGCCTGCCTGTTTCAGCTCCTCGGCAACCGAAGGGGCGCAGGTGGCGCGCCGCCCCACTATCACGCCGGCGCTGATCAGTATCTGCGGCCCATGGCAGATGGCGGCGACCGGTTTGTTGCTGCGCATGAAGTCCTGTGCGATCGCGATGGCGGCCGCCTCCTTGCGCAGGGTTGCGGGCGCCTTGCCGCCGGGGAGCACGAGCAGGTCGTATGCCTTCGGGTCGACATCCCGCAGCGCCATGTCGGCGACGACTTCGTAGCCGTGCTTGCCGTGGATTTTCCCCCTGGAAATGGAGGCGACGTCCACCGCCAGCCCTGCTTCCTGCAACCGGTAGAACGGAAACAGAAGTTCGGAATCCTCGAAATGATCTGCGCTGATTATCAGGGCTTTCACGACACTATGCTTTGCGCTCCAGCGCAATGCCGACCAGTTCGATCACCACACCCAGCGCAAGGACTGCCAGACCGCCCCACACCTCGGGCGCCAGGTACATCAGCAGGCCGCCCAGCACCACCAGAAACAGCGCGAGAACACGCCTCGAACGTCGCATTCTCAACACGCTGAATGTTCCTTTGCATCAATCAGGGCAAGCTTTGCCACTTTTCCATCTCCCTTGTTTGCCATCGGGTAGGCACCCTGCATGTTCCGGAAAAGAAACCCAATCGCGGTCCAAGCAGGGTGCGTGCTATTCGTAGCGCAGCAGTTCTTCGGCGAGGGTGTCTTCTCCAAAACGTTCGATCAGCGCGTCGATCTCCGACAGCAGCGTATCGTCCTCGTCGTCCTCCAGTACGCCGTCACCCACCAGGCTCGCGCCCAGGCCGGCCAGGATGGCGTCTCTGACTGTAGCCAGCGTAGGGGGGTTCTCGCGGTTCTCGTCTCCGACCACCGACTCGATCGCACGCGACAAGGGCTCGCTGGCGCTGGCCTGCACAAAATCGACGGCCAGTGCGGATCCGCCGAACTCCTCGATGAAGACATCCAGTTCGTCGAGCATCGATATGTCGACATCAAAGTGATGCATTCGCTCAGCCTCCTTGAAGTCGTCCGGCAACAGATCGGCGAGAAAGCGGCGCACCGCCATGAGGGTGACGGGTTGCTCGCATTCCGGATCGTTGGCCCGGCTGCTGAGCAGTGCCGACAGGCGTGGGCTGACGCGGCTGGCAATATCGATGGGATTACGGATCATGGCGCTTCCTGCTTGTCTGGTAACACATTGGTGAATGGTGATTTTTCAAATCACTGCATGATTAGAGGTATAGCAGATGGGCTTCCGAACAAGAGCGGGCGCGTGGCTCGCCTATCATTATTGAGACGGCCAGATTATGTTTGAACCCACGAAGGACTATTCACGCTATCTTGCCTCGTCCAGCCTGTTGAGCCGTCTCAATAGAGCGCTGTTTTTAATGGTTATTGATTCGGCACACCCCCTCCGGCATCGGGATGTGGCGCATCGATCCGAACCACCCATTCAAATTTTATCGTGCCGAATCAATAAACGATGGACAAAAGCCGCCCCCCACACGTTTCAACCCGGCCGGAGCAGGCCGCCGCCAGCCTCGAAGCCAAGCTCGCCTTCTTGGCGCGGCCGGATGCCTACCCCGAGGGGCCGTCGCGGGTGGACGCGGTGGAGACCCACATGTCCTGGGTTTTCCTGACCGACACCCATGCCTACAAACTGAAAAAACCGGTGCGCTACGACTACCTCGACTTCAGCACGGTCGAGGCGCGGCGCCTGGACTGCGAAGCGGAGGTGCGGCTCAACCGCCGCCTGGCCGCCGAGGTCTACCTGGGGGTGATCCCGCTGGTGCTGGACGCGGCAGGCCGCCTGAGCCTGGGCGGGTCAGGGGAGACGGTGGATTGGCTGGTGCGGATGCAGCGGTTGCCGGCGGAACGCATGCTCGATCATCTGCTCCGCAAGGGGTCGGTCAAGCAGGCGGAAATCAATCAACTGGCCCATCGGCTTGCCCGCTTCTATGCCGCGCTCCCCGCGGAACCGCTCGCGCCCGAGGCGTATCGGCAATCCCTGGCCGGGCGGATCGAGGACAATCTGCGCGAACTCGACAGCCCGGAATTCGACCTGCCCCGGGAGGTGCCGGCGGGGCTCGCCCGCTTTCAGCTGCGCTTCCTGCAACAGCACGCCGGATTGTTCGATCAGCGCGTGCAGGCGGGCCGCATCGTCGAGGGCCACGGCGACCTGCGGCCGGAGCATGTTTGCCTGCTGGCGGAACCGGTCGTCATCGATTGCCTGGAGTTCAACCGCGAATTCCGCATCCTCGATCCGGCCGACGAGCTGGGCTATCTGGCGCTGGAGTGCGAGCGGCTGCAGGCGCCGCAAGTGGCCCGCTGGCTGCTGGAAGGCTATGGCGAGTCAAGCGGCGATACCCCCCCGGTCGCCCTACTGCATTTCCACCAGAGTTGCCGGGCAACCTTGCGCGCCAAGCTCGCCCTGTGGCACCTGCGCGACGATGGGCGGCATCCGCCAGGCAAGTGGGTCGCCACGGCCAGGGACTATCTCGAACTGGCGCAGCGGCACGCCGATTCGGCCGGAAGCTGAGACGCGCAAACCCGTTCAACTGTGCATCGATGCCTTTATGCAGGAGCACCCGCAAGGGGTAGGCCGTGGTTATAAGCCGCTGAAGCGGCAACAACCACGCACCGGCGCCCTCGCCGCGAATCCCTGCGCTGCACCACCGTCCGCATTCGGCCCGGGGGCGGGCCTCTTACACGTTATTCAGCGCATTTTGATCATTCAGACCTGTAGCAGTTCGACCAGCGAGCCGCCGCTGTGCAGGCGGTAGATGGCCTCGGCGAACAGCGGCGCGGATGCCAGCACCTCCACCCGGCTGCCCAGCAGCGCCGGCGGCAGCCGGAAGGGCGGAATGGAATCGGCAACCAGCACTTTATCCAGCGCCGGGCCGGCCAGCACCGCGCCCGCCGCGCCGACGAACATGCCGTGGCTGGCTGCGGCGATGACCCGGTTTGCCCCCAGCGCCTTGCAGGCGGTGGCGGCCCGCGCCAGGGTGGTGCCGGTGCCGATCAGGTCGTCGAGGATGATGGCCGTTCTGCCGCCGACGTCGCCCACCACCGCTTCACCGGACACCACGCCTTCGCTGCGGCGCTTTTCCATGAAGGCGGCAGCAATGGGGCGGTCGAGCGTCTGGCTGAGGGCCTGGCGGAAGGCTTCGGCCCGCTTCACCCCGCCGGCGTCGGGTGACACCACCACGAGGGGCTCGTCGTCCAGGTGCGCCGCGAACCAGGCGACGAACAGACCCTGGGCTTCGAGGTGCTCGGCCGGGATGCGGAAGGCATTCTGGTAGGCGGCCGGGTTGTGGACGTCGAGGGTCACCATGCGGTCGGTGCCCACCGCTTCGAACAGCTGGGCGACATAGCGGCTGCTGACCGGGTCGCGCGACTTGGTTTTGCGGTCCTTGCGGGAATAGGCCAGATAGGGGCAGACGGCGGTGACCCGGCCGGCCGAGGCGTCCTTCAGCGCGCCGATGAAAAACAGCAGGCGAACCAGCTTGTCGTTGGCGCTCATGCCCGGCTCGCCGTAGAGCGACTGGATCACATACACGTCCTTGTCGCGCACGTTTTCCAGCGGCCGCGCCTTGTGCTCGCCGTCCTCGAACTCGCGTTCCTCATGGCTCGACAGCGCGATCCCCAGCGCCGTGGCCACCCGTTCGCCATAGGCGCGGCTGGCGTCAAGGGCAAACAGGCAAAGCGCATCCGGGGTCATCGGTGTCTCCTAAATGGCGGCTGGCAGCATTTTCATAATATGCCAGACTCAAAGGGAACGTTTGCCCACAACCAAGGCGAGAACCATGGAACCCAAGGAATGTTTTTACAAGGAGCAGTTCGGCTACTGCTGGCTGGCGGATGGCCAGTGGCTGTTTCAGGCGGTGGATGTGAGCGAGCAGCCGCTGGGCGAACCAGTCAAGGTCGAACTGGGGGAACTGGTCTTCCATCACGATCAGGACGAAGAGTTGCATTAACGCCGTTGATCCCGGTAAGCCGGACGCGCGCCACTCGGCGCATGCCCGTATCGGGGCCTAGAGGGAAACCCACATGAACGCTGCAACCAAGTCATCCGAACTTGAACGCTGTCAGCTGCAGCCCGGCGACGTGCTGCTGGTCACCGACATCCAGAACGATTTCCTGCCGGGCGGGACCCTGGCGGTGGCGGGCGGCGACGAGGTGGTGCCGGTGCTCAACCGCTATATCGACGCATTCCAGGCGCAGGGCCTGCCGGTCTATGCCACGCGCGACTGGCATCCCTTGCGGCACTGCTCCTTCCACGCGCAAGGCGGGCCGTGGCCGGTCCATTGCGTGGCGGGCACGCATGGCGCGGACTTCGCGGCGGTGCTCACGCTGCCGCCCGACACTACGGTGATCTCCAAGGCGACTTCCCGGGATCGGGAAGCCTATTCCAGCTTTCAGGGCACCAACCTGGACAGCCGCCTGCGCGAGGCCGGCATCCGCCGGCTGTTCATTGGCGGGCTGACCACGGATTACTGCGTGCTCAACACGGTGCGCGATGCCCGGCGACTCGGCTACGACGTGTTCGTGCTGGCCGACGCGATCCGCGCGGTGGACGTTCGGCCCGGCGACGGGCAGCGTGCGGAGGCGGAGATGGCCAGTCTCGGCGCGCGGCGCATCACGCTGGATGGCCTGGCTGCATGAACCCTGCGAACAGCGTCCTGCTCACCGATCTTTATCAGCTCACCATGCTGCAGGGCTATCACGACGCCGGGATGGAAGACACTGCCGTGTTCGAGTTCTTTGTGCGCCGGCTGCACCCGGGGCGCGGTTTTCTGCTGGCGGCGGGGCTCGAACAATCGCTGGAATATCTGGAGCAACTGCACTTTTCCCCCGAGGCGCTGGAGTGGCTGGCGTCGACCAAACGCTTCAGCCCGGCCTTCCTCGCCTCGCTGGAAAGCCTGCGCTTCACCGGCGACGTGCATGCGATGCCGGAAGGCACGGTGTTTTTTCCCAACGAGCCGATCCTGCGCGTGACCGCGCCGATCGCCGAGGCGCAGCTGGTGGAAACGCGCCTCATCAACCTGCTGCATCTGCAGACCCTGATCGCCTCCAAGGCCGCGCGTTCGGTGCTGATGGCGCGCGGAACGGCCGGGCGGTGTGTGCGCCTGAATGCCATCGGAGGGGGACAACCTGATCCAGGCGGCGCGCCGTGAGCGGGCAGGATGCCTGGTGCTGGCCGGCCGCGAACGCTTCCTCAGCCAAGCCGGTTTTGACCGAATGCCCGGTTGTGCTGGCGCGATGACGGCAGTAAATCCTGAAAAGTCAGCGCTGAGCGCTTCTTTACAACCTGAACGAAAGGAACACAAGATGAAAACGCCCCTGCAAATCACGTTTCGCGGCTTTGAACAATCCGACGCGCTCGAGACGCATATCCGCGAAAAGGCCGACAAACTGGAAACCTTCTTCGAGCCGATCATGTCCTGCCGGGTGGTGGTGGAATTGCCGCACCAGCACAAAAACCAGGGCAAGTGCTTCAATGTGCGCCTCGACATCGGCGTGCCGGGAAGCGAAATCGTGGTGAACCGCGACGAGCACGAAGACGTGTATGTCGCCCTGCGCGATGCCTTCGATGCGGCCAGGCGCCAGCTTGAGGACTATGGCCGGCGTCTGCGCCGCGAGACCAAGGCCCACCCGCAGGAATACACCGGCCTGGTGGCGCGCCTGGTTCCCGAGGAAGGCTATGGTTTCATCCGGCGTGCCGACGGCAACGAGCTGTACTTCAGCTTCGATAATCTGGTGAACACCACGTTCGATCAGATCAAGACAGGCGACGAGGTGAAGTTCATCGAGGAACTGGCCGCCGAGGGGCCGCAGGCCAAGCGGGTGAGCGTGGGGCAACACCACATTCCGCTGTAATTCAGACGGAAGCGCGCTGGCGGCGTAAACGCAGCCCCTCGCGTACCAGTGCCGACTCGAAATCGGCGAAGCCGGCCGCCGGCTGTCCGTCGGTTTCCCACAGGCGCCGCAGCCGGGCAAAGGCGCGGTCCGGGTCAGGGGTGCCCGGCCGCAGGTAGCCCAGGGCGGTGGCCGCACTGATTGCCAGCGGCGACAGCGGCGGCTCGGCTTTGGACCAGATGCCGCGCAGTTCGCGCAGAAAAATGTCGACGGTGGTGTCGCCGATTCCCTTGCCCAGAGCCTTGAGCCGGCTTTCCAGGTCGCGCGGATCGGCGACGGCGTCATGCAGGGCATCGAGGCTGCCGCCATAATCGCGCATCAGCGCAGCACACACATCAAGCAGCTTGGTGGCGGTCTTGTAGTCGTAGCGCACATAGCCGCCGGCATCGAGGATGTCCACCAGACCGTCCCAGCCGGTTGCCACGATGCGGTCGGGCGTGAGCACGCCGCGCGCGGCGAATTCCAGCCAGGTGCGGGTGGCGAGCGATCCGGAAATGCGCGTTCCGTAAAGCGCCGCGGCGAGAAACCACTTGAAGCGCTCGCCCGCATCGGCTGAGGCGAGATCGATGCCGAGCGTACCGGCATAGCGTCCGCCACGGCTTTTCACCAGTTCGCCGGGGGCGATTCCGCTCACGGCTGCACCTCGTATACCAGCCGGTCGGCCCGGCGTTCGCGCACGTTTGACAAGCATGGCTTCACGGGCCCCTGAGGGCGGGACAGCGCTCATGCCGTCCGGCCCCTTGCGCCCATGCCTGCTACGTTCTTGCCCGATTCGCGGGGCAGGGCGAATTATCCTAGAAACCGCAGTTGGACGCGCCCGATGGTGCGTTTGGGCGTGTGCATGCCGCATACGATTCCACATGGGCTTCAGCCCATAGTGGATCGGAGTCCTTTAGGGCGAAGCAACGAGGCGGCAGGCCGGGGCCTGCAACGAGGCGCGACAAAGGCAGGCGCGCGACCAGACGTACCAGCGGGTGTGTAGCGTACATACCCAAGCGGTGAGTCGTATCGAAGACGAGAACGCGTGTGTTCATGCTGGCCTCATGGGGACAAAAAGCGGTCAACTGCGGTTTTTAGGATTATTGGGTCGGCGGGGTACTGGGCATGTCCTCAGGGGCTGCTTCCCCGGGCGCCGGTTCCATAGGCGTAGCGCCCTCGGGTGGCATGCTGTCGGACGGCGCCATTTCGGGTTGCGGTTCAGTCATGGGCGTGGGCTCGGAAGGGTAAGCCTCCGGCGCCGGCGCTTCCGAGCCCGGCATTTCAGGAACCGGAGCCTCTTCCTTCTTCTGGCAGCCGGCCAGGGCAAGGCCCAGCAATGCGGCGATGAGGACCGAGTGTTTCATTCCCTGTTTCATATCACTTCTCCTTCCGAAAATGGTCGGCGTTTAAGGCGGCCGCCGACTTTGCCGGGTATTTCATTCGAGCGAACTTCAGTAGGCCACGCCTAGTAACCGGGCGCGGGCTGGGCCGGCTTCGGTTGCCCGCCAGGCCCCGACTCGGGCCTGGATTGATCGCCTGCTTTCCTGGCGAGGTATCTGTCGAATTCGCCCGGGTCAACCTGTCCATCCCCGTTGATGTCGGCGGCCCTGAAAGCCAGGTCGTCCATGCTTTTGTCCTTGAACTCCTCGAGGGAGAGGTAACCATCCTTGTTGGTGTCGACGTCCTTGAACGACATGTCCGACTCGGGCATTCCTTTGCGATCCCCTGCGTAGGCAGGAAGCATCGCAACGCCAAGCAACAGGGCGGCGAGTTGTGTCTGGATTCTGCGGATTCCTGATTTCATGCGTCTCTCCTGTGATTCGCCGCAGGCGTGGGCTGTCACGCGGCCCACCCGCCGCCGGGAGCCGAGAACAAAAATCGCCGGAGCGGCGGGGCTTTTGTTTCGACTGCTTTGCGGACGGCTGCCTTGGACGATTAATCGAGCATGCAGACGATCCTTCACCCAATATAGACGAATTTTCAGCCTAAATCGGACGCGAATGGTCGATGTGGTTTGACTTCATCCTTGTCGGCCAGCAAGGCTTCACATGGTGCGCTTGAGCAGCCGCCGCAGCGCCGCCAGCGGGCGGGTGTTGAGCACGTCGTCCTTTTCCAGCCAGCCGCGCCGGGCCTGGCCGACGCCATACTTGAGATTGGCGAAATCAAAGCTGCTGTGCGCGTCGGAATTGATGCTGACCAGCACGCCTTCCTCCTTCGCCATCTGGCAGTGGCTGTCCAGCAGGTCGAGGCGCTCGGGATGGGCATTGAGTTCGAGGAAGCAGCCGCGATCCTTTGCATGGCGAATGATGCGCAGCATGTCGACGTCGCAGGGCTCGCGCCGGTCGATCAGGCGACCGCTGGGGTGGGCCAGCAGCGTGAAGTGGGGATGGTCCATCGCGCGCAGGATGCGTCCGGTCTGCTTCGCGCGCGACAGATGGAACTGGCTGTGCACCGCGCCGACCACCAGGTCGAGCCGGCCCAGCACGTCGTCCGGGAGGTCGAGGCTGCCGTCCTCCAGGATGTCGACCTCGATGCCCTTCAGCAGCGTGATGCCGTCGAGTTCCGGGTTGAGGCGGTCGATCTCGTCGCACTGGCGGGCCAGCCGCAGTGGGTCGAGGCCGTGCGCCACGGTGAGGTGGCGCGAGTGTTCGGTGATGGCGAGGTATTCCAGCCCCAGCGCCTTTGCCGCCAGCGCCATCTCGCGCAGGCTGTCGTGGCCGTCGGTCGCCTTGGTATGCGCATGCAGGTCGCCGCGCAGGTCGGCGAACTCCACCAGGCTGGGCAGGCGTCCATCGCGCGCCGCCTCGATCTCACCGCGGTCCTCGCGCAGTTCCGGCGGAATCCACGGCAAGCCGACGCTTTGGTAGACCGAGGTTTCGTCCTCGCCGGCAATGCGCTCGTCGCCGCGGAACACGCCGTACTCGTTGACCTTGAGGCCGAGCTTCTGCGCGATGCGGCGGATCGCGATGTTGTGGGCCTTGGAGCCGGTGAAGTAGCATAGCGCTGCGCCGTAGCTGGTCTGCGAGACCACCCGCAGGTCGACCTGCAGGCCGCTTTTGAGGACGACGCTGGCACGCGTACTGCCGGCCGACAGCACCTCGGCCACCTCGTCGTAGGCAGTGAAGCGCTGCATCACCGGGCTGCCGGTTGCCGCCGTGACCAGGATGTCGAGATCGCCCACCGTCTCGCGCATGCGGCGGAAGCTGCCGGCCAGCGTCACCTGCCCAACGCCGGGGACGGCCTGCAGGAAGGCGGCAAGGGCGTCGGCGTACTGCGCCGCCACCGCCAGCTTGAAGCGGCGCGTCTGGCTGGCATGCGCTTCCACCGCTTGCAGGATGTTGAGTTCGGTTTTTTCGCCGAAGCCGGGCAGGGCGCGGATGCGGCCATCGCGCGCCGCCCGGTACAACTGCTCGACCGTCTGCACCTCAAGGTCGTGGTACAGCGCCTTGACCCGCTTCGGCCCGAGGCCGGGAATCTGCAGCAGTTCGGTGACGGCGGGCGGCAGATCGCGCCGCAGCCGATCAAGCAGGCTGCAGCGGCCGTTGCTGACAATTTCGCGGATTTTCTCGGCAAGATCGTCGCCGATCCCCGGCAGCCGCGTCAGGTCTTCGCCTTTTTCCATCAACGTGCGCGCCGGCTGCGGCAGTTCGCCCAGCGTGCGCGCGGCGTTGCGGTAGGCGCGGATGCGGAATGGGTTGGCGCCCTGGATTTCCAGGCGGTCTGCGATTTCCTCGAAGAGGGCGGCGATATCAGCGTTGTGGACCGGCATGGAACGGTTGCCTACCCATGGCTTGAGTCATAGGCCAGCATGCGGCAACGCAGGCGAGTGCGTTGCAACGTCACGGGAAGGCCGGAATTTCAGGTTCGGTACCGCCGAATTCGACATCGGGGTGGTGCACTTTGATGAGGGTCTCGATTTCCTCGACCCGTTTCTTGGGTACATCGATCATGAACAGAAATTCGCCTTTTTCAATGGCCTCCTCGAACTGCTGGATGCGGCGATTGCCGACACTGCTTCCGATCATGCTCGACGCCCATGCGCCAAAGCCTGCACCCGCAAGGGTGGACGCCAGAATCGCACCGCCGGCCAGCACCGGTACACCCGGCAAAGCCACCGCGACCAGGCCGACCAGCAAGCCCGTCCCCCCACCCACGGTCAGACCCTGTTCGAGTGCGGGGATCACGTCGGACTTTTGCAGATGCGACGCTTCGGGCAAATCTTCCATTGGCGTGCCTTCCTTCGCCAAAACATGGATATGACGCGCTTCGATTCGCGCCAGTAACAGTTCACTAACGATCTTCTTGGAAACCGCTTTATCGGGTGCCAGGAAATAGATCCGTCTCATGCTTGTCTCTCCTTGGTGGGTGATGCAATCGAATTAGGTCGGGGCGAGCCCGGTGGATATTTTTGCTGTCCGTCCCTCGGTCAATGCGCTCGATACAAGGGTTCTCGCACGCATTCACCAAGCTCGTCGCCTTCCACGCTTTTTCAATATAGACACGGCAGGGCCTTCTGTTTGCAGCGTCTATTCTGAAAGCTGTTTCAGCCGCAGCATGCTCGTGCTGCGACGTCCATGGAGCGATGCGAAAAATGACTGAAAACAAAGATGAAATCGATCTCGAAAAGGCCCGGCTCGATCCAGGTTCGGTGTTCGCCGACCCCGAGACGCTGCGCGATCATCGTGGATTGGCGCGGGAACAGAAGATCGACCTGTTGCGCCGCTGGGCTTACGATGCCAGCGAGCTTGCCGTCGCCGAAGAAGAGGGCATGACGGGCGGCGAGCCTTCGCAACTATCGAGGATTCTTGCCGTGCTTCATACCCTGACGGGAGGCTACGATGTCGAACACAGCCCGCCCACGAAGCAGAAAGGCGTGTAAATCTGTTTATGTGAAGTCAGCAGTATGTTGTTGTTTTTGCTGCTTATCAGCGTGAGTGAAACAGGATGACCCTGGCGGAATTCGGCAGAGCCCGCCGGTGAAGCAATCAGGCAAGCCATGCAGTCATCCCAGGCCGGCCTGACCCCCACACATCGAGGCGGTGGCGCTGCTCGGCGATCTCCGTATCCGGATGGAACACCACCTGGGTCATCGCCTCGCGGGACGAGCACGGCGTGGGGGGAATCCGGCTGTTCTGCCCAGGTTGGTTATTTGCTACTATCCCTGCACTTGAAAAGGTTTGTGCATGACGATGCCGAATATCTGTATCAGACGGGCTGCCAGGGAAATTTGATGATCTTGTCGTTTCATTATTCCGCTTCCTGATCGATGCCCGTCAAAAAAGCTGCATCTATCGTAAACCCCGGGCCTGCCAAGCCCGCTACCAGCCGCAGGAAGCCCGCGTCATCGCCACAGACTAAAGACCCCGCCGCGCAGCCGCTTCAGGCAGTGGTGGGCATGGTCGCTTCGGCGGGTGGCCTGGAGGCCTTCAAGCAATTTTTCCAGGCGATGCCGTCGCAAAGCGGCCTCGCTTTCGTGCTCATCCCCCACCTCGACCCCAAGCACGAAAGCCTGATGGCGCCGCTGCTGGGCAAGCAAACCGCCATGCCGGTGGTGGACGCCGAGGACGGCCAACGCCTCGAAGCTGATCATGTCTACGTCATCCCGCCCAACCACGACCTCACCCTGCACAAGGGACTCATCCAGCTGAGCGCGCCGCCTGATCGAGGTGCCGGCCAAACTGCCATCGACCCCTTCCTGCGCTCGCTGGCAGCTGATCAGCAGGAACGGGCCATCTGCATCATTCTGTCCGGCACCGGCAGCCACGGCTCGCTGGGGCTCAAGGCTGTCAAGGCCGAGGGCGGGATGGCGATGGTGCAGGAACCGTCCAGCGCCGAGTACGACCGCATGCCGCTCAGCGCCATCGACACCAGGCTTGCCGACTATGTGCTGCCGCCTGGCCAGATGCCGGAAGAACTGCTCAAATACGTGCGGCACCTCGTTGCCGGAACCGCCGCGCTGCCCGAGCCGGCCGCCGCGCAGAACGACCTGACACAGATACTTGCGCTGCTGCGGGCACGCACCAAGTTCGATTTCCGTGCCTACCGCAAGCGCATGCTGCTGCGTCGCGTGCTGCGGCGCATGGGGCTCAACCACCTGGAGCGGCTCGCCGACTATCTGGCGCTGCTGCGCGAACAGCCGGACGAACTCAGCCAGTTAAGCAAGGACCTGCTGATCAGCATCACCAGCTTTTTTCGCGATCCCGAAATGTTCCAGGTCCTGGAGACCCAGGTGCTGCCCGAACTGATCGAGGCGCGTGATACGAACGCCCCGGTACGGGTATGGGTGCCCGGCTGCGCCACCGGGGAGGAAGCCTATTCGATCGCCATGCTGCTCATCGAGCGCATTGCCGCGACGGGCAAGGCCTGCCCGATTCAGATCTTTGCCACCGATGTGGACGAGGGCGCCCTCGACGTGGCCCGCCGCGGCATCTACCCGGAAGCGCTGGTGGCTGACCTCTCGCGCCAGCGGCTGGAGCGATTTTTCACCCGGGCCGATGCCCACCACTGGCAGGTGAGCAAGCAGTTGCGGGAAACCGTGCTGTTTGCGCCGCAGAACCTTCTGGCCGATGCGCCTTTCTCCAAACTGGACCTGGTGAGCTGCCGCAATCTGCTGATCTACCTGGAGCCGGAGGTGCAGCAGAAGCTGCTGCAATTGTTCCATTTCTCCCTCAATGAGGGCGGCACCCTGATCCTCGGCCCCTCGGAGAGCATCGGCCGGCATGTCGATCTCTATCGGCCGGTCTCCAAGAAGTGGCGCATCTTCCACCGCCTGCACACGGTGCCCCCGACCCGTGCCGGCTTTCCAGTTCAGACCGGCAAGCGGATAGGCGAACTACAGCCCGCGTCTCCACCGGTTCCGGCTCCGCATAAAAACCTGACCGAACTGGCCCGCAAGATCCTGCTGGAGGAGTACGCTCCTGCCGCCGTGGTGATCAATCGGCGCTACGAGGTGCTGCATTACTCGGGCCCGACCCATCTGTATCTGCAGCAACCCGGCGGGCCGCCGTCGCACGACTTGCTGACCCTGGCCCTTGCCGCGTTGCGGCCACGCATCCGCGCCGCGGCGATCAAGGCTATCAACGAGGCTATCAACGAGGAAGTCATGTCGATGAAAGAGGGGCTGCAGTCCACCAACGAGGAGTTGGAGACCTCCAAAGAGGAACTGCAGTCGCTCAACGAGGAACTGAGCACGGTCAATGCCCAGCTGAGCGACAAGGTGGACGAGCTGGAGGAATCCAATGACGACATGACCAATCTGCTGGCCAGCGTCGACAACGCCACCTTGTTTCTCGGGGTGGACCGCACCATCCAGCGCTTCACGCCCAGCGCCACCCGCCTGTTCAACCTGATCGCCACCGACGTTGGCCGCCCCATCGACCACATTACCGCCCGTTTCGAGGATCCGAAATTGAAGCGGGATATCGAGCGGGTGCTGCAGGATCAGACGCCCTGCGAGCGCGAAGTGTCGCGCGACGACGAGCAATGGTTTTTGCGCCGCATCACGCCCTACCGAACCGCCGACAACCGCATCAGCGGCGTGGTGCTGAGCCTGACCGACATTACCGTGCTCAAGCGGACCGAGCTGGAACTGCGCAACCTGACGGCGCATCTCGAGCAGCGGGTGAGCGATAACAGTGCGCAACTGCAGCACGAGCGCAATTTCATCGACGCCACCCTGAACACCGTGGGCGCCCTGATCCTGGTGATTGACACCGATGAGCGGGTGGTCAGGTTCAATGCGGCCTGCAACACCACGATGGGTTATGACTTTGCCGAATTCCAGGGCCGCACCAGGTGGCAGAATCTGATTCCAGACGATGAAAAAGACGGCGTGCGCCGGGTCAATGACAGGCTGCGGTCCGGCGAGGACCATATCCAGCACGAAAACCACTGGCTTCACCGGGACGGCTCCATGCGCCTGATCAGCTGGTCCAACTCGGTGTTGCGGGACGAGGCGGGGCAGGTTCAATACATTATTGGCACCGGCACCGATATCACGGAACGGCGCCGTGCCGAGAACCGGGCACGAGAAACCCTGGAAGAGGCCTCCCGGCTACAGCGCCTGCAGACCGCCAATGAACTGGCGACCCTGCTCGCCCACGAGCTCAACCAGCCGCTTGCCGCCATCGCAACCTATGCCGAGGCAGGCCTGCAGCTTCTAGGCCAAACGCCGCTGGCGCAGGACAAACTGACGCGGAACCTGGAGCAGATCAGCAAGCAGTCCCTGCGGGCAGGGGAAGCCATCCGTCATATGCGCGCGTTCGTGGGCCGGGGCAGGATCGACCCGGTGCCGATGGACCTGAACGCCGTGCTGCGCAACACCAGCACCTTGATGACACCGAAGGCCCGTACCCGCGGTATCGACATCGTGCTCGACCTCGACGAGACCCTGCCGCCGGTATTGGGGGTGGATGTACACGTCGAGCAGGTGCTGCTCAACCTGCTGCGCAACGCCATCGACGCCATCCGCGACGCCGGCATGTCA
Source organism: Thiobacillus denitrificans (assembly GCF_001530125.1). Lineage (GTDB taxonomy): Bacteria > Pseudomonadota > Gammaproteobacteria > Burkholderiales > Thiobacillaceae > Thiobacillus > Thiobacillus denitrificans_C. Next base: position 5,146 of record NZ_LDUG01000039.1, on the reverse strand, counting down.
AACGGCAGCATCACCATGGCAACGCGGCGGGTTGAAGACATGGCCCAGGTCAGCGTCATCGACAGCGGGCTGGGCATCGATGCAGCGAGGGCCGACAAGGTGTTCGAGCCTTTTTCCAGCCACAAGGAATATGGACTGGGGGTGGGGCTGCGCATCAGCCGCAGCCTGATCGAGGCCCACGGCGGCCGGCTGTGGGTGGAGCCCCACAGCCCCGGCGGCATCTTCCATTTTGTTCTGCCCTTCGCCCCATGAGACAGACGGTATTCGTTGTCGACGACGATGCCGCAATGCGCGATGCGCTGGCCCAGTTGCTGGAAACGGCGGGCCTGCGGGTGGAAAGTCATGCCGACGGCGCCGCTTTCCTGGCGGCCTTTGAGGCCAACCGCCCGGGCTGCCTGCTGCTGGATATGGCCATGCCGGGCATGACCGGGTTTGAAGTTCAGGCGGCGCTGCACGCGCGCGGCCTGACCATTCCCATCATTTTTCTCACCGGACACGGCGACATCCCCATGGCCGTTCAGGCGGTGCAGGCTGGCGCCGTGGATTTTCTGGAAAAGCCGATTCAGGGCGCCGCACTGCTCGAACGGGTGCAGCGGGCCCTGGCGCTGGACGATGAGTGGCGCCATACACTGGGCCGCACCCAAGCCATCCAGCAGCGCTATGCCGGCTTGAGCTCACGCGAACGGGAGTGCATGGCGCTGGCGGTATCCGGCCTCACCAGCAAGGAGATTGCCCGGGAACTGGGCATCAGTCCGCGCACGGTGGAAGTTCACCGTACCCATGTCATGTACAAGATGGGCGCCGCCAACATGGCGGAACTGGTCAACATGGCCGCTTGCTGCGATCCCTGAGGGGGCTTTCCCCGGCTTGTCCGTTGGGTTGTGCCTGTAGGAGGCTCGCCCCCGGGCCGAAGCTGTGGTGATTGCGACGGTGCGAAAATCGGGGCGAGGGCGCCCCTCCCACAGGTCGGCGCGGTTGTGAAGCCCGCCTCGGGCCAAAGATGTGAAGCTCGCCTTAACGAAACGCTGATTAATTCAGTATGGTCGTCATTGCGAGCAAAGCGCGGCAATCCAGCGCATTGATTAAGCGGGCATTTCTGGATTACCGCGTCGCTACGCTCCTCGCAATGACGAATTAATCAGCGTCTCCTTAGCGCAATATTCGGGCCAGTCCCTGGAAGGGGAAGGACGAAAAATTAGCCCCTCGCTCAATCCTTGACACCTCCTCTGTCGCTACATACGTAGATCTACTCAGCGTTCACACGAATCCTGCCGTATCGCCACGACGGTTATTCTGTACCAATCCATTTTGACCAGCGGCCCTCCGGGCACCCGCTTATGTCGGGGCCTGTTCAGACGGGCTCGCTATGGGATCGGCAACCAGAAAAGGAAAACATCATGGTCAAAAGCGTCAAACAACCTGTCCCGTCGGATCCGGCGGTGGTCCTCCCATCTGCGCTGAGGGTTCAGCATCGTTCGGGCGGGATCTTCGCTTTGTTCTCTGTTGAACCGAAATTCCAGATCGGAGGTGAACATGTGGCCCGATGATTTTCATGAGCCGGAAGTAGGCTGTCATGCGCCGGAAGAAACCGAAACAGCAGAAACTCGGGACGACGGGCCTGAAGCCGAGAGCCATGTCGACGATACGTATGCCCAGGACATCACCCAACGTTATTTCGAAGACATTGGCCGCCTGCGCATCCTGAAGGCCGACGAGGAACAGGACTACGCCCGGCGCATGAAACGCGGCGATCTCGAGGCGCGGGACGTGCTGATCACGCACAATCTCAGGCTGGTCGTGTATGTCGCCAAGCGCTACCTGGGGCGCGGCCTGCCGCTGCTGGATCTTGTCGAGGAAGGCAATCTTGGGCTGATGCATGCCTTGGAGAAATTCGATCCGGATCGCGGCTTCCGTCTGTCGACTTATGCCACCTGGTGGATCCGGCAATCGGTCGAGCGAGCCCTGATGAATCAGTCGCGCACCATCCGCCTGCCCGTGCATGTGGTCAAGGAGCTCAATGTCTGCCTGCGTGCCCGCAGCAAGCTGGACAAGCAGGGAATGTCGGACCCGGGGATGGAAATGGAGGCGATCGCTCACCTCACGGGCAAATCCGTAGAGGCTGTGCGCAAGGTGATGCAGCTAAACAGGCCCCCCGTTCCCTTGGACGCCCCCTTGGACATCGACCCTGACCTGAGCCTGGGCGATGCCATTGCCGACGAGCGTTGCGTGCCCCCCGACGATCGCCTGTATCAAGCCGAGCTTGAACGTTATGTGACGGAATGGCTGGGCAAACTTTCCGACAAGCACCGCTGGGTGATCGAGCGGCGCTTCGGACTGAACAACCAGGACATGGCCACCCTGGAAGAACTGGCCAAGGACCTCCAGGTCACCCGCGAGCGGGTCCGGCAGATCCAGGTGGAGGCGCAGAAAGAACTGGCCATCGGCCTCGGGGAAAAGGGCGTGCATAAAGAGAATTGGCTGTCGTGATGCCCCGCGACGTTGCAGAAAATGAAGTCCGACCGGCCTGCAGATCATGAGCCGCATATTGATTGCCCTGCATGGTCATCTGATTAAGCGGTCGGTGCTGAATGCCGTCTTCGACTACTGCAGGAAGATGAAATTCGAGGTCAGCGTCCTGCTGGTCGACGGAGACAGTGCGCCGTCGCCGGCACTGGCGGATTTTCTGGGCCAATTGAAGCAGGCCGGGCTGAGTGGCCGCCTGTTCCGGCAAGCCGGTTCCCTAGGTCAGGCGGTGCTGAAATTTGCGCGTCGCCACAAGGACATCTCCCTGATCCTGGTGGACAGCATGAAAAACTGGGGCGCCGGTGTCCCATTGAATGCCTTGTCGCCCCCCGTTGGCTTGTTCAGCGGGGTTGTCGCGACCTGAAGGCAGCATGGGTGGCGCAACGGAAAGGACGCAATGAATCATCTACTCCGAAACAGGAATCATTTTATGCCAGGCGCTTACTTGGGCTCGACATCGGACGCCCGCGCTTTGGATACGCCTCTTTCGGACGTGTTCGAGCATTTTTCGGATGCGCTCATTCTGGCTGATGCTGAAGCACGGGTATCTTATCTGAACCCGGCAGCCGAGCGGTTGCTCGGATTGCCGCTGAACAACACACGCGGCCATGCGCTGGACAAGGTGCTCACCCTGCAGGACGGGCTGACACGGCAATCCATTCAAATAGGTGACTTTCCCACTCAGCACTCGCCATTTTCCGGGGCGTTCCATCTGCTCGTGCGCAATGGCGGCAGCGCCATCCCCATGCAATGCAGTGTTGCGCTGACCCGAACCGGTTCCGGGGCGACGGGCGGTTACATGATCGTGCTGCGTAATGCCAGCGACCTGCAGCAGCACATCGACAAACTGGTGACGCAGTCGATGCACGATGAACACTCCCGCCTGCTGCGGCGCGCCGAGCTGGTCAAGCGCTTGTGGCGCCTGTTGCAGGAAGCCGACGGCGGCGAGCCCCAGGCATTCATGTATCTGGATCTGGACAACTTCAAATCCGTCAACGATATGGCCGGTCACGCGGCGGGCGATCTTGCCATCCGCCAGATCGCTGCGCGCCTCAAGGACCAGGTGCGCGGCCGGGACACCCTGGCACGGCTGGGGGGGATGAATTCGGCCTGCTGCTGGAGCGCTGTCCGGCGGAGCGCGCGCGCCAGCGTGCTGAGCAACTGCATCGGGCGGTGGAATCCTAAGTCCTGCGCTGGAACGGCGAAATCTACCGGATGGGTGTCAGCATCGGCTTCGCCATTTTCAAAACGCACAAGCACAGCCCGAACGGCATTCTGGCCGCGGCGGATGCGGCGTGCTATCAGGCCAAGCGTAATGGCGGTGATGGGCCCCACATACAGGAAATCGCACTCGACTGAGCGTTGATTGGTTTGGCGAGGGCTTGTCGAAACAGGGAGAGTAGGGATCGGAATCCATGATTCCAGATCAGCCAGTGTTTTCACTGGAGAACAGAACGGAGTGAAGTGATGCAGGACAACCATACTTGGGCGGTAGTGCTGGCGGCGGGCGAAGGCAAACGGCTTGCTGTGCTGACGGCAGACGAAGCAGGCCAGCATGTGCCCAAGCAATTCTGCTCACTCCACGGCGGGCCGTCGCTGTTCGGGCTCGCGCTGGCACGGGCAAGCGCCATCGTTCCCAAGGACCGAGTCTGTGCTGTCGTGGCAAAAGGGCATGAGCACTGGTGGCGACAGCAATCCCATGAAATGCATCCGGACAACCTGATCGTCCAGCCGCGCAACCGCGGCACAGGTAACGGCGTGCTGCTTGCCCTCGCGTACATCCTTAAACGTGACCCGCAGGCACGATTGATCTTTCTTCCCGCCGACCATCACGTGCTGGCCGAGGACACCTTGATTCAGGCCATGTCGTCCATGCTTGCCGGGATGCCGGCCCACGCCAGGGGAATTTTCCTGCTTGGGGTCGAGCCTGACGATGCCGATCCGGAACTGGGCTACATCATCCCGCAGAAGACGGCCCAACAGGGTGCGCAAGGGGTCCGGCATTTTGTCGAGAAGCCCTCCCGTGGCGTGGCGAGCAAACTGATTCAGGAAGGTGGCCTGTGGAATAGCGGCATTTTTGCGGCGGCGGGCGATCTTCTGTTGGCACTGTTCAAGATGCGCTTTCCGGACAACGCCCAGAACATCATCACCACGACCGCCAGGATCGCCGACCCAGCCAATCCGTCGTGGGCACTGAGCCATCTCTATCAGCAGATTTCAAACATCGATTTCTCACGCCATATCCTGCAGTTCCAGGTGGCGGATTTGCAGGTGGTTCCTGTGCCGCATTGCGGCTGGTCGGATCTCGGCACGCCGCATCGGGTAACCGAACGGGTGAACCTGCTGTCCGGCAATGCCTGCAGCGCCAATGATCCTTTTGGAGAAACGGCTTTCCTTGACCTGGCGGATGCAGTGATCAGGGCTGACGAGCGCGGGAGCGTTACGCAGGCGGCTGTCTAGTTCTACTGTGTTATAAATAATGCGATGATTCAGGCATAGGAATTAGCGAGGTGGAGGCTACATGGGGCTGAGTCTTGAATCGCGGTTTGAAGCGTATTGCGACGAACTGGTAAAAGCGCTGTCGCATGCGGACCGTAGTCAGCCAGCGCGCTGGTATCTGAAA
>NZ_LDUG01000038.1 GCF_001530125.1 Thiobacillus denitrificans | reverse complement strand
CCCGCTGCTGATTCGAATGGCCTTGCTTCAGGCGTTCCAGGTGCTTGTGCGCGTTTTCGATCATGACAATCGCCGCATCGATCATCGCGCCGATGGCAATCGCAATGCCGCCCAGGCTCATCAGGTTCGAACTCATGCCGAGCAGGCGCATCGCGATGAAGGCCATCAGGACGGCCACCGGCAACATCAGGATCGCCACCAGCGCGCTGCGCGCATGCAGCAGAAACACGAAGCAGACCAGCGCCACGATAATGCTTTCCTCGATCAGCGTCACCGTCAAGCTCTTGATGGCGCGGTAGATGAGGTCGGAGCGGTCGTACACCGCCTGGATGCTGACGCCGGCCGGCAAGCCGGCGCTGATTTCGCTGATTTTCGACTTCAGGTGGTGAATGACTTCGAGTGCGTTCTCGCCATAGCGCGCCATTGCGATGCCGGACACCACTTCACCTTCGCCATTGAGTTCGGTCAGGCCGCGCCGCTCGTCGGGGGCCAGTTCCACCCGGGCGATGTCGCGCACCAGGACCGGCGTGCCTTTTTCACTTTTCACGACCAGGGCCTCGATGTCTCCCTTGCCGCGCAGGTAGCCCTTGCCGCGCACCATGTACTCGGTCTCGGCCATTTCGACCACCCTGCCGCCGACGTCGCGGTTCGATTCACGGATGACCTGCACAACTTTGTTGAGCGGGATGCCGTAGGCGCGCAGTTTGACCGGATCGACCGTGACCTGGTAGGTTTGCACAAAGCCGCCGATGGAGGCCACCTCGGCCACGCCGTGCGCCTTGGTCAATTGGTAGCGCAAATACCAGTCCTGCAGCGTGCGCAGTTCGGCCAGCGTCTTGTCCTTGGCGATCACCACGTACTGATAGACCCAGCCGACCCCGGTGGCATCCGGCCCGATCTGCGGCGTGACGCCCTTGGGCATGCGGGCCGAGGCGAAGTTGAGATATTCCAGGACGCGCGAGCGGGCCCAGTAAATGTCGGTGCCATCCTCGAAGATGATGTAAACGAAGGAGGCGCCGAAGTACGAGAAGCCGCGCACCACCCTGGACTTCGGCACGGACAGCATGGCGGTCGTGAGCGGATAGGTCACCTGATCTTCTACCACCTGCGGCGCCTGGCCCGGGAACTCGGTATAGACGATCACCTGCACGTCCGACAGGTCGGGCAGCGCGTCGATCGGCGTTTTCACGACCGCGTAAACGCCGGCGACCACGATGAACAGCGTGGCCAGCAGGACCATGAAGATGTTCCTGGCCGACCAATCAATAATCTTGTTGATCATGGTGGATTCCTGTCAGCGTCCAGCAGGACGGTTTGCAGCATGCGTACCATCCTTGCCCTTGTCGGCCGCGCCGGGTTTGACGCCCGTGATGACCCATTCCCCGGGCTGTCGCTCGACAAACTCGAATGCAACAGTCGCTCCGGGCTTCAGCGCCCTCAGCAGCGCGTCGTTGGCGGTCTTGAATTCCATCGTCATGGCAGGCCATTTCAGGCTCGTCACCGGACCATGGCTGATGCTGACCATGCCGGTCCCGGCATCGACGCTGTCCACCGTCCCCTCGGCCTTGTGTCCCGCACCCGTGGTGCCGTTCTTCGCCGCAGGGGACTCCTCCTGGGCTGGCTTTGCGCCACCGGTGCCTGGTGCTCCAAAACCACCGATGGCCGCCTTCAGATTGCTTTCGGCATCAATCAGGAAGTTGGCGGCAACCACCACTTGCTCACCGTCCCTGACACCCTCCAGCACTTCAACATAGTTATCGCTACGCTCGCCAAGCTTGACTTCCCGCGGCTCAAAACGGCCTTCTTTGGCATGAACCAGGACGATGCGACGGGTGCCGCTATCAATGACGGCGGAAACTGGAACCGTCACGACATTGCTCCTGGGTGCCACGGTCAGCTCCACTTGCGCAAACATGCCGGGCTTGAGCAACTGGCCGGGGTTGGGCAGCTCTATACGCACCTGGACGGTGCGCGTCTCAGCGTTGAGCGTCGGGTAAACGTAAGTAATGTCGCCGGCGAACACCTTGCCCGAATAGGCATTGATCATCACCTTGGCCTTGGCCCCCGACTTGACCAGTCCGATATCCTGCTCAAAGACATCAGCCAGTACCCAGACCGATGACAGATCGGTGATCTGATAAAGCGTTTCGCCCGGCATGAAGCGCATACCCTGCAGCGCCTTCTTCTCGGTCACGATGCCGCCCACCGGGGAGCGGAAAGTCATGGTGCGTTTCGCTTCGCCGGCTTTTGCCAATGCCCTGATCTGTTCGTCTGAAATGTCCCAGTTCCTCAATCGCATCAGGCTGGAGTCGGCCAGCTGCTTCATCCCGGACTGTGCATCGCTACCGGCGTCCTTCAAGGATTGCACGCCTTGCGCTGCGATCGCGTATTCACGCTGCGCGGAGACCAGTTCCGGACTGTAGACTTCGAAAAGCGCCTGCCCCTTGCCGACCGACTGGCCGGTCGCGCTGACATGCAGGCGTTCAAGGTAGCCTTCAAACTTGGGCGAGATGGCATACACGCGTCGTTCGTCCGCCTCGATCCGTCCGGCGGCCCGCACCACCTTGTCAAGCGCCCTCAAACTGGCCGCTTCCGTCTTCACGCCAAGTTTCTGGATTTTCTCGGTGCTGATCCTGATCTGGTGGGCCGAGGCCGGCTCGGCGTCTGCCTCGCCTTCGTAGACGGGGATGTAATCCATGCCCATCGGGTCTTTCTTCGGCACGGGAGAGCTGTCGGGCAGTCCCATCGGGTTGCGGTAATAGAGCAGCTTGCGCTCTTTCTTCGCGCTGGTAGCCGCAGGTTCCCCTGCCGTCGCAACAGCAGTATCGCCGTGGCCGCCGACCGCCCCCCGGTTGCCCATCCAGTAGCCGCCGCCGGCTGCCAGTGCGGCCACAATGAGCCCGCCAATCGCGATGTTCGTGCCCTGTTTCATAGGTCTTCTCCCAAAAGTCGTTCGATGTCGGCCAGGCGCGCCTGGCCTTGCGCCTGCAGCTTGATCTGGTTCTGTTTGGCCTGGCGGATCTGCCGCTGCGCATCCAGCAAGGTTGCAAAATCCACCTTGCCGTTTTCATAGCTGGCGAGCGCCGCCTTGAAGGTGATTTCGGCTTGCGGCAGCAGGCTGTTTGCAATCGCCATTTCGGTGCGGCGTGCAGCATCAAGGCCGGAAAGGTTTTCCGAGAGATCGGACAACACCTGGTTGGTCGCTGAATCCTTGCGGGCACGGGCCGCCGACAGCATGGCTTCCGCTTCCCGTTCCTGCGAGCGACGTGATGACTGTTGCAGCGGAATATTGAGTTCGACCATCAGCATCCATTCCTTGATCGCGCTCCTGTACTGGACCGGCGCAATACCGACCGTGAAATCCGGATAGCGGTTTTTGTAAATCAGTTCGCGGGTTTTCTCGGCCGCCTTCAGGCGCGCATCCTCTGAGAATAATTGTGGGTTGCGTCCGCGTACGCGGTCTTCCAGCGCGGCGTAGTCCAGCTTGACCGGCGCCGGCAGCGGACGCAAGCGTTCCGGCTCAGCCAGCGGCGCGCTGGCCGGCCGCGCCACCAGTGCATTCAGTCGGGCCTGGGTCTGGAAGCGTTCGTTTTCGAGCGCGATGAGTTCATTTTTGAGATTGGTTTG
>NZ_LDUG01000037.1 GCF_001530125.1 Thiobacillus denitrificans | reverse complement strand
AGCCTGTACGCCCGCGAGCTCCATGGCCGCAAGCCCTGCCGCGACCTGATGGACGCCGATCCGCTGATCGTCGACAAGGCCACGCGCATGACCGAGCTGTCGGAACTGGTGGTGAATAAAGGCAAGGCGGCCTTCACCCAGGGCTTCATCATTACCTCCGAGGGGCGCTACCTGGGGCTGGGGTCGGGCTTTGACCTGATGCGCGAAGTGACCGAAATGCAGATCGTCGCTGCACGCTATGCCAACCCACTAACCGGCCTGCCCGGCAATGTGCCGATCCAGGAACACATGGAACGCCTGCTGGTTAACGAGCAGACCTTCGTCACCGCCTATTTCGACCTCGACCAGTTCAAGCCCTACAACGACGTCTATGGCTTCCGCCACGGCGATGTCATCATCCAGTTGCTGGCGCGCATCCTGCGCGAAAGCTGCAATGCCGAACTCGATTTTGTCGGCCACATCGGCGGCGACGATTTCGTGGTGCTGTTTCAAAGCCTCGACTGGGAGGTGCGCTGCCACGGCATGCTGGCGCGCTTCGATCGGGAGTGTCAGTCGCTGTTCAATCCCGAGCATGTGGAGGCAGGCGGCTACCACAGCGAAAACCGGCGCGGTGCGATGGCATTTCACGCATTGGTGACACTCTCCATCGGCGCGGTGCTGGTGGACCCCACCCATTTCCATCAATATCAGGAAGTGGCGCGCGCCGCCTCCGAAGCCAAACACATGGCCAAACGCGTCGACGGCAGCAGCCTGTTCATCGACCAGCGC
>NZ_LDUG01000036.1:219301-230623 GCF_001530125.1 Thiobacillus denitrificans | reverse complement strand
ATCGATTTGGCGCTGCCCCAGGGGGCGTTGCTGGCGGCCAGAACCGGCTGGCTGATGACGAGGGCGGCGCTGACGAGGATGCGTTTGAGCATGGGAGGGTCTCCGGGTGGGGTTAAGAATGCTGCGTGTCTGTATTGTTGGTTTGCGAAGCGGCGGATTCCTTAGGGAGACGCTGATTAATCCGTCTTTGCGAGGAGCGAAGCGACGCGGCAATCCAGAAATGCCTGCTTAATCAATGCGCTGGATTGCCGCGCTTCGCTCGCAATGACGGTTATATCGAATTAATCAGTGTTTCCTTAGGCTCTTTCATCGTTATTTGCTGGTATTGGCCAGCGCTGTGGGGGGGCGCCCTCGCCCCGATTTGCGCGCCGTCGCAACCACCACGGTATCGGCCCGGGGGCGGGCGTGCGTGGTTGTTGCCGACGCGTCGGCTTTTACAACCACGGCCTCCTCCTTGCGGGGGCTCCTACAACAGCCCCCCCGGCGGCGAGGCCTTGGCGAGCACTTGCCCTTTGCGCCTTGCGGCGCATCGAGGCTGAAGCCGTTCCTACGGCGGCGCCTGCGGGATGCCAAAGGACAGGGGCTTCATCAGGGGGCAAGACATGACCTCAACAACCAACAGTGACATAGCCATTCCTTACGCCGGAGGGTTTGAACGGGGCTGTCCCCTGCCCTTTGGAATCGCGCTACAGGGGCCTGTCTCAGGCCTGTTTTGAGACAGGTCGAAAGCGCCTGATGCCTGGCGCGGCAATCGCAGACTGGCCGCGTGGGAAAGCGCTCGACGGCCGCCGGGACGGATCGGGTTATTACAAGCCGACGACCTGCGCATGCAGGCCCTCTCCTGGAAACGATGCAGCAGGCTGGATGCCCGAGTGGATTCCGAGTCGTAGACCACCATGATCATGTGCGATTGCTCCGGGTTATGCCCCACCGATATCACGCCTGCCTCGTGGCGAACCGCCTCTTCGAGACTGTGCAAGGCATCTTCTTCGAGAAATTCCTGAATGTGCACAAGCACATCGTTCAGTTTTGCATCCATTTTGATCTCCTTCATCGTGCTTCAGCTGTGTTTGACCCATGCAGCGGCGGAAGTTCAGCGTGTGGCCGCCCGGACCTTCCACGTTTAACACGATCAAAAGTCATTTTCCGGGTATCAGCAAAACGGGCTTGGTCGCCACCCGCACGACACCCTCGGCGACACTGCCAAGGAACAGGCGGCTTAATCCGCGGCGGCCGTGCGTGCCGAGGACGATGAGGTCGGCCGGCCAGGTTTCCGCATCGTCGGCGATGGCCTCGGGAATGCGCATGTTCAGATTGTCGATCGTGATGAGACTCGACTCGCACTCAAGCCCGGATACCGCAACGGCCGTTTCAGCATTGCGCATGACGTCCTGCCCTTTTTGCAAAAGGCTTTCCGACACACTGGAGTGATCGGGAAACTCGGCGCCCATGTTGAGGTTCGCGACATCGACCACATGCACGATCCGCAATTGAGCCTGCGATTCCGTGGCAAGCCCGATCGCCGCCTGCAATGCAAGTTCTCCGGTTTCACTGGAATCCACCGCTACCAAAATGGGCTTGAACATGATGCCTCCATGGGTTGCGCTATCGGGTCATGCTGCGGTTGATGCGCCACGCGTTTTTGCCATCGTGTGCCTCCCATTGAATATAGACAGAATGCAAGCGCCTGCGGGGGTTCACGTTCATCTGATGCGGGGCCGCGTCGACAATCCCTTGCGGTCAGTCGTGGCAGTGAAAACCCTCAGTCCTTCCCGGCTTCTTTATCCAGCGCCCGCAGATGCGCCAGCTTCTCCGCGATCTTGCCTTCGAGGCCGCGCGGAGTGGGCTGGTACCAGTGTTGTTCCGGCAGGTCGTCGGGGAAGTAGCGTTCGCCGGCGGCGTAGGCTTCGGGCTCGTCGTGGGCGTAGCGGTAAGCACGGCCGTAGCCCAGCTCCTTCATCAGTTTGGTGGGGGCGTTGCGCAGGTGGATGGGGACGTCGTTGGAGGGGTTGGACTGGACGAACGCGCGGGCGGCGTTGTAGGCGACGTAGGCGGCGTTGCTCTTGGGCGCGCAGGCCAGGTAGATGCAGGCTTCGGCCAGCGCGAGTTCGCCCTCGGGGCTGCCGAGGCGCTCGTAGGTTGCGACGGCGTCGAGCGTGATGCCGAGCGCGCGCGGGTCGGCCAGGCCGATATCCTCAGAAGCCATGCGGATGAGGCGGCGGCCGAGATAGCGCGGGTCGGCGCCGCCGTCGAGCATGCGCACCAGCCAGTACAGCGAGGCGTCGGGGTCGCTGCCGCGCACGCTTTTGTGCAGCGCGGAAATCTGGTCGTAGAAGGCTTCGCCGCCCTTGTCGAAGCGGCGTAAAGACTGGGCAAGCGCGTTTTCGACGAAGGCGGCGTCGACTTCCTCAACCTGCGAAGTACGCGCGGCGATGTCGAGTTGTTCCAGCAGGTTCAACAGCTTGCGGGCGTCGCCGTCGGCGTAGGCGGCCAAGAGCTTGTCGACGCCCTCGCCCAGCTTCAGGTCGGGCAGCTCTTTCAGCGCGCGCTGCATCAGCTGGCCGAGTTCGTCGGGCATCAGCGACTTCAGCACATAGACCTGGGCGCGCGACAGCAGCGCGCCGACGACTTCGAACGAGGGGTTTTCGGTGGTGGCGCCGATGAAGGTGAACAGCCCCGATTCGACGTGCGGCAAAAACGCATCCTGCTGCACCTTGTTGAAGCGGTGGACTTCGTCGACGAACAGGATGGTGGTGCGGGCCAGGGTCTGGTTCATGCGCGCGCGCTCGACGGCTTCGCGGATGTCCTTGACGCCGGAGAGCACGGCGGAAATGGCGATGAAGTCGGCGCCGAAGGCCTGCGCGGTTAATCGTGCCAAGGTGGTCTTGCCCACGCCCGGCGGCCCCCACAGGATCATCGAATGCAGCTTGCCGGAATCGAAGGCGAGCCTGAGCGGCTTGCCCGGGCCCAATAAGTGCGTTTGACCGACGACGTCGGCGAGGGTGCGCGGGCGCAGGCGCTCGGCCAGCGGCGCGTTGGGGTCGTCGCGCGCGGGTTTGGGGGGGTCGGTCTGGAACAGGTCTTGGGTGCTCATTTGTCGCAAATTATCCACCAGAACCCCGGCGCTGTTGTGGGTGTTGTGGGAGGGGCGCCCTCGCCCCGATTGCCCGCACCGCGCCACCGCCCGCATTCGGGGCGAGGGCGCCCCTCCCACAGGATCACTCGCCGATGATGTCGGCGCCCTTCGGCGGGGTGAACTGGAAGCGCGACGGTGGAATGCTGGGGTTGCGCACGAAGCGCGACAGCTTGAGCGTGGTGCGCTGGCCGAAGAAGTCAAACAGTTCCATTTGCACCAGGACGTCGCCCTTGAAGCCCATGCGGATGCGCTCGAAGGTGGTGTCGCGGGTTGTCGGGGTGGCTTCCAGCCATTCCAGGCCGCCGGCCTGGCCGGCGTTTTTCAGGCTGAAGTATTTCTCGATCGAGTCGTCGCCGGCCAAGAGCGCCGCCGGGGTGCCGGCGATGACGTCGCCGAGCGACTTGACGGTGACCTGTTCGAGGTCGACGTCGTACAGCCACAGCTTGACGCCGTCGCCGACGATCATCTGCTCATACGGCGCGTTGTAATCCCAACGGAACTTGCCGGGGCGGGCAAACGCCATCTTGCCGCTAGCCTCCTGAGTGACACGGCCAGACTTGTCGGCGACGGTCTGGGTGAATTCGGCTTCGGCGGTTTTGACGCCGGCGATAAAGGCCTTGAGGCGCTCGACGCCGCCGGCGTGGGCGAGGCCAGCGTTTAAGATCAAGGGCAGCGCAAGTGCACAGGCCACAATAAACTGTTTCAAGAATGCTTCTCCTAAGGGGGGCCTGGTAGTCAGGCAAGCAATACCGAACGGGGTTCCTGTATTCAAAACAAAACCGCCCCGCACTATAGCGTGCGGGGCGGTTCTGGGTGAAGCCCGCAATGCTCGGGCGATCAGGCCTTAAGCAATCAGCGGCACAATCAGCAACGCCACGATGTTGATGATCTTGATCAGCGGGTTGACGGCCGGGCCGGCGGTGTCCTTGTAGGGATCGCCCACGGTGTCGCCGGTGACGGCGGCCTTGTGCGCGTCCGAACCCTTGCCGCCGTAGTTGCCTTCCTCGATGTATTTCTTGGCGTTGTCCCACGCACCGCCGCCGGTGGTCATGGAAATCGCCACGAAGATGCCGGTGACGATGGCGCCGAGCAACACGCCGCCGAGCGCCACCGGGCCGAGGATGAGGCCGACCAGCACCGGCACCAGCACCGGCAGCAGCGACGGCACGATCATTTCCTTGATCGCCGCCTTGGTCAGCATGTCGACCGCGCGCGAATAATCGGGCTTGGCGGTGCCGGCCATGATGCCGGGAATTTCCTTGAACTGGCGACGCACTTCCACCACCACCGAGCCTGCCGCACGCCCCACGGCTTCCATGCCCATGGCCGCAAACAGATAGGGAATCATGCCGCCGATGAAGAGGCCGATGATGACCATGTGGTTCGACAGGTCGAACGTCGTCACGCCACCGGTCATGGCTTCCAGCGCGTGGGTATAGTCGGCGAACAGCACCAGCGCGGCGAGGCCGGCCGAGCCGATGGCGTAGCCCTTGGTCACCGCCTTGGTGGTATTGCCGACGGCGTCGAGCGGGTCGGTGATGTTGCGGATCTCCTGCGGCAGACCGGCCATTTCGGCGATGCCGCCGGCGTTGTCGGTGATCGGGCCGTAGGCGTCAAGCGCGACGATGATACCGGTCATCGACAGCATGGCGGTGGCGGCAATCGCGATGCCATACAGGCCGGCCAGTTCATACGAGCCCCAGATCGCCAGACACACTGCCAGCACGGGGGCCGCGGTGGACTTCATCGACACGCCAAGGCCGGCGATGACGTTGGTGCCGTGGCCGGTGGTCGATGCCTGCGCGATGTGGCGTACCGGCGCGTATTCGGTGGCAGTGTAATACTCGGTGATGACGACCATCGCAGCGGTGAGCACCAGACCGATCAGCGCGGCGAAATACAGGTTCAAAGCCGGAATGACGCTGCCGTCGTTCATCTGCATGCCATCGCCCAGCAGCATCGTCGTCACCGGGTAGAAGGCGATCAGCGCCAGGCCGCCGGCAACCGCCAGGCCGCGATACAGCGCGTTCATGATCTTGCCGCCCTCGCGGACCGTCACGAAGAACGAGCCGATGATGGAGGCGACGATCGACACCGCGCCCAGCGCCAGCGGGTAGATCACCGCGCCCGCGCCGGCCTGGCTCGCGATCAGCACGCCGAGCAGCATGGTGGCGATCAGCGTCACCGCATAGGTCTCGAACAGGTCGGCGGCCATGCCGGCGCAGTCGCCGACGTTGTCGCCCACGTTGTCGGCGATCACCGCCGGGTTGCGCGGGTCGTCCTCAGGGATGCCGGCTTCGACCTTGCCCACCAGGTCGGCACCGACATCCGCGCCCTTGGTGAAGATGCCGCCGCCGAGTCGCGCAAAAATCGAGATCAGCGAACCGCCGAAGCCGAGGCCGACCAGCGCGTGAATCGCATCGATCGATGTTGCGCCCATCGAGGTCAACACGGCGTAGTAGCCGGCCACGCCCAGCAGGCCGAGGCCCACCACCAGCATGCCGGTGATGGCGCCGCCCTTGAAGGCGACGTTCAGTGCAGCGTTGAGGCCCAGCGAGGCCGCTTGCGCGGTGCGCACGTTGGCGCGCACCGACACGTTCATGCCGATGTAACCGGCCGCGCCCGAGAGCACCGCGCCGATCAGGAAGCCGATCGCTGTATGGCTTCCCAATGCCAGCCAGAGGGCGATGAACAGCACCACGCCAACCGCGCCGATGGTGGTGTATTGGCGGTTAAGATAGGCCTGCGCGCCCTGCTGGATCGCCAGCGCGATCTCCTGCATGCGCGGATTGCCCGCGGGTTTTTTCAGGATCCAGCCAATCGACACCACCCCATACACCAGCGCCAGCACGGCGCTGGCAAGTATCCACATCAACTGCGTATCCATCTCGTCCCCTTGTCGTTATTGCTGCACACAAAACAATAACGGCAGCTTTCGCTACCGTTCGCTTACTTGCCCATCGCCAGGCCGCCTTCGAAACGCGTGCCCGGCTCAAACCCGAATATCTGATCGAGCTGCAATTCCCTGATGAGTTGGTCGACCGCATCCTGCCCATGCTCGCGCTGCACTTCGGACAAAATCAGCTTGGCTGAATTGCCGTTGTAGAAGCCGCCGAAATCGGCTTGTACTTTTAGGAGTTGTTTCGCGCGGTCGAGTGTCATTTTTTAGTCGAGAGCTGAGAGTCGAGAGTCGAGAGCCTGGAGTTGGCGGCTGGAAGCGCGATGCTCCCGCTTTTCACTCTCGACGCTCCGCTCTCCGCTCTCCACTCTCTGCTCCCTCAAAGCTTGAACGTCGGCAGCTTCTTCGCCACCGCGACGTTTTTCAGCGTGACGTACACCGGCAGGCCGTCCTGGTACTTCGGATAGTCCTCGCCCTGGATCAGCGGCGTCAGGTAGCGCTTGCACTTGGGCGTGATGCCAAAGCCGTCACGGGTGATGAAGTCGCGCGGCATGAATTTCTCGACGTTGGCGACGTCCTTCAGGTCAGCCATGCCGATCTTGTACTTGTAGGGCACGTCGGAAATGCGGTCGACCGTCGGCATCACCGAGTTGTGGCCCGCGATCGCCAGCTCGACGGCCTTCTTGCCGAGCTCATAGGCCTGCTTGACGTCGGTCTTGGAGGCGATGTGGCGTGCGGCGCGCTGCAGGTAGTCGGCGACGGCCCAGTGGAACTTGTGGCCGAGTGCGTCCTTGATCATGTTGGCGACCACTGGGGCGGCGCCGCCCAACTGTGCATGGCCGAAGGCGTCGCGCGTGCCCTGCTCGGCGAGGAAGGTGCCGTCCGGGTAGTGGCAGCCTTCCGACACCACAACGGTGCAGTAGCCGTGTTCCTTCACCAGCTTGTTGACGCGGGCGAGGAATTTTTTCTGGTCGAATTCGATTTCCGGGAACAGGATCACCACCGGAATGCCGTGGTCCTCGACCAGCCCACCGGCGGCGGCGATCCAGCCAGCGTGGCGCCCCATCACTTCGAGGACGAATACCTTGGTCGAGGTTTTCGCCATCGAGCGCACGTCGTAGCTGGCTTCCAGCGTCGACACGGCAATGTACTTGGCGACCGAGCCGAAGCCAGGACAGCAGTCGGTGATCGGCAGGTCGTTGTCGACCGTCTTCGGCACGTGAATCGCCTGGATCGGATAGCCCATCTGCTCCGACAGCTGGCTGATCTTGAAGCAGGTATCGGCCGAATCGCCGCCGCCGTTGTAGAAGAAATAGCCGATGTTGTGCGCCTTGAACACTTCGATCAGGCGTGTGTATTCGCGTTTGTTGGCTTCCAGCGACTTCAGCTTGAAGCGGCATGAGCCGAACGCGCCCGACGGCGTGGAACGCAGCGCGGCAATGGCAGCGTCGGTTTCCTTGGTGGTGTCGATCAATTCTTCGGTCAGCGCGCCGATGATGCCGTTGCGGCCGGCGTAGACCTTGCCGATCTTGTCCTTGTGGCGGCGCGCGGTTTCGATCACGCCGCAGGCCGACGCGTTGATGACGGCAGTGACGCCGCCGGACTGTGCGTAAAAGGCGTTCATTTTCTTCGCCATGGGGTTGTCTCCTCAGTGTTTTAATTCAACGCAATAAACAGGGTTTTGTGCAAAACAAAAAGCCAGCACTGATTTAATTAAAAACAGTGCTGGCTTGAGCCATTCAACTGTTGCCGGATGCTTCGCCCTCGGCCAGGCGCCTGGCTTCCTCGTCAGCCTGCATTTTCAGCAGGATGGTGACGCAGTCGCCGATGTCGTCGTACTCTTCGCGCCCGGTCGCAAATCGATCGCGGATGCGATAGAAAAACATGCTGCGATAACGCGAATCGCCGGTTTTCGACAGCACGAAATGACAGCCGTGCTCGTTCCAGTAAAAGCCTGGGCACAGGGTCAGTTCGCGGTCGTCGATGTGCAGACGGATTTCGGTGTCGACATTCTGGACCTCGACGTCCCTGCCGTAACGCTCATTCACCGCCTGCTGGACAACCCAGCGCTCGGTATCGGTCAGCGGGGCAATCTGCTGCGGCATCGCTGGTGGGATCCCGGCTCAGCCGAGTGCGGCAAAAATCGAATCGCGGATGCCTTCGACCTTGCCGACGCCGGCGACTTTCACGTATTTGGGCGCGCCGGCTTCGCCGCGCGCCGCCCAGTCGCCGTAGTACTTCACCAGCGGTTCGGTCTGCGCGTGATAGACGTCGAGACGCTTCTTCACGGTTTCTTCGGTGTCATCGTCGCGCTGGATCAGGTCTTCGCCAGTAACGTCGTCCTTGCCGGTCACCTTCGGCGGATTGAACATGACGTGATAGGTGCGGCCCGACGTCGGGTGTACGCGGCGGCCCGACATGCGCTTGACGATTTCCGCGTCAGGAACATCGATCTCGACCACGTAATCAATCGGCACACCGGCAGCCTTCATCGCCTCGGCCTGCGGAATGGTGCGCGGGAAACCGTCGAACAGATAGCCGTTCTTGCAGTCGGCTTCGGTCAGGCGCGCCTTGACCATGCCGATGATGATGCCGTCCGACACCAGGCCGCCCGCGTCCATGATGGCCTTGGCTTTCATGCCGAGCTCGGTGCCTGCCTTGATCTGCGCACGCAGCATGTCGCCGGTAGAAATCTGCGGGATGCCGTATTTTTCCTTGATGTAATTGGCCTGTGTACCCTTGCCGGCGCCAGGGCCGCCCAACAGAATCAAACGCATTGCGTGTCTCCCTTTATGTGAATGTACAAAACCACACTAGCGTAAGGCAAGGCTCGCTCGCGCAACACTTAAAATTTTTTATTGGCGGATTCAAGCGGCTGCTATGCAGCGGCAAACAGGCCACGAACCCGCGCCAGGTCTTCCGGCGTGTCCACGCCCGGCGCCGGCGCGATGGGCGTGATACCGAGGCTGATGCGGTAGCCGTGTCCCAGCACCCGCAACTGTTCCAGCATCTCGTAGCGTTCCAGCGGCGAACTGATCAGGCTGGCATAGGTGCGCAGGAACCCGACGCGGTAGGCATACAGGCCGATGTGGCGCAGCGCACCGAGCTCGTGCGGCATGGCCTGCTGTGCGGCGAAGGCATCGCGCGGCCAGGGAATCGGCGCACGGCTGAAATACAGCGCGTAGCCGGCTTCATCAGCGACCACCTTGACGACATTGGGATTCATGAAGTCGGCGTGGTCGTGGATCGGATGCGCCAGCGTGGCCATCACCGCATCGTCGTGCAACACCAACTGGCGCGCAGCTTCGCGGATCAGCGCCGGGTCGATCAGGGGTTCGTCGCCCTGCACGTTGACCACCAGGGTGTCGTCGGCCCAGCCCAGGGTTTCGGCGACTTCGACCAGGCGCTCGGTGCCGGACTGGTGGTCCGGCGAAGTCATCAGGGCCTGATAGCCGGCGGCCTCGACCGCCTGCTGCACCCGCGCGTCGTCGGTGGCGACGACGACCGATTCGGCCCCCGCCTGTAGCGCGCGTTCCAGCACGCGCAGCACCATGGGCTGACCGCCGATGTCCGCCAGTGGCTTGCCCGGCAGGCGGCTGGACGCATAGCGGGCGGGAATGACGACGCGAAAATGCATGCTGGAGCGTGTCGACACTATTTGCCGTGGATTTCGTCGAAATTCAGCGCGCGTGCCTCTTCCGGCAGCATCACCGGAATGTCGTCCCGAATGGGATAAGCCAGGCGGCATGCCCGGCACACCAGTTCGTTCGCGGATTTTTTCCACTCGAGCGGGCCTTTGCAGACCGGGCAGACGAGGATTTCAAGAAGCTTGGGATTCATCGATCAGTGTCCAGTGGTTCGAAGTCGCGCCAGTGCCAGCCGTATCGGCCTGTTGCGACTTGCTTTGATAAAGATGGATGTCGGCGACCGCCAACAGCGTTTTCAGATCATGGCCGTCGTGCGGGGCATGGCTGACGCCCAGGCTCACCGCCATGGGCAGGCCGTTGCTGCTGCTCCAGGCTTCGGTGCGCGATTCGATGCGCTCGAAAATCCGGCGGATGGCGGCATCGTCACGCTGCGGCAGGATAGCAACAAACTCGTCGCCACCCCAGCGTCCGCATACGCCCATTTCAGCCGATTCACTGAATATCTGCGCGAACTCGGCCAGCACGCGGTCGCCCACGCCGTGGCCGTAGCGGTCGTTGACCGCCTTGAACTGATTGAGGTCGGCAAACAGCACGGTGGCCGGGATGCCGGGATTCGTCTTGTCGAAGACTCTGTCTGCCGCGGCCAGCAGACCGTGACGGTTGAGCAGGCCGGTCAGTGCATCGAAGCGGCTGCGGTAATCAAGCTGGCGGCGCTGCCCCTCGATGCGGCCCATCAGGATGTAGGCATACACAGCCAGGGTGACCCAGAACACGCCGAAAAACACATCGCCCGCGCCCACCTCAAACCCGCCCAGCCGATAGCGCAAGGCGAAGGCGATCGCCATGCCGAGAAACGCCCCGCCCAGCACCTCGGCGAACAGGCGCATGCCGTAACGCATGCCGTTGCCCAGCAGCACCATCAAGAACGCCAGCGCCGATGGCGGAATCGGATTGGGATCGTGAATCACGCACAGGGTGACGATCAGCAGATCGGCGCTCATGGCGCTGCGGATTTTCAGCAGCGTGACGCCCTGCAGCGCCTGATGAAAGAACCAGCTGTTGAGGAGAAAATAAACGCTGAGCGCGATCAGCAGGTACTCGATGCTGAACAGCGCCGGGGAAACGGATTTCAGGGTGGAGAAATAAATGACCGCAAGCGAAAAGAACAAATAGCGGGTGAAAAACTGGGTGAAAATTTCGGCGCGGTCGGGCACCCAGAAACCGGCATCCCCGGTTTCGGCTTCCCAGCGGCAGGGATGACGGCGGTCGCCCCAGTCAGAATTCTGCATACCCATTCCTCCTTCCCTGATGCGCAAGTGTTGCTTGTTGTTATTGTTTGAGGCGTGCGCTGAGCCAGTCGATGAATCCGCTTTCGGGGGCGACATCGAGTTCCACCGCCCACCACTCGTCTCCTGCAAAACCCGAGCATTTTACCGCGTCTTTTTCGGTCATCAGCACGGCGGCGTCGGCCGGCAGGTCCTGCCGCCGGAATGCGTGGTGGTCGGCGAAGGCACGCGGGCTGAAGCGGATGCCCTGCGCGTCGAGCATGTCGAAGAAGCCCTGCGGTCGGCCGATGCCGGTCACCGCGAGCCAGTCGCGCTGCGGCAGCTCGCGCAGCGGCTTTTTTTCCTGCGGCGCGC
>NZ_LDUG01000036.1:0-219159 GCF_001530125.1 Thiobacillus denitrificans | reverse complement strand
CGCGTCGATCACCGCCAGTTCGATGGCGCGCTGCAGGCGGTAATGCTGCAGGCCGTCGTCGGACACGATCACGTCCACCCCCGGATGGCGCGCCAGCAGGGTGCGCGCCGCGGCCACCCGGTCGCGTCCGACCACCACCGGGGCAGCCGTTTTGAGATGGATCAGCAAAGGCTCGTCGCCCACTACGGCCGGCGGACTGTCCGGCTGCACCTCGACGCAGCCGCGCGCCACGCCGCCGTAGCCGCGGCTGACCACACCCGGACGATAGCCCTGGGCGCGCAGCCAGTTCACCAGCCAGATCACCAGCGGGGTTTTGCCGCTGCCGCCGGCGGTAATGTTGCCGACGATGATCACCGGCACCCCGACGGAAACAGCCGCCAGCCAGCCGCGCCGGTACGCCAGACGGCGCAGACCGGACACGACAGCAAACAGCAAGGCAAGGGGTGAAAGCAGCAACGTGAGCACGCCTGTGCGTGCCCAGAGATGCTGTAGGAAAACCACGAAACGCCCGCTTAGGGGGCGGTCTGGGTGACGAAAGTGATGCGGGTGAGCCCGACCCGGCGCGCTGCTTCCATCACGTTCACCACCGACTGATGCGCGGCCCGCGCATCGGCGTTGATCACGACCACCGGCTCGATCTGGTCGCCAGCGGCTTTTTTCAGCGCGGCGGCCAGTTCGTCGACCGAGACTTCGCCGACCGCGATATCGTCAACCTGGTAGCGGCCGCTTTCGGCCACTGCCACCTCGATCTGCTTGGGCAGGGTCGGCGTCTGCTCGGCGCTGCTGGTAGGCAGATTGATCTTGAGTTCGGCAAAGCGCGCATAGGTAGTGGTCACCGCCAGGAAAATCACGATGACGAGCAGGATGTCGATAAACGGAATCAGGTTGATTTCCGGATAGTCCTCGCGGCGGCCTCTACGAAAATTCATGACAGGCTTACTTCCTTTCGCCGTGGACGATTTCCACCAGTTTGATCGCCTGCTGCTCCATGTCGACCACCAGCGATTCCACCTTGTTGCGGAAGTAGCGATAGAAAATCATCGCCGGGATCGCCACGATCAGGCCGAACGCCGTGTTGTACAGTGCGATCGAAATGCCGTGCGCCAGTTGGCCGGGGTTGGTGCCGCCGCCGGTCTGGGCGCCGAAGATCTCGATCATGCCGATGACCGTGCCCAGCAGACCCAGCAGCGGCGCCATGCTGGCGATGGTGCCGAGCGAGGTGAGGAATCGGTCGAGATCGTGGGTGACGGCGCGACCGGCTTCCTCGATCGACTCCTTCATGATCTCGCGCGAGTTGTGGGCGTTCTTCAACGCAGTCGCAAAAACCCGCCCCATCGCCGAACCGTCGGCCAGCCGCGTGACGAGTTCCGGCGTCACGCCGCGTTCCTGATAGCTCTTGATCGTTTCCAGCAGCAGACTGGGGGGCGCGACTTCCTGGGTGCGCAGGCTGTAAACGCGCTCGATGATGATGGCTACGGCAACAACCGACGCCAGGATCAACGGCCAGATCGGCCAACCGGCCGCCTCGATGATGGCAAACACTGAATACCACTCCACAATGAAAACACCAGGCGAAATGTAGCCCCCGCATGCGGGTTTCGGCAAGCACCAATTGCGCGGACGGCGATTTTGCCGGCTCCCCCGCGAGTTCTCCACAATTGGTGTGGATAAGTCTGTTAAGAACTGCCTGCCAGCCTCCCTAAACGCCCGCCCACAAAGGGAAACGCGTTTTGGCACAAAAAGTAGCCACCTCACTTAGTTCATGAATATCAAAGAGTTACATAAACCCATCCACCGTCAATAGGCTTATCAAGTTTTTTTTGTGAAAGCCTGATGACTGTGCATGAACCGTGCCGGCTGTAAGCCGTTATCCTTCACCCCATGGACCTTCTGGACGATATTCCCGACAGCACGCCCGGTCTGCCCGTGCTCACCGTGAGCGAGCTCAACCGCATGGCACGCCGCGCGCTTGAATCGCAATTGCCGCTGTTGTGGGTGGAAGGCGAAGTCTCCAACTTCATGCGCGCCGCCTCCGGCCACTGGTATTTTTCGCTCAAGGACGCCAGCGCGCAGGTGCGCTGCGTGATGTTCCGCGGGCGCAACCAGTTTGCCGACTTCACCCCGGCCAATGGCGACCACGTCGAAATCCGCGCCCTGCCCTCGCTGTACGAGGCGCGCGGCGAGTTCCAGTTGGGTGCCGAAGCGATCCGCCGCGCCGGTGCCGGGCGTCTGTACGAAACTTTTCTGAAACTGAAGGCGAAGCTGGATGCCGAGGGACTGTTCGACCCGGTGAAAAAGCGCGCCCTGCCGCGCTTTCCGCGCGTCCTCGGCATCGTCACCTCGCCGCAGGCCGCGGCCCTGCACGACGTGCTAACCGCACTTTCGCGCCGCATGCCAGGCCTGCCGGTGATCCTCTACCCCACCCCGGTGCAGGGCGCCGGCGCCGGCGCGCAGATCGCCGCCGCGATCCGCACAGCCGGCGCGCGCGCCGAATGCGACGTGCTGCTGGTGTGCCGCGGCGGCGGCTCGCTGGAGGACCTGTGGGCGTTCAACGGCGAAGCGGTGGTGCGTGCGATCGCCGCCAGCCCGATGCCGGTGGTGAGCGGGGTCGGCCACGAAACCGATTTCACCCTGGCCGATTTTGCCGCCGACCTGCGTGCGCCGACGCCGACGGCCGCGGCCGAACTCGCCAGCCCGGCGCGCCAGGAACTGCTGCAGCAGCTGGGCCACCTGGCGCGTCAGCTGCAGCACCACCTCGCCAACAGGCAGCACAGCGAGATGCAGCGGCTGGATTACCTGGCGCGCCGCCTGGTCCACCCGGCCGAGCAGCTGCGCCGCCGGCAGACCGACCTTCACCAGCTGGCGCAGCGCCTGCGGCAAGCCAGCGGCACCCGCCTGACGACCGAACACCTGCGCATCGCGCGTCTGAACCAGCGGCTGGTGACGCCGATTCACGTCATCCAGCGCGAACAGCAGCGGCTGGACGCGCTGAACATGCGCGCCCGGCGCGCGGTTCAGGGCGGTTTTGGGCAGCGTCAGCTCAACCTGGCGCGGCTGGCCAGCAGCCTCGACCACCTCAACCCGGAAGGCGTGCTGGCGCGCGGCTACAGCATCGTCCAGCTGGAAAACGGCGCAGTGGTGCAGAATGCCGCGGCGCTCGATGCGGGCGATAAAATCGACATCCGCTTCCATCGCGGGCAGGCCCGCGCCAAGGTGGAATCGACCACCCAAGACTAAGCCCCGTCATTGCGAGCGAAGCGAAGCAATCCAGAAATATTCGCTTAATTAAAACGCTGGATTGCCGCGCTTCGCTCGCAATGACAACCGCTCAAGCCCGCAGATGACGCGCCACCAGTGCCGTCGCCTGCGCCTCCATATCCTCCGCCAGACAATCGAGTTCCACCACGTCGGGCCATGAGCGCAGCCAGGTGAGCTGGCGCTTGGCGAGCTGGCGGGTGGCGGCGATGCCCTGCTCGCGCAGCGTCTTGAGGTCGATTCCGCCGTCTAAATAAGCACAGGCCTGGCGGTAGCCGACCGCGCGCATGGCCGGCAGGTCGGGTTTGAGCGCATAGGTCCGGCGCAGGGTTTCCACTTCATCGAGCAGGCCCTCGGCGAGCATGACGTCGAAGCGCGCGGCAATCCGCTGATGCAGCACAGCACGGTCGGACGGAATCAGGGCGAGCTGCAACACGCGGTAGGGCAATTCGGACTGCGCCCTGTCGAGCAGGGCCGACATGGGCGTTCCGCTGAGCTGAAAGATTTCCAGCGCGCGGCCGATGCGCTGGGAATCGTTCGGCGCCAGCCGCGCGGCGGTGACCGGGTCGACCTGGGCCAGTTCAGCGTGCAGCGCGGGCCAGCCGCGCGCTGCCGCCTCCACCTCCAGCTTGTGCCGCAGTGCCGGATCGGCGCGCGGCAGGTCATCCAGCCCCTGCAGCAGCGCGCGGAAATACAGCATGGTGCCGCCGACCAGCAGGGGCACCTTGCCGCGCGCGACGATGTCGGCCATCAAGCGTCGCGCATCGTCGCAAAACGCCGCGGCGGAATAGGCTTCGGTGGGGTCGCGGATATCCAGCAAATGATGCGGCGCACGCGCCAGGGTGGCGGCATCGGGCTTGGCGGTGCCGATGTCCATGCCGCGATACACCAGCGCCGAATCGACGCTGATGATTTCGAGCGGAAAGCGTTCGACCAGGCTGACTGCCAGCGCGGTCTTGCCCGAGGCGGTCGGGCCCATCAGGAAGATGGCGGGGGGATGGCTGGGTGCAGACATGGGGGCGATTATCCCCCAGCTTGGTGGCTGGCTGCAGCCGCTGACGGCCGGCTGTTGCGTGCATTATGGCCCGCGATGATGCGCAGCAGTCAAGGTCCAGGTCATGCGTGTCCGCAACAGCCCGTGGCGTTGAACCGGCCGCAGGTGAGCGACCAGATTCATCGATACCCGACCGAAAGCGCGCCCAACGCGAAAACCTCGGGCAGCATGCGTTCAAGGCCGCCTATTCTGCGTCGACCTGCCTCATTCAACCAATTTTCCGTGCGTATGAATCCAGGTTATGGTCTCGCTCGGAATCGTTTTGGATTCAGCGACAAGCCGAGTATTTTTGGACAACACGCTTAACATCGCATCCGCCTCGATGGGTCGACTGACCCAATAACCCTGGGCTGAATCGCATCCCATTGCCTTGATTACGTCGAACTGTTCTTCGGTTTCTATCCCCTCGGCGATCGTCTCTTTTTCGAGGGCTCGGGCCAGCGCAATCACGGCACGCACAATGGTTGCGTCCTGCTTTTGTCCGAGTCCATCCACAAACGTTTTGTCGATCTTGATGGTGTTTGCCGGAATGCGCTTGAGATAACTCAACGAGGAATAGCCCGTGCCAAAATCGTCAATCGCAATCCTCACGCCCAGCGCAGACAATTTCCCCAGGATTTTCAAGCTTTCTTCCGGATTGAGCATGGCCGCGCTCTCGGTGATTTCCAGCTCGAGGCGCGCGGCCTCCAGCCCCGTTTCGCGCAGGACGATCGTCACTTTTTCCAGCAGGTGAAGGTCCTGAAACTGGTGGGTAGACAGATTCACGGCCACCCGCAAATCCAGACCGGACGACACCCACTGCTTCAATTGCAGGCAGGCTGTGCGTAATACCCATTGCCCAAGCTGAATGATCAAACCCGAATCTTCAGCCGCCTGAATAAACGCTGCCGGCGCACGCAACGTTCCATCCGGCATGACCCAGCGCACCAGGGCCTCGACCGCCACAATCTTGCCGCTCTGCATGTCCACAATAGGCTGGTAGACCAACCGGAATGCCTCGCGTTGCAAGGCATCGCGCAGTTCATGTTCCAGGTCCAGCCGCTCGCGTACCCGCAAACCCATCTGATCGGTGTAAACGGTATAGGCGTTGCGCCCCAGGCGCTTGGACTCGTACATCGCCGTGTCGGCGTGCTTCAGCAGCGTTTCGATGTCGTCCCCATGTTCGGGATACATGGCGATGCCGATCGATGGGGTAATGCGCAAGGCGCGCCCATTGACCTCGAACGGGATACTGAATGCATCCAGGATTCGACGGGTGATCAATATCGCCCCCGTCTCATTGCTGTCGGGCAAGACCAGCAGGAACTCATCCCCGCCAAACCGTCCGAGTAAATCCCCATGACGCAGCAATGGCTGAATTCTCTGCACCACCTTGATCAGGAGGCTGTCACCAATTGCGTGCCCTAGGGCATCGTTGATGCCCTTGAAGCGATCCAGATCAAGAAACAGAATCGAAAATGGGGTTTTGCCTGCGCGAGCGATGGCAATATTCGCATCCAGAATTCCATTCAGACAACCGCGATTGGGCAAGCCTGTGAGCGCATCCCGCTGAGCCTGTTCAATCAACTCGTTGCTGTGTGACCGCTCGCGTTTTGTGACGCGAGCGGCAATCACAACAAAAATCCCGAAGAACGCCAGGAAACTGATAAAAATTGGGGCGTTATGCCGCCACCAACGTATAGTCACATAGGATGCCGGCACCGAGACATAGGCATATAAATCCATACCCAAAAGCTTGGTAAATGCACCAATCCGCTGTTTGTCTCCCGTCACCCAGGGCGAACTGCCCGAGAAATAGCCCTCCGTAATACCCGGATTCGCCTTAATGATGTGCGCAACCGGGCCGGGCGATAGCCGTCCGTAAGTGGCATTGGCGTCCGTCACCGGAAAGCGGGCCTGCTGATAGCCATCGGCCCGTAACAAACCGACGTAACTGGTGGACGGGACCGGAAGCTGGTGCAAGAACGTGCCTTCCTTTTCCAGCGGCACGGCGGCCTGGACCAGAAATTTTGGCTTGCCGTCACGGCCCCTCACCACATGGCGAACGGTAAAACGCCACCGCTTGATGGCCTTACCGAATTCCGGTGGCCCCACAGTGTAAGGCGCCGGGCTGGCCATATCAGCGAGCAGTTGCCTGATGTAAGGGGGGTCCAAACGGAAATCGGGAGTCGAATCACCTGGCTTGACCGCCGTGTTGAGCAGCATTTCGCCGTCCGGCGCGAATACTGCGACAGCACGTACCTGCGGATGTCTATTCTGAAATGTAGCCAGATACGGCCGCAAGGTTTCCGGGTTAACGTATAGCTCGGGCCGGTCAAGCAATTCGCCCAATGGCGCCAGACCATTGCCCAATTCATCGAAGAACGCCTGCGAGGCCGAAGCAAGGAAGCCGGAGAACGTTAAGAGGTTATCGTGGGCATCCCGCTTTTCACGTTGCCAGCCGTACACCCCATAGGAGAAGAGCGCGACGGTGCCAACGAGAAAAAAAGTCAGCAAAGCGTTACGGAGCAACCGTGAAAATGCTGCAACCTCAGGCAAACGCATCCGAGTCCAAAAGTGGAATGAATAATGCGTCATCGACAAGGATGGAAAATTCTTTAGAAACGACCGCATTTGTCGAAGGCAGCTCACAGCGTTGTGCATCCCTATATAGGGCACTTCTATAAATCCGTTATTTCTGTCATTGCGAGCGAAGCGAAGCAATCCAGCGCATTGAGGATCGCCACGTCGCTTCGCTCCTCGCGACGACGATTTATAGAAGTGCCTATAGAGGGTGTGGGCGAACGTCCCCACTCATGGCATCTGACCGAAGGCGACCCAACGTGAAAGCATCATCAGGCTGGTTTCTGCCAGCTTGGCAGTCGCGCCGATGCGGCCGGAGGTTCAGCGCGTTTCGGCCAGGCGAAGCGTAAAAACCAGGGTCTAGAGTGTAGGGAAGGGGTATCAACGAACCACCCCTGATCATCTATCCTTACCGGAGAGTCGCTGACCATGAACATCGAAGAACTCAAGTCCGTAGCAAGCGCCATCGTCGCGAAGCAGAAAGGCGTGCTGGCGGCAGATGAAAGCAACCCCACCATCAAGAAGCGGTTTGCTTCGATCCAGGTGGAATCCACCGAAGAAAACCGCCGGCGCTACCGCGAGATCCTGTTCACCACCGGCGGCATCGAGCGCCATGTCGGCGGCGTCATTCTGTTCGACGAAACCCTGCGCCAGAGCACGCGCGACGGCATCCCTTTCCCCCAACTGCTGTCGAGCCGGGGTATCATCCCCGGCATCAAGGTCGACCAGGGCGCCAAGGCGCTGGCGCTCCACCCGGGCGACAAGGTGACCGAGGGGCTGGACGGCTTGCGCGAGCGGCTCGCCGAATACAAGCAACTGGGCGCGCAGTTCGCCAAGTGGCGGGCGGTGATCGAAATCGACGAGCGCGACATTCCGTCGCCGTTCGGCATCCGCGCCAATGCCCACGCGCTGGCGCGTTACGCCGCACTGTGCCAGGAGGCCGGCCTGGTGCCGATCGTTGAACCGGAAGTACTGATGGACGGCGCCCACAGCATCGAGCGCTGCGAGGTGGTGACGGCACAGGCGCTGCAGGCGGTGTTCGCCGAGCTCGACGCCCACCGGGTGCTGTTCGAGGGCATGCTGCTGAAGCCGAACATGGTGATTGCCGGCAAAAAGTGCGCGCAGCAGGCCAGTGTGCTGGAGGTTGCGGCAGCCACGCTGCGCTGCCTCAGGCGCTACGTGCCAGCGGCGGTTCCCGGAATTGTGTTCCTGTCCGGCGGGCAGAGCGCGGAGGACGCGACCGACCATTTGAATGCCATGAATGCGATGGGGCCGCAGCCGTGGGGAGTCAGTTTCTCCTACGGGCGAGCCCTGCAGGCGCCAGTGCTGGCGGCGTGGCAGGGTCAGGAAGACAACGTCGCCGCCGCACAGAAAGCGCTGTTGAACCGTTGCCATCTGAACGGCCTGGCCCGTGCCGGTAAATATGCCCACACCATGGAAGGCGCCGCGTGACCCGTGCAGAGGCACGGCGACCCGGTCGACAGGGAATCGGTGCGGGATCGGTCTCCCGTTCCCATGGATAGGCGCCAGAGCCATGCCAAACCGGCTTCATCGGCCGCTTGTCGAGCACCTGCCAGGCCTGTGGCTGGCCATCGCGCTCAGCCTCCATGCGTCGGCTTACGCAACGGAAATCGACAGGAACAGCAAACGGACGCTGGCAATTGGCGTGATCGCGCACGATCGTGGACCGGCGGGCGATCACCACGAGAATGGGGTCGATCTCAATCTGGAGGTGCTGTTCGCGCCGATTGACCTCGCAGGCACGCTACGCCCCCACCTCGGCGCCACGCTGAATTTCGTGGGCGATACCAGCATGGCCTATGCCGGCCTGAGTTTCCGCGTGCGCGAGACAAGGCAATGGTTCGCCGACCTTCTGCTCAGTGTGGCGGCGCACGACGGCCCGCTACACAAGGATCCGGAAGGCTGCCGTCTATACAGCGACTGTGGCTTCGGCATCCGCGTCATGCCCCGCTTCGGGCTGGAAATCGGCTACCGGCTCAGTCCCGCCAAGTCGATTACCCTCTTTTTGGACCACATGTCGCACAAGTGGATCATCGGCGGCGAAAACGAGGGTCTCGACCATATCGGGGTACGCTACCTGCGGGCCTGGTGACCCATGCTTTCCCGGAAACCCAGCCACAAAAAAAGCGGCGGGGTTTCCCCCGCGCCTTGGCTTCGCCTGCTGCGGCGATCAGGCCGCGTCGGCGTATTGCGCCTTAGCCTGGCGCGCCGCTGCGATTTCGTCGGGGCCGTAGGCCTTGCCGGACCACAGCATTTCGTAGGCAATTTCCTCGTTGCCGTTCTCGCACAGGTCCAGCACTTTCTGGAACAGGGGCTGGAAGGTTTCCGACTGGTGCGATTTCTCGTGGTTCTCGAAGGTGGTCCAGAAGGTCACGATCAGCGCCTCCTTGCCCTTCATCGGGCTTTCGACCGCCTGGCCGATGGTCGAGCCTTCGTTCGACACCTGGCCGGAATTCAGCGAGACGAAGCCACCGACGAAGCCGGTATCGGAATGGTAGGTCTTAACGTTTTCACACAGAAAAGCCACCCGTTCCTGCAAGTCATCCACCGAGTACTCCGGCTTCAGCACCACGCGGTTGACGGTCACGATACCGTCGGATGGGAAATTGGCGATCAGTCCACTCATGGTTTATCTCCTGTTTGGGAAGGGTTGAACAGGTTCCCAGTCTATATACCTGAGTGAATTAGTCAACTAATTTATTCAATTCACAAATACTTCGATAAATTATTTTGATGAATAGGATAAATCAATATAATTTATATATATCAATATGATGGATGAAAACGCTCAGCATGCTCAGAGGTAGCTCTTTTGCTCGCTGCGTTTGCCGGGCCGCTTTTTCATGATGACCACGCCCTTGGCCACGTCGATATCCGCCACCGGAATGTTCTCGTACATGGGATTGAGCGGCTTCAGCATCCAGCCATCGGCGTGCTGCACGAGTTGGCGAAAAATAAATTCGTCGTTCACAAAAGCCACCACAAAGGAGCCGTCCTTGACCAGGCCGGACGGCTCGACAACGATGATCTCGCCCTGTTCGAATTCCGGCATCATGGAATCACCCAACACCATCAGCGCATAGGGTTCGGCGCTGGAGCAGTTGCTGGCCTCGTTGAGTTCCTGAATCGGGATGGTCTTGCGTTCGCTGCGTTCGTTCATGATGGTCTCGTTAATACCTGACTAATTAACTCGGGATTATAGCCAAAAGCGCCGGCTGCAAAAAATCATCGGCCGCGCATGAACATGGCGTCGAGCTCCCGGAGGCTGACCTGGAACCAGGTGGGCCGGCCATGGTTACACTGCCCGCCCCGCTCAGTGGCTTCCATCTCGCGCAGCAGCGCGTTCATTTCGGGCAGGGTCAGGTGGCGGTTTGCGCGCACCGCGCCATGGCAGGCGAGCGTCGCCAACAGTTCGTTGCGGCGCTCGGCCAAGAGGCGCGCGACGCCGAATTCCGCGACTTCGCGCAATACGGCGCGAGTCAACTCGACCGGATCGGCATTCTTCAGGAGCCACGGCACCGAGCGCACCGCCACCGAGGTCGGCGAAGTGACCGACAGTTCGAAGCCGATTTCACGCAATGACTCCAGATGCGGGCTGATTTCCGCCGCGTCGCGCGCGTCCACGGTCAGCGCGACCGGAATCAGCAAGGTCTGCGCCGGCACCGCGCGGGCATCCAGGGCGGTCTTGAGCTTCTCGTAGACGACCCGTTCGTGCGCGGCGTGCATGTCGACCAGCACCAGCCCCTGCGCATTCTGCGCCAGCACGTAGACGCCGTGCAACTGCGCCAGCGCATAGCCAAGCGGCGGCGCATCGCCGTGACCGCTTTCAGGGAAAGGCTGCGCGGCAAGCGCAACACCCTCCCCTGAATCCTGGCCCCTGAATCCTGACCCCTGCGCCGCGAGCGGCGCATAGAACGCCATCGCCTCGTTCACCTGCAAGGGCATCGACGCCTGCTGCGGCGCGACAAACCCCGGCCGGAACCCCGGGACGGCGAGCGTACTGGCCGCCTCGGGAACAGCGCAGCCCGTCACCGGCGCCGACAGCAAGCGCTCGACCGCATGAAACAGAAACTGGTGCACACCGCGGCTGTCGCGGAAGCGAATCTCGGTCTTGGCCGGATGCACGTTGACGTCCACTGCATCCGGCGGCAGGCTGATGAACAGGCAATACGCCGGATTCAGCTGATGGTGCAACACGTCGCGATAGGCTTCCTTCAGCGCATGGACGATCAGCTTGTCGCGCACGTAGCGGCCATTGACGAACACGTGCTGGCTGTCGCGGCTGGCCGTCGCGGCGCCGGGACGGATCACCCAGCCGGACACCCTCAAGGCCCCCGCGGCGGCATCGACCGCAATGGTGTTGCGCTCGAACGCCTCGCCCATCACCTGCCGCACCCGCGCGGCGGCGGAATCGGCATTGAGGCGCAGCTGCACCCGGCCGTTGTGGCTCAGGGTGAAGGCTACCTGCGGGTTCGCCAACGCCAGCCGCCGCACGGTTTCGGCGCAGTGGGCGTATTCGGTGGCCTCGGCCTTGAGAAACTTGCGCCGCGCCGGGGTGTTGAAGAACAGATCCTGGATGTCGATCGTGGTGCCGGCAGCGCGCGCCGCCGGCGCGGGTTCGCTCAGGCGCCCGCCCTCGATCCGCACTTCCCAGGCATGCTCGGCGTCCGTGCCGCGGCTGCCGAGCTGCACCCGCGCAATGGCGGCGATCGATGCCAGCGCCTCGCCACGAAACCCCAGGCTCGCCACCTGTTCGAGGTCGGCCAGGCTGGCGATCTTGCTGGTGGCGTGGCGGGTCAGGGCGAGCGCGAGTTCGTCGCGCGCGATGCCGCTGCCGTTATCGGCGACCCGGATGCGCTTGATGCCGCCCTGTTCCAGATCGACCTGGATATCGGTGGCACCGGCGTCGAGACTGTTTTCGAGAATTTCCTTGAGTGCGGCGGCCGGGCGTTCGACCACCTCGCCGGCGGCGATTTGCGAAATCAGCACATCGGGCAATACGCGGATCGACACGTCAGATCACAAACGTCACGCCGCGCCGCGCCGCCATGGCGCGGCCGAGGCGTTCGATCTCGGCCGCACCGAGCACCTGGCGCGCCAGCGGCAATACATGGGTGTTCTCGAATTCAAGGTGATTGCGATTGAGGGCGATGAAGCGGTGCGTCAGCGCCGCGTCCAGTGCGGACGCAGCGCCTGTCCCGATCTGCTGCAGTTCCACGCGCAGCCGCCGCCACAGCAGCGCCAGTTCGTCGTGTTCCAGCGTCAGGGCCTCGACCAGATCGCAGGCACCGGGGGCGCCGGCCTGCTCCAGCAGCGGAAACAGGTTGCGCTCCTCGTCGTCGTGGTGATGCACCGCCGCGGTGTCGAAGTAGGCCAGCACCGCGCGCGCCGCCTGCTGCGCCTGCGCGTCGGCGCCATGCACGGGCAGATGCGCCAGCAGCTTGTCCAGGGTGTTGCACTGTCTGGCGATGCGGCCGTGACAGGCTTCAAGCACTGCCAGCGGCCGGTCGAAACCCGGGGCCGCCGTGTCCAGCAGACTAACGCTCATGGATTGAGCGTCAGCCGCGACGGCGCGGTCAGCGGATGCGTGTCGAAGTAATTCCTGACGCCATTCACAATGGCGGCCACCAACTGGTCCTGATAGGCGGAGTCGTTGAGGCGTTTTTCCTCTTCCGGATTGGAAATGAACGCAGTCTCGATCAGGATCGATGGAATATCCGGCGCCTTCAGCACCGCGAACCCGGCCTGCTCGACACGCGGCTTGTGCAGGGTGTTGACGCCGCCGATTTCCTTCAGCACGGCGTTCCCGAGCTTCAGGCTGTCGTTGATGGTGGCGGTCTGCGACAGGTCAATCAGGGTACGCTTGAGGAAGGGATCCTTGACGTCAATGTTGATGCCGCCCACCAGGTCGGCCTCGTTTTCCTTCGTGGCCAGCCAGCGCGCGGCAACCGAGGTGGCGCCGTTCTCGGACAGCGCGTACACCGACGATCCGTGCGCATGCGGCTTGATGAAGGCATCCGCGTGAATCGACACGAAGAGATCAGCCTTGATCGCGCGCGCCTTGGTGACCCGCTGCCCCAGCGGCACGAAATAGTCGCCGTCGCGAATCAGTACGGCGCGCATGTTTTCCTGTGCGTCGATTTTCTGTTTGAGCTTTTTCGCCAGCGCCAGCGTGATGTTTTTCTCGTACGAACCGTTAGCGCCGATGGCACCGGGATCTTCACCGCCATGGCCGGCGTCGATCGCCACGGTGACCAGCCGCGCGTATTGCGGAACACCCGGTTGGGCAGGACGCTGCTGCTCAGCCATCGCCGGTTGTGGGAGTACAGCCGGGCTTGACGCCGTATCGGCGACCTGAACCGGATACAGGTCAACCACCAGCCGGTGGCCATACTCGCCCAGCGGTGGCAGCTGGAACACGGACGGCCTGACGGCGGCTTTCAGGTCCAGCACCACCCGCATCACACCGGGGCGGTTCATGCCCACCCGAATTGCAGCGATGTAGGGATCGTCTGCGGAAAGTTGTGCGGCCAGTGCATAGAGCGCAGCGCCTGCCTCCACGCCCTCGAGGTCGATCACCAGTCTCTCCGGATTCGACAGGGTGAAGTATTTATGCGCGACGGGCTGCGCGGCCTCCAGGGTGATCCGGGTGTAATCGGGCGACGGCCACAGTCGCGTGGCGGACACCTGCAGCGCCTGGGCCCAGCTCGACGCCAGCAAACCACATAGCAGGAAAATCTTCAGCAGAGCGTGCAAAATGACTCCAGATAATGTGCGCCGCGCGGGCTTCTCGCTTCACATTCGATTTCGCGCGCCTCGTCCGCAATTGTCAGCCGGATGATCACGTCCGGTGGCGGCAGCCAGCCCGCGGCCTTTTCCGGCCATTCGATCAGGCTTACCGCCTGGCCGTCGCTGATGTCGCGAAACCCGGCGTCCAGCCATTCGCGCGGGTCGTGCATACGATACAGGTCAAAGTGATATAGCTCAAACGCGGGCAAGCTGTAGATTTCGGCCAGGGTATAGGTCGGGCTCTTGACCCGCCCGCCGTGTCCCAGCGCCCGCAGCAGTCCGCGCACCAGCGTCGTCTTGCCCGCACCCAGATCGCCCTCGAGGTAGAACGTCATGCCGGGAATCAGTTCCCGCGCCAGTTGCGCGCCGAATGCCAGAGTGGCCGCCTCGTCGGGCAGATGGCGGCGGCAACGCACGGTATCATCGACTGTATGCATGAACGGGATTTAAGACGATTGGCTGGACAAATCAAGCACTGGGGGCGCGAGCTCGGCTTTGCCGCGGTGGGCATTGCCGACGGCGATCTGAGTGCGGCCGAAGCGGGCTTGCAGGAATGGCTGGATCGGGGCTTTCATGGCGAGATGGATTATATGGCCGCGCACGGCACCAAGCGCAGCCGGCCGGCCGAACTGGTGCCGGGAACCGTTCGCATCATCAGCGCACGGCTGGACTATTTTCCGCCGGCGTCGGCCGACCCCCATGAAGTGCTGAATGACGCCGACGCTGCCTATGTTTCCCGCTACGCGCTGGGACGCGACTACCATAAAGTTTTACGCAATCGCCTGCAAAGCCTGGCCGAAAAAATCGGCACGGAAGTCGGCGCGCATCATTTCCGCGTCTTCACCGACAGCGCGCCGGTGCTGGAAGTCGAACTCGCCGCGAAATCCGGGCTGGGCTGGCGTGGCAAACACACCCTGCTGCTGAACCGGCAGCATGGCTCGTGGTTTTTTCTCGGCGAGATCTATACCGATTTGCCGCTGCCGGTGGACGCCCCCGAAGCCGGCCATTGCGGCACCTGCTCCGCCTGCATCGACATCTGCCCGACGCAGGCGATTGTCGCGCCCTACACGCTCGACGCGCGGCGCTGCATCTCCTACCTCACCATCGAACTCAAGGGCAGCATCCCGACCGAGCTGAGACCGCTGCTGGGCAACCGCATCTACGGCTGTGACGACTGCCAGCTGGTGTGTCCGTGGAACCGCTTCGCACAAACCGCCGCGCTGCCGGATTTCGAGGTAAGAAACGGGCTCGACAGCGCGCAACTGGTGGAGCTGTTCGCCTGGAGCGAGACCGATTTCAACGATCGTCTGGCAGGCTCGCCGATCCGCCGCATCGGGCATGAGCGCTGGCTGCGCAATATCGCGGTCGCCTTGGGCAACGCGCCGCCCGCGCCCGCCACACAGGCCGCGCTCGGCGCGCGTGTGGATCATCCGTCCGAGCTGGTGCGCGAGCATGTGGCGTGGGCACTGGCACGCCAGCAAACAACGCCATAAATGGGCCGCGCACACAGAAAAACCCGGTAGGAGCGGCGCCCTCGCCGCGAATGCAGTGGTCATGGCGTCGGCACGTAAATCGGGGCGAGGGCGCCCCTCCTACAAGCCGTTCGTTCGCAATTCCTGCTTTGCGTGGCGGATCACCGACGCGCCCGAAGTCAGCGCCAAGCCGGCCAGCACCAGCGCCACCGCGATATCCGGCCAGCCATGCGCAGTCGCCCACACCCCGGCCGCCGCGCCCATCACCGCGATATTGCCGAGCGCGTCGTTGCGCGAGCACAGCCACACCGAGCGCGCCTGCGCGTCACCCTGGCGATGCGCATACAGCAGTGCCGCCACACCGACGTTGACCGCCAGCGCCAAAAGGCTCACCCAGCCCATGATGAACGGCTCCGGCACGATGCCGGCCGACCATTGCCAGGCCGACATGCCGAGCACGAACACGCCGAAGCCCACCATCAGCCAGCCTTTCCATAGTGCGGTGCGCGAGCGCCACACCGGCGCCAGTCCAAGCACGAACAGCGCCACGCCGTAGTTGCCCGCATCGCCCAGGAAGTCGACCGCATCGGCCAGCAGCGACACTGACTGCGCCTGAAGGCTGGCAACGATTTCGACGCCGAACATCAGCGCATTCAGCACCAGCGCAATCCACAGCGCGAGCCGGTAGCCCGGATCGGGCGGCGCCGTGTTGCACACCGAATCGCAACCGCACTCGCTCATGCCGAATGCCGCCCCGACGAATGCGGTGCAATGCAGCGCTGCGGGTAAAATGCCATCTTTCTCATTCCGCCATCCTGCCACGCATGTCCACGAATGCACACTCCCTCTCCCCAACCCTCTCCCAGAGGGAGAGGGAGCAAATGCTAAACCCAAACCAGCCAATTGGCGTATTCGATTCCGGCATCGGCGGGTTGACCGTGGTGCGCGCGCTGATGGAGCGCCTTCCCTACGAGAACATTGTCTATTTCGGCGACACCGCGCGCGTGCCCTACGGCGTGAAATCGGTCCAGACCATCGCCCACTTCACCACCCAGATCGCGCAGTTCCTGCTGGAAAAGGACGTCAAGATGCTGGTCATCGCCTGCAACACCATGGCGGCGGTGGCGGCGCAGGTAGTCAAGGACCTGTCGCCGGTGCCGGTGGTCGACGTCATCGACGCCGGCGCGGTGTCGGCGCGCGGCGGCAAGAAAATCGGCGTCATCGGCACCCCCACCACCATCAACAGCAACGCCTACGCGCGCGCCATCCACGAATACGCGCCCGACTCGCGCATCCATTCGCAGGCCTGCGCGCTGTTCGTGCCGCTGGTGGAGGAAGGCTGGCTCGACCACGAGGTCACCCGGCTCACCGCGCAGGATTACCTGAAACCGCTCATGGCCGAGCACATCGACACCCTGGTGCTCGGCTGCACCCATTACCCGCTGCTGAAGCCGCTGCTGCGACAGGTGGTCGGCGACGACGTCGCGCTGGTCGATTCCGCCGAAGCCATGGCCGAGCAGGTTGCTGCGGTCCTGGCCGAAAAAAAGCTCGCCAATCCCGGCCCCGCCCAGCCGCGCTACGACTTCTATGTCACCGACGTGCCGCTGCGCTTCCAGACCATCGGCGAGCGCTTTCTGGGGCGCACGCTCAACAACGTGCACGTGGTGAAGTGGTGACCACAAGTCCGCCGAGATGATCCGGGTCAACGCCGAGATCGAGCTCGACGAGCGCGAAATCCAGGAGGATTTCGTGCGCGCCTCGGGCCCCGGCGGGCAAAACGTCAACAAGGTATCGACTGCGGTGCAACTTCGCTTCGACGTCGCCCGCTCCCCTTCGCTGCCCGAACCAGTGCGCGTCCGCCTCATTGCCCTGGCTGGCCGTCGCGTCACCCAGGATGGCGTGCTGATCATTGAGGCCGAACGCTATCGCAGCCAGCGGCGCAACCGCGACGACGCCCTCGAGCGGCTGATTGAACTGATACGTGAAGCCTGCGAGGTGGACAAGCCGCGCCGCCCCACGCGCCCCACGCTGGCGTCAAAAAAACGCCGGCTGGACAGCAAGCAGCGGCGGGGCGAAACCAAGAAACTGCGGACGGTGAAACCGGGAACAGATTAGCAGAAGCGTTGCAGCACAAAATGCAGCCCGCTTTGGCCGGTGCACTCGAATCGCCTTAAGGAAGCGCTGAACAATTCAATATGGCCGTCATTGCGACCGCGAGCGATTGCCGGGTTCGGCGTCGGCTCAGGCGAGGGCGTGCTGCTGCAGCCGGGAGAGTCGCCGCGTGTGGTGGGCCGGCTGGACTTCGGCGTCTCGGGCGCCAGCACGCACCCGACGCCGCATGGTGCTATAGAACGTGTGGAACCGGCTGCGCCGCTTCGCCCTCAATGACGGGTGACGCCAGCGGTGACGCAAAGAAGCGCTCCACCACTTCCAGCTTCCTTGTCCGCGTCATCGCCGGCAGCGCATTCAGCAGCAGGCGCCCATACGGCTTGTCCGCCAGCCGCGTATCGCAAATCATCAACACTCCGCGATCGGTCTCGGTGCGGATCAACCGCCCTGCCCCCTGCTTCAGGCTGATCGCCGCGTGTGGCAGCTGGTAGTCCATGAAGGGCTTGCCGCCGTTCTTCTCGGCCTGGGCGATGCGCGCGGCGACCACCGGGTCGTCGGGCGGCTGGAAGGGCAGCTTGTCGATGATCACCACCGACAGCGCGTCGCCCGGCATGTCGACGCCCTCCCAGAAGCTCTGGCTGCCCAGCAGCACGGCGTTGCCGGCTTTCTGGAAGCGCGCGAGGAGTTCGTTCTTCGGCGCATCGCCCTGCACCAGCAAGGGGTAATCCCAGCCGCGCGCCTTGAAGGCATCAAACAACAGGCCGCGCGCTTTTTCCAGCGCGCGCAGGCTGGTAAACAGGATGAAGGCCCTGCCGCGGCTGACTTCCAGCACCGGCAGGGCGGCATTGACGACGGCGTCGGTGAAGTCCGGCGTATTGGGTGCAGGCAAGCCCTGTGGGACGTAGAGCACGCCCTGACGCGGGTAGTCGAAAGGGCTGTCGACGCACAGGGTTTCTGCGGTCTCGATGCCGAGGCGCGTTTTGAGATGGGTGAAGTCGCCGCCGACGGCGAGCGTGGCGGAAGTCAGAATCCATGCCTGCGCGCGTTCGGTGAGCTTGGCGCCGAACATCGCGCCGACCGACAGCGGGGTCGCATGCAGCAGCAGCGAACTCAGCGTGGTTTCCAGCCAGTGCACGCGGGGATTGTCGGGGTCGTCTGCGCGCTGCCAGCTGGCCAGGGTGGCCTGCACCGCCTGCGCCCGCTCGAAGCAGTTTTTCAGGTCGGCGTCGCGCTCGGCCTGGGTTTCCAGCAGCTTCGCCGTTTCGTCCAGCGCCGACGACAGGGCTTTCAGCGCGTCCGGCCATTTGTCGTAGCGCGCCAGTTCCG
Source organism: Thiobacillus denitrificans (assembly GCF_001530125.1). GTDB lineage: Bacteria > Pseudomonadota > Gammaproteobacteria > Burkholderiales > Thiobacillaceae > Thiobacillus > Thiobacillus denitrificans_C. The sequence goes on along the minus strand of NZ_LDUG01000036.1, from coordinate 200,571 downwards.
CGATGGTTGACTTGACCGGGTTCTGCGGAAACGCCAGGCGCAGGTCGCGCGTCACTTTGGCCAGGTCTTCCGCAGCGCGGCGCAGCGCGGGAAAGTCGCCCGCCTTCACCGCCGCGAGGCGCTTGGTGTCGCCCGCCAGATCGAGCAGTTGCGCGGTGGACAGCGTTTCGCCGAAAAACTGGGCGGCGGTTTCGGCCAGCTGATGCGCTTCGTCGAGGACGACGGTGTTGCACGCCGGCAGCAGCTCGGCGACGCCTTCGTCCTTCAGCCACAGGTCGGCGAAGAAGAGATGATGGTTGACCACCACCACTTCGGCGTCGAGCGCGGCCTTGCGCGCGGCCATCACGAAGCAGTCCTTGAAATGGCTGCATTCGCTGCCCAGGCAGGTGTCGCGGCTGGAGATCGCGTACTGCCAGGCGGTGGCATCCTCGGGGATGCCTTCGGCTTCGGCACGGTCGCCGCTGCTGCTGGTTTCGGCAAAGCGGGCGATTTTCTGCAACCATGCGGCATCGTCGCGATGGGCGAAACGGCCGTCGGCGAGGTTGCGCTGCAGATGATGGTGACAGACGTAATTGGCGCGGCCTTTCAGCAAGGCCACCTTGACCGGCGACTTGAGCGCGCGGCGCGCGGCCGGCAGATCGCGATGAAACAGCTGATCCTGCAGTGCCTTGGTGCCGGTGGAGATCACCACCTTGCCGCCCGACAGCAGCGCGGGGATCAGATAGGCCAGCGTCTTGCCGGTGCCGGTGCCGGCTTCGGCCAGCAGCACGCTGTTGTCGGCGATCGCACGCTCGACCGCCTCGGCCATGGCGAGCTGCTGCGGGCGCGAGCGCCAGCCCGGCAGCACCGTGGCACACGCGCCTTCAGGGGAAAATAGGCTTTTCAGATCAAACATTTTTGGACTGGATTTCGAGGCGGAGTGTAACATCCACCCGCGGCCGAACTGATTGCACCCCGCTTCAGTTTCATTGGTTTGCTGCCGTTAGTTCTAAAGTTTCCGTCTATCCCGCCCCGCCATGCGCATATACCTGTTCTGCTTGCTGATATCGGTATTCCCTGCTGCGGCCCATGCAGTGATTGCCCAGCAGGAGATGCGCCCCGGCATTCCCGCCAACGCTGACTATCTGATCGGCGAGCCCGGCAAGCCCGCCGTGCTGCTGCTGCACGGATTTTTGCAGACGCGCGATTTCCCCACCGTGGCCACGCTGACCCGTGGTCTGCAGGATGCGGGCTATACAGTACTGGCGCCCACGCTCAGCCTGAACATTCCCAACCGCGCGCAAAGCCTGGCATGCGAAGCGGTGCACCGCCACAGCCTGGATGACGATGTGGCCGAAATCGGGTACTGGGTGGGCTGGCTGAAATCGCACGGCCACCGCTCCATCGTGCTGGTCGGCCACAGCTTTGGCAGCCTGCAGTTGCTGGCCTATCTGTCGCTCAAGCCGGATGCGGCCGTAAAAGCCTATATTGGCACTTCGCTGATCGAAGCCCAGATCGGCACCACTGCGCGCGCTGCCCTGATCGCGCAACTGGAAGACCGTGTACTTGGCAAGCAACGCGCACTGGTCAACCAGCCCTTGTCTTTCTGCAGAAAATATCCTTCGACGCCGGAGGGTTTGCTGTCGTATGTACGCTGGGATCAGGCTCGTCTGCTGGCTGCATTGAGGCAATCGCCGGTGAGCGTAAAGCTCATCATGGGTGATCAGGACAACGTGATGAAACGCGGCTGGCTCAAGGCATTGGCGCTTGTACAGGTGCCGATGGTGATCGTGAACGGCGCCAACCACTTCATGGATGGCGCGCATGAGTTTGATCTGCTGGAACACACGCTCAAATCCCTGGACACGATTCAACCGGTTCCATCCCGATGAAATGGTTTACCTCCTTTTCCATCAAGCAGGTCGCGCTCGCTTTCATCGCCGGGCTGCTGGTGCTGGTGAGCCTGGTGGGGAGCTTTGCAGCCTATCAAACGCAGGCCGTCACGCACAGTATGACGCTGCAAAATGAGAACGCGGCGCAGTCCGAGTTGGCAGCCGCCGTCCAGCGTCTGCTGAGCCAGACCGAAGATCAGTCCGTCAAGCTGGCGAGCTGGGATGAAACGCGGCAACAACTGGTGCTGCCCGAGTACTACACCTATTGGCGGGATCAGCGGGTATACGAAAGCGGCATGCTGAACAATCGCCATGTTCGGGCGGCGTTATACGACCCATCAGGCATGTTGCTTGAACCCAGCCCTGCGGGAATCAGCATACCGGCGAGGCTACCGGCCGGCACCCCGCCGCATCAGAACGCCAGCTGGTTGATCGACGATGCAGGCACCGTTGCGTTGTATTACGCGTTCCCGGTTTACAGCGACGAGCAGCGGCAATCCCTGCTCGGCCACGGCCTGATCCGGCTCGATTTCATGCCGGCCCTGTTGCGCCAGGACGCGCTCCATTTCACCGACATCGCCAGCGTCGGCCTGGCACTCAAGCTGGGCGAAACGCTGGCCACGTCGGACCTGTTTTCGCGCCTGAGCTTCAGTGCCCGCCCCAATCCCGACCAACTCCGGTTCCAGACCATCCTGTCGCGTACCCTGCTCGTACTGTTTGTATTGCTAGCGGCCATGGCAGTGCTGGGTTTCATGGCGTACAACCGTCTGCTGGTGCGTCCGCTGGGGTGCCTGTCGCAGGTCATCGATGCCATGCAACACGGTCGTTTCAGCCCTAATCCGTCGCGCTCGCAGAGCATGCGCATCCGCGAACTGGAAAATATCCGCCGTTCGCTATACGACTACCAACTGCAATTGCGTGAGCTGCACGGCTCGATGGAACACCAGAACCGTGAATTCCACACGCAGGCGCGCCAGGATACGCTCACCGGCTGCCACAACCGGCGCGCCTATGAAGAAGACTGGGAACGCTTCCGTCAGGAACTGAAAACCGCACCGCAGGGCGTAGCCTTTCTGCTGTTCGACTGCGACCGTTTCAAGACCATCAACGACACCTACGGCCACGCCAAGGGTGATCGCGTGCTGTCGATCATTGCCGATGCGCTGGTGATGGCATTGCGTGCCAACGATCGCCTGTATCGCATCGGCGGCGACGAATTCGCCACCTTCCTGTCGCGCACCACGCCGGCCCAGGCCAAGCAGGTCGCGCAACGCTGCCAGAGCCTGATCGACGCGGCAGGCTTTGCCGATCTCGGAATCGTCGAGCCGGTCGGCCTCAGCATCGGCATTGCCTTCTGCGCGGCCGATCAGCTTGAACAGGTCGACGAGCTGCCCAAGCAGGCCGACATCGCCATGTATACCGCCAAGCAGCCCGGGCGCACCCGCATCGCGCTGTATGGCGAGGATACCGAGCGTGCCTCGCAGACACTGGTGGCCAGCCGCGAAACCAGCGCCCTGTTCCAGGCACTGGCCAGCCCCGGCATGATCGAAATGCACTATCAGGCGATTCATGCCCTGCCGGGACGTCAGGTGGATTATTACGAGGCACTGGCGCGCATCCGCTACCACGGCAAACTCATCCTGCCGGAGGCGTTTTTGCCGGTGGTCAGCAGCCGCCGCCTGGAAACCGAATTCGATCTGGCGGTGTTGAACCAGGTTGACGCCGACCTGTCGTCAGGCCAGTTGCCGACCGGATGCGGCCTCTCGATCAATTTGTCGGCGCAGAGCATTTCGCGCCCTGAAGTCGTCTCGCAGCTGCTGGAGCTGTCGCGCCACAACGCCCGCCACCCCTTGATGCTGGAAATCACCGAAACCTCGCTCATCACGCAAATGGTCGAGGTGCGCACCTATCTCGACTTGTTGCGCACGGTGAATTACCGCATTGCGATGGATGACTTCGGCACCGGTTATTCGCCGCTGCGCTACCTGGTCGACTTGCCGGTGGATGTGGTCAAGTTCGACATTTCACTGGTGAACAAGCTGGGACAGGACAACCGCGCCGGCCAGGTGGTGGCCGACTTCGCCCGCATGATGAGCGGGGTCGGTTACTCGCTGGTGGCCGAGGGGGTGGAAACCGAGGCCGTGCTGCGCAAGGTCGAAAGCCTGGGCATTGCCCATGCGCAGGGTTATTTGCTGGGGCGGCCTATTCCACTGTCAGAGCTGGCCGCCAGCTTCGCCGCCGAGGGCGCCAAGGCCACGTGTAATACTTGAGGCCAGGCCTCAGTGCTTGCCCGAGCGCCAGATGGAAAAGATGATCCACAGGCTGTTGAAAAACGCGATCAGGAATCCCAGCAGACCGAACAAGGGCAGGCCGAATAGCTGAGGGCCGCCTTCCACCGTCATGATGATGCTGGAGCCCACCACCAGCGAGGCGGTCAGAATGCCCATGGTTAGCCGGTTGCTGGCGCTGTCCAGCTGGTGGCCAAAATGATCCAGCCGCTTCAGGTCGAGATCAACCCTCACCCGCCCTCGTCGCATATCCCGCACCAGGTGCTGCAGGTCGCGCGGCAAATCGGCCACCACTTCCAGCGCCTCGCGCATGCTCTTGCGCCCACGCGCCAACAGGGCTTGCGGGGTATAGCGCTGCTTGATGATGCGTTCCACAAACGGCGTCACCTGGTCGATCATGTGGAATTCGGGGTCGATCTGCTGCCCCAGCCCTTCCAGCGTGATCAGCGTCTTGAACAGCAAGGTCAGGTCGGCCGGCAGCACCAGGTTGTTGTCGCGCATCAGGGCCGTGACGTCATTCAGCAGCGCGCCGATCTTCACGTCCTTGAGTTGTAGGTCGTCGTAGTTTTGCAGCAGCTCGGTGACGTCGTAGGCCAGGCGGTCTTCATCGCTCACCAATTCGCCACTCCAGTCGAGCAGCACCTGCAGCATGGCCTGCTCGTCCTTGCGCGTCAGGGCATGCAGCATGTCGACAATCTGGTCGCGGCGGTGATGGGTCAGCATCCCCACCATGCCGAAATCGATGATGCCGATGCGGTTTTCAGGCAGGAACAGGATATTGCCGGGGTGCGGATCGGCATGAAAATAACCGTGCTCCAGCACCATGCGCAGCACCGTATCGGCACCGCGCGCCGCAAGCAGCTTGGGGTCGAGTCCGCTGGCACGCAGCTTATCCGGGGCCACACCCGCCATGCCGACAATTTCTTCCTGCACGTTGACGCGGTCATTGGTGAATTCCCAATACACCCTGGGAATTTTCACCAGCGGGTCGTCGGCGAAGCGGCGCGCGAACTGGTCGATGTTGCGCGCCTCCTTGGCCAGGTCGAGTTCGCGATTCAGCGAGCGACGGAACTGCGAGACGATATGCACCGGATCGTAGCGCCTGGCATCCGGAATTTCGCTTTCCAGCAATTTGGCAGCGTGATCCAGAATGCGCAGATCGGCCCGGATCACGTCCTCGATGCCGGGACGGCGGATCTTGACGACGACCGGCGTGCCGTCCTTGAGGGTAGCGCGGTGCACCTGTGCGATGGACGCTGCCGCCAGCGGCAACGGGTTGAATTCGGCAAACACCTCGCCGGGCTCGCCCTTGATGGCGGCCACCAGGTCGGGGTACAGCATGTCGTAGGGCACCGCCGGCACCTGGCTGTGAAGCTTTTCGAATTCGGCAATCCACTGCGGCGGAAACATGTCGACCCGCGTCGCCAGCAGTTGTCCAAGCTTGACGAAAGTGGGCCCAAGTTCTTCCAGTGCGCGGCGGATGCGCACCGGCGCGTCGAGCTGGCTGATCTCGCTGGTGCTGTGCCAGTGCAGCACCCGCCCGGCGCGTTCCAGCGCGCCGCTGATGCCGAGGACGCGCACCAGATCGCCCCAGCCATAGCGAATCATCACCGAGGCGATTTCATGCAATCGCGGCAGGTCGCGCACGACCGAAATGGTTTCCCAGAGCATCGTTGATTGGTTTTTGGAATCGGTAACGCTAGGAGTGTACCCGCAAGGGGCACGCCGGATTCGTAAGCCGCTAAAGCGGCAACGACTCCGCAGTACCCGCAAGGGGCACGCCGGATTCGTAAGCCGCTAAAGCGGCAACGACTCCGCAGTAGCCGCAAGCGACGCGCCGGCCGCGTTTCCACTGCCGCCGCGATCAGGGCTGGCACCGTCAGGAACGGCCGCGGTCAGGAACGCAAGCGTTCGCTCTGCCGTTTGAGCGAATCGGACAAGGCCGCCAGAATACCGCTCGCCACCTGGGACAGGCGCGCGGTGGCCGTGCTGGCCGATTCACTCAGCCCGGCGCGCCCTGCCTCGCTACCGGCTTTCACGCCGCCCGCCAGCTGTTGCAGCGCCTCCCGCACCTGCTCGCCGGTGCGGGAGCCACTGTGTTTAAGATGGTCGCTCAGATAGCCGAGCTCTTCTTTCAGCTTGCCGCCGGACTGGCTGGCGGTCTGCTTCAGGCTGTCGACAAGCTGCGTTTCGAGGTCGCGCAGCTGTTCCAGGCTGGCTTTCAGTTCGTTGTCCTTGAAAGCCTTCCCCTGAGCGGCGGCTTCCTGCAGGGCGTAGGAGGCCGCCTGCGCGGCACTGCTGACGGCGTCGTCGATGCCGGCCATGGCCTGCTTGAGGCCATCCTTCATCTCGCCGCCGCGCGCGGCCAGTCCGCTACCAACGCCGGAAGTGATCGCGCCGACGATTTCACTCATGTTTTGCAGCGCCAGGCGGCGTTCGTGCAGCGCACGCGCGGTCAGTTCGCGCACCCGCTCGTGCAGGTCGGGTTCGGCCGCCGCAGCCGCAGCCGCATCGTGCAATTGCTTGAACTGCGCATTTTCGAGGATACTGGTTTCACTTGTGGGAGCAGGGGTGTCATTCATGGTGCGGTCCTCAAGGTCAAGATTCGCCGGATTTGGCCGTTTTGTAGTTTAACTATAGAGCAGATTGTTATCCCATGAAGCCTGTCGCGCTGCTGTCCCTGTTGGCTTTGCTGCTGGTGCTGCCCGCACACGCCACCCCCCCGCCTGAAGACATCCCGATCTATGCCGTCAGCCTGGTCGGCAGCCCGTATCGCCTGGGCGGCACGTCGCCCGAAACCGGGCTCGATTGCAGCGGCTTCGTCGGTCACGTGTTCAGGCAGACAACCGGCATCATGCTGCCGCGCGATAGCCGTGCGATTAGCCAAGCCTCGCTGCCGCTGGCGCAAGCCGAACTTCTGCCGGGCGATCTGGTCTTCTTCAACACCCTCAACCGCGCGTTTTCCCATGTCGGTATTTATCTGGGCGATGACCGTTTTGTGCATGCTGCGAGCAGCCGCTCGGGGGCAGTCATGGTCTCCAATCTCAACACCCGCTACTGGCGCGAACGATATGACGGCGCACGTCGCATCACGCCGCCGGAAATTGTTCAACTCACCGATGTGGTGCCCGACTAGTTCCGGCTCACACCTGATCCGGCGCGGCCTGCTGGGGGCCGCGATTGTGTGTGCGGGCATGGCACATGCCGCGACAGATCTCAGTTTTGAAAGCGCAGACGCCGTCAACGAGGGGCCGTTGCAGTTCCTCGTCAGCTTGCCCGCCAAGCCGGTTCACCATCACCAGAATCACATCCGCATCGAGCCTGACAGCCTGGCTTCCGGCTGGGTCAGCCTGTCGCAATGCCACGACCATCTCGACGCGGTACCCAGCGCGCAGATCACCTTCCGCGAGGGCTTCGTGCGCGACCTCAGGGTGGACGCTTTTAGCCACATCAAGGATGCCTGGATCGAAGGTTCCAGCGTGCAATTGCGCCAGGTCGAGCCGGGTGCGCGGCTGTGCCTGTCCGCGCAAATCCGTGCACTGCGCAACACCGGAAATGGCTATTTCAATCTGATCAACGGCCCCTATATGCGCAAGTTTCTGGATGGTTATTACCCCATGCGGGTCACGCTGGCTATCGACTATCCGGCGCAGATACTGACCCTGCTCGACATCTCACCGCCGGTGCAGCCTGGGTTGGTCATTGTCGAGCAGCCAGGCGCCATCCGGATGGAGGCGGTGTTCGAGGGTGAACTGCAGACCATGATCCAGTTCGAGCGGAACTGAAGCAGGAAGGTATTTTCATTTTTTTAACATAGTATTGATAACGGTTATCATTTGCAGTACGATTACCAACATTGAATACTTTAAGGATCAACCCATCATGAATCCGACCAAACTGCTTGCCGCGCTGACCCTCGTTGCATCCGCCCTGCCCGCGCTGGCTGAAGAAGTCGTGGTGTATTCCGCGCGCAACGAACAGCTGATCAAGCCGCTGTTCGACACCTATACCCGAGATACCGGGGTGAAGATCAAGTTCATCACCGACAAGGAAGGCCCGCTGATGGCGCGCCTCAAGGCCGAGGGCAGGAACACCCCGGCGGATGTCCTGCTGACGGTCGACGCAGGCAACCTGTGGCAGGCATCCGAAGAAGGCCTGCTGCGCCCGATCCAGTCGAAAACCCTGCAGGCCAATGTGCCGGCCCACCTGCGCGACCCGGACAACGAATGGTTCGGCCTGTCGGTGCGCGCCCGCACGATTGTCTACAACACCCGCAAGGTCAAACCCGCCGAGCTGTCGACCTACGAGAATCTGGCCCACCCGAAATGGAAGGGCCGCCTGTGCCTGCGCACCTCGAAAAAGGTCTACAACCAGAGCCTGGTGGCGATGATGATCACCGAATACGGCGAGGGCAAAACCGAAGACATGGTGCGCGGCTGGGTCAATAACCTGGCGACCTCGCCCTTCCCAGACGACACCAAGGCGATGGAAGCGGTGGCCGCTGGCCAATGTGACGTCACCCTGGTCAACACCTATTACTTCGGCCGCCTGATGGAGAAAAGCCCTAATCTGCCGCTGACGATTTTCTGGCCCAACCAGGACCTGAAAAAACAGGCGTCCGGGGTGCACGTCAACGTCTCCGGCGCCGGCGTCACGCGCCACGCCAAGAACCCGGATGGCGCGCAGAAGCTGATCGAGTGGCTGTCTTCCGAGAAGGCGCAGAACCTGTTCGCCGATGCCAACCTGGAATACCCGGTCAACCCGAAAGTTTCGCCGGACAAGGCCGTGGCGGCGTGGGGCAGCTTCAAGCAGAGTCTGATCAACGTGAAAGAGGCTGGCAGCCTGCAGGTCCAGGCCGTAAAATTGATGGATCGCGCCGGTTATAAATAAAGTTACAAATAAAGTTACAAATAAAGCCAGCTAAAGAACCCATCGAAGTGATTCATCTTGCCTGATCCCGTTGCCGCACCCACAAAAACGCCCTCAGCGGGCGTTTTTGTTGTATCCGGCGGCCGCCCCCGCATCAGCGGCTGGATGCTATTCGCCCTCGCAGTCGCCGCACTGGTGCTGGTACCGGTGGTGGTCACCTTCTCGTCGTTCGCCCAGGTCGAGCGCGACATTCTTTCACACCTGATCGAATTCGCCCTGCCCGAACTGGTGGGCAACACGCTGTGGCTGGTGCTGGGGGTGGGGCTCGGCGTCAGCGTGTTGGGGGTCTCGCTGGCCTGGCTCACAGCGATGTGCGAATTTCCCGGCCGCCGCGTGTTCGGCTGGGCGCTGCTGCTGCCGCTGGCGCTGCCGGCCTACGTCACCGCCTTCGTCGCGATCGGCCTGCTCGATTTCACCGGCCCGCTGCAGACCTGGCTGCGCGACGGCTGGGGCATCACCGGGCTGCCCGAAATCCGCTCGCGCGGCGGCGTCATCCTGGTGATGTCGCTGGCGCTCTATCCCTATGTCTACCTGATCGCCAAAAATGCCTTCGCAACACAGGGCGCGATTGCGCTGGAAGCGGCGCAGTCGCTCGGGCTGTCGCGCACGCAAGGCTTCTTCCGGGTGGCGCTGCCGATGGCGCGACCGTGGATCGCCGCCGGCCTGATGCTGGCGTTGATGGAAACCCTGGCTGACTTCGGCACCATGGCGATCTTCAACTACGACACCTTCACCACCGCCATCTACAAGGCGTGGTACAGCCTGTTCTCGCTGGCGGCGGCGGCGCAGCTGGCGTCGATCCTGATCCTGTTCGTGCTGGTCGCGGTGGTATTCGAGCAGCGCTCGCGCACGCAGATGCGCTACAGCACGGTGGGCCGCAGCGCCGCGCAGCGCCGCATCAAGCTGTCACCCGCGCTGGCCGGACTGGCCCTGCTGTATGCCGGGACGGTGCTGGCGGTGGCCTTCATCATCCCGGTTACCCAACTGATACTGTGGACGCGCGACGTCATGGCCGACGATCTCGACGCCCGCTACTGGGCATTTGCCTGGCATTCGGTGCTGCTGGCCGGCATCGGCGCGCTGATGGTGGTGGCGGTGGCCCTGCTGCTGGCCTATGCCGGGCGCCAGCGCCCCGGCACCGCGATGATGTGGACGCAGCGCCTGGCCACCCTCGGCTACGCCTTCCCCGGCGCGGTGCTGGCGGTGGGCCTGTTCATCCCGGTGGCGGCGCTGGACAACTGGCTAATTGACGCCGGCCAGGCGTGGTTCGGCTTCGAAGGCACCGAAATCCTCAAGGGCACCCTGCTGATCATGCTGCTGGCCTACCTGGTGCGCTTTCTCGCGGTGGGCTTCGGCCCCATCGACAGTGGCCTGCACCGCATCACCCGCAACGTCGACGAGGCCGCGAAGAACCTCGGCACCGGCGCCGCCGGCCTGCTGGCGCGGGTGCACCTGCCGATGCTGCGCGCCAGCCTGCTGACCGCGGCGACGTTCGCCTTCGTCGACATCATGAAGGAAATGCCGATCACCCTGATGACCCGGCCGTTCGGCTGGGACACGCTGGCGGTGCGGGTTTTCGAGATGACTTCGGAAGGCGAATGGGAGCGCGCCGCGCTGCCTGCGCTGGCCATTGTCATTGCCGGTATCATCCCCATCATTCTCCTGACCTGGCGCGAAGCGCGCTCACTTGACTAAAACCCTATGGCTGAATTGATCCTCGACTCGGTCTCGCAGTCGTACGCCGAACGGCAGATCATTGCCGACCTGACCTTCACCCTGCCCGAAGGCGCGATCGGCTGCCTGCTGGGGCCGTCGGGCTGCGGCAAGACCACGGCGCTGCGCTGCATTTCCGGCTTCGAGCCGATCCAGAGCGGCGAGATCCGCATCGGCGGCGAAGTGGTCAGTCGCCCTGGCTGGATGCTGGCCGCCGAAAAGCGCCGCGTCGGCATGGTGTTCCAGGATTACGCCCTGTTTCCGCACCTGACGGTGGCGAAGAACGTCGGCTTCGGCTTGCGCAACATTTCCAAAGAAGTAAGGCAGGCGCGCATCGACGAACTGCTGCAACTGGTCGGCCTCGCCGCCCATACCGGGCAATACCCGCACCAGCTTTCCGGCGGCCAGCAGCAGCGGGTGGCGTTGGCGCGCGCGCTGGCGCCACGCCCACGTCTGATCCTGATGGACGAGCCGTTCTCCAACCTCGACGTCGAACTGCGCGAGCGCCTGTCGCTCGAGGTGCGCGACATTTTGAAGCGCGAAGCCACCACCGCGCTCATCGTCACCCACGACCAGCACGAAGCCTTTTCCCTGGCCGACTGGGTCGGCGTCATGCACCAGGGCCGCATCCAGCAGTGGGACACGCCCTACAACCTCTATCACGAGCCGGCCAACCGCTTCGTCGCCGACTTCGTCGGCCAGGGTGCGCTGGTCACCGGTGAGGTCATCAACGACCATCAGGTGGAAATCGAACTCGGCGTGCTGGACGGCCACATCCCGGTCGAATGCGACGCCAGCGGCTGCGACGAATGCGTGCGCAACTGCCGTGTCGACGTCCTGCTGCGGCCGGACGACATCATCCACGACGACGACAGCCTGCTGCTCGCCGAGGTCGAGAACAAGGCCTTCCGCGGTGCCGAATTTCTCTACACGCTAAAGCTGCCGAGCGGCCAGCGCGCGCTGTCGCTGGTGCCCTCGCACCACAACCACGCCATCGGCGAAAGGATCGGCATCCGGCTGGCGGTCGATCATGTCGTGGCGTTCCGCCGCGAGTAAAGCCGTGTCACCCATCACGTCCGTTGATGCAGCGACCACGCCCGCAAGCGGGCAAGTGGCTGCCTACCCGCTGCGCGGCCTGCTGTTCAATGTGGGGATCGGCTTTGCCGCCGCCATGCTGCTGATGGTTGCAGTGATCGGGCTGGGGGTCACCCAAATGGCACACCTCAATAACGAACTGGCCAACGTCGTCTCGGTCAACAACGTCAAGACCCGGCTGGCCTCGCAAATGCGCGACGCCCTGCGCGACCGGGCGATGCTGATGCATAACATCGTGGTGTCGATCGACCCCTGGGAAAAGGATGCGATGTTCATGCAGTTCCTGGAATACGGCGAACGCTACGCCAAGGATCGCGGCCAACTGGTCGCCATGCTCAGCACGCCGGACGAAAAAAGGCTGATGGATGAACTCGACAGCGTCATTGCCAGCAACCAGCCAGTCATGTTAAGCGTGGTCGAGGCGGCGCTCGACGAGAACAATTACGGCGCACTGACGCAACTGCAGGACGAAGCCATCCCCCTGCAAAACCGCCTGGTCGAAGCGCTCGACAACATGACCCGACTACAGCGCGAGGCCAACGAAGCCGCACTCGGAAAAACCTTCACCGCCTACCAGGCCACCCGCAACCTGATGCTGGTGCTGGGCATCGTCGCCACGCTGCTGGCCGTGCTGGTCGCCGTGCTGGTGAGCCGCCGCATGCTGACGCAGACACGGCAACTGGACACGGAAAAACAGAAGTACCAGACCCTGTTCGAAACCAATTCAGACGCTGTCGTCATCCTCGACAACCAGGGATTCACCGATTGCAACCCGGCCACGCTGTCGCTGTTTGGCATGGACTCGGTTGCCTCGTTCCTGCGTCTCCCCATTTCGCAACTCGGCACCCCGGTCCAGGCGAATGGCATGACGGCCTACGACCACGCCAAGCGCACCATAGACCAAGCCAAAAGCCAGGGGCATGCGGTGATGGACTGGCATGGACGGCGCCAGGACGGCTCGGTGTTCTCGGCCGAAATCGCCCTGCACGCGATGCAACTGGAAGACCGGCCGGTGATCCAGGCGATCATGCGCGACGTCTCCGAACGCCGCGCCGCCGAGGCCGCCAAGGAGGCCGCACGCGAGGCCGCCCTGCAAATGGCGCACGCCAAATCGCAGTTCATCGCCAACGTCAGCCACGAAATCCGCACCCCCATGCACGGCATTCTGGGCATGAGCGGTCTACTGCTGAAAACGCCGCTCGACGGCCGCCAGCGCGAATATGCGTCCACCCTGAAAAGCTCGGCGGAGAACCTGCTCACCATCATCAACGACATCCTCGACTTCTCCAAGATCGAGGCCGGCAAACTGGCCATCGAAGCGATCGCCTTCTCGCCGGTCGCGTTGGCACAGAGCGTAGTCGCACTCTTCCAGGCGCACGCGATGGAAAAAAACCTGCGCCTGACGCTGACGCTCCCCGATAATCCACCCGCCGCCCTGCTGGGCGACCCCACCCGCATCCGCCAGATCCTGCTCAACCTGGTCGACAATGCCATCAAGTTCACCCACCAGGGCGAGATCGAACTGCATGCGACATTCGAAGCGACGGACGGCACGGTCAATTGCCTGTTCAGCGTGCGGGACAGCGGTATCGGCATCAGTGCCGAAACGCAGACGCGCCTGTTCCAGGCCTTTTCACAGGCGGATTCGTCGACCACGCGTCGCTACGGCGGCACCGGACTGGGGCTCGCGATCAGCAGTCAGCTGGCCGAGCTGATGGGCGGACAACTCAAAGTCGAGAGCGCCCCAGGCAAAGGCAGTTGTTTCACCCTGGCGCTGCGCCTGCCCACCACCACGCTGCCGCCGGTTGAACTGCCTGCACAAACAGCCGTTCAACTGCAAGGGCGCATCCTGGTCGTGGAAGACCATCCGGTGAACCAGAAAATGCTGGCACACCAGCTGCGCGAAATAGGCCTGCAGTACGCCCTGGCCGGCAACGGCAAGCAAGCGCTGGCGCTGCTGGAAACGGATGACTTCGACCTGGTGCTGATGGACTGGCAAATGCCGGAAATGGATGGCCTGGAGGCCACCCGGCAGATTCGTCGCCTGCCGACGGGCACCCGCCACATCCCCATCATCGCGCTGACCGCAAATGCCAACGCCGGCTTCCGCGAAGCCTGCCTCGCAGCCGGGGCCAACGATTACCTGAGCAAACCCTACACCGAGGCAGCGCTGGCCGCCCTGCTGCTGCAATGGCTGTCAGCGGCCGAGCCGGCAGCCTCTCGCGCCCCGCTGCTCGATCTGCCGGCCCTGCATGCGCGTTATCCCGGCAATCCGGGGTTGGTGAAGGAGCTGGAAGCGGTCTTTCTCAGCACCACCGCAGCCAGTCTGGCTGCGCTGAAACAGGGGATCGAGCAAGGCCAGCCCGAGCCCTGCCGCAAGGAGGCCCATGCCCTCAAGGGCGCTGCGGCCAGCGTGATGGCCCGCGCCATCCAGGCGGGCGCCGCACGTATCGAGGCCAGTGTGCAAGGTGGCGATTTCGCCGCTGCTGCGGCCGAATTGGCGGCACTGGAAAGCTTCTTCGCACCCACGCCTGACGTCGCGTCGCGGCGTGCACAGGGTGCCAAGGCGAACGAAGGACTTTAAAGCTCGATCACCTGTCCCTGCATCAAGGCCTCCAGACCCCAGTTGGGCGCGGCGGCGCGCAACTCGTTCATGATCGCCGCCTCGTTGCCCGGTTTCAGGTGGGTGATCCAGAGCTCGGGGCGCACGCTGAGCGCCTGCAGTTCTGCCGCCAGCGAATCCGGCCAGTGATGCTTCGACGCCTGCGCGATATCGACCAGCGCGTTCTCGAACGAGGTGTCGATGATGAGGTGGCACAGGTCGGGAATGGCGTTGAGCGCGGCGACGAAGGCGTCGCTGTGCGTGGTGTCGCCGCTGAACACCAGGCTCCCCGCCGTCGTGGCCAGATGGACGCCGCACGCCGGCACCACATGATTCACCGGCAGTGGCCTGAACGTCCGCCCCTTCAGCGTGAGCGCCTCGCCAAAGTCCAGGGGCGCAAACCGCAGCCACGGCGACTCCGCACTCGGAATCTCGCGAAAATCCGGCCACAAATGCCAGTTGAACAGGTGGGTAGACAAGACCGCCAGCACCTCGGGCAGCGCATGCACCGTCAGCGGGGTGGCGCGCAGGTCGCCCACGCTGTCGAGCAGCAGCGGCAAGCCAAGCGTGTGGTCGAGATGGGCATGGGTGAGGAACACGTGATCGATCGCCAGCAGCTGCTCGAAGTCGAGCGTGGTGATGCCGGTGCCGGCATCGATCAGCACATCGTCGTCGACCTTGAGGCAGGTGGTGTGGCGCCCGCTGCCGATGCCGCCGCTGCAACCGAGGATGGTGAGTTTCATCGCTGTTTTTATCGTGGCTATTTGGTGGTGTAGACAAACACGCCGTCCCAATCTGCGGACGGCGGCACTTCGCGGAAATGCGCGATGCGCTCGAGGTAGATATCGTACAGTGTGCGCGGCGCACGGGCGTTGAGCGCGCGCAAGGCGGCTTCGGCAGCATCCCAGTCCTGCGCCTGATAGCGTGCAAACGCGGCTTCGAACTCGGCCGCATCCTGGCGCACCGTATCGGCGAGGCCGTCTTTCGGCCCCAGCGGTTCATAGATCGCCACCGGGGTTTCCTTGCCCTTGACGCGCACGTCGTCGACCTTCATGAAGGCGTGAACGGGATCGGCCTCGACCGTGGTCTGGGTGACGAGGATGCCGACGCCGTACTGCTTAGTGATGCCCTCCAGACGCGAGCCGAGGTTCACCGCATCGCCCATCACCGTATAGGCCATGCGGAATTCGGAGCCCATGTTGCCGACGCTCATGCGCCCGGTGTTGACGCCGACGCCGATCTTCACGTCGGGCCAGCCGCGCGCGGCGAATTCCTGATTCAGCTGCGCCAGCGCTGCCTGCATGTCGAGCGCGGTCTGCACCGCGCGGGTGGCGTGGTCGGCGAGATCCACCGGCGCGTTCCAGAATGCCATGATGGCGTCGCCGATGTACTTGTCGATGGTGCCGCGATGCTGCTGCACGATGCGCGTCATCGTCGAAAGATAAGCGTTCAGCACTTCGGCGAGTTCGGCCGGTGGCAGCTTCTCGGAGAAATTGGTGAAACCGCGGATGTCGGAGAACAGCACGCTCATGTCGCGCGACTGCCCTTCCATCGTGTAATGCGCCGGATTCTGGCTCATTTCTGCAGCCAGTTCGGGCGGCACGTACTGGCCGAACAGCTTGGTGATCTGGCGCTTGCTGCGCGTCGCGGCAAAAAAGCCGTAGGCGGTGTTGAGCGCATACAGGCCGAGCAGCGTCAGCATCGGCGCCGCCATCGGCACCACCCAAAAGCGCGACCATGCCGCGCCGTAGGCTGCCAGCAGCAACGCCAGCAGCACCATGCTGGCGGCCAGGCCGACGGTCGGCCCGAAACGCAGCAGCACCGCAGTCAGCAAGGCACCCAGCAGCAGTACGGCGGCCAGCCGCGCGTCGTCCGCCCACGGCGGCGTGGCGCGGATGGTGCCGTCGAGCATGCCGGCGATCAAATGCGCATGGATCTCTACCCCCGGGAAGGCATTGGAAAACGGCGTCACCCGCAGGTCGGCCAGACCCGGGGCGGTCGACCCCAGCAGCACGATACGGTTCTCCAGTTGTTCCAGCGGCGCCTTGCCTGCCAGCACGTCAGCCGCTGACAGGTAGGGAAACGGCGAACCGGCGCGATACGGCACATGCACAGTGCCGTCCGCGCTGAGCGGAACGCGAATGCCGCCTACTTCCAGCCACGGCGACAGGTATTGCCGGCCGAGCACCGACTGCCTGTCGATG
This sequence comes from Thiobacillus denitrificans, assembly GCF_001530125.1. Taxonomy (GTDB): domain Bacteria; phylum Pseudomonadota; class Gammaproteobacteria; order Burkholderiales; family Thiobacillaceae; genus Thiobacillus; species Thiobacillus denitrificans_C. The sequence goes on along the minus strand of NZ_LDUG01000036.1, from coordinate 183,869 downwards.
CCGGCAAGCGCCGGATCGCCACCGAACGCCACCCGCAGCGTGGAAGCCGACAGCGCCAGGTAGTAGCCTGCGTCATACAGGCTGACCAGATTCATCTGGCGTGCCGTGCCATCCTCGTCGGCCCGCATGTTGAAAAATCCTGCACCCTGCGCCGCCTGCTGGAAGGCGGCCAGATTCGCACCATAGCCGGTGGGCGGCGGCGTACCGGGCTGCAACGGGCCAAACGCAGCGGCAGGCAGCGACGGCGGCGGCAACATGCCGGTTTTGGCGTCACCGTAGCCTTGCGGAATGAAGTAATAGCCCAGCGACAGCGGACGTTCGGCGAGCACCCGCGCAAAGCGGGCGTCGTAATCGAGGCGCGGCGCAAGCTGTTCGAGTGCCGCCCTGAAATCGCGGCTGCCCGCCAGATCGCTGGACGCCAGCTGTTTGAGGGTATCGAGGCCCGAACTCGTGTCCGGTTCGGCAAACACCACGTCGAAGCCGACCGCCGCCACGCCATAGCGGTCGAACAGCCGCTCGACCAGCGTGCTCAGGGTGTCGCGGCTCCACGGCCAGCGGCCGAGGCTTTTCAGGCTGGCCTCGTCGATGTCGAGGATGGCCACGCGATCATCCACCCCGGCCGGCGCAGTGCGAATCAGCCAGGCGTCATACAACCAAGCCTCGGCGCGCTGCATGGGGGCGATATGGATCAGACCCACAACGTGCGCCGCGATCAGCAAAACAAACAGCGCAGACAGCCCTGCCTGCGCCAGCCTGGATAAAACGCGCTTCACTTGATACGGTAGAAACGGTCGGCCAGTTCCTTGCCGCGAACGGCATCGAGACGCCCATCCACCGCCTCGCCCAGCGCTGCAAGGCGATCAGCCGGGTGCGGGTGGGTTTTGTAGAGCAGGCTGGTGCGGTTGTCCCCCGCGGGCAAGGCCGCCATGTCCTGCAACACGCTGGGCAGCCCCCACGGGTCGTAGCCGGCGCGCGCGGCATACACCATGCCGGCGCGATCCGCCTCGTGTTCGGCGTTCTTGTCGAGCCCGCGCGCCATGATTTCTGCGCCGTTGCCGATCAGGTTCTGCACCACCTGGTCGCTGCCTTTCGCCTTGCTGCTGGCGGCTTGCCCCAGCGCCCCGATCAGGCTGGATTGCTTGAGCACCTTGAGGTGATGCTTCTGCGTGACGTGGGCGATTTCATGCCCCAGCACGCCAGCCAGCTCGGCCTCGTTGTTGAGCAGGCGATACAGGCCCTTGGTCACGAAGATGTAGCCCCCCGGCGCGGCAAAGGCGTTGATGGCCTCGGTGTCGAGAACGCCGAAATGCCAGGTGACATCCTGGCGTCCGCTCTGCAGCGCCACCCACTTGCCGACCAGGTTGACATAGTTCTGCAACTTGTTGTCGCGCACCAGCGGCACCGCACCCAGCAGGTTGCCGGAAATCTGTCTGCCGATGCGGTTTTCCTCTTCAAGCGAGTAATCGCCGAACAGCGCAAAGCCCAGTTGCCGGGCATCGATTTTCTGATTGGCTGGAGGCGGGCTCGCTGCGGCGCTTTGTGCCGCAGCGGGGGCCGGGGTCGTTGTTTGAGCCGGTGTCGGCTGCGTCTGCTTATCCTTGTTCAGTTCCTTGCTCAAGCGCTCTTCGAGCAATTTGCCGAAGTCGAATCCGGCTGACGCGCTGCTGAAGGAAACCAGCGAAACGGCCAATAGCATCAGTTTGATTTTCATCAGTTGTCCCCCCACGGCGAAGATGACTGCTCGGGCTGGGGCTTGGGCAATTCCGCCACATTGACTGCGGCCAGACCGGACTGGCGGGCAAAGCTTCTGGCCTGCGCCGCCATCACGCTCAAGGCATCCAGACGCGCCAGTTCGTCGGCATTGAACTGGGCCCGCTTCAGGTCTTCGTCATTCAGGCCCCGCAGGCCGGCCACCGCGACCACGCGGCTGGGGTCGGACCGCGTGGTCGCGGCTCCCACCACATCGCCCACCCTGGTTCCGCCCAGCCCGCCCGCCCCCGCGCGCACCGAGAGCAGCCGGATCCAGCCGGTGGTTTTGCCTGAGGTCACGCGCAGCCAGCCACCCTGCTTGGCGAGGATGCCGACGCTGGCCCCTTTGGCCACAGTCCCTGCCACCTTGGCGCTTGCACTGGGCTGACTATAGAGCTTTTCATTGCGCAAGACCGTGCCGGGCGCAGCCCAGGCAGATGCTGCGGTCACGCACAGCACCAGCACGGCTGCCGGAATCAAGAATGTTTTCATCGTGTGACTTCTCCATCTGACTGCAAAACTGTATGGCCTGCCATTCTATGGCGTTAAGATGCCGCAATGAATTTTCTTACGGCTTCCATCGAATCGCTCGGCGCCAAGGTCGTCGGCTGGTTCACCGTCGGTTACGCCATGTTTGCCTTTCTGGCCAAGGCCGGCTTGCTGCTGCTGGATCGCACCACCTGGAACCGCGCCACCTTCGACGTCGTCGTGAAGCAGGTTTACTTTACCGCCGTGCAGATTCTGCCTGTTTTCCTGGGCTACGCACTGGTCATTTCGTGGCTCATCATCACCATCATCCTGTCCACCGCACGCGATTTCGGCCTCACTGCCTTCGCCAGCGAAATGACCATTCGCGTGCTGGTGCTCGAACTGCTGCCCTTCCTGACTGCGCTCTTTATCGCCTTGCGTTCCGGCAGCGCGATCAACACCGAAGTCGCCCTGATGCAGGTCAACAACGAATTGGATGCGCTGGCGCACTGTAAGGTTCCGCCGATGCAGTTCGAGTTTCTGCCACGGCTGATCGGCGGCGTGGTCTCGGTCGTCATCCTGGCCGGCCTGGCCGGGCTGCTCGCCCTGTTGATGGGCTACCTCACCATCTACGGCATGAGCACGGCGGGCTTTGAACCTTATACCCAGACCATCGCAAAAATCTTCGATTTTACAATCATGGCTGGACTGCTCGTCAAGTGCGCGCTGTTCGGACTGGCGGTCACCCTGATCCCGGTCACCGCCGGGCTCGAAACGCCGAAAAAACTCTTCATGGTTCCGGTCTCCGTGCTGCGCGGCATGATGCGGGTGTTCTTCGCCATTGTGACAATCGAGGTGGTGTCATTAGCGCTCAAATACATCTGACTTCGTTTGCCGATCGCTCCGCGCTGATGGCTGCTGTTGCCGTCCTGCCCGATGACGTGGCGCGTGTCGCACTCGATCTGCCACTGCGGGCGAATCTGTCGGCGCTTGAAAACATTGCGCTGATTCCGCTCTATCAGCGCCATTACAACGCAGTCGAATCAACCCGGCAGGCGCAGGCCATGCTGGACCAACTGGACCACACCGAGATTGCATTGCTGCGCGACTCCGACATGACGCCGGCCCAGCGCTTTGTCACCAAGCTGGCGCGCGCGCTCATCCTCAAGCGCCCGCGTCTGGTGATCGACCGTCCCGGCGCCATGCTTTACGATGTGCCCTACCCCGCCTTCATCGATCAACTGGCGTCGCAGGCAGACATGACCGGCACCTGGGAAATTTACGACTTCAGCTGGAACCAGGTTCTATATAACCAGGCATTGCATTCAGAATGAATAAACTGCATTTCAAGGTCGGATTGTTTGCCGCCGCCTCGCTGCTGCTGGCGGGCGCATTCGTGGTTTATCTGCTGCATGCGCGCGGATTTTTTGAAGACACCTTCCACCTGCAACTGGCCGCAGCCAGCGCCGATGGCGTCGCAGCCGGGGTGCCGGTGGTGTTTTCCGGTATCGAAATCGGCCGCGTCACCACGCTGGGGCTGAATGAAGCGGGCGGCATCATCATTCACGCCACCTTCTTTGAACGCAATGCAAAATGGCTGAGGGAGAACAGCACCTTTACCCTCGACAAACCCATCGTCGGCGGCGCCAAGATTCGCGTCGACTCGCCCGATCTCGACGCCCCCGCACTGCCCGACAACGCCACGGTGCTGCTGCTCACCTCCGACATCAGCAAGGAGCTTCCGGCACTGGTCGAACGGGTCAAGGCGGTGCTCGACAACGTCGAGCACCTCACCCGCAAGGACGGCGAAATCAATGCCACCCTGGCCAACTTGCAAACGGTGACCGGACGCATGACCGGCGAATACGGCATGCTGGAAAGCATTCTCGGCAGCCCGGAAAAGGCCCGCGCGGTGACCGAGTCTCTCGATAAAACCCGCGTCCTCATCAGCAGGCTCGACAGCCTGGCGCTGAAAATGGACGGCATGGCCGCCAAAGCCGATCAATGGCTGTTTGCACCAGACGGCGTGGCCGAGCAAACGCACGAATCGCTGGCCCAGATACGACTGATGCTGAATGACGCGCAATCCAGCCTGACAAAAGTCGATGCCCTGATGACCAACGCGGTGGCGATTTCCGCCGACGTCAAGGAAGGGACGCAAGACATTGCCACGCTGCGCACCGAGATCGACGATGCGGTGCGCAAGGCTAGCGCGCTGGTCAACGAGATCAACAAGAAATGGCCGTTCAAGCGCGACCCCGAGGTGAAACTGCCATGAGGACCCTGCTCGCCCTCGCCTGCCTGGTTGCGCTTACGGGCTGCAGCGGCGGCCCACCGCCGCCCGACTGGAAAACCGATGCAGCTGATCTCATCGAGCGTTATCAGAAGCATGCCCTGCTGGGCGAAAACACGCTGGCCGAGCGCTATTTCCAGCAGGCTGTCACCGCCACCGGCGGCGCCGGCCGCGTCACCGAGACCGCGCGCCTGTGGCTGGTGCGTTGCGCCACCCGCCGCGCCATGCTGATCGACGATGCCTGCGCCGAGTACGCCGAGCTCGCCGCCATCGCGCCGAACGCGGCGGATCATGCCTACTATCAGTTCCTCGCCCTGCGCTGGGACGCCCTCAATGTCGCCCTGCTGCCCAGCCAGCACCGCGACCTGGTGCGCACGCCGGCCGAGAGGCGGCCTGAAACGCTGAGCCGGATCGCCGACCCGCTGGCACGCCTGCTCGACGCCAGCCTGCTAGTGATACGTCAGGAAGCCGATGCCGCCACGCTGGAAGTGGCTGTTGAAACCGCCTCGGAACGCGGCTGGCGCCAGCCCCTGCTGACCTACCTGAAGCTGCAGCAGGAACAGGCCGCAGCCCAGGGCAATCTGACCGAACAGGCCCGGCTCGCCCGGCGCATTCGGCTGGTTGAACAGAGCCTTCTTCTGCCGCCCCCCAAATAACCCTAAGGAGACGCTGATTAATCCGTCTTTGCGAGGAGCGAAGCGACGCGGCAATCCAGAAATGCCTGCTTAATCAATGCGCTGGATTGCCGCGCTTCGCTCGCAATGACGGTTATATCGAATTAATCAGTGTTTCCCTAAGCCGTGCCGGCAGGTTCTGTCAGGACGGTTTCCTGGAAAGCCGGCAGCCGCATTGACAAGCCCATAGGGCGCGACTATTGTCCAGCTTCCCGTAAACATAGTATTTGCATACCAACAAGCTGTAGTCCGTTATCCAACCAAGAGGAGGTGCTTATGAAATACACGACCATCGCGCTGGCTGCCCTGGCAATGCTCTCAACCGCTGCGCACGCAGCACCCGCCATGATGTCCACCGAGTGGACCGCGCAGGCTTGCGACGCCTGGAACAAGGACGCCACCCTGACCGACGGCCTGAGTGACCAATGGATCAAAAACAACAGGGACCGCGGCTACAAGATCATTCACCTGTATCGCACCGACTGCGGCGAAGCAACCCAGACCGAGCTGAAAATCGCGGACAAGAATGGCAAGGCCATGTGCGTTTATGGCGGCGCCGTGCAGAACACCAAGATGGATCACGCGGTCGACTACACCATGCACGCCACCACCGAGCGCTGGAATGAAATGGGCGCGGGCGAATACGGCCCGATGAAGGCCATGATGTTCGGCCGCCTCAAGTTCACCGGCCCGAAAATGGAAGCCATGGGCGTGATGGGACCATTCGGCGCCTTCCTGCAGTTGCCGGGCAAGATTCCGGGCGACCAGGCCTGCCCTGCGAAGTAAGCGGCTTGCGCCACAAAAAAGGCCGGGAGCGATCCCGGCCTTTTTGCGTCATTGAACCGTACTGGTTTTAATGAACCGGTTCAACCTAGAAACCGCAGTTGGACGCGCTCGATGGTGCGTCTGGGCGGGTGGATGCCGCGAAGCGAGGAGGCGGCAGGCCGGGGCCTGCAACGACGTGCGTGGTTGTTGCCGCTTTAGCGGCTTTACAACCACGGCCTACCCCTTGCGGGTGGGGCGACCAAGGCAGGCGCACGACCAGGCGTGCCAGCGGGTGCGTAACGAACTCACCCTGTAGGTGGGCGTGGTCGAAGGCAGAAAAACCAATATCCATGCTGCATTCCTCAGGGTGATGCGCGGTCAACTGCGGTTTTTAGGTTTTTTAATGAACCGTACCGGTTTTGACGTCGAGCGGCCGCCCGTTGCGGATTTCCTCCGGCGTGGCCTCGCGAATATCCATCACGTTCACCAGGCAGGTCACGCTCTGTCCGGCCAGTGAAGGGTTGCCGTCCAGCGTGAGCTTGTCGTCCTCGATCGCGGTGACGTAAAACACCTTGGTCTCGCCCGTATCGTTCTCGAACATGACTTCAGCGCCGACGCGCCTGAATTGCGGCGGCACGTTCTCGATATCGTCCGTAAACACCAGGCTCTCGTCGCGCAGACCATACCCTTCTTCGGGCGTCAGCGTGATCTCAACCCGCTCGCCCACCTTGCGGCCCACCACCGCCGACTCGATCGCCGGCAAAATGCCGCTGTTGGCGCCCTGCACATAGCCAACCGGAATATCGTACTGCTCGACGACCATGCCGCGCGCGTCAAGGATGGAATAGGTGATGTATACGAGTTTGTTCTGTGTCACGGTGACCATGCTGTCTCATCCTAAGCGTCGAAAAAAATGCTGCGTCCGCACCTGTTTGGCGCCTGCACACATGCTTATGATACCCATGAAGGTTGCCCCCGCAAATCGACCTGATCACCGTCCACCGCCGGCCACGCGGGCTCAGTACCTGACGCGCACGCGGTAGCTGAGCGTCGCCTTGCCCCCGACGGGCACCGATACCCGCCATTCGGCCATGCCGGACGCCGCCTTGGTGTGCGGCTGCGATTCGCTCACCATCGTCCAGTCGCCCGGCATCGGCTCGCGTACGATGACGGTCACCGCTTCCGGCTTGGCGTTTTTCAGCACGATTTCATAGGCCGACTCGAACACGTAGTTGTAACGGCTGGTGCCGGCCAGTTTCTGGAAGGCGGTCTGTTTCTTGTCGGCCGTCACGTCGAACGCATCACCGAGCTTGAGGCGCACGGTTTCGTTCTTCGGCGTGTGGTCGATGCGGTCTTCGCCGACGAACTGCGCATTGCCCTGGCTGTCCTGCTTGTACAGGCGGATCACGCCGCGGGGCAAGGGCATGCCGAGGCCTTCGCCCTTGTTGTCGAACTCGACGAACACCCCGACCTTGATTTTCTGCCCCAACTCGCCGTGCTGCCCGGTGTAATAATAATTCGCGCCTTGGAGCAGAAATTCCTTCTTCACCGGCACCCGGCTCGCCGACATCAACGCCACCTGCTTGGTCTGGTTTTCCGCCAGCGTGGTGGGGCGCTGCAGCGTGTAGAGGTGATACTCGAACAGCGATTCCTGCTGCATTTCGGCTGCATCGGCCACCTTGGCCGCCATCGCCATCGTCGCACGCGGCATCGGCTCGGCATCGCGTACCCGGTTGAGATCGCCCGCCACCAATTGCAGCCTGGCATTGGGGTAAGCCGCGCCGCTCTGGTTGGTCAGCGTCACCCAGCCATTCAGATCAAGCCGGTCGTCGCGCTCGTTTAATTCGGCCACATAATCGGCGCGCCACGACAACCCGCCGGTCAGATAGGACAGCTCCAGGTTCTGTGTGCCCGCTGTCGGATTGACCAGCGAGATGACCAGCGTGGGCGTGTCGCGCAGCGTATCGGGCACGTCCGGAAACGCCAGCCGCCCCGGCACCCCGGCTTCGATGTGATCGGCAAACTGCAGCACCACGCCGCTGTGGGTCGACAGCACGGTGGCGGTCTCGCGGGTTTCAGCCCCGGTGCTGGGATGAGTGCGGATCACGCCGACTTCACGTCCGACGTATTTTTCGAGCAGTTTTCCGGGCGTCAACCGATCAAAATCGAAGGTCTGTTCCTGTAGCCGGAACCCCGCTGGGTTCGACACATTGCGCAGTTGCGCGGTTTCCGGCCGCATCTGCGCCGATACGTCGCGCCACGCCAGTTGGTTGATGTCGCGCGCAAGCCTGACCCGCCTGGCATCCTTGATCAGCGCCAGGTTGTCGCTGTAAATGGTGACCGCCACACTTTGCTGGTCGGCTGCGCTACTGGCGATTTCTTCGCGCGGCGCGGCCCAACTGGCATGGGATGCGGCCATCAGCCCGGCGATCATCGTATTCAGCAGTTTTTTCTTCGTCATGTTGGGCTCCTGCACACCTTGCGGCAAAGCGCCATGATGACCGAACCGCACCAAAAATGGTTCGCCGCGCTAGAATGATCGTACTACCCCCGCAGTGAATGACATGACCTCAGACGATCCCCATCCATCCCGCATCGTCGGCGGTGGCATCAACACCCGCAAATCCGAACAGCCCGTGGTCGTGACGCAAATGCTCGGCATCGACAACAGCACCCCGGTTCGCGAGGAGGCCCTGCGCGCGCGCTTTTTGTCGTTTGATCCGTTGTTCGACGCCGCCTCCAACCTGGTTGCGCATCAGCTGGTCCTGCGCGGCCGCGCCGCGCCCGCCGATGCCCCGCCCGAGCTGCGGCAAATGGAAGAGGATATGTTGCTGACCGGTCTCTATTCATTGACGCAGGGCGGCCTGACCGGCAAGCTGCCTTTGCTGGTGCGGATCAGTGCGGGGGTGCTGTTCAGCGACATCCCGCAGCAAATCAATCAACGCCAGCTGATCTGGTGCGTGGACATCGACAACGAACAGCATCTGGCACGCACCCTGGCGTTGCGGGATGCCGGCCTGACGTTCTGCCCCACGCTCAATCGCAACAACGCGATCGTGCAGGACAGCGCTTCTGCCTGGTCCTACCTGACCTGCCACGCCGACGACACGCCGCCCGTGCTTGCTGCGCGCCTGATCGTGGAAGGCGTGCGACATTCGCATACTCAGGCCCGCTGGCCCGAGAACGCCTGGTTCAAGGGCAGCTTCTTTTCCGGCGACACCCAACCCGCCGAAATCAGCCACGAGCAGGCAGTTCAGCTGGACTTGCTGGCCATCACCCTGCGCGAGTCGGTCGACACCCTGGTGCAGTTCTTCCGGCTGAATCCGGATATGACACCGCGTATGCTTGCCATTGCCAATTCCCAGGTCGGCGGCTTGAGCCGGCCCGCCGAATCGGCAGCCCATGCATTGGTCATGCTGGGGCCACAACGCGCCCGCCGGGTCGCGGCACTGCTGGCGCTGACCGGCAAGCAACCGACCGAGTCGATGCGCCACTATGCCGTGACCGCACTCACTCGGGCGCTGTTCATGGGCAAGATCACCCGCCTGGGTGCCCCCGCCGAAAGTGCCGCCGACGCCTTCGAAATCGGCTTGTTATCGATTGCCCCGCGCGCGCTGTCGCTGCCGGTGGAAACGCTCATCCGCAAGCTGGGGCTATCGGCGACAAGCGCACGCGCATTGAGCGCGCATCCCTCACCCGAAGGCGTCATGCTGCAGCTGGCGTATGCCTGTGAAAACAACGACGCCGAAACCCTGGCCGCGCACGCGCAGCAACTGAAGATTCCGCTGCACCAGATTTCCGTGGCCTATCTGGATGCCCTGATTGCCGCCTCGGCGCTCGACGAAGCCCTGCACTGACAGCATCAACTTCCAGCTCAGAATCAGAAATGGCGCGAAGCCGGGCTGCAGACAGTGCTGGAGCACGACGAGGCGAGCACGGCAAAGCAGGTTTTGTTTTTGAGTTGGCATAAAATGGCGGTTTTTCTCGCTCACTGACCTTATGCATCCCACCCTGGTTTTCGACATTGAAACGGTTCCCGACCTCGCTGGGTTCGCCGCAGTCAACAGCATAGACACGGCGGCGCTGCCGCAGGCCGAGCTTGCCGAAATGACGCTGCTCGCCCGACGCCAGAAAACCGGCAGCGACTTCATGCCGCATCACCTGCACCGCATCGTCGCCATTTCCTGCGTGCTGCGCCGCTCTGATCCAGGCGGCGGAGACCAGTTGAAGGTTTGGTCACTGGGCGAGCCCGACAGCAGCGAAGCCGAGTTGATCCAGCGCTTCTATGACGGCATCGAGCGCTACACCCCGCAGCTGGTGTCGTGGAACGGCGGCGGCTTCGACCTGCCGGTGCTGCACTACCGCAGCCTGGTTCATGGCATTGCAGCGGCGCGCTACTGGGACTGGGGCGACGACGACAAGGATTTCAAGTGGAATAACTACCTGTCGCGCTACCACACCCGGCATCTGGATCTGATGGACGTGCTGGCGATGTTCCAACCGCGCGCCAATGCCCCGCTCGACCAGATGGCCAAGCTGTGCGGCTTTCCCGGCAAGCTGGGAATGGACGGCTCGATGGTGCTCGACGCCTTCCAGCAGGGTGAGATCGACGCCATCCGCAACTACTGCGAAACCGACGTGATGAATACCTGGCTGGTGTACCTGCGTTTCCAGAAGATGCGCGGCACGCTTTCCGAATCGGCTTACGCCGCCGAAATCGAACTTGCGCGCAGCACCGTGCAAGCCCATGCCGCCCCGCACTGGCAGGAGTTTCTGGCAGCCTGGGGATAAACCTTTTCACCACAGAGGCACAGAAAACACACGAGGTTTTTCTCCCTGCCTCTGTGTCTCTGTGGTTAATGTATTGAACCCATGAATCCCATCGTCGACATTCTTTCCCTCGACCACGCGGGTCACGGCATCGCCCGCATCGACGGCAAGGTCACCTTCGTCGACGGCGCGCTGGCGGGCGAGCGCGCGGAAATCGCCGTATACCGCGAGCACGCCAAATACAACTCGGCCAACGCCATCGCCATCCTCAAAGCGAGCTCGCAGCGCGCCGAGCCGCGCTGCAAATATTTTGGCCGCTGCGGCGGCTGCTCGATGCAGCATCTGGAAGCTAGCGCCCAAGTGGCCGCCAAACAGCGCGTGCTGGAAGACACCCTCGCCCGCATCGGCAAGGTCAAACCCGATGTGATGCTGCCCGCCCTGCACGGCCCGAGCTGGGCTTACCGCACCCGCGCGCGGCTGTCGGCGCGGTGGCTCGACAAGAAAGGCGGCGGACTGGTCGGCTTCCGCGAAAAGCGCTCCAGCTTCATCGTCGACATGACGAGCTGCGAAGTCCTCACGCCCGACGTATCAAAGCTGCTTCTGCCGCTACGCGAGTTGATCAACGCGCTATCGAATGCAGACCACATTCCGCAGATCGAGGTTGCCGTCGGCGAGCATGTCACCGTGCTGGTGTTCCGCCTGCTCGCACCCTGGACCGACGACGATGCCGTCAAGGTTCGGGCCTTCGCCGACCAGCATCGCGTACAGATTTGGGAACAGGCCAAAGGCCCCGACACCGTGCGTCCTTTCTGGCCCCACATCGCGCCCGAGCTCAGCTACAGCCTGCCCGAATTCGGCCTGGTGATGCCATTCAGGCCGACCGACTTCACCCAGGTCAATGTCGCCATGAACCGCGCGCTGGTCAGCCGCGCGCTGCGCTTGCTGGCCCCGCAGCCGGGCGAACGCATCGCCGACCTGTTCTGCGGGCTGGGCAACTTCACCCTGCCGCTCGCCAAGAGCGGCGCCGCGGTGCTGGGCATCGAGGGCAGCGCCGAACTGGTCGCGCGTGCACGAGAAAACGCGCTACACAACAATCTGGCCAACGCCCGCTTCGCGCTCGACAACTTGTTCGAAATGACGCCAGAGAAGTTCGCCGCCCTCGGACCCTTCGACAAGCTGCTGATCGACCCGCCGCGTTCCGGCGCCATCGAAATGGTCAAATCCCTGCCCGAAGCGGGCGCGCCGCAGCGCATCGTTTATGTCTCGTGCGACCCCGCCACGCTGGCGCGCGACGCCGAGGTACTGGTACACACCAAGGGCTATCGGCTCGAAGCGGCCGGGGTCGCCAACATGTTCCCGCATACCGCGCATGTGGAATCGATCGCGCTATTCGAGCGCTAATCCATTAATATCCCGCCTTTACCTAGCCCCTAACTCCTAGCCCCTAACATGGCACTCATCGTACAAAAATACGGCGGCACCTCGGTCGCCAACGTCGAACGCATCCGCGCGGTGGCGGAGCGCGTCGCCAAGTTCAAAATGCTCGGGCACCAGGTGGTCGTCGTGCTCTCCGCCATGTCCGGCGAGACCAACCGGCTGATCGCGCTGGCCAGGCAGATTCAGGCCAGCCCCGACCCGCGCGAACTGGACATGATGGTGTCGACCGGCGAACAGGTCACCATTGCCCTGCTGGCGATGGCGCTGAAGGACCTGGGCCTGAAAGCGAAGAGCTATACCGGCGCGCAGGTGCGCATCCTCACCGACAACGCCTTCACCAAGGCGCGCATTCTGTCGATCGACGAAGCCCGGATGCGCGCCGATCTGGATGCCGGCCACGTGCTGGTAGTCGCCGGCTTCCAGGGCGTCGACGAACAGGGCAACATCACCACCCTGGGACGCGGCGGCTCCGACACCACGGGCGTGGCGCTGGCCGCCGCGCTCAATGCCGACGAATGCCAGATCTACACCGACGTCGACGGCGTCTACACCACCGACCCGCGCATCGTGCCCGAGGCGCGGCGCCTGAAGACCATCACCTTCGAGGAAATGCTCGAAATGGCGAGCCTCGGCTCCAAGGTGCTGCAAATCCGCTCAGTCGAATTCGCCGGCAAATACAAAGTCAAACTCCGCGTGCTGTCCAGCTTTCAGGACGAAGGCGACGGCACGCTCATCACCTTCGAGGAAAACAACACCATGGAACAGGCCGTCATTTCAGGCATCGCCTTCAACCGCGACGAAGCCAAAATCACCGTGGTCGGCGTGCCCGACCAGCCCGGCATCGCCTACCAGATCCTCGGCCCGGTCGCCGACGCCAACATCGACATCGACATGATCGTGCAGAACGTCAGTCACGAAAATACGACCGACTTCACCTTCACCGTACACCGCAATGACTTCGCCCGCGCGATGGACATCGTGAAGGCGACGGCAACCAGCATTGGTGCACGCGAAGTCACCGGCGACGACAAGATCGCCAAGGTCTCCATCGTCGGCGTCGGCATGCGCTCGCACGTCGGCATCGCGCGCAAGATGTTCGAAACCCTATCGAAGGAAAACATCAACCTGCAGATGATCTCCACTTCGGAAATCAAGATATCGGTGGTGGTCGAGGACAAATACATGGAACTTGCAGTGCGCGCCCTGCATCAGGCCTTCGAACTCGACAAGGCCACCGCTTAAACGGCCTGCCAAGGTGGCTTTCCGCCGCGCATTCCGCTACAATTCGCGGCGGTTCGGAGACGTGGCCGAGAGGTTGAAGGTACTCCCCTGCTAAGGGAGCATGCGGGCTTAAACCTGCATCGAGGGTTCGAATCCCTCCGTCTCCGCCAAACTATGATTGATTGCATCTGCCATTGATGCAAAAAAATGTAAAAAACTGCGTATAATTCGCAACCTTCAAAGCGCCGGTAGCTCAGCTGGATAGAGTACTTGGCTACGAACCAAGGGGTCAGGGGTTCGAATCCCTTCCGGCGCACCACACATTAAAAGCTCGGTCATTTGACCGGGCTTTTTTCTTTTCCCTGCCTGGATTTCACATCCATCGCGAGCGGGTTTCACCTGTCACGCTCCGATACTATAAACTCGCCGCATGAACCCTGCGGCGCTCAAATCCTATCTTTCCGGCATTGAACAGGCGATCAGGGCAGGCAATGCCACCGAGCACACCCACCGGCCCGCGCTCAAAGCATTGATCGAGCAGATTGCAGCGGGCATCACTGCCACCAACGAACCCCGGCGGATCAAGTGCGGCGCACCCGATTACATTGTCACGCGCGGCACCATTCCGCTGGGCTATATCGAGGCCAAGGATGTCGGTGTCCCCCTGGATAGCATCGAATCCGGCGAGCAGCTAAAGCGATACCGCGAAAGCCTGGCCAACCTGATCCTGACCGACTATCTGGAATTCCGCTGGTACGTCGCGGGTGAGCACCGGCTCACGGTCAAACTAGCCAAAGCCGACAAAACCGGCAAGCTGAAACTTCTCCCCGATGCAACTGAACAACTCGGTCGGCTGCTGGATAGCTTTCTCAATGCCGATATCCCCGTCATCAACAACCCGCGCGACCTGGCCATCCGTATGGCCGCAATGGCGCGGCTAATACGCTCAATCATCAGCAAGACATTTGCAGACGAAGGGGATGAAGGGTCGCTTCACCAGCAAATGCAAGCATTCCAAAAGGTGCTGTTAAACGACATGACACCCGAACAGTTTGGCGACATGTACGCACAAACTATTTGTTACGGACTGTTTGCTGCACGTTGCAACGCCCCCTCTGCGGAACGTTTCACACGTGCTCATGCTGCCTACGATCTACCAAAAACCAATCCGTTCCTGCGCAAAATGTTCGGGCACGTTGCAGGCCCTGAACTGGACGACCGCATCGTATGGGCGGTTGACGACCTCGCAGAACTGCTGGCCAGAAGCGATATTGGCGCAATCCTCAAGGATTTTGGTCGCCATACACGGCAGGAAGACCCCGTCGTTCATTTCTACGAGACCTTCCTGGGGCACTATGACGCGAAGATGCGCGAGGCGCGCGGCGTCTACTACACGCCAGAACCCGTGGTGTCGTATATCGTGCGTAGCGTGGATCACCTGCTGAAAAGCGATTTCAAACTGGCAAAGGGCTTGGCTGATGCAACCAAGATCAAGATCAAGTGCCCGATAAGGGCCAAGAAGACAGGCAAGACTGAATTCGTCACCGTCGAAACCCACAAGGTTCAAATTCTCGACCCGGCCACCGGTACGGGGACATTCCTTTACAGCGTCGTCGAACACATCCGAGCCACTTTCACTGGCAACGCAGGGATGTGGCCGGGTTATGTAGCTGAGCACCTGTTGCCAAGGATTTATGGGTTTGAGCTGCTGATGGCACCCTATGCCGTAGCACACATGAAGCTGGGCTTGCAGCTGAAGGAATCAGGCTACGACTTCGAAGCCGATGAGCGACTGCGTGTCTACCTCACCAACACGCTGGAAGAAGCACACGAAATGACAGGCCTGCCTCTGTTTACCCAGTGGCTGGCCGAGGAAGCCAATAGCGCAGCAACTGTTAAACGGGATTCGCCCATCATGGTGGTGCTGGGCAACCCGCCCTACTCAGGACACTCCGCCAACACGGGCGAATGGATCGCCGGCTTGCTTCGCGGCAATGACCGGGCCACCAATCAAAAAACAGGCAACTACTTCGAAGTGGATGGCGGACCACTGGGCGAGCGCAATCCCAAATGGCTCAACGACGACTACGTGAAATTCATCCGCTTCGCCCAGTGGCGCATCGAGCAGACCGGCTACGGCGTGCTGGCCTTCGTCACCAATCACGGCTACCTGGACAACCCGACCTTTCGCGGCATGCGCCAAAGCCTGATGCACAGCTTCGACGACATCTACCTGCTCGACCTGCACGGCAACAGCAAGAAGATGGAAAAGGCGCCGGACGGCGGCAAGGACGAAAACGTGTTCGACATCCAGCAGGGCGTCGCCATCGGCATCTTCGTCAAAAGACTCCCCTCGCCCTCGGGGAGAGGGGCTGGGGGTGAGGGTGCCACCGTGCGCCACGCCGACCTGTTCGGCGAGCGCGAAGGCAAATACCGGTGGCTCGCCGAGTGCGACCTGAAATCCACGACATGGCGCACCCTCCAGCCGCAGGCGCCGTTCTACCTGTTCGTGCCGCAGGACGAGACCCTGCGCGCCGAATACGAGCAGGGCTGGAAAATCACCGACATCATGCCGGTCAACAGCGTCGGCATCGTCACCGCGCGCGACGCGCTCACCATTCACTGGAACCGCGACGATGCCTGGCAGACCGTGAAGGATTTTGCCGCGCTGCCGCCCGAGGATGCGCGCGAAAAATATGCACTGGGCAAGGACGCACGCGACTGGAAAGTATCGCTGGCGCAAGCCGATCTGCGAGCGAGCGGCCCGAACGAAACCAGGCTAGCTCCCATCCTCTACCGACCATTCGACGTGCGCAACACTTACCACACAGGAAATTCAAGAGGCTTTCATTGCATGCCACGTGGCGAAGTAATGCGGCATATGCTGACGGGAAAGAATGTTGGATTCCATCTCTGCCGTCAGATTTCAATACAGGATTGGGCACACATCATGGCAACCAATCTGATAACAGACGATTGTTATGTTTCAAACAAAACAGCTGAACGCGGTTATACGTTACCGCTCTACCTCTACCCCAACGCTCACAAAAGCGATCTTTTCGATGAGGGCAACGGCGACAGCCGCAGCCCCAACCTGTCACCCGCCTTTCTCGCCGCACTCACCGATCAACTGGGCTCCACGCCCACACCGGAGGACTGCTTCCACTACGCCTATGCGGTGTTTCATTCACCGACTTACCGCAGCCGTTATGCCGGTTTTCTGAAAATCGATTTCCCGCGCCTGCCGCTGACATCCGACGCCAAGCTGTTCCGCAGCCTGTGCGCGCTGGGCCAGCAACTGGTGGCGCTGCACCTGATGGAAACCGCCGCCCCGGCGATCTGCCGCTATCCGGTTGCGGGCGACAACAAGGTGGAGACGGTGCGCTACGCCGATGGCCGGGTGTACATCAACGCCGAGCAATACTTCGAAGGGGTGCCGGACGCGGTCTGGAGTTTTCACGTCGGCGGCTACCAGGTGGCGTACAAGTGGCTGAAAGACCGCAAGGGGCGCCAGCTAAACTATGACGACCTGACCCATTACCAGCAGGTGATGGCGGCACTGGCAGAGACCATCCGCCTGCAAGCCGCGATCGACCAAGCCATTACCAAGTGGCCGATCCAATGACGCCCTCCCGCTACGACACCGGGCACCTCACCGAAGATCAGTTTGAACCAGGTTCGCGCGGGCGTGTCCTGAGGAATTTGCAAGGCATCCGCGGCAAGCGCGCAATGGATGCGCTAGAAGCCACAACACTGGCCGAGGCAACCGATTGGGCGATTCGCCACGTTACCGCCGAGCAGCGTTTCACCGCAGCCGATATTTGCCAGTGGCATAAACAATGGCTGGGTGCTCTGTATGAATGGGCCGGAGAATACCGCCAGGTCAATATCAGCAAGGGCGGTTTTCCGTTTGCGATGTCCCCTCAAGTACCGCGTTTGATGCAGGAGTTTGAACGGGATGTGCTGGCGCGTTACACGCCTTGCACATTCGATGATCCAGAAAAGGTATTGGAGGCGTTGGCGATTACGCAGAAGTGGTGCTGATCCATCCATTCCGTGAGGGGAACGGGCGCGTGTCGCGCTTGCTGTCCACGTTGATGGCATTGCAGGCAGGACTGCCGCTACTCAATTTTGGCGTGATCAAAGGCAAGCAGCGCGAGGCTTACTTTGCTGCGGTGCAGGCTGGAATGGACAGGAACTACGAACCGATGCGGGAGATTTTCAGGCGGGTGGTGCAGGCCAGCAATTAGCGGGCTTTTGCTGGCTGCTTGTCAGCAGCAGGGGGCAGCGCGCGTTCCGCTGCTTTTTTCACACCTTCAATCGCCGTAGAAGAAAGCACGTTAGTGCGCAATGCGCGCTGGTAGTCCTGCTTATTGCGCAAATGGGGATTCTGCTGGAGCAAGGATTTAGGAGCCATGTACGCACTATATGGAACCTGGGGCGATTATTCAACCGTCGCAAACGCTTGCGCACTTGCAAGGCGAGGCTACAGACTGGCACGCCAGACTGTGCTGATTTAATTGGCACAAAGGCGATGCTCTTGTGCGGGGCCGTAGTCGAGGATTGCCAAGCCAGACTACAGTGATTTTTGGTCGTGCAATATTTTGCCTAAACAACACCGGTACATTTGCTGGTAAATTGGAGACAGACGTATCCACGACCCCGTGTTACTTGAACGGGGGGGGAACGACGGCCCCACCTCCAAGACCTATCATTTTGATAGATGAACAACTACAATTGTTGAAACAGCTATACAATGCCAAGCGCTTCTCTATCAAAAAATGAAGTTTTAGATGAATTGCGACGGCTTGTTAGACGTGGAAAGATCGCTTGGACAACCCACGCGGAAGAGCGTCTCGCCCAGCGAGGCTTCGACCGCAGCCAAGTTAAGGATTGCCTGCTCTTGGGATTTTTCACCGAACCTCCGACGATTCCAATTAGGTCCGGTCCAATCGGGTACAAATTTACGATGAAAGCACATATAGACGGCGATGCAATAGCAGTAGCTGCTTGCCTCTATCCAGAAAAAAATGTTGTTGTCATTTCCGTCATCGATGTTTCAAACTAAATGGCCATGATTACTTACCCACATTTTGCATTTACACAACTGCGCTTAGTAAATGGTTACCACGAACTCGATACCGAGGATGGCCTTGCGCGGGAATATGAACGTGAAGATGAACTCGAGCATTGCATTCGTCGACTGGTCCTTCGCAGACCAACTTCTTTGCGCGGGTCCGATTTACGCTTTCTAAGGCGTGGCCTAGAAATCACCCAAGCGTCGTTTGGGAAAATGGTCGACAGAGATGCGCAAACCGTTGCTCGGTGGGAAAAATCGTCAGAGACCGTACCAATGTATGTAGATCTAACGATTAGGATGCGATTTGCTGCGCGTTTTGATAATGCATTAAGTATTAAAGAAGTGCTTAGCTTCGTTGATGGATCAGCGCCCCCTTTACCAAGTGTGATCTATTTAACACTTACGGAAAAAGGATGGAACTTCGATTTCCATCATCCCTTGAAAACATCAGCCACTGAGGCCCATGCAAGCAGTGTTGCAGTGCTTCCGGCTGGCGTCCCGATTTATAGGATCATCGAAAGCGAGCTGGTAACTCTGACTGGTTTTGTCAGCGATAAACCAATTATCTTATTTGAGGAATTTGGCAGCCAACCATTCTCAATGGCGACGGCCCTAAAAACATTCATTACGCCGACATCAACTTTAATACCACCCTCATACCTTCAAGGAAATCCAGATGAGTACTCCAAGCCCTACCATTAAGGGACAGGCGTTCATCAATGCAAGGCCCTTGCAAGTCCGGCTCGTCAATGAACGCGCAACGTCCGCACCTGCACAGCCAAGCAAAGAACCCAAAAAGATCGAGTTGCGTGCCGAAACTGGTAGCCAATTTGAAATTGGATTGGACAATCCCGAGGCCCCTACTCTGCTCAATGTCGCGATCAACTTCGAAGTACGGCTTACGGTTTCCGAGGCGGAAAAAAAATTAGTCGATTACGAGGCTAAACACGAAGTTCAATTCTCCCTGATATCTTGGGTAGGTTTTGATGACTGGCTAAATGTACCAAGCGAGGCCCTCTCTCCGTATTTAGGAGTTGTTCATGACATCGCGCTTCGTAGGGCCGAAAGCACTTTATTGGAAATGGGCTTGCGAGGCGTTAGCTTACCAAGACCTCAGACGTTTGATGGGCCTGAGATCGAGAAACAAATTCCTGCAGAATAGCTCGTGTAATAGTGCTAACCCATTCAGAACAGCCTAAATACGACGTCCCAGTGCCCCGATTCATCTCTTCCAGCGCACCACACATTAAAAGCTCGGTCATTTGACCGGGCTTTTTTCTTTTTCCGACTACACCCTGAATTTCATCCCCGGGCCATAGGTGCCCAACGGCGGTTTTGATCCGGCTGTGGGTTCAACTCACAGGAAGCCCGGACAGCGATGCCTCTTCCGGGAATCCCTCACCCAGTTTCAACCTGAGTGTCCGCGTACGGGTAAAGTGACCGGGTCTCCGGTAAAATGCCGGATTGGTGTTTACCGCTTTACCCTCCCTGATGGAATCCACTCTCACCGCGCCGGCGCAAACCGGCGATCCCGCCTTGGCGCGCGACGTCAAGAAACGCCGCACCTTCGCCATCATCTCGCACCCCGACGCCGGTAAGACCACGCTGACCGAGAAGCTGCTGCTGTTCGGCGGCGCGATCCAGATGGCTGGCACGGTCAAGGCGCGCAAGAGCGGCCGCTATGCCACCTCCGACTGGATGGAGGTCGAGCGCGAGCGCGGCATTTCGGTGGCGAGCTCGGTCATGCAGTTCTCCCACGGCGGCTGCGTGTTCAACCTGCTCGACACCCCCGGCCACAAGGACTTTTCCGAGGACACCTATCGCGTGCTGACCGCGGTGGATGCCGCCATCATGGTGGTCGACGCCGCCAAGGGCGTGGAGGAACAGACGATCAAGCTGCTGGAGGTGTGCCGCCTGCGCGACACGCCCATCATCACCTTCATCAACAAGATGGACCGCGAGGTGCGCGAGCCGCTGGAACTGCTGGACGAGATCGAGTCGATCCTTAAAATCCACTGCGCGCCGGTGACCTGGCCGATCGGCATGGGCAAGCGCTTTCAGGGCGTGTACCACCTGCTCAACAACGAAATTTTGCGCTTCAAGGCGGGAGAAGAAAACGCCAACCAGCAGTTCGAATCGCTGCAGGGGCTGGGCGAGGCCGCCCTGAAGGAACGCTTCCCGCTCGAAGCCGACACCCTGCTGTCGGAAATCGAGCTGGTGCGCGGCGCCGGCGACAGCTTCGATCTTGATGCGTTTCTCAAGGGCAGGCAGTCGCCGGTGTTTTTCGGTTCCGGGATCAACAACTTCGGCGTGCGCGAAGTGCTGCGCGCGCTGTCCGACTGGGCGCCGCCGCCACAGCCGCGCGAGGCGGTCGAGCGCGTGGTCGACCCCACCGAACCGAAGTTCACCGGCTTCGTGTTCAAGATCCAGGCCAACATGGACCCGCAGCACCGCGACCGCATCGCCTTTTTCCGCGTCTGCTCGGGGCGCTACAGCCCCAACATGAAAGTGCGCCACCGCCGCACCGGCAAGGAGATGAAAATCGCCAACGCCGTGGTCTTCATGGCCAACGAGCGCACCCGCATGGAAGACGCCGTCGCGGGTGACATCATCGGCATCCACAACCACGGCCAGCTGCATATCGGCGACACCCTCACCGAAGGTGAGGCGCTGCAGTTCAAGGGCATTCCCTACTTCGCCCCCGAACTGTTCAGCCGCCCGCGCCTGCGCGACCCGCTGCGCGCCAAGCAGCTGAACAAGGGTTTGCTGGAACTCGGTGAGGAAGGCGCTGTGCAGGTGTTCGAGCCGTTTGCCGACAACACCCTGCTGATCGGCGCGGTCGGCCAGCTGCAGTTCGAAGTCGTCGCCCATCGCCTGAAGACCGAGTACGGCGTCGACGCCAGCTTCGAGAACGCCGGCATCTACACTGCGCGCTGGGTCACCTGCCCGGACGCCCAGCACCTGGCGGAATTTACCAAGGCCAACACACTCAAACTGGCCAGGGACGTCGATGGCAACCTGGTCTATCTGGCGGACACGCGGGTGAACCTGATGCTGGCACAGGAACGCTGGCCCAAAGTCGCATTCCACGACACGCGCGAACACGGCCAGCTGATGAGTTAGGGCGCGGGAACGTAGCGGAAGCCCGGGGAGCTATCCAGCAAGCGCGCACCTGCCGGGATCAGCCTGCCGGGATAATTGCCGCAAACAGCCCGCTTGTTCATCCAACGCGGCCGGTCAATATGGGGAAAACCTGACCCCGTCCGCATGTTCGTGGGGGAAACTCGGTGCCTAAGCTCAAGGATTTTTATGCATGACAACTATCAAATACTGGGCATATCGCCCAGTGCAACAACGGATTTAATCAAGGCCGCTTACCGGAAAAAGGCCGCACAGTACCACCCTGACAAAAACCAGTCTCCGGATGCACCGACGCGCTTCAGAGAAGCCCAGGAAGCCTATGAAGTGCTTTCCGACGCAGCGCGCCGCAAGGCTTACGACGACTATCGGCAACGCAGCCTGATCGAAGACCCTTTGCCTGTCGCATGGGACATGTCGGGCAAATACATCCAGGAAGCCCTTAAGTGAAAAAATCGCGTTATTTTTCGGACCTCATCAAAAACTACATCGAAGAGGTCGACGACCTGGTGACGGATTCCGAAGGCAAGTCCGTGCTGCAAAAGCGCTTGAACGAGAAGCGCCGGGAGATTGATGCCATCCTGCCGATGATCGAATTCAGCCCGGAAATGGTATCGGTCGTTTTCTACGGCGCCTTTGACTTCAGGTCGCCGGAAACCATGCAGCGGGTCGTGTTGAGCGAACCCGGGGATGCCGATTTCCTCGCCTGGGCAGAGCTTGAAAACGAGCTGGCGGTTTCAGCCTGGGCCAAGCCGCTGATCGATTCGTCGCTGAAGGTTCAGGGCGGCGACGTTTTTCTCGTCGCCACGGCTGCGCTGGAATTCCTGCGCAACAAGGATTCGATTCCTGCGCCGATGCCTGAGCCAGAGACCGAGAAAGAAGGGGGCGCCGAAGGTGAAGAAGGCGATGAGGACGGATCGGATGACTTGAATGAGGCGGGCGCGGACTGGCTCGCCGAACAGGGATTCGATCCGCTGGATCGCTAGGCACAATGATTCATAAAGAAGGACACAGCATGCACCCGGTTGTTTTGAAATCCTCACAGCTGATTCTTGCCGGCGATATCGTCGGCGCCGAGAACGCCCTCGCGACCATTGCCGATGAGCAAGGCGATCACGCGCTGGTAAGCATCCTTGATGAGTTGCAGCCCAAGGACCTGCTTGCGGTCATGCGCGAATTTGATTCGTCCAGGGAATCCGTGGTGAATATGCTGGTGACGCCCGAGCAGTTCGCCCGCTCGATTGTCCTGGAAAAAAAGTACGGCGACCGGACGAGCGAGCGACTGCGCGCCATGATGAATGCCGTCATTCACCGTGATTATCATGCCGTCCACGAATACCTCGAAGCCATCTCCGACATTGAGGGGGGCAGCGAAACGCTGGCTGACTACTTTGCCGACCATTACGACGAGGTGTTTTGTTTCGCCACCAGCGGCAGTTTTGCACCGCAAATCAATCCTGATTCCGATCCCAAAATCCACACCACCTGGCTCATGGAAAAAATCGAGGAGATCGATCATGGGCTGGCTTTTGGCAACTTCATCGAAGATTCGCGGCCCGTGCTTTCCCGCTCGGAAGTCGCGGACGGCGACTGGATGGAAACCGCATGGGTGCTTCGCTACGAGCTGACCGATGCGTTCGAGGAAGTGATGATCACACTGCGTGACCGTGCGCAAAAAATGCTGGAGTTGGCCGAACTGGCTTCGATTTCCGAGGCCTCGGGTTCGGTGGATGCGACCGGTGACGAAGAAGAGTCCGCAATTTAAGGGCTGGACGCATGGCAACCGCTTTCACCGCACTGGCGCCTTTCGACAATCGGCCATTTTTTGACAAGGCACTGCGTTACGGCGTTGCGCAGGACATCATCACGCCGGGGCGACTGCAAAGCCTCCAGGAGGAATTCTCGAAGGGCATCGTCCAGATTGCCCACTTTTTCGGCACGGCGCATCTACGCCCGGAGCTTGAACTCGCCCTGCACCGGATGGTGAATCTGGTCAGTCTCTACCTCGAGGACATGTCGGGTGGCGACATGCAGATCGCCGCAGCGTCCTTGCGCGACAGGACATTACTGTCGCACTCCAAAGCCGGCTCGGACATGCTCAAGCGGCTCCATGCGATGCCGGACAGCACGCTGATCGGTCGCGGCCCGGTTTCAGCCGAGGGTCAACGCGCCTATCTCGACCAAAAAACGGCTTCAGACACGATCCCCCTTGCTGAATACCGGTCCGAACTAGGCCTTCGCCAGGAGATGCGGAACACGATCGATTTCTCGTTGTGGCTGGCAAAAACAATGGGGGTTTCCCGCGACGACATCGATGATGCCGAGTCGCTGATCCGAAGCGCCATGCTGGTTGTTTTTGTTGATCAAGCCGAACTGAAGCTCCCGACCCGCACGGCATTCGTCCGCTTGTTCAAATCTGCCAAGCATCCGAAAGCCAGGCTAAATGAAAACCGGCTGAAAGGGTTTCTCAGGGAAGCACCAACGGAATTCCAGCGGCTTGCGCGAGGTGCGATGGATCGTTTCATCGAAAGGGATCTGCCGCAGATTCGCGCTGCCTCCAGCACGGCTGATAAATTGCTGTATAGCGACGCTGGCGAAAACTATTTCATCAGCGAGAGCGTGGACGACGACGTCAGGGAATACGACCGCCTGGTCGCCAGGGAATGGGATCGCGTGACGCAAGGCGAGGCTGACGACCCGACAGTCGTGGCCACGGTGTTTCTTTTCGTTGCGACCGGGCTGCCACCCAAAACCACCCTGCTTCTGCGGGAAGCCAAGGAAGTCATCAGTATTTTCAGAAGCCGAGGTTTTGATTCGCAGGCCGTGATCAAGTTCGTCGATGACCATGCGCCTGCAGCGATCCGCGAAGAACTGCAGAAATTCTGGAACGATGAGCTGAAGCCCGAAGCGGAAGAACAGCTAAGCGATCTGGACCCCAACTGGCCAGACGCCCACATGGAGCGTGCCCTCGAATACCTGAGGAAAACCTGCCGTGTCACCTGGAAAGCGCGAAGACGGTAATCTGGGCGAGCGCCCATCGCGTGACATCAATCCTGTCCCCGGTGCCCTCAGCTTTCCCTGAATAAGCGAATCGCCTCGTCCAGCCGATGTACGGGATGAATCGTCATCCCCATGATCTTCTGCTTGGGCTGGTTAGCGGCCGGCACGATGGCCTGGGTGAAGCCCAGCTTGGCGGCCTCCTTCAGGCGCTCCTGGCCGCGCTGCACCGGGCGGATTTCGCCGGCCAGGCCGACTTCGCCGAACATCACCAGCTTGTCGGGCAGGGGCTGGCTTCTCAGCGACGACACGATCGCCGCAAGCACCGCGAGATCGGCCGCAGGCTCGCTGATCTTGACCCCGCCCACCGCGTTGACGAACACGTCCTGATCCATACAGGCGATGCCGGCATGGCGGTGCAGCACGGCGAGCAGCATGGCGAGCCGGTTCTGTTCCAGGCCGACGGACAGGCGGCGCGGGTTGGGCGCCTGACTGCTGTCGACCAGCGCCTGAATCTCGACCAGCAAGGGGCGCGTGCCTTCCTGCGTGACCAGCACGCATGAGCCCGGCACCGGCGTGCCGTGGTGCGACAGGAAGATGGCCGAAGGATTGGACACGCCTTTCAAGCCCTTCTCGGTCATCGCGAAGACGCCGATTTCATTCACCGCGCCGAAGCGGTTTTTGATCGCGCGCACCAGGCGAAAACTCGACCCGGTATCGCCCTCGAAATACAGCACGGTGTCGACGATGTGCTCGAGCACGCGCGGGCCGGCGATCGCACCTTCCTTGGTGACATGGCCGACCAGCAGAATCGCGCAGCCGCTCTGCTTGGCATAGCGCGTCAGCTGCGCCGCGCATTCGCGCACCTGCGCCACCGAGCCGGGGGCTGAGGTCAGGGTTTCGGAATACACGGTCTGGATCGAATCGATCACCGCGATGACCGGCTTGATCGCGGCGAGGTGGCTCAAAATCGCTTCGAGTCGGATCTCCGGCAACACCGGCAGATACGCTTCGGGCAATTGCAGGCGGCGCGCGCGCAGCGCCAGTTGCTGCGCGGATTCTTCGCCGCTGACGTAGAGCGTCGGCAGGCTTTGCGACAGCACCGCCAGCGCCTGCAACAGCAGGGTCGATTTGCCGATGCCGGGGTCGCCGCCGATCAACACCACGCCGCCTGCCACCAGCCCGCCTCCCAGCACGCGATCGAGCTCGCCGAGCGTGGTCGGAATCCGGCTCGCCTCGGCGCCCTCCACTTCACCCAAAATCTGCACCTGGCTCGACGCCGCCAGCGCCTGGTAGCGCGGCTTGGCCGACTCGGCGATGGTTTCAACCAGGGTGTTCCAGGCATTGCAAGCCGGGCACTGCCCCTGCCACTTGGGTGATTGCCCGCCACATTCTGTGCAGGTGTAAATCGTCTTGGTTTTGGCCATCAGGCGTTGCTTCTTCTCGTCGATTTTCTGTTCACAGCCCGACCTCACGTTGGTGGCGAATGGCGAGCACGATCACGACATCGCGAATTTCGTTGTAGCGATACAGCGCGATGTAACCGGTTTTTCCGCGCGAGATGACAAGTTCGCGCAGCTGGCTTCCGCTTCGCCTGCCGATATTGGGATGCAGGCGGAGGGTTTCTACCGCCGAAATGATAAGGGGAATGGTTTGTCTGGCGGCTGGCGCATCCACTTCGAGCAGAAAATCTTCCAGCCGATCCAGGTCGTCGAGTGCTTGCAGGGCATATACGACCGCCGTCATCGATCAGATCTTGATCGGTTTGGGACGTTTGACGGGTTTGCCGTCGAGCTTATCCAACAGATATTGGTGCACGTCTTCCATTGCATAGGCTTCGCCTGTCCGCAGCATCTCCTGTTCTGCTTCCAGCGCCTCTGCGACAAAGGCAGTGTAGGCCTCGGATTGCTCGACACGTTCTTCCAGTGCTTCGATCATCCAGGCATGGGGCGACTTTCCAGCAGCCTCGGCCAGCGGAGCGATGCGGGTTTTGAGCTGTTCGGGCAGTTTGAGCGTGGTGGTAGCGGCCATGACATTCCCCAATAAACAAGGTGTTACCAAAGTAGCACCGAACAGGGAAAACGTCAATTTCAGGCCGGGAACACGCCGGTGGACAGATAGCGGTCGCCGCGATCGCAGACGATGGAGACGATGACGGCATTCTCGACTTCCTTCGACAGCTGCAGCGCCGCCCACAGCGCGCCGCCGGACGAAATACCGGCGAAGATGCCTTCCTCGCGCGCCAGCCGCCGGGTGGTTTCCTCGGCGTCCTGCTGGGAGACGTAGATCATGCGGTCGACGCGGCTGGGGTCGCATATTTTCGGCACGTATGCTTCCGGCCATTTGCGGATGCCAGGGATTTGCGCGCCCTCGGTCGGCTGCACGCCGATGATCTGGATCGCCGGGTTCTGTTCCTTGAGGTAGCGCGAGCAGCCCATGATGGTGCCGGTAGTGCCCATGCTGGATACGAAGTGGGTGATCCTGCCCTCGGTGTCGCGCCAGATTTCCGGGCCGGTGGTGCGGTAGTGCGCGTCCGGATTGTCGGGGTTGGCGAACTGGTCGAGGATCTTGCCGATGCCCTGCTTTTCCATCGAAACCGCCAGGTCGCGCGCGCCTTCCATGCCAGCTTCCTTGCTCACCAGCTGCAGTTCGGCGCCGAAGGCGCGCATGGTCTGGCGCCGCTCGATCGACAGATGCTCGGGCATGATGAGGATCATCCTGTAGCCGCGCATCGCCGCCGCCATCGCCAGCGCAATGCCG
Organism: Thiobacillus denitrificans; assembly: GCF_001530125.1. Taxonomy (GTDB): domain Bacteria; phylum Pseudomonadota; class Gammaproteobacteria; order Burkholderiales; family Thiobacillaceae; genus Thiobacillus; species Thiobacillus denitrificans_C. The sequence goes on along the minus strand of NZ_LDUG01000036.1, from coordinate 156,517 downwards.
GTGTTGCCGCTGGTGGCCTCGATCAGCGTATCGCCGGGCTTGATCTCGCCGCGCGCCTCGGCCCGTTCGATCATCGACAGCGCCGGGCGGTCCTTCACCGAGCCCGCCGGGTTGTTGCCTTCGAGCTTGACCAGGATAGTGTTCGACGTCTCGCCGGGTATGCGCTTGAGGCGAACCAGCGGCGTGTTGCCGACACAGTCTTCGATGGTCTTGTACATGCCTTACTGGCGTCCGATTGGCAAATAATCGAAACCCATCTCGCGCATCGCCTGCGGCTCGTAGAGATTGCGGCCGTCGAACACCAGCGGGGCTTTCAGCAGCGCCTTCATGGTGTCAAAATTGGGGCTGCGGAACACTTTCCACTCGGTGACGATCAAGAGCGCATCGGCGCCCTTCAGCGCATCCATCGGGCTGTCGACCAGCAGCAGGTCGGCACGCTCGCCGTAGATGCGGCGGGTTTCCTCCATCGCCGCCGGGTCGTAGGCCGACACGCTCGCGCCCATCGCCCACAGCGCTTCGAGCATGCTGCGGCTGGGTGCTTCGCGCATGTCGTCGGTGTTCGGCTTGAACGCCAGCCCCCACATGGCAAAGCGCTTGCCCTTGAGGTCGGTGCCCAGCTTTGCGGTCAGCTTGTTGACCAGAATCTGCTTCTGCGCATCGTTGGCTGCTTCCACCGCATCGAGCACGCGCAGCGGGATGCCATTTTCCTGACCGGTGCGGCGCAGCGCCTGCACGTCCTTGGGGAAGCACGAACCGCCGTAGCCGCAGCCGGCATACAGGAAGTCGTAGCCGATGCGCGGGTCGGAGCCGATGCCGTGGCGCACCTGCTCGATGTCGGCGCCGAGTTTCTCGGCCAGCACCGCGAGTTCGTTCATGAAGGAAATGCGCGTCGCCAGCATGGCGTTGGCGGCGTACTTGGTGAGTTCGGCGCTCTTCACGTCCATCACCGTCAGGCGATCATGATTGCGCTGGAACGGCGCATACAACTGGCGCAGCAACGCGGTGGCGTCCTCGCTGTCGGTGCCGATCACGATACGGTCGGGCTTCATGAAATCGTCCACCGCCGCCCCCTCTTTCAGGAATTCTGGATTGGACGCCACGTTGAATTCGATCGCTACGCCGCGTTTGGACAGCTCTTCCTGCAGGGCGGCTTTCACCCGGTCGGCGGTGCCGACCGGCACGGTGGATTTGTCGACCACCAGCTTGTAGTCGGTCATGTGGTGGCCGATGTTGCGTGCCGCCGCCACCACGTACTGCAGGTCGGCTGAGCCATCCTCGTCGGGCGGCGTGCCGACGGCGATGAACTGGATCTGGCCGAATCGCACCGACGCCTCGATGTCGGTGGTGAACGACAGCCGGCCTGCGGCGACGTTGCGCTTCACCATGTCTTCCAGCCCCGGCTCGTAAATCGGGATGCCGCCGGCTTTCAGCATTTCGATCTTGCTCTGATCGAGGTCGAGGCACAGCACCTCGTTGCCGACTTCCGCCAGGCAGGTTCCTGTCACCAGGCCCACATAGCCCGTTCCAATTACCGTGATTTTCAAAGCATCTTCTCCCTAGGTATTTTGTATGTCGGACTGAATCTGTCTGAGCGCAGCCAGTGGATCGGCCGCTGTCGTGATCGGGCGCCCGATCACCAGGTCGGTCGCGCCGGCACGCAAGGCTTCCGCCGGCGCCATCACCCGGCGCTGATCACCCGCATCCAAGCCCGCCGGGCGGATGCCTGGCGTGACCAGGCGAAAGTCCCCGCCCAGATCGGCGCGCAGCATGGCAGCCTCCTGCGCCGAGCAGACGACCCCATCGAGCTTGCAGGCCTGCGACAGGCGCGCCAGTCGCAGCACCTGGTCGGCCGGCGCGTCGGAAACGCCGACTTCGATCAGGTCTTCGGCGCTCATGCTGGTCAGCACCGTCACCGCAATCAATAGCGGCCGCTGCGGCATATCTACCAGCGCTTGCTGCGCCGCCGTCATCATGCGGCGCCCGCCCGACGCGTGCACATTCAGCATCCACACCCCCAGTCCGGCTGCCGCGCGGCACGCGGCAGCCACGGTGTTGGGGATGTCGTGAAATTTCAGGTCGAGAAAAACCTCGAAACCGCGCGCAACCAGCGCCCGCACCAGCTCCGGCCCCGCCACGGTAAACAGCTCCTTGCCCACCTTGAGCCGGCATAACGCTGGATCGAACCGCTCCACCAGCGCCAGCGCTGACGCCGCGTCGGCGAAATCTAGCGCCACAATGATTTTATGCGTCATCCATTATTCCCTGATCCCTGATCCCTGATCCCTGATCCCTGAATCCTGCCCCCTGGGGTTCACCCCTCGCTCTCGCGCCGCTCGGGGTCGAAACTGTCCCACCGCCCGCACGCCGGGCAGCGCCAGAAGAACTGCTTGGCCTTGAATCCGCAACTGCTGCACTGGTAGCGCATCATGCGCTGGCTGTGCGACGCCACCAGGCTTTTTTCCACCTGCAGCAACTCGCGCTGTTCCGGCTCGGCATTGATGAGTTCGGCTTCCAGCAGGCGATCCAGCGTGCGCAGGGTCGGATTGCGCCGCAGTTCCTCGCGCGCGAGCTGGCTGGCTGCCGCCGCGCCTTCGGTTTCAGACACCGCCAGATACAGGGCGTTGAACACGTCTTGCGAGGGTTGCCGGGCATACAGCGCACGCAGCCACTGCACACCTTCTGCCAGCCGTCCCAACTGGCGATAGCTGCCGAGCACGCGATCGACCACCAGCGCCATGTGCGACGTGTTCTGCGTTTCGACCAGACGCCAGTCGGCAATCGCGGCTTCGTGGCGCCCTGCCGCCGCGTCGAGATCACCCGCCATCAGGTTGGCGCGCACCGACTGGCGATTAGTGGCCAGCGCCTGCTGCAAATGGGCGGCCGCGGCGTCGGGATTGCCCCTGGCCGCCTCCAGCAGCGCCAGTTCGCAATAAAAGTGAGCGATGTCGGCATTGAGCGGCTTGCTGGTGTCCTTCTCCAGCATGCGCGCCGCGTCGATGGCCTTTTGCCAGTCTTTTTCCTGCACGTAGATTTCCAGAAGATAGGTGCGCGCCTGCCCATGCTGCGGGGTTTCCAGCAGCTTGCCGAACACCTGCTCGGCGCGGTCGAGCAGCCCGGCCTTCAAGTAATCCTGGCCCAGTTCGCTCATCGCGCGCAGGCGCTGGTCTTCGGCCAGGCCTTCGCGTTCAAGCAGGTTTTCGTGCATGCGGATCGCGCGATCGAGTTCGCCGCGGCGGCGAAACAGGCCGCCCAGCGCAAAGTGCAGGTCGATGGTTTGGGGTTCGAGCTTGACGACTTCGAGAAAGGCTTCGATGGCCTTGTCCGGCTGCTCGTTGAGCAAAAAATTCAGCCCGCGGAAATACGAATTGGGCAGCGCACGCGATTCGGTCACCACCTGCCGAATATCCACCCGCGCCGCCAGCCAGCCCAGCACAAAAAACAGGGGAAACGCCAGCAGCCACCAGAATTCGAATTCCATGGCGGATTACACGACAGGCATGTCGGTGTGGATGATCGTGTCCGAATCAACGGCCCGTGATTTTTTGGCAAGTTCACGGCGCATGCGGATCTGGGTGGGCAGCAAGGCCAACACCCCCGTCAGCGCACCCAGTACAAACGCCAGCCCCAGCATGACGATCAGCGGCGCCTGCCACACATAGCCCAGATAGGAGTAGAAAGTGGCGCTATGGCTGTTTTTCAGGGCAAAGCCCAGCACCAGCAAAAACAGCAGCAGTTTCGCCGCCAGCCCCAGATAACGTGTGATATTTTTCATGGTTGATTGCGTCAGATTGGCGTCCATTCTACCGTTGCGGGCTGATTTCAAAAAGCACAGGTGAAAAAGAAAACGGCGCTCAACGCGCCGTTTTCAACAACCTGAGATCCCGCTCAGAGCGGAAAATCCACCCGGTCACGCAACTCCTTGCCTGCCTTGAAGTGCGGCACATACTTTGCCGGCACCTGCACGCGCTCGCCCGACTTGGGATTGCGCCCGAGACGGGCGGGACGGAAGCTCAGACTGAAGCTGCCGAAACCGCGGATTTCGATGCGCTCGCCACGCGACAGGTTTTTCGCCAGCGCGTCGAGAATCGTCTTCACCGCCATCTCGATATCCGCAACCGAAAATTGCGAATGCCGCGCCGCCAGTTGAGCAATCAGCTCGGACTTGGTCATGGATTACTCGGCGTTCTTGTTTTCGAGTTTGGCTTTCAGCAACGCGCCGAGGTTGGTCGAACCCGTGGCGGCCGCTGAGGAGTCTGCGGCAAGTTTCTTCATCGCCGAATCCTGATCGGTCATGTCCTTGGCCTTGATCGAGAGGTTGATCACGCGGTTCTTGCGATCGACGTTGATGATCATGGCTTCGATTTCATCGCCTTCCTTGTAATGGGTGCGCATGTCTTCGACACGGTCACGCGAGACCTCGGATGCGCGCAGGTAGCCTTCCATGTCGCTGTCCAGCTGCACGGTGGCACCCTTGGCTTCCACGGTCTTGATGGTGCCCTTGACGATGCTGCCCTTCTCGTGGCCGGTCGCGTAACTGGTCAGCGGATCGCCTTCGAGCTGCTTGATGCCGAGCGAAATGCGCTCGCGCTCGAGGTCGATGCCCAGCACCACGGCTTCCACGTCCTGGCCCTTGCGGAAGTTGCGCACGGCTTCTTCGGCGGGGACGTTCCACGACAGGTCGGACAGGTGAACCAGGCCATCAATGCCACCCGGCAAGCCGATGAACACGCCAAAGTCGGTAATCGACTTGATCGCGCCGCTGACCTTGTCGCCCTTCTTGTGGTTCATCGAGAAGTCTTCCCACGGGTTCGACTTGCACTGCTTCATGCCGAGCGAGATGCGACGCTTGTCTTCGTCGATATCGAGCACCATGACTTCGACTTCGTCGCCCAGCTGAACGATCTTGGAAGGGCTGACGTTCTTGTTGGTCCAGTCCATTTCGGAGACGTGCACCAGGCCTTCGATGCCCTCTTCGATTTCGACGAACGCGCCGTAGTCGGTCAGGTTCGCGACCTTGCCGAACATGCGGGTGCCCTGCGGGTAGCGGCGTGCGATGCCGACCCACGGATCGTCACCCAGCTGCTTGATGCCGAGCGAAACGCGGTTCTTCTCGGTGTCGTAGCGCAGGATCTTGGCTTCCAGTTCCTGGCCAACGTGCACCACTTCGGACGGATGCTTGACGCGGCGCCATGCCATGTCGGTGATGTGCAGCAGGCCATCGATTCCGCCCAGGTCCACGAACGCGCCGTAGTCGGTGATGTTTTTCACCACGCCTTTGACGATGGAGCCTTCCTTCAGGTTCTCCATCATCGCTTCGCGGTCGGCACCCATGGTCTCTTCCAGCACGGCACGACGTGACACCACGACGTTGTTGCGCTTGCGGTCGAGCTTGATGACCTTGAATTCCATTTCCTTGTATTCGTAGGGCGTGGTGTCCTTGACCGGACGCATGTCCACCAGCGAACCCGGCAGGAAGGCACGCAGGCCGCCCACCAGCACCGTCAGGCCGCCCTTGACCTTGCCCTGCACCATGCCGGTGACGATGCGGCCTTCGTTCATCGCGGCTTCCAGATCCAGCCATGCAGCCAGTTTCTTGGCGCGCTCGCGCGACAGCTTGGTGGCACCGAAGCCGTCTTCGATCGACTCGATGGCGACCGCGACAAAATCACCGATCTTGGCTTCGATTTCGCCCAGATCGTTCTTGAATTCTTCAATCGGAATCAGGCTCTCGGATTTAAGGCCGGCATTCACCGTCACGAAATTGCTGTCGATGTCGATGATTTCAGCGGTGATGACTTCACCCTGACGCATTTCCTGGTGAACCAGGGATTCCTCGAACAGGTCGGCAAAGCTTTCCATCGAAGCGGGAGCGGTAGCAGTAGACATTAAAACCTTCAGTCCGCCGGTGAGGACGGGGTTAGTTGCACATCGCCAGCCTGCGGGCGCAGAACTGACACGAGACTCATTACATCAATTACCTTGTTTGCTGTGGGCCTTGCATAAATCATAGTGCGCCAGCACCTTCTGCACCGCCGTCTCGATGCCCATATGGGTCGTGTCGAGCAACAGCGCATCGGCGGCGGGTTTGAGCGGCGCCACGGCGCGGGCCGTGTCGCGCGCATCGCGCGCTTGCATATCAGCAACAAGGGCGGCGAGATTAGCAGAGTTCCCCTTTTCGATCAACTGCTTATACCGCCGCTCGGCGCGCGCTTCGGCACTGGCGGTGAGGAAGACCTTGGCGACCGCATCTGGGAACACCACGGTGCCCATATCGCGGCCGTCGGCCACCAGCCCGGGGGCCTGCCGATAGGCGCGCTGGCGGTCGAGCAGCGCCGCGCGCACCGCCGGCAGCGCCGCCACTTTCGAGGCGCCGTCACCCACCGCTTCGGCGCGGATGGCATCGGTGACATTCTCCTCTGCCAGCCACACCGCGCCGTCGCGAAAGCTGGCCGGCAACTTTACCGCCAGCGCCGCCACGCCCGCTTCGTCGTCCAGCGCCACGCCGTGCTTCATCGCAGACAGCGCGGTCAGCCGGTAGAGCGCGCCGCTGTCGAGGAAATGAAAGCCGAGTGTGGCCGCCACGCGCTCGGCCACGGTGCCCTTGCCCGATGCCGAAGGGCCGTCGATCGCGATGACAGGAATGTTCATTGGGCAATCTCCGCAAGAACCTTGAAATACGCCGGGAAGGTCTTGTTCACGCACGCCGGGTCGTTGATGCGCACCGGCACGCCGCCGAGCGTCACCAGCGACAGGCACATCGCCATGCGGTGGTCGTCGTAGGTGTCGATGATGGCGTTCGGAATCAGTGTTTCCGGCGGGGTGATGCGGATGAAGTCCGCGCCCTCTTCCACCGTCGCGCCGACCTTGCGCAGTTCGGTCGCCATCGCCGCGATGCGGTCGGTTTCCTTGACCCGCCAGCTGGCGATGTTTCGAAGCGTGGTGACGCCGTCGGCAAACAGCGCCACCACCGCGAGCGTCATCGCGGCGTCGGGGATGTGATTGCAGTCGAGGTCGATCGCTTTGAGGCGACCCTCTTTGGGAGAACGCGCCTCGATCCAGTTCGGCCCCATCGTGATCTGCGCGCCCATCAACGCGAGGGCGTCGGCAAAGCGCACGTCGCCCTGAACGCTGTCCTGGCCCACGCCCTCCACCCGCACCGGGCCGCCGCCGATGGCGCCCGCCGCCAGGAAATACGAGGCCGACGAGGCATCGCCTTCGACGTGGATCTCGCCCGGGCTGCGATAGCGCGCATCGGCCGCCACCGTGAAACTTGCCCAGCCGTCCTGCGCCACCGCCACACCGAAGCGGCGCAGCATCGCCAGCGTGATGCCGATGTAGGGCTTGGAAATCAGCTCGCCGACCACCTCGACCGTGGTGGCTTTCTGCCGCAGCGGCAGCGCCATCAACAGGCCGGTGAGGAACTGGCTCGACACGTTTCCGCGCACCTGGGCGCAGTCGCCTGCCGGCGTCGCCGGATGAATATGCAGCGGTGGAAACCCGGGTTTGCCCAGGTAATCAATCTGCGCGCCGAGCTGTTTGAGTGCGTCGATCAGATCGCCGATCGGCCGCTCGTGCATGCGCGCGACGCCTTTCAACACATAGTCGCCGCCACAGAATGCCAGCGCAGCGGTCAGCGGGCGGAATGCCGTGCCCGCGTTGCCCAGAAACAATTCGGTCCGCTTGACTGGAAACGCGCTGCCCATGCCGCTGATGCGCCAGTGATGGTTACCGCAATCCTCGACCCCGACGCCCAGCGCGCGCAGCGCCGCCAGCATGTGGCGCGTGTCGTCGGAATCGAGCAGGTCGTGGACCTCGGTCACGCCGTCGGCCAGCGCCGCCAGCAGCAGCACGCGGTTGGAAATGCTTTTGGAGCCGGGCAGGCGCACCGTGCCGCGCGCCACGCTGCATCCGGGCAAATCGAGAAATTCCATCAATCCTGAGTCTCAATCCAGTGTTCACGCGCGTTGCGGGCGCGTGAAAACAGCGTCAACAATGCCTCGGCGTCTTCCCCAGCCACAGCCTCACGTAGCGACTGCAGCGCCGCGACATAGGCGTCCAGCTCGGTCAGCAGCGCCTCCCGGTTCGCCAGCGCGATGTCGCGCCACATCTCGGGGCTGCTGCCGGCAATGCGGGTGAAATCGCGGAAGCCGCTGGCAGCGAAGCGGAAGAAGGTGTCGCCGTCGGCACGCTGTGCGAGTTCATCCACCAGCGCAAACGCGGCCAGGTGCGGCAGGTGGCTCACCGCGGCAAACACGCGGTCGTGCAGCGCGGCCTCCAGCATTTCGACCTGCGCGCCGGCCGCTTCCCACAGCGCCCGCACGGTGGCGAGCGCGGCGGCGCGGGTATCGGCCTGCGGCGTCAGCACCACTTTTTTGCCCTGGTACAGATCGGCGCGCGCGGCGCCGGGGCCGCTCTGTTCGGATCCGGCAATCGGGTGGCCGGGCACGAAATCGGCGGCCCGCGCGCCGAGCGCCGCGCGGGCCGCCGCCACCACGTTGGCCTTGGTACTTCCGGCGTCAGTGACGATGGCGCCGGCCTTCAGATGCGGCGCAAGCAGTTTCAGGACGGCTTCGGTCTCGCCCACCGGCAGCGCCAGCAGGATGCAGTCGGCCTGGCCAGCCTCGGCCCAATCGACCGCGCGGTCGATCAGGCCGAGTTCGCGCGCAACGGTGAGTCGCGCCGGATTGCGGCCGACCCCCAGCACCTCACGCACGGCGCCGGCCTGTTTCAATGCCAATGAAAAGGAGCCGCCGATCAGGCCGGGACCGACGATGGCGAGCGTGTCGACGATCACGGGCAGGCTTTCAATGCGTCGAGAAAACGGAGGTTCTGCCCGGCAAGGCCAACCGACACGCGCAGAAACTCAGGCAGGCCGTAATTGGCGACCGGACGCACGATGACCCCGCGCTTCAGCAATTCGGCATTGATGCGCGCAGCGTCGCCGACTTTCGCCAGCAGGAAATTGCCTTTAGACGGCACAGTTTCGATGTTCAGATCTGCCAACCCTGCCACCAGTTGTGCCATGCCGGCGGCATTCAGCGCATAGCTGCGCGCGAGGAATTCGGCATCGTCGAGCGCGGCCTCGGCGGCGGCGAGCGCGGGCAAATTGACATTGAAGGGGTGGCGCACGCGGTTCAGCAGATCGATCACGTCGGGATGCCCCACTCCGTAGCCCACCCGCAGCCCGGCGAGGCCATAGGCCTTGGAAAAAGTGCGGGTGATGAGCAGATTGGGAAAACGTGCCAGCCAGGCTACGGTGTCGAGGCGGTCCGAATGTGGCAGGTATTCGCCGTAGGCCTCGTCCAGCACCACCAGCACCTGCGGCGGCACGGTTTCGAGAAAGGCCTCGATCTCCGCCCACGGCAGGAAGGTGCCGGTCGGATTGTTGGGGTTGGCGATCCACAGCACGCGGGTGTCGTCGCGGATCGCCGCGCGCATCGCGGCGAGGTCGTGGCCGTAATCCTTCGCCGCCACCGCGATGCCCTGCGCGCCCACGGTCTGCGTGGCAATCGGATACACCGCGAAGGCATGCTGCGCATACACCGACGAGGTGCAGCGCGCCAGGAAGGTGCGCGCCGCCATGTCCAGCACGTCGTTGGAGCCGTTGCCCAGCACGATCTGTCCGGGTGCGACGCCCAGTTTTTCCGACAGCTTCGCCTTCAGCGCAAACCCGGCGCCGTCGGGATACAGCGCCATGTCGACCAGCGCATCCTGGGCCGCTGCCAGCGCCAACGGGCTGGGGCCGAGCGGATTTTCGTTCGACGCCAGCTTGACGATATCGGCTTCGTTCAGCCCCAGTTCGCGCGCGAGTTCGGAGATGGGTTTTCCGGGTTGATAGGGGGCGATGCCGCGCACGTACGACGGAGCAAAATCACAACAGCTCATGACGAGGCAGCGGGGTAGGAGCCAAGAATTTTCAGGAAAGCAGCACGCGCCTTGATTTCGGCCAGCGCGCCGGCCAGTTTGGCCTCCTCGCGATGGCCTTCGCAAACGACGAAAAACAGGTATTCCCAGTTGCTTGAACGCGCCGGGCGTGATTCGAGCTTGCTCATGGAAATGCCGGCATCGGCAAGCGGCTGCAGCAGTTTGACCACCGCGCCCGGCTGGTTGTGCGCGCCCATCACCAGCGAGGTTTTGTCGCGCCCGGACGGCGCAGCATCGGTTTGCCCCAGCACCAGGAAACGTGTGGTGTTGCTGGCCTCATCCTCGACGCGCTTTTCCACTACCGTCAGGCCATACAGTTCGGCGGCGGTTTCCGAGCCCAGCGTGGCGGCATCGGGCTCGGCTGCGGCGCGGCGCGCACCTTCGCTATTGCTGACCACACTCACGCGTTCGACGTTGGGAAGATGACGGCTTAGCCACTGCTGACACTGGGCGAGCGATTGCGCATGGCCATACACCCGCTGAATACCGCCAAGGCCGCCATGTTTGCGCATCAGGGTCTGGTGGATCGGCAGCATTACCTCGCCGCAGATTTTCAGCGTACTTTCGACGATGAGGTCGAGCGTGCGGCCGATCGCGCCCTCGGTCGAGTTTTCCACCGGCACCAGGGCAAAATCTGCGCGGCCGGTTTCCACCGCCTGAAAACAGGCATCGATGTCGGTCTCGGCCAGTGCCTCGACCTCATGGCCGAAATGCTTGTGCACGGCCTGCTGGCTGAAGGTGCCGACGGGCCCCAGGTAGGCAACGTGGGGGGTTTCTTCCACTGCGCGACACGCCGACATGATTTCGCGGATCAGCCGCTCAATGGTGTCGCCCGACAGCGGACCGGGGTTGGCTTCGCGCAGGCGCCGCACGATCTGCGCCTCGCGCTCGGGACGGTAGATTTTTTCACCATTCTTGGCGCGCCCGACCTGCTGGGCGATGCCCGCCCGCTCCGACACCAGCTGCAGGATGGCGTCGTCGATGCTGTCGATGCGCGCACGCAGCGCCTTCAATCCTTCATCCATCGCGTCAGGCGGCAGGCAGATAGCGCACGGCGAGCACACCGGTGATAGCGGAGAGTTGCTGCATGACGGCATCGGTCGCGGCGCTGTCGACGTCAACCAGCGTATACGCCATGTCGCCCTTGGACTTGTTGAGCATGTTGTGGATGTTCAGTCCGGCGGTGGCGAGCACCGACGAAATCTGCCCCACCATGTTGGGCACGTTGGCATTGGCAACCGCGATGCGGTATGCGGATTCGCGCGCCATGCTGACGTTGGGGAAATTAACCGAATTGAGGATATTGCCGTTTTCAAGATAGTCGGCAAGCTGTTCGGCCACCATCACCGCGCAGTTCTCTTCGGCCTCCTCGGTGGAGGCGCCAAGGTGCGGCAGCGCCACCACTTTGGCATGGCCTTTGAGTGCGTTCGCCGGGAAGTCGCAGATGTAGGCGTGCAGCTTATTGGCGTCGAGCGCCTCGATCACGGCGACGTTGTCGACCACGCCTTCGCGCGCGAAATTCAAAAGCACCGCACCGGGACGCATCGCGCCGATGCGCTGGGCGTTGATGAGGTTGCGCGTGGCGTCCAACAGCGGCACGTGCAGCGTGACGAAGTCGGCCATGCGCAGCACGTCTTCGACGTTCTCGGCGCGCTTGACCTGCGACGGCAACCGCCACGCAGCATCGACCGTGATCGCGGGGTCGAAGCCCACCACGTCCATGCCGAGCTTGATCGCGGCTTCGGCAACATAGGAGCCGATCGCGCCGAGGCCGATCACGCCGAGTGTGCGGCCCGGCAGTTCAGTTCCGGCGAAGTGCTTCTTGCCGGCTTCGGTCGCCTTGTGCATCTCCTCGTCGGAGCCCGTGAGGCCTTCGACAAAGCTAATCGCGGGCACGATGTTGCGCGCGGCCAGCAGCATGCCCGCGATGACCAGTTCCTTCACCGCATTGGCGTTGGCACCCGGCGCGTTGAACACCGGCACCCCGCGTTCCGACAGCTTCTTGACCGGGATATTGTTGGTGCCGGCGCCGGCGCGAGCGATTGCGCGAACCGTCGCCGGGATATCCATGTCGTGCATGTTGGCCGACCGCACCAAAATGCCGTCCGGGTCGGCAATGTCGCCGCCGACGGTGTAATGCTCCGGCAGCCGCGCCAGCCCGCGCGCGGAAATGGCGTTGAGGGTGAGAATCTTGCGCGGCTCAGCCATGGCTTTTCTCGAATTCGCCCATGTAATCGACCAGTGCGCGCACGCCCTCGACCGGCATGGCGTTGTAGATCGACGCGCGCATGCCGCCGACCGAGCGATGGCCTTTCAGCTGGATCAGGCCGAGTTCCTTGGCGCCCTTGAGGAAGGCCTCGTCGAGCGCGGCGTCCTTCAGGGTGAAGGGCACGTTCATCAGCGAGCGGTTCTCCTTCGCCACCGGCGAGCTGTAGAAGTCGGTCGCGTCGAGCGCGTCGTACAGCAGGTTCGCCTTCTCGCGGTTGGTGTTTTCCATCGCGGCGAGGCCGCCGCGCGCCTTCAGCCACTTGAACACCAGCCCCGCCGTGTATAGGGAAAAGGTCGCCGGCGTGTTGTACATCGACTCGTTGTCGGCGTGGATCTTGTAGTCGAACATGGTCGGCGTGCCGGGCACGGTCTGCCCGATCAGGTCTTCGCGCACGATGACGATGGTGAGCCCGGCCGGGCCGATGTTCTTCTGTGCACCGGCGTAGATCACGCCGAACTTCGACACGTCGATCGGCCGCGACAGGATGGTCGACGACATGTCGGCCACCAGCGGCACGCTGCCGGTCTCCGGGGTCCAGAAGATTTCAACGCCGCCGATGGTTTCGTTCGGCGTGTAGTGCACGTAGGCCGCATCGGGATCGAGTTTCCACTGGTCCTGCGTCGGCGCGTAGCTGAAGTGCTTGTCTTCGCTCGTCGCCACCACGTTCACCGCACCGTAGCGTTTCGCTTCCTTGATCGCTTTTTTCGACCATTCGCCAGTGTTCAGGTAGTCCGCACCGGTTTTGCCGCGCAACAGGTTCATCGGCACCATGGCGAACTGGCTCGACGCGCCGCCCTGCAGGAACAGCACCTTGTAGTGGACGGGGACGCCCATCAGCTCGCGCAGGTCGGCTTCCGCTTCCGCCGCGATGCCCATGAATTCCTTGCCGCGGTGGCTCATTTCCATCACCGACATGCCGCTGCCGTGCCAGTTGATCATCTCGGCCTGCACCTGCAATAAAACGTCCCTGGGCAGCACGGCCGGGCCGGCGCTGAAGTTATAGATCGTCATGCTTTACTCTCCCAATTCTTCTTCGTTGTCGGTTTCAGCCACTTTTTCCAGGCTGATCAGCTTTTCACCCTTGTCCAGGTTGATCAGCGTGACGCCCTGCGTGGAGCGGCTCATTGAACGGATTTCCTTGACCCGGGTACGGATCAGCACGCCACCGGTGGTGATCAGCATGATTTCGTCGTCCGGCTTGACCAGCGTGGCGGCGACCACGCGGCCATTACGCTCGCTGGTCTGGATCGCGATCATGCCTTGCGTCGCGCGCGCATGGCGGGTGTATTCGCCAATTGGCGTGCGCTTGCCGAAGCCGTTTTCAGTCGCGGTCAGCACGAAGTCGTTCTCGTCTTCGGCCACCAGCAACGAAATCAGCTTTTTGCCCTTGGCCAGTTTCATGCCGATGACGCCGCGTGCGGTGCGGCCCATCGGGCGCACGTCGTTTTCGTCGAAGCGCACCGCCTTGCCGCCATCCGAGAACAGCATCACATCGTGGCGGCCGTCGGTGATCGACGCGCCGATGAGGAAATCCTTGTCGTCCAGACCCACCGCGATGATGCCGGCGGTGCGCGGACGCGAGAAGTCCGACAGGGGCGTTTTCTTGACAATGCCGTTGCTGGTCGCCATGAACACATAGTGATCGTCGTCAAAGGCCTTGACCGGCAGCAAGGCGTTGATCTTTTCACCCTCCTCCAGCGGCAACAGGTTGACGATGGGCTTGCCGCGCGCGCCGCGCCCGCCCTGCGGCACGTTGTAGACCTTGAGCCAGTAGAGGCGGCCGCGGTTGGAGAAGCACAGGATGTAGTCGTGGGTGTTGGCGACAAACATCTTCTCGATGAAGTCTTCGTCCTTGGTGCCCGCCGCCTGCTTGCCGCGCCCGCCGCGCTTCTGCGCGCGGTAGTCGTCCATCGGCTGGGTCTTCATGTAGCCGCCATGCGACAACGTCACCACCATCTCTTCCGGCTTGATCAGGTCTTCCATCGACATGTCCTGCGCGTTCTCGACGATGGCCGAGCGGCGCGCATCGCCGAACTGCTCCTGGATCTGGGTCAGCTCGTCGCGGATGATCTGGGTGATGCGTGCCGGGTTGGCGAGGATGTCGAGCAGGTCGGCGATCTTCGCCATGATCTCCTTGTACTCGCCGATGATCTTGTCCGATTCCAGATTGGTCAGGCGCTGCAGTTGCATTTCCAGAATGCGCTGCGCCTGGATCTCGGACAGGTGGTAGCCGTCGGCGTGCAGGCCGAACTCGGGACCGATGTTCACCGGACGCGAGAACTCGGGATCGATGCGCGCCAGCATTTCCTCGACCATCGCCGACTTCCAGGCGCGGCCGAGCAGGCGCTCCTTCGCGATCACCGGGGTTTCCGAGCTCTTGATCAGCTCGACGATCTCGTCGACGTTGGCCAGCGCCACTGCCAGGCCTTCGAGGATGTGGCCGCGTTCGCGCGCCTTCCTGAGATCAAACACGGTGCGGCGGGTGACGACTTCGCGGCGGTGGCGCAGGAAGGCGTCGAGCATTTGCCTCAGGTTGAGCAGGCGCGGCTGACCGTCGATCAGCGCCACCATGTTCATGCCGAAGGTGTCCTGCATCTGCGTCTGCTTGTACAGATTGTTCAGGATGACGTCGGCGTTTTCGCCGCGCTTCAGCTCGATGTAGACGCGCATGCCCGACTTGTCGGATTCGTCGCGCAGGTCGGCAATGCCTTCGATCTGTTTTTCGCGTACCAGCTCGCCGATCTTGATCAGCAGATTGGCCTTGTTCACCTGATACGGCAACTCGTCGATGATGATCGCCTGTTTGCCGCCCTCCCTGCCCACATCTTCGAAATGGCAGGTGGCGCGCATCACCACGCGGCCGCGCCCGGTGCGGTAGCCGTCGCGCACGCCAGACAGGCCATAGATGATGCCAGCAGTCGGGAAGTCCGGCGCCTTGACAATGGCGATCAGCGACTCGATGTCGGTCTCGGGATCGTCCAGCAGCGCAAACAGCGCGGTGCAGATGTCGGTGAGGTTGTGCGGCGGGATGTTGGTCGCCATGCCCACCGCAATGCCCGACGAGCCGTTGATCAGCAGGTTGGGGATCTTGGTCGGCATCACCAGCGGCTCATGCTCCGAGCCGTCGTAGTTGGGGCCGAAATCGACCGTTTCCTTGTCGAGGTCGGCCAGCAGCTCGTGTGCGATGCGGGACATGCGCACTTCGGTGTAACGCATCGCCGCAGCGTTGTCGCCGTCGACCGAGCCGAAGTTGCCCTGGCCGTCGATCAGCGGGTAGCGCAGCGAGAAATCCTGCGCCATCCGCACCATGGTGTCGTACACCGCAGTGTCGCCGTGCGGGTGATATTTACCGATGACGTCGCCGACCACGCGGGCCGACTTCTTGTAAGCCTTGTTCCAGTCGTTGGAGAGCTCGTGCATCGCGAACAACACGCGGCGATGTACGGGCTTCAGGCCGTCGCGTACATCCGGTAGCGCGCGCCCCACGATCACGCTCATCGCGTAATCGAGGTATGAGCGCCGCATCTCGTCTTCGAGACTGACCGGGAGGGTTTCCTTGGCAAACTGTTCCATAACCGGCTTTGTTGTTGACTTAAAGCCCGTGATTTTAGCATGGTCGCCGGCTCCACCGGGCTTTGCCAAACTACGGCCAAACAGTGAGAATGCAGGCCACCATGAAAGCCCCCGCCGATCTTATTCTCCTGCCGCAATGGGTGGTGCCCGTCGAACCCGATGGTGCGCTGGCCGACCATGCCGTCGTCATACAGGACGGCCGGATTCTCGACGTGCTGCCCGCCGCCGCGGCGCAAGCACGCTACGACGCCGCGCAAACGGTCACCCTGCCCAGCCACGCCCTGATGCCGGGCCTCGTCAACCTGCACGGCCACGCCGCGATGTCGCTGTTGCGCGGCATGGCCGACGACCTGCCGCTGATGGCCTGGCTCAACGAGCACATCTGGCCGGCCGAAAAACGGCTGGTTTCAGAGGCCTTCGTGCGCGACGGCACCCTGCTCGCCGCCGCCGAAATGCTCTCGGGCGGCGTCACCTGCTGCAACGACATGTATTTCTTCCCGCAGGCCGCGGGCGAAGCCTTTCTGCAGGCCGGCATGCGCGCCACTCTTGGCATGATCGTGCTGGAATTCCCCAGCGCCTATGCGGTCGATGCCGACGACTATCTGGCCAAGGGGCTGGCCCTGCGCGATGAACTCAAGGACGAGCCGCTGCTCAGCTTCGCCTTCGCCCCGCACGCGCCCTACACCATCGCCGACGCCACCTTCGGCCGCATCAACACCCTGGCCGAACAGCTCGGCCTGCCCATCCACACCCACATCCACGAAACCGCCGACGAAATCCACGACAGCCTCAAGCAATACGGGCTGCGGCCGCTCGAACGGCTGGCGCGGCTGGGCCTGCTGGGCCCCAACTTCATCGGCGTCCACGCGATCCACGTGAACGACGCCGAAGTCGAGCTGCTGGCGCAACACGGCTGTCATGTGGCGCACTGCCCCAGCTCCGGCCTGAAGCTCGCGTCCGGCATCGCGCCGGTGGCCAAACTCCTCGCGGCAGGCGTCAATCTCGGTTTCGGCACCGACGGCGCCGCCAGCAACAATCGCCTCGACCTGTTTGGCGAAATGCGCCTGGCCGCCCTGCTGGCCAAGGGCGCCAGCGGCGACGCCGCCGCCCTCCCAGCCGCCGCCGCGCTCAAGGCCGCCACCCTGGACGCCGCCCGCGCACTCAACCTCGACAGCCGGATCGGCAGCATCGTCCCCGGCAAGCGCGCCGACCTGGTCGCCGTTGACCTGCACGCCCTGTCGAGCCAGCCGGTGTTTGACCCTGTCTCGCACCTGGTTTACGTTGCCGGACGCGAGCACGTCACCCATGTGTGGGTCGACGGCACGCTGAAACTGAATAACCGCCGCCTGGTCGATCTGGATGCCGACGACCTGGCCACCCGCGCCGCCTACTGGCGCAGCAAACTCATCGCAAAAGGACAGTCATGAGCAACGTCGACGCCGCCGAAATCGCCAAGTTTTCTGAACTCGCCCATCGCTGGTGGGACCCGAACTCCGAATTCAAGCCGCTGCACGAAATCAATCCGCTGCGTCTGAAGTGGATCGACCAGTTGGCGCCGCTGGCCGGCAAGAACGTGCTCGACGTCGGCTGCGGCGGCGGCATCCTGGCCGAGGCGATGGCCGGCGCCGGCGCCGAGGTCAGCGGCATCGACCTGTCGGACAAGGCGCTCAAGGTCGCCAGACTGCATTTATATGAATCGGGCAAAAGCGTCGACTACCAGCTGGTGTCCGCCGAAGATTTCGCCGACCAGCATGCGGGCGAATTCGACATCGTCACCTGCATGGAAATGCTCGAACACGTGCCCGATCCGGCCTCGGTGGTTGCCGCCTGTGCGCGCCTGGTCAAGCCCGGCGGCTGGGTGTTCTTCTCGACGCTGAACCGCAATGCCAAGAGCTATCTGTTTGCCATCATCGGCGCCGAATACATCCTCAAGCTGCTGCCGCGCGGCACCCACGACTACGCCAGGTTCATCCAGCCCGCCGAGCTCGCCCGCATGGCACGCGAGACCGGGCTCGACACCCATGAACTGATCGGCATGATCTACAACCCACTGACCAAGGCGTACAAGCTGGAAGCGGACACCGGCGTCAACTACCTGCTGGCGACCCGCCGTGGGGATTGAACGCCGTGGAGATTAAGGCAGTGAAGCTCGATGGCATCAAGGCGGTGCTGTTCGACCTCGACGGCACCCTGGTCGACACCGCGCCCGACCTCGGCTACGCGCTCAACCTACAGCGCGCACAGCACGGCCTGCCGCCGCTGGCCGACGCTGTCATCCGTCCGCAGGCCTCGCACGGCGCGCGCGGCCTGCTCGGCGTGGGGTTCGACCTGCACCCCGACAACCCGCGCTTCGCCCACATGCGCGAGGAATTCCTGCGGCTGTATGCCGACAACATCTGCCGTCACTCGCGTCCCTTCCCCGGCATCCTCGACCTGCTGGCCGAGCTCGAAGCGCGCCAGCTGAAATGGGGCGTGGTCACCAACAAGCCGGCGCGCTTCACCGAGCCGCTGATGTCCGTGCTCGACCTCGCCGAGCGCGCCGCCTGCATCGTCTCCGGCGACACCTGCCCGCAGGCCAAGCCGCACCCGGCGCCGATGCTCGCTGCCGCCGAACTGTGCGGCGCCACGCCCGCGCAGTGCCTCTACCTGGGCGACGCCGAACGCGACATCCAGGCCGCGAGCGCCGCCGCCATGCCCGCGCTGGTCGCCGCCTGGGGCTATCTCGACGCCGCTGATCGCCCGCTTAACTGGGGGGCGCATGCGCAAATCCACCACCCGGCCGAAACCCTCGATTACCTGGGAAGCTGAACGATGGCCTACAGCCTCATCAAAAACCTGCACCTCGCCACCATCGCCCTCAGCCTGGCGCTGTTTGTCCTCCGCGGCGTCTGGATGATGGCGGATTCCCCCCGGTTGCAGGCACGCTGGGTGCGCATCGTCCCGCACCTCATCGACACCCTGCTGCTGGCCAGCGGCATCGGGCTGGCCGTGCTGATCCAGCAATACCCGCTGGTGCACGGCTGGCTCACCGCCAAGGTGCTCGCCCTGATCGCCTACATCGTACTCGGCACCCTTGCCCTCAAGCGCGGAAAAACCCGTGGCCAGCGCATCGCCGCCTGGTTCACCGCCCTGCTGGTATTCGCTTACATGGTGGCGGTCGCGATCACGCACGACCCCTTCCCCTTCGGGCAGTAAACCGCCCCGCAGAAAATCCTTTCGCGCCGGAACTTTCTATCCGGCCCCCTCTCTATGCAGTACACTTGTTGTAGCAACACACATGGGGCCGACCTGGCTTCGACGTGGGTCGCAAAGCAGAGTAGGGCATACCGAGGGTCAGAGCACCTCGTAAATCCAACTGAAAAAAACTTAGTCGCAAACGACGAAAACTACGCCCTAGCCGCTTAAGGTCTAGGACTCACACCGGATCGTTCATGGGCCGGGCCGGCGCAAGCCGACAGTGAGTTAATTCACATGAAATCGCGTTCATCCGGGTCGCTTGGGTGAAGGCTAAATCAAGGCGACTCGGCAAAATCCAGCCTGTTCGGCGGGCGTGATCGAGCTTAAAGCACAAAAACACCGGACTAAGTATGTAGAACTGCCTGTAGAGGGCTTGCGGACGGGGGTTCGATTCCCCCCGGCTCCACCAATTCAACATCCAACAACATCCAGAAACATCCTTAAGCCCGTGAAAATACGGGCTTTTTCTTTGTCTGGCGTCCAAGGCCGTACAGTAACATCCGTTGAAATCCAGCCTATCTTGCAGTAACGTACGCAGTATCAGCGTTTTTGCTGTCACTGCGTCGAGGGAGTTACTGCAATGGCGAAATACCTCATCAAGTCGGATGCGACCATCAAGGCGGCCAAGCCCAAGCCAGCCCCTTACCGCCTGTTCGATGGCGACGGGCTTTACCTGCTGATCCGTCCAGACGGGAAAAAGTGGTGGCGGCTCGACTACACCATCGCGGGCAAGCGCAAGACCATTTCCATAGGCGTGTACCCAAGCACCGGCCTATCACTGGCGCGCGACAAGGCCAAGGGCGCGCGTGCATTGGTGGCTGCCAACACAGACCCCAGCGACGCCCGCAAGGCGGCCAAGGTCAAACAGGCAGAAGCGAATGAAGCCGAACGGCGCGTGGCGGAAGGAATCCCGCTTGAAAACAGCTTCGAGGCTGTCGCCCGTGCGTGGTACGCGAAAAAATCATCGAGCTGGGTGCCAAGCCACGGCGACAAAATCATCCGCCGTCTTGAGCGTGACCTGTTTCCTTGGCTGGGCGCTCGCCCGATAGGCGAAATCAAGCCGCCGGAAATACTGGCCGCCGTGCGTCGCATTGAGGCGCGCGGGGCGATTGAAACCGCGCACCGGGCGCTTACCAATTGCGGGCAGGTCTTCCGCTTTGCTGTTGCCGAGGGGCATATCGAGAGCGATCCAACCCGTGACCTGCGGGGCGCTTTGGAGCCGGTCAAAGGCGGGCACATGGCTGCAATCACCGAACCGGCCAAGGTGGCGGAACTGTTGCGGGCGATTGACGCCTATCGTGGATCGCTGATCGTGCGCTGTGCATTGCAGCTTGCGCCGCTGGTGTTCGTGCGGCCGGGCGAGCTACGCAAGGCCGAATGGGCGCACATTGATCTGGACGCGAAGGAATGGCGCTTCACCGTGACGAAGACCGACACCGGCCATATCGTCCCGCTGGCACCACGGGCTGTTGAAATACTTCGCGAAGTTCAGGCCCTGACCGGGCGCGGGCGCTACGTCTTCCCCAGCGCGCGCACCAGCGAACGCCCGATGAGTGACAACGCCATTCTAGCGGCCATGCGGCGCATGGGTATCGCCAAGGAGGAAATGACCGGCCACGGCTTCCGGGCGATGGCGAGGACGATCCTTGATGAGGTTTTGCACTTCGATGCGCACCTGATCGAGCACCAGCTAGCCCACGCCGTCAAAGACCCCAATGGGCGCGCCTACAACCGCACCGCGCATCTGGAACAGCGACACCTCATGATGCGTCTGTGGGCTGGCTATCTGGAAACCATCAAGGCCGGGGCGAACGTGGTGCCGCTCCACGGCAGGGCCGCTGCCTGACACCCTGCCGGCGGCGAGCACCCACTTCCGCCGCAAGTCCTGATCGCACTTTCGCGGGAATTTCAAAACCGCTGATTCGACCGTTTCAACACTGCAAGCAAACAGCCTGAAAACACCGCTACCGCAATGGTAGCGATAGTGGTATCGACCCGATACAACCGCCCGTCACAATCGACCTGAAACCCGCGTCAATCCTGAACACGGGGGCTACCATCATTGCTTACGCTACCTTTTTGGTATTAGTAATCAAACACTTACAGAAATATTACAAGTTATTTAGTTCTTGCCTTTGCGCTTCCAGCGTAATTAATCTAAGCGCATTCCTCAACGCCCAAGGAGAGCACGGAATGCACAATGATGATTTTCAACTGGTAAGAATCGACGAAGGCTGCAAACAGCTTTGCATGTGTCGTGCTGGCTACTACAAAGCTCACGCGGAGGGCCTGACGCCGCCACCCGTGAAGGTTGGCTTGCGTGCCGCCGCAATCCCGAAACGCGAGATTGACGCGATCAACGCAGCCCGCGCTGCTGGCGTAAATGACGATGGAATTCGTGCCTTGGTTCAACGTTTGGTAGCTGACCGCACCAAGCGTTTCGCAAAACTCACTGGTCAACTGGACGACGCAACCCGGCAGGCTGCATGAACGTCGCACAAACAAAAGGCCGCTCCGACTGGCATCGGGAAGCGGCCTCACAACATACAACTGACAGCGCAAAGCATAGCAGCACGGCACGCCGCTTGCCAGCCTTCGGGCGCGATCTTGTTGTGGCTCGCCGGAACGGCCAGACGGTTCCTTTTCTGGTGATAAGCATTGGCTGGCGCTTTGGCCGCGCCATGCCGCGCGTCGTCGTGCCTGACGATCAACAGCTCGACCAGCTCGACCTCAGCCTTGTGGCCGAGCTGGGCTGCATGGTCGTCCACCACGATGAACCTGCGCGCGCCTTCGAAGTGGCTGCTGCTGCGCTGGCCGCTGGCGCTACGGCCTGCCCGATCTTCTGCATGGCACAGGGCAAGACTACGCTCACTACCAGCGAAATTGTCGCGACTCTCGAACTGAGGTCTGCCGCGTGAAGCCCAACAGTTTTGCAAAACACCTGGTCCCCGCAGAATCGACGGAGAGCGCCGCAAACGGTATGGCTGGGGCTTCGGTATCGACTGCCGCCACGAAACTCGCAGCGCCACGCCTGACGCCGGTTTGCGTGAGCTTGTCCGAACTGTTGGAGAAGCAAATCCCGCCGCGCGCACCGATGCTGGCGCCGTGGCTGACCGAGCAAAGCCTGAGCATGATTTACGCATGGCGCGGCATTGGTAAATCATGGCTGGGTCTGTCCGTCGCCTACGCCGTCGCCAGTGGTTGCGATCTGCTGGGCTGGCACGCACCGGGCAAGCGCCGCGTGCTGTATATCGACGGCGAACTCCCGGCGCGGGTGATGCAATCGCGCCTTGCCCTGATCGTCGGCGCCTTCGACGGTGAACCCGATCCTGACGGCTTCAACATCCTGACACCCGATCTGCAACCTAACGGCGTCATGCCCAACCTGTCCGACTATGCCGGGCAGGCTGCTATCGACCTGTACGCAGACGAAGCCGACCTGATCATAATCGACAACCTGAGCACGCTCGCCCGGGGCGGCAAGGAAAACGAAGGCGAGTCTTGGCTCCCGGTTCAGGAATGGGCGCTTCGCCATCGCGCTAAAGGCCGAGCTGTGCTGTTCATCCACCATGCAGGCAAGGGGGGGCAGCAGCGGGGTGCCAGTCGCCGCGAGGATGTTCTCGACACGGTTATCAGCCTGCGCCGCCCTGCCGAGTACAACCCGGCGGATGGTGCCAAGTTCGAGCTTCACTTTGAGAAGGCACGCAACCTGACCGGCGACGAAGCCCAGCCGCTTGATGTGTGTCTGCACGGCGACGACAACGGCATCCGATGGGAATACGCCCCGGCTGAGGATGGCATTCTCGACCGGCTGGAAGCCTTGGTGCGTGACGGTGCCAGCCGTGCCGAGATACAGGAAGAACTCAGCTTGAGCCGATTTGCGCTTGGCAGGCTGGTGGATAAGGCGAACGCAGCCGGTAAGAACATCGTCCTGCCAAGAGCTAAAAGGGGGGCGGCATGAACACCAACTCGACCGCAAAAACGAAATGTGCGGATGTGCGCACCCTAGGAACCGCACATCCGCACATTAGCGATGAAAGCCGCACATTACCGCGCACATTATCCGCACAGACCAGCCTGAAAGCCTTAGCCGGTGCGGTTCTTGAGCGCACATCGTCCCGCACATTGTCCGCACAAAGCACGGAAAAGCCCCGCACATTAGCCGCACATTTGGAGGTGGCCGCGCACATTACAAACGAGGCTGAATTAACCGACCTCGTTCGACTGTGCGGTGACCGCTACCAATTCACAGAAGCCGAACACGCGGTGGCGCTGCAAGTCGCGCTCGCCGATCCCGTGTCGGCTCTTATTTGTTTCCGGGCAATCGCCCGAGAAGTCCCCCCGGCCATCCCGGCCACAACCTGTACCACCAACCACGAAAGGAACCACCATGCTTAAAAAACTGAATGACCAGCTTGCCGAAGTCCGGCGCCAGCAATCCGCTATCGCCTCCAAGCTGGGTGACATTGCAGCGGAGTGCCACGACATCGAGACCGAAGCCACCGACAATGCCGCCGGTATTGCGGCGGCTGAGCAGAATCTGATCGAACATCTTGCCCGTCAGGAATTGGGCGAAAAGTCCGACACTGCCAGCGCAGAGAAAGCCCTTGCCGATGCCAAGACGCAGGCCGCGAACGGGATCGAGACCTCGACCCGCCTGCGTGTGTTGGACGCCGTCAAGACACGCTTCGAGGGTGAGCACAAGGCGCTCCACGAAAAGGGTGTTGCCATCATCGCCGCGATCCGCGAGGCCGAAAAGGATCGCCTGGTCGAAATCGCAAACGAACTGTTCAACGATTGCGAAACCGCTCTTGAAAGCTTGGCTCAGGCCGAACCCAAGTTATACGCTGCCCGCTCACTGCTGAACGAGTACGGCCACCCTTGGCACCTTGGTCAGCTTGTCCAGGCACAAGTGCAAGCACGCTTCCCCACCAGCCCAAACCAAGCCCGCGCCGCTGTGCTGGCCGAACTCAACCACGCTTAAAAGGAGAGAACATCATGTCTACAGCAA
Source organism: Thiobacillus denitrificans (assembly GCF_001530125.1). Lineage (GTDB taxonomy): Bacteria > Pseudomonadota > Gammaproteobacteria > Burkholderiales > Thiobacillaceae > Thiobacillus > Thiobacillus denitrificans_C. Next base: position 132,503 of record NZ_LDUG01000036.1, on the reverse strand, counting down.
CCGTTTACCGTGATGGCAAAGCCATCCGCACCACAACCCTGACCGCCACGCAGGCCGAACAGTTCACCCTGTTGGCCGAGGCCGTGCGCGCCGCTCAGTCGATGCTCACGGTCAATGCCGCCGCCAAAGGTTCAACCCATAAATCGGGCGTCGAGCACGGCGAAAGCCACGGCGCGGACATTTACGCCGCGCTACTTCGGATTGACGATCTTCTTGGCAAAGACCCGCGCGCGGTCTATTCGCACCTCGACCGGAACTCGACCGGCGAAGTCCTGCGGAACCCCGATGGCACCCCGCGCCATGGATTGATGCCTGTGTCGAATAACACGCCGGTTCCACAGCCAGCATATGCCCCCCTTCGCGCCATTTACCCCAGTGGCGTGTACACCGACTTGGCTCAGAGCTTGGGCATGTTGCCGACCGATTTGCTAGCCTTTTCGCACAGTGAACTGACCGATCCCGCGCTGGCGGCGGCAGTGCCGACAATCCGCGCATGGGTGCGTTGGCGCGCTTAATCGGAGAGGGTGAGGGATAGCATGGGCAAACCCAGTTCAACGCAGCCACGGCAACCCTACGGCGCCAGCGATGCTACCGACGAAGACGGCTTCGTGATCGATGGCGCAACGGGCTTGCCTGTACCCCCCACCCCCAGCCGGAAGCGGGAGAAGTTCATCCCGTTGTCCAAGCTGTCCGATCTAAAGGCAGAACTGGGCCGCCTATACAGACAGGCCAAGTCTGGGAAGGTGGCGACCAGCGACGCGTCACGGCTGGCGTTCATCCTGAACAGTTTGGGCCGCGTGATCGTGGATGCTGAACTTGAACAGCGTATTCAACAGTTGGAGCAACAGTTAGAAGGGGACTGTGATGAGTCTTGAGTCACGCATTGAAAATCTGGAAGCCCGCATCAAGACCGTGGAGGATGAGACCGTGCCGCTGGTGTTCGTCCGCCGCTTGATCGACCAGGCCGGCACCGTCACGAAGTGTTGGCTGATCGAGTTCCCGCACCCCTGTGACATAGCAGGTTTTACCGCAGCGATGGGAGCCGAGCCGACCGAGTACCGCAGCCGGGAGGGTTGCCCCGATGCCGACGACTGCGGTTCTGCGCAGCGCTGCCGAGCGGGGGAAGCGTCATGAGCCTGCTCGACCGCGTCGCACGCCTAGAGGCCCGGTATCGACCCGACACAACCAGCCCGTTGACGTCCGCCGTGTTGGCGCTGCTGTCCGGCGCCGAACTGGACGAACTCACAGCGATGTTTGCCGAACACGGGGCTGATGAGTTCGACGATCTGCCGGTGGATGCGCAGGCCCGTGTGCTGGAACTGCTCGACGTCGCCAGCCACCGCGATCAACCGGCACCGCTGGCACGCATGGAGCCGGGCTATGACGTGATGGCCGAGACTCTTAGGCTGTACGCGTGAGGTAGCCGCAGACTGAGCATCGTGGACGACCTCCTGCTGGGCAGGCGGTGGACACAGACAATCCAGCCCGGCCATGTGCCGGGATTTTTTTTCGCCTCGATTGCACCCGCACCGGCCACGGGTTGCAGTAACAGGCGCAGTAACTACCCGACAGCAAAAGCACAAACCCCTTTATCCATGAGGCTTGCAGCGCATGATTAAAGAGACCCCGGCCCACCAATACCCAAACCCCAGCCGGAAACGGTTGGGGTTTTTCTTTGCCCGAAACATTCGCATTGGCGAGGTTGAACCCAGGCCGATGCAGGTGCGATTGCGAATTGATCAGGCGGGGGCATACTTGTCATGTCAACCGACAATGCCCCCCCTTCCGAAATACGAATCAAAATGGACGAGATCCTCACCTGGCTGCCCGCCGAACTGGCCACCTTGCCGCGTTACGTGGTGGCGCTGGCGATCGGCCTGCTGATGGGGCTGGAGCGCGAGCGCAACCCGGCGGCGAAGGCGGGGCTGCGCACCTTTGCGCTGACCGCGCTATTCGGCGTGCTGACGGCGCATCTGGCAACCGAGTTCGGCGAACTCTGGCTGATTGCCGTCGGCCTGCTGCTGGTCGGCAGCATGATGATTGCGGCCTATCTGCACTCGCCGCAACCAGCGGACGGCGACCCTGGCACGACAACAGTGGCAGCGCTGATGCTGTGCTACGGCCTCGGCGTGCTGGTGTGGCACGACGAAGTCCAGTTGGCGGTGATGCTGGGGATTGCGGCAACCATGCTGCTGTACTTCAAGCCCGAGCTGCGCGGTCTGAGCCAGCATATGAGCCGTCGCGACCTGCTGTCGATACTGCAGTTCGCGGTGCTTGCGCTGATTATTCTGCCGCTGCTGCCGAACCAGGACTACGGCCCCTACGGGGCGATCAACCCGCACCAAATATGGTGGATGGTGGTGCTGATCGCCGGCGTGGGACTGGCGGGCTATGCCGCGCTGCGAGTGGTCGGACAACAACGCGGCGCGGTGATGCTGGGCCTGCTCGGCGGACTGGTGTCATCGACTGCAACGACCCTGTCATTCAGCCGCCACGCCCGCGCCAGCGACACGATGATTCCGATTGCGGTCATCGTCATCGTGCTGGCCAACCTGATGGTGCTGGTGCGCCTGGGCGTGCTGGCCGCAATTGTGGCGCCCGCGGTCCTGGCACAACTGCTGCCCGTGCTGACAGGCGGGCTGATCGTCGGCGGTTTGGGCGCCGCGTATGGCGTGCACCGGCTGCAACCGCAAGGTGAACTGCCCGCATTGGCGATGGGCAACCCCACCGAGCTGCGCACGGCATTGGGCTTCGGCCTGATGTATGGCGTGGTGTTGCTCGCTGCAGCCTGGCTATCCGACTGGCTTGGGACACGTGGCTTGTATGCGGTGGCGGTGTTGTCCGGGCTGACCGATGTCGACGCCATCACCTTGTCCAGCATGCGCCTGCACAATCTGGACAAACTGTCCGTGACCGTGCTGGTCAACGTCATCACGCTCGCCACCCTGGCCAATCTGGTATTCAAATCGGCGCTCGCTCTCGGCATCGGCGGCTGGCAGATGGCACGCCACGCTATCGCCGGCATGGCCACGGCAGGTCTGGGCCTGGTGTTGGCCTGGGCTATAATTCGGGGCTTTTCCGCTTAATCACCGAGCCCTATCATGGAAGCCGAAAGCCTCAATCAGATCGAATCCAAACTCGCCGACCTGGGCGAGCGCGCCACCCAGCTCAGGGGGTTTCTTTAACTACGCTGTCAAGAAAGACCGCCTGGAAGAAGTCAGCCGCCTGTCCGAAGCGCCTGATTTCTGGAACGACGCCACCCGCGCCCAGGAACTGGGCCGCGAACGCAAGTCGCTGGAAGATGTGGTGCTAGTGCTCGACCGCGTCAGCTCGGGCCTGAAGGATGCGTCCGAACTGTTCGAAATGGCGCGCGAGGAGAACGACGACGACACCCTCGCCGCCGTGCAGGCCGACATCGCCAGCCTCGAAAAGGACGTCTCGACCCTGGAATTCCGCCGCATGTTCAACCATCCGGCGGATCCCAACAACTGCTTCATCGACATCCAGGCCGGCGCGGGCGGTACCGAAGCCTGCGACTGGGCGTCGATGCTGCTGCGGCAATACCTGAAATACGCCGAACGCAAAGGCTTCAAGGCCGAGTTACTGGAAGAATCCGACGGCGACGTCGCCGGCATCAAATCAGCCAGCATCAAGATTGAGGGCGACTACGCCTACGGCACCTTGCGTACAGAAACCGGGGTGCACCGTCTGGTGCGGAAATCCCCGTTCGACTCCTCGGGCGGGCGCCACACCAGCTTCGCCAGCATATTCGTCTACCCGGAGATCGACGATTCCTTCGAGGTGGACATCAACCCCGCCGACCTGCGTGTCGACACCTATCGTGCGTCCGGCGCCGGCGGCCAGCACATCAACAAGACCGACTCGGCGGTGCGCCTCACCCACCTGCCCAGCGGCATCGTGGTGCAGTGCCAGAACGACCGCTCGCAGCACAAGAACCGCGCCGAGGCGATGTCGATGCTGAAGTCCAAGCTCTACGAAGCCGAGCTGCGCCGCCGCCAGGTCGAGCAGGACAAGCTCGAAGCCGGCAAGTCCGACGTCGGCTGGGGCCACCAGATCCGCAGCTACGTGCTCGACCAGTCGCGCATCAAGGATTTGCGCACCAACGTCGAAGCCACGAACACGCAGAAGGTGCTGGACGGCGACCTCGACATGTTCATTGAGGCGAGCCTGAAACAGGGCGTGTAAATCACGGTTTCCTGCGGTTGATGGCGGGCGTAAACTTCGATTGGCCATGCATGAAGGGAATCGATGATGAAAACAGCTGAGTTGATCGACGAAGTAGCTTCGCTGCCAGTGGAAAAACGGGCACGCGTAGTGGATACGCTGCTGCGCAGCCTGAATGCACCTGAAAGCGCGATCGATTCCGCGTGGATGGACGTGGCACAGCGCCGGCTCGATGAATTGCGCGCCGGCCGCGTGGAGGTCGTCCCCGGCGATGCGGTATTCGAGCATATCCGCCAGCGCTACGCAATGTGAGCAAGTAGTCCGAATGCTCACGCGTATTTTCAAGATCGGTCGCTCGCTGGCCACCCGCAGCCCCAAAGAGTTCGCTATCTTCGAAGCCGACCAGGATGTCGAAATTGAAAAAATCGGCGACACACTGGTGCTTCGCCCGGTCGTCAAACGCAAGTTGACCGGCCTCGCCGAAGCCTTCGCTGCCTTCTCGCCGGATTTCATGGGCGAAGGCCGGGCGTTCCACGAACAGAAAGATCGCGACTGGAGCGACTTTGGCGAAGGCGTCCCGCCAGACGAGCAATAAGCGCCCTGTCGATACCTCAGTAACAGGCACACCCCATGGCTTTCAGCGAACTTGAACGCAAGCGGATCGAGAAAACGGTCGGCCGGTTTATCGAAGCGCACCGTCCGCCGCCCGCCATCCGCAGCCAGCTCGACCTCGGATTTCGCCTGCAGGGCCAGAGCGTCGAGCTGTTCGAAATCCGGCCCGTCTGGGACAACCCGAGTCAAAAAATGGAATCGCCGGTTGCCAAAGCAACCTACGTCAAAACGCAAAACGTCTGGAAGGTGTACTGGATGCGCGCCGATTTCAAATGGCACGGCTACCCGCCCGCCCCGGAAGTGGACACGCTCGACGCCTTTCTCGCGCTGGTGGCCGAAGACAAACATGCGTGTTTTTTCGGCTGACCCATCCAATGCGGGCCGAAACGTCCTGCATAATCGACGCCTGATAATGCCTGACCACCCGCAGTGAAACAGGAACCCGAGTGACCGATAAAGAAGCCACGGCCCGCATCAAGATCAACAAACTGCTCGAAGCCGCAGGCTGGCGTTTCTTCGCGGAAGGCAGCACGCCCGCCAACATCCGCCTCGAATCCAACGCAACGATCACCTCATCCGATCTCGATGCGTTTGGCGAAAACTTCGAGAAAACCGGCAAGGGCTTCATCGACTTCCTGCTACTGGACGCCAAAGGTTTCCCGCTCATCGTGCTGGAGGCCAAGTCCGAGGGCAAGCACCCACTCGTCGGCAAGGAACAGGCGCGCAAATATGCCGAGTCCCAGAACTGCCGCTTCGTCATCCTCTCCAACGGCAACCTGCATTATTTCTGGGACCTGGCGCGCGGCAACCCCTACCTCATTACGTCTTTCCCCACCCCGGACTCGGTCACCGGCTACCGGCAGGTCACGCCCAACCCGCAACGCCTCATCGAAGAACAGGTTGGCGACGACTATATCGCGCTGACCCTGCGCCCTAACTACCAATCCGAAGCGGCGTGGCGCAACGAGGCAGAGCGTCCCGACTACATCAAGGCCAACAAACTGCGCTTCCTGCGGCCCTATCAGTTGCAGGCCGTTCACGTCTTGCAACAGGCTGTGCAAGACGGCAAAGAGCGCTTCCTGTTCGAGATGGCTACCGGCACCGGCAAAACCCTTACCGCCGCTGCCGTCATCAAGCTCTTCCTGCGGTCCGGCAATGCCCGCCGCGTGCTGTTTCTGGTGGATCGTCTCGAACTGGAGGATCAGGCCAAGAAGGCTTTCGTGGCGCTGCTGTCTGCCGACTTCCAGAGCGTGGTCTACAAGGAGAACCGCGACGACTGGCGGCGCGCCGAGATTGTCGTCACCACCGTGCAATCGCTGCTCTTCAACAACAAGTACCAGCAACTTTTCTCGCCGACCGACTTCGACCTGGTCATTTCAGACGAAGCCCATCGCTCCATTGGTGGCAACGCCCGCGCCGTGTTCGATTACTTCGTCGGCTACAAGCTGGGGCTCACCGCCACGCCGCGTGATTACCTGCGCCGGTTCGACAGCGCCAAATCCGGCACCCGCGACCCGCGCGAAGCCGAGCGCCGTCTGATGCTGGACACCTACCGCACCTTCGGCTGCGAGAATAGCCAGCCGACCTTCCGCTACTCCTTGCTCGACGGCGTAAAAGAGGGCTTTCTCATCAACCCCACGGTGGTCGATGCCCGCACTGACATCACCACCGAACTGCTGTCCGAAGAAGGCTACGCCGTCACCCTCACCGACGACGCGGGCAACGAACTGGAAGAAACCTACAAACAGCGCGAGTTCGAGAAGCGCTTCTTTTCCGATGCCACGAACCAGCTCTTCTGCAAAACCTTTCTGGAAAACGCCCTGCGCGACCCAATCAGCGGAGAGATAGGTAAAGCCATCATCTTCGCGGTCAGCCAGCACCACGCAGCCAAGCTGGCACAGATTCTCAACCAGATGGCCGACCGCATGTACCCGGCCAAATACCAGTCCGACTTCGCCGTACAAGTCACGTCACAAATTGCCGACGCCCAGCAATTTACGATCAATTTCGTCAACAACAACCTGCTCGGTTCGGCCAACTTCCTGCCCGCCTACAAAACCAGCAAGGCGCGCGTCTGCGTCACCGTAGGCATGATGACCACCGGCTACGACTGTCCGGACATCCTCAATATTGGCTTGTTTCGCCCCATCTTCTCGCCGACCGATTTCATCCAGATCAAGGGGCGCGGCACCCGCAAGCACGACTTCCGCGAGCAGCTCTTCGACGACGCCATCAAGGACAGCGTCACCGCGCCGAACAAGTCCGCCTTCAAGCTGTTCGATTTCTTCGCCAACTGCGAATACTTCGAGACCGAATTCAACTACGACGAAACACTCAAGCTGCCCAAACCCCAAAGCAAAGGCAGTGATGATCCGCAGCCCCCTCCCCCGCCCGGAGGCACCTACGCGCACATGGGAGATGACCTCATCGCCTCGCTCCAAGTCGAGCAAATCACCGCCGAAGGCATGAAGATTGACCGCATGTTTTTCGAGAAATTCGAGGACGCCGTGCGCGACAACGCCACCATCGCCGATGCCGTCGAAGCCGGTCAGTGGGATCGCGTCATCGACTACGTCAACCGCGAAGTTTTCGACAAACCGACCGAGTACTACAGCCTCGACAAACTGCGTAAAGCTGCCGCCGTGGATCGCCGCCTTGGCCTGCGCGAAATTCTCGAAAAGGTTTTCGGCCTCATCCCGCGCTTCAAGTCCAAAGACGAATTGCTGGAAGAAGAGTTCGCCAAGTTCGTCAGTGATGCCAAACCCGACGAAGCCGAGGCCATCCCGGCGATCAAAAACTTCTTCAAGGCCTACGCCACCAGCCATGCCGTGCGCGGCATCATCGAAAGCGGCCACTTCACCGATCTGGCCACCAACCCCTATTTCTCCACCCGCGACTTCACGGCTGTGCCCGCCAAGTACCGCGCCCTCATCCCCAATTACATCAAGGACTATGTATCCCTGAACCAGTTTGCTCCATAGCTATGCACGCAAGAAAAGGCGCGCACAAAACGCCGGGCAATAACACATATTTAAGTGTTACACTTATTCAAGTGTTATCAGTAAGGAGCAATAAAATGGCAACAACCGTCAATTTCACCGGCGCGGTCGATCGCGACCTGCTCAAGCGCGCCAAGGTCATCGCCGCCAAAACTGACACGTCGGTCAACGCGCTGTTCAACGCCGAGCTTCGCCATCTGGTCGAGACCTTCGAAGCGGCAGAGGTCAGCGGCAACCAGAACTTCAAGGTTCTGCTCGATTTTTCGCTCGGCAAGCTCAATGGCGCTGAGGCCATGCAAGCGCTGGGCATCGATGGTGAGGAAGACCTGTTTCTGCTGATGGCGCAAGCGCACCTGCCGATGCCCAGGCTCCCCGAGGCCGTAACGCGTGACATGGTCGATCAACTGAATTCGCTGTCGGCGTAAGCGGGAGACACCATGTCAGCGTCCGTTGCCCTGCTGCCCGATGCCGGGCCGCTCATTACCCTGGCCTACGCGGACGCGCTCGACCTGTTGTTCAAGCCCGGCTGGCCGCTCGTGCTGGTCGATATGGTGCTGCATGAAGTGACACGCCAGCAAACGCCGACCAGCGAGAAGCTGGCCCGCTGGGTTGAAGCCAACAAAGTGTCGGTGCGCACGACCCGGACGTTCCAGCACTACCAGCAGACGCTGGCGGCAGAAGCCGTTGGGGTGCGCAAATCGAATCTCGGCGAACTGGCGATACAGGAAACCATGAATGACTTTGCCCTGGAAGAATTCAGCCTTGGCCAACCCCGGAAGACCGGTGTTTTCCTGTTCGAGGATCACAAAATCGCCCGCGCCAGCTTTCTGGTGCCCGACAACTGCCGCAAGATCAGTACGCGCGCCTTCCTGATTTTTCTGGAGCAAAAAGGCTGGCTGGCATCGGCAACCGAAATCGAGCGGCAGGCAATCCAGGCCGGGCGCAATTTTTCCAGCCTGCGGTTTCCGCCTGAATAAATCACCTCGATGCATTTCGCCCGAACGGCATTCGCCCAAACGACCCACGCTTTCAGCACAATTAAACGATAAACCATGCTCGACACCGCCACCAAACGCCGCATCGACACCGCCCGCGACATCCTCGTCGGCAAAGTGCCCGACCCCAAATCCCAGGTCGAGCAGATCACCATCGCGCTGATCTATAAGTTCATGGACGACATGGACGCCGAATCCGAGGAACTCGGTGGCAAGCGCAAGTTCTTCACCGGCGACTTCGCCCGCTACGGCTGGGCCAAGCTCATGCGCAGCGGCCTGGGCGGCCACGAAACGCTCGCGCTCTACGCCGAAGGCATCACCAAGATGCCCGAGAACCCCGGCATCCCGCCGCTGTTCCGCGACATTTTCAAGAACGCCTATCTGCCCTACCGCGATCCCGAGACGCTCAAAAGCTTTCTCAAGATCATCGACGAGTTCAGCTACGACCACAGCGAGCGCCTCGGCGACGCCTTCGAGTACCTGCTCTCGGTGCTCGGCTCGCAGGGCGACGCCGGACAGTTCCGCACCCCGCGCCACATTATTGATTTCATGGTCGAGGTCCTCGACCCGAAAAAGAACGAAACCGTGCTCGATCCTGCCTGCGGCACCGCCGGATTTTTGATCTCGTCCTACAAGCACATCCTCAAAACCAACACATCACTCCCCTCGCCCTCGGGGAGAGGGGCTGGGGGTGAGGGAAGCAGAACAGGCGACCTCCTCACCCCCGACGACCGCGGCCGCCTCGCCCAAAACTTCAGGGGCTACGACATCTCGCCCGACATGGTGCGGCTCTCGCTGGTCAACCTTTACCTGCACGGCTTCACCGATCCGCACATTTTTGAGTACGACACCCTCACCAGCGAAGAACGCTGGAACGAATTCGCCGACGTCATCCTCGCCAACCCGCCCTTCATGTCGCCGAAAGGCGGCATCAAGCCGCACAAGCGCTTCTCCATCCAGGCCAAGCGCAGCGAAGTGCTGTTCGTGGATTACATGGCCGAGCACCTCACGCCGCAGGGCCGCGCCGGCATCATCGTCCCCGAGGGCGTCATCTTCCAGAGCCAGACCGCCTACAAACAACTGCGCAAGCTGCTGGTGGAAAACAGCCTCATCGCCGTCGTCTCGCTGCCGGCGGGCTGTTTCAATCCCTACTCCGGGGTGAAAACCTCGATCCTCATCCTTGACAAGTCGCTGGCGAAACAGAGCGACAGCATCGCCTTCTTCAGGGTGGAGAACGACGGCTTCGGCCTCGGTGCCCAGCGCCGCGCCTTCGACAAGAACGACCTGCCGCAGGTCAAAGCCGAACTCGCCGAATACCTGCACCGCCTGCGGGCGGGAGAGACTGTAGAACCCTCTCCCTCTGGGGAGAGCGAAGCGAGGGGGGCGAAGCCGCAGGGTGAGGGCTTCCAGCCGACGCTCGGCCTGATCGTGCCAAAAGAAAAGATCGCCGCGAATGGCGACTACAACCTCAGCGGGGAACGGTATCGAGTGGGAACTGCCAGCGCCTCCATCTTCCCGATGGTTGAGCTAGGCGAGGTGATAACTCTCCAGCGTGGTTACGATCTTCCAAAGCAGTCGTGGCTGGAAGGGCCACATCCAATCGTAGGTTCCAACGGAGTAATCGGCCACCATGCAGAATGGAAAGAGAGCGGTCCGGGTGTCGTAACCGGACGGAGCGGAACCATCGGCAAAGTTCATTTTATCGAATCCGCTTACTACTGGCCTCACAACACGTCGTTGTTCGTGAAGGATTTCAAAGGCAACGATCCGAAGTTCGTTAAGCTCTTGTTAGAGGCGATTGATCTCAAATCGCTAGGCGCACAAACGGCTGCGGTTCCATCTCTTGATCGGAAGAACGCGCACAGAGTAAAAGTCCCGCTGCCGCCGCTGGAAGTGCAGAAGGAGATCGTGGTGGAGATCGAGGGCTACCAGAAAGTCATCAACGGCGCCCGCGCCGTCCTCGACCACTACCGCCCCCACATTCCCATCCACCCCGACTGGCCGATGGTGGAGTTGGGTGAGCTATGCACCATCGAGAGAGGCGCGTCGCCTCGCCCAATCCATGATTTCATCACCGATGCCACCGACGGCGTGAACTGGATCAAGATCGGAGACGCGGAGGTCGGCGGGAAATACATCACTGCAACCAAGGAGCGCGTGACACCAGCGGGTGCAGCGAAGTCGCGCCGTGTAAAGCCAGGCGATTTCGTTCTCTCTAATTCTATGAGTTTTGGACGACCATACATCATGGCTACTGAGGGATGCATTCATGACGGCTGGCTTCTGCTGCGCGACCAGTCGGATCGCTTGGATAAGGATTTTCTTTACAACATCCTCGGCTCAAGCATCGTGTTCGCGCAGTTCGAGCAAGCTGCGACGGGTGGCGTGGTCAATAACCTGAACAGCGAGATCGTGCGCGGAGTCAAGATTCCACTCCCGCCTCTCGCCACCCAGCAAGCCATCGTTGCCGAGATCGAAGCCGAGCAGGCGCTGGTCGCCACTAACCGCGAACTGATCGCCCGCTTCGAGAAGAAAATCCAGGCCACCCTCGCCCGCGTGTGGGGCGAAGCAGCACCCTTAGACCCGGAGTTCTAAGCCATGAACTGTCTGACCTTCCAAGAGGCAATAACAGCTTCCAATCATTACACCAAACGGCACTTGCTTCTCGGCAACGGCTTTAGCATTGCTTGCCGCCCAAACATCTTTCGATACGACAAGCTTTTTGAACAGGCCGATTTTTCGGCGCTACCTATAGCGGCGCGGAATGCGTTTGTCGCCCTTGGTTCAACTGACTTTGAGCGTGTCATCAAGGTGATTCGCGACGCGGCCGCAGTTGCCACAGGATATGGACTAACCCCGGCTCAGGCAGATCAAATGCGAGCCGACGCGGACTCACTCAAAGAACTTCTTGTCCAGACCATCGCCAAGAGTCACCCGGAACGGCCAAGCGATATCAGGGATGAGGAATATGCGGCCTGTCAGACCTTTCTGGCGCATTTTCAGAAGACCTATACGCTTAACTATGATCTCTTGCTTTACTGGACGCAGATGCATCGCGACGATGATGGAGATATCAGTTCAGATGACGGCTTTCGCACCTCGCAAGGAGACATTGAGTCCGGCATCGAGTCTGACTACGTGGTTTGGGAGGCAGGCCAAAGCCACGAACAAAACATGTGGTTCCTTCATGGCGCTCTGCACGTGTTTGACTCTGGCACCGAAGTCCAAAAATATACGTGGACGCGGACTGGCGTGCGTCTCATCGAGCAAACACGCGACGCGTTGAGCCAAAACTTGTTTCCGTTGTTCGTTGCCGAGGGAACAAGCGCCGAGAAACTTGAACGGATTCGACACAGCGATTACTTGGCCAAAGCATATAGGAGCTTTCAGGAGATTCAGCAATGTCTCTTCATTTATGGGCACTCTCTTGCAGCAAATGACGAGCACTACCTGAAGCTCATTGAGCGCGGCAAACTTTCGCATGTCTACGTCGGTTTGTTCGGTGACCCAGCATCAGATGCAAATAAGGCTATCATCCGGCGCGCCCAAGCGATGGCTATTGCGCGCAGAACACAAAGACAATTGAAAGTGGACTTCTTCGACAGCGGAACCGCGAAGGTGTGGGGTTAAACCTTGGAAGAAGCCGCCGAACTCGCCAACTACCTGCCTCTCTCCTTCAAGACGCCGAAGGAGCAGGAATACATCGAGTTTCTGTGGGACGCCTTTGAGACGAACTACACACACGGCAAATACCAGTTCGCCTTCCTCGCCTACCACATGCTCACCATGAGCTTCGTATATTTCAACATCTGGCAGATCAAGCAGACGGAGCCAGGCGACTTCGAAAAAGGCCTCATCGGCTTTGGCAAGGACATTGAGAAGAGCCTGCTGGAAGCAACCTCGCCCTTTGTCTTCAGCTCAGTGAACGAGCGCAGTATCCTGCGCCTGCTCAAACTCATCGCCTGCGACAACGGCAAGATCGGCACGTACGCCAAGCTCGTGGACGACCGCAACGATTCCGCCCACCCCAACGGCAATATCTTCTACAGCGAGCAAAGCGCCCTCGACCTCAAAATCCGCGAAATCCTCCGCGTGGTGGACGAAATCCAAACCCACTCCGCCCCGATGATCCAGCGCTGCTATTCCCGCTTCCTCGCCGAGAGCAACGACCCCGAAACCCGCGAATATTCCGATGACGCTGATCAAATCCGCGAAGTGCTCATCCACGGAAACTACCTTTCCCAAAAAGACATCGAGCTGTGCGCCGCCTTCGACATCTCGGAGCATGAGATGCACCCCAACTTTCCCGGCATCGAGTCCCTCTACCAAACTCTTCAGAAGCAGTACTCCAGTGAATAGTTGCCTCGCCACCCAGCAAACCATCGTCGCCGAGATCGAAGCCGAGCCGGCGCTGGTCGCCGCCAACCGCGAACTGATCGCCCGCTTCGAGCAAAAAATCCAGGCCACCCTCGCCCGCGTCTGGGGCGATGCCGCGCTCGCCGCCGTGCAGAATATCGCCTTGCCATGCGCTGTTCCCGCTTCTACAATCTGGTTAACCAGTTTGACAGGACACTCGCCATGCATACCGTAGGCGCATTTGAAGCCAAAGCAAAAATCGCTGAGCTGCTCGATAAAGTCGCGGCGGGCGAGACCGTGCTGATTACCCGGCGCGGTGAGGCCGCCGCCTTGATGGTGCCGCCCGCCAGAATCCTTCAGGACAAAGCCCGCGCACTCCAAGAGATCAAGCGTTTCCGCAAGTCCTGCAAAACTGGCAAGGTGGATATCGAAGCGCTGATTAACGAGGATCGGCCTTGAGTTTTGTGGTGGATTGCTCGGTGGCGGCGCGCTGGCTGCTACCGGATGAAGCCACGCCTTACACGGATGCGGTTTTCGAGCTGTTGAACGCGCAGGATGCCGTCGTTCCGGCGTTATTTCTTTCCGAGTTCAGCAACGTATTCCTCAAGCTGTCACGCCAGCGCAAACTGACGACAGAACTCGCGTTAAGTGCAGTGCAGCGATTTACCGCCCTTGGTTTGGAAGTCGACCGCCACACGCCTGATCCGGAAAGGCTCTTTACCCTGGCCGATCATTACGGTCTGTCGGCCTATGACGCGACTTACCTTGAGCTTGCTCTGCGGCGCGGTTTACCGCTGGCGTGCTGGGATGGCGGGCTAAAACTTGCAGCCGTGAAAGCCGGACTTTTTCTCGACATTCCATCGCGCTAAAGCTCACCCGGCAAAAGAAATTGCGGGCCTGAGCAGTTCACTTCGGCTGCTCCTGGTCTGCCATGGCTACCGGAGCGACGACAACGTCATTCGCATCATCTCCGCGCGCAAGGCAACGGCGGGCGAATCGAAGTCTTACCCCTGAAGATGACCCCATGCGCAAAGAATATGACTTCTCCCCCTCCCGCAAAAACCCCTACGCTTCGCAGTTGAAGAAACAAATCACCATTCGGCTGGACGAGGACGCGATCGCTTATTTCAAAACGATTTCGGAAGAGTTGGGTATCCCCTATCAGAGCCTGATCAATCTGTATCTGCGGGATTGCGCGGCTACGCACCGCAAGCTCGACCTGAACTGGAAGTAAGCGCGGGGGGCAAGCGCCACGTGGTCGGCAACGAGGAGATGCGGCACCGGATCAAGACATGGTCGAACTGAAATGGACGATGTTGGGCGTAAACTTTGATGGGGCGTACATGAAGGGGGTCGAAGATGAAAACGGTTGAGTTGATAGATGAAGTCGCTTCGCTGCCCATAGAAGAACGGGCGCGTCTGGTAGATACGCTACTGCGCAGTTTGAACACACCGGAAAGCGCTGTTGATTCCGCCTGGATGGAAGTGGCCCAGCACCGCCTTGATGAATTGCGCGCCGGTCGTGTGGAATCCGCCCCTGGCGAGGCGGTGTTCGAACGTATCCGCCAGCGCTACGAAAAATGAGTTATGTCTTCCACCCGCAAGGGGCAGGCCGTGGTTGTAAAGACGCTTAAGCGTCAACAACCACGCACCACCCAGACGCCGAGGTGGAGCCGAATCAAGCCCACATTCATTCGTTGGGCACCAACTCCCGGAATGCGCGACAATTAAACTTTCCTTCCCCCGGAATTCAGCCATGGAACTGACAGCTGTTCTTACCCCCGCCGAAGAAGGCGGATATGTTGCCCTCAATCCCGAAACCGGCACCACCACCCAAGGTGAAACGGTCGAGGAGGCCATTGCCAACCTGACAGAGGCGACGGCACTCTATTTGTCCGAGTTTCCCCTACCTGCTTCCGGGCATCCGTTGGTCACCATGTTCAGCGTTTCCGTACATGCCTAAGCTGCCGCACGTTTCAGGAGCCACGATAGTCAAGGCACTTGAACAGTTGGGGTTTGTGAAAATTCGCCAATCCGGCAGCCACGTCATCATGCGGCGTGGTTCCAAAGGCTGCGTCGTTCCAATGCACAGCGAAGTCAAGGTTGGAACCCTTGCAGGTGTTCTGCGCCAAGCCGACCTATCGCCAGACGAATTCATCGCGGCGTTGTGATCTTGACGTCTAACCCCGCGGGCTAGCGTAACCGCTGCGCGCTCGACTGGGTGCTCGACCAGTACAAAGAGAAGTAGCCAAAAGACCCCACCATCCGCGAGCAGTTCGACACGCGGGGCGCAGCGCGCTCAGCCCTCCTCAACCACCGCCAGCACCGCCTCGCCGTAGGCTTCCAGCTTCTTCGTCCCCAGCCCCGATATCTCACCCAGTTCCGCCAGCGTGGCGGGGCGGCGCGCGGCGATCTCGCGCAACGTGGCGTCGTGCAGGATGACGTAGGCGGGGACGCCTTTTTCGTTGGCGGTTTCGCGGCGCCAGGCGCGCAGAGACAGGAACAGCGGATCTTCGTCGTTGTGGACGCCTTCGCCGGAGCTGGGCGCGAAGCGCGACTTCTTGCTGCGTGCGGGGCGCACTTCAATGGCGCGCAGCATGACGGTTTCCTCGCCTTTCAACACCGGCCGCGCGGCGGCAGTGAGCTTGAGCGCGCCGTAGGCAGTGTGATCGACTTCGAGCAGGCCGCGCACCACGAGCTGGCGCAGCACGGTGCGCCAGACTTTGTCAGTTTGCGTCGCGCCGATGCCGAACACGCTCAACTGGCCGTGGCCGAATTTGTCGGTTTTCTCGGTGGTCTTGCCGAGCAGCACGTCGATGACGTGGCCGGCGCCGAAGCGCTGGCCGGTGCGGTAAACGGCGGAGAGCAGTTTCTGCGCGGCTTCGGTGCCGTCCCACAGCGTCGGCGGATTCAGACACACGTCGCAGTTGCCGCAGGACTGGCTGGCTTCGCCGAAGTAGGAAAGCAGCGCGACGCGGCGGCAGCTGGCGGCCTCGCACAGTCCAACCAGGGCGTCGAGCTTGGCGTGACCGACGCGCTTGTGCGCGTCTTCGGCGTCGCCCTCGTCGATAAAGCGGCGCTGGGTGACGACGTCCTGCAGGCCCCACGCCATCCACGCTTCGGCAGGCTCGCCGTCGCGGCCGGCGCGGCCGGTTTCCTGGTAATAGCCTTCGACCGATTTCGGCAGGTCGAGGTGAGCGACGAAGCGCACGTCGGGCTTGTCGATGCCCATGCCGAACGCGAGGGTGGCGACCATGACGACGCTGTCCTCGCGCAGGAATTTTTCCTGATGACGGCGGCGCGTGTCGTTGTCCATGCCGCCGTGGTAGGGCAATGCGGTGAGGCCAGCCTGCTTGAGCGCCTCGGCGGTTTCCTCGACCTTCTTGCGCGTGCTGCAATAGACGATGCCGGCCTCGCCTTTGTGCTCGCCCAGGAAATCCAGCAGCTGCCGCCGCGGCTCGGATTTTTCAGAAATCCGATAACGGATGTTGGGGCGGTCGAAGCTGGCAACGAACACGCGCGCAGCACCGAGATCGAGCCGGGTGAGGATTTCGGCGCGCGTCGCGGTGTCGGCGGTGGCGGTGAGGGCGATGCGCGGAACATTGGGAAACCGCTCGTGCAGGGCCGACAGGCCGAGGTATTCCGGGCGGAAGTCGTGCCCCCATTGCGACACACAGTGCGCTTCGTCGATGGCAAACAGCGCGACGTGGGCCTGTTCGAGCAGGGATTGAAAACGCGGCGTGAGCAGGCGTTCCGGGGCAACGTAGAGCAATTTCAATTGCCCGGAAACGAATTCGCGCTCGACCCGCATCGCGGCCGCGTTATCCAAGCTCGAATTCAGGAACTCGGCAGCGATGCCCAATTCTTTCAACGCCGCGACCTGATCCTGCATCAGTGCAATCAGCGGCGACACCACCACCGCACAGCCTTCGCGCAGCAACGCGGGAATCTGGAAACACAGTGACTTGCCGCCGCCGGTGGGCATCAGCACCAGCGCGTCGCCGCCCGCCGCGACGGTGTCGACGATGGCGGCCTGCTCGCCGCGGAACGCGGGATAGCCGAAGACACGGTTGAGCAGATCGAGAGCGGAATCAGGTGGCATGCGGGTAAAAATTTAGGGCGGGCGGGTCGAATCTGGTTTTCCGGCTGGAAAATCAGTGTGTCACATCAGCTATAATTGTGTCACGTTTTTGCCGCCAGGAGGCTGCCCATGAAAACCCTGACCATCCGCGAAGCCCGCGAAGGCCTGTCGCACCCCGACCAGATGTTCGCCGACAGCAACGAGGTGCTGGTGGTGTGCCGCGGCGAGCCGGTGGCGCGGATTCTGCCGGTGGAACGGCGCAAGAAGCCCTTCCGCTCGCTCGCGGCATTTCGGGCCAGCCAGCCGTTTCAGGAGGTTCCCAGCGAAGTCCTGATCAGCGAAGACCGCGAAGAGCGTTTCTGATGATTTATGTCGATACCAGCGCGCTGGTGAAACGCTACATCAGCGAAGCGGGCAGCGATACGTTCGACGCTTTCTTTCTGGCCCAGGCGCCACTCGCGGTCAGTCGTTTGACCATCGTGGAAATGCGTTGTGCGCTGGCGCGCCGTCGTCGCAACCTGCAGATTTCATCAGAACTCGAAGCCCAGGTGCTCGAAGCCTTCAGACTTGATGTGCAGGACGGCGCCCTTGCGGTCTCGCCTTTCCTGGAGGACGACCTGACGCTGGCTTACCACCTGATGGACGAGGTCGCTGATTTGCCTTTGCGCACGCTCGATGCGCTGCACCTCGCTGTCGCCCGCCGCCATAGCATTCCAGAATTTTCAACTGCTGACAAAAAGCAGGCCGAAGCCGCGCAAAAGCTGGGTTTCGTACTCCACCGTTTCGATTGACCCTGGCCACCATGAATACCGAAAATCTTGCCCCCGCCCTCGACGAAAACCAGATCATCATGGAGCGCCGCGCCAAGCTCGCCGCGATCCGCGAAGCGGGCATCGCCTTCCCTAACGATTTCGAGCGCCACGACTACGCCGGCAAGCTAGCTGCCACGCACGGCGACAAGTCCAGGGAAGCGCTGGAAGCCGAGGCCGTCCAGGTCCAGCTGGCCGGCCGCATGATGCTCAAGCGCGTGATGGGCAAGGCCAGCTTCGCCACCCTGCAGGACATGAGCGGGCGCATCCAGATCTACGTGTCCAACGACCTCACCGGAGCCGAATCGCACGACGCGTTCAAGCACTGGGATCTCGGTGACTTTCTCGGCGTTTCCGGCACCCTGTTCAAGACCAACAAGGGCGAGCTGACCATCCAGGCCAAGTCGATCCGCCTGCTATCGAAGGCATTGCGCCCGCTGCCGGAGAAATTCCATGGTCTGGCCGACCAGGAGCAGAAATACCGCCAGCGCTACCTTGACCTCATCACCAACGACAGCACGCGCGAAACCTTCATGCGGCGCTCGAAGATCATCCAGGCGATCCGCAGCTTCATGGTCGAGCGTGATTTTCTCGAAGTCGAAACGCCGATGATGCACCCCATCCCCGGCGGTGCCGCGGCCAAGCCGTTCGCCACCCACCACAACGCGCTCGACATGGAACTGTTCCTGCGCATCGCGCCCGAGCTGTACCTGAAACGGCTGGTGGTCGGCGGCTTCGAGAAGGTATTCGAGATCAACCGCAACTTCCGCAACGAAGGGCTGTCCACCCGGCACAACCCCGAGTTCACCATGATGGAGTTCTACGAGGCCTATCGCGAATACCGCTACCTGATGGACTTCACCGAGGCGCTGATCCGCCACACCGCGGTTGCCGCCACCGGTTCGACCACGGTCGCCTATCAGGGGCACACCATCGAGCTCGGCACGCCGTTTGCCCGCCTCACCATCGTCGAGGCAATCCGCAAGTACAACCCGCACTACACGGTCGAACAGCTGAACGACCGCGACTGGCTGGTCACGCAGTTCATCGCGATGAAGGCCAAATACCGCCCGCAGGACGGCATCGGCGGCCTGCAGCTTTCCTTCTTCGAGGAAACCACCGAGGCGCTCCTGATCCAGCCCACCTTCATCATCGACTACCCGGCCGAGGTGTCCCCCCTCGCCCGCCGCTCCGATGCCCAGCCCGACATCACCGAGCGCTTCGAGCTTTTCATCACCGGGCGCGAAATGGCCAACGGCTTCTCCGAATTGAACGACGCCGAGGACCAGGCCGAACGCTTCATGGAGCAGGTGCGGCACAAGGAAGCCGGCGACGAAGAGGCGATGCACTACGACGCCGACTTCATCCGCGCGCTGGAACACGGCCTGCCGCCCACCGGCGGCTGCGGCATCGGTATCGACCGTCTGGTGATGCTGCTGACCGATTCGCTGAGCATCCGCGACGTCATCCTGTTCCCGCAGATGCGGCGCGAAGCCTGAGCCCTTCCACTAAAATCGATCCTCTTCTGTTACCCGTTTTTCAGGCCACGCCATCATGACCGACGCTTTCAACACCTTCGATTCCATTTCCACCGCCAGCGGCAAGGCCCACTTCGCCTCGTTGAAGAAACTCGAAACCGCGCTGGGCGCGCCGGTGTCGCGACTGCCGGTGTCGATCCGCATCGTGCTGGAATCGGTGCTGCGCAACTGCGACGGGTTGAAGGTGACGCCCGAGCACGTCAAGCAGCTGGCGAACTGGCAGCCGAATGCCGATAGAACCGCTGAAATCCCCTTCACCGTAGCGCGCGTGATCCTGCAGGACTTCACCGGCGTGCCGCTCCTGGCCGATCTCGCCGCGATGCGCTCCGCCGCCGCGCGCGCCGGCCGCGACCCGCAGAAGATCGAGCCGCTGGTGCCGGTCGACATGGTGGTCGACCATTCCATTCAAGTCGACAAGTATGGCACTCCGGACGCGCTCGATCTCAACATGAAAATCGAGTTCGAGCGCAACCAGGAGCGCTACCAGTTCCTCAAGTGGGGCATGCAGGCGTTTGACACCTTCAAGGTGGTGCCGCCCGGCGTCGGCATCGTGCACCAGGTGAACATGGAATACCTGGCGCGCGGCGTGATGGAAAAGGACGGCATGGCCTACCCCGACACGCTGGTCGGCACGGACAGCCACACCACCATGATCAACGGCCTCGGCATCGTCGCCTGGGGCGTCGGCGGCATCGAGGCGGAAGCGGCGATGCTGGGCCAGCCGGTCTATTTCCTCACCCCGGATGTCGTCGGCGTCAACCTCACCGGCAGCGTGAAACCCGGCGTCACTGCCACCGATGTGGTGCTGACCATCACCGAGGTGTTGCGCCGCGCCAAGGTGGTCGGCAAGTTCGTCGAGTTCTTCGGCGAGGGCGCGGCTGCGCTGCCTGTGACCGACCGCGCGACGATTGCCAACATGGCGCCCGAATACGGCGCGACCATGGGCTTCTTCCCGATCGACGAGGCCACCTGCCAGTACTTCGCTGCTACTGGCCGCAAAGCCGCGCAGGTCGACCTGATCCGCGCCTACTACCAGGCGCAGGGCCTGTTCGGCATCCCCAATGCCGGCGAGATCGACTATTCGCAGACACTCAGCTTCGATCTCTCCAGCGTCGAGCCCTCGGTCGCCGGCCCCAAGCGGCCGCAAGACCGCATCGCGCTGTCCGCGATCGACACCACTTTCGACACGCTGATGCAGAAGTCCAAGGCGGATGGCGGCTACGGCAAGACCACCGAAGACCTGCGCCGCACCTATGCGGTCGAAGACGGCGACGAACTGCGCCACGGCAGCGTGGTTATCGCAGCCATCACCTCGTGCACCAACACCTCCAACCCCGGCGTGATGATCGCCGCCGGCCTGTTGGCGAAAAAGGCGGTCGAACTCGGCCTCTACACCCCGTCCCACGTGAAGACCAGCATGGGCCCCGGTTCACGCGCGGTGACCGAATACCTGAAGGCCGCCGGCCTGCTGCCCTATCTGGAGCAGTTGGGCTTTTCCGTAGTCGGCTATGGCTGCACCACCTGCATCGGCAACTCCGGCCCGCTGCCGGAGGCGATCGAGAAGACCATCCTCGACAACGACCTGGTCGCCTGCTCGGTGCTCTCAGGCAACCGCAACTTCGAAGCGCGCGTGCACCAGAACGTCAAGGCCAACTTCCTCATGTCCCCGCCGCTGGTGGTGGCCTTCGCGCTGGCCGGCCGCGTGCCGTTCAACGTCGAGAAGGAACCCATCGGCGCCGGCAAGAACGGGCCGGTTTACCTGAAGGACATCTGGCCGACGCAAGAAGAAATTGCCGCGCTGCTGCATTTCTCCACCGACGCCGGCACCTACAAGAGCTACGCCAACGTTGGCGCCGACAATCCATTGTGGGACGGGGTGACGGCACCGACCGGCGCAGTGTACGAATGGGATGAGAAATCGACCTACATCCAGGAACCCCCGTTCTTCACCGGTGCCAAGGCTGCCACGCCTGCCATCAAGGGCGCCCGCGCGCTAGCGATCTTCGGCGACTCGGTCACCACCGACCACATCAGCCCCGCCGGCGGCATCAAGCCGACCGCGCCGGCCGGTCTCTACCTCACCGAGCACGGTGTGCAGAAGGCTGATTTCAATTCCTACGGCGCGCGCCGCGGCAACCACGAGGTGATGATGCGCGGCACCTTCGCCAACGTCCGCATCAAGAATTTGATGATCCCCGGCAGCGAGGGCGGTATCACCCTGAAGGACAGCGAGGAAAAGCCGATCTACGACGCCGCCATGACGTATCAGGCAGAGGGCACGCCCCTGATGATCTTCGCCGGCGAGGAATACGGCACCGGTTCTTCCCGCGACTGGGCGGCCAAGGGCACCACGTTGCTTGGCGTGAAGGCAGTCGTCGCCAAGAACTTCGAGCGCATCCACCGCGCCAACCTGGCCGGCATGGGCGTGCTGCCCTGCCAGTTCAAGGACGGCGTCGACGCCGCCACGCTGAAGCTCGACGGCTCCGAGACCTTCGACCTCGAAGGCACCGAAAACGGCATCGCCCCACAACAGGACGTCACGCTGGTCATCCACCGCGCCAACGGCAACGTGGAGCGCGTCGCGCTCAAACTGCGCATCGACACGCCGATCGAGGTCGAGTACTACAACAAGGGCGGGATCCTGCCGTTCGTGCTGGGCCAGCTGCTGGGGTGAACGGTGCATCGTATGACGGATGCCCATTCGGCCGATAGCGGCCTGCGGCCTCATCCGCCCTTGTATCTTGTTTCCCGTGGTAATTAGCTGTCACCACACGAGACGAAGTGAGCTTGTATCCGCCCTGAAGGCCTTGACCTTGATTTGTAGACAAAGCCCTTCGTCTCACCTTCTGCCATTCATGACACTGGACGGTATCCGAGGGCGCGCACAGCGTAGACCCTGTATGGACAAGGCGAGTGAGGGTGAAGGGCTTTAATCATCGATGTAAACGTGTAGCCCGCGCTGACGCAGTGCATCGAGTATATCGAAGGTGCGCGCCGGATTCTCCATCGCGGCACTCTCGGTCACTTCCAACTGCAAATGCGCAGGGTCCATCCCGGTGTCCTTCAGGATGGCATCGATATCGTCGATCAGGCGCGCGTCGGAAAGCTGCCGCGGCGACAGGTTGATCGCCACCGGTGGCGGGTTGAGTCCGGCGTCGCGCCAGGCAATCCACTGGATGCACGCAGCCCGCACCACCCAGCGTCCGATCGGCACGATCAGGCCGGTTTCCTCCGCCACCGCAATGAACTGATCGGGTCCGATGATGTTGCCCGAGCGGGGAAGCCAGCGAATCAGGGCTTCCAGCCCCACCACCCGACCGTCAGCAAGATCGGCCTTGGGCTGATACAGCAGCGCCAGTTCATCGCGTTCGAGCGCCTGGCGCAGGCCGTTTTCCAGGGCCATCTGCTGCTGCGCCACGGTATTCAGTTCATTGCTGAAGTATTCAAATCCGCTGCGGCTATGTTTGGCCTGATACATTGCCAGATCGGCCTGGCGCAGCAGGGTATTGGCGTCGAGACCATCGTCCGGATATACGCTGATAACGATTGGGCAAGCCGGTCAGCGGGTCGTGGTTGGCCAGCATGTCGAGCCGCATTTCGGAGTAGCGGCGCTCGGTCAGGGCCGCCGACACGAACAGGCCGCCCAACGCCATGGTCATCATGCTGATCTGCAGGGCAAACACGTCGCCCGGCGTGGTGGCGCCGGTGATCCCGCCGGAGGAGACCAGTACGACGCCCATCACAATGAGCGCCGCCAGAAAAATGGCCAGGCTCGCCCCGGTCACCGAAAACCGCAATGCCGCCCACAGCACGGCCGGCATCATCACGAACAGGATGATTTCGGCAGGCCGCAGGGGATCGGCGTACTCCATCATCACCCAAGTCAGCGCCAGCATGCCGATAGCGCGGCAGGGTGCCAATGATCCATGCCCCGGCGGCGGCACCGAGCGCAATGCGGAACGCGTCTTCCAGCGGCAGGATCGAACTGTAGACCGCCAACGATCCCAGCAACACGCCCACCACGCAACACGCCCACCACACCCGCTGCGCCAAAACGCAGGCTCGCCACGGCGCCAATGCCGGCCGCCAGCCAGACGGCGGCGATGACGCCCGATACGTACGTGGCGAGCTTGAGACTAAGCCAGCCTGCCAGCGCATACGCCAGCGCCGCCAGCCCGACGATCAGTGCAAAGCGCCCGAATTCAGCGGGACCAGGCAGCGATAAACGGGCCAAGAGGTGAAACCCGCTTATCGCTCGGGATCGAGTTCGGCGCGCACGGACTCCAACGCGTCCTTGAGGGTTTCCTCGGACAGCCCGTTGAGTTGTTCGGCCAGCATTTCAGCCGCGCCGATGGTGTCGGCGTCATCGGGCAGGGTATCGGTATCGAGATTGGCAACGAACACCGCGGCTGCGCCCGTCACCTGCAACAGCTGGCGGCGTTCGTTCATCAACATTTCGATTTCACCGCGCAGCAGGCGGATTTCGTCTTCTTTCATCGCGTGCAAGGGCATAGTTGTATCCTTATACTGGTCAGCCAAACAGGGTCAACACCCCGGTGTAGCCATATAAACGGTTGTGGGAAATCTCGCCGTTGGCAAAAAAACCCACCAGCGGAAAATCTCCCAGGGCATCGCGAATCAGCTCCATCTCGCGATTCTGCACGCCGAACATATGCTGGCCGCGTCCCAGGCAGGAATAATACACGCCGCCCCGGATCGGCGCGTTCAATTGCGCCCCGATGGCGGCGAGCATCCGCTGCAGGTCATCTTCGGCCGATTGCTGGTCGCGACGGCAAAACAGCAGCTCGTCTCCCGGCGCGACGGTTTCGCCGACCGCCACCAGGTTGTTTTGCGGGTCGACCCCCAGAATATTGCGCACCAGATAGTCTCCGGTGTCCGAGCCGCGTACCGGCAGGCCGACAAAAATATAGCCGGCCGCGCGCCGCAGGTCGCGTGCCAGCACCTCGCCGATTTCTTCCTTCATCACATCGAGCGCGGGACGATGATCGAGGCTGCCGACAACGTTCTTGTTGGCGGCGGTAATGCGGTGACGCGGCCCCAATGGCGACACGCCTTGCGTCAGCCGCGTCGCCAGTTTCACCCGCTCGCTGAACAACACGCCGGAAAGACCGCCGCTCACCACGCCATCGCTGATCTGCGCGGTCTCGCCGCGCGAGCTCGACAGGCCGCCGACGACGAAACCGCTCGATACGTGCGCACTCAGGCCTTCGATCAGCTCCTGGATGCGGGTGTTGGCCGGGTCACCATGGACCATGGCGAAGTAGCCATCCGACAACTGCCGCGCGTCGAGATCCTGCGGGGCTCGCAGCAGCGGCAGCATGCTGAAATCAGCCGGATCGAACTCGCCCAGCATCACTGCCATCGCAGGCGCCTCCAGGTATTCCACGCCGCTGGCGCAGACCCCCACACCCACACTGCCCGTCCAGTGCGGCACGCCGGTTGCACTCTTGAAAAAAGCCAGAATCGCGTCGAGTTCGCCCGCGAAGGCATCCGACACGTAGAGAAACCCCAGCGTCGCCGCCGATGGAATCGCGCCCAGCTGCGTCATGCAGGCCTGCGCGGCGCGGGTCCAGTCGGCGTCTCCAGCGTGGGCAAACTTGAAGGGGGTAGTCATCGCATCACATCAAACAAAAATCACGGCAGGCCTGGTATGCCGGCCATCGAGACGGCAACCCTGCCAACGCAGCCAGGCATCCAGTGCCGTCTCAACCGGCAGTCTGCCCTGCATCAGTAGCCCGTTTGGCCGCTGTACGGCAACTCGCCTTCGCCAAAGAAACTCCACAGCAGATGAGCAACCACCTCGGGCGCAATCACGGTGTGCTGGTTATGGGTTTCCTGAAGCGCGGCACGCAGTTTCTTGCGCAATTCCGGGTCGCCGGTCAGGTCGAAAATAATGTCGACTTTCGCACCCATTGTCACCACTTCCATCGCGTCCTGGAACACCGGCACCTTGCTGTGGATGAAACCCAGCGCAACCGGCGACTCCAGGTCGCGGGAGGCCACGGCGACAATTTCCACATTGACACGCTCTTCCTGAATTTTCTCCAGAAAATGCTCCGCAAACTTTTCCCCGACTTCACCCAGCCCCAGCAGGGCAACTTTGACAACATGGCTCATGGAACGACTCCTCTTATCAGTTATATGGTTGGCAACAATAGAACCTGTTGTTTTTTCCGCCCGCACACCCCAAGCATCGGATTGCCGGCTGGCGATTGCAAACGCACCGGAAGCATACGGTCCCGGCCCCCGCCTGTCGATACCGGCCAACTTGCTGGCAGACGCACGGCCCTCGCCTGTTCGTACCCGACAGCACAGGCGATATGATTCGGGCTTCGACTCAAGGCCCGCCCATGTCAGACATTGCTCCGCTCCACCCGCCCATCACGCCTTACGCCAGCGGCATGCTGGAAACAGCAGGCGTCCACCGCATCTACTGGGAGACCTCCGGCAACCCCGATGGCATCCCGGTGCTGTTTGTGCACGGCGGGCCCGGCAGCGGCACCTCGCCGATTCAGCGGCGTTTTTTCGATCCAGCACGTTACCGCATCGTGCTGTTCGATCAGCGCGGCAGCGGCCGCTCGACGCCACATGCTGAACTCACCGACAACACCACGCCGCACCTGATCGCGGACATGGAAGCGCTGCGGCGCGAACTCGGCATTGAAACCTGGCTGATATTCGGCGGCTCATGGGGCTCGACCCTGGCACTCGCCTATGCCGAAACTCACCCCGAGCGTTGCCGCGGGCTGGTACTGCGCGGCATCTTCCTGTGCCGCAAGAGCGAGATCGACTGGTTCCTTCATGGCATCCGTGCCCTGTTCCCCGAGGCGCAGCGGCAGCTGGCGGAATTCATCCCGGAAAACGAACGCCATGATCTGCTCACTGCCTATCATCGCCGCCTGGTCGATCCCGATCCGGCGGTGCACCAGCCCGCCGCCTTCCAGTGGGCCACCTTCGAGGCGTCCTGTTCGACCCTGCTGCCCAACCCCGAGCTCGTTTCTGCATTCTGCGGTGAAAAAACCGCACTGTCGCTGTCGCGCATCGAGGCGCATTATTTCGTCAACCACATCTTCCTGCCCGACAACAGCCTGCTTGCCAACGTCGGCCGCATCCGCGCCATCCAGGCCGTGATCGTGCAGGGGCGCTACGACGTCGTCTGCCCCATCGTGTCGGCCGACGAACTGGCGCGCGCCTGGCCCGAGGCGCGCTATGTCATCGTGGCGAATGCCGGCCATTCGGCGTTTGAACCGGGCATCGCACGCGAACTCGTCGCCGCCTGCGACCGCTTTGCCGAGACCGGAGCATTCGACCAATGAGCCTGTCGCCTTATGTATTCGATGCCAGTGCGGAGAACTTCAACCGGCTGGTGCTGGAAAACTCGCACAAGGGCCCGGTGCTGGTGCACTTCTGGACCCCCAAAGCCGGCCCCTGCTTCATCCTGATGCCGCGCCTGGTCAAACTCGCCGCCGAATACGGCGGCAAGTTCCTGCTGGTGATGCTGAATACCGATGACCTGCCCGAGCTTGCCCGACGCTTCGGCGTGAATTCGGTACCCACGGTGAAATTCTTCTGGCGCGGCGAAGTCGCCCACACCATCCACGGCGCCGATCCCGACAGCAGCTTCCGCGAAGTGCTCGATCGCTTCATCGCCGGCGATGCCAACCGCGCCCACGCGCTGGGCGTGGCCGCCTGGCAATCGGGCAACGTCCAGCAGGCACGCATGCTGCTCGCCAACGCGGCAATGGCCGAACCCGACAACCTCGCGATCCCGCGCGACCTTGCCAAGCTGCTGTGGGCCGAGGGCGAAGGCGAACAGGCGCTGAAGCTGCTCGACAGCCTGCCGCCGGAAGCGCGTGCGGAACCCGAAATCGCCCGCCTGCACGCGCACCTGAGCCTGGCGGAAACCGCACGTCTGGCACCGCCGCTGGCCGAGCTCGACACAGACCTCGCACACGATGGCGGCGACCTCGCCGCGCACTACCAGCGCGCGGCGGTACTGCTGGCGGCGGACGACTTTGCCGGCGCGATGGAGGAACTGCTGTTCATCACCCTTGCGGACCGCAGCTTTCGCCACGACATCGGCCGCATCAGCCTGCTGGCGCTGTTCGACCTGCTCGGCAGCGCCCATCCGCTGACGCGGCAATACCGCCAGGCCTTGTCCGAATCGCTGCATTGAACTTCGATCACCCCGCATTTGCGCCCTATCGGGCGTTGATCGAAACGCTTGAACTGGCGCGTGCGCTGCCCGCGCTGGATGCCCTCAACGCGCTGGCCGCTGCACGCGGCACGGCCCAGGCGCGCGGCCTGCCGCTGCGCTTTTGTGTTCCCGGCGGCCGCCTGTCGGCGCGCGATTACGAAACCCATATCCTGCACACCGGGCAGGTGCCGACCCGCGCCGATACCTGGCACGACGTGCTGAACGCGCTGGTGTGGCTGCGCTTTCCGCGCTTCAAGGCGGCGCTGAATGCGGCCCACGGCGAGGCCCTCGCAACCGAGACCGACACCCGGCGCGGCCGTCGCCGCGACGCGCTGACGGTGCTGGACGAATCAGGAGTGTGGGCGATCAGCCGCGACCCGGCCTTGCCTGAGTTGCTGGTCAGGCGCGCCTGGCACGCACTTTTCTGGGAAGCCCGCGCGCGCGTCGAGACCGACATGCGCTTTGTGGTGGTGGGCCATGCGCTGCTGGAAAAGACGCTTGCGCCCTACCCCTCGATGACCGGCAAATGCCTCATGCTGATTTCGGACACGCTCGACCCCGATGCCGCAGATGCGCAAGCGGCCACGGCCCTCGCCACCATCGACACCCCGCGCCAACTCGCCCCGCTGCCGGTGCAGGGGATTCCCGGCTGGGATGCGGCCAACGCCAGCGACGCGTATTACGCCAACCCGGAGATATTCCGGCCGGCGCGCTGACGAATAAACAGCTGCCTGCCCGCTTCAGCCCGCCACGGCCGGCAGTTCAGCGCCGGCCACCCAGGCCTGCGCCAGTTCCAGCTCGTCGAACAGCCGGATGTCCGCCGACATGAACAGGCGGTTCACCCACATGCTCCACGCCACCCACTCGTCGCCGGTGAGGATGGCGATGCGGCCGAAATCGTTCTTGTGCTCGCGCGAAAACTTCAGCTCTTCCCACGCCACGTCGACGCTGTACGACAGCATGTCGCGCAGGTCGAACAGCAAGTTGACCTTGCCCTGAAACTGGATGCCGTAGCACACCGCCTGCTCGAATTCACGGTAATCGTCCAGCGTGAACTGCCCCATCACGGTGACGGCAATCTGGTTGTCTTTGGTATTCAGGCTGATCATGGTGCGCTCCTCATTAAGGTGTTCTCACTATAGCGGATCGGGCTGCGCGGGCGTCGACGCGCGCACCGCCCATACGCCAGCTACCGCTACCACCGCCATGCCGGCCCAGGCCGGCAGCGGCAACCGTTCGTCGAACAGCAGCACGCCATACAAGGCAGAAAACCCCACCGTGGTGTAGGCGAGCGAGCCGACCATGAGCGTGCGGCCGCGATGGTAAGCGCGTGTCAACGCCAGTTGCGCCAGCGTGGCGGTGACGCCGATGCCGGCGAGCCACGGCCAGTCGCCCGCCAGCGGACGATGAAAGCCGGCCACCGCCATCCATACGCCGCCGCCCACAGTCGCCAGCAGGGTGAAATAAAACACCACCCGCCATTCGGGTTCGCCCAGCTTGCCCAGCTGCTTGACGTTGACATAAGCCACCGCCGCCAGCATACCCGACACCAGCCCGGCCAGCGCGGGCAGCCAGTCCTGGCCCTGCACCTGCGGACGCAACAGCAGCACGATGCCGACAAAACCCAGCAGCACCGCACCAAGCAAGCCCCGCCCGTGGCGTTCGCGCAGCCACCACGCGGACAGCGCCGCCAGAAACAGCGGGGCGGTGTAATTCAGGGTGACCGCAGTGGCCAGCGGCAGCCGACCGATGGCGTAGAAGAACAGCACCAGCGCGACAAAGCCCGACAGACCGCGCCAGAAGTGAGCACGCCAATGACGCGTGGCAAGTGGCGCCAGCAACTGGCGCCGACCGACGGCGATCACTCCCCAGATTGCGAGCAGCCCGAACGCCGAGCGGTAAAACACCAGTTCGGCGGGTGAAAAGGTAGTCGAGGCATGCTTCACCAGCACGCCCATCAGCGCGAACAGCGCCGCCGCCACCAGCATCCAGCTCGACTTCATTGGGGGCAGCTCATTGGCGCCAGCTCATCGCGGATAGGCGAAAAAATGGGCGGTGTGCGCCGCCCGTTGGGGAATTCGAAAAAACGCATTGTTAAAGCTCGATTTCCGCAGGAAAGCATGGAAATGCATCATGCCATCTTCCAGCGCCGACAACCACGGCCCGGTTTCAGGGTTGCCCTGCTGATGCAGCGCGAGCCGCGCCACGATGGTGATTTAAAGCCGGGAAGGCACAAGCTTTCAGCAGGCCCCGGCCGGAAAAGCACCGATATGTTGATTACTGTTAAGGCACCGGGCTAAATTTGTTAAAGTGTCGGTCTTTCTCCGCCGGGTCCGATTTCATGGCCAAATCCCGCGCCGCCACCTCTCCTAAAGATTACGAATCCGCACTGGCCGAGCTGGACGCCATTGTGTCCGAAATGGAATCCGGCCAATTGCCGCTGGAGGCCTCGCTCGCCGCCTACAAGCGCGGCGCCGAACTGCTGCAGTATTGCCGCCAGCAACTGGCCGATGCCGAGCAACAGGTAAAGATTCTGGAAAACGGAGCCTTGCTCCCGTTCAAGGCTGCGCAGCCTTTCAAGACTGAAGAAACCGATGACTGATTTTGCCGCCTGGACGCAAGGCTGCCAGACCCGCATGGAAAGCGTGCTGGCCGAGTGGCTCCCCCCTGCCCACATTGCCCCGCAGCGCCTGCACGAAGCGATGCGCTATGCCGTGCTGGGCGGCGGCAAGCGGGTGCGTCCGCTGCTGGCGTTTGCCGCAGGTGAGGTCACGGGCGCTGACACCGAACGCGTGCAGCACGCCGCCGCCGCGGTGGAACTGATCCATGCCTATTCGCTGGTGCACGACGACATGCCGGCGATGGACGACGACGCACTGCGGCGCGGCAAACCCACGGTGCATGTCGAGTTCGACGAAGCGACCGCCCTGCTGGTGGGCGATGCCCTGCAAAGCCTGGCGTTCGACATCCTCGCATCAACGCCGCTGGCCGACGATGCGGCCACCCAGCTCAACATGGTGCAGCTGCTGGCGCAGGCGGCCGGCTCGCGCGGCATGGCCGGCGGCCAGGCGATCGATCTGGCCAGCGTCGGCAAGCCGCTCGATCTGACCGAACTCGAATTCATGCACATCCACAAGACCGGCGCGCTGATCCGCGCCTCGGTGCTGCTCGGCGCGCAATGCGGCAGCGTCCCCGACGCCACCCGCACCGCGCTCGACCATTACGCAAAATGCATCGGCCTTGCCTTCCAGGTGGTCGACGACGTGCTTGACGCCGAAGCGCCCACCGCCACGCTGGGCAAGACCGCCGGCAAGGACGCAGCCAACAACAAGCCCACCTACGTGAGCCTGCTCGGCGCGGCGCGCGCGCGCGAACTGGCACAGGAACTGCGTGCCGACGCCCACGCCGCGCTGGACAGCTTGGGGACGCCCGCCGCGCGGCTGCGCCAGCTGGCCGACTTCGTGGTCGAGCGGACATTCTAAGATGACGACCACACCCCTGCTCGACACCCTCGACACGCCCGCCGCCCTGCGCGCCCTGGCGCCTGACGACCTGCCGCAGCTCGCAGCCGAGCTGCGCGAATTCCTGGTGGAATCGGTTTCCCACACCGGCGGCCACCTCGCCTCCAACCTCGGCACGGTGGAGCTGACCCTCGCGCTGCATTACGTGTTCGACACCCCGACGGATCGCATCGTGTGGGACGTCGGCCACCAGACCTATGTGCACAAGATCCTGACCGGGCGCCGCGCGGCGATGGCCGGCCTGCGTCAGCCGGGCGGCATCGCCGGGTTTCCCCGCCGCGCCGAAAGTGAGTACGACGCTTTCGGCGTCGGTCATTCCAGCACCTCGATCTCGGCTGCACTCGGCATGGCCGAGGCTTTCCATCAACTGGGCTCCAGCCAGCGCGCCGTGGCAGTCATCGGCGACGGCGCGATGACCGCCGGCATGGCGTTCGAAGCGCTCAATAACGCCGGCACCACCGACCTGCCGCTGCTGGTGGTACTGAACGACAACGACATGTCGATTTCGCCCAACGTCGGTGCTCTCAACAATTACCTGGCACGCCTGATGTCGGGCAAGTTTTATGCGGCCGCGCGTCGCGCCGGCGAGAAAGTGTTGTCGGTCGCACCGCCGATCCGTGAGCTCGCCAAGCGCGCCGAGGAACACATGAAGGGCATGGTGACGCCAGGCACGCTGTTCGAGGAATTCGGCTTCAACTACATCGGCCCGATCGACGGCCACGACCTCGACGTGTTGCTGGACACGCTGCACAACATCAAGCAGCTGAGCGGCCCGCAGTTCCTCCATGTGGTCACCAAAAAAGGCAAGGGCTACAAGCCCGCCGAAGCCAATCCCTGCCTGTATCACGGCGTTTCGCGCTTCGACCCGGCGACCGGCGTCGCCGAAAAATCCGACGGCAAGCCGACCTATACCCAGGTGTTCGGCGACTGGCTGTGCGACATGGCGGCCGCCGACACGCGGCTGGTCGGCATCACCCCGGCAATGCGCGAAGGCTCCGGCCTGGTGCGCTTCTCGCAGGAATATCCGAAGCGCTATTTCGACGTCGGCATCGCCGAGCAGCACGCGCTGACCTTTGCCGCTGGCCTCGCCTGCGAAGGCGTGAAGCCGGTGGTGGCAATCTATTCGACTTTCCTGCAGCGCGCCTACGACCAGCTGATCCACGACGTCGCGCTGCAAGACCTGCCGGTGATGCTGGCGATCGACCGCGCCGGGCTGGTCGGCGCCGACGGCCCCACCCATGCCGGCAGCTTTGACCTGTCCTTCCTTCGCTGCATCCCCAACATGCTGATCGCGGCGCCTTCCGACGAGAATGAATGCCGCCGCCTCCTGACCACGGCGTTTCTGCACGACGGCCCGTCGGCGGTGCGCTACCCGCGCGGCAGCGGCGCCGGTGCCGCGCTCGAACCCGGCCTCGATCCGCTCGAGATCGGCCGGGGCGTGCTGCGCCGCAGCGGCCGCGACGTGGCGCTGGTCGCCTTCGGCAGCCTGGTCGCGCCTGCACTGGCCGCCGCCGAGGCGCTCGACGCCAGCGTGGCCGACATGCGCTTCGTCAAGCCGCTCGACATCGACCTGCTGCGCGAACTGGCACAAAGCCATCGCCTGCTGGTCACACTGGAGGAAAACGCGGTGGCGGGCGGCGCCGGCGCCGGGGTGGCCGAGGCGCTCGCCGAACTCGGCATCCCAGTACCCGTGCTGCACCTGGGGCTGCCCGACACCTTCATCGAACATGGCAACGCAGCGAGGATGCTGGCCGGCTGTGGGCTGGACGCGGCGGGGATCGAACAAGCCGTCCGCCGGCGGATAACCTTATTACCCGAGTAGTTTACTCAACTATTCTGGCGGTTTATACTTGATCTAAATTGCATTCAGCCTTAGCTGAAATCACAACCAGGAGCCTGCTATGAACCAGATTTGCGACACCGCCGTTTGCATGCCGGACGTACAAAGTACGGCCGACACGCGGCAAATCGCCATCAACAAGGTCGGCATCAAGAGCATCCGCCACCCGATCCGGGTAGCGGACAAGAACGACGGCGTCCAGCACACCATCGCCACCTTCAACATGTACGTGTACCTGCCGCACAACTTCAAGGGCACGCACATGTCGCGCTTCATCGAAATCCTCAACACGCGCGAGCGCGAGATTTCGGTCGAGAACTTCGAAGGCATGCTGCGCCAGATGGTGGAACGCCTGGAAGCCGAATCGGGCTACATCGAGATGACCTTCCCCTACTTCATCAACAAGACTGCACCCGTCTCTGGCGTGCAGAGCCTGCTGGACTATGAAGTCACCTTCATCGGTTCCATCGAAAACGGCGAATTCACCCATACCACCAAGGTGCTGGTGCCGGTGACCTCGCTGTGCCCGTGCTCGAAAAAAATCTCCAACTACGGCGCGCACAACCAGCGCTCGCACGTCACCGTCACCGCCAAAACAAACGGCTTCCTGTGGATCGAGGATCTGGTGCGCAAGGTCGAGGACCAGGCCTCGTGCGAACTCTTCGGCCTGTTGAAGCGGCCGGACGAGAAATACGTCACCGAGCGCGCCTACGACAATCCGAAATTCGTCGAGGACATCGTGCGCGACGTCGCCGCCGCGATGAACGACGAGCCACTGATCGACGCCTACGTGGTGGAAGCGGAGAACTTCGAGTCCATCCACAATCACAGTGCCTATGCGCTGATTGAGCGCGACAAGTCGAAGCAGTAAATCTCCCGTACCAACAATATGGCCTGCAATCGCAGGCCTTATTTCATTACGGACACCCAGCGTCGTTCGCCCTGAACTTGTTGTGGGGCTGGTTGTGGTAGTGAAGGTGTTTGCTTGACTACTGACCGTTGGCCGGGGGTAGCCCGGCCAACGGTCAGTGGCCTTGCAAAGTCCTCAACTGCACCAACCCGCCCCACAAGAGCAAACAAATCAATATCGTTGCGTCAGCGTCATGGTCTGCCCGTCGCGGCGCATCTCCATCCGGTTCAAGAAACTCATCCCCAACAGCGGCACATTCAAACCCGCCTCCAGCACCATGCCGTCAACCTGATTCAGGGTGATACTGCCCACCTTGACGGTATTGAAGGTGACGCGCCAGGCGGGCACCACGCCGGCAGCAGTGCCGACACCCACAGCTTGACCGGCCTTGTAATCAAGCCCCATCCGTCTGGCCTCGGCTGCATTGATGGCGATGGAGGTTGCACCGGTGTCGACCAGAAAACTCATCGGATAGCCATTGAGCGAACCTGCGGCAGCAAAATGACCGCGCGCATCGGCCGTGAGCGAAACACTTTGCCGATCACTCGCAACCGCACCACCTGCAAATGATTGCCCCATACTCAGGATGCGGCGCTTGCCGTCGACATCGAAACTGGCGCTGCCCGAGTCGGCTGAAATCAGCGCCACGCCCTGAACCGCTTGTCCCACGCTGAGTGTTCGCGGTTTGCTGCCGTCGATGGTGACGATGGCCTTGTCCTTGAACAAGCCCACCACCGAGACACTCGCTGCCCATGCCGGGGTGCAGGCCAGCCAGCCTGCCGCTATGATGGTCACATTCAATGATTGTCGCTTGAGAGGCATCGTGCATCCTGTTCTGATTTTTCGTCATTCCCCGACCGAAGGGCCGGGGTATTTCACCACGTTCCTGGATCGCCACGGCATTCCCTGGCAACTGGTTCGCATCGACGCCGGCGACGCCGTGCCTGAAAGCCTTAACGGCGTTTCCGGCGTCTGCTTGATGGGTGGACACATGAGCGTGAACGATGACCTGCCCTGGATCCCGCCTGTGCTGGCCCTGATCCGCGAGGCCGTCGCGTCCGACATCCCGGTGATCGGCCACTGCCTGGGCGGCCAGCTGATGGCCCGCGCGCTGGGCGGCACGGTCGGCGCCAACCTGGTCAAGGAGATCGGCTGGGGCGACGTCCGCATCACCGATGCCGACGCCGCGCGCCCCTGGCTGGGCGATGCCACAACACCCATGCTGGCATTTCACTGGCACGGCGAAACCTTCAGCCTGCCGCCGGGCGCCACCCGCATCCTCGACAGCGCCTTTTGCGCCAACCAGGCCTATGTGCTGAACGACCGCCATATCGGCATGCAATGCCATGTCGAAATGACGCCCGAACTCATCGCCAGCTGGTGCGACAACGGCGCCTCCGAGATCGCTGCCAGCGACAGCCCGGGGGTACAATCGGCCGACGCCATCCAGGTGGACATGCCCGCCCGCACCGCCCAACTGCACCAGTTGGCGGACAAAATTTATTCCCGCTGGATTCAAGGGCTTAGGCAATAATCGCGCCACGCTTCCGAGAAGACGCTAGACAGCCGTGTCGCGCGGCGTGGGATAATCACCTAAGTTACGTTACATTTAGTTTGTAAGCACCACCTGATAATGGAGACCCTATGCAAAACGTCGATTACGCCAACTTCGATTTCGGAGAACGCCTGAACGGCTTCATCCAGGAAGTCATGAATTTCGGCGGCGCCCCCCGCACCGAAGCCGACCTCACCGAAGGCCAGAAAGTCTTTGTGCGCGCGGTCAAACGCGAAATGGTCAAATACGCCGACCCCAACCGCCGGGGCTACCCGCACCATCTGCTGGAGCAGATGGAGTCCTTCACCCGCACCATCGGCGACCTGCACAACTCCTACTTCGACGGCGGCATGCGCAAGGTCAGCGACTGTCTCTACAACCGCTGGAAGATGCTCTACGAAGAAACCAAAAAGCTGGCCGCAGCCGGGGCCGACACCAAACCCGCCTGGGTTGACGTCATCAAGACCGAGCAGACCGACATGCCCGCCTTCTTTGACGCATAAGCCTTTGTTCCATAACAAAAAAGCTCGGCTTGCCCGGGCTTTTTTGTGCCCACCATTCAGCATCAACCCCGCTTATCCTCAAATAAAAATAAAGGATTATTCAGGCGCCAAACCCGGTGCTATGCTGCTTGGACTCTAATACCCCCACACAGTCTGAGGAGACAGCATGTCCAAACTGGTACGCCCACACGGTGGCGGTGAACTCAAACCCCTGCTGCTTACGGGCGCCGCGCTTGCCGCAGAAAAAACCCGCGCAGCCTCGCTGCCCAAGGTCAAGATGACCTCACGCGAAACCGGCGATCTCATCATGATGGGCATCGGCGGCTTTACTCCGCTGGAAGGCTACATGACCCACGCCGACTGGGAAGGCGTGTGCGATGGCTACAAAATGGCCAACGGCCTGTTCTGGCCGATCCCGGTCACCCTTTCCGCCGACGAAGTCACCGCCCAGAGCATCAAGGTCGGCGACGATGTCGCGCTGGTCGACGGCGAATCCGGCGAGATCATGGGCACCATGACAATCACCGAGAAGTACGCCATCGACAAGGCGCACGAGTGCATGCAGGTCTACAAGACCACCGACCTCGAACATCCCGGCGTAAAGATGGTGATGGATCAGGGGCAGGTCAACCTTGCCGGTCCGGTCAAGGTGTTGTCCACCGGCACATTCAAGGAAGAATACGGCGACCAGTTCATGACGCCCGCCGAAACCCGTGCGGCCTTCGAGAAAATGGGCTGGTCCAAGATCGCCGCCTTTCAGACCCGCAACCCGATGCACCGCAGCCATGAATACCTGGCCAAGATCGCCATCGAAACCATGGATGGCGTGCTGGTTCACTCGCTGCTGGGCGCGCTGAAGCCGGGCGACATCCCCGCCGAAGTTCGCTCCGAGGCCATCAGCGTGCTGGTCGAAAACTACTTCGCTCCCAACACCGTGATCCAGGCTGGCTACCCTTTGGACATGCGCTACGCCGGTCCGCGTGAAGCGCTGCTGCATGCGCTGTTCCGCCAGAACTATGGCTGCTCGCATCTGATCGTCGGCCGCGACCACGCCGGCGTGGGCGACTACTACGGCCCGTTCGACGCACAGAAGATTTTCGACGAGATCCCCAAGGACGCGCTCGAAACCAAGAACATGAACATCGACTGGACCTTCTGGTGCAACAAGTGCGGCGGCATGGCCTCGCAGCGCACCTGTCCGCACACCAAGGATGACCGCATCCTGCTGTCCGGCACCAAGGTGCGTTCGATGCTTTCCGAAGGGCAGGATCTGCCGGTCGAATTCAGCCGCCCCGAAGTCGCCAAGGTGCTGCAGAAATACTACGCCGGCCTCTCTTCAGAGCAGAACGTCAAGGTCGAGTTGAAAGGCCACTCGGCCGCATGAAGATTTTAGGACACGAGCCTACCGGAAGCGGATTCGCGAATCGCCCCGGCCAAGGACGGGTTCAGTTCTAATCGGACCGCGACGTACGCGGATTGTTAGCTCACTTTAGGAGATTGTAATGCCAACCTATGTTCGTACCGACAAGTGCGACGGCTGCAAGGGTCAGGACAAGACCGCCTGCATGTACATCTGCCCGCACGACCTGATGAAACTGGACAAGGACGGTTCGGAAACCGGCCATGCGATGAAGGCGTGGAACCAGGAGCCCGAGCAGTGCTGGGAGTGCTATTCCTGCGTGAAGATTTGTCCGCAGCAGGCGATTGAAGTCCGCCACTACGCCGACGTCGTGCCGCTGGGCGGCATGGTGCAGCCGCTGCGTGGTTCCGACTCCATCATGTGGACGATCAAGTTCCGCAACGGCACACTGAAGCGCTTCAAGTTCCCGATCCGCACCACGCCCGAAGGCTCCATTGACTGCTACGGCGGCAAGCCCATGCCAAAAATGGCCGATATCGAATCCACGGGTTCGTTCACCCGGGAAATGATGGGTGGTTACCGTCCGGGCAACCCTGCCGAACTGATCCGTAAGTAATCCAGATTTAATTGAAAGAGGTGTGAAATGGCTGGAGAATTTGGTAATCCCGAAGTTGTCCAGGAGGATGTGGACATCCTCCTGATCGGTGGTGGCATGGCGTGCTGCGGCGCCGGCTACGAAATCATGCGCTGGGCAGATGCTGCCAAGGCCGAGATGGGCATCGATCTGAAAATCAAGCTGGTCGACAAGGCCGCGATGGACCGTTCAGGCGCTGTTGCGCAGGGCCTGTCCGCGATCAACACCTACATCGGCTCCGAGCAGGACCCCGCCGATTACGCCCGCATGGTCTCCAACGATCTGATGGGCATCACCCGCGACGACCTGGCCTATGACCTGGGCCGCAACGTGGATGATTCCGTGCACCTGTTCGAGGAATGGGGCCTGCCGATCTGGAAAACAGACGAAAACGGCGAGCGTCATGACGGCGCCCAGGGTCTGCCCACACTGAAGGACGGCGGCAAGCCCGTGCGTTCCGGCAAGTGGCAGATCATGATCAACGGCGAATCCTATAAATGGATCGTTGCTGAAGCCACCAAAAAAGCGCTCGGCATGGACCGCATCGAAGAGCGTATCTTCATCGTCAAGCTGGTCAACGACAAGAACGACCCGAGCCGCATCGCCGGTGCGGTCGGTTTCTCGACTCGCGACCACAAGGTTGTCGTCTACAAGGCCAAGGCCATTCTGCTGGCCGCTGGCGGCTGCGTGAACATCTTCCGTCCGCGCTCTGTCGGTGAAGGTACCGGCCGCGCCTGGTACCCGGTATGGAACGCAGGTTCGACCTACGCGATGGCTGCCGAAGCCGGCGCCGAGCTGACCATGATGGAAAACCGCTTCGTGCCCGCCCGCTTCAAGGACGGCTACGGCCCGGTCGGCGCCTGGTTCCTGCTGTTCAAGGCCCAGGCTGTCAACGCCTACGGCGAAGTCTACATGGTGAAGAACAAGGAAATGCTAAACGACTACCCGCCCTACGGGCAGGCAGCCGTTCCCGCATCGTGCCTGCGTAACCACCTGATGCTGAAGGAAATGAAGGAAGGCCGCGGCCCCATTTACATGGACACCGTGACCGCGCTCGCCAAGCTGCGCGAGACCCTGACCCCGCGCGAAGTGAAGCACCTCGAAGCCGAAGCCTGGGAAGACTTCCTCGACATGTGCGTCGGCCAGTGCGGTATCTGGGTGGGCGAGAACATCGAGCCGGAGAAGAAGAACTCCGAACTGATGCCGACCGAGCCCTACCTGCTTGGTTCGCATTCCGGCTGCTGCGGCATCTGGGTGTCGGGTCCGACCGATCTGGGCGCGCCGACCGATGAAGGCCACGCCGAAGCGGACAAGATTCCGGCCCACCTGCCCAAGGGCTGGAGCTGGGGCTATCGCTCGATGACCACCGTCAAGGGTCTGTTTACCGCCGGCGACGGCGTGGGCGCATCCGGCCACAAGTTCTCCTCCGGCTCGCACGCCGAAGGCCGCATGTGCGCCAAGTCCATGGTCAAGTACTGCATCGACAACAAGGATTGGAAACCCGAACTCGACACCTCCGTCGAGCAGCTGGTGGAAGACATCTACAAGCCGGTGCGCACTTACCTCGAGCACAAGGACTACACCACGGCGATCGACGTCAACCCCAACTACATCACGCCCAAGATGCTGCAGTTCCGTCTGCAGAAGATCATGGACGAGTATGTTGCCGGTGTCGCGACCTACTACACGACCAACGCCAACATGCTGGGCGTGGCGGAAGAAAAGCTGAACATGCTGAAGGAAGACGCCGAGAAGATGCGTGCGAAGGACCTGCACGAACTGCTGCGCGCGTGGGAAAACTATCACCGCATCCTGACGGCCGAAGCCCACATGAAGCACATCCAGTTCCGTCAGGAAAGCCGTTACCCCGGCTTCTACTACCGCATGGACAAAAACTTTGTCGATGAGGAAAACTGGCATTGTTTCGTGAACTCGATCTACGACAAGGAATCCAAACAGTGGAACTGCTTCAAGCGCGCCCACGTGGATCTGGTCGACAAGTCCAAGCTGTTCAAGCCCGCTGCCCACTAATTCGCAAGAATTAGCCAGGCAGTAAACTCCGGGCGCCGCCGTGTTAATACGGCGCCCTTTAAAACCGGGCGCCATCAGGCGCCCGGTTTTTTTCCGGTCTCAATAACAGCGAGGCAGGCAAGGTTTAGCATCCAGCCGAAAACGCGTACCCTACGCACTCCCGTCTGTGTGTTGATGTTTTCTTGAAGTGAGGGGCCGTGCCCCACGAGGTTGAACCATGAACGAAGCCGAATTTAAAGACATGATCGAAGACTCCCCGTTTGCGGGCAGTCCGGTCAAACCCATCATGCTGACAGAAGACGCGACGCTGCAGTTTCGCTGCCATCGCGACGTCAAGTGCTGGAACGCATGCTGCAGCAACATCGACATTCCACTCACCCCCTACGACATCCTGCGCCTGAAAAAACGCCTGGACATGTCGTCCGGCGAATTTCTCAACCAGTATTCGGTGCCGTTCGAGATGGACAAGGACGGCATGCCCGGCGT
The DNA here is from genome assembly GCF_001530125.1 of Thiobacillus denitrificans. Lineage (GTDB taxonomy): Bacteria > Pseudomonadota > Gammaproteobacteria > Burkholderiales > Thiobacillaceae > Thiobacillus > Thiobacillus denitrificans_C. The sequence goes on along the minus strand of NZ_LDUG01000036.1, from coordinate 91,870 downwards.
CAAGCTGAAGCCGGTCGAAGGCGGCACCGCCTGCCAGTTCATGACCCCGGAAGGCTGCGGCGTCTACGAAGATCGTCCGACTTCCTGCCGTTACTATCCGGTCGCGCTGCTGACCATGCGCCGCTCCGACGAATACGTCGACCGCAGCGCCTATGCCATGGTGAAAGAGCGGCACTGCCTCGGTCATTTCGAAGACAAGACGCAGACCATCGAGCAATACCGCGCCGAACAGGGCGTCGCCGAATACGACGAGAAGGCCCGTGCCTGGCGGCAACTGGTGGTCAAGCGCAAGTCGGCCGGCCCTGCCATCGGCACGCCCACGCCGATTTCCAACCAGCTGTTTTTCATGGCGAGCTACGACGTCGACCGTTTCCGTGCGTTCGTCATGAGCCCGAGCTTCAACGACACCTACAATATTCCGGTCGAGATCATGGCGACTCTGATCGCCGACGACGAAGCCCTGCTCGACTTCGGCATGAACTTCCTGCGCCACGCGCTATTCGGCGAAGATTTTGTCGAGCAGCACCCGGGAGCGTATGAAAAACGTCTGGCGCGCAAGCGCGCCCTGGCCGAGCAAAACAAGGAAGCCGGATTCCAGAAAAAGATGGAACTGGAAGACGACAAGTATTCAGGCGAACACTGAACGCCCATGCGTTTTCTTGCACTTGTCCTGCTCGCGTTGCCGACACTGCTACCCACCGGCACATCGGCGCAGGCCACGCTCAACAAGTGCCTCGACGCAGAAGGCAAGATCACCTATTCCAACCTGCCCTGCCGCAATGCCCAGGAAACCCGCAAGGTGGAAATCGATCCCGCACAGCCACCCGATCCGACGCGGCCAGCGACCGTCCTGGACGAACCTGTCAAACCTGCTGCACCCAAAGCAGCAGTTTCCCCCAAGGAGACCGCCACCTTGCGCCTCGACACCCAGCGCACCACCGGCAAGCCTGCCGCACGCGTCTCGGCACGCCAGTGCGACGCGCTGTCCGACAAGCTGGGACGCGTGTTCGACAAAATGGACCAGGCGCGTCGCAAGGGCTACACCCAGCAACAAATGGACGCGTGGAATCTGGAAGTCCAGGACCTCGAACGCAAAAAACAGCAATCCGCCTGCTTTTAAAACCCATCCAGACCATGAACGCCCGCACCCTCGACCCTGCCCACCATCTGATCGAAAAAGAGCCCTATTACGAAGCCGTCGGCGACGAAATTCTGTTGTTTGAAGCGGCCTGGCGACAACAGATCCCGGTGCTGCTCAAAGGCCCCACCGGCTGCGGCAAGACGCGCTTCATGGAACACATGGCGTGGCGTCTGAAAAGACCTTTGATCACCGTGTCATGCCACGACGATCTCACCGCCTCCGACCTGGTGGGTCGCTATTTAGTGAAGGGCGGCGAAACCGTGTGGGTCGATGGCCCGCTCACCCGCGCGGTGCGCGCAGGCGGCATTTGCTACCTGGATGAAGTCGTCGAAGCGCGCAAGGACACCATGGTAGTGATCCATCCGCTGGCCGACGACCGCCGCACCCTGCCGATGGAAAAGCTCGGCCTCGAAGTCGAAGCCCCGCCCGAATTCTGCCTCGCCATTTCCTACAACCCCGGCTACCAGAGCGTGCTCAAGGACCTGAAACAATCGACCCGGCAGCGCTTTGTCGCACTGGAATTCGACTACCCGTCGGCCGAACTCGAACGCCGCATCGTCGCCACCGAATCGGGCGTGTCCGAAGCTGTGGCGAGCAATCTGGTGCGTTTTGCGCAGATGACGCGCAACCTCAAGGGCAGCGGACTGGAGGAAGGCGCCTCGACGCGGCTGCTGGTGCATGCCGGCAAGCTGATCGCCGACGGCGTGAGCCCCGTCTCCGCCTGCAAGGCCGCGGTTGCCCAGGCCGTCACCGACGACGACGACATGCTCAAGGCCATCCAGGAACTGTCCTCGTCGATCTTCTAGGCTGAAGCGGGCAATCCGACATGGCGCAGCAGCCGCTTACCGCAGCCGAGATGGAGGCCAGCCTCCACGTCTGGCTGGACACCGAATTCACCTTTTTCAAGGTCGAGGAACTCGCCGCCGAACTCACCGCGCTGGCGCGCGACGAGCAGGACTTCATCCTCGGGTGGATCCGCCGCATCGCCTCCACCCACATCACGCTCGCCTGGCAGTTCGGCCGCCGCGCGCCCGCACTGTTGCCGCGCATGGAACGGCGCCTGCTCGAAGCGTGGGCGGTGCATACCTGCGACGTGTTCGACCGCACCGGCCTGCAGAACGCGCTCAGGGTGATGGAGCAAGTCGACACGTTCGACGAGGACCAGCATCAGCACGATGCCGCTGGCGCGCTGTTCGAGGACATCGCGCCGGTGCTGGGCAATTTCGTTTGCGGCCTCTCCGGGCGGCGGCTGCGCATCGAGGAAGGCGACGCCGCCTGGACCGACGGCGAGCGTATCGTGCTGCCGCCGCTGATCGCCGCGCTGCCGAACCTGGACGACAATTTTCAACTCGCCAAAATCACCGTCGCGCTGCTGTGGGCGCAGACCCGCTACGGCAGCCTGCGCGTCGACCACGCCGCGATTGCCGCCGGCTATGCCGACCCCGAACGCGCCCTCACCCGTCTTTACGCCCTGGAAACGCTGCGGCTGACCGCGCGCATCGCGCACGAACTACCCGGCCTGCACCGCCAGATGCAGCGCCTGCGCACGCAACTCGACCCGGCCCTGCCGCCAGCCTGGCAACGTTTCGAAACGGCGCTGGCTGCCGACCAGGCCACGCTCGATGACAGCCTGGCCCTGCTCGGCGCGGCCTACAACGAAGTCGACTGTCCGCAATGGAGCGACCAGGGCTGCCTGCGCCCGGATGCGATTGCCGCTGCCCGTGCCATCCGGCTGGACAAGGAAAAGGCGCGGCTGCGCATCAAGCTGGCCGAACTGCTGGAAGAGCACGCGGCCGCGCAGCCCGATCCGCAGGCGGCCGCCGAAACACCGCCCGAACTGGACGTGACGCCGCGCGACGAAAACGGCCAGCTCGACTTCGACATCACCCTCGACGACGCCCCGATCGCCCCGCCCGACGGCGTCAGGCAGCTGCTCACCTCGGTGTATCTCGATTTCGGCGAAATCCCCCCGGAATACCTCGTCCCGGCGGGCGACGGCGAATACGACCCGAACCGCGTGCTCGACCAGCCGGACGACCCCGATGCCGTGTGGCAGGGCACCTACCACGAGATCGGCGCCGAGCTGTATCCCGAGTGGGACCACGGCCGCCAGCACTACCGCAAGAACTGGTGCGTGATGCGGGAGAAAACCGTCACCCCGGCCTACGACAGCTTCTATCGCGACACGCTGGCCAAACACGCCGGCGTGGTGAAGCACCTGCGCAAGAAGTTCGAGGCGCTGCGCGACGAGAACCGTCTCGACAAGCGCCAGACCCAGGGCGACGAAATCGACCTCGATGCGCTGATCGAGGCGCTCGCCGATGCGAAGGACGGCCGCGAAATGAGCGACCGCCTGTTCGTCCGCCTGCACCGCGCCGAGCGCAACATCGCGGTGGCGTTTCTGGTCGACATGAGCGGCTCCACCAAGGGCTGGATCAACGAGGCCGAGCGTGAGGCACTGATCCTGCTGTGCGAGGCGCTGGAACTGCTGGGCGACCGCTACGCGATCTACGGCTTTTCCGGGACGACGCGCAAGCGCTGCGAGCTGTTCCGCATAAAAACCTTCGACGAAACCTACGACGATGAGGTGAAGGCGCGCATCTCCGGCATCCGCCCGCAGGAATACACCCGCATGGGCTTTGCGCTGCGCCACATGAGCAAGCTGCTGAACCAGGTCGAAGCCAAAACCCGCGTGCTGATCACGCTGTCGGACGGCCGTCCGGACGATTATTTCGATGTCTATCGCGGCGTCTATGGCGTCGAGGACACGCGCATGGCGCTGCTGGAAGCTGCGCGCACCGGCATTCACCCCTTCTGCATCACCCTCGACCGCGAAGCGCGCGACTACCTGCCGCATATGTACGGCGCGGCGCGTTACATCATTCTGGATGACGTGCGACAATTGCCGGTGAAAGTCACCGACATTTACCGACGCATCACGACATGAGCCTGGACGAACTCAAAATAGGATTTTTCTACAGCAACGGCGCCTACGGCCGCACCTGGGGCGTGCGCCAGTTGGCCGAAATCGCCGCCGACGCCGAAACCGGCGAGATGGTTTATCACTTCAAGGGAATCGCCGGCGCCTGCCGCCGCAAGAAAGGCCATTGCAGCCCGGCGGAATTCGCCCGCTGGGCCAAGTATCAGGTGGCGCTGCTGGAAAACGACTGGAAGCGGGTCGGCGGCGACGCAGCGCCGGCCGAATCACAGGCAGCTTAATCGGCAGCAGGGGGCTCGGTGGCAGGCAAACCCGCCGCAGGTTTATCTTCCTCCAGGATCACGGCTGCCTGCGTGCCCAGGTAATCCATCACCGCATAGGTGAGCGCACTGCAGCCGGTGCCATCGAGCGCTGAAATCGCGAACACCGGCCCGGTCCACGCGTAGTCCGCCACGAACTGGGCCACCACGGCCTTGCGTTCAGCTTCGTCCACCATGTCGATCTTGTTCAGCACCAGCCAGCGCGTCTTGTCATAGAGCCTCTGGTCGTACTTGCGCAGTTCCTCGACGATGGCGCGCGCCTCGTGCACCGGATCGCCGCCTTCCCAGCGCGGTGAAATGTCGACCAGATGCAGCAGCACCCGCGTACGCTGCAAATGGCGCAGGAACTGGTGGCCGAGGCCGGCGCCTTCAGCCGCGCCCTCGATCAGTCCCGGAATGTCGGCGATGACAAAACTGCGCTCGCTGTCCACCCGCACCACGCCCAGGTTGGGCGCCAGCGTGGTGAACGGATAGTCGGCCACTTTGGGGCGCGCCGCCGACACGGCACGGATGAAGGTCGACTTGCCCGCGTTGGGCATGCCCAGCAGGCCGACGTCGGCCAGCACCTTCAGTTCCATCTCCAGTTCCCATTCCTCGCCCGGTTCGCCCAGCGTGTGCTGGCGCGGTGCGCGGTTGGTGCTCGACTTGAAATGCAGGTTGCCCAGCCCGCCCTTGCCGCCACGGGCCAGGCAAACCGACTGTCCATCCGCGGCCAGATCGGCCACCACTTCGCCGCTGTTGATGTCGGTGAACACCGTGCCCACCGGCACGCGGACGATGAGGTCCTCGCCGCCCTTGCCGTAGCACTGCGCGCCGCGCCCGCTTTCACCCTTTTGTGCCTTGAAGATGCGCTTGAAGCGAAACTCGACCAGGGTATTGATGTTGCGGTCGGCCACCGCGATCACGCTGCCGCCGCGACCGCCGTCGCCGCCATCGGGGCCACCAAATGGAATGTTTTTCTCGCGGCGGAACGAAGCGCTGCCATCGCCGCCGTTGCCAGCGATGACCTGTATTTTGGCTTCGTCGATGAATTTCATATTGGAAATAGCCTAATTAATTCTGCACAAACAAAAAAGCCCCATCCGGCGGACAGGGCTTTTTGGCGAACGAATCGGATTCAGTTCAAATCAACTCAGACCGTCGAGTCAATCACACTGCGACCGGTTCGATGCGCACCGTGCGGCGGCGGGAAGCGCCCTTGACTTCAAACTTGACCGTGCCGTGCGCCTTGGCGAACAGGGTGTGGTCCTTGCCGATGCCGACGTTGTCGCCCGGGTGAAACTGGGTGCCGCGCTGACGCACGATAATGTTGCCTGCCAGAACCAGCTCGCCGCCGTAGCGCTTCACGCCCAGACGTTTCGACTCTGAATCGCGGCCGTTACGCGAACTACCGCCTGCTTTCTTGTGTGCCATGTTTTGAGCTCCTTATGCGGTGATGCCGCCGATTTGCACTTCAGTGAAGTGCTGACGATGGCCCTGGCTCTTGCGATAGTGCTTGCGACGGCGCATCTTGAAGATGTTGATCTTGTCTCCGCGAGCCTGGTTCAGCACAATGGCTGTAACCGTGGCGCCGCGCAGCATGGGCGCGCCCATCTTGATGTCGGCACCGTCGCCGACCATCAGCACCTGATCAAAGGTGATCTCGCTACCGATGTCGGCTTCGAGCTTTTCAATTTTAAGTTTGTCACCGGCGCTCACGCGATATTGCTTGCCGCCGGTTTTGATGACTGCGTACATGGGGGTCTCCAACCAATTCGAACCCAGGAAAGCGCGAGATTTTAACGGTGATGCCGCAACAAGTCAAACCATTTGACGGGCTATTTGAATACACGCATGGCGCACATGCATTGCGATGAAAAAGCCCGGCGGACTGCTACCATTGCAAGGTTTCCTAATAATAAGTCCATATCGTGTCTCTGGAGAGCCTGCAATCCTTTCTGGCGGACGACATGCTCGCCGTCGATCATGTCATCCGCCAAAGCCTGTATTCCGACGTGGTGCTCATCCGCCAGGTGTCCGAATACATCATCAACAGCGGCGGCAAGCGGCTGCGACCGGCGCTGGTCCTGTTGTCAGCCGGCTGCTTCAACTATTCGGGACGCGCGCACCACGAGCTCGCCGCGGTGGTCGAATTCATCCACACCGCCACCCTGCTGCACGACGACGTGGTCGACGAATCGGAACTGCGGCGCGGCCGCGAAACCGCCAACGCGCTGTTCGGCAATGCCGCCAGCGTGCTGGTCGGCGACTTCCTTTATTCACGCGCGTTCCAGATGATGGTCAGCGTCGACAACATGGAAGTCATGCGCATCCTGTCCGACGCCACCAACACCATCGCCGAAGGCGAAGTGCTGCAGCTGCTCAACTGCCACGACCCCGACATCAACGAAGAGAACTACCTGCGCGTCATCCGCTACAAGACCGCCAAGCTGTTCGAAGCCGCAGGCCGGCTGGGCGCCGTCATCGGAAATGGCACCGAGGAAGAGAAAGACGCGCTGGGACGCTACGGCATGCACCTCGGCACCGCCTTCCAGCTGATCGACGATGTGCTGGACTACTCCGGCGACTTTCTCAAGACCGGCAAGAACATCGGCGACGACCTGGCCGAAGGCAAACCCACCCTGCCTCTGCTGTACGCGATGAAGCACGGCACCCCGGATCAGGCCACCAGCATCCGCCAGGCCATCGAACACGGCGGCCTCACCGAATTCCAGAGCGTGCTCGCTGCCATCAAGGACACCAACGCCCTGCAGTACACCCGCGAAGCCGCACAGCGCGAAATTCAGACCGCCAATTCAGCAATTTCTTGCCTGGCGGATTCAAATTCCAAGGCAGCTTTGTTACAATTGGCGGCTTTCGCGGTTGACCGAAGTTTTTGACCGCGCAGTTTTTGTTTTTTTGATTTCCCGGTAGTTCTTCAAAATGGGTTCAGCACACCTGAACCCGCCATCTGCCTCGGGGCGTAGCTCAGCCTGGTAGAGTACTGCGTTCGGGACGCAGGAGTCGGAGGTTCGAATCCTCTCGCCCCGACCACTTTTCTGTCATATCCAGTCGAAACGCTGGGGTCCAACACCCCCGGGGATCGGGCATCCGTCCGATGCGACACGCCACCCTCCCCAAAATGCCGTTACCCAAATCCGATCATGCTGCATGCTCAAGCCCTGATTGGCGCGCTAATACATCAGCCAATCGTTCGGGAATATCTTCTGGTGAAAGAGGCTCTAGCGTGCGGCCATTCTCTTCAGTCGTTTTTGACAGTGCGCACCACTGAGCTTCAGAAAGAACTTGGTCATAGAGGCCATCATCGAATTCCATCAATAGTTCTCGATATCAATAATCTCTACAGGCCACGTTTTGCCACATCAATGGTGCTCACGCCCAGTACTTCGCCTTGTCCGGCAGCACCCAGCGCACCCCGCCGCGCGGGTCTTCCTTGTCGCCCCGGTAGCGGGGGATCAAATGGATGTGCAGGTGCGGCACGCTCTGCCCGCCGGCCTGGCCGTGGTTGATGCCAATGTTGTAGCCGTCCGGTTGGTGGTATTTGTCGAGGATGTCCTTGGCGTGCGTCAGCGCCTTCAACAGCGCGGCCTGCTCGGCTTCGGTGGCGTCGAACAGGGTGGCGAAGTGGCGGCGCGGGATGATGACGGTGTGGCCGAGCGAGACGGGAAAGCCGTCGCGGTAGGCGACGGTGAGTTCGTCCTCGGCCATGATGCGGATGGGGTCTAGGTGGCAAAATGGACAGGGTTTGTCGGTGGATACGGTCATGCCTTGGCTGTGCTCGTGTTGTTTACAGAAAATCGGTTACGGTCCTGCAATCCTGGCGTGCATGCCGCCCAAAGTGAATGCGTTGCACCGCCCATTTTTGAGCCGAGTTTAACGCATGCAGACATTGGGCCGCCCATCAGGCATAGCTTGCGCAGCGGCATGTTCAACGCAGATTTTCGGGGTCGATGCAGACACCGCCGACGTACGTCGGCGGGAAATGAGGTCGAGGGACTGCCTGCATCCGCCCCGGCAAGGGGCCAGGGCTTGATGCCCCAATGAGGGATCAAGCCCGCAGGGACGCGGCATGCGGTACCCCATGGCCTTCAGATCAGGGGGCGGCGACGCCTTCATGGCAAACGATAACTATTTGATTCCGCTGGCATTCCGGATTACCTCGCGTTGCTCGCCATGGGGGGATACGAATCTCCCATTGTCTACGCGGTGCAGGATTCGGGTAATGTATCGATTCCTGGCATCGAGCAAATCGGGTACCGGCCCGCCAGGCACGGAAATTGGGGCATTGCCAGCAGGGGCGGTATTCCACAATAATCTGCACCGGGGTTTCCCACTCAAACACCAACGGAGCTTTAAAAACATGAACAGAAAAGAACTTGTTGACGCACTGGCCACCCACACCCAATCCACCAAAGCGGATGCCGAGCGCAACATCGCCGGCCTGCTGGACATCATCTCTAACACGCTGAAAAAGGGCGACTCGCTCACGCTGGTTGGCTTCGGCACGTTCGAGGTGCGCAAGCGCGCTGCCCGTACCGGCCGCAACCCCAAGACCGGCGAAGAGCTGAAGATCAAGGCGTCCAAGGTTCCCGCATTCAAGGCGGGCGCAACGCTGAAGGGCTTGGTAAACGGCACCAAGAAGAAGTAAGTCTGTAACCGGTCGTCCCGCCACGGCGGAACGACCGGACCGGACGCTGCTGCACACGGCAGCGCCCCCGCAAGTCCTCACTCAAACCTACACACCTGCAAGCAATCCAAGGCACGCGATTTTCGTCGCCGAGCCGCTTCGGTCATCGCCTAGCCACTTGATCATCCCCAGGCTGCCAGTCCGGCAACCCCGACCCATTTGCCGCCTCGTATGCGCGTATGTATGTGCGGGTGCAGCTCAAGCTGATCTGAAATCCGCTACAGACTTATCTCATCTGCCCGAAGCGAAAGCTCGATGCCGTCACCCCGCCGAAGAAATCCTGCTCGTGGTAAATGCAGGCGGCAGCCTCGTCCTCGGCTGCGCCGACAGCGACCATCAGCGGGATCAGGTGGTCTGCTTGCGGATGGGCCCGCCGGGCCGATGGCGCCTGCGCCCACTGCAGCAGGCGCTGTGTACGCGCGTCAGGAGGTGAGTGCACGAGCGTCTGCTGCAACCAGGCATCGAACGCCTCCGATGCCACCTTGGCCTGAGCGCCGAACTCCCGCAGGTTGTGATAGCTCAGGCCGCTTCCGATGATCAACACGCCTTCGTCGCGCACAGGCGCAAGCGCCCGGCCCAGCGCGAAGTGCGTTTGCGGGTCGTAGCCAATCTGCAACGACAGTTGGATGACCGGGACGTCGGCTTCTGGGTACATCACGGCCATCGGGGCGATGCAGCCGTGGTCGAAGCCGCGGTTCGCGTCGAGGCGGGCCTCGATGCCTGCCGCTTCGAGCAGATGTTTCACGCGGGCAGCCAGTTCGGGCGAGCCCGGGGCGCTGTATTCCACATGGTAGGTGTGCTCCGGAAAACCGGCGTAGTCGTAGACCATGGACGGGTGTGGGCTCGCCATCACGGTGAACGCACTTGCCTCCCAGTGGCCCGACACCATCAGGACTGCGCGGGGCTTGCTGCCCAGTTCACGCGCAAGCGCCTTCAGCGAAGCCTCGAGCGGACGATAGTGCTCGCGGAGTGCGCCCGTGAGGTACGGCCACGGGCCGCCACCGTGGGACAGGAAGTAGGTAGGCAACCGTTTCATGTCGACATCCTTTCAGCACAGAACGAAACCAATGGCCGCAGCCCATCAAGGCTCAGGCACCCGCCATCACTGCCAACCGCCGCCAAGCACCTTGTACAGCGCCACGCGATTCGCAGCTTCGGACAGGCGCACGCCGATCAGATCCAGCTCGGCACCGTAGAGCGTGCGCTGCGCGTCGAGCAGGCCAAAGTAGCTGTCCACGCCGCCTTTGTAGCGCGCTTCCGACAGGAGGAAGCTTGCCGCGGTGGCGTCGACCAGCTTGCGCCGGGCATCGAGCTGTTCGACGAGGGTGGCACGTTCGGCGAGCGCATCGGCCACCTCACGGAACGCACTCTGGATCGCCTTCTCGTACTGGGCGACGTTGATGTCGCGCTGCACCCTGGCCACGTTCAGGTTCGCCTTCAGCCGGCCGGCCTCGAAGATCGGGATACGGATCTGCGGTACGAAGCTCCAGGTGCCGGAACCCCCGCCGAACAGGCCGTCCAGCGTGCTGCTCGCGGTGCCTGCGGCGGCGGTCAGCGTGATGCTCGGGAAGAAGGCCGCGCGCGCCGCGCCGATGCTGGCATTGGCTGCACGCAGCGAACGCTCGGCCTGCAGGACGTCGGGGCGGCGCGTCAGCACTTCGGAGGGCACGCCGGCCGGCAGTTCGGCCACCGCGCTCACCGTGTCGGTGAGTCTGGCGGGCAGCAGTTCGGCCGGCGCGGGCGCGCCGACGACGAACGCGAGCGCGTTCTCGTCCTGCGCGACGAAGCTGCGGTAGCGGGCAGCGTCGGCGCGTGCGCTTTCCATCAGCGTCCGTGCCTGGTGCAGGTCGAGCGCCGACACCGCGCCGACTTCGAAACTGCGGCGGGTCAGGTCGTGGGACTTTTGCCGTGTTTCATAGGTGCTGCGTGCCAGCGCGAGGCGTTCGCGGTCGGCGGCAAGCGTCAGCCAGGCATTGGCGACTTCGGCCACCAGGCTGATCTGCGCGCTGCGGCGCGCTTCCTCGGTGCCGAGGTATTGCTCCAGCGCCTGAGCGTTGAGGCTGCGGATGCGACCGAAGAAATCCAGCTCGAAAGCAGAAAAGCCGACGGTGGCGCTGTACTGGCGGGTAGTTTCCGCCTCGCCGCTGCGGGTGAGATCGCCCGGCAGGCGCTGTGCGGTCTGGCTTCCGGTCGCGCCGATGGCGGGGAACAGGTCAGCGCGCTGGATGCCATACTGCGCGCGCGCTTTCTCGATGTTGAGCGCGGCGACACGCAGGTCGCGGTTATTGGTCAGCGCCAGCGCGATCACCTCGCGCAGACGCTCATCGGCGAAGTAGCCGCGCCAGGCGATGGCGTCGGCCAACGACACCAGCGCCGGGGCTTCGGCCGGCGTCGCGTTCGGAAAGGTCGCCGGCACCGGCGCCACGGGGCGCTGGTAGTCCGGGATCAGTGTGCAGGCGCTCGTCAGGGTGGCGGCGAGCACGATGGTCAGGGTACGGAGCTTGCTCATCAGTTGACCTCCTGCGGGGTCGGGGCCGGGGAAGAGTCATCCGCCCGCGGCTTGTCCTTGAAAATGCGCTTGATCACCACGTAGAACAGCGGCACGAAGAAGATGCCAAGCAGCGTCGCGGCGATGGTGCCGCCGAGCACGCCGGTGCCAATCGCGTTCTGGCTACCCGATCCGGCGCCGGTGGCAAGCGCCAGCGGCAGCACGCCGAGGCCGAAGGCCAGCGAGGTCATCAGGATCGGGCGCAGACGCATGCGCACTGCATCCATCGTGGCGGTGACCAGATCCTTGCCCTCCTGTTCCATCTGCGCCTTGGCGAATTCCACGATCAGAATCGCGTTCTTCGACGACAGGCCGATGGTGGCGAGCAGGCTGACCTGAAAGTAAATGTCGTTCGACAGTCCGCGCCCAGTGGCGGCGAGCAGCGCGCCGAACACGCCGAGCGGGACCACCAACATCACCGCGAACGGCACCGACCAGCTTTCATACAGCGCGGCCAGGCACAGAAACACCACTAGCAGCGACAGCGCGAACAGCGCCGGCGCCTGGGCACTTGAACGACGCTCCTCGTAGGAGGTGCCGGTCCATTCGTAACCGATGCCGGGCGGCAATTTGGCCATGATCTCTTCTACCGCCGCCATCGCCTCTCCCGACGACAAGCCCGGCGCGGCCTGACCGAGCAGCTCGACCGATGGCTGACCGTTGTAGCGCTCCAGGCGTGGCGAACCGTAGCGCCAGCTTGCCTGGGTGAAGGCGGAGAACGGCACCATCTCGCCTGCCTTGTTGCGCACATACCATTTGCCGAGATCTTCCGGCGTCATGCGTGCACTGGCGTCGGCCTGCAGATACACCTTCTTGATGCGGCCGCGATCGAGGAAGTCGTTCACGTAGGTGCCGCCCCAGGCGGTGGACAGGGTGTCGTTGATGTCCGCCACGGTCACGCCGAAGGCGCCGGCCTTGGCGTGGTCGATGTCGAGCTGGTACTCCGAGCTGTCTTCCTGGCCGTTGGGACGCACGCTCACCAGGCGCTTGTCCTGCGCCGCCATGCCGAGGAACTGGTTGCGCGCCGCACTCAGGGCGTCGTGGCCGAGACCGGCGCGATCCTGCAGCTGCACGTCAAAACCGCTCGAGAGGCCGAGCTCGACCACCGCCGGCGGCACAAAGACGAACACCATGGCTTCGCGGATCTGCGCGAACGCGTCCGTCGCACGCGCGGCCACCGATCTCACATCCTTACCGGGCGCTTTGCGTTCGTCCCAGTGCTTCAGATTGACGAAGGCGATGCCCATATTCTGGCCTCTGCCGCCAAAGCTGAATCCGGCCACGGTGAACACCGCGCGCACGGTGTCCTTCTCGTTCTCGAGATAATGGCGTTCGACCTTCTTCAGCACTTCCACTGTGCGTTCCTGGGTAGCGCCGGCGGGCAACATGACTTGATTGAGCATCACGCCCTGGTCTTCTTCCGGTAGGAAGGAAGTGGGCATACGCACAAACAGCAGGCCGAGCACCGCGACGATCGCCAGAAAGATGGCGAGAAATCTCAGGCTACGCTTGAGGATGCCGCCCACCGCCGATTCATAGCGCTGCGTGTTGCGCGCGAACATGCGGTTGAACCAGCCGAAGAAGCCGCCCAGCAGACCGCGCTCGCCGTGGCCGTGGCCCTTTTCCACCGGCTTCAGCAGGGTGGCGCACAAGGCCGGCGTGAACACGAGCGCCACCAGCACCGACAGCGCCATCGCCGCGACAATGGTGATCGAAAACTGGCGATAGATCACGCCGGTAGAGCCGCCGAAGAAGGCCATCGGCACGAACACCGCCGACAGCACCAGACCGATGCCGACCAGCGCGCCGGTGATCTGGCGCATCGATTTTTTGGTCGCCTCCTTCGGCGACAGGCCTTCCTCGCTCATCACGCGCTCGACGTTTTCCACCACAACGATAGCGTCGTCCACCAGCAGCCCGATCGCCAGTACGATGCCAAACATTGTCAGGGTGTTGATCGAGAATCCGAACGCCGCCATCACGCCAAAGGTGCCGAGCAGCACCACGGGAATCGCGATGGTGGGAATGAGCGTGGCGCGCAGGTTCTGCAGGAACAGGAACATCACCAGGAACACCAGCACGACGGCTTCGATCAGCGTTATCACCACCGACTTGATCGAAATCCTGACGAACGGCGTGGTGTCGTAAGGCACCACCATCTTCACCCCGGCGGGGAAGTAACGCTGCATCTCGTCGAGCTTGGCGCGCACCGCATCGGCGGTTTCCAGCGCGTTGGCGTCGGCGGCGAGCTTGACGCCGACGCCGCCGGCGGGGTGGCCGTTGAAGCGCGCAACGGTGCCGTAGTTCTCGGCGCCGATCTCGACGCGGGCGACGTCCTTGAGGCGCACTTCACCGCCCTGCGCCGAGGTGCGCAGCAGGATGGCCTCGAATTCCTCCACGCTCTGCAGGCGGCTCTGCGCGGTGATCGTCGCGCTGAAGCCCTGCCCGGGCACTGCCGGCGTGCCGCCGAGCTGGCCGGCCGACACCTGCGTGTTCTGCGCCTGGATCGCGGCCTGGATGTCGGCGGGGGTGAGCTTGAAGTTGGTCAGCTTGGCCGGGTCAAGCCACACCCGCATCGCGTATTGCGCGCCGAACACCTGCACTTCGCCGATACCGGTGACGCGCGACAGCGGATCCTGCACGCTGGAAACGAGAAAATCCGACAGATCGTTGGCGGACTGGCTGCCGTCCTCGGAGACGAAGCCAATCACCATGAGGAAGTTGCGCGCCGATTTCACCACCTGCACGCCCTGCTGCTGCACCGCCTGCGGCAGCAGTGGCAGCGCCATCTGCAGCTTGTTTTGCACCTGCACTTGGGCGATATCGGGGTTGGTGCCAGCATCAAAGGTCAGCTTCACCGAGGCACGGCCGTAGGCATCGCTCGACGAATCCATGTAGAGCAGACCGTCGAGACCGGTCATTTTCTGCTCGATGATCTGCGTCACCGAGTCTTCCACCGCCTTCGCCGATGCGCCGGGATAGCTGGCGTTGATGACGACTGCAGGGGGTGCGATGGAGGGATATTGCGACACCGGCAACTGCTGGATGGACAGCGCACCGGCCAACATGATGACGATGGCAATGACCCAGGCGAAAATGGGTCGGTCGATGAAGAAGCTGGCCATGATCAGCTTCCCCGCTTCGCGGCGGGAGCTACGCCTGGGGCGGCTGGCGGGGCCTGCGCGGCAGCAGCATCCTGCGCCTCAACCTGCACGCCCGGTTTCACCTTCTGCAGCCCTTCCACGATGACGCGATCCCCGGCGGCCAGACCTTCGGTCACCACCCACTGGTCGCCGAGCGACTGGGGCGCCTTGACGATGCGTGGCTCGACCTTGCTTTCTGCATTGACCAGCATGACGGTCGCATTGCCCTTCGGGTCGCGGCTCACTGCCGCGTGCGGCACCAGGATGGCATTGTCCTGCACGCCCTGCGCCAGCCGCGCACGCACATACATGCCGGGCAACAACTCGCCTTTCGGGTTGGGGAACACCGCGCGCAAGGTGACGCTGCCGGTGTCCTGGTCGACCGTCACTTCCGAGAATGCCAGCTTGCCCGCGACACCGTAGACGCTGCCGTCTTCCAGCACCAGTTGCACCGGCACGGCGCCGCCACCGGCACGCTGCAGCTTGCCGGATTCGAGGTCGCGCTTCATGTGCAACAGCTCGGTGCTGGATTGCGTCAGGTCGACATAGATCGGGTCGAGCTGCTGCACGGTGGCGAGTGCTGCAACCTGGTTCGCGGTGACCAGCGCCCCCGGCGTCACCGTCGAGCGGCCGATGCGCCCCGCAATCGGCGAAGCGACACGGGTGTAACCGAGATCGATGCGCGCCCGGTCGAGCGCGGCCTTCGCTGAACCGACGTCGGCTTGCGCCTGTTTCATCGCGGCGACGGATTCTTCGTTGGCCTGCTTGCTCACCGCCTCGATCTTCACCAGCTCGGCATAACGCTCAGCCTTCAGTCGCGCCGCGTCAAGATTCGCCTCGGCGCGTGCGAGGCTGGCGCGGGCACTGTCGGTGGCCGCCTGATACGTGGCCGGATCGATCTGGTACAGCACCTGGCCGGCCTTGACCTCGCTGCCCTCCTTGAACAGGCGCTGCTTGACGATGCCGGTCACCTGCGGCCGCAGTTCGGCGATCAGATAGGGGGTGGTGCGCCCGGGCAGCTCGCTCGCAACCGGCACCGACTCGACCTGCACCGTCAGCACCGTGACAACAGGCGCGGTCTGACCCGCTGCGCCTGCCGCGTTCTGTTGCTCGTTGCCGCCACATGCGGCAAGCAGAAAGACGCTCGCCAGCGCGAAGCCTAAGGGTTTGAACATCAGCTTGCGGTGGATCTGCATGGGTGGCCTCTTGAAATTGCGTGGTGAAATTAAGCTGGTGAAATTGAGCTTGATCCCCCAGCCCATCCCGGACCAGGCGACCCAAAATACGAACAAACATTATAGAATGAACGTTCAATCTATATTAGAATTAGTTTAAGCGCAAGATTTGCGTAGCCCGTAAACTCTTGCGGACCCTGACCGGAGGAAAACATGTCAGTCACCCTCGACCACCCGTCCGAAGCCTCGCGCGCCGAAACGCGGCGTGTCCAGATCCGCGCTGCCGCGGCGGACTGCTTTCGCCAGCGCGGATTCCACGGCACCAGCATCGCGCAGATATCGAAAGCGGCCGGCATGAGCACCGGCCACATCTATCACTACTTCGAGAACAAGGAAGCGATCATTGCCGATATCGTCGCCCAGGATCTGGAACGCTCGCTGACACTGACCACCGAATTGCGCTCGGCGAGCGACGTCAAGGACGCGATGGTCGAGCGCGCCATCGAGGGCGTTGAACATAACCTCGACCCGAGCAGTGCCGGCCTCCAGCTGGAGATCGTCGCCGAAGCGGCACGCAACCCCCATATCGCAGAAATCGTTCGCGCCGCCGACCAGGCATGCCGCGACAGCCTCGCCGATACCATTCGCATCCAGCGCCAGGCCGCCGGCCACCAGGACAGCGAAGCCACGATCGCCGGCATGGTGGAAGCCCTTATCGCCATGTTCGAGGGCCTGCGTATCCGCACCATCCGCAACCCGGATCTCAATCAGGCTGCCGTGGTGCAGGTGTTCCGGCGCATGATCCACGATCTGCTTTCGCAGACCCCCTAACCACACAAACCGTACGGCTTTCAAAGCAGCCGATGCGGCTAGAATGGCGTCTTTTGTGCAGGAGTCCCGCATGTCTGAACCCGTTGTGTACGACCGCAATCCCGCCGAACTCGAGCTCGAAGCCGGTGAATACTGGTGGTGTACCTGTGGTCGCTCGATGACGCAACCGTTCTGCGACGGCTCGCACGAAGGCACCGACATGGAGCCGATGTCGATCGTCATCGAAGAAAAAACCACGGTATGGCTGTGCAACTGCAAGCACACCCAGGACAAGCCGTTCTGCGACGGTTCGCATAACAACCTGCCCGACGATATTTTCTGAGTCGTTCAACCGGATCCATCATGACGGCCGAACCCGAAAGCGTGCTCGACTTCTGGTTCGGGCCGACCGGCAACGCCGCGGAAATTGCCGGACGGCAGCGCACGCTGTGGTTCGGCAAATCGACCGCGAACGACCAGGCGGTGACCGAGCGTTTTGCCGCCACGCTGGTCGCTGCGACTACAGGCCAGCTCGATCACTGGGCACACACGCCGCGCGGACGGCTGGCGCTGGTAATCGTGCTCGACCAGTTTCCGCACCACATCCATCGCGACCGGCCGCAGGCCTTCGCCACCGACCCGCAGGCGCTGGCCCTGAGCCTGGCCGCGCTGGCGGCGAGCGAAGACCGGCAACTGGCAGCGATCGAGCGGGTGTTTCTCTATCTGCCGCTGGAGCATGCCGAATCGCTCGCCATGCAGGCGCGGTCCGTGTCGTTGTATGAGCAACTTGCGCACGAAGCTGCGGCCGACGAACGCGCGCTGTTCGACGGCTTCCTGGATTACGCGCGCAAGCATCGCGACGTGGTGGCGCGCTTCGGCCACTTTCCGCATCGCAATGCGATTCTGGAGCGGCCCTCCACACCTGACGAACTTGAATTCCTGAAACAGCCCGGCTCGCGCTTCTAGCCGGTAAAATGGCGGCTTTTGCGCCTTCCGGCCTGTTCATGTCCCGCCAGATCCTCGTCACCTCCGCCCTGCCCTACGCCAACGGCAGCATCCACCTCGGCCATCTGGTCGAATACATCCAGACCGACATCTGGGTGCGCTTCCAGAAAATGTGCGGCCACGACTGCCGCTATCTATGCGCCGACGACACCCACGGCACCGCGATCATGCTGCGCGCCGAAAAGGAAGGCATCACGCCGGAAACGCTGATCGGCCGGGTGTGGATTGATCACACACGTGACTTCGCCGGCTTCAACATCGGCTTCGACCACTACTACTCGACGCATTCGGACGAGAACCGCGAACTGGCGTCGACCATCTACCTGCGGCTGAAAGAAGCCGGCCTGATCGAGATCAAGACGATCGCGCAGCTGTACGACCCGGTGAAAAACCTGTTCCTGCCGGACCGCTTTATCAAAGGCGAATGCCCCAAGTGCGGCGCGTTGGACCAGTACGGCGACAACTGCGAAGTGTGCGGCGCCACCTACAGCCCGACCGAGCTGAAGAACCCGGTGTCGGCGGTGTCGGGCGCAACCCCGGTGCACAAGGATTCCGAGCACTACTTCTTCAAGCTCGGCGCCTGCGAGGCCTTCCTGCGCGAGTGGACGACCTCGGGCGCGCTGCAAAGCGAGGCCGCCAACAAGATGCAGGAATGGTTCGCCTCCGGCCTCAACAACTGGGACATCAGCCGCGACGCGCCCTACTTCGGCTTCGAGATCCCCGGCGCCCCGGGCAAGTATTTCTATGTGTGGCTGGACGCACCGGTGGGCTACATGGCGAGCTTCGCCAAATACGCTGCGGACAACGGCCTCGACTTCGACGCTTGGTGGGGCGCGGAATCCAAGACCGAGCTGGTGCACTTCATCGGCAAGGACATCCTGTATTTCCACGCCCTGTTCTGGCCGGCGATGCTCAAATTTTCCGGCCACCGCCTGCCGACGGCGGTGTATGCGCACGGTTTCCTCACCGTGAACGGGCAGAAGATGTCGAAGTCGCGCGGCACCTTCATCACCGCCGACAGCTACCTCGCGCAGAAACTCAATCCCGAATGGCTGCGCTACTACTACGCCGCCAAGCTCAACGGCTCGATGGAGGACATCGATCTGAACCTGGACGACTTCGTCGCGCGGGTGAATTCGGACCTGGTCGGCAAGTTCATCAACATCGCCAGCCGCACTGCCGGCTTCATCCGCAAGAACTTCGACGGCAAGCTCGCCGACGGCGTGGCCAACCTCGAACTGATCGGCGACTTCCAGGCTGCTGCCGGCACCATCGCCGCACATTACGAGGCGCGCGACTACGCCAAGGCCCTGCGCGAGATCATGGCTCTGGCCGACCGCGCCAACCAGTACGTGGCCGACGAAAAGCCCTGGGAACTGGCGAAGAAGCCCGAAGCCATCTATCGATTACATGAAGTCTGCACGGTCGCGCTGAACTGCTTCCGCCTGCTGACCCTGTACCTGAAGCCAGTGCTACCGAAGCTCGCGGAGCAGGTCGAGGCCTTCCTCAACATTCCGCCGCTGGCCTGGGAGGATTCCCAGAGCCTGTTCATCCGCCACCGCATCAACGAGTACAGCCACCTGATGACCCGTATCGACCCCAAATCCATCGAAGCCATGGTAGACGCCAACAAACAGAACCTCGAACCGACGCCCGCCCCCGCGCCAGTGCGCCACGCTGAAGCCCAGGTAAATGCCACGCAACCGGTGGCTGACACCATTAGCATCGACGACTTCGCGAAGATCGACCTGCGCATCGCGCGCATCGCCGAAGCCTCCCACGTCGAAGGTGCCGACAAGCTGCTGCGGCTGACGCTCGACGTCGGCGAACTCGGCACGCGCCAGGTGTTTGCCGGCATCAAGTCGGCCTATGCGCCGGAGACGCTGGTGGGGCGGCTCACCGTGGTGGTCGCCAACCTGGCGCCGCGCAAGATGAAGTTCGGCATGAGCGAAGGCATGGTGCTGGCCGCCTCGGGCGATGCGCCCGGCCTGTTCATCCTGTCGCCGGACAGCGGCGCGCAGCCGGGCATGAAGGTGAAGTGATACTGAAATGATACTGGCATGAAGACGCAGCACCTGCTCATCCATGGCCGAGTGCAGGGTGTGTGGTTTCGCGAATCGATGCGTCGCGAGGCCGAGCGGCTGGGTGTGACCGGCTGGGTCCGCAACACGCCCGAAGGCTCGGTGGAAGCCGTGGTTCAGGGACCGGACGGGGCCGTCGATGCACTCGTTGCATGGGCGCACAGTGGCCCGCCGCAGGCGTGGGTGGACCGTATCGATATCGAGCGCTGCGAGACGCACGGCCCGTTCAGCGGATTCGAGAAGCGGATCGACTAGCGCCGGAATGCCGGGCAAAAAAATGCCCGGCTCAGTAAAGAGCCGGGCAGATATCCACCAAAGGAGGAGGATTGGAGGAGACAACACGAAGTACCGTTGCGGCGACTTCAGTGTTATTAGAATAATCTAATATTCTTTGATGCTTGTCAACACTTTATTGCACAAAAGCGGCGAACCGGTACTTTTATATCACCCCGGGCACACCCCTCAGTAAATCACCTGCACCGACTCGGGCTTGAGCCAGTCGCCCAGCGACTCGAGCAGACGGTCGTCCAGCCGCACCCGCCAGTCCTCGCCCAACCGCACGCGACAGCTCGCGTCGTGGGTGTGGTAATCCACCCAGACCGGGCAGCCGCCCTCCTGCGCCTTGTAGGGCGCGAGCAGTTCGGCCAGCTTGCGGCCACTGCTGGACTGGGCATGGCACTGGCCGTTGCACGCCAGCCGCAGGCCTCGGGCAAAGCGGGTGCGCGCCCCGGCCAGGTCGTAGATCTGTTCTGCGGTGACCCGCAGGCCGCCCGAATAATCGTCTCGATTGACCTTGCCTTCGATGACCAGCAAGGTGTCGTCTTTCAGCAGATGGCGGTTCTGCTCGTAGAGCTCGTTGAAAATCACCACCTCGACCTGCGCGGTCGCGTCGTCGAGCAGCAAAATCATCATCTTGCCGCGTCGCGTCATCTGGGTGCGCAGCGAGACGACCATGCCGGCCAGCATCTGGAGCTCGCGGGCGGGCTCCAGGCTGTCGAGCTGTCGTTTGGCGAAACCAGACACTTCGGCCAGATACGACGTAAACGGATGGCCGCTGAAGAAATAGCCGAGCGCGGATTTCTCCTGCAGCAGCTTTTCCTGTTCGGGCCACTCGGGCACGACAATCAGGTCTTCGCCGCCGTCGAGCATTTCGCCGAACAAACCGACCTGGCCGCCGCTCCTCGCCGCGTGATCGGCGGTTTCCAGCGCCGCACCGACCGAGGCCATCAGGCTGGCGCGGTGCGCATTGATGCGGTCGAATGCGCCCGCCTTCACCAGCGCCTCGAGCACGCGGCGGTTGAGGTAGCGCTTGTCGACGCGCCGCGCCAGGTCGAACAGGCCCTGGTAGGGGCCGTTGGCTTCGCGCTCGGCGACGATGGCGCCGATCGCCGCCTCGCCGCTGCCCTTGAGCGCGCCGAGGCCGTAGCGGATTTCGGTCTTGCTGACCGGGTCGAAGCGGTAGCCGGATGAATTGATGTCGGGCGGCAGCATGGTCAGCCCGTTGGCGCGGCAGTCCTCGTAGAACACCCGCACCTTGTCGGTGTCGGACATTTCAGACGACATGGTCGCCGCCATGAACTCGGCCGGGTAGTAGGCCTTGAGCCAGGCGGTGTGATACGCGATCAGCGCATAGGCCGCCGAGTGCGACTTGTTGAAGCCGTATTCGGCAAACTTCTCCATCAGGTCGAACAGCCGCTCGGCAATCTTGGTATCGACCCCGCGCCTGGCTGCGCCCTCAAGGAAAATCGTCCGCTGCACGGCCATTTCCTCGGGCTTTTTCTTGCCCATGGCGCGCCGCAGCATGTCGGCGGCACCGAGGCTGTAGCCGGCCAGGATCTGCGCCACCAGCATCACCTGTTCCTGGTAGACGATGATGCCGTAGGTCGACTTCAGCACCGGCTCGAGGTCAACATGAAAATACTCGGGCTTCTGCTTGCCCTGCTTGCGCGCGATGAAGTCGTCCACCATGCCGGAACCGAGCGGGCCTGGGCGGTTGAGTGCCATCAGCGCGATGATGTCCTCGAAGCAGTCGCCCTTCAGCTTCTTTTCCAGATCCTTGGCCGAGCGCGATTCGGACTGGAATACCGCGGTGGTGTTGCCCTCGGCGAACAGCCGGTACACCGCCGGATCGTCGAGCGGCAGGTCTTCCAGGCGGAAATCCTTACGGTCGTCGTGACGCTGCACGAAGCGCACCGCCTCGGCCAGGATGGTCAGCGTGCGCAGGCCGAGGAAGTCGAACTTGACCAGGCCGATTGCCTCGACGTCGTCCTTGTCGAACTGCGACACCATCGATTCCGAGCCTTCGGCGCGGTACAGCGGACAGAAGTCGGTGAGCCGGCCCGGCGCGATCAGCACCCCGCCCGCGTGCATGCCGACGTTGCGGGTGATGCCCTCGAGCTTTTCGGCCAGCGGCAGCAGCTCGGCGAGCTCCTCCTCGCTGCGGGCGCGCTCGTCGATCTGCGGTTCCTTCTCGCGCGCCTCGGCCAGGCTGATCCCCAACTCGTTGGGCACCAGCTTGACGAACTTGTCGACGAAGAGGTACGGCAGGTCGAGCACGCGGCCGACGTCGCGCAGCACCGCCTTGGCCGCCATGGTGCCGAAGGTCGCGATCTGCGACACCGACTCGGCGCCGTAGCGCTGCTTCACATAATCGATGACGCGTTCGCGCCCATCCTGACAAAAGTCAATATCGAAGTCGGGCATCGACACCCGCTCGGGGTTCAAAAAGCGCTCGAACAGCAGGTCGTAGGCAAGCGGATCGAGGTCGGTGATGCTGAGGCTGTAGGCCACCAGCGAACCTGCGCCGGAGCCGCGCCCCGGCCCCACCGGCACGCCGTTGTGCTTGGCCCAGTTGATGAAGTCGGCCACGATGAGGAAGTAGCCGGGAAAGCCCATCTGGATGATGGTGCCGAGTTCGAACTCCAGCCGTTTGGTGTATTCGGGCAGCTTGGCAGCGCGGATGTCCGGGTCGGGATAGAGGTGGGCCATGCGTTCATGCAGGCCTTCGAAGGAACGCTGCCGCATGTAGTCGTCGAGACTCATGCCGTCCGGGGTCGGAAAGGCGGGCAGGCGGCTCTTGCCGAGTTCGAGCGTGAGGTTGCAGCGCTTGGCGATTTCGACGCTGTTGGCGAGCGCTTCCGGCAGGTCGGCGAACAGCGCCGTCATCTCGTCCGGCGTTTTGAAATACTGCTCGGCGGTGAACGGACGCGGGCGGCGTGGGTCGCCCAACATCATGCCTTCTGCGATGCAGACGCGCGCCTCGTGCGCCTTGAAGTCGTCCGGCGCAACGAACTGGATCGGATGGGTGGCCACCGACGGCAGGTTCAGCGCCGCGCCGATATCGAGCAGGCCGTCGATCAGGCGTTCGGCTTGCGGCTGGCCGAAGCGCTGCAGTTCCAGGTAATAGCGCCCGGGAAACAGCGCGGCCCAGGCTTCGGCGGCGGCGCGCGCGGCGGCGGGCTTGTCGTCGAGCAGCGCCTGCGCGACGTTGCCGCTGTCGCCGCCCGACAGCGCCAGCAGGCCGTCGGTGCCGTCACGCAGCCAGACAGGATCAATCTCGGCGCGGCCGCGATGGAGGTTTTCAAGATAGGCGCGGGTCAGCAGGTCGCACAGGCGGCGATAGCCCTCGCGGTGCTGCACCAGCAGCAACAGGCGCGAGGGGCGGTTACGGTCGGCGGCATTCGTCACCCACACGTCGCAGCCGAAGATCGGCTTGATGCCGGCGCCGCGCGCGGCACGATAGAACTTCACCCAGCCGAAGGTGTTGGACAGGTCGGAGAGCCCAAGCGCCGGCATGGCCATTTCGCGCGCGCGCCCGACCGCCTCGCCCACCCGCACCAGGCCATCGGCGACGGAGTATTCGGTGTGCAGGCGGAGGTGGATGAAACGCGGATCGGTCATGGGACAGGAGCAGAAAAGCAGCCTGCTATTTTAACGCCGGAGGCGGGCGAGCAAAAAACAAAAGGCAGCCGAAGCTGCCTTTTGTTTGGTCAAACACCGGATTTCACCCGCAAGGGGCAGGCCGTGGTTGTAAAGCCGATAAATCGGCAACAACCACGCTCAGTTGGCGCGGCGCTTGAATTCGTTGGTGCGGGTGTCGATCTCGATCATGTCGCCGATGTCGACGAACGCCGCCACCGGCAGCTCGTACCCGGTGGGCTTGATGCGTGCCGGCTTCATCACCTTGCCGGAGGTGTCGCCACGCACGGCCGGCTCGGTGTATTCGACTTCGCGGACGACGGTGGTGGGCATCTCGACCGAGATCGCCTTGCCGTCGTAGAACACCACTTCGACCGGCATGCCGTCGTCGAGGTAGTTCAGCGCGTCGCCGAGGTTGTCGGCTTCGATTTCATACTGGTTGTAGTCGCCATCCATGAAAACGTACAGCGGATCGGCGAAATAGGAATAGGTGCATTCCTTGCGATCGAGGTTGACGGCTTCGAACTTGTCGTCGGCGCGGTAGACGCTCTCGGTGCCTGAACCGGTGAGCAGGTTCTTCAGTTTCATTTTGACGACGGAGGAATTGCGGCCGGACTTGCTGAATTCGGCCTTCAACACCACCATCGGGTCTTTACCAACCATCACGACGTTGCCGGCGCGGAGTTCCTGTGCGATTTTCATGGGTGTGTCCTGCTGCGAGAGCGTGTTAGGGATTGAGAAAACCTATTATTTTAACTTATTTTCAACAAAATCAACCAGCTTGTCGGTGAGCCGCCCGGCCAGCCCGAGGCGCTCGCACCAACCCCCCGCATGCGCTTCGATGACGGCCTGCTGCGCGCGCCAGGCGGCCCAGCAGGCCGACATGTCCTCAACATCCGGCATGCCGTTCCAGACCCGCCAGATCCCACCCACCGCGCGTGCCGCGGCTTCATCCAGCCCTTCCGTATAGTGCGCCAGCAGCGCATTGGTCTTGTCCCAGTGCGCTGCGTCGGCCTGCGGATAGGCTTGCCACACCAGCGGGCGCGCTGCCCACTGCGCGCGCACGCAGGAATCCTCGCCGCGGACGAAATTCAGACCGCACGCCCACAGCAGATGGTCGTACCGATCCTGGTCCAGAAACGGCAGGATGTGCAGTTGCAGGGCGCCGCGCCGATGCACCTCGCTCGCCCGCAGGTCGGCGACCGACAGCCAGGCCGCCAGTTGTGGAATGACCCTGCCTTCTGGAACCAGACAGGTGATGCGGCGTGGGTCGGCCGCCCAGGCGTCAAGCAAGGCCGGCAGCGCCGGATTTTCGTAGGCGAACAGCGACACCCGCAATTCATCCGGCTGCGGCGCGTCCAGCCCCAACTGGCGCCAGAACGCGGCGACCCCGCTCTGCACGAACGCCGCGCGGCGCCCGGCCAGACCCGCCTCGGCCAGCAGGCCGCCGGTTTCCGGCGTGTAGCCGGGAAAGAAGAAATACCGCGTCAGCGGCAGCCGCGGATGGGGCGACGGCAGGCCGTGGTGTTCGGCCACCCAGGGTTCGGCGGAGAGGTATTCGAGATTGATCCATACCGGCGGCGGCGACTGCACGCTCATCGCAGCCAGGTAGGCTTCAGGCAGGGTACAGCCGAAGGCATCGATCACCACCTGCGCCGGCGCGGCCGCTGCAAACGGCGTGCGCCACGCGCAGACCGTCACCCCCTCGCAGGACTGCTCGACCGCGTTCGGGGCGATTGCAGGCCAGATGCGCTGAAACGCGTGCAGATCGTCCACCCACAGCCGCACCGCCAGCCCATGCTCGCTGACCAGCCCACGCGCCAGCCGCCAGGCGATGCCGATGTCGCCGTAGTTGTCGACGACCTTGCAGAAGATGTCCCAGGTGCGCATGCCGCGCATCCTACCGCATCGATCCGGGTGATTGCGTCATTCCCGGACGCCAGGACGCGTGGCCGCTTTCCCCATCGCCACCCCCTTGGATTGACAGGAAACAACCGTCCGACCGAGGCGCTTGTTTTTTCACGTTTTCCGCTTGAAAAAACCCATTCCGATAGTAAAAAGAAATGAGTTTGTTTCAAGAACCGTAAAGGCTTGGCATTACCGCAGGACATCACCGGGTAGCGCGCTTGAATTCAGACCGACGGCAAAAAATCCCGCCGCCCCGTCATCCGCCAGCGCAATTGTGCTTATCGCGGTTATGTTTCGTATACGCCAAGGAGGAAGTTTGAATGGCAACAGGTACTGTCAAGTGGTTCAGCGACGCCAAGGGCTTTGGCTTCATCACGCCCGATGACGGCGGCGAGGATGTGTTCGCACATTTTTCCGCCATCCAGTCCAATGGCTTCAAGACCCTGCGGGAAGGTCAGAAGGTCTCTTTCGAAGTCACCCAGGGTCCCAAGGGCAAGCAGTCTTCCAATATCCAGCCCCAGGATTGAGTCCCCTGAGCGGGTCAACAAAAAACCCCGCCTCGGCGGGGTTTTCATTTGGACCGCACCGCCTTGGCGGGGGTTTATGTTGCCGGAACAGGGCTTACATCTTCGCGACCATCACCTCGGCGAAGGCCGAGCACTTCACCTCGGTCGCGCCGTCCATCAGGCGCGCAAAGTCATAGGTCACTGTCTTGGCGGCGATGGCTTTTTCCATGCTGGCAAGAATGAGGTCGGCGGCCTCGACCCAGCCGAGATGGCGCAGCATCATCTCGGCCGAGAGGATCAGCGAACCCGGGTTGACGTAGTCCTTGCCGGCGTATTTGGGCGCGGTGCCGTGGGTCGCCTCGAACATCGCCACCGTGTCGGACAGGTTCGCGCCCGGCGCGATGCCGATGCCGCCGACTTCCGCCGCCAGCGCGTCGGAGATGTAGTCGCCGTTGAGATTGAGCGTGGCGATGACGTCGTACTCTTCAGGACGCAGCAGGATCTGCTGCAGGAAGGCGTCGGCGATCACGTCCTTGATGACGATGCCGCCACGCCCATTTTCTCCGGGCAATTCCATCCACGGGCCTTCGCCGATCGGCTTGGCGCCGAATTCACGCGCGGCGAGCACGTAGCCCCACTTCTTGAAGCCGCCTTCAGTGAACTTCATGATGTTGCCCTTGTGCACCAGGGTCACCGAGCGGCGCTTGTTGTCGATGGCGTACTGGATCGCCCTGCGGATCAGGCGTTCCGAGCCTTCGACCGATACCGGCTTGATGCCGATGGCCGACGTCGCCGGGAAACGGATTTTCGTCACGCCCATTTCCTGCTGCAGGAAGGCGATGACTTTCTGCGCTTCTGCTGTATTGGCTTCCCACTCGATGCCGGCGTAGATGTCCTCGGTGTTCTCGCGGAAGATCACCATGTCGACTTTTTCCGGCGCCTTCACCGGGCTCGGCACGCCGGTGAAGTAGCGCACCGGGCGCAGGCACACATAGAGGTCGAGCATCTGGCGCAGTGCCACGTTGAGCGAGCGCATGCCGCCGGAAGTCGGCGTGGTGAGCGGCCCCTTGATCGAGATCACGTAGTCCTTCACCGCCTGAACGGTTTCCTCCGGCAGCCACTGGTCGCCGCCGTAGACCCTGACCGCCTTTTCGCCGGCAAACACTTCCATCCAGGCGATCTGCTTGTTGCCACCGTAAGCCTTGGCCACCGCGGCGTCGACCACGCGGCGCATCGCCGGGGTGATGTCGACGCCGGTGCCGTCGCCTTCGATGAAGGGGATGACGGGGGTGTCGGGAACGTTCAGCGTGTTGTCGGCGTTGACGGTGATTTTCTGGCCCGCGGCGGGGATCTGGATGTGCTGATAAGTCATGAGGGGAGCTCGGGTAACGTTAAAATGTGTGCTTCTTATGAGGTTCGTCTCTAGCGTGGCGCGATTGATCCTGTTCAACAAACCCTATGGCGTGCTGAGCCAGTTCACCCCCGAGGGGCGCTGGCAGGGTCTGCGCGACCACCTCAGCGTGCCCGGCGTGTATGCGGCCGGGCGGCTCGACGCTGACAGCGAAGGCCTGCTGATTTTAACCGATGACGGAATACTCCAGAGCCGCATCGCCGACCCCAAACACAAACTGCCCAAAACCTACTGGGCGCAGGTCGAGGGCGCGCCTGACGAGGCCGCGCTGGAAACGCTGCGCCGCGGCATTGACCTTGGCGATTTCGTCACCCGCCCAGCCAAGGCCCGCCTCATCAACGAACCCGCCGGGCTGTGGCCGCGCAATCCGCCGATCCGCTTCAGACAGGCCATCCCGACCAGCTGGATCGAACTGATAATTACCGAAGGCAAGAACCGCCAGGTGCGACGGATGACGGCCAAGATCGGCTTCCCCACCCTGCGCCTGATCCGCGCCGCCATCGGCGAATGGACCCTGGGCGCCCTGCAGCCCGGAGAATGGAAAGAACGGCATGTTTGAGCCAAACCTGAATACACCGTGGACCCCGCACGTGGTGGTCGCCGCCATGGTCGAACGCGACGGCAAATTCCTGCTGGTGGAGGAACACACCGCCGAAGGCCTGCGCCTCAACCAGCCCGCCGGCCACTGGGAGCGCGACGAAACGCTGACAGACGCGGTGCGCCGCGAAGCGCTGGAAGAAACCGCGCATCACGTCGAGCCGCTCGCATTGCTGGGCTGCTACAGCACCCACTACCCGCGGCGCGACATCACCTATTTGCGCTTCGCCTATGTCTGCAGCGTCAGCAGCTTCGACGCCGAACGCACGCTGGATACCGGCATCGTGCGCGCTGTGTGGCTGACGCCTGGCGAGCTCGCTGCCAGTCCAATTCCGCAGCGCAGCCCGCTGGTGATGCGCTGCGTGCAGGATTACCTCGCCGGGCGGCGCTTTCCGCTCGACTTCGTTGCACACCAATGAAACCCCATTTCGTCATTGCGAGGCGAAGCCGAAGCAATCCAGGCTGCGGTCGTTCGCTGCTGGATTGCTTCGTCACTTCGTTCCTTGCAATGACGGGGAGTGCACATGACTAAAGTCGTCGTGGGGATGTCGGGCGGCGTCGATTCCGCCGTCGCCGCCTATCTCTTGAAGCAGCAGGGCTACGACGTGCTCGGCGTCTTCATGAAGAACTGGGACGACGATGACAACACCGAACAGTGCACCGCGCGGCAGGACTTCCTCGACGTGCTGGCGGTGGCCGACGTACTTGGCATCGAGGTCGAGGCGGTCAACTTCGCGGCCGAGTACAAGGAACGCGTGTTCAGCTACTTCCTCGCCGAATACCAGGCCGGCCGCACCCCCAACCCCGACGTGCTGTGCAACGCCGAGATCAAGTTCAAAGCCTTCCTCGACGACGCTATCGCACGCGGCGCGGAATTCATCGCCACCGGGCATTACGTCGGCAAGGGCGCGGACGCCGCCGGCCGCGCCACGCTATTGAAAGCGGCGGACGCCAACAAGGACCAGAGCTATTTCCTCTACCGCCTGAGCCAGGCGCAGATCCGCCCTGCCCTGTTCCCGTTGGCGCAGCTGCCGAAGCCGGAGGTGCGTGCGCTGGCGCAAAAGATCGGCCTGCCCAACGCCGCCAAGAAAGACAGCACCGGCATCTGCTTCATCGGCGAGCGCAACTTCCGCGAATTCCTCGAGCGCTACCTGCCGCGCAACCCCGGCGAGATGAAAACGCCCGACGGCCGCGTGCTCGGCCAGCATCAGGGCCTGATGTATTACACGCTGGGGCAGCGCCAGGGCCTCGGCATCGGCGGAACAAAGGACGGCGGCGACGCGCCGTGGTTCGTCGCCGCCAAGGACATGGCGACCAACACGCTGGTCGTGGTGCAGGGGCACGAGCATCCGCTGCTCAAGCGCTCGACACTGGCCGCCGGCCAGCTCAACTGGATCAGCGGCACAGCGCCCGACCCAGCCAAGCCCTACACTGCGAAGACCCGCTATCGGCAGACCGATGCGCCCTGCCGCATCACCCGGCTCGACGGCGACACCCTGGAACTGGCGTTCGACGCCGCGCAGTGGGCAGTCACCCCCGGCCAGTCCGTGGTTCTGTATGACGGCGAGGTCTGTCTCGGCGGCGGCATCATTACCTGAAGGGCGTTGTTGACCACTCCCCCCTTTTTCAAAGGGGGGCCGGGGGGGATTTGAGTCGTGCCAAAGAACCTCAAATCCCCCTCACTCCCCCTTTTCTAAAGGGGGAAGCATGTCTATCAGCGGCTTGACCATTACAATTCCTGCTTTCCCGCTTCAAACCTCATCATGTCGCACGACACCACACCCGCCCCCGCCGCCAACTTCATCCGCAATATCATCGACGAGCAGAACGCCGCCGGGAAATGGGGCGGCCGCGTGGAAACGCGCTTCCCGCCCGAGCCCAATGGCTATCTGCACCTGGGCCACGCCAAGTCGATCTTTTTGAACTTCGGCCTGGCGCGCGACTACGGCGGCGTCTGCCACCTGCGCTTCGACGACACCAACCCGGAAAAGGAAAGCCAGGAATACGTCGACGCCATCCTCGAATCGGTGAGGTGGCTGGGCTTCGACTGGGGATCGAACCTCCACTTCGCGTCGAACTATTTCGACACCATGTACGCCTGCGCCGAAACCCTGATCCAGGCCGGCCATGCCTACGTCGATTCGCTGTCGGCCGACGAGATGCGCGCGCATCGCGGCACGCTCACCGAAGCGGGCAGGGACAGCCCCCACCGCAGCCGCAGCATGGAAGAGAACCTCGACCTGTTCCGCAAGATGCGCGCCGGCGAATTTCCCGACGGCGCGCACGTGCTGCGCGCGAAGATCGACATGGCCTCGCCCAACATCAACCTGCGCGACCCGGCGATCTACCGCATCAAGCGCGCGCATCACCACAACACCGGCGACACCTGGTGCATCTACCCGATGTACACCTACGCGCACCCGATCGAGGACGCGATCGAGCACATCACGCACTCGATCTGCACCTTGGAATTCGAGGACCAGCGGCCGTTCTACGACTGGCTCCTGGATAAGCTGGCCGACGGCGGCTTCTTCACCCGCCCGCTGCCGCAGCAGATCGAGTTCGCACGGCTCAACCTCACCTACGTCGTGCTCTCCAAGCGCAAGCTGATCCAGTTGGTCGACGAAAAGCACGTTTCCGGCTGGGACGATCCGCGCCTGCCCACGCTCGTCGGCGCGCGCCGGCGCGGCTACACGGCGGAAGGCTTCAAACGCTTCACCGACCAGATCGGCGTCTCGAAATCCGACGGCTGGATCGACTACAGCGTGTTCGAGGCCTGCCAGCGCGATGGATTAAACGATTCCGCGCTGCGCCGGATCGCCGTGCTCGACCCGGTCAAACTCATCATCGACAACTATCCGGAAGGCCAGTCGGAAGAGTGCTTTGCCCCCAACCACCCGCAGCAGCCCGACCTGGGCAAGCGCGCAGTGCCGTTCTCAAGGGAATTGTGGATCGAGCGCGAAGACTTCATGGAAACCCCGTCCAAGGGCTACTTCCGCCTGTACCCGCCGCGCATCGACGCGGCGGGCATCATGCAGCCCGGCAACTCGGTGCGGCTGCGCTACGGCTACGTCGTCACCTGCACCGGGGCTGACCACGACACCGACGGCACCCTCACCGCGGTGCACTGCGAGTATCTGCCCGACACCAAATCCGGCACCCCCGGCGCTGACTCGGTCAAGGTCAAAGGCAACCTCCACTGGGTGTCCGCCGCGCATGCCTATGAAGCCGAAATCCGTTTATATGACCGGCTGTTCAGCACCGCCCAGCCGGGGCAGGCAAGCGGCGAATTCCTCGACGACCTCAACACCGACTCGGTGCAAGTCATCCGCGCGCAGCTGGAGCCCGCGCTGCGAGACGCCGCGCCGGAAGACCGCTTCCAGTTCGAGCGCCACGGCTACTTCGTCGCCGACCGCGTCGATTCGAAACCTGGCGAGCCAGTGTTCAACCGCACCGTGACGCTGAAGGATTCGTGGAGCAAGGCAGAGAAATGAGTTCGTGATATCGGCCCGGAGGATACAAACCGGTAGCCAATAGCTGCGCCATACGCCCCAGCACGTCGGCTGGCGATGTATACCTCAAGCTGACGGTCATTGATGATGTGCTGATTGTGTCCTTCAAGGAGCTATGAACATGAAGTGTCCTCTTTGCGGCGCGGCTGAACTGATCCACGACACTCGCGACGTGCCCTACACCTACAAGGGTGAAACCACCGTCATCGCGGCGGTGACGGGCGACTTCTGCCCGGCCTGCGCCGAGTCCGTCCTGGATGCGGCGGAATCGGATCGCGTCATGCGCGAGATGCGCGCCTTCTCGAAGCAGGTCAACGCGGCAATTGTCGATCCAGACTTCATCGCCAGCGAGCAAGATACTCGCGGTTGACCAACGCGCGGCCGCCGAAATCTTCGGCGGTGGCGTCAATGCCTTCCGCGCTACGAGAACGGTAAAACCAAGCCGTCTCTGGCCTTGGTGAAGCTACTCAAGGTGCTGGATCGTCACCCCGACCTGCTGAACGAGATCAGGGCGTCATAACCTCGACCTTCTCGAAACACGCCAACAAAGCCGCATCCACCGGTTGAATTCGCAAGGCCAAAGCAGACAAACCGGTTGGGGCTCAAATGTATCTAGTGGACTGGGGGCGATTCAATTTTAGCTTGGCTGGTAGGCATCACTTGAGACCAAGCCAGAGGGATTGAGATAGCCCGCCGGAATACCCGGCCCAACGCCTGCTTTTCCAGCCGCTATTTCTGCGGCGACCTGCTGGTTCAAATGCAGCAGTTGCTCCAGAAGGTCGCATTTTGGGTTGAAGCCGTAAGCCTTAAGTACGGCAGCATCGAGCGCGTCATGGGCGTCGCGGAGAGGATTCTTGCCCGGCAGGTCGAGTGTGCGGTAGAGCGCCCGCAGGCCACCATTCATGGACTGCAGCGACTGGTCGCGCAAGGCGCGCAAGCGACGGCCTGCTTCGGCTACGGCGTCAACCTGTTCGATGGCGGCAGCTTGCGGCCAAGGAAAGGTGTCGAAAACGGTTTCGGTTGTGTAGCGCAGTCGCTCGGTTAGCTTCGAGCAGTTGGCAATGAACCATTGGGCGTGTGCGACCGATTGCAAGATACCGAAACTGTAATCGTCAGCCAGCGCAAACACCTGCAAGGCGTCACCGGGGCGAATAGCAGCATCGACGAAGACGAAGATGGGCCGCTTGGTGACGCGAGAGCAAGCGAGGTAACGCGGTAGTTTGGACAACTTTCCAATGAGCTCGGGACGGCAGCGGAAATGCTGCCACCATGTTTTGAGCCAGTTCTGATCCTGGCCAGTGTCTTTCCCAGATTTCAGTTTTTCAGTAGCGGCAAGTGTTTGGACGTGTGGCAGTACCTGCTGTCGCAGATGTTCAAATGGCGCTAAATAGCGCTGGGCATCAAGAATGTCGCGAGTTTGGAAGTCGATAACGTAGCGGTCTGTTCGACCAGTGGTAAGCATCTCTTCGCCCACCATGAATAACTTCACAACATCGTTGTTGATTGAGTCTTTGAGCATTGACTGCGCTTGCTTGGCAGTCAGCATGAATCCCTTATGGCGTGGGTATTGGCCTGTATAGCAAACACCTTCATTGCAGGAAAGAAGCGCGGCGCCCCCTACATCCACCTTATCCGACAGCGAAGCGTTGATATGCGCCACTTCGCGCATATCCAGCTCGTAGTCTTTACTGGCCTGCCCGCTGCCACGGGGGCGTCGGGCTCCACCTTTGGCGGGTTCGATCTTGAACCACAGCCGCCGCTGCTTCGGCAGCAGCACGTCGTCCTGCGTTTTCACCCAGTTGGCGATGGAGACGTGGACGTTGGCTTCGCCCGACCACGGCTGGTTATCCACCGCCTCGATCACCGTGCCGCTGGCGCAGATGGCGTCGAGCCCGCCGACGCGGCTGGCGTTGTTGCGGATGTTTTGCGTGCCGACTAGGCCGCCTCGGCCGGCCAGCGGGTCCTGCGCAGTGCAGGTGGGCAGGTGGGTTTCGGCGCGGCGGAACCAGTAGACGCAGAAATCCGCCATGCCCGGTACTTCGGGATAGGCCTTGCGCAGGCGCTTGACGTAATCGGTGCCGAAATTGGGCTTAAGCAGCTTGGCGCCGAGGAAGGGCGGATTGCCGACGATGACGTCGGCTGCCGGCCACGGCGAACGGCTGCCGTCTTCGCGCAGCAGCGCGTCACCGACCATGAAATTGGCGTCGAGATTGTCGAGCGGCAGAGCGGCTTCCTCGATGTGCAGTTCGTCGATGGCGAGTTTGTGCGCCAGCATCATGGTGACCTTGGCGAGTTCGACCGCGAAGGGGTTGATGTCCAGGCCGTGGAAGTTGCGCGCGGTGACGAAGCCGAACGGG
This sequence comes from Thiobacillus denitrificans, assembly GCF_001530125.1. Classification (GTDB taxonomy): domain Bacteria; phylum Pseudomonadota; class Gammaproteobacteria; order Burkholderiales; family Thiobacillaceae; genus Thiobacillus; species Thiobacillus denitrificans_C. The sequence continues at coordinate 57,813 of NZ_LDUG01000036.1, read as the reverse complement.
CGCTGCTCGGACTTGACGCTGGCATATTCGCCCATGCGTTCGTAGATGCGCGCTTCCAGCCGCTTGAGTTCACGATAGGCGATGTAGAGAAAGTTGCCGGAGCCGCAGGCGGGGTCGAGCACATGGAAGTTTTCAATGCGCACTAGCAGCCTCTTCAGCGCACCGAGTGATTTGGCCTTTTCAATCTGCGCGCGCCACGGCTCGACGATGGTGGGACCGATGATCTTCATGATGTCCACCGGGCTGGTGTAGTGCGCGCCGTAGGCGTGGCGGGCTTCGGCATCCATGCTGTGCTCGAAGATGGCGCCGAAGATCTCCGGCCGCACTTTCGACCAGTCAAACCGGGCTGCGTCGCGCAGCAACTGAATTTCGCCAGCCATCAATTCAATGCGTGCCGGCTGAGCGAACAGGCCACCGTTGAAATACGACACGCCCTTGAAACGGCCGCCGGCAGTGACGCCCGGCGTATTCATTTCGACGAACAGCTGGCCGATGAGATCGTAAGCCTGGGTGGGGGTGGCGCAGTCTTCGAGCAGGCGGGCGAAGAAATATTTTTCCAGCAGGCCGATGTCTTCGGCAAACAGCGCCATCAGGGACTGCAAGGTGAAACGCTGCGCCAGGCCGCGTTCGATGCCGCGGCGGATCAGTGCGCGGAATAGCGCTACCAGTTGATCGGCCGCTGCGCGAGTGACCTGCTCCTGATGGTTGCCAAACACAGGTTCGTCGCCTTCGGGGAACATGAAGGCGAGCGGCCCGTAGCGCTCGGGCAGTTCGGCAAGCCTAACCTGATCGACCGGGCTGTCCATCTGGGTTTCAAAGTCGTACACCCAGAATTCGTCGAAATTGCACAGCAAGACCCAGCGCGGCCTTCCCGGGACCAGCCGCACCCAGTAGTCGAAGGCCTGACGGTAATGCTTGGTGAGGTCTTCGCCGCGTTTTTTCATTTCCACCAGCACCAGCGGCTTCCACACCAGATCGGCAAAGCTGGTGCCCTTGCCTTCTTTCTTGATGCGATCTTCAAACGTGGCACCCGCTTCCTTGGCACCGGCATGGCCAAAGGCGCGGAAAAACTGGTCGAGAAAAATCTGTGCTTCGCCTTTTTCGTCGCCTTTGATGTGCGCGGCACACCAATCCACGAAATGGCGCAATTGGTCAGAGCGCTGGGGCATTCAAAGTTTCCATTCTTATAATTGGAAGAAGGCCAGTGCTAGTAATGAATCGGCCCCAGTTTACTAGAAACCGTTGAGCCTCAGACTCGCATTTCCGCTTTGGGCGAATGTGAGACGGTCGGACACCTCAACCTGAACATCCGCTCCTGGCCGATTGTGTGAATTCGACGCGATGCCCGTAAGCCGACGGTGGGAAATTTCGCTGGATGGCTTAACGGCTGCTTTCAACTTCGTCGAATGCATACTCCCGACCCGTAGCGGAAGCTGGCCGGTTTGAAAAGCAGACGTTTAACGAATGAAAGGGACTTCCCCGTCTCGTGGCTGCGGCGAAGTTGCCGCGTTCGGCATCGAAAGTGCCATGATGGAATTTTTGGATTTCATCAACACCTCAGGAGGGGAGTTAAGCGGCGTTTGACCCATTGCTGCAACGATTTAGCTCTCACCCTACCGTTTGCGCCACGCCGCTCTGAAACGACTTCTTCCGGGTACTTGTTCAATTAACTCGCGGGCCTCGAGGCGCTTAAAGACACCTTTCATTGTGTTTTCCGAGGCAATGCCACAAATACGCCTCGCATCGCGATTGACGATCTGGGCATAATCTTCCAGATATTCCATTACCATATCTTCTGGTGAAGCCAACTTCTGATGGGGAATGATGACCCTAACGGAGTTTTCCGTTTCCTCTATAAATGGTTCTTTTAGCCTCAACTTCCTCATCGCATCAAAAGCTGTATTTAGTCCCTCGCCAACATCCTTGTTCGGCGGGTTCGGAAATTTGTTTACCATCCTGACAATCCGCTGATTTCTTGCGAATTGAGTATCCAATATGTTCTCAAGACTCACGTGACCGGCGAGCCGCCCAGGGCTCTCCACTTCCACCCGGTTGTCGAATATTCGGATCTGGACATCTGCGGCGATGCTGTAATCTCGATGGAGAACAGCATTGGTAATAATCTCGTGCAGAGTCTCTGGTGGGTAAGTAATCTCAATAAGACTCTCAGCCCCAAGTTTTTTCATCTCTCCGATTAGGTGTTGGGTCCGCTCCACAGCGGCGTAAATCAAATGATAGGCGGCACCTTCAATCGTGATCGGATCAAACGCTAATTGATCCCGTGTGGGCGTGGCATCTGATGTGGTATATCGAAAAATCTTGATGGCGCTTCGTTTGGGCAGAGCTGCTTGCGGCTCATCCATAAACAGCATGATGCCCGCTACTGTTGGCTTACCGTCACGAATCATGCCCTGCTTCTTTAGCCAAGGTTCTGGCTCGGCAGTTGGGATTACATTAATGAGGAATCCTATGATTACTTCAGAGTTTTCAACTTCGGAAAGTTCGACATCAACCGTATAGTCCTCATATGACGCGATCCCTTTGTCCAAGCGCAACCGTTCCATTGCACCGCCTTCAGGCACCGGCAGATTTTGTGCCCCTTTGCGAACATAAACCACGCCGTCCGTTGTGTTTACTAACGTCGAATTTTTCCTAATTTCTATTTTTAGCAGTTGACCATTGGACGTCGGATGCGAAAGAAATGTTGTATCAATAAAATCCGCCAACGGCGCAATGGTGTGTAACATTTGGAGGAATGCATTTGCATCCTCAACATCCGAAAAACCATTCCAATTGCGCACCTGCTGCCCAGCGACCTCGTGCTCTTCTACTCCGATATAGAGCTCGCCCCCCGCCGCGTTGGCGAGTGCGCTAACGGAGCGACTAAGTTTTGATGGTGCAATTTCTTTGCGCTTTAAATCATGGAAATGCCCCTCTTCGAGGGCCAAGATGGCGTCCCGCTGCTCGTCAGTAATCTCTATTGCCATGGGATTTCCCTTATATTGCGAGCTAACATGAAGTTGAGGTGCCGGCGCGGCTTTTCACGCAGGTAGCCTCGAACGCAGGGTTAGAGCGCATCTGCGGCATACCATTGCTCCAACAGTTGTTTTGAGACTTGCTCAACGTAGTGCATTGATACCCCATGTTTCCGGACAAAGGAGCCAGTTTCCGCATCGATGTACTTAAGCAAAGCGAGGGCTTCAACTGCCATGGCATCGAGTCGACCCACAAGAGCCGCCATTGCGCTGTCATTATGTATGACGTTGCGACTCTCTGCACGAGAGCGATGGACTAGCCAGTTTCTTTCCGCGAGGAGCTTCGTGAAACGTTTCTCCATTTCGGGCGAGATGAGACCAGCCTTAGCAATTTGATGGAGTGTGGCCCCAAACGTTTTGGTCTGCGCCTTCTCTACAAGCGCGTTTCCTTCGGCGAGGCCCATGCCTTTCTTTGCTTGCACCAGTAAGACGAAATGCTGAGCGGCGACACCTTCCAACTCCTGAAGCTGCCACAAGGCAAAGCCGACGCCCTGAGTAACAGTCGCCAAACGGTCAGCCTTCTCCAGTTGCTGGGCAAGAGTGGTCATGCGCTCTAACGTTGGAATGAGAGGTTAGACGTTCGCACCGGCAAGCGCAGCTTGCTGGCAATCACCTGCAACAAAGGCTAGGCCTCATGCCGGTGTACCTTGAGCCCATAGATTCTCGTATGTAGATTGGACTACCGCGAAGGCGTCCGTGATCTGGGTGAGAGTAGTCGGCGTCTTCTTCGCGCCATCTTTGAACGAGGCGCCCGACTGGTAGCACGCCAAGCCGTCAACAAAGATATAGCGGTCATGGAAGCCTGCTGCGCTGCGAGCCTCGACCACAATATTGTTCTGCGCCGAAAAGGCAGCGACTGCTGACTTAAGGGAGGCCATCCGCTCCCGTGCGAGTAGGCGAACCGCAGTACCATCGGGTACATGCGGGAGGTAGCGCGAGACAAATTCGGCATCAAGGAAGGGATCGACGAACAGAAGATCGGCCTTCGCGGACTCAACAAGTTTCCGGACTTCGTCGAAGTAATCAAACACTCTGCCAGAATCAATTCCGAGAGACAGCGGTCCAGTTATACGAAAGCGCAAGTCGCTTTGCGCTTGGTGTAGTTGCACAAGGACATTTCGCCGAGTGGCGCTGAAATCGAAATTACCGCCAGTGGATACCGTACGCACCAACGGTTCAAAGTGAATGAGGGATTGAACAGTATCCCACGCACGCATAGCGGCATTGGCACGCCCGAGCCATGGAAGACACTTATCCGGGTTGACTGAGAAGTCTCGTGGCCCTGGCATAGTGCGAATCAAGTCTTCTATTTCGAGCGCAAGCTGGTCGGGAGGTAGCTCAGTCATGTGAGGCATAACGTTTGAAGTAATCGGTGCCGGAGCGCGTAGCGCGGAGGGAACCCCAACAGCGCAGCTGTTGGGGCGTCCGGTTGACTGATAGAGGGGTTAGCTCCCATTCTTTGTTACCTTTATACATGCATCTCGCAGGCGTTTTAGCAAACCTTCTTCGGGCCTGGATTCGAACACAAAGCCTACTGAGGTGAATACCTGAGCACGTAATGTCCACAGTGCCGTGCGGTAGCTAGGCGTGAGCATGCCCTTTGCAAAATACTCCAACCACGGTTCTTCTCTTGCAGAGAGCGGAACGAACCACGATGCTTCTTGGCCATGTGTTAACTCAACTGGGAGCGGGCTACTCTGTATTGCTTCGTACATTTGAACAGCAGAGCGTTTTCGGAAAAGGCCAACTTTCCAACCAAGTTGGATGACGCGTATGGGGCGATCCCCGGTATTAACTATCCGAAAGACAGCAAACTCGGGGTAGGGTTTAGAGCTGCCTGGGCCAAGGACAATCCGGTGCCCAACCGAAACTCTTGCTGATGGTTTAGCAGCGCGATTCGCAATGTACAGAGCAACCGATGCTGCCGCAAAAGAACCCGCTGCAGCGAACCAGTTTGCAAAACCATTCAGCATGTCCCAGTAGGACTTGGAGTTTCCAAATAATGACGATTCGTCCATATAAGAGCTAACGTTCAAATTGAGGAGCCTCCGCTTCGCGGCGGTACTGCTCGAATGCAGGGTTAGGCTGATAATTCTGTGTCATTTTTTTCTCCACACTGCCCGGATCTTTGTCAGTTATGAGTAAGCCGCAGGATTTCAGTTTGTTTACTGCGCGCCCGCCCCACTCGACTTCACCACGCTCATCGCCCCCGCGATCAGCGTGCTGATGTCCGCCATGTTGGACGGCACGATCAGGGTGTTGCCGGTCTTGGCGATGCCGGCGAAGGCTTCGACGTATTTTTCGGCGACCTTGAGGTTCACCGCCTGCATGCCGCCGGGCAGTTCGACGGCGCGCGCGACGCGGGCGATGGCTTCGGCGTTGGCGGCGGCAATGGCCTTGATCGCTTCAGCCTCGCCCTGGGCGACGTTGATCGCCGCCTGCATCTCGCCTTCGGATTCCTGGATCGCCGCATTGCGCGCGCCGGTGGCGATGTTGATCTGCTCCTGCATGCGGCCTTCGCTGGATGCGATGAGCGCGCGCTTTTCGCGCTCGGCGGTGATCTGCCGCTGCATGGCGTGGAGAATCTCCTTCGGCGGGGTGAGGTCCTTGATCTCGTAGCGCAGCACCTTGACGCCCCAGTTGGTCGACGCTTCGTTCAGCGCCAGCACGACGCCGCGGTTGATGTCGTCGCGCTCTTCGAAGGTGCGGTCCATTTCCATGCGGCCGATCATCGAGCGCAGGGTGGTCTGCGCCAGCTGCGAGATGGCATCGATGTAGTCGCTCGCGCCGTAGGACGCCATCTTGGGGTCGGTGACCTGGAAGTAGAGGATGCCGTCGACCGCCAGCTGGGTGTTGTCGCGGGTGATGCAGACCTGGCTCGGCACGTCGAGCGGGATTTCCTTCAGCGAATGCTTGTAGGCGACAGTGTCGATGAAGGGGATGACCAGGTTGAGGCCGGGGCCGAGCACGGCGTGGAACTTGCCGAGGCGTTCGACCACCCAGGCGTTTTGCTGCGGGACGACGCGCACGCCCTTGGCGACGACGATAGCGATAACAATCAGAATGACGAGTGCGACAACGTCCATTTATTTTTCTCCCTTTGATTTAAGTATTGCGCTGTCCGGATTTCAGTTGCCCAGGATCAGCGTATTGCCCTTGACGGCACGAATGACCAGCGGGTGCGTGCTATCGACGCCGGCCGACTCGGCCTCGGCATCCCACAGTGCACCGCGGTATTTGACCTGCCCGCGACCGCCCTGCCAGGATTCGACCCATACGGTCTGGCCGATGTCCATGTTCTGTAAAGAGGATTCCGGATGTTCGGTGCTCCGTTTCCAGTGACGCAGTGCCAGGGTGCCCAGCGTGGCGATCACGCCTGCCGTCAGCAACTGTGTAAACAACCCGGCGCCGAGCCAGGCGGCCCCGCCCGCCGCCGCTGCGGCCAGGCCATACACCAGCAGGTAAAACGTGCCGCTGGTGAGCTCCACGCCCACCAGCACCGCCGCCAGAATCCACCACACCACATACGCCTGCATCTTATCTCCTCACAATCACGGGCCGGTTCGCCAGCTCGTCCGGATTATGCCCGGACGGCGGGAAATGCGCTGCCAGCAGCGCGCCGACCTGCTCGACCCCCGCCCGCGCGCCGCGCTCGAATTCGCCCTGCCTGAACGCGGCTTCCATCGTCTGCGCCACCGCCTCCCATGCGGCCGGGGCCACCCGCGCGGCGATGCCGCGATCGGCGACGATTTCGATGTCATGGTCGGCCAGCAGCAGATAGATCAGCACGCCGCTGTTGTGTTCGGTGTCCCATACGCGCAGGTTGGAGAACATCTCGATCGCGCGTTCGCGGCCGCGCATGCCGCGCCAGGCCAGGATGCCGGGCAGGCTGTTCTCGATGGCGAAGCGGACTTCGCCGCCGTGGGTGGTTTCGCTGGCACCGATTGCGGCCTCGATGGCGTCGAGGGTGGCCTGCGGAAACGCGCGCCGCCATGCCCACGGCGGCATGAATGCATGTTTGAGCCAACGTTTGAAATTCACCATGAGCCCGATGCGCCTCCGCCGCCGAATCCACCTCCGCCGCCGCCCCAGGAGCCGCCTCCCAATCCACCTCCCCTGCCGAATCCACCTCCGCCGCCGCTGGACCAGCCGCCGCCGGGGCGGAATCCCCCGGCCACCCCAGCGAACACGAACACGGCAATGAACAGCAACAGCGGGGTGAACCCCAGCAGCATCGCCCCCACTGCCCCGCTGCCGAGCGCGGCGACCCCGCCCGCGGCCGGGCGGCCCATCAGCAGGGAGAGCAGCCAGCCGGCGACCATGCCACCGATGATGAGGATGACGAGGGCGCCATCGTCCCCGTTGCTGCCCGCCTCGCTGGGCGGCGGCAACGGCTCGCCCTCGATCAGCCGCATCAGCTGCTGCACGCCGGCGTCGATGCCGCCGTAATAATCGTCCGCCTTGAAGTGGGGCGTAATGGTTTCGGCGATCACCCGCTTGGCAATCGCGTCGGGAATCGCGCCCTCCAGCCCGTAGCCGACTTCCAGCCGCAGCGTGCGGTCATCCTTGGCGATGATCAGGATCACGCCGTCGTCGATTTTCGCGCGGCCGATTTTCCACTGCTCGGCGACGCGGATGCCGAACTGGGCGATGTCCTCGGGCTGGGTGGTGGGGATGATGAGGACGGCAATCTGGCTGCCCTGTTGCGCTTCGAACGCGGCCAGCTTGCCGTCCAGCGCGGCGACCTGATCGACGCTGAGCGTGGCGGTCAGGTCGGTGACCCGGCGCGACAAGTCTGGCACTGCGACCTGGGCCCAGGCGGACAGCGCAAGACTCGCCAGCAAAAGGCCGAACGCGAACCGCGTCCGGAACAGCCTGTTCATCCGGGACTCAATAGCCGGGCGACAGACTGCCGGATGCGTCACCGCCGCTGGCCGGTGCAGCCGGCGCGGGAGCCGGTGCCGGGGCGGAGGTGCCAAAATCGACCTTGGGCGGCACGGCGATGGCCTGCTCGTTTTCCACCGTGAAGCTCGGCTTGGTCTTGTAGCCGAAAACCATCGCGGTGAGGTTGGACGGGAAGGAGCGCACCGTGACGTTGTAGGTTTTCACCGCGGCGATGTAGCGGTTGCGGGCGACGGTGATGCGGTTCTCGGTGCCTTCGAGCTGCGCCTGCAGGTCGCGGAACAGGCCGTCTGCCTTGAGCTGCGGATAGTTTTCGGCCACCAGCAAGAGGCGTGAGATGGCGCCGGTAAGTTCGCCCTGCGCGGCGATGAATTTCTGGAACGCGGCTTCGTCGTTGATCAGCGCGGGCGTCGCCTGGATCGCCCCGACGCGGGCGCGCGCCTCGGTCACACTGATGAGCACCTCTTTTTCATGGGCCGCGTAGCCCTTCACCACGTTGACCAGGTTCGGCACCAGGTCGGCGCGGCGCTGGTACTGGTTCAGCACCTCGGCCCAGGTGGCCTTGATGTCCTCGTCGGTGCTCTGCAGCGTGTTGTAGCCGCAACCGCTAAGGGTCAACGCCACGAATGTCGCGCTTACCCATTTGAATACATCGGGCCACTTGAACATGTCAGTCTCCTGTGATTATTGTATGAGCTTAGTTTACGCCACGCCCCAGGTGACAAACAGCGGGTCGGACTCGGTCAGCGTGTCGGCGTAGCGGTCGTCCTTGGGGCGCTTGAGGCCGCGCTCGACGTAGGTTTCCACCTTCTTGAAACCGGCCTGCTTGATCAGCATGCCGACCCAGGCCATGCGCTCCATCGGATGCAGCTCGGTCCACAGCTTGATGACCTTGGGCGGGAAGTAGCGGTGCGACAGCGTCACCACGAACATGCCGCCCGGCTTCAGCACCCGCCTGGCCTCGGCGACGATCTTGTGCGGCTGCGTCAGGTACTCGAACGACACCGTGCACACCACCGCGTCGAAGCTGGCGTCGGCAAACGGCAGCCTGGGATCGGCGTTGATGTCCTTGACGATGCGCTCGGCGAGCTGCGGATTGTCGGCCAGTTCCTCGGCGTTCAGCCCCAGTCCCACCGCGGATTGCACCGTGTCCGGCAGGTGCGAACGCCAGCCCGCCATCAGGTCGAGCACCCGCAAGGGGTACGCCGCCAGACGCTCACCCTCCGGGCGGTCTTGGCGCAGCACCCGCGCGTTCTCCGGCAGCACGGTGCGGTACAGCGCCTGGATGCGGCGCGCACACACGGCGTCGACGTGGGTGAGCTTGCGGGCGAGCGCGTAGAACTCGGTATCGGGGAACTCGTCCTCGCGGCTGAACGCGTCCGGCCCCTCGAAGTCGGTCGGCGTTTGCAGCTGCGTTTCCATGCCGCTCCATTCCAGCAGTTGCTCCACCTTGCCGACCGGCTCGGTCGAGACATCGCTCTTGCCGCTGTCAATGCTGAAGATGCGCCCCTGCAGCGGGTGGCTGAAGTTGGCGACAAAGCTTTCGTCGTTCAGCTTCATTACGCGGAACATCGGGCCCGGCGCGTCGGCGGCGTGAAGCAGCTGCGAGGGATAAAAGCGCCCCAGCTTGAGCGGTGCGATGTCGCTACGGAACGCCTCGTTCGGCACCTCGTGCTCGATTTTCGGCCCGACATCGACCTGGGCATCAACCGGCGGCGTGTCGCCCGGCATCCAGATCACCACCTGATGGCGGCCAAGGTCGGAGAAATAATTGACGCGAAAACGCAGCGCGGAATGCAGGAGTTTCATAGGGGTTCAGTTATCCGGATACAAAAGAATCTCACCACAGAGGCACAGAGATATGTCCCGCAGGGATGGTATCCCTTGGGACACAGAGGAAAGGCAAATAGATTGAACGGTTTTCTCCGTGTCTCTGTGGTGAAGGGTTTTACAAGTTCTGCATGGTGCGCCGCGCCAGGCACAAGTCCTCCCACGCGCGCGCCTTTTCGGTCGGCTTGCGCAGCAGGTAGGCAGGGTGATAGGTCACCACCAGCGGCACACCCTGGAATGCGTGCACCCGGCCACGCAGGTGGCCGACCGCTTCGTCGGTATCGAGCAGGCTTTGCGCGGCGACGCGTCCCAGCGCGAGGATGAGCTTGGGCTGGATGAGTTCGATCTGCGCCAGCAGATAGGGCCGGCAAGCTGCCACTTCGTCCGGCTCGGGATTACGATTGCCGGGCGGATGCGATTTCAGCACGTTGGTGAGGTAGACGTTATTGCCGCGTTTCAGGCCGATCGAGACCAGCATGGCGTCGAGCAGCTTGCCTGCCTGACCGACAAAAGGCTCGCCCTGCGCATCTTCCTCCACGCCCGGCGCCTCGCCGATGATCAGCCAGTCGGCGTTGCGGTCGCCCACGCCGAGCACACCCTGGGTGCGGGTGGCGGAGAGTTTGCAGGCGCTGCAATGGGCGACGGCTTCGGCGAGCGTGTCCCAGGTGTAAGCAGGAGCCGAGAGCGGAGAGCCGAGAGTGGAGAGGGGTGAGGCCGGCGTCTCGCGCAGGCGCCATGCCGGTCCGATGCCGAGTTCGTTGAAGACGTCGTCGCGGCTCAGCATGTCAGGTCTTTCTTCATGATGAGCGCGTCCTCGCGGCCGTCGCGCGCCGGGTAGTAGCCGCGCCGCGCCGCCAGGTCGACGAAGCCGCTGCTGTGATACAGCGCAATCGCGGGGGTGTTGGAGGTGCGCACTTCGAGAAACAGGCTTTCGGCCTTGTGGTCGCGGGCACACGTCAGGCAGTGGTCGAGCAGATCGCGCCCGAGGCCGTGGTGCCGCCAGATCGGTGCGATGGTGAGGTTGAGCAGATGCGCTTCGCCCGCCGCCGCCGTCATCGCGTAATACCCGATCACCTCGCCCTCGGCTTCGCGTACCCACATGCTGTAGCCGGCACTCATCGAATCGGCGAAATTGCCCAGGCTCCACGGGTATTCGTAACTCGCCAGCTCGATGCGGTGGATGCGCGGCAGGTCGGCTTCGGCCATCGGGCGCAGGCGGTGCGCGACCTCGTGGACCGGCGTGTCTGGCAGGGCGCTCATGCGGATTTCTTGGCGCGGCGCTCGTCCACCGTCAGTGCCACCTTGTCGCGCAGATAAATCGGCGCGGCGAGCGCAGCGTCCATGCCCTCGCCGCGTTCGAATGCCCGGGCGGCCAGCGGCGCCATCGCCGCGGCGTCGGGCATGAGGGTGTCGTCGATGTGCGCGAGTTGTGATGCCAGACGCGGGCGCAACACTGCGCCCAGCGCGGCAAAGCCATTGCCGGCGCCGACCCACTCGCCGCCAGACGGTACGGCGACCGATTCGGGCAACGCCAGTTGCGGTTCGCTGACGGCACGCCAGCCTGTGCCGTCGCGCTGATAGGCCGCCCAGTAGACCTCGGCCATGCGCGCATCGAGCACGGTCAATACCCGCTCGGCCCCGGTCTGCTCGGCGATCGATTCCAGCGTGGAGATGCCGACCACCGCCAGGTCGGCACCAAACGCCAGACCCTGCGTCACCGCACAGGCGATACGCAGCCCGGTAAAGGAGCCGGGGCCGGCACCGTAGCCGATGCCGTCGAGCTGGCGCAGGCTGATGTCCGATTCGCGCAGCAGTTCGTCCACCATCGGCAGCAGCAGGGAGCTATGCCGCTGTCCGGCCAGCACGCGCTGTGCCTGGATGCGGCCATCCAGCCACAGCGCGGCCGAGCAATATTCGGTGGAGGTATCGAGAACGAGCAATTTCATGAGTGTTCCGAATTGGACATTCGCGACTGGAACATTGCCCCGAAAAGACCTTCGCAGAATAAAAATGACGAAACCGTTTCCAGCCGCGACGGCGCGCGCAGCCGGGTCGGACACCCGGCAAGCGCGGCAACAAAGGATGGGGACGGTTTCGGCATTTTTATGTCGCTAATTTCCAATTCGGAAGACTGATATTTTACCGGTTGCCACGGTAGACGACGCGGTAAATCGCACCGGCATGGTCGTCCGACACCAGCAGGCTGCCGTCGGGCATCACCAGCACGTCGGCCGGACGGCCCCATGCAGACTCGTCCTGCAGCCAGCCGCTGACGAAGGGTTCGTGGCTCACCACGCGGTTGCCCTGCAGCCGCACCATGCTGACACGGTAGCCAACCTTGCTGCTGCGGTTCCACGAGCCGTGTTCAGCGATGAAGACCGCATTGCGGTAGCGCTCGGGAAATTGCGTGCCGGTGTAGAAGCGCATGCCCAGGCTGGCCACGTGCGCACCCAGGTTTTGCACCGGTGGCACAAACTCGGCACAGCGTCGAGTCTGGCCGAACTCGGGATCGGCGATCGTGCCGCCATGACAATACGGGTAACCGAAATGCTGGCCGGACCGGCTCAGGCGATTGAGTTCGTCCGGCGGCACATCATCGCCCATCAGGTCGCGGCCATTGTCGGTGAACCACAGCTCGCCGCTTTGCGGCTGCCAGTCGAAGCCCACGCTGTTGCGCACGCCGCGCGCGACCACCTCGACCTTGCCGCTCGTCACATCGAGCCGGGTAATGTTGGCGTAGCGATCCGGATCAGGCTCGCAGATGTTGCACGGCGCGCCCACCGGCACATACAGCTTGCCGTCGGGGCCGAAGGCGATGAATTTCCAGCCGTGATGGGTGTCGGTGGGATAGGCGCTGCTGACCACCTCGGGGCGCGGTGGTTTGTTCAGGCGCGCCTCGATATCGCGCAGCCGCAGGATGCGGCTCACCGCCGACACGTACAGGTCGCCGTCGCGGAACGCCACGCCCACCGGAAGATTGAGGCCATCGGCAATCACCACCGGCTTGCGCGCGCCCTTGAGCGGAATCGCATAGACCTTGCCAGCACGCATGCTGCCGACAAACAGGGTGTTTTTGCCAAGCGCCATCTGCCGCGCATTGGGCACGCGGGCAAACAGCTCGATCTCGAATCCGGGCGGCAGGCTGAGACTGGCAAGCGGCAAGGCATCCGCAGCCGCCTGCGCCAGCCAGCCGAACGCCATCAGGGTGAATACGATCAGTCGCTTCATGGCTTGCTCCTTTAGGGCTGCAAGGGAATCAGAATCTCGAAACGCACCCGCGACCACGGGTTGCGCACTTCGGCCAGCCGGACGATCCGGGCCACCAGTGTCTGGCCGCCATCCATGAAGCGCGCGACGTCGGCATTCTCGCGGCGCGGCACGTAGCCGATCTTGTGGCCCTGCCATTCCACCCGCACGGCCTTGGCATCATGGGTATTGTCCGGCTCGCGAACCAGGGTGAGCGCATCGCCCACCTGCATCTGCGGCCACAGCGTCTTGCCCGCGTGGTACTGGAACCCGGCCAGCGGCGAATCCTGCAGCAGGATGTGCGCAGCGACCTGGGCGTAGAGCGGTTGCGCCCACACCCAAACCAGACACAGCAACGCCAGCCGACGATTCATCCTAAAAATCCTCACCACAGAGGCACTGAGAAAAGTAAAAAACCAATGGCTTATCGATCGATCAACGAGCCTTCACCCATCAGGTGAGCGCACTGGCACACGCAGCTTGTTGTTTTTCCTCTGTGCTCTCTGTGCCTCTGTGGTTCAACTGCGGTTTTTAGCTTCATGCGATGGCCCGAATTTCAGGGTTAACGCAGCATTCTACTGAGAAAACCGCTGCCATATCCGCGCTGGCGGGCAGGTTTCAGGTTTACTTTTTTGACTCGACAAGCCCACTTCAGCTTGATGTAGGATGAATGCATTCTCAACCGCCCCCACCACCACGCCATGCCGAGAAAAGCTGCTGCCCAGACCAAGCTGTTCGTTTTGGATACCAACGTGCTGATGCACGACCCCACCAGCCTGTTCCGCTTCGAGGAGCACGACATCTACGTGCCGATCGCCACGCTGGAAGAACTCGACATGCACAAGAAGGGCATGACCGAAGTCTCGCGCAACGCCCGCCAGGCCAGCCGCTTTCTCGACGAGATGGTCTCTAAGCTCGACACCATCGAGGAAGGCGTGCCGCTCGCGCCGCACAGCCACAACGCCGCCAGCGGCAAGCTGTTCCTGCAGACCCAGGCGATCACCGGCGACATCCCGCTCTCCCTGCCGACTTCCAAGGTCGACAACCAGATTCTCGGCGTGGTGCTGTTCCTGGCGCGCCACCACCCCAAGCGTCAGGTCATCCTGGTGTCGAAAGACATCAACATGCGCATCAAGGCGCGCACGCTGGGGCTGCCGGCCGAGGACTACTTCAACGACAAGGTGCTGGAAGACACCGACCTGCTATATGCCGGCCTGCGCGAACTGCCCGCCGACTTCTGGGAGACCCACGGCAAGGGCATGGAGTCGTGGCAGGCCAACGGCCATACCTATTACCGCATCACGGGTCCGCTGGTGGCGAGCCTGCTGCCGAACGAATTCGTCTACCAGGAAGGCCCCAACCCGCTCTACGCCAAGGTATTGAAGGTCGAGGGCAAGCAGGCGGAAATGATCACGGTGCGCGACTTCAGCCACACCCGAAACAACGTGTGGGGCATCGTCGCGCGCAACCGCGAGCAGAACTTCGCGCTCAACGTGCTGATGGATCCCGAGATCGATTTCGTCACCCTGCTCGGCCAGGCCGGCACCGGCAAGACCCTGCTCACGCTCGCCGCCGCGCTGGCGCAGGTGCTGGACAAGAAGCTTTACAGCGAAATCATCATGACCCGCGTCACCGTGCCGGTGGGCGAGGACATCGGCTTCCTGCCCGGCACCGAAGAGGAGAAAATGACGCCGTGGATGGGCGCGCTGGAAGACAACCTCGACGTGCTGAACAAGAGCGACGACGAGGCCGGCGACTGGGGGCGCGCGGCGACGCAGGACCTGGTCCGCAGCCGGATCAAGGTCAAGTCACTGAACTTCATGCGCGGGCGCACCTTCCTCAACAAGTTCCTGATCATCGACGAAGCGCAAAACCTCACGCCCAAGCAGATGAAGACGCTGATCACGCGCGCCGGGCCCGGCACCAAGGTGGTGTGCCTGGGCAACATCTCGCAGATCGACACGCCCTACCTCACCGAGGGCAGCTCCGGCCTCACCTACGTGGTCGACCACTTCAAGGGCTGGCCGCACAATGGTCACGTTACGCTACAGCGGGGTGAACGTTCGCGTCTGGCAGACTATGCTGCAGAAGTACTGTAAGCCAAACATCTCTAAGAGACGCGCCATGACCACCCTGATTTCAACGCGCTGTATCATTCTGGCCGCCGGCCTCACCCTGGCCCTGCCCGCCCACGCCGTCGACTGGAACGAAATGCTGCGTGGCGTGCTTGGCAAGCCTGCCAGCCAGCCAGCCGCCAGCGGCGCCGATGCGCTCTCCAACGCCGACATCAATGCCGGACTGAAGGAGGCGCTCACCCGCGGGGCGGATGCCGCAGTCGCCCAGCTGGGGCAGAAGGACGGCTTCTTCGGTAACCCCGCGCTGAAAATCCCGCTGCCGCCCAGCCTGCAGAAGGCCGAAAAAGCCATGCGCATGCTCGGCATGGGGCGGCAGGCCGACGAGCTGGTGCTGTCGATGAACCGCGCCGCCGAAGCTGCCGTGCCGGAGGCTAAAACCCTGCTGGTCGATGCGGTGAGGGCAATGACGCTGGAAGACGCCCGCGGCATCCTGACCGGCGGCCAGACTTCGGCCACCGACTTCTTCCGCAGGAAAACCGAATCCACACTCACCGAACGCTTCGGCCCCATCGTCAAGGCGACCACCGACAAGGTCGGGCTGGCACAGCAGTACAACCAGTACGCCGGCGCGGCCGCGCAGTTCAACCTGATCGACAAGAAGCAGGCCAGCGTCGAGCAGTACGTCACCCAGCAGGCGCTCGACCGGCTCTACACCGTGATCGGCGAAAATGAAGCCGCAATCCGCGCCAACCCCATGCAGGCCGGCAGCGATCTGCTGAAAAAAGTGTTTGGTGCCGTCACCGGAAAATAGCCGTCACGCCGCGCATGAGAACCGCCCTTAGCGCCCTCCTCGCCGGACTGCTGCTCGCCCTGCCTGCGCAGGCCTGGGAAATCGGCGAATTCAAACATGGCATGAGCCGCACCGAGGTCGAACAGGCGCTCAAGACCTGGAATTTCGGCAAGACCCTGTCGGTCGGCATCGATGGCCTGCTTGTTTACGATCCCCCCGACCACCCCGCCGGCCGCCGCTTCCTGTTCACCTTCTGCAACGACAAGCTGGTGGCATTCGACCAGGAAGTCGAACCGGATTTCCGCCACTTCGTCATCATCGCGTCGAACTATTCGAACCTGTACGGCAATCCGCTCAAGGTCATTCCCTACACCAGCGTCATCGCCAACGGCGAAAAAAACCTGCTGGCGATGTTCTGGCGCAAAGGCGCCGACTACATGGGGGTCAAATACGTGCTGTATCCCACCAGCGAGCAACTCTCGATGACCTGGCAGATCAGCAATAACTGCTGGCAGGCGCCGCGCTAGTGGGGTGTTGCATGCTTGACGGCACAAATAAAATGGATGGTTTTTTGGTCAGAGCAAGGCGCAGCGATACTCAAAGTATCGCGAGGATTTGCAACGCGGCGCTGACCAAAAAGACGCCCTTTTATGTGCCGGATGGCGCGCGGGGGGGCCGGGTATCTTGATGAGAAGATTCGGACGCTGCGCCTGCGCATACAGTTGCACTGCCGCCTGAAGACTACCGGCCGTGTCATCCGCCAGCAAGGGCGACACCTCCAGCGACACCCAACCGTCAACCCCGCCAGTGGCGTCGTGAACCGGGCGAAACAGATCGGCGGCCTGGATCAGGTCCTCCAGCGCCAGTTCGAAAAAGAGTGCTTCGCCCGACTTGCCGGCAAGCGCCTTTTGGCGAATGGCATCATCGTAGAAATCAGCATCTTTGATGGCGTGCTCAAAGATAGTGGGATTGGAGGTCAGCCCTGTCACGGAAAGCTCGCTGATATAGCGGGCCAGTGTGCCGCTCGTCAGCAGCCCGCGTGTGATATTGTCGAGCCAGAGGCTTTGCCCGAGATGGTGCCGTTGTTGTGTGGCTTTCATCGTTCCTCCTATTTAGCGCGCTCAGCCTCGGGGGCGTCGAGCAAGGTCGGTAAATCATAGTTAACCAGTTCGCCAATGCGCTCGCTGAACCTCTCAAGTAAGTAATCTTAAGTGATTGATATGTATGAGTGTTATTTTTACTTACTTCGGCGCGATTTGCGGCTGCGGGCCGATTACTACGCTAACCATTCCCGTGACTACCAGTAACTCTCTACGCTGATATTCCCCGGTTCGCGTCGGCGATGTTTTTTAAGGCCGCGCTCGATAAGCAGTTGTTGTATCTCGTCCACCATTTGCGGATTACCACACAGCATGATCTGGCTTTGCGCTGCACTGAATTTGATGCCGGCGCGAGTTTCCAGTTGTCCATTTTCGATGGCTTGCGGAATGCGGCCGGGGAGGGCAAAATCGGTCGGCTCCCGACTGACAAACGGAATAAATACAAACTTGTCCGTATGCGTTTCCGCGAATTCACTGATTGTGTCTCGATACATTAGTTCGCTCACCAAACGCGCCGCATGCACCAACACGATACGCTCGAAGCGCTGCCATGGCTCCGCTGTTTTCAGGATGGAAAGAAATGGCCCGATGCCAGTGCCGCTGGCGATTAGCCACAGGTGGGAACCGCTTATTACTTCGCGCAGGATCAGAAAACCGCTGGCGTGAGGTGCGACAAGAATGGAATCCCCCGCATTCAAGGCAGCCAGCCGCTTGCTCAGTGGCCCGCCCGGTACCACGGAAAAGCAGAATTCGAGAGGTCGTTCGCCCGGTGCATTGACCAGCGAGTAAGGCCGGCCGACAGCTTCGGCCCCAACCTCCAGTCCGAGCTTGATGAATTGACCGGCTTCGAACGGCGCGATATCCGCATCAACCTGGAGCGAAACAAGCCGTTGACTCCAGGTTGTTTTGCCAACGACGTGACCTTCCACCCATTGCACCATGACAACTCCAATCCGATGACAACCAAATTTCACAGCCTGGTCAAATCTGCAAGAAATGCATAAATCAAGCATGCGCTACCCGGGTTTCTCTGACAGTGGGTAGCGACACTCATGATTCATTCTCTCGCCTATCGTTTAGTTCAGCGCCGGCATACTGTCGCGCCTCATCTCGAAAGTCGGCGCTGCGACTACGTAGGGCTCTGCGTCAGCCTGCTAGCGCTCCAGCAGATCAAATTTATCTTTCACCTTGGCCCATTCGTCCGCATCGAATGGAGGGGGTTTCTTCTCGATGATCGGCTGCCAGTTCCAGGCTCTTGCCAGCTCCACATTGAGCGCAATAAAGCGTACCTGGCCTTTCGGAACGTCCTCGTCAGCAAAAATCGCATCCACTGGGCATTCCACAACACACAACGTGCAGTCGATGCAATCATCCGGGTCAATGGTCAGGAAATTGGCGGCGAAGCGCTGCCGGCATTGCTCCGAGCAGAAGGCATAGTGAAGCCCCTCGTATATTGTTTCGAACTGCGCCGGGGCGACCTCCATCCCGCAGACCGGATCCTTGACCGTGGCACTCATCGATTCTCCTTGGCTAACGCCGTTCGCCTCATCCCAATAAACCCTGGTAACGCACGCCGGTATTCAGATTCAGGTCCGCCCGGATCTGCTTCGAAGGCTGCGCCGTCAGGCGCTTGCTGATCTCGCTATCGGGGTCTTTCAGGTCCCCGAACAGAATCGCCTGGTGCCCCTCACGCAGGCAGGCCTCGGCACAGGCGGTGATGCCGTCGCCGCGATCCACCTTGTGAACGCACAGGGTGCAGGACTCGACCGTACCCTTGCCCCGCGGCGCGTAGGGTTTCTGGTCATGGGCATCTTCGTGCAGGAACGAGCGCGCCTTGTAGGGACAGGCCATCATGCAGTAGCGGCAGCCGATGCAGGTGTGCTTGTTCACGAGCACGATGCCGTCGGCGCGCCGGAAGGACGCCCCGGTCGGACAAACGTCCACGCAGGGCGGAAATTCGCAGTGCTGACACATGACCGGGAATGCTTGCGTGTGCCCGTACTGCTCATCCGTGACGGTCACCTTGCGAATCCACTGCGCATCGGTCCTGGGCCGCCCGTGGCCGTAGACGCCGTTTTCCACGAAACAGGCATCGACACAGGCGGTGCAGCCGTCAGCGCACTGGTTTACATCAATCAACAGCCCCCAGCGTTGCAGGCTGGAGGCCGCTTCCTCGGGGGCGCGCGCCCGGGCGAGTTCGATCAAACGCAAACCGGGCCCCAGGGCGGTGGCGGCTGCGGCCGCACCGGCTAGGCCCAGAAAATCACGTCGGTTCAGGCTCATGGTGTTGGCTCCTTGGCAGCATTGTCGGTAACAGGCGCTTGATGGAGATTTTCTTGCGCCGCTTTTCTTGCGCCGCGATTCATCGGATGTACGCCTCCGTCGCGTAGCGGCGCATCATGCGGTGGCTGTTGAAGTACGACGCATTCTTGCTGATCGCGCCCTTCATCACTTTGATCCAGCCGCCGGGGTCACCGCTGTAGCCGTAGTAAAGCGGCAACACCACCTGTTCGAGCTTGTCGTACAGGGCGCGCGCGTCGCCGTCGTCCGCGCCCACGGCATTGCCGATCGCCCAGCCGGTCACGCCCTCGATGCAGCCCTCGACCCACCAGCCGTCGAGCACGCTCAGATTCGGCACGCCGTTGAACGCCGCCTTCATGCCGCTGGTGCCGGAGGCCTCGAACGGACGCAGCGGTGTGTTGAGCCAGAGGTCGACGCCGGCCACCAGCGCCTGGGCGATATCCATGTCGTAGTCGGGCAGATAGACAACCGGCACAACGCCTTCGAGTGCGCGCGCCTGGGCGTGCAACTGTTCGATCAGCCGTTTGCCGCCCTCGTCGTGCGGATGGGCCTTGCCGGCGAGCACGATCTGGAACGCGTGCTGCCGGGCGACGGCCTTCAGGCGTTCGAGGTCGGCGAACAACAGGTCGGGACGCTTGTACGCGGTCATGCGCCGCGCGAACCCGAGGATCGGCACCTCCGGTTGCAAGGCAACACCGGTACGCGCGCGCACCTGCTCGATGAGCGTTTGCTTGGCCTGCAGATGTGCATCCCAGATGGCGTCGTCGGGGATGCAGCAGTCGACGCGCACGAGCTGCTCGGGCTCGTGACACCAGCTCGGAAGGTAATGGTCGTAGAGCTTGCGGAAGGGCTCGCTGGTCCAGGTGAACGGGGGTACGCCGTTGGTGACGGCGTGCACGCGGTAGCCGGGGAACATCGTATTCGAGATTTCGGCATGGCGCTTGGCCACGCCGTTCACGTATTCGCTCAGGTTAAGCGCGAGCCGCGTCATGTTGAGGCTATCCTCGCCCGCGAGATGCTTGAGCGTCGCAAGTTCGACGGTGGTGCCGAGCATGCGCTGCGCCAGCGCGTAGGAGAAACGGTCGTGGCCGGCCTCGACCGGCGTATGCGTGGTGAAGTTGCACAGCGCGCGCACCCGCGGGAGGTCGTAGGGCAGTTCACCGGGACGCAGGTCCCCGGGCGGATAAGCATAACGCCGCAGCAGTTCGAGGCCGAGCAGCGCGGAATGCCCTTCGTTCATGTGGTACTGGCGGATTCTGAAACCGAGTGCCTGCAGCAGGCGCACCCCGCCGATGCCGAGCACGATTTCCTGCTTGAACCGGTAGACGTCGTCGCCGCCGTATAGGTAATGGGTGATCTCGCGGTCCTCGGGCTGGTTCTCGTCCAGATCGGTGTCGAGCAGCAGCACCGGCTGGCGCCCGCCCAGGTAGCCATCGAGCACATATAGCCACGCGCCGATCCATACCGCCCGACCTTCGATATTTACGGCGATCTTGGCATCCAGGGGCTTGGCCCACTTGCGTGGCTCCCACACGGCCGCTTGCTCGACCTGCCGGCCCTGGGCGTCGATCGCCTGGCGGAAATAGCCGGCACGGCTCACCAGGCTCACCGCCACCAGCGGCAGCACGAGGTCGGCGGCCGAACGCACGGTATCGCCGGCCAGCACGCCCAAACCGCCGGAGTAGGTCGGGATCTCGTTGCGCAGCGCGATCTCCATGGAAAAATAGGCGATGCGTGGTTCGTGGATGAAATCATCAAGCATGATCCCCCGGGGGATCGCAAGTTCTTCGTCGCTGCGTCGCTCCCCGCTCAGCGCGCTCACGCGGTCCCCCTTGGCACTATAGGCCATTGCCATGCGGGCTCTTTGCGACCTCGGATAGCCCCGTGGTTTCGTTCATGACCGGACTTCCTGAAGCCCGAATGCCTCATGGTCGCCATTACGCCCGACAGGCCTAACAGGCCGGCCTCCTCGTTAAGCAAGCGTTCGAGCCGGTCGAGCGACAGGCCTTCGGCGCGCGCGGTTTCCGCTCCGAACAGCGCGCGCCCGAAGCCGCTGGCCGCACCGGCTTCATGGCTCGGCCTCCACACGCACGATTCCTGGCTGCGCGGCGATGTTGTCGAGCGCGTAAGCCAGTTCGCCCGGGGCCTCGGCGTGCACGGTAAAGAGCGGCTGACCCTGCTCAACGACCGTACCGAGCGGGACATGCAGTTCGAGTCCCGCGGCCGGGGCGCGCGGCGCGCCGGCGAGTTTCGCCACGCGCGCCAGCCAGCGATTGTCGATTCCCGTCACGCGCCCGCACTGCGCGGCCGTCACCGCGTGCGTATGCGCCGCTACCGGCGGCTCGCGCAGACCGCCCTGGGCCGCGCAGATGGCCTCGAATTTTTTCCATGCGCGGCCGTCATCCAGGAATTCCCGCGCCAGGTGCACGCCCGCGCCCGGCGCAACCCCCGGCGCGAATTCAAGCACTGCGCCCGCGATCCGCAGCGCGCGCTCGCGCAGGTCCACCGGCGCGTCGGCTTCGCGGCGCAGTACCGCGAGTACGTCGCGCGCCTCGAGCGCCGGGCCGATGCCGCGGCCCACGGGTTGAGCACCGTCGGTGACGACCGTCTGCACGGTGAGGCCGATGATGCGGCCAATTTCCACCAGGCGATGGCTCAGCGTCTGCGCAGCGTCGCGGCTGCGCACCTTGGCGGTATCGCCCACCGGGATATCGATGACGACATGGCTCGATCCGGCCGCCGCCTTCTCCGACAGTACCGAGGCGACCAGCTGGCCCTCGCTGTCGAGATCCAGCCGGTCGCCGGCGCAGGCGGCGAGGAAGGCCGAGAGGTGAATGTCCGCATAGCGCCCCGCGGCAACGTCGCGCATGATCGCGCGCATGTCGGCGTCGCCGAGCCGCTTGCCGTACACCTTGGCGCGCACCCGGCTCAGCGACTCCAGCACCGGCGGGTGGGACAGGGCCACCGCATCGCCTGCGCGCGCACCCAGGAGCCGCCACGCCGCCTCCGAGAGGCCCGCCTCGTCCGGCGCCAGCAGATCGCCGGTGACGACATTCAGCGTAGCGATGATGGAATGGTTGTTGAGAGTCACCTGCACGCGCGACTGCGCCTCGAAGCCCTCGGCGCGGCACACGTGACAATCGCTGCGCATATAGATCACGGGCTCCTGGTAGGTGTCGATGCCCAGGCGCTTGAGGCGCAGCGCGTGGAACGACGTTCGATGCACGTTATCGTTCATAAGCACCACCTCACCTGCGTCATGGATCATGGTCTATTCCTTTGGAGATCGTGCCCTGGTTTTAGCCCGTAGTATCCCGGTGCTGGACGTCTGGCCTCGGAAAAAACGCCGGCACGCGCGCCGCGTAGCGCGCATATGCCTCGCCGAACTCGGCCGCCACCTCGCGCGCCTCGCGCCGCGCCAGGCGCACGTACATGAACACCAGCACCGGGAACATGGCGAGCGTCAGGATCGTCGGCCACTGCACCAGAAAACCCAGCATGATGAGCACGAACCCCGCGTACTGCGGATGACGGATATAGGCATAAGGCCCGGTTACCGCCAGGGTGTGGCTGGTTTGTGCCGCGAACAGCACCTTCCAGGCCGAGGATAGCAGCCAAAAACCGCCGCCGATGAAGACGAAGCTCAGCAGGTGAAACGGGCCGAAGTGCGGGTTGGCGCGCCAGCCGAACAAGATTTCCAGCAGATGGCCGGCATCGTGCGACAAGAAATCCACGCCCGGATAGCGGCTCTGCAACCAGCCGGAGAGCAGATAAATCGTCAGCGGAAAACCGTACATCTCGGTGAACAGCGCAACGAGGAATGCCGAGAATGCGCCGAACGAGCGCCAGTCGCGCGTCGTTACCGGCTTGGAGAAGCTGAACGCGAACAGGATGAATACGGCGGAGTTGACCAGTACCAACAGCCATAAGCCATACGCGGGCGCAGTGCCGTTCATGTCTTGTCTCCTGCGCTGTCATGGGAATGCCGGTGCTCGCCCTTGCCGCCATGACCGCGATGCATGAAAAAATGCAGCGGCAGACAGGCAAGCAGCAGCAGGAAGGGCAGGGCACCGAACAGGTGGGCACGGTGCTCGGTCAGCAGAAAAAAAGCTGCGATGGCGAAAAAAGCCAGCACGGCCAGGTTGACCTGGACAGTGCCAGCCTGGCGATGCGGAACGGAATCATGGCGTTTCATGGCGTCACCTTTTCGCATAGAAGTCAGGCGCGCGCATGCTGGTAGTCGAATTCGGTTTCGATTACGTCCGCCACCCCGGGCAATTCGATCCGCACCTGGATGCGGTAAGGGTTGTTGGTGGCCGGCATGTTGAAGTAATTGCCATAGGTGATCGTGTCCACGATGAGCATGGGTTCGAGTTTTTTCTGCGTCCCGGCGCGGTTGATTTCATATACTCGCGCACTCACTTTCGCGCCGCCGATGCGCTTGCCGCTGGCGGCGTCGAACAAACTCACCAGCACGTGATACTGGTGCTTGCCGGCCGGCACGCCACCGTGCATTTCCGCTTCGATGTGGGGTTTGGGGTGGCCCAGAATCATCTCGGCCGGAATCACGCCGAGATAAATGGCCACGCCATGCACCACCTTGTGCGTGGCGCTATCGGCCGCGAATGCGGTGCTCGCCAGTAAAGTGGCGATGCTTACCACGGCTATGCGCAACAGCACTTTGAGATAACTGGTCTTAGCTTCGGCCGGACTATCATCCTTAACGCTCGCTTCGCTCACGTTAGCCTTCACTGAAACTCCGCTTCGCTCCGTTTTCATGATGTTTTCTCCTCAGGTTTGATTGCAGTCCAAAACGCCAGAATGCCGGCGCGCCGGCCATTGCCTTGCACCGGATCGAAACCCGCTTCCCGGAAATAGTCCGGGAGTGTTCCGTGGAAGTTGTCTGCGGTCGTGGGCATGAACAAGAACGGCCAGGCCACCAGCCACCACAAGGGATTCGCGGGGCGGTAGAAATCCGCCACGATGAAGCGGCCGCCCGGCTTGAGCACGCGATACACCTCGCGCAAGCCCTGCCGTTTCAAGTCGGGCGGCAGGTGGTGCAGCATGAGGCTGGCCAGGACGACATCGAAACGTGCGTTCTCGAAAGGCAATTGTTCGATCGCGGCGACCTTGAATGCGGCGCGGCTGCCGAGCCGTTGCGCGTTTTCCTTCGCTACGCGAATCATGTCCTGTCCAGGGTCGATGCCGACAGCCGAGGCCGCCGGACCGGCGGCCTCGCCCGCGCGGCGCGTGAGCACCCCGGTGCCGCAGCCCACATCGAGGATGGCTTCGCCCGCCCGTATCGCAGCCACTTGCAGCGTTTGGCCGCGGAAGCCTTGGCCCAGGCCAACCGCGCGGCAATACACGTCGTAGAACGGCGCGGCCCAATTCATGGTCATGCCGCGGGTATGCACCGCCGGTTCGTCCGATTTTTGGCGGATGATGAACAAGCCCCACAGTAACAGCGCTGGGCACACCAGCAGGAATGCGGCAAGCAGGGCGCTCCACCAGGTGAGTCCAAACAACATGAACACCGCCGCCGCGAGTGCTATCGCGAGCCAGGGGCAGAGCCAGGACCAGCGATTCATGGCTGCTCCTTCAAAACGGGCGTGTTGTCGTGCGGCCGGATTTCGCACACCGCCGGCGCGACGATTCTGCGCGCGATGAGAAAGATCGACAGCAGCAGCAGCGCAATGCTCAGCAGCCCCAGCTCCCCGCCGCGCAAGGGCAGCAGCGCCAGCGCGCCCGTTGCGCCGAAAAAGGACAGGATGGTGATGAGGAGAAAGGAGCCGCAGGCGGCGCACCCCGCCGCGATCGCCCCGCTCGCGGCGCCGCCCAGGCCGGCCGCGATTTCTCCGCGCGGCAGTTGCGCGCGCCGGCGCCGCAGGAAATAAGCAATCATGGCGATATCGACGCCGAACAGCAGCGGAACCGCCACTGCGGAAAACGCGGCGACCGCGTCGAAGTTGGTGAAGAGCCCGCCGAGCAGGCTCGCCAGCAGTTGCGCCTTGACCGCGAACGCCGCCTCCGGCGTGGCGAACACCGCCCCGAGCAGGCGGTAGTTGGGCAGCCACAACTGCGCGACGAAGGCGGCAAGACCGATCAGCGCCGCCAGCCCGAGATACGCCGGCCGCGCGAATACCTCTTTGGCGGCGTCGACGATGGTGCGGATGAGATGCGGCTTGTTCATGGCGCTCATTTTCGCTGCTGCAAGGCGATGTCGACCACCAGTTTCACCGTGGCGTACGGCTGCGCGCCGAGGATGGCGAAGAGGCGCCCGTTCGGCGCGATCACCACGGTGTACGGCGTGCCCGTCGCACCCGCGACGAGCGCGTCGTCCACGTCCTCAGCCACGCGCTGGGCGTGTTTGCCGCTTTGCAAGCAGGACTCGAATTGCGCGCGGTTGAGGCCGACGTGCGCCGCGATGCGCGGCAGCTCCGCCGGGTCGAGCTTGTCGTTGGAGGGCGTGATTTCGTACAAGCGGTCGAGATAGGTCCAGAACTTATCGTTGCCGCCCAACTCCGCGGCGCACTCGGTGGCTTCCGCCTCCTTGCGCGCCTTGGGATGGATGGCGTCAATGGGGAAATGGCGGAACACCCAAGCGACCTTGCCCGGATATTCCGCCACGATGCGTTGCAGCGTCGGGTGGAAACGTTTGCACAAAGGGCATTCGGTGTCGCCGAACTCGACGATCTTGACCGGCGCGTTCGGATCGCCGCGAATATGGTCGCGCGACGTGACCGGCCGGATGAATTCGGCGCTGCCCGGCGCTGCCGCCGGCTGGTTCGCCTGGGCGGCGGCGTTGCCCGCGGCCAGCGTACCGCCGACCAGGAGGGCGGCCGCGGCCCAGCCGAGAAGCGATAAGATTAAACGGTGGAACATTTTCTCTCACCCCGTTCTTGTGGCCCTGGCCTGCCGACGCGCTCCGACTTCAACGCCGCGGCCTTGTCCACCGTCATATTACATACCCGGCCACTCCGCATCCCAGCCACGGGAGCCAGTCTCGCCGGCGCATCATCCGCGCTCCGCCGCAATGGCTATTGCGCGCCCCCTTCGCGCAGCGCTTCGATAATCCGGTTTTCTATCTTGCGCCCGATCTCCTTGGCTTTCGGGTGTGGGTCCTTGGCCAGCAGATAAGTTGGACGGACGGTAATGATGTTTACCACGCCCGGTTTGTTTTTCATGGTGTAGGCCGAGAGCTTGAACGGGCAGAGGATGGACCAGTCCATGTTGAGATTGAATACCTCCTGGTTGAACACCAGCGAGCAGAAATGGACGGAAGTCGCGTCCTTGAACCCGATGGTGTTCCATTTATCCTCGCCG
This sequence comes from Thiobacillus denitrificans, assembly GCF_001530125.1. GTDB lineage: Bacteria > Pseudomonadota > Gammaproteobacteria > Burkholderiales > Thiobacillaceae > Thiobacillus > Thiobacillus denitrificans_C. The sequence goes on along the minus strand of NZ_LDUG01000036.1, from coordinate 31,211 downwards.
AAAATCTGCTTGTTGTTTTCCAGTCCCTTGGCAAGATTTTCCTCGCCGGTAATGAGGAACTGCTTGGCCTCCAGGCTGGCTTTAAGATTGGCCAGCACTGTCGCGAACTCGCCCTTGACCTGGTGCTTCCAAAACGCGGGGTTCTCCGCCGCGCGTACTGTCAGCGGGAACAGCGCAGCCAGAATCGTGAACACCGCCACCATCCGAATCGGAATCGCTTTCATGTGCGTCTCCTCCAAAAGGTTGTTGAACAACCGTGCCCACAGGCTCGGCTGGGGGGAGTGAAATACTTTCAACTCCCTGTTCAAACCATAGACGACAATCCATCCCCTGACCATGTATGGGCCAAAACCCTTGCGCCCAGTGGCGCGACCATTACTGGCGACCGTGTTGCTGCGCTACCGTCAACCAGGGGCACAGCCCAGACCGCCGGTTCATCATGCCGCCTCCACTTGCGCCAATTTCGCGCGCTTCAGCAGCGCCGAATTGACGATCACCGACAGTGAACTCAAGGCCATCGCCGCAGCCGCGATGATCGGGTTCAAAAATCCCAGGGCCGCCACCGGGATACCGATGCTGTTGTAGATGAAGGCCCAGAACAGGTTCTGCTTGATCTTGCGCATGGTGGCGCGCGACAGGCGAATGGCCAGCACCACGTCGCGCACGTCGTTCTTGATCAGGATGATGCCGCCGGTCTCCTTCGCCACATCGGAGCCGGAACCGATGGCGATGCCAATGTCAGCCACCGCCAGCGCCGGCGCGTCGTTGACGCCGTCGCCCACCATGGCGACCGACTTGCCTTGTTGCTGCAGCTCCTGAATGATGCGCGCCTTGTCGCCCGGCAGCACTTCCGCGATCACTTGCGCGATGCCGAGTTGCGCGGCGATGGCGTGCGCGGTGCGCTGGTTGTCGCCGGTCAGCAGAATCACCTCGATGCCTTCTTGCTGCAGCGCGGACACCGCCTCCTGCGCCTCCGGTTTCAGCGTGTCAGCGACGGCGATGATACCGCGCAGCGCGCCGTCCCAGCCCACCAGCATGGCAGTCTTGCCTTCCGTTTCCAGGCGTGCCATGGCGACTTCGACAGCAGATACATCAATGTTCTCGCGCGCGAACAGGCGGCGGTTTCCCATCAGCACTTGCCGGCCCTCGGCCTGGCCGAGAATACCGTGGCCGGGAATCGCTTCAAAACCTGCCACCTCGGACAGCGTCATTTCTCGATGTTTCGCGGCTCTTACGATGGCCTCACCCAAGGGATGCTCGGAACCGGCCTCGACTGCGGCGGCGAGGCGCAAGATGTCGGCTTCAGTCGCATCGCCGAGCGCAACGATATCAGTGACGTTGGGCTCGCCCCGGGTCAGCGTGCCGGTCTTGTCGAATACCACAGTGGTGAGCTTTTCCGCGCGCTCCAGCACTTCGGCGCCACGGATCAATATCCCGGCCTCGGCCCCCTTGCCCACGCCTACCATCAGTGCTGCCGGGGTGGCGACGCCCAGCGCGCACGGGCAGGAAATAATCAGCACCGCGATGAAGGCGAGCAGTCCTTGCGGGAAGTTGCCGACTGCCCACCAACCGAAAAAGGCCAGGAAAGCGACTGCCACCACCGCCGGGACGAAATAGGCGGTCACCTTATCGGCAAGGCGCTGCACGGCTGCGGTGCTGGCCTGCGCGTCTTCCACCATTTTGATGATCTGGGCCAGCGCCGTCTCGGCCCCCACCCGCGTCGTCTTGAAACGGAACAAGCCGGTGCGATTGATGGTGCCGCCGATCACAGCAGCGCCCGCTGCCTTTTCCACCGGCATGGATTCGCCGGTGAGCATCGATTCGTCCACCGAGGAGCTGCCCTCCAGCACTTGGCCGTCGGTGGGAATTTTCTCGCCGGGGCGCACCACCACGGTCTCATCCACCATCACCGACTCGGCCGGCACTTCCATCTCGACGCCCTCGCGGATGACGCGTGCGACAGCGGGCCGGAGGTCGAGCAGTTTCCTCACCGCGGCCGAGGAGCGTTTCTTGATGATCTCCTCCATGTATTTTCCCATCAGCACGAAAGCGATGATGACGGCGGAGACTTCGAAGTACACCGCGCGCTCATCCACCTCGACCGGCAACACTTCGGGGAAAAACACCACCGCCACGCTATAGAAATAGGCCACCGAGGTGCCCATCGCGATCAGGAAATCCATGTTGATGCGGCGGCTGCGGATGGCGTTCCACGCGCCCTTATAGAAGCTCCAGCCGCCGATGAACTGCACCGGCGTCACCAGAATAAACAGCCACATGCCCCAAGTGAACCACGGCAGCGCCGAAACCGGCGCCCAGCTGACGATGGTGGCGCCGGTGGCCAGCGTCAGGAACGCCCCGGCACGCAGGATGGCGAGCACCAGCACGCCGGTGAGCGCGATCATGACGCGCGTCTTCATCGATTTGAGTTCTTGCTCGGGCGACTCGAAAGTGCGCTGGCAGCCAGTACTGCAAAAATAATAGGCACGGCCGGCGCGCTCCGATTTCAGGGCGGTGGCCTTGTCCACCATCATGCCGCAAATGGGGTCCTTGGCCATGGCCTTGCCTGTTTTCGGCGCTGGAGCTGCGGACGGCTCATGGCCATGATCGTGGCCGTGAGCCGCCTCCGTTGCGGTTTTGCCGCTAGCGGCGTAGTGAGCCGGATGGGCTTCGAATTCATGTTGGCAGCGGGGCGAGCAGAAATAATAGGTTTTGCCCGCATGCACGACACTACCCGCCGCCGCGCGCTCGTCCACCGTCATTCCGCATACCGGATCCGTTGCCATGATCGTTCCCTTCGCCTTTACATTTGGGCGGTTAGCCATGCTGGCCTACGTAGACATCAGGCTCAACGGCGGCGAGCCGCTGGACCGCATCCAGCAAGGTTCGCCCTGTACAGCGAGGACGTCTGCGTCCCGGCTGATTCAACCAGGCCATATCATGGTGGCGCGCCCATCCACCCATAACCGTGCCAGGCGCGTACTATGTCCTGGCGCTGGCTATCGGTCAGCAGGCCATCGATTTTTTGCTGCAGGTTAATCGCCGCGTCGAGTTGCTGGCGCTGCAGATCAAGCGCGGTCCGCGAGGCGGTACGAATCGCGTTCCAGTCGCGCTTCCCGGTTGCATACAGATCGCTTAGCCGGGCCTGCGCTTCCCAGCGCTGCTGCATCAGGCTGCGATTGCGTTCCGCCGAGTCGCGCCACAGCTGGCTGATCTTTTGTTCCTGCTCCGGCGTCAAGTTGGGCAGCTGCCAGGGCATCGTGGCGGAACCGCCACCCGGCATGCCGAACTCCATGCCTGCGCCCATCCCCTGCATCCCCACGCAATACTGGCCCGTCATCGCGTAAGGCATACCCATGCCCCAACCCTGGCCTGACGCCGCGCCCCCCATCAGGCCCGGCCCCATGGCGTAGCCGCCGAAAGCGCCGTCCGATCGATGATGGCTGTCCCAGACTCCCATCCGGCCCCGGCCCTGCCACGGCCCATAGTCCATGCCGCCCGATCCCGAGCCCAAGGCAAGGAATCCCGTCACGACGATGAGAATTGCCCATAAGGCAACCCAGAATCCATTCTTTCGATTCATCGCTTTTCCTTTCTCACGACATGCAACGATGCCCGTGCGGTATTCATGCCACACGGGTGACTTGGCTACTGCGTCAAATCGCGCTTACGTTTCTGAAAGTCCTGATCGTCGATGTCGCCGCGCGCATAACGCTCCTTGAGGATGTCCAGTGCCTTGCTGCCACCACTGATTCGGCCACCCGCCTCGGAAGACGTACCCATCCATTTCACCAGCGCAACAATGCCGACGACGATGAGTACCCACCACAAAATCATGAATATCCAGCCGAAGCCACCGGCCATGCCGTAACCGCTCATCATCGCTTTGTCTCCTCTTAACTGTACGCAAAACCCGGCTGAAACTGCGCCGCCGGACGCACCCCGTTCACTTCTTCTTGGGCGTGGTGTTGGGTGACATCTCGTCCATCTGCTTGCGCATCTGATCCATGCGCTTCTGGGTGTCGGCGTCCATCATCATGCCCTTGCCCATCATGCCGGACATATCGTCCATCATGGTCGCCATCATGCGCATGCGCTCGCCCATCTGCTTTTGTTGCGCCGCGCTCAGGTTGCCTTTGGACATTTCCCCGGACATGCCCATCACCTGATCGGCCATGTCGTTCGTCATCGTGGACATCTGCTGCGTCCCGGAACCCGGGCCACCCTTTTTAGCGTCCATCATGCCCGAGCCCATTTGGGCGTTGGCCGGAAGCGCCAGCGCGAAAACACTGGCCGCGACCAGGGAAGACAACAACGCGGATAAAGTGAAATGCTGTTTCATGTTCATGATTCTTCCTTTCGGTTTTAGAAAATGACCAACCATACGCTCCCAGTGGGAGACACTTAGCGGGATCCCGAAAGCGCAATCATCGAACTTTCGGGGTCTCCACCAACCACTTCGCCGGCGCATCCGATTCTCAGGATCGCTACGGCAGCACCGCCATCTGGTGCCCCTCGCCCGCCGGCAGCTTAATGGTGCCGGTGAGCTTCAAGCTTTTCTGGTCCACCACCCAGATCACGGGATCGCTGCGGCTGGAAACATACACCTTGCCGGTACCGCGGATGGTGTTCAGGTGGTACGGCGCGGGTGACAGCGCGAGCACGCGCTGCGTGCCGCTGCGCGGATCGAGCGCCACCAGCTTGTTGTCGCTGACGCTGCTCACGAACAGCGTCTTGCCGTCGTCGCCGAGGTCGAGACCGTGCAGGTTCGCGCCGATCTTGTGGGCGCCGACGACCTTGCCACTCTCCACCGACACCGCCGAGACCGTGCCGGCGCGCGGGTTGAGCGCGTACAGGGTCTGCTCGTCGGCCGACAGCACCACGTGCTCGGGCACTGGTCCGCCGTCGAGCGTGCGCGTCACGCGCCACGTGGCGAGATCGATCTGGCTCACGCTGCCGTTGCCACTGTTGCTCACATAGGCGCGCTTGCCGTCGCGCGTGATGGCGGTGTAGTTCGGCGCCGGCCCGGTTTCGACGGTTTTGATCACCTGGTTGGACTGCAGGTCCACCACGCTGATGCCGCCGCGCGTCGGATGCGTCGAGATCACGTAACGGCCGTCGGGCGTGATCGCCTGATGGTGCGTCCAGCCGGACACCGGGATGGTGAGCATCACGTGGCCGTGGCCGGGGTGCACCAGGAACAGCCTGCTGTTGGGTGCGTTCGACGGACTGTCCGCCGGCAGCGGTGTCTCCAGCATGCTGCCGGCGACGAGATATTCGCCGTCCGGCGTCGCCACCAGGCCGTGCGGGTTGTCGACGCCCGGGTAGCTTTTGGTGATGCGGCTGGTCGCGGCGTCCACCGCGATCACCTGGTTGCCGCTGCCGAGCGCGATGTACACGGTCGGCGCGGCCATGGCCGACGCCGCGCCGAGGAACAGCGCGGCGGTCGTGGCCCGTGCAATGGAAAATGCTGTTTTCATGTCAACGTTCTCCCGTTTCGTTGTCTTCGTTCAGGAACCGGACGACCGCGATGCGGCACATGCGCCGCGTCATTTGCCGGACTTGCCGAACAGGTACTTGATCAGCACGGCTGATCACGAGGATGAGCACGATCCAGAACAGGATGCCCATCCAGCCGAACTCTTCGTTCTTCGTTCCCCATGATGCGCGCCCTCAGTTACTCTTGAAGAGCGCCCGCAGTTCATCTTCGGTTGGCTGGCGGCGGAACACCACTTCCTCATCTACGACAAGGTTGGGGGAGTGCCGGATGTTATATCGTTGCACGATTTCCGGATGGTCCTCTACAAACAACACTTCGTAGACGATAGCCAAATCTTTGAGCTCGCGTTCAAGGTTGTGGCGGTGGCTGCAACCGCGTGTAGCAATAATCCTGACGTTCATGACTTGATCTCCTATAGGGTAAGGACTTCACTTATCCGACTTGCTCGTCATCGTCGATTCCCTGATTGCCGCTGTCGAGCGTATGTAGACCATGGGTACTGCGATGGCTATCGATGCGGCGAGCGTAATGGCAAACAAGCTACCGATCGTTGTTCGGTGCCGCTTCATCAATCGCCGGACTTGCCGAACAGGTACTTGATCAGCGCGGCAAGCGCGAGGATGAGTACGATCCAGAACAGGATGCCCATCCAGCCCATGCCCCAACCCCAACCATTCATGCCGTCATTCCACATTTTCCCACCCCCATACCGTAGTCGAAGTGCACATCACGAAAAGCGCGACGCCCCAGAGTGGCAACCAGTCGACACTTTTCAGGGTATCCATATCCTGATGCCACCTCACCGCAGTTTTTTGCTCCAGAACCCCCACGCGATTCCATAGAGCGCGCCGAGCACAAAACCGGCGGCGGTGAACAGCACGAATCCCGCCAGGAAAGCGATGGGGCTGCCGGAGATCGGCCACGGGCTGGCCGGCGCAAGCGCGGCGAGCAGCCCGAAGGGTGGAAACAGCGCATCGAAAATGGCGCAGAGGATATATGTCACACCCAGAGTCGTCGCCAGCGAAAACGCATGCACTTTCCAGGAATCAGTCATGCCACACCCCCTTAAATTTATTGGTTCCATAGAAGTGCCATTTGCCTGGACACCTGGCAGCGGCCCCGCCGCCGGCTCCAGATATTGGCCTGCAGATTCATTGCAGGCCAAGCGGTCACGGCCTCACTCCGCCAGATCGGCACGCCGTTTCAGAAACTCATCACGGTCGATTTCGCCGCGTGCATAGCGTGCTTCCAGGATGTCCAGGGCGGTACGCTCGGGTTTCCCATTCCGGCCGCGGATGCCGTAGAGAATGACAAGTGCGACCAGCAGGATCGGAACAAGCCAGATCAGGATCATCCACCCCCCCATGCCGAAATGTTCAAAACCATACATATCCCGCCCCTTTTGTCTGGAATACCTGACAACGCACCACGCACTTACGCGCCGACGGGTTGCCCCGCCGGTGCACTTTCTCCTGCTTGTTTATAGCTCAGTTATTGAGCGCCGAACCATAGGCGCCCCCATTCCCTTTGCCGGACGCATGGCTATCGCCGGGCTTGTGGGGAACAGCCGCTCGCCCGCCTGAATATTGAGCAGGATCGAACCGTATGCGTCGCCTTCACCCCTTTCCGGGTCATGCCTGTCCCCCTCAACGTGGGGGAAATGACTGGCATGCACGTTGGTAATGCTCTGTTTCTGATCTGGGTCATTGTCCTGGTGATAAGCCCAGGCCGGGGCAACCAGCAGGACCAGGGTAGTGAACGTAATGATGGCTTTCATGACTTGCTCCTTCTCTTCAGTTAAGTAAACACGACGGCCATCACCTGTCCGGTTTTACTGGCCGCCCTGGGGTTTGCCCATATTGGTCTGCATCATCATCTGCATCATGTCCATGCGCTTTTCCATCATCTCCATGCGCTTGGCCATCATGTCGTCGCCGCCCGACATGCCCATGCCGCCCTGGCCCCCCATCATGCCCATGCCGCCGCCCATCATTCCATCTTTCATCATCGGACAGTCCATCATGCCGCCGCCGGTCATGCTTTTTCCCGCCATCATGTTTTCCTGCATGGTCTGCATATGCTCCTGCATCAGCTTCTGGCGCTGGGCCGGGTCTTTGGACTTTGCCATCTGTTCCAACTGACTTTGCATTCGCTTGGTATTGGCCTGCATCTTTTGAATCGTCTGATCGGCGGCGGGCGCTATCGCGCCGGCTTTTTGATCGGGGTGGTGCGCCTCAACCGCGAGTACGGGCTGCATAGCCAGAGCGGACAGCATCAGGGCGGCAAATAGTGTGTGGCGTTTCATGGTTGACTCCTTTGCGTGGGAAAAATGAATGAGTATTACGGTTTGACGATTTCGAGTGTGGTCACGGTGAACACGCCATTCACCCGGTCTGCGAGGAACCGTATGTTGTCGCCCGGTTTGACCTGGTCGAGCCAGTTGGCATCCTGGACCCGGAAAACCATGGTCATGCCGGGCATCTCCAGGTTTGCCAGGGGGCCATGCTTGAGGGTGAGCTTGCCTTGGGTCTTGTCGACTTTTTTCACCAGACCTTCGGCAAGCGTAGAGGAATGATCTGCAGCCGCGACATGGCGTGCGTGCTGCATATCGGCCCAGGCAGGCAGTCCGAGGGTCAGGCTCAAACCAAGCGCCAAGGCATTCAGCATAGGTCTCATCTTCATTCCTTTCAATATTGGGCGTAGGTCCGGGTGGACCCGTCCTGGTTCACGAGAAAAACGTCATAGGGATCCATGCGTCCGCCAGCTTCCATGCCGGGCGAACCGACCGGCATGGCCGGTACGACCAGCCCGCGGGCACGCGGTTTATCCTTGAGCAGGCGCGTGATTTCCTTCGCCGGGACGTGGCCTTCGATCACGTACCCGTTGACCTCCGCGGTATGGCAGGAGCCGTAGCCGGGCGGTACGCCGAGGCGGACTTTGTGCTGCGTCACGTTGTCTGTGTCGTGACTTCTGACAGTAAATCCATTCGTTTTGAGGTGGTCGATCCACTTATTGCAGCACCCGCATGTCGGGCTCTTGTAGACATCGATCACCGGGGTTGTCGGGGCGGCCCAGGATGCCTGGGCAAGACCAAGGACGAGAAGGCTGGCAACAAATTTCTTCATACGGGGCCTTTGTTCAGGATTAGGGTCAGTATGGAATGGGGTTCGCACATCAACCTGACAGATGGATTACATTTGTGTCATCTTCGATCCAGATAGGGATGCTGCCGTCACTCGACCATCACCTTGCCCATCATGCCGGCCTCCATATGGCCGGGCACCAGGCAGGCAAAGTCCACTGTCCCCGGCTTATCGAACTGCCAGACGATGCCGCCGCGCTGGCCGGCCTTCAGCGTGATCATGTTGGGCTCGGCATGCTGCATGCCGGGCATCTTGCGCATCATTTCAGCGTGCGCCTTGAGCTCGTCCAGACTGCCGATCACCATTTCATGCGGAATCTTGCCGGCATTCTTGACGAAGAAGCGGACGGTCTCGCCGGCCTTGACGCTGATATTGTCCGGCGTGAATCGCATGGCGTCGTCCATGGTGACTTCAATGGTGCGGCTCACTTTGGCCGGGTCGCCCGGCTTGCCCGTCATCGACGCAGGTGCTGCCTTCTCCATGGCGGACATGTCATGGCCGCCTGGCATCATCTGGTGGCCATCCATGCCGTGCCCGCCGGCGTGGTCCCCCGCCGCCAGGGCAACAGCCGGCAGCACGCCAAGAATCAGAATTGACAGTGTCTTCAGTTTCATAATGTTGCTCCTAATGGGTTGAGTGATTCGATCGTCGTTGCAATACATCAGAACCAGAAACGCACGCCGGCAACCCAGCGTGTTTCATCTGTTTTTTCGCCTGCGATACGGGCCAGGTCGGCGGTCTTGCCGAATTTTCCGGCGCGCTCCACGCCAACATAGGGTGCGAACTGGCGCGTGAATTCGTATCTCAGGCGCAGGCCCGCCGCACCGCCGGAAAGGCCACTGCCAATGCCCAGGGCCTCGTCACTTTTGCCATAGACGTTGATTTCAAGACGCGGCTGCAGGATCAGACGTTGCGTGAGCAGCAACTCGTACTCCGCACCCAGGCGTAGCGCAGTTCTTCCGTTGTCGCCGACATAGGCGGCTGCATCGACTTCGAACCAGTAGGGTGCGAGACCCTGAACGCCGAAGGCCAGCCAGCTGCGATCCGGCCCCACGCCGCTGTCGTATCGCATACCCAGTTGCGTATCCCAGAAAGTGGCGATGGCATGGCCCCATAGCAATTCGGTCCGGGCCTCTTGCAATTTACCCTGGGCAACCTCGCCCTCGGCCTTGACGACCAGGCGGTCGTAATCCCGGCCGAACCAGGCTTGGGCATCATAGGACGTGCTATTGCCATCACGGGTGTAGCTTCGTTCCAGCCGATCGATAAGGAGCGCGCCGAAGTTGTGCTCGTCGGACAGGCGCAGGACTCGTGGCCCGGGGAGTGCATACGGCCCCGATTCAAGCGTGTAACCGCCCGAATAGGCATGCGGGTCACGCGCATCGGGCGGAGCCGATCCACCCTGCATGTCCATTTCGCCATGATCCATGCCGGTCGTACCCTGCTGCGCTACAGACTGGCTGCCGTGATCCATGCCCAGCATTTCAGCGGCGGTTTCCGTCTTTTCCGGTTTCATACCGGGCATCGCACTGGAATCCATACCGCTGTGGTCCATTGCTGGCATCGCATCCTGGGCCGCCTTGGGCTTGACTGCGTCAGGAGACGTAACATCCTGATGCTGAGCATGATCCATCGTCTCGGCGGCCGGACGGGTCTGCGCCCAGGCGGGCGTCATGCCCAGGCCGATGATCGCCATTGCCAGAACGTTCATTCGCTTGTTTGTCATCTTCATATTCCTCTCGATTCCGTCGGCGCTTACGCCACCACCACTTCGCGGAACATGCCCGCATCCATGTGCAGCATCAGATGGCAATGCCAGGCCCAGCGTCCCAGTGCATCGGCGGTGACGAGGAAGCTGATGCGTTGCGCCGGCTGCACGGGAATGGTGTGGCGGCGTGTCTGGAAGCCCCCACCGTCTTGCTCCAGTTCGCTCCACATCCCATGCAGGTGCATGGGATGGGTCATCATGGTGTCGTTGTGGAGAATGACCCGCAGCCGTTCGCCATAGCGGAAGTGCACCGGGGTGGACCGGCCGAACTCAAGACCGTCGAGCGACCACGCGTAGCGCTCCATGTTGCCGGTTAGATGAAGTTCGACCTCGCGCTCGGGTCCACGCGGATCGAGCGGGCCATCGACGGTGCGAAGATCGGACAGCGTCAACACGCGGCGCCCATTGTTGCGCAGGCCAATCCCGGGGTCGTCCAGATTGGTGCGCGCCATGTCCACCCGCATATCGGTGCTGGGGCCGTACTCGGTTTTCGCGTGGCGCGCCTGCGTACTCGGCCTGGCCTGTTTGCCATCCATGGCCATCCCGGCGGGCATGGCGTGCTTGCTGTGGTCCATCGCCATGCCGCCGTGGTTCATGCCGCTCATGCCAGCCGTCCCATTCATGCCGCCGGAACTGCCGTGATCCATGCCGGCCATGCCGGCCATCCCGCCCATGCCCCCCATCGCGCCCATCATGTCGGTCATGGTCAGCCATTCAGCAGGATCAACTTCGGGCACGGGCGCATCGAGTCCCGCGCGAACGGCCAGGGTGCCGCGTGCGAAGCCCGTGCGATCCATCGCCTGGGCAAACACCGTGTAGGCCTCGTCCGTCGGCACCACCATCACATCGTAGGTTTCACCCGGCCCAAATCTGAATTCGTCGACCGTGACCGGCTCGATGTTCTGGCCGTCCGCCTGCACCACGGTGAGCTTGAGCCCCGGAATCCGCACGTCATAAAAGGTATTGGCCGCGCCGTTGATAAAGCGCAGCCGAACCCGCTCGCCAGGACGGAACAGCCCGGTCCAGTTGCCGGCGGGTGTCGTGCCATTCATCAGATAAGTGAGCGTCGCGGCCGAGAGATCGGCCAGGTCGGTCGGACTCATGCGCATTTCGTTCCACATCTTGCGCGTGTCGATCGCGGCCTTGAGGCCATTGCGCGACACGTCGCGGAAGAAGTCCGCCGCAGTAGGCTGATTAAAGTTGTAGTAATCGCCCTGCACCTTCAATTTGGACAAGACACGCATCGGATTTTCATCGGTCCAGTCCGACAGCTGGATCACGTAGTCGCGGTCGGCCCGATTCGTCTCGCCAGCGGCCGGCTCGATGACGATGGCGCCGTACATCCCGGTCTGTTCCTGCATGCCGGAATGCGAGTGGTACCAGTAGGTGCCGCTCTGCTCGACCTTGAACCGGTAGGTGAAGGTTTCTCCCGGCGCGATGCCCTTGAAGCTGATGCCCGGCACGCCGTCCATCTGGAACGGCAGGATGATGCCGTGCCAGTGAATGGACGTATCCTCGCGCAGCCTGTTGGTCACGCGGATCGTGACCGTATCACCTTCGCGCCAGCGCAGCGTGGGCGCCGGGATCGAGCCATTGATGGTGGTGGCCATGCGCGGTTTGCCGGTGAAATTGACCGGCGATTCGGCGATGACAAGATCGAACTCGGTGCCGCTGAGCATCGGTGCGCCGCGGTTGACCGCTTCAGTGCCGCTTGCCCAGCCCGGCTTGACGACCGACGACAGGCCGAGCAGAACGCCACCCGCCGCAAGCCCCTGAACGAACCGGCGACGCGGCAAATCCGGAACCGGCAAATAAAGAGAAGAATAAGGTTTCATGCGGGACTGCCCTCCATAAAATATGATGTTCTGCCTGAATCAATCGGTCTTTGCCGGGGCGAACCAGTTTTGCTGTCGGTCTGCACCCATGCGCCGTGTTCTTTGCACGCCTGACGACATCCTGCATTTTTGCTGCGGACATGAAGCTGACAGGCAGATTACAAATCTGCAATGTGCGCCTCGGCAACGCGCGCTGTGGCAGGATGTGTGCATCCAGCCGAGTATTCCCACCATGGAAATATTGATCGTCGAAGACGAACCCAAGACGGGCGCATATCTGAAGCAGGGCCTCACCGAGGCCGGTTTCATTACGGACCTGGCGCGCGAGGGATGGAACCGGGCCACTTCTGACGAATACCGTTTTATTCCTGCGCCCGGACAGGAAGCCTACGCAATTATTTTTAGTGAGAAGGGGCGGTTGAGGAAGAGGATGGCGCCTTCTGCATGGGGGTGAAACGGCCCTGTAGCGCCGTCTGGCCGGCCAATGCGATGGAAACTACGGCTTTCATATCTGGCGCAAGCTCGAATTTGCCCGAGCCTTTCATCTGGTTATCGCCAGCAGGCATGAGCTTCACACTGGCCTTGCTCTTGCCGGAAAGCAGCGTTGCGGTTCCCGTTGCGCCGCGCGTATCAAATTTTTTGCCGCCGTGGTCCGTGACATAGACGCTCACCTCGTTGGCTTTCACCACCAGTTCATAGTGGTACTGCTGCACCATGCGCAACTGGCCGCCGTGCGGTGCGGGTTGGGTGTCGAGATATTCGTCGGTATGGGCAAACGCACCTTGCGAGAAGAGCATAGTCAAGGCGAGGACGGAAGGTTTCAGGTATTTCATTTTGTGGCTCCTTGGATAAGGTTAAAAAATAGCTGCTATTTTTGATTCTTCTGATTTCGCTCATTTATTGAGCCAGATCAGAAGTTTTCCTTGCTGCCTTGTGCCAGCAGTTTCATCATCGGTTTTTCGCCCCACAGGTAAAACATCACCGGTGTAAGCAAAGTGTCCAGTAGCGTGGAGCTCACCAGCCCGCCGAAAATCACCACCGCCACCGGATGCAGAATCTCCTTGCCCGGATCGCCGCCGGACAGCATCAGCGGAATCAGGGCGAAGGCTGCCACCAGCGCGGTCATCAACACCGGCGTCAGGCGTTCCAGACTGCCGCGGATGATCATTTTCTTGCCGAATACCTCGCCTTCGTGCGCCACCAGGTTGATGTAATGACTGATCTTCAGGATGCCGTTGCGCGTGCTGATGCCGGCCAGGGTGATGAAGCCGATCAGGCTTGCCACCGACAGCGCGCCGCCGGAGAGCCAGAGCGCAATGACGCTGCCCACCAATGCCAGCGGAATATTGCCCATGATCATCAGCGACAGCACGGTGGATTTGTAGCGGCTGTACAAGACCAGGAAGATCATGGCCAATGACACCAGCGACAGCCCCGAAATCAGTTGGCTGGCTTCTTCCTGCGCCTGGAACTGGCCTTCCAGCTTGGTGAAATAGCCTTCCGGCAGCGGATATTTCGCGAGCTCGGCGCGGATGTCGCGGATGATCTGCGCCATGTCGGTGCCGTCACTGTTGCCCATCAGCACCATGCGGCGGCGGCTGTTTTCGCGCAGGATCTGGTTGGGGCCATCGCTGTCCTCGATTTCCGCGATGAGGCGCAGCGGGATGCGTCCGCTCGGCGTTTCCACCAAGAGCTTGCTCAAGCCTTGCGCGCTGCGGTCGGTATCTGCAAGGCGGATCACCACATCGAAGCGGCGGTTGCCTTCGATCACCTGCGCCGCGGTGGCGCCGTTGGAAAGCGTCTCCAGGGCGGTGTTGATGGCCGCCGGGGTGACGCCATACTGCCCGGCCTTGGCGTAATCGACACGGATTTGCAGTTGCGGGATGCGCACCTGTTTTTCCAGTTGCAAATCCACCAGGCCGGGGATGTTGGCGAGCCGGGTTTGCAACTCCGCCGCCAGGCCGCGCAGCGTGTCCACGTCGTCGCCGAAAATTTTCAGCACGATCTGCGCGCGTACTCCGGACAGCATGTGGTCGAGCCGGTGCGAAATGGGCTGGCCGGTGTTGACCGAGGCGGGAAGCGGTGCGAGGCGGTCGCGAATATCCTGCAAAACGGCCTCGCGGGAGCGGGCGGATTTTTTCAGGTCCGCGTCGATCTCGCTGTAATGCACGCCTTCCGCATGCTCGTCCAGCTCGGCGCGGCCGGTGCGCCGCCCCACCTGGGTCACTTCCGGCACTTGCAGTATCAGCTGTTCCGCCAGGGTGCCGATGCGGTTGGCTTCCGGCAAGGAGGTGCCCGGATTCATGACGGCCGTGATGGTGAGCGTGCCTTCGTTAAACGCAGGCAGGAAGGAACGGGCGAAGAACGGCACGGCGGCTGCCGCGAGCGCCACTGCGAGCAACCCTCCGCCGAGCACCAGCTTGCTGTGGTCAAACGACCATTGCAGCAGGCCCGTATCCCACTGCTTGAGCTTTTTGACGACCGGGCTGTCGTCGTGCTCCAGGCGCTTCATTTTCGGCAGCAGGTAATAGCACAGCACCGGCGTCAACGTTACCGACACCAGCATGCTGGCGAGGATGGACACGATGTAGGCGACACCCAGCGGCGCGAACAGCTTGCCCTCGATGCCGGAAAGGACGAACAGCGGCACGAACACCAGCACGATGATGAGGGTGGCATAGACGATGGCGGAACGCACTTCCAGCGTGGCGGCGGCGATGACTTCCAGCACGGATGTCTTGCCGCCTTCCGCCCGATTCTGCTTCAAACGCCGAAATACGTTCTCCACCCCCACCACCGCATCGTCCACCAGTTCGCCGATGGCAATCGCCAGCCCCCCCAGCGTCATGGTGTTGATCGACAGCCCGAAGTATTTGAACACCAGCACTGTGATCAGGATGGAGACGGGAATCGCGGTGAGCGAAATGAAGGTGGTTCGGAAATTGAGCAGAAACAGGAACAGCACCACCGCCACCATGATGGCGCCGTCGCGCAAGGCCTCTTCCACGTTGCTCACCGAGCTTTCGATGAAATTCGCCTGCTTGAACAGAATATCTTTCGCCGCGATCCCGGCGGGCATGTTCTTGTTCAGCTCCGCGAGCGCCGCCTCGATTTCGCGCGTGAGTTTTACCGTGTCCGCTCCAGGCTGCTTCTGCACCGACAGGATCACCGCGGGCTTGCCCATGAAGCTCGCGTCGCCGCGCTTCAGGCGGGCAGCGAAGTCCACCTTGGCGACTTGCTTGAGCAGAATCGGTGTCCCTTCACGGTAGTCGATCACCAGGTCCTGCAAATTTTCCAGTTTGGTGGTGCGCCCGATATTGCGGATCAAATATTCTTGCGCCTGGGACTCCAGGAAACCGCCGCTGGTGTTGGTAGCGAAATTCGCCAGCGCCTTTTCCATTTGTTCCAGGGTGATACCCAGGCGGTCGAGGTTGACCGGATCGGGCGTCACCCGGTATTGCTTCACCTCGCCGCCGATGGGAATCACCTGCGATACGCCCGTGATCGTGAGCAGCCGCGGACGCACCACCCAGTCCGCCAGTTCGCGCACCTGCATCGGGCTCGCCTTGTCGGGGTCGGCGGTCATCGCGATCAACATGATCTCGCCCATGATGGAACTGATCGGCCCCATCTGTGGCGTGATGCCGGCGGGAATTTGCTCTTTCACCAGGGAGAGGCGCTCCGCGATCTGCTGGCGGTTGCGGTAAATGTCGGTGCCCCAGTCGAACTCCACGTATACGATGGAAAGACCGATGCCGGAAACCGAGCGTACCCGCGTCACCCCCGGTATGCCGTTCATCGCCGTCTCGACGGGGAAACTGATGAGTTGCTCCACTTCCTCCGGCGCCATGCCTGCGGCCTCGGTCATCAGCGTCACGGTGGGTTTGTTGAGGTCTGGAAACACGTCCACCGGCAGTTGCTTCAGGGTGAGCATGCCGTACACCAGCAGCAGGAGCGACGCCGCGACGACAAACAGGCGCTGGCTCAGGCTGGATTGAATGATTGCTTTAAACATGTCTGCCCCTAGCGTATCTGTGTCAGCAATGCCGCGCCCTGCGTCACCACCCGGTCGCCATCCTGCAGCCCCTCCAGCACCGCGATCGTATTGGCGTCCACCGCTTGCACTTTCACCTTTTTCGGCACGAAGCGTTCGGCTGAGGCATGCACCCACACGATCGTTTCCCCGCTGCTGTTTTTCATGACGCTGCCTTGCGGCACGGGGATGCCGCGGATGGCTTGCCTGGTTTGCACAAACACCTTAACCGGTTGGCCCACACTTAATATTGGTAGAGGTGGTTTGACAGCGAACTGCATGGGCAGCGCCTGTTCGCGCAGTTGATAGCTTTGGCCGATGAACGCCAGCGTCAGCGGCTGATTGCCCGCGGTCATGCCGGCGGCGCCCGCCACTTGGCCGGACAGCGCGGTATCGTAGGCGATGGCTTCCACCCAGAGCCTGGCCGGGTCGACGATTTCAAACAATACTTCGCGCGCTTCCACCACTTGGCCCGCGACCACACCGGCCTGGCTGATCACGCCGGAAACCGGCGCACGCAGGGCTTCGCGCTGGAACAAACTGTCCGCCACCGCCGCACGGCGCGCCCTGAGGCTTGCCGCTTCGGCCCGCGCCGCGTCGATTTCCTTTTGCGGCAGGCTGCCCACCAGTTGCTCCAAGCGCTTTGCGCGCCGTTCGGCAAGCCCCAGATTGCTCGCCAGTTCGGCCAGTTGCGCCTGCTGATTACCCTTCTCGATGCTGCTGGCGGCGGGTTCGATGTAAGCCAGGATTTGCCCCTTGCTCACCTTCATGCCCATGGCGGGAAAGCCCCCGCCGGGCGCGGCAATCCGCCCGGATTGGCTGGACTGCACGCGCCCGCTGAAATTCGGGTCGACACTGATATGGCCGTTGAGCTCCACCGTTTTGGCGATGTCGCGCGGCTCGCCCAGCACGGTGCGGATGCCGAGCAGCCGCTGCACGGGCTTGGGCGCGAAAATGCTGCCGTCCGGCAGCCGCACGGGAGCAGCACCTGCGGCAGGGTTGCCGCTGTTTGCCGGGCCTGCTGGCACCCCACTCACCACCGGGGTTTTGGGTTTCTCGCTATGATCCTCGTCGCCGTGGGCGAAGCCGGGATTGCTGTGTCCGCCGAGCAGGAAAGCCGCAAACACGGGCAACACCAGGGCTGCTGCACCCTTGCGGCGGCGCATGCGTTTGAACAGCACAAGCAGCGCGATGACCCCTGCGATGCCGACCGCCGCCCATTTTCCGTAGGCAAGCCAGGAACGCCCGTCGGTTTCCGGCTTCAAGTCGGATACTAGCAAGGTGCCTATCAGCAAATCCTGCAGGCCGTTTGCTTCCACGCTCACCACAATTTCATGCTTGCCGGGCTGCTTCAGCCAATCCGCAGCGGCTGTGTAACTGCCGTCCTTTGTAGCCAGCATCTGAAGCTTGCGCCCATTGCTTTCCAGTTCGATTTTCGCGTTGAGAATAGGCTCGTTGGTGGCGTAACGGTCGGCATAGAGGGTGAGTTTGCCGTCACCGAGTATGCCCAACAGCTCCACGTCCGGCGATTTCAATTCCAGCCGCTCCCCGCTTGTGGCAGTTGCGGCAACCGGCACGCTCACCTCGGGGCCGTGGCTGTGGTCATCGCCGCCGCCGGCAAAGGCGAACAGCGGCACAAGTGAAAACAGCAACGCCAGCGCCCATGCCCTAAAATTAGGCAGTAAATTGAATAGGTTCACGGTAAGACTCCTTGGGCTTGATTGAGGCGGGCGCGGGACAGCGCCTGCGCGATTTCTTGTTGGTTGTAAGCCTGCTCCGCCTCAAAGGCTGCCGTTCTGGCGCGTAACAAGGTGAACAGGCCGGATTCGCCGAGGCTGAATGATTTCTGGATCAGATCGAGGTTTTCCCCTGAGGCAGTGCGTTGCTGCCGCGTCAGATCCAGTAATTGATCGGCGGCTTGCAAGGCCTGATCGGCTTGCTGTCGCTGGTATTCCAGCGTAAGCCGGGTGCGGGTATATTCGCTTTGCGCGCTGGTGAGGGCGGTTTGGGCGGCGCTCGTGAGCGGCAGGTTGCGTGCATCGGTAGCCAAAGGCAAGCGCAACGCGAGCGCCACGGTGCTGGCGTAGGGATCGTTCAGGTTGCCGCGCGCCCGGCGCGTGCTGAGTTCAAGCTCCGGATTGTCGCGGCGCGATTGGCTGGCCACACGCACCTGCGCCTGCGCAACCTCGATCGCTAGTCGCGCTTCTTCCATTAAGGGATGGTCGTCCGACAACGGCTTCGATTGCGCGCTTTCTGCGCTGTCGTCCGGTAATACGGTGGTGCCGGTGAGCGTGGCATAGGCTTGCTGTGCCTGGAGCAGCCGGTTGCGGTTTTGCAAAACGGCGGCCTGGGCGGTGCGCCATTCATTTTGCGCCAGATTCAAATCGGTCTTGGCTAACTCCCCTGCCCGTACCCGCTTGGCGACATCCTCCGCGAGCTTTTTCGCGGTAAGTGTGCGCGCTTCATCGAGCCGGATTTGCGCCTCCACCTGGCGCACCTGCCAAATGGCTTCGCGCAGTTCCCCGGCCAGTCTCAAACGCAGTGCAAGGATGTTGGCTTCCAGGCCGCCCCGGCCGGCTTTAGCCTGGCGTTGCCGCGCGTCGCGCTGGCCAGGCAGCCAGATGGGCAAAGCAATACCGGCCTCCCACTCGCGCACGCCAGCATTGCTGTTCAACTGGTCGTTGCGGTGGCCCAGGATGACGACGGGGGCACCGGGCACCAGGCTGTTCGCAGCGACGCCTTGGGCAATACTTTCCGCGCGCTTGGCCTCCAGCGTTTGCGCTTGGGGGTTCTTTTCCCAGGCTTGATCCAGCGCTGTGCGCAGACTGGCAGCGTAAACGGGTTGTATGAGCAGCAAGCCAACAAAAATCAACAGGGTGTGACGCATGATGTCCTCGAATGTTCAGGTTAAGTCGTAAGGGAACCCGGAAGCCTGGCGAATGTAGCCCCACAGTTGTCGTCATGGTTGCCCTCGTTCACCAATACGGCACCCAGGCGACGCTCGTTTGACTGCATCCTGCAAGGTCGCGCCCAACATGAATCTGACAAGTGGATTACAAATCTGTAATGCGCGCATCCACAAGGCGCGAGCTGTGGCAGGATGCTTCCATCCAGCCCGGTATTCCAGCCATGAAAATCCTGATCGTTGAAGACGAACCCAAAACAGGGGACTACCTGAAGCAAGGTCTTACCGAGGCCGGTTTCGTCACGGATCTGGCGCGCGATGGCTGGGACGGGCTGGAACTCGCCAAGGCGGGCCACTACGACCTGATGATTCTGGATGTGATGTTGCCGGGGCTGAATGGCTGGCAGGTGCTCGAAGGCGTGCGCCGGGCTGGACTCGACATGCCGGTGCTGTTTCTCACCGCGCGCGATCAGGTGGAAGACCGCGTCAAGGGGCTGGAATTGGGGGCCGACGATTACCTGGTGAAACCCTTCGCCTTTGCAGAACTGCTGGCCCGGGTGCGCAGCCTGGTGCGCCGCGGGCATGCCGGTCTGGAACCCGCCGTCCTCAAGGCGGCCGACCTGGAGCTGGACCTGCTGCGGCGAAGGGCCATGCGGGCGGGCCGCAAGATCGAACTGACGGCCAAGGAGTTCACTCTGCTGGAACTGTTTCTGCGCCGCAAGGGAGAAGTACTGCCCCGCAGCCTGATCGCCTCGCAGGTCTGGGACATGAATTTCGACTCCGATACCAACGTCATCGATGTGGCGGTGCGCCGGCTGCGGCTCAAGATCGACGAGGGCTTTGAGTCCAAGCTCATCCACACCGTGCGGGGGATGGGTTACGTGCTGGAAACCCTCCCGGAAAACGCGAAACCATGAAACCCCTGTCACTGACAGCCCGGATCAGCCTGCTTTTCGCGGTGGCCGCATCCCTGGTCCTGCTGACGACGGGCTATTTTCTGACGCAAGTGGTGGAGACTCATTTTGAGCAGGAGGATCGGTTCGAACTCAATGGCAAGCTGGAGCTCATCCAGAGCCTGTTCAGGCATGCCTCAAGCAGTCAAGAGCTGGACCATCTGCCCCAGCAACTGGACAACGCCCTAGTTGGGCATCATGGGCTCGCCGTCGTCGTGACGGAGGCAACGGGGAATATCTGGTTCGCCACGTCGGGCGCGGATTTCCCACGCACGCTGCTGCAAGCCTGCCAAACCAAACCAGCAGCGTGTAAGTACGGGACCTTGCATCAGTGGAAGCAAAACGGCGTAAGCCACCGGGGCATGGCCGTATCGATCACCGCAGGCAGTGGCAAGCCATACACCGTAGCTGTGGCGCAGGACATCAAGCACCACGAGCTTTTCATGGACACGTTCCGCTCGGTGCTGGGAATCGCCATCGCTTTGGCCGCCCTGGCCACCGCCGGCCTGGGCTGGATGGCCACCCGCTGGGGCCTCTCCCCCTTGCGTCAGGTCACCCACATGGTGGCCGGCATGTCCGCCGAACACCTGGCAGACCGCCTGCCGGCGACCGGCCTGCCGACGGAACTCAAGCCTCTCGCCGATGCCTTCAACGCCATGCTGGCCCGCCTGGACGATTCCTTCCGGCGGCTCTCCGAGTTCTCTTCCGACATTGCGCACGAACTGCGCACCCCCATTTCCAACCTCATGACCCAGACCCAGGTCGCGCTTTCCAGCGCGCGCGACAAGAACGAATACAAGGAAGTGCTCTACTCGAGCCTGGAAGAATATGAGCGCATGGCCCAGATGGTTGGCGACATGCTCTACCTTGCCCAGGCCGACAACTGCCTGCTCAAGCCGGGCGTGGAAAAAGTCAATCTGGCCAATGAAATACAGGATTTGTTTGATTACTTTGAAGCCTGGGCGGAAGAGCGCGCCGTTACGCTGGCCCAGACGGGATCGGCTACCGTATCCGGCGACCGGCTGATGTTGCGGCGCGCGCTCAGCAACCTCATATCGAACGCCATCCGGCACACGCCGAGAGGCCAAATCGTGCAGGTATCCCTGGCCGGGCCAGGGGATAAAGCCACCGTTTCTGTCGAGAACCCGGGCAGGGAAATCCCGGCAGAACACCTCCCCCGACTGTTCGACCGTTTCTACCGTATCGACCCCTCGCGTCAACGCCAGGGCGATGGCGCGGGACTCGGGCTTGCCATCGTCAAGTCCATCGTTGACGCGCATGGCGGCATAATTGCCGTGACGTCCGATGAGCAGAAAACGCGCTTCCAACTCACATTGCCTGCGTTGGCGGAATGATGTGAACGCCCGCATATGACCGCCCTCCTGGACGCGGCGATCAAGCCGTGTAGTGCTTTGTAAATAGCGGATATGGGTCGCGTGCGGCTTTTTGTATCGGGCAAGGTGCGACAACGAGCCATCGTCGCTCTATAGCGAGGCGGCGCAACGCTGCCAGGTGCAAAAAAACGCCGCGAACAAGTCCGAATATTTGCGACGCACTACACCGGGGGCTTGCGTATCCGTTGCGGCGCACCCTGGGCACAGTGCCCCAGCGCAATCACCAGCGCGGGCGTTTCGCCTGGCGGAACGGCCAGGACAGAAGCGAGATTTTCCGCGTCGAATCCCCCGATCGGACAACTGCCGAGCCCCAGGTGTGCCGCCTGCAACAGCATGTGCGCTGCGGCAAAATTGCACTGGCCCTGCGCCCAGTTCCCCACCGATTCGGCACAGTAGAACGCGCGATAAGCTTCATCGATCGGTGCCAGGTCCTGGCCGCGCGCTTCCGCCTCCAAACGCGCGCGCACGTAATCCGAATCCGGATCGAGTGCCGCGACCAGCGCCACGATCACGATGAATGCGGCAGCCGTCGCCGCGGTCGGCTGGTCGTAACAAGCTCGCGCCACAGCTGCCCGGCCCGCTTCATCCTGAACGGTGATGAAACGCCACGGCTCCAGGCCAAAGGCCGAAGGCGCCAGCCGGCCCGCTTCCAGCAGCAAGGCCAGCGTGTTTGCAGAGACGGCTTGCCCCACAACAAACTGGTGGCAGGCATAGCGTTGTTGAATTGCGTCGAGCAGGGCAGTCATCTGGGGGCGCCTTGGATGAGCGACCCTTCCACCATAGTGCATCACCCCGGATTGCGTCGCTCAAGCCGGCAGCAACGAAAGCCATGCCCCAACCGGGGCGTCTTTACACCAACAGGCCCTGGCGCGCGAACAGCCACAGCTGCTGCCACGTCAGTTCCTTTACCCGCTGCAGCTGCACCTCCAGCCCGGATTGCGCCAGCGTGGCCTGCATGGTTGCCGCGAGTTCATCGACTGTTTGGCTGCCATCCATCGCACTCAACAGCATGCGTCCGGCCGGGTCCAGGTCCATTGCCACATGGCGCTCGCCGCTCACCACCCAGCCCGGCGAACGCGCCTGCTGTTGCGCCAGGGCATTCGCGCACGGACGCTCGCCCGGCTCGGCGGCAAATGACCCGGCCCAAACGGTCGGCATCACGCCATGGGCCATCGTCAGCTGAAACAGCGCTTGGCGGAACACGGCTTCATCCATCTGCGCGCCGGCTTCGTGTTCGGCCAGCACTTCGCGGGCGGCAGACAGCAGCGCCGCGTAGTCGAGTGCGCCGGGATAGGCGGCCGACAAGGCCATGGCCGCCGCTTTCATTGCCGGCTGCGCAATCGGAAAGGTATTGCCCGCCGGGTTGACGAAACCCTGTTCGGTGGCGGCCTCCAGATCGATTTCTTCGTCGCTGCGCAAGTCAGCATGGAACGACAGCCCGCTCAAGGCCTCGGCCTGCGGCGGCTGGGCGCAGGGGGCGTCGTCGCACGCAATCAGCGCGCGACGAAAGCGGATGGCGAACGCATCGTCGAGCGCGGCTTCGGCGTCCAGCCAGCGCCCGGCCATGCCCTCGGGCATCAGGCCCCAGGCGTTTTCGAGTTCGACCACGGCGCGGCGCGGACCGGCCTCGCCAACATAGCGCAGGCCATGCGTATCGAGTTGGGCGGCGAATTCGGCAAACGCCATCGGCGCATTGAGATCGGCGAGGTATTCGTGGAACAGGTAGGACGGCGCAGCCGACTTGAGATAGGCGATTTCCTTCAGCAAGACCGGATCGCGCCATTCGGCTTGCAGTTCGTCCAGCACGCGCAGCGCCTGTTGAAAACGCGCGGGCGCCGGAAGGTTGGCCGCGGTGCGCTCGATCAGCGCGGTGCGCAGCGGCTGCAGGGCTTGCCAGCCGGCCGCGACGTTGAAGCTGATGTAGGCAATCCCCTGCGGTGAAAGATGACGGCGACAGACATCGAGCAGCGCCTGCCGCACCGACGGCGGCACCCAGGAATACACACCGTGCGCGATGATGTAATCGAATTCGCCCAGATCGCCCGGCAGCGCGGCGAGATCGCCATGCTGGATACGCACGTTGGGCAGCCCCAGCGCCTGGATGAAAGCGGCGCCCGTCTCGGCCTGCACGCGCGACAACTCCACCCCCACACAGTCTGACCCGGGCCAGCGCCACGCCAGCGGAATCAGGTTGCCGCCCTGCGCGCAGCCCAGTTCGAGGATGCGCGCGCGGGACGGATCGGGTGCGTCAAAGCCATGCAGCCTGGCAACCGCAGCCAGAAAATCCGGCTGGGTTTCGGGCAGCGGCAGGCTGTCGTAGGGGAGTTCGTCGTAGCTGGCGAGGGTATCCATGACGGCAATTGTCCCAGCGAATGGGAGGCCGTGGTTGTAAAGCCGACAAGTCGGCAGCCATCACGCACTGGCGCCGCCATGGCAGGGATTCGTGCAGTTGAAAATACCATGGCCCGTATTGCGCAGCACGCTGCGCAATACGGGCCATGGTATTGGGTGAATCGAAATCCCTCAGGCAAATCCAGAAGCACGAATCAGGACGGATTCACCACGGCTCGACGAGCCGCGCGATGACGAAAAAAACTAGTGTCCGCGCGTCCCCGGCTTGCCCGCAAACAAGGCGGCTGGCGGACGCGGCTTGCGCGGCTGGGCAGCGGTGCTCGGCGCGGCGGCGCGGCTGGCTGCGGGCTTGGCACTGCCTGCTGCGGAGCGGCCCTGCGGCGCACGGCCGGACGCGTTGCGATTGCCCGCGCCCTGCCCTTGACGCGGGCCACTACGGCCTTGCGGCGGACGCGGCGGACGCTCGTCGGACATCAGATCGGCCTTGGCCGGCGGAACGAAGCCGGGTTCGATTTCGACGCGCACGATCGCGCGCTTGATCAGCTTTTCGATGTCGCGCAGGTAGCTCATTTCCTCGTCATCCACCAGCGACAGCGCCGAGCCGGTGGTGCCGGCGCGGCCGGTGCGGCCGATGCGGTGGACGTAGTCTTCCGGCACGTTGGGCAGTTCGAAGTTCACCACCTGCGGCAACTGGTCGATGTCGATGCCGCGGGCGGCGATGTCGGTCGCCACCAGCACGCGCACGCTGCCGTCCTTGAAGCTCGCCAGCGCCTTGGTGCGCGCCGACTGGCTCTTGTTGCCGTGGATCGCGGCGGCGCCGATGCCGTCCTTCACCAGCTTCTCGGCGAGCTTGTTGGCGCCGTGCTTGGTGCGGGTGAACACCAGCACCTGCTGCCAGTCATGGTGCTTGATCAGGTGCGCCAGCAAATCGCGCTTGTGCGCCTGCGGCACCCGGTGCATCGACTGCTCGATGATCTCCACCGTGGTGTTGCGACGCGCGACTTCGACGCTCTTCGGGTTGTTCAGCAGGCCGTTGGCCAGGGTGCGGATCTCGTCGGAGAAAGTCGCCGAGAACAGCAGGGTCTGGCGCTGCTTGGGCAGCACGGCGAGCACTTTCTTGATGTCGCGGATGAAGCCCATATCAAGCATGCGGTCGGCTTCGTCGAGCACCAGGATTTCGACGCCGGACAGGTCCACCGTCTTCTGCCCCATGTGATCGAGCAGACGGCCCGGCGTCGACACCAGGATGTCGACGCGCGACTTCAGCGCCTTGAACTGCGGGTTGATGTTGACGCCGCCGAACATCACCATCGAGGTGAGCGACAGGTATTTGCCGTAGGTTTTGACCGATTCCTCGACCTGCGCGGCGAGTTCGCGCGTCGGCACCAGAATCAGGCAGCGCGGACGGCCCGGCTTGGAGGCCTGCACTGCGCGCGTCGACAGTTGATGCAGGATCGGCAGCGTGAAGCCGGCGGTCTTGCCGGTGCCGGTCTGCGCGGCGGCGAGCAGATCGCCGCCCGCCAGCACCTGCGGAATTGCCTGTGCCTGAATCGGGGTGGGCGTGGTGTAGCCGGCATCGGCAATCGCACGCATGATGGGTTCGGCCAGGCCAAGCTCGTTAAAGCCTGGGCCGGCAAGGGTTGTTTCAGTAGTCATGTAGGTTTTCCTGCGACGGCCTGTTGCGCTTGTGGCAACACCAATCGAGGCAGACGAATAGGGGATCGTGAGATCGGGGTAAGAGAACCGCGCATCGATTGGCAGGATGCGGGAGGCCGCACTATACCGGCGATGCTCCGGGGCGGCAACGCTTTTCTCTGCGACACAGGCTCAAGCGAAGTCAGGCGAGCCCCCCCGTCCATGTCCGAGCGGGCGGCCCGCACGCCGCCGCCTGACCATGCCGCCTAAATGAACAGGCAGATGTCCGTTTCGCCCGCAAACTCGAAAAACGTCGCCGCGCCGCCGTACTCGATACCATCCATGAACTCGCGCTGGTCGAAGCCGAACAGCTCGACCGTCATCTGGCAGCCGATCATCTTCACATCGGCCTCGACGCATAGTTCGCGCAGCTCGGGAATCGAAGCCACACCGTTGTTGGCAATCGTCTGTTTCATCAGCGAGGTGGCAAGATTTTCATACCCCGGCACCAGCGACTGCAACGCATTCGGGATATTCCAGTTGATCCCCTTGAACCAGCGAGGGCCGAACGGCATTTTCATCGGCATGCCGGGGTTGCCCAGCGGGCTAACCTTGAGCCCGGACAAATCCTTTTTCAGCAGTTGCAGGCCGTAGAAGGTGAAAAACATCTGCACCTCGTAACCCAGCGCGGCGGCGGTGGAGGCGAGGATGAAGGGCGGATAAGCCCAGTCCAGCGTGCCTTTGGTGGCGATGATCGCCATTTTCTTGGTTTCCATGATGTCCCTCCTGTTCCTTGGGTGGATGACGACTCAATGCTTGCGCATCAGGAAGATGAACTGCCCCCCGTTTTCGGCGGTGGACAACAGTTCGTTGCCGGTCTGCTTGGCAAACGCCTGCATGTCCTTGACCGAGCCAGGGTCGGTGGAACTCACTTTCAAAATCTGCCCGCTTTCCAGTTCACCCAGGGATTTTTTGGTGCGCAAAATAGGCAACGGACAGTTGAGGCCGCGTGCATCCAGTTCTTTATCGAAGTTCATGCTGATCTCCTAAAAAACGGCTGATTCTTTTACGCGCCCAGCCGTGTATTGCGCGTTTGTCGTATGTCAGCGATCAATCCGTCCACGTCCGGCCGGCAAACATGGCGTCTACCGGGGTATGGAACAGGTGGTTGGCGTAATTGCTCAGGGTTTTCACTGCAATCGCCAATACGACTTCCAGAATCTGGCGTTCGCTGTAACCCGCGGCGAGGAAGGCGCTCACGTCAGTCTTGCCGGGCAGTCCACGCTTCGTCACCATGGCGCGGGTGAAGTCATGCAGGGCGGCCAGCCTGGCATCCGGGATCGGCCGGCCATCGCGGATGGCATTGGTAACGGCGTCAGCAACACCGGACATCTTGTCGGCGATGAAACTGTGCGCAGCGACACAATAGGTGCAACCGTTTTCGCGGCTGACCGCCAGCAGCACCACCTCCTGCTCGGCCGGCGTAAAGCCGGACAAGGCCCGAAATCGCTCATAGCCATGCACATAGGTATCGAGCAGCCCGGGCGAGTTGGCCATCACGCCATACATGTTGGGTACGAAGCCAAAACCGGCCTGCGCAGCACGCATCCGGTCGGCGGCGATCATGTCGGCATTGGCTTCGGTGAGGGGTGGGAGGGACAGTTTGTATTCCGCTTGCATCATGACTCCTTGATTAGTGGACCTGACGGTCCATTATTGGTCGAACAAAAGGTCGAATCCTTACTGCAACGCCTTCAAAGTCAGTTCGATGATCCCTTTAAGGCTCTCTTCGCCTGCACCGGCCTTGATCATCGTCTTCAGGCCGCTCATGCTGCTGACCAGATACGTGGCCAGCATTACTGCATTGCGCTCCGGCGGGATATCGCCTTCTTGCTGGGCACGCTCGACCGCAGCCAGCAATACGCCATGAAAGCGGTTCAGGCCATGCGACACCGCCTCGGCAATCTGTGGGTTGCGGCGGGCGAATTCGTTGGCGGTATTCAATACCAGGCATCCACGCACCTCGCACACCCCGCGCGCCTCATCCAGTACGCCCTCCAGAAACTGCCGGACAAATCCCAGTCCGCTGGGTGAAGCCAGCAAGGCATCACGCAGGGCCCCGATCATGTAATCGCCGTAACGCGCCATGCAGCGCTCGAACAAGGCCTGCTTGCCGCCAAACGCCTGGTACAGGCTGCTCTTGGATATCTGCATGGCTTCGAGCAGATCCTGCATCGAAGTATTTTCATAGCCATTGCGCCAGAAAACCTGCATCGCCGCATCGAGCGCGGCGTCAGGATCGAATTCGAGCGGTCGACCAGGAGATGGCTTCATATTTTTATATATGAACCGGTTGGTTCACAATGTCAACCGCAAAGGCTCAATCCTTTGCTCCTGAACATGATCTATTTCCAAGTACCAGTCCGAATACGACGCTCCGCGCCCCTGGGGTATTGATGCCAGGCAAACCTCTGTAGCTGCGTCCGCTATTGGATCGCGGCTGCCCTGGCAGGCGGAATCAGCCAGGCAAGCATCAGTGTGGTTATGGCAAGACGTGACATACGTTTCTCTCCTGTTTTGACAATCCAATTGGTCGATTCAACAACCCGATCCTGACAACCACCCCATCAACATTTTTCAAACCGGGAATCCATGGGGTGCCGGGTATGGCGCGTGTAAGGAAACAAACAGAAAACCGACTCTATTATTATGTACCGTCTGGTTCATTATTCTGCATAGTTTTATTTCGACAGTCACACGATCAGGAGACAGCATTGAGCGACACGACCAGCGAAAGTCCGGAAACATGGCTCGAACAGCATGGCAGCGCGCTGTATCGCTTTGCAATGCTGCGCCTGCGCGACGCCAACAAGGCGGAGGAAGTGGTACAGGACACGCTGGTCGCCGCCCTGCAGGCGCACGCGCGATTCAACGGCGGGGCGTCGGTGCGGACCTGGCTCATCGGCATCCTCAAGCACAAGATCATGGATCAGTTTCGTCACGAAGCACGCGAAGCGCCCCTGGAATCTCCCGATCTTGTATCAGCCGACAACGACTTGTTTGCCGATGAGGATTTCTTCGACGCCAACGGCAGTTGGCGTGAAAAAGTCTCCGATTGGGGCAATCCTGAAGATTCGCTGGCGCGCAGTCAGTTGATCGCCATCCTGCAACGCTGCCTGGATGCGCTTCCCGAACGCCTCGGGAGATTGTTCATGCTGCGCGAGGTCATGGAGGAGTCCACCGAAACCATCTGTCAGGAAATGGAAATCTCGCCGACGAACGTGTGGACGATGCTGTATCGGGCCCGCATGGGGCTCCGGCAGTGTCTCGACCAGAACGGAGCCGGGCGCGCCCGGAACTAATGCGATGTTGACATGCAAGGACGCAAGCCACCTGGTCTCGCAAGGCCAGGATCGACCTTTGAGTTTTCGCGAACGCTGGGGACTGCGCATCCACCTGTGGATGTGCGTCAACTGCCGACGTTTCGAACGCCAGATTGCACTGATGCGGCGCTTGCTGCGTCTGTCAGACCGGCGTGCCGAAGCCAAAGCCACGGACCAGGCGCTTTCGGCCGAGGCGCGTGAGCGCATCAACCGGGCGCTTGCCGAACAGCAGCGTCAACACAGCAAGCCATCCGCCTGATCGGGAATATCGCCGTAAACGCACCGCGGCCACGCTTTTGAAACCGGCTGCACGGGCAAACCACTGACTCAAACTTTAGGAGAACCATCATGAACTCAAGCAAAATCACCCTCACCCTCGCATTGACCGCCGCCATCGGCGCAGCCGGCATCGCTCACGCTGCCGGCAACCCGTTTGCCCTGAACGCGCTCTCGCAAGGCTACATGGTCGCCGCCGCCGACAAGGCCCAGGACGGCAAGTGCGGCGCCAGTAAGAATGCCAAGGTCCAAGATGGACAATGTGGCGGTGCCAAAGATGCCAAGGCCAAGGACACCAAGGCCAAGGATGGCAAGTGCGGCGAAGGCAAATGCGGCGCCACTAAAAAGGACGCCATGGCCAAGGATGGCAATAAGTAAGTGATGACCATGGCCTGGAGTTAATGCTTCAGGCCATTTTTCACTCCGCTTCCCCTTCAACCATTAGGCTTTCACCATGAATTCAATCATTCATCTTTATGCGGGGCTCACCGGTCTACTCAATCAGGCCGGCAGCTACCTTGGCCTGCTGGGCTTGCGATTGCTGCTGGCCTGGGAGTTCTGGGAATCCGGTGTCGAGAAATTCAACGGCGACAACTGGTTCGCGGATATTTATAGCGCCTTTCCCTTCCCGTTCAACCTGGTACCGGTTGACATCTCGTGGTTCATGTCCACCTGGTTCGAGCTGATCGGTGCCATTGCGCTGGTGATCGGTCTGGGCACCCGCTTCTTCAGCCTGTCGCTCATCATTCTGACGATCGTCGCCTGGGCCAGCGTGCACGCGGGCAACGGCTACAACGTGTGCGACAACGGGTTCAAGCTGCCGTTGATGTACCTGGTGATGTTCATGCCGCTATTACTGAGCGGGCCCGGCAAGCTAAGCCTGGACCACTGGCTGGCGCGCCGATTCATGGCGCACTGAAGTTTGCGACTCATGCCGCAAACCACTGCTGCTTGGTGCAGCCCACTGCGCGCGCAACAGACACGACCCCTGATCGTTCAAGGGTCGTGCTCCGGGTCGTCATCACCCTCAACGGTCAAGATTTCTACCAACCGCTTTTCAGCGACGGCTTACTGCGATGCACCGACGTCATACAAGATCGAGCCGTACAGATCGCCCTCCCCTTTCTCCAGGCCGGACGTGCCAACGACAAACCCCGTTTCGTCAATATCAGGGTTGGGGAAAGCACTGTTTGGCGCGCCAAAAACCTATAGGCGTGGCCGCGTGTCCGAGAGCGAGAGGCTGGTGCCAACATAGCCAGGACGCTCCATCTCATGCAAAACGCCGTCTTCCGTATCAGGGTCGATCCACTGATCGACAGCGAAGTCGAGCAGGCCGGCACACGCCGCCAGGCGTGGCCCGATCAGCGCGATGTCTACCGCGACCTGTGCTCTCTCAACGTTCCCGGATACCAGGCCGATCCGGTGCCGATGATCGGCCTCGGCCAGACCCGGGTGGGCCTGAACGTGAGGGCGGTAGGCTATCCAGGCGGCGCGCCTGCCGTCAGCGAAGGCAGGATCATCGGCCTGCACACCTGTGAATGCGACGGCGGCAAGGTGATCCAGACTTCGGCGCCATTCGACCGCGGCGCCAGCGGCGGCGGCCTGTTCGACCAGGAAGGCCGTCGGCATCCTCTCCTTCAAGTCGACAAACGGCGGCAATTTCCACTTCGCCCTGCCAGTGGGCTGGCTGCGGCACATGGCGGATCACCCGATCAAAGCCGTCGGCGACGGCAGCACTTTCTGGGAAAAACCCGGCACAGAAAGCAGCTACTTCCTTGCCGCCTGCGACCTCGGCGCGAACAAGCGCTGGCGTCCGCTGTCCCGTCTGGCCAGCGAATGGTGCACGCAGGAGCCCAACAATCCAGAAGCCTAGTTCTAC
This sequence comes from Thiobacillus denitrificans, assembly GCF_001530125.1. Taxonomy (GTDB): domain Bacteria; phylum Pseudomonadota; class Gammaproteobacteria; order Burkholderiales; family Thiobacillaceae; genus Thiobacillus; species Thiobacillus denitrificans_C. The sequence goes on along the minus strand of NZ_LDUG01000036.1, from coordinate 155 downwards.
TGTGTTATTAAACATTCATGACCTGATTTGCTGATCTCCCGCAGCATGGACATTGCAGCAAGCCTTTTGCGATGGCAGCTGCGAGGCGGAAGCGCAATGTGGGGATCGAATTCTGGACGTGGCGTTGCATCGGTCGTGGCCCCGCGCGGGCGGAA
>NZ_LDUG01000035.1 GCF_001530125.1 Thiobacillus denitrificans | reverse complement strand
CGTGCGGGACGATATCGAGCGCATGAGCGCAGGCGACCTGACCGGGCGGATCGTGGCCAGTGGTGCCGACGAGGTGTCCAGGCTGATTCAATCGCTGCGGGTGCTGCAGATCAACATCAAGTTGCTGGTCGGGCAGATCAAGCAGAGCACCGAGATCGTGAGCATGGGAGCCGGCGAGATCGCCACCGGCAACGCCGACCTGTCCGCCCGCACCGAGTCGCAGGCGTCGAGCCTGGAAGAAACCGCCAGCACGATGGAGGAGCTCACCAGCACCGTCAAGCAGAACGCTGAGGGCGCGCGCCACGCCAGCCAGCTGGTTATCGCGACTGCCGAGATTGCGCGCCAGGGCGGCGAGGTGGTGGGGAAAGTGATCGACACCATGGGTTCGATCAAGGAAAGCTCGCGCAAGATTGCCGACATCATCGGCGTCATCGACGGCATTGCGTTTCAGACCAACATCCTGGCGCTGAACGCCGCGGTGGAAGCCGCGCGTGCGGGCGAGCAGGGGCGCGGCTTTGCGGTCGTCGCCGCCGAAGTGCGCAACCTTGCACAGCGCTCAGCGAGCGCGGCCAAGGAGATCAAGACCCTGATCAGCGACTCGGTGGAACAGGTCGAGGTGGGGAGGAAGCTGGTGGACGAAGCCGGCGAGGCGATGGACGACATTGTCACATCGGTGCAACTGGTGGCTGACATCATGAGCGGCACCGCTGCGGCGAGCCAGCAGCAAAGCGCCGGCATCGAACAGGTCAACCAGGCCATCACCCAGATGGACGGAATCACCCAGCAGAATGCCGCCCTGGTGGAACAGGCCGCGGCGGCCTCCGAGAGCATGCAGGAGCAGGCGATGAAGCTTGCGGAGCTGGTGGACACCTTCAAGCTGACGCAGGCGGGACGGACTGTGGGCCCGGCGCGCCGCGAGCCAGCCAGCCCCGCACTATTGCGAGTTAAAAGCCCGCCAGTTCTTTCAGGGCCGGCATCGGCATCGAGGAAGCGTACCGTTGCGGGTGGGACGCGGTGATGGTTGAGAAATATTAAGGCTATGTCACTGTTAGTTGTTGAAGTCATGTCTTGTCCCCTCTGATGAGGCGCCTATCCTTCGGCCTCCCGCAGGGGTCTGCTGTTGTAGGAGGCCCGCCCCGGGCCGATGCCGTGGAGGTTGCGACGGCGCGCAAATCGGGGCGAGGGCGCCCCTCCTACAGCGCTGGCCAACACCAACAAATAAAGAGCCAATATTAAGGTTCTGGTATGGGCAGCCGATAGCACATACAGGCTGACATCTTCCATATACTTCAAATGGTTAATCGCAGGCTGATGACAATAACGTCAATTTATCTCTAGGAAGGTAACAAGCAATGCGATCCAACATGCCGGTAACCAATATCGAATACGTCCTGCAGGACACCGAAACGGTGGTGTCGAAGACGGACCTGCACGGCAACATTACCTACGTCAACCAGGACTTCATCAACATCAGCGGGTTCAGCGAAGCCGAGCTGATCGGGCAGCCGCAGAATATCGTGCGCCACCCCGACATGCCGGTCGAGGCGTTCGCGGATTTCTGGAGCACGCTCAAGGACGGCAAGGCGTGGACCGGCCTGGTGAAGAACCGCTGCAAGAACGGCGATCACTACTGGGTGGAGGCCAATGCCGCG
>NZ_LDUG01000034.1:33123-34954 GCF_001530125.1 Thiobacillus denitrificans | reverse complement strand
AGGTTTCCGCCCGCGCGGGGCCACGACCGATGCAACGCCACGTCCAGAATTCGATCCCCACATTGCGCTTCCGCCTCGCAGCTGCCATCGCAAAAGGCTTGCTGCAATGTCCATGCTGCGGGAGATCAGCAAATCAGGTCATGAATGTTTAATAACACAGTAGAACTAAGGAAACGCTGATTAATTCCGTCATTGCGAGGAGCGCAGCGACGCGGCAATCCAGAAATGCCTGCTTAATCAATGCGCTGGATTGCCGCGCTTCGCTCGCAATGACGGTTATATCGAATTAATCAGTGTTTCCCTAAAAGTTCAAGTAGCTTTGCCGGCGTTCATTCGACGCGGCGCGCCGGCCGCCAGCGCTTGAGAGTGAGCGCGTTCGTCACCACGCTGACGCTGGAGAATGCCATCGCCGCACCGGCGATCACCGGGCTCAGGAAGCCTGCCGCCGCCAGCGGAATCCCGACCACGTTGTAGATAAACGCCCAGAACAGGTTCTGCCGGATCTTGGCGTAGGTGCGTTTGGAGATGTCGATGGCGTCGGCCACCAGCGCCGGATCGCCGCGCATCAGGGTGATGCCGGCGGTGTGCATGGCGACGTCGCTGCCGGAGGACATGGCAATGCCGACGTCGGCGGCGGCGAGTGCAGGGGCATCGTTGATGCCGTCACCGACCATCGCCACCGTCTTGCCGTCGGTCTTGAGTTGCCCCACCTGTGCGGCCTTGTCCGCCGGCAGCACTTCGGCCAGCACGCGGTCGATGCCGAGCGCCGTGGCCGCCGCCTGCGCGGCGCCGCGGTTGTCGCCGGTGAGCATGATGGTGGCGATGCCCCGCGCCTTGAGGTTCGCCACCCCGGCGGCCGCGGTGGATTTGACCGCATCGCCGAACGCCAGCAGACCCAGCGCGCGGCGGTCGCTGGCGCGCGCCAGCCACGACACGCTGCGGCCCGCGGCTTCCTGTTCCGCCGCGACGGTATCGAGCGCAGCGGTGTCGACACCGTTCTCAGCCATCAGCCGGCGATTGCCCAGCCAATAGGTTTCACCCGCCGCCTCGCCGGAAATGCCGCGCCCCGGCAGCGCCTGCTGCGCCCGCGCGGGCCGCGGCGTGACGGCAGCGGTTACCGCCTCGGCCAGCACCGCGCGCGCCAGCGAATGCTCGCTGCCGGCCTGCAGGCCGGCAGCAATCGACAGGATTTCATTGCGGTCGTGGCCGCCCGCCGCCGCGCAGGCGGCCACATGCGGCGTGCCGTCAGTGAGCGTGCCGGTCTTGTCGAACACCACCGTGCTGATCTTGTGCGCCAGTTCCAGCGCTTCGGCGTCCTTGATCAGGATGCCGTGACGCGCGGCGACGCCGGTGCCCACCATGATCGCGGTGGGAGTGGCGAGGCCGAGCGCGCACGGGCAGGCGATTACCAGCACGGCCACTGCATTGAGGATGGCAGCTTCGGCGTTGCCGCCGAGCGCCCACCAGGCGATGAAGGTCACCAGCGCGATCCCCATCACCACCGGCACGAACACCGCGCTCACCTTGTCCACCAGCCTTTGAATCGGCGCCTTGGCGGCCTGCGCGTTTTCCACCAGGCGGATGATGCGCGCCAGCGTGGACTCGGCGCCCACTGCCGTGGTGCGCGCGACCAGCACGCCGTGCGCATTGATGGCGCCGCCGGTGACCGTGTCGCCCGGCTGCTTGTCGACCGGCAGCGATTCGCCGGTGAGCAGCGATTCGTCAATCTGGCTCGCGCCTTCCTCGATCACGCCGTCCACCGGCACCCGCTCGCCGGGGCGGATCACCACCCGATCGCCGACGCGGATGGCGTCGATCGGCAGGTCGCGGT